>NZ_JBVIZY010000009.1:0-349343 GCF_055591085.1 Streptomyces sp. NPDC041713
CAGTTGGAGGCTTCGGTGTCGACGAAGATGATGCGCGCGTCCTGGTAGGCCTTGTCGTCGTCCGCCCACACGTAGTAGTCCCCGTAGGGGCCGGTCGGGTCGGTGCGCGAGGCCTGGAACCACGGGTGCTGGTCGCTGGTGTGGTTCATGACGAAGTCGATGATGACGCGCATGCCGCGCTGGTGGGCGGAGTCGACGAACTCCACGAAGTCGGCCAGATCCCCGAACTCGGGCAGCACGGCGGTGTAGTCGGAGACGTCGTAACCGCCGTCACGCAGGGGTGACTTGAAGAACGGGGGCAGCCACAGGCAGTCCACCCCCAGCCACTGCAGATAGTCCAGCTTGGCGGTGATGCCCTTCAGGTCGCCGATGCCGTCACCGTTGCTGTCCTGGAAGGAACGGACAAGCACCTCGTAGAAGACGGCACGCTTGAACCAGTCGGGGTCGCGGTCCTTGGTGGGCGTGTCCTCGAAGGTGTCCTGGACGGGCTCGTTGAAGATCATGGTGTGGGTGACCCTCCGATCGACGGTGAGGACGCTCGCAGGACTCGGAAGACGTGCGCGGGGGCCTGGCCCGGTTCGAGGCGCACGTAGTTGGTCCTGCCCCAGTGGTAGGTGTCGCCGGTGAGCTCGTCGCGCACCGGCACGGACTCGTCCCAGTCGAGGCCGAGTTGTGGCATGTTCAACGAGACCGTTGCCTCCTGGGTGTGGTGCGGGTCGAGGTTGGCGACCACCAGAACCGTGTTCGAACCCTCCGCCGTGGCCGCCGACTTGGAGTAGGCGATCACCGCGTCGTTGTCGGCCTGGTGGAAGTGCAGGTCGCGCAGTTGTTGCAGGGCGGGGTTGGCGCGCCGTATCGCGTTGAGCGCGGTGAGGAGCGGGGCGATGGTGGTGCCGGTCCGGGCGGCGGACTCCCAGTCGCGCGGGCGCAGTTCGTACTTCTCGGAGTGCAGGTACTCCTCGCTCCCGGGCCGCGCGGGGGCGTTCTCGCACAGCTCGTATCCGCTGTAGACGCCCCAGGCGGGCGAGAGCGTGGCGGCGAGCACGGCGCGCACCTCGAAGGCGGGCCGGCCGCCTTCCTGGAGGTAGGCGTGCAGGATGTCGGGGGTGTTCACGAAGAAGTTGGGGCGCAGCACGTGGGCGGTCTCGCGCGACAACTCGGTGAGGTAGTCGGTGAGTTCTTTCTTGCTGTTGCGCCAGGTGAAGTACGTGTACGACTGCTGGAAGCCGACGGCGGCGAGGGTGCGCATCATCGCGGGGCGGGTGAACGCCTCGGCGAGGAAGACGACGTCGGGGTCGGTGGCGTTGATGTCGGCGAGGACCTGCTCCCAGAAGACCACCGGCTTGGTGTGCGGGTTGTCGACGCGGAAGATCCGTACGCCGTGGCCCATCCAGAAGCGCAGCAGCCGCACGGTCTCCGCGACGAGCCCCGGCATGTCCTGGTCGAAGGCGATCGGGTAGATGTCCTGGTACTTCTTCGGCGGATTCTCCGCGTACGCGATGGAGCCGTCCGCGCGGCGCCGGAACCACTCGGGGTGCTTCTCCACCCAGGGGTGGTCCGGCGAGCACTGCAGCGCGAAGTCCAGGGCCACTTCGAGACCGAGCCGCCCGGCCTCGCGCACGAACGCGTCGAAGTCCTCCAGCGTCCCCAGATCGGGGTGGACCGCGTCGTGACCGCCCTCGGGCGAACCGATCGCCCACGGCACCCCCACGTCGTGCCGCCCGACGGACAGGGAGTTGTCGGGGCCCTTGCGGAAGGTGGTGCCGATGGGGTGGATCGGCGGGAGATAGACGACGTCGAAGCCCATGCCGGCGATGGCGGGCAGCCGGGCGGCGGCGGTGCGGAAGGTGCCGGAGACGGGTGGGGCGCCGGGCCGCACGACGGCGCCCTCGGAGCGCGGGAAGAACTCGTACCACGCCCCGTACAGCGCCCTGTGCCGCTCCACGATCAGCGGCAACTCCTCGCTGGACGTGACCAGTTCGCGCAGCGGGTGCCGGTCGAGGACCGCCTCCACCTCGGGGGTGAGGGCGGCGGCGAGCCGGGCCGCGGGGGAGCGGTCGGTGTCGCGCAGGGCGCGGGCGGCGCCGACGACCACGGCCCGTTCGGTAGGGGGGACGCCCGCGGCGGCGCGTTCGTGCAGACGGGCGCCCTCCTCCAGGACCAGGTCGGTGTCGAGGCCCGCGGGTATCTTGATCCGCGCGTGGTGGCGCCAGGTGGTGAGCGGATCGCCCCAGGCCTCCACGGCGTACGTCCAGCGGCCCTCGGCGTCCGGCGTGACGTCGGCGCCCCACCGGTCGGTGCCGGGCGCGAGCTCCCGCATCGGGGTCCAGGGACCCGGCCTGCCCTCGGGGTCGCGCAGCACGACGTTGGCGGCGACCGCCTCGTGCCCCTCGCGGAAGACGGTGGCGGTGACCTGAAAGGTCTCTCCCGGCACCGCCTTCGCCGGTTTTCGTCCGCCGTGGACGACCGGGCCGACATCCAGGACGGGGATGGTGGGCTGTGCGGGTGAGCCTGGCGGGGTTGAGCCAAGAGGCATGTCTGACCGCTCCTGTCCGCGTGCACGGATACGTGGGTGGGGAGGGGTTCCGCGGTGCGTGCCGGCCGGTACGCCGACGGGTGTACCGCAGGAGCCTTCCCACTCCCTTCGGGTGCGCAATCCGGCGCTTTGTTAACTACTAGTGCGTAAGGACCCATGCAAGACCGGCCCCGCCCCGAATGGCGCGACCGGCCCAATTCGCATATGCCGCAAGCCGTGTTGACCTGTCCGCATATGCCTCGGGGGTGAAAGGGGGGTGAATGGGCGCCGGAAGAAGCCCGGAAGGAGCCCGGAAGGAGCCCGCAGGAAGCCCGGAAGAAGTCTCACCCCGGCCGCGGGACGGCGTTCGGTACGCGAAAAGACTGGCCGGAAGTCCCGGGTCACCGGGGCGTGAAAAAGACCCCACCGCGATCGCGGTGGCGTGCGGAACAGGGCGGGGCCGATGAGCCGGGGCGTCGTGCCGGGGTGTGATCCGGCGAACAGGGCTCTGCCGTAAGGGAGTTCCGGCGCTCTGCCGGTGCGGCGCTCTTCCGGTGATCCCTTGTTGCGGACGGAACCGAATGTGGTGTCGGGTGATCCCATGACACACCGTCCGCACCCGGCCGCCGTCGTCGCCACCACCCATGGGCCCGTGCGCGGGGAGCACCAGCCCTACGGGACGCGTTTCCTCGGCATCCCGTACGCCGCCCCGCCCGTCGGCGCCCTCCGTTTCGCGGAGCCGCGGCCGCCCACGCCCTGGGTCGAGCCGCTGGACGCCACCGCGTACGGCCCGACCGCCCAGCGCCGCGGCTTCGTCGAGGAACCCGGCATCCCGGAGCCCTCGATACCCGGTGACGGCACCCTCAACCTCAACGTCTTCACCCCCGCCGCGGACGCCTCCGCCGCGCTCCCCGTGCTCGTCTGGATCCACGGCGGCGGATACGTCGCCGGGTCCGCGGCCAGCCCCTGGTACGACGGGGCCGCCTTCTGCCGCGACGGGGTCGTCCTCGTCTCGATCGGCTACCGGCTCGGCATCGAGGGGTTCCTGCACCTGGACGACGCCCCCGACAACCGGGGGGTGCGCGACTGGATCGCCGGCCTGGAATGGGTGCGGGACAACATCGCGGCCTTCGGCGGCGACCCCGCCAAGGTGACCGTCGCCGGGCAGTCGGCGGGCGGCGGCGCCGTCCAGACGCTGCTCGCCGTGCCCGCCGCCCGCGGCCTGTTCCGCGGCGCGCTCGCGCTGTCCGGCGCGATGATGCAACCGCAGGACCGGTGGGCCGGGCACGCCGTGGCCGACCTCTTCACCCGCCGCACCGGTGTGCCCGCCACCGCGGCCGCCCTGCGCGACCGGTCGGACCAGGAGCTGCTCGCCCTCCAGGACGCGGTCACCGCACCGGGACCCGACCGCGCCGACCTGCCGGGCCTGCTCCTGGCCCCCTTCGCCGACGGCGACCTGCTCCCGCGCCCGGCCCTCACCGAGCTCACCGATCCCACCGAGCGCACCGATCTCACCGAGGGCGGGACCGCGGCCGACGTACCGCTGCTCCTCGGCTTCACCCGGCACGAGTTCCACGCGGCCGGCGGCCCCGAGCTGACCGACCGCGTCTTCCGCCGCCCGAACCTCGCGCTCGCCGAGGCGCTCGCCGCCCGCGATTGCCCCGTTTGGCTGTACGAGTTCCACTGGCCCTCACCGGTGCCCGGCGCCGTCGAGGGCCTCGCCTTCCACTGCCTCGATCTGCCGTTCGCCTTCGACCTGCTCGACGCCGACGGCGTCACCGCCGCCGCCGGCCACGCACCGCCGCAGGCGCTCGCCGACGCGATGCACGGGGCGTACACGGCCTTCGTACGCGACCTCGACCCCGGCGAGGACTGGCCCCGCTACACGCCGGAGCGGCGCGCCGTCCGGATCTGGGACGCCGAACCCCAGGTGGCCGACGACCCGCTGCGGGAGCTGCGGGCGGACCTCTCCGACTGATGTGCTCCCCGTGCGCCGTGGTGACGGAGGGCGCCCCACGGCTACCGTCGATGCGAGCCGTCGGCACTGCGAGCCGTCGACACGCTCACGCGCACGCACACCACGCTCACGCGCACGTACACGCCGTACGAAGGTGGAGATCGTGAAGGCAATCCGTCGATTCACCGTACGACCCGTCCTGCCCGAGCCCCTCGCCCCGCTGGCCGAGCTGGCCCGCAACCTGCGCTGGTCCTGGCACCCGCGCACCCGTGACCTCTTCCGCGCCGTCGACCCACGGCTGTGGGAGGCGTCCGGCTGCGACCCCGTGCGCCTGCTCGGCGGGGTGCCGGCCGCGCGGCTCGCCGAGCTCGCCGGGGACACCGAGTTCCTGCGGCGGCTCGGCGAGGCCGCCGACGACCTGCGCGAGTACGTCACCGGGGACCGCTGGTACCAGGAGCAGGCCCGGGACCAGGAGCAGGCCCGGGGCGACGGCGGCCTGCCGCGGGCCGTCGCCTACTTCTCGCCCGAGTTCGGCATCACCGCCGCCCTGCCGCAGTACTCCGGCGGCCTCGGCATCCTCGCTGGGGACCACCTGAAGGCGGCGAGCGACCTCGGCGCCCCCCTCATCGGCGTCGGGCTGCTCTACCGGCACGGCTACTTCCGCCAGTCGCTCTCCCGCGACGCCTGGCAGCAGGAGCACTACCCCGTCCTCGACCCGAACGAGCTCCCCCTCGACCTGCTCCGCGAGGTCGACGGGACACCCGCGACCGTGGCGCTCGCGCTGCCCAGCGGCCGCTCGCTGCGCGCCCACGTGTGGCAGGCGCAGGTCGGACGCGTACCGCTGCTCCTGCTCGACTCCGACGTGGAGGAGAACGACCCCGGCGAGCGCGACGTGACCGACCGGCTCTACGGCGGCGGCAGCGAGCACCGGCTGCTCCAGGAGATGCTCCTCGGCATCGGCGGCGTGCGCGCCGTCCGCGCGTACTGCCGGCTGACCGGCCACCCGGACCCCGAGGTCTTCCACACCAACGAGGGCCACGCGGGCTTCCTCGGCCTGGAGCGCATCCACGAACTGGCCCTGCACGACGTCGCGTTCGACGCTGCCCTGGAGTCCGTGCGCGCCGGAACCGTCTTCACCACCCACACCCCGGTCCCCGCCGGCATCGACCGCTTCGACCGCGAACTGGTCGCGCGCCACTTCGGCCCCGCCGCCGAACTGCCCCGCATCGACGCGGCGGACGTCCTGCGGCTCGGCATGGAGACCTACCCGGGCGGCGAGCCCAACCTCTTCAACATGGCCGTGATGGGGCTGCGCCTCGGCAGCCGCGCCAACGGCGTGAGCACCCTGCACGGCGCGGTCAGCCGGGAGATGTTCGCCGGCCTGTGGCCCGGCTTCGACGCCGACGAGGTGCCCATCGACTCCGTCACCAACGGCGTGCACGCCCCCACCTGGGTGGCCCCCGAGGTCTTCCGGCTCGGCGCCCGCCAGATCGGCGAGCGGCGCACCGAGGACGCGCTGTCCGTCGGCGGCTCCGACCGCTGGGACGCGGTCGCCGACATCCGGGACGCCGACATCTGGGAGCTGCGCCGCACCCTGCGCGAGCAGCTGGTCCACGAGGTCAGGCGGCGCCTGCACGACTCCTGGCGGCAGCGCGGCGCGGCCACCGCGGAGCTCGGCTGGATCGACGGCGTCCTCGACCCGGACGTCCTCACCATCGGCTTCGCCCGCCGCGTCCCCTCGTACAAGCGGCTCACGCTGATGCTGCGCGACCGGGACCGGCTGATGGAGCTGCTGCGCCATCCCGAGCGGCCGGTGCAGATCGTCGTCGCGGGCAAGGCGCACCCGGCGGACGACGGCGGCAAGCGGCTCATCCAGGAGCTGGTCCGGTTCACCGACGACCCGCGGGTGCGGCGGCACATCGTGTTCCTGCCGGACTACGGCATGGCGATGGCGCAGAAGCTCTACCCGGGCTGCGACGTATGGCTGAACAATCCGCTCCGGCCCCTGGAGGCGTGTGGCACGAGCGGCATGAAGGCCGCCCTGAACGGCTGCCTCAACCTGTCGGTCCTGGACGGCTGGTGGGACGAATGGTTCGAGCCGGACTTCGGCTGGGCCATCCCGACGGCGGACGGCGCCGCCATCGACGAGGACCGCCGCGACGACCTGGAGGCCGCCGCGCTCTACGACCTCCTGGAACAGCGCATCGCGCCCCGCTTCTACGAGCAGGGCACCGGCGGCCTGCCCGACCGCTGGATCGAGATGGTCCGCAGGACCCTGACCCGGCTCGGCCCGAAGGTGCTCGCGGGGCGCATGGTGCGCGAGTACGTGGAGAAGCTGTACGTTCCCGCGGCGCGGGCGCAGCGCGCCCTGGACGCCCCGGCCGCCGTCGAACTGGCCGGCTGGAAGGCCCGGGTCCGGGCGGCCTGGCCGCGGGTCGCCGTCGACCACGTCGAGGCGTCGGCGAGCGGCGCGACGGCCGAACTGGGCGCGACGCTCTCCCTGCGGGTACGGGTGCACCTGGGCGAGCTGACCCCCGACGACGTGGAGGTGCAGGTCGTCGCGGGCCGCGTCGACCCGGAGGACCACCTCGGCGACGCCTCTCCGGTGCCGCTGAAGCCGGTCAGCGGGCCCGACGGGGAGGGCCGGCGGGTGTACGAGGGGCCGCTGGCGCTGGACCGTACGGGGCCGTTCGGCTACACGGTCCGGATTCTGCCGGCCCACCGGCTGCTGGGCGGCGGGGCCGCGGAGCTGGGCCTGGTCGCCCTGCCCTCCGAGGCGACGGGGGAGGAGGCGGGGGTTCTGATGCGGTGAGGGGGCCCAGCCCGGACCGAGGAACGAACTTCAGCTTTGCGGGGTGGCTGGGTATCGTCGTATCGCCCTAAGGTCAAGGCCGCCACCCGCAACGCGAATTCCGCGGAGAAGGCGCAGAAGTCGGCCCAGGGTGATGTGGACTCCGCCAAGAGCGCCCTGGACGCGGCGAAGAAGATGGCCGAGGACGCGCGCAAGATGCGCGAGGAGGCGGCCGGGACCCGACGTGGCGGAGACGGGTGACGCGGAACGGGGTACCTGGCGCACTAGTTCCACCCTCTGGGGCACCACGGTCTGGAACCGGAGCGCCACCGCTTACACGCCGCTGCGCTTCCCCGGTCAGTACCACGACCCCGAGACGGGGCTGCACTACAACCACTTCCGGCACTACGACCCGGAGACCGCCCGCTACCTCACCTCGGACCCGATCGGTCTCAACGGCGGCTTCGCGCCGCACAGTTACGTGCCCAACCCGTTCATGTGGGCCGACCCCCTCGGCCTGTCCCTCCTCGACGTCAGCAAGAACGGCGTGCACATCGTGGTGCACGAGTACGACGTCGACAAGCCGGCGCACGCGCACGTCACCGGGGGCGGCGGGCGCGAGGTGAGGATCGGTCCGAACGGCAAACCCATCGACGGACAGCCGGAGCTGTCGCGCAAGCAGCAGCAGGCGGTGGAGCATTACAAGCCGGAGATCCGGAAGGCCGTCAGGAAGCTCGGCCGGCGAAACCAGGCGGAGGAGCGGGCCGAACGGGAGCAGCGCGAGACCGCCAAGAAACCTTGCAAGGGATGAAGCGATGACATTGCGATCCGATCTGGCCGAGCTGCTGGCGGAGGCCGGGATCGTCGACGTGGACCTCGACGAGGCCGTCGCGGACGAGCACGTGCGCGCGTCCGCGTACCGCCGCGCGGTCTCGGCGATCGCTTCCTCGGGGAGCCGCGACCGGGACCGCGCCATCGTGGCCACGCTCCTGCGGGACCCCCTCGAATTCATCTCCAAGACGGCGGTGGTCGCCCTGGTGGACGACATCGCCCATGAAGTGAGCGGGCCCGACGAGTTCCGGCGGTGGTCAGACGAACTGCTGCCGGAGGTCGACCGGTTCAAGGGGGAGTCGCACCGCGAGTTCGTCCGCCGCCGCATCCACGACTGGCTCCTCTGTCTGACCGTCAAGGACGGCCACGTGCCGACCGCGGACGAGCTCGCCGAGGTCACCGACTGGATGCAGCGCCACCTCGCCGAGTACGTGATGTCACCCGAGGTGCTCGCCGTGGTCGCCGAGTCGGCCCGGACCAAGAAGACGCGGAACCTCGCGAAGAACCGGGCCAACAGCCGCGAGCTCAGGGCGGAGTGAGCGGAAAAGCCGGGATGAATGCGAAGGCGGCACCCGGGGGAGGAAGGAACCCCCGGGTGCCGCCGGTCGCGCGCGTCGTTACTTGACCGCGACGCCCGTCCAGGCCGCGCCCACGGCCTTGGCCTCGGCCGAGTCCGCCCCGTACAGGTCCGTCGCCGCCTTCAGCGTGCCCTCACGGGCCGCCTTGTAGTCGGTCGTCGATGTGAAGTACGTCGTCAGGGCCTTGAACCAGATCTTCTCGGCCTTGTCGCGTCCGATGCCCTCGACCTTGGAGCCGTCGGCGGTCGGGGAGTCGTACTTGACGCCGTTGATCTCCTTCGCGCCGCTGCCCTCGGACAGCAGGTAGAAGAAGTGGTTGGCGATGCCCGAGGAGTAGTGGACGTCGACGTTGCCCGCGTCCGCGCTCCAGCTGTCCAGGGACTGGCCGTCCTTGGAGGGCTTGTCCATGTAGCGCAGCGGGGAGCCGTCGCCGTTGATGTCGATCTCTTCGCCGATGAGGTAGTCGCCGATGTCCTCGGGGCTCTTGGCGTTGAACTCGACGGAGGTGCCGAAGATGTCCGAGGTGGCCTCGTTCAGGCCGCCGGACTCGCCGGAGTACTCCATGTTGCCGGTGGCCGAGGTGACGCCGTGCGACATCTCGTGGGCCGCGACGTCGATCGAGGTGAGGGGCGCCTTGTTGCCCTCGCCGTCGCCGTACGTCATGCAGAAGCAGCTGTCGTCCCAGAAGGCGTTGACGTAGTTGTCGCCGTAGTGGACGCGTGAGGTGGCACCCTTGCCGTCGCCCTTGATGCCCTCGCGGCCGTGCACGTTCTTGTAGTAGTCCCAGGTGACCTGGGCGCCGTACGCGGCGTCGACGGCGGCGGTCTGCGGGTCGTCCGGCTTGCCGGTGCCCCACGTGTCGTCGTCGTCGGTGAAGAGCTTGCCCTCGCCGCTCTGGCCGTTCTCCAGGTTGAACGTGGAGTGGCCGCCGCGGCTGTCGTCGGTCAGCTCGAAGCCGCTGCCGCCCTTCTTGGAGCCGATCTCGACCTTGCCGCTGTACTGGCTGTTGCCCGTGCCGTTCTCGATGGCCTGGTGCTGGAACAGCTTCTTGCCGGTCGCGGCGTCCGTGATGACGTGCAGTCTGCTGGGCGTGCCGTCCTTCTGCACACCGGTGACGACGGTCTCGTACGCGAGGACCGGCTTGCCGGTGGCGGCCCAGATCACCTTGCGCGGCGACTGCGCGTCGGCCTTGGCGGTCTTCGCCTTGGCGGCGGTGGACTCGGCGGACTTGGCCGCGGTGCCCTTGGCGACCTTGGCGTCGGTGGACGCGACCTTCACGGAGGCCTTGGTGGCCTTGGTGACGCCCTTCACCTTGCCGCTCTTGGCGGTGTGCACGACGAGGTCGCCGCCGAGGACGGGCAGGCCGTCGTAGGTGCGCTCGTAGCGGGTGTGGACGGTGCCGTCGCGGTCCTTGACGACGTCGCGGACGACGAGCTTCTCCTTGGCGCCCAGGCCGATCTTCTCGGCGGTGGCGGCCTTCTCGGCGTTCGCGTCCTTGAGCAGGCCCGCCTTGGCCGAGGTGGAGAGGGCGGCGGGGGCGCCGGACGGCGCGGCCGGCTGGGCGGAGGCGCCGGTGGTGAGTCCTGCGGTGAGCAGCGCTCCGGCCGCGACCGCGGTCGCGATGGCCAGGGTCGAACGCTTACGGGATATGTGGGGGGTCACGCAGGCTCCTTCTGTGGGGGGCCCGGGTGGTGTTGGGGAACTACCCGGGCATGAAAGATGCGGTGCGGGTGTGGTTCATGTGTGGTGCGAGGGAAGAGTGTCATTCGAGCCAGGTACATGTCAGCCCCTGAGCTGATGTTGGCCGGAAATCGTCCGTTGAGCGATGGTCAACATACGGAATGCGAACAGGGCGTGAACGAGCAAGGCCCGTGAACGAGCGCGCCGCCCCGGGGAGTTGATCAACCCGGGGCGGCGGCGTTCGTTGTGCTCAGCGGTGCGCGGGAGGGGTGCCCCGCCCGCTGTGCACGGGTGGGGCACCCCTCCGGGCCGTTTGCGAAGGGAACCTTGCGGCGCCTTCCGGCCGGTTTACGGGAAGGTGACCTTCCAGCTGTTGATGTAACCGGTGTCCTGCGCGGCCTTGTCCTGGACCCGCAGCTTCCAGGCGCCGTTGGCAGCCTCGGACGAGGCGTTGACCGTGTAGGTCGTGTTCACGTTGTCCGCGGAGTCCGAGGCGCTGGTGCCCTTCAGGGGGTAGACCGTCCCGTCGGGGGCCAGCAGGTCGATCTTCAGGTCACCGCGCCAGGTGTGCACGATGTCCACGCCGACCTTCAGGTTGCTCGGCGCGTTGCCGGTGCGGCCGGTGACGTTGACCGTCGAGGTGACCGCGGGGCCGTTGTCCGGAATGCTGACGTCCGTGGTGTTCTCGAAGGACGTGCCGCCGCCCGGGTCGCCGCCGGGACGGCTGCCGACGTTCACGCCGGCCCAGGCGTTCGCCACGGCGGTGTACTCGGGGCTGGTGGTGCCGTACAGCTCACCGGCTGCCGCGAGCGTCCCGGTGCGCGCGGCCGCGTAGTTCGTCGTGGACGTGAACTTCGTGGTGAGCGCCTTGAACCAGATCAGCGAGGCCTTGTCCCGGCCGATGCCGGTCACCGGCAGACCGTCCGAGGTGGGCGAGTTGTAGGAGACGCCGTTGATGACCTTGGCGCCGCTGCCCTCGCTCAGCAGGTAGTAGAAGTGGTTGGCGACACCCGACGAGTAGTGCACGTCGACGTTGCCGATGCCGGAGTACCACGAGTCCTTGGACGCGCCGTCCTTGCTCGGCTTGTCCATGTAGCGCAGCGGGGTGCCGTCGCCATTGATGTCGATCTTCTCGCCGACGAGGTAGTCGCCCACGTCCTGCGGGTTGTTGGCGTTGAACTCCACGGCCGCCGCGAAGATGTCCGAGGTGCCCTCGTTCAGGCCGCCGGACTCACCGCTGTAGGTCATGTTGCCGGTCGCCGACGTCACGCCGTGCGTCATCTCGTGGGCCGCCACGTCGATGGACGTCAGCGGCGCCGCGTTGCCCGAGCCGTCGCCGTACGTCATGCAGAAGCAGCTGTCGTCCCAGAAGGCGTTGACGTAGTTGTTGCCGTAGTGCACCCGGGAGTACGCGCCGACGCCGTCACCGCGGATGCCGGAGCGGCCGTGCACGTTCTTGTAGTAGTCCCAGGTGAGCTGGGCCCCGTAGGCGGCGTCGGCGCCGGCGGTCTCGACGTTCGAGGGGTTGCCGTTGCCCCAGATGTCGTCCGGGCCCGTGAAGAGGGTGCCGGTGCCGGAGGTGCCGTGGTTCAGGTTGTACGTCTTGTGGCCGCCGCGCCCGTTGTCGGTGAGGGTGTAGTTCGACCCCGACTGGGCGCTGCCCACGGTGACCTGACCGCTGTACTGCGTGTTGCCCGTGCCGTTCTCGATGCCCTGCCACTGGAAGAGCTTCTTGCCGGTGGCGGCGTCCGTGATGACGTGCAGCTGGTTCGGCGTGCCGTCGTGCTGCAGGCCGCCGACGACCGTCTCGTACGCGAGGACCGGCTTGCCACTGGCCATCCAGACGACCTTGCGGGGTGCCCGGTCCGCGTCGGCCTTCTTCGAGCCCGCCGCCTTCGCGGCACCGAGCGCCTGCTTCTCGGCGGCCGACGCCTTCACGTCGGCGCTCATGTCGACGCCCTTGAGCTGCGCCTTCGCGGCCTTGGTGACGCCCTCGGTCTTCCCCGACTTCGCGGTGTCGACGACCAGGTCGCCGCCGAGGACGGGCAGGCCGTCGTAGGTGCGCTCGTAGCGGGTGTGGACGGTGCCGTCGCGGTCCTTGGTGACGTCGCGGACGACGAGCTTCTCCTTGGCGCCGAGGCCCAGGTCCGCGGCGGTGTCCGCCTTGGTGGCGTTGGCGTCGCGGAGGAGCTCCGCGCGCTGGGCGGGGGTGAGCTTGGCGGCCAGCGCGCCGGGGTCGACCTTGCCGAGCTTCTGGGCGGCGGCCTTGGGGGCGTCCACCTTCGGTCCGTCGGCCGAGGCGGGACCCGCCTGGACGGCCACCGCGAGCAGAGCGGCGACTGCGGAGAGGGCGCCGACGGCGGTCGCACGGGTGCGGACCGAACGGCTGTGGGAGGTGGGTCTGTGGGAGGTGTTTCTCAACACGGACTCCTTCTGCGCGGCCGCGGGGATGCGCGGCCAGAACTACCGGACGGCTGGGTCGCCGTCCGGGCAGAGCAAGGCGGAACGCAGAACTGGGCGGTGCACAACGGGTATTGCGTGAAGAGAAACCGTCGCCTTGTTGAAAGCCGTGCGGCGGTCGAGGGGAAGAGTGGCACCAGAGCCGTACGTCTGTCAGGAGCGCATCAAGAGTTGGCCGGATTTAGTCCGTTGGCCGGTGGGGCGGGTTCGGTAATCGGCGTGCGGACGACACGGCGCACGCGCCGTACCCCCACCCCACCGATCACCACAACCGCCGACGCCCCCTGGACCAGGCTTTTCCCCACGGACCTCGAGCCGACCGCACCGCTGCGGACACGCACACACCCGGAAGACACGGCCGCCCGCGACATCACGGAACCCCGCTCGACCGCGAACCTCCGCTGCACGGCAGCGCGGAGAAGAACACCGACGCTGGCGAGATCACGTCCGTACGGGAGGGCACCGGGGGCCCCGGCGGTGTGACGCCGGCATTGCGCGCGCGGCACGGAACTCGTGCCGGGCCCGTGGGAACTCGTCCGACAGAATCTCTGAACGGAGCTCGCCGCTGAGGACGGAGACGAGGAAACGGGTCACTCTCCTGACGCCACGTCAGGCAGCGGCGTGACGTGAACACCCGTTTGCTTGCGATTTGATCACTTCCAGTGCGCAACATGATCAAATACGGCACCGAAAGATCCAACTATGTCGCATATTACGGAGAATCTACGTTCAGTAGCCGTGTGACGGCTAAGTACAGTCCTCTCCTGGTTCCTTCCTCAGGGAACTCTCATGTTCGCGTCGGGAGCTGAGTGGTGGCTCGCCCGCTACTCGCCGCGACGTGTCAACGGACAAGGTAGGCAAGGAGATTTCGATGCCCATTGACATGGGCTCACGTAAAGTCCGCCTGGGCCTCGTGGCCATGGCCGGGCTTGCGGCGGCCGTATTGACCGCCTCTCCGGCGGCGGCCGGCGAGACCGACAACCTGTACAGCGCGGAGGCCTGCAAGAGTCCGGGCGTCTCCAAGTTCAAGTTCCATATTTGGTACAACTCCGGGCAGAACGGCTCGTACCGCAATATCGGCTACAGCATCTACGACTTCAACGACGCACCGGACGGGGTGGTGGGCGCGCACTCCGCACTCACCTTCTGTGTCAAGAACGGTGCGAGCGCGCCCTGGCCGGGATCCGGACTGAAGGTCAAGAACAACGGCGCGGCGGGCGAGAACGAGCACCACAAGTACTGGGCCCGGGTGTACGTCAACAGCGGCTACAAGGGTGCGCAGGACGTGATGGCTCCGTACCAGCACATCGATCGGTTCCGGCACGTGTACAACAACAACGCCTCGTTCAAGTGGACCAGCAAGTGACCGGGCGGCAGAAGGGATCGGCGATGATGCGACTGACGGCGAAGGCAGCGGTTCCGGTCACGGCTCTCGTGCTCGCGGCCGGTGCGGGTACCGCCTACTACTGCTCCGGGGCCACGGAGGAGACCACCGCCGGCGACTCCGGCACGTACCAGGCCGCCGTTCCGGGCAAGGTCGCGCAGGCTTATGTCGGCTCCCCGGACGACCCGGCGACGTGGCGTCTGCCCACCGAGGCGTACATGCCCACCGCGACCCAGGCGCGCGTGGTGACCCAGTCCCGGGACCGGTTGCTCGACCAATGCATGAGCGCAGCGGGCTACGACGCCTGGGAGCCGGCTCCCGACCTGCCCGAACTCGGCGGCAAGACGCTCACCGACTGGCGTTACGGCATCCACGACGCCCAGCTGTCCGCCGAGCGCGGCTACCACCCCGCAGAGGGCGAGCAGGAGGCGTACGACAAGGCGATGGAAGCCGGGGCGGTGGATGAGTCCGGTGCCGACGACGCCACGCTGCGGGGATGTGTGGAGAAGGTGGACGGCAAGGTCCCCGACGCGACGCCGCCGGCCATTGTCCAGGAGATCAGCGGCAAGTCGTTCCTGAAGTCCCAGAAGGCACCCGAGGTCGTCGATGTTTTCGCCAAGTGGTCGTCCTGCATGAAGGACAAGGGCCACGCCGGATACAAGCAGCCGCTCGACGCCAGTGACGACCCCCGCTTCACGGACCCCGACAAGGTGACGGACCAGGAGATCGCGACGGCCAAGGACGACATCGCCTGCCGGGACACCTACGACGTGGCCCGCACGTGGTTCGACGCCGAGTCCAAGATCCAGCGGGACGAGATAGCCAAGCACTTGAAGGACTTCGACAAGGCGGCCGCGGTGACCCGGGAAGCGGTCACCAAGGCGAAGGAAGCCTGACCGGGTCCTGCTCCACTTCACCACCGCAAGGAACGTTTTGATACGCCGACAGCGCGTGTCGAGCCGCCTGCGCACACCTCTGCTCGTCACCACGGCCATGCTGGTCGCGAGCGGACCCATGGTGTCGCAGGCACTCGCCGTAGAAGCCCAACTCCCCGCCTCCGACTCCGCCAAGGGGCCACAGACCCCACAGCAGTCCCCCGAAGAGCCCGGCTCCAGCCGCGTCACGAACCCGGACGCCAACCTCGGCAAGGACTGGAAGAAGAGCCAGGACCAGGCCGTCACCGCCGCCGCCGACGCGGACGGCCTGCGCATCCTCACCGCCGATTCGAGCAAGGCGTACGACTGGAAGACGGCCGCAGTCCTCAGCGAGCCGGGGATCCCGGCCGACTCGTGGATCGGCAACCAGTGCGTCATGGACGACTCCCATGTCGCCGCCGTATACGCCCCGCGCGCCTTCACGAACAAGCCCGGCCTCATGCAGGGCGGTGCCTTCACGGCGATCGTGGACACCAGTACGGGCGCGGTGACGAAGCTGCCGTTCACCGCCACGCTCGCCTACTTCGACCCCACCTGCAACACCACCACGCACACCGCCGCCTTCACCCAGTACCGCGACATGAACGACGCGTCGCAGGTGAAGACGCGGGTGATCACGGTGGACGCCGCCGGGAAGACGGTCGCGAAGACCGGTGAGCTGCGCGGGCAGGTGTCGTCGGCGGCCCCCGTCAAGGATGGTGTCATCGCCGGTCTCGGTCGCGACCTCGTACACGTCGGCCACGAGGGCAAGGTGCGCAGCCTCGCCCGGGGCGACAGCGTCCCCTTCGACATCCGCCCCCTGACGGGCGGCCGGATCGGCTTCGTGGACCGCAAGGGCACCAAGACGGCGCAGGCGAAGGTGTACGAAGGCGGCACCAGGCCGCGTACCGTCGCCACCGGACGCCTCGGCGACCTCGATCTGGTGCCCGGCGCACAGGGCCGTGCCTTCCTCACCGGCGACGCCAAGGACGTCAAGGTGGCGGGGAGCGGCATCACGAAGATCGACGCGCCAGCCGACACCAGCGTCTCCTCCCACGGCCGCCTGGCCGTCGAGCCCGTCCTCACCCCCGGCGTCCGCGCCGGTCTGACGCGTATCAAGGCCGCGGGGAAGGGATTCGACAGGGCCGACGAGCCCGAGGCCGGGGTGCGGTCCCGTACGGGCAAGGCCCCCGGGACAGCCGAGGACGCCGCGATCAAGGTGACATCGACCGCGACCACGACGGGCAGGAAGCTCGCACAGCGCGTCGCCCCAGCGAAGCCGGGCACGGGCAACAGCCTCTCCCCAGCCCTGACCGGCGGCGCCACGCCGCGCACACTGACCCGCGCGGCCGCGCCCGCCCCCTCGCCCGTCTCCCACGACCCCCGCGACACCGACCGCTGGTGCGCGGTCTCCCGCAACGACATGAGCGCACAGGCACTCCAGCCGACGCCGAACCAGGTCGAGTGGGCCGTGGACATGGCCGTACGCGGCGAGCTGCGCGGCAAGTGGCTGCGCCAGGGCGGTTACCGCAGCCCGGCGGGGCTCGGCACGATCGACCCGCAGGGCCTCTTCCCGCGGCCGAAGCTGAACGGCGGCGGGCACATCCCCGCCAACGTCCTGCTCGGCATCATGGCGCAGGAGTCCAACCTCTGGCAGGCCGAGAACGGCGCTGTCCCCGGGCAGATGGGCAACCCGCTGGCCGCCGTGGACGGCTACTACGGGCACAACGCCAAGGACACCCTCTTCGGCTACTGGCGCATCAACTGGAAGAAGTCCGACTGCGGTTACGGCGTCGGTCAGGTCACCGACGGCATGCGTCTGTCGGGGCACGAAAAGGAGGGCGAGACGAGCAGCACCGATCCCAAGGTGCAGAAGCTGCTCGCGATCGATTACGCCTCCAACGTCGCCGCCTCGATGAAGATCCTGGCCGACAAGTGGAACGAGGTCCACACGAAGGGGCAGACGATCACGGTCAACAATGACGACCCGTCCCGTGTGGAGAACTGGTTCACCGCGGCCTGGAACTACAACCTCGGTTTCAATCCCACGTCGGAGGCCCGGAAGCACGGCGGGCACTGGGGGCTCGGCTGGTACAACAACCCGGCGAACCCCATGTACAAGAAGGGTGCCTGGGATCACCCGTTCATGGACGTCAGCCTCAATGCGAACAACATCCGGGACGCGGCGAACCCGCAGAACTGGCCGTACGAGGAGAAAGTGCTCGGCTGGGCCGCCTGGTCCATGGACACCGGCCTCTCCTACGGCACGGACGGCCGTCAGGATTGGCCCGGCGAGTCGGGGTTCGCGTCCGCCGGTTTCCGTCCTGCCTGGTGGAACTCCACTGCTGCCCGTTCCCGGGTCAGCCCGCCGCTGGATGCCTTCTGCAACAAGAAGAACGGTTGTGACACGTCGAGCCCTCCGGACTGCCCGGACGCGAAGTGTTACGAGAAGTACTGGTGGAACCAGGAAAACGTGACGTGGAAGTCCGACTGCGCCCAGACGTGCGGGAACGAGGACATCAAGTACAAGACGCTGATCGCCGAGCCCGGACGCGGCCACCGGCTGAAATACGGTGAGCCGGTGTGCGACGCCGCCCCGAAGAACGCCGAGGTCGTCGCGTCCGTCCCCAACGGCATGCAGACCTGGTCGTCATGCGGCGAGGTGAAGTCAAAGGGCAAGTTCCAGTTCACCTTCCACCCCGACGGGGACGGTCACTACGAGGCGAAGGCCGATCTGCATTCGATCGGCGGCGGCCACGGCGGCCACTTCTGGTACACCCACACCCGCGATGAGGAGGCCCACCTCGGCGGGCCCGGCAACCGGATGACGATCGACGGCAAGTGGACGCTCGGTCACAAGCTCACCTGGGCGCGGGTGCTCGTGCACCTGCCCGACACCGGTGCGCAGACCAGGCAGGCCGCCTACGTCGTCCGCAACTCCGACTCCAAGAGCCCGAAGCGCCACGTGCTCCAGCGTGCCGGGGGCTGGGTGAGTCTCGGCGCGTTCCACTTCACGGGGACGCCGGGGGTCGAGTTGTCCAACACCACCAAGGACGGGGTGGCGGACGAGGACATCGCCTGGGGCTCGATCGCCTTCCAGCCGCTGCCGGGCAAGCCGAAGAACTCGGTCGTCGCCATGGGCGACTCCTACTCCTCGGGTGAGGGCGCGACGGAACCCGGCGGAAAGAACTACTTCTCCGAGACCGACTACAAGAACAAGCTGACCGACAAGACCACGGACAAGTGTCATCGTTCGAAGCTGGCCTGGTCCCGGCAGGCGTCTCTGCCCGGAGGCTCGCAGTCCATCGGCGAACTGGCCGACGGCTTCGATCCGCAGATGGACTACCACTTCGTGGCCTGCTCCGGAGCACGCACCTACGACATGCTCAAGGACGGCCAGTCCAGCGAGATGCCACAGGTCGCCACCGGGTACCTCGATCAGAACACCAGCCTGGTCACACTCAGCATCGGCGGCAACGACGCCCGCTTCTCGGACGTCATCACGAAGTGCATCGACGTTCCCGTGCCGTCCCTGAAGAACTGTCAGGCCGCCACGATCGGGAACGTCGATCCGGCCACCGGTGAGGCCCGGCCCGGGAGCACGGACCGGCTGGACAAGTGGGCACCGAAGTGGTTGCACGAAGCGGTGCGACCACAGATCGTCAAGGTACTCAACAAGATCCACTCCGAGGCGCCGAACGCGAAGGTCGTCCTCATGGGTTACCCGCGGCTCCTGGAGCACGACGGGTCTTGCATCTCGGCCATGGAAAAGACCGAAGGCCAGTTCGTGAACACGGTGGCCGACACGCTCGCCCAGGAGATGAAGGGCTCCGCCTCCGACGCCGGATCGTGGGCGGCCTTCTCCGACCCGCGCGACGAGTTCGCAGGAAAGGCCATCTGCGGTGACCCGGAAACCGTCCACGGCATCGTCATGACGGGCCGGTCACAGGCGGACAACGACGCGCCGGCTCCGTCGATGCAGTCCTTCCACCCCAAGCCCGCCGGAGCCCGCCTGTACGCGGACTCCCTGGAGCACACGCTCCAGGGCAAGGGCTGACCGCATTCCCGGCCGGGGGGCCTGAGTATCTACGTTCGCTCGGGCCCCCCGGTT
Organism: Streptomyces sp. NPDC041713; assembly: GCF_055591085.1. Lineage (NCBI taxonomy): Bacteria > Bacillati > Actinomycetota > Actinomycetes > Kitasatosporales > Streptomycetaceae > Streptomyces > Streptomyces sp. NPDC041713. The sequence goes on from NZ_JBVIZY010000009.1 coordinate 19,222, forward strand.
TCCACACGGAGGAAACTCACAGCTATGGCATTCCCCCCACGCCGAAACGACGGGACGCTGGCCGCGTTCGTGGCCGTCGTCGACATCTTGATCGTGCTCTACGCGGGCTACGGCTACTCCCTGTCCGGACTGTCCTTCGGGGCGCCGAGCCCACAGGACACACAGGAGGCGGCGGACCAACGCGAGAACATCCTGTGGTTCCTGGCCTGTCTTGCGGGCGGCGGATTCTGTCTCGCCGCCGTATTCCGGTACTGGAAGACCGCCGTGACGCACCTGGCCCTCGTGGCGCTGCCGCTCCTTGTGGGACTGGGGTTCCAGGTGGCGAACTCGCACTCGGCCGCCGGCGGAGGTTGAGGTTGACGCTGCGTGGCGGTCGGGAGCGCCGGGACGGGGGCGCGGTGGTGAGTACGGTGCCGGACGCACCCGTCAACCGGGCACCACCGCAGTCGAGATCGGCCAGGTGAGCGGCCCCTGGTCAGGCCCCTCCGTATCCGGCGACCCCCGGGCGTACGGCGACATCTCGGCCGGAGGTGTCTCGCCTCACCCCACCACACTGTCCCGCCACGCCCGGTGCAGGTCGGCGAAGGCCCCCGTGCCCGCGATGAGTTCGGCGGGGGCGCCGTCCTCCACGACGCGGCCGTGTTCCATGACGAGGACGCGGTCGGCGATCTCCACCGTGGAGAGACGGTGGGCGATCACCACGGCCGTCCGGCCGCGCAGCACCGTGTGCATCGCGCGCTGCACCGCCCGCTCGCCCGGGATGTCGAGGGAGCTGGTCGCCTCGTCGAGGATCAGTACCGCCGGATCGGCGAGCAGCGCCCGCGCGAAGGCCACCAACTGCCGCTGGCCCGCGGAGATCCGGCCGCCCCGCTTGCGTACGTCGGTGTCGTACCCGTCGGGGAGCGACGCGATGAAGTCGTGGGCGCCGATGGCCTTGGCCGCGCGCTCGACCTCCTCACGGGTGGCGTCCGGGCGGCCGATCGCGATGTTCTCCGCGACCGTCCCGGAGAACAGGAACGCCTCCTGGGTCACCATGACGACCCCGCGCCGCAGCTCCGTGCCCGCGAGCTCGCGCAGGTCGACGCCGTCGAGGAGGACCCGGCCCTCGGTCGGGTCGTAGAAGCGGGCGAGCAGCTTGGCCAGCGTGGACTTGCCGGCGCCGGTGGAGCCGACCACGGCCACGGTCTGCCCGGCGGGCAGCGTCAGGTCGAAGCGGGGCAGCACCTCGCCGCCCGTGCGGTACGCGAACCGCACCCCGTCGAACCGGACCTCGCGCCCCGGGTGGCCGGACTCCAGGACGGGCAGCGGACGCGCGCGGGACGCGGGCGGCTCGGGCACGGTCGGCGTCTGCGCGAGCAGCCCCGCGATCTTCTCCAGCGAAGCGGCCGCCGACTGGTAGGAGTTGAGGAACATGCCGAGCCGGTCGATCGGGTCGTACAGACGCCGCAGGTAGAGCACCGCGGCGGCGAGGACACCGAGCGCGAGCCCGCCGTCCGCCACCCGCTGGGCGCCCCACAGCACGATCGCGGCGACGGCGGTGTTGGCGACGAGCCGCGAGCCGACCACATAGCGGGCCATCTCCAGCATGGCGTCTCCGTTGGTCCGCTCGTGCCGCCGGTTGAGCGCGCCGAACTCGGCGTCGTTCGCCCGCTCCCTGCGGAACGCCCGGACCGGCCGGATGCCGTTCATCGTCTCCGCGAACTTCACGATGACGGCGGCGATGGCGGTCGACCGGTTGCGGAACATCGCTCCCGCGCGCCGCTGGTAGAGGCGTACGAGGAGGTAGAGCGGCACGAAGGAGGCCACCGCCACCGCGCCGAGACCCAGGTCGAGCCAGAGCAGCATCGCCGAAATGTAGACGAAGGACAGCAGGACCGTGACGAGCTCCTGCAGCCCCTCGCTGAGCAGCTCGCGCAGCGACTCGACGTCCGTGGTGGAGCGGGAGATGAGCCGCCCGGAGGTGTACCGCTCGTGGAAGTCGACGCTGAGCGCCTGCGCGTGCCGGAAGATGCGGCCGCGCAGGTCGAGCAGGACGTCCTGGTTGACGCGCGCGGAGGCGACGATGAACCCGTACTGGAGCGCGCCGGAGGCCGCCGCGCAGCACAGGTAGCCGGTGCCGACGGCGATCAGCGGGCCGTAGTCGTCGGCGCGCACGGCGGGCACGCCGCGGTCGATGGCGTACGCGACGAGCAGCGGGCCCGCCTGCACCACGGCCTGCTGCAGGAGGAGCAGCACGGCGGCGAGCGTGACGCGGCCGCGCAGCGGCGAGAGCAGCGAGCGGAGGAGGGCGCGGGTGGCGCCGGGGGGCGCGGGCAGTTCGTCCCGGTCGAAGGGGTCGCCGGGGGCAGGGTCCGTGACGGCTTGATCCGCTGCCTGCGCGGGCCCGGAGGGCGGCCCGGAACGCTCGGGTTCCTCCGGGTCGAACGGCTTCTCCTGTACGGATGTCGACGAGGTCATCGAGCAGCCTCCTCGGCGGGGCGGTGGGCGGCTGGGGTGGCTGGGGCGTCGGGGCTGTCGGGGTTGTCCGGGCTGGCGGGGCTGCCGGTGGCGGCGGTACGTGTGGTCTTGTCGGGGCCGGTACGGGAGGGGGAGCCGGTTTCCGTACGAGTCGGGGAGTCGGGGTCGGTACGGGAGGGGGAGTCCGCGTCGGAGTCGGCGCAGGCGTCCGCTTCGGTGTCCGCCCCCGACATCAGCCACGCGTACTCCGCGTTCTCCCGCAGCAGTTGCTGATGCGTGCCGACGGCGGCGACCCGCCCGCCGGACAGCAGCGCGACCCGGTCGGCGAGCAGCACCGTGGAGGGGCGGTGGGCGACGACCAGCGCGGTCGTGTCCGCGAGGACCCGCCGCAGCGCCGCCTCCACCAGCGCCTCGGTGTGCACGTCGAGCGCGGACAGCGGGTCGTCCAGGACGAGGAAGCGGGGGCGGCCGACCACCGCGCGGGCCAGCGCGAGCCGTTGCCGCTGGCCGCCGGAGAGGCTCAGGCCCTGCTCGCCGACCTGGGTGCCGGTGCCCTGCGGGAGCGCGTACGCGAAGTCGGCCTGCGCCACGTCGAGGGCGCGCCGCAACTCCGCGTCGCCCGCGTGCTCGTCCGCGCCCATGAGGACGTTCTCGCCGACCGTCGCCGAGAACAGGGTCGGCTCCTCGAAGGCGACGGCGACGAGCGAACGCAGCCGTTCGCGGTCCATCGCCGTGATGTCCTCGCCGTCGAGCGTGATGCGGCCGCCGGTCGCCTCGTGCAGCCGCGGCACCAGCGCGGTGAGCGTCGTCTTGCCGCTGCCGGTCGCGCCGACCAGCGCCATGGTCTCGCCGTGGCGCACGTGCAGGTCGATGCGGGAGAGGACGGCGGGGGCGTCCGGGTCGGCGTCGGGATACCGGAACTCCACACCGTCGAACCGCAGCCCACCCCCGGCAACGGCCTCGCCGCCGGCGCCGGAGCCCGCACCAGCCCCACCGTCCGCACCAGCCCCACCGTCCGCGCCAGCCCCACCGTCCGCGCCGGCCCCGTCACCCGTACCGGCCCCGTCACCCGTACCCGCCGAGCCACCCCTACCGACTCCACCGCCCGCACCAGCCCCACCGCCCGACGAAGCACCCCCGAGAAGCGCCGCGCCCCCCGCACCCCCCGCCCCCTCCGGCTCCGCGTCCATCACCTCGAAGTACCGTTCCGTGGCCGTCGCCGACTCCTGGCTCATCGCGAGGAGGAAGCCGATCGACTCCACCGGCCAGCGCAGCGCGAGCGCCGTCGACAGGAAGGCGACCAGCGTGCCCGCGGAGAGGCCGCCGTCCGCGACCCGCACCGTGCCGAGCACCAGCGCCGCCCCGATCGCCGCCTCCGGCAACGCCATGATCACGGCGTAGATCGCGGCGAGGATCCGGGCCTTGACCAGCTCGGTGCCGCGCAGCGTGTGCGACAGCTCGCGGAAGGCCCGCGCCTGGCTGCGGTGGCGGCCGAAGCCCTTGATGATGCGGACGCCGAGCACGCTCTCCTCGACGACCGTCGTCAGATCGCCGACCTGGTCCTGCGCGCGCCGCGCCGCCGCGGTGTACCGCCCCTCGTAGTACGCGAGCGCGATCACCATCGGCACCACGGGGGTGAGCAGCACCAGGCCGAGCGTGATGTCCTGCCCGAGCAGGATGACCACGCCGACCAGGATGGTCGCGCCGTTGACCAGCAGGAACGTCAGCGGGAAGGCGAGGAACATCCGCAGCAGCATCAGATCCGTCGTGCCGCGCGAGAGCAACTGTCCCGACGCCCACCGGTCGTGGAAGGCCACCGGCAGCCGCTGCAGATGGCGGTAGAGGTCCGCCCGCATCGCGGCCTCGACGCCCGCGAGGGGCCGGGCGATCAGCCACCGCCGCAGCCCGAAGAGCAGCGCCTCCGCGGCGCCGAGCAGCAGCAGCAGGAGAGCGCCCAGCCACACCCCGCCCGCGTCCCGGTCCGCCACCGGACCGTCCACCATCCACTTGAGGACGAGGGGGAAGACGAGCCCCGTGCAGGAGGCGATGATCGCGACAACCGCCGCTGTGATCAGGCGTGTTCGGACCGGCCGGACGTACGGCCAGAGCCGCAGCAGTGTCCGTACGGTCGACCGTTCCCCGGTGGTGGCAGCTGAGTTCGACATCAGGAGCGAGCCTACGGATCGCCACTGACAGAACCCACCGAGTTTTGGCCCGCACGCGGTACTGCGCTGGTCCTAGGACCGAGGCCCCGCACCACCCCGCGCCCCGGATCCGCCCCCGCCCCGCGCCCCACAGTCGTACCCCGCCATCAACCGATCGGCTGATGCGCCTTCGAGCGGGTCGGGCGATGTGCGCACCCCCGCCCACCGGCGATTCTCGACGTATGCCCCTCATCGAAGTGCACGGACTCCAGAAGGCCTACGGCGGCCGGCCCGTCGTCGACGGCGTCTCCTTCGCCGTCGAGGAAGGCGAGATCTTCGGCATCCTCGGCCCGAACGGCGCCGGCAAGACCACCACCGTCGAGTGCGTCGAGGGGCTGCGCGTCCCCGACGCCGGATCCGTCCGCGTCGCCGGGCTCGACCCGGTCGCCGACCACGAGCGGCTCACCCGCATCCTCGGCGCGCAGCTCCAGGAGAGCGAGCTGCAGCCGAAGCTCACCGTGCGCGAGGCCCTGGAGCTGTACGCCGCGTTCTACCCGAACCCCGCCGACTGGGGGCCGCTGGCCGAACGGCTGCGGCTGACCGACAAGTTGGACAGCCGCTTCGGCAAGCTCTCCGGCGGCCAGAAGCAGCGCCTGTTCATCGCGCTCGCGCTGATCGGCAACCCGAAGGTCGTCGTCCTCGACGAGCTGACCACTGGCCTCGACCCGCGCGCCCGCCGCGACACCTGGGAGCTCATCGAGGACGTGCGCGCCGGCGGCGTCACCGTCCTGCTCGTCACCCACTTCATGGAGGAGGCCCAGCGCCTCTGCGACCGCGTCGCCGTCATCGACAAGGGCCGGGTCGCCGCCCTCGACACCCCGGCGGGCCTGATCAGCCGGTCCGCGAGCTCCACGGTCATGTCGTTCACCCCGTCCGCGCCGCTGGACGAACGCGTGCTCGCGGCGCTGCCCGCGGTCACCTCCGTCGAGCACCGCGACGGCCGCTACACCCTGAACGGCACCGACGAGACCGTCGACGCCGCCATCACGCTGCTCGCCCGGCACCACATCACCGCCCACCAACTCCGGGTCGCCGACGCCACGTTGGACGACGCCTTCCTCGACCTGACGGGAGCAACGGCATGAGCGCCGCCGCAGTCCTGCACACCGACCGGAACGACAGTCGCCGGGCGTCGCGCGCCGTGCTCACGGCCGAGCTGCGCCTCTTCCGCCGCGAACCGGCGGCCATCTTCTGGATCATGGCGTTCCCCACCGTCCTCCTGGCGGTCCTCGGCTCCATCCCGTCCTTCCGGGAGACCAGCGACTCGCTGGGCGGTCTGAGGACGATCGACGCGTACGTGCCGGTGACGGTGATCCTGCCGCTGATCATGGCGGGGCTGCAGGCCATGCCGCCGCTCATCACCGGTTACCGCGAGCGCGGCATCCTGCGCCGGATGTCCACCACGCCGGTGCGCCCCGCCGCCGTGCTCGGCACCCAGATGGGCCTCTACGGCACGGCCGCCCTCGTCTCGGCGCTGCTCTCCCTGACCGTGGGACGCCTCGCCTTCGACGTGGCCCTGCCGCGCCAGGCCTTCGGCTACGCCATCGCGCTGCTCCTCGCCATCGCGTGCGGGCTCGCCCTGGGCGCCCTGGTCTCCGCGCTGGCGCGCACCACGAAGGCCGCGACCGCCATCGGCTCCGCCGTCTTCTTCCCGATGATGTTCAGCGCGGGCGTGTGGCTGCCGGTCCAGGCGATGCCCGACGTACTGCGCCACATCGTGGAGGTCACCCCGCTCGGCGCCGCGTCCCAGGCCCTCAACGAAGCCGCGGCCGGCGACTGGCCCGGCTGGGTCCACCTCGGCGTCCTCGCGCTGTGGACCGTGGCCCTGTCGGCCGGGGCCGCCCGCTGGTTCCGGTGGGAGTGAGCCGTCCGGTGTGGTCCGCCGGGGGCACCGGGGCCGGCAGGGGCATCGGGGCCGCCGGGCGCATCGGGTCCGCCAGGGGCCCCGTGGCCGCCGGGGTGGACGACACTGGACCGGTGAGCACGAACACGACGGCCGCCATGATCACCGTCGAACAGCGCTGGGGCGCCTTCCACCGGTGGGGCCCCTACGTCCTGCTGAGCTTCGGCGTCCTCATGTCGGCCGCCACCAGCGGTGTCGTCGGCATGGGCCGCACCGAGTGGTACGTGGCAGGCGCCCTGGTCGCCGCCGGTGCCGCGCTCCAGGCGGGCTGGGGCGTCCTGAGCCGCTCCCGGCCGGGACCCTCGACCGCGGGCACCCTCTACTACGCGCTGCGCTGGGCCATCGCCTTCGGGCTGACCTGGCTCAACCCGTTCTTCGCGTTCTACGCCGTGGCCGGCTACTTCGGCGCCGAACGGCTGCTGCCGCCGCGCCTGGTCAAGCCCGGCCTCTTCGCCACCGCCGTCACCATGGCGGGCTCCCAGTCCGGCGGTCTTCCGCCGGGCAACGGCCTCGGCTGGGGCGTCTTCGGCGGACTGCTCGCCGTGAACGTCGCGCTGCTCTCCGTCTTCGCCCACCTCGCCGCCCAGGAGGACGAGCGGGCCCGCGTCCAGGCCGTCACCATCACCGAACTCGAGCGCACCAACACCGCGCTGCAGCAGGCGATGGACGAGAACGCCGCCCTGCACGCCCAGCTTCTCGTGCAGGCCCGCGAGGCGGGCGTCGCCGACGAGCGGCGCAGGCTCGCCGCCGAGATCCACGACACCATCGCGCAGGGCCTGACCGGCATCATCGCCCAGCTCCAGGTCGTGGCGGGCGCCCAGGACGCCGGGGACCGGGCGCTGGCCCGCGAGCACCTCGGCCGGGCCGCCGACCTCGCCCGGCACAGCCTGGGCGAGGCCCGCCGTTCCGTGCACAACCTCTCGCCCGCGCCGCTCGCGGACGACCGGCTGCCCGAGGCGCTGAAGAAGACCGTCGCCGAGTGGGCGGACCGCACCGGCGTCCGCGCCGAGTTCACCGTCACCGGCACCGCGGAGGACCTGCACGACGAGATCGAGGCGACCCTCCTGCGCATCGTCCAGGAGGCCCTGTCCAACGCCGCCCGGCACGCCGGGGCGAGCCGCCTCGGTGTGACCCTGTCGTTCATGGGCGACGAGGTCAGCCTGGACGTCCGCGACGACGGCCGCGGCTTCGACCCGCTCGCCACGGCGGTGCGCACCGGCACCGGCGGCTTCGGCCTCGACGGGATGCGGGCCCGCGCCGAGCGCGTCGCCGGGGCACTCACCGTGGAGTCGGAGCCCGGCGGCGGTACGGCGGTCTCCGCTCGCGTACCGTTGGTGCGCCATGAGCACTGACGTGATCACTCTCCTCCTCGTCGACGACCACCCCGTCGTCCGCGACGGCCTGCGCGGCATGTTCCTGTCCGCCCCCGGCTTCGAGGTGCTCGGCGAGGCGTCGAACGGCGTGGAGGCGGTGGCCCTGACCGCCGAACTCGACCCGGACGTCGTCCTGATGGACCTGCGCATGCCCGGCGGCAACGGCGTCGACGCGATCACCGAGCTCACCCGGCGCGGCGCCCGGTCCCGCGTCCTGGTCCTCACCACGTACGACACGGACTCCGACACGCTGCCCGCGATCGAGGCGGGCGCGACGGGATACCTGCTCAAGGACGCCCCGCGCGAGGAGCTGTTCACCGCGGTCCGCGCCGCCGCCGAGGGTCGCACGGTCCTCTCGCCCGCCGTCGCGTCCCGGCTCGTCTCACGCGTGCGCGCCCCCGGCAACGAACCGCTGAGCACCCGCGAGAGGGAGGTGCTCGCGCTCGTCGCCAAGGGCACGTCGAACCGCGCGATCGCGGCGGAGCTCTTCATCAGCGAGGCCACGGTCAAGACGCATCTCACCCACATCTACGGCAAGTTGGGCGTGAAGGACCGTGCGGCGGCGGTGGCCACGGCGTACAGCAGGGGGATCCTGGGCTGACCCGGGCCCCTGGGTCTGCGGCTAGGCCTGCTGCCAGAGGGCCGGCGTGTTGGGCGGCTCCCACCCGGGTTGCGCCTGGTGCCCCTGGAGGCACCGGTACGTGGACCCGCCATAGGTCACCGTGTCGCCCGGGGCGTAGACCTTGCCGGCCGCCCACGTGCCGCCCGGCTCGGGGTCACCGGGGCCGGGGTCCCCGCCGCCCGTGGTCTTCAGCGTCAGGCCGAACTGCTGGAGCAGCGGATTGATCGGCTGGTAGAACGTCGTGCCGCCGCTGGAGCAGTTGCCCGAGCCGCCCGAGGTGACGCCCTGTGCCTGGCTCCCGGAGATGAAGGAGCCGCCCGAGTCGCCGGGCTCCGCGCAGACCGAGGTCCTGGTGACGCCGCTGATGGTGCCCTCGGGGTAGGTGACACTGGTGTTGTGCTGCTGGATCGTGCCGCAGTGCCACCCCGTCGTGGAGCCGGACCGGCAGACCGACGCACCCACCGGGGACTGCGTGGAGCCCCCGACGCCGACCCGCTGGCCGCCCTGGCCCTTCACGTACGGGGTGGCCGTCCACTGGGAGTTGGTGGCGACCCAGGCCATGTCCATGCCGGGGAAGACGGATGCCTGGAACGTGCCCTGGGCCACCTGGTTGTAGCCGCTGGTCGCGGTGCCCGCGCGCCCGCAGTGGCCCGCCGTGGCGAAGCCCTGCTGGGCGCCCTTGGTGACCGGGAAGCCGATGGAGCAGCGGCCCCCGCCCATGTAGTACGCCTCGCCGCCCACCAGGTCGTACAGCGGCCGCGGCCGTTCCTTGAGCTTGATCCGCTCGACGCGTACGAGGGAGGGGTCCACGCCCGCCGCGCGGACGAGGGAGTCCGCGGCGGAGGCCCGCACGGCCCGCACCACGACGGCGTTGGCGCGCACGTCGACGTACCGGAGGGGCACGTCGTGCGACGCATACCGGTCCAACCCCCTCCGCACCGCCTCCAGTTGCGCGACCGAGTGCTCGACGACCCGCGCCTCGGCGCCCCGTGCCTCGATCGCGGGGACGTCGGAGGCGTCGGTGGTGGCCACGGTGAGCCGCGCGGAGGTCGCACCGTGCACCCAGGCGCCCGCGAAGTCCCGCCCGAGCGCGTTGTGCAGGGCGCCCGCGACGGCCCCGGCGTCGGCCTCGTTGACGAGCCGATCCCGGGCCTGCGCCGCCGTGAGCCCGAGATCGCGCCGCATGGCCAGCAGAACCTGGGGAGAGGTCGAACCGACGGCGGCGGTGGCGGCGGGGGAGGAGCCGGAGCCGGGGTCGGCGGCGGAGGCGGACGCGGCCCCGGGAAGCCCGGCGAGGACGAGCGCACCGGCGGCGACCACCGCGGCACACGCGGCGGCGACGCGCCGGTGATGGATGGGGAGCATACGAGGTCTCCTCGAGAAACCGGGGACGAGCGGGATCGCCCCACACGCTAAAACCCCCAACTGCCGCCCATCAGCTACCACTTCACCCCCGACACCGACGTTATGGAAACCACTCCGGGGGGGGAGGGGGGCCGCCCCGACGGCGCCACCCCGACAAAGCCGACGAGCTGCGCCAACCCGGCGGGGCCGGGGGCCTCACCCTGGCGGAGCCGAAGCCCGCCCCTCACCCCCGCGCACCCGGCAGCGTCGCGAGCCACGCCGTGTAGCTCTCGCTGCGGGAGGCCACGTCCGCGTGGGCGGACCGTGCCTGGGTGAAGACCGCCGGCGCCGTGTCGTGGGCCGGGGCCGACGGGTGCCAGCCGAGCAGGTGACGCCAGTACAGGGGCGCCCCCGTCAGGGGGCGGGTCACCAGACCCGGCGTCGGCGGGAACGTCGCCCGGCACAGTCCCACCGCCCGCCCCACCTGCACCAGATGCACGCACGACGCGACATCCGTCTCGTACACGCGCGCCGGAGTGAACCCCGCCCGCGCGCACGCCGCGGAGAAGCAGTCCGCGAAGCAGCCGTCGCCCGGCACGTCCGTCCACGCCTCGTCCGCGAGCAGCGCGAGGTCGATCTCCGGGCGCCGCGCCAGCGGGTGCCCGGTGGGCAGCATCACGAAGACCGGATCGCGGGCCACCTCCCGCCACACCAGGAGTCCGCTCTCCGGCGGCGCGCTCGCCCCGCACGTGCCGACCAGCGCGAAGTCGAGCCGCCCCGCCGCCGTACGCGCCGCGATCTCCCGCTCCGACCAGGAGGTGTGCGTCGTCACCGACGCGCCCGGATACGCGGCGGCGAGCCGGTCCACCAGCGCGCCAAGCAACGGCCCGTGGATGCCGCCGAGCCGGAACCCGGCACCCACCTGCCAGGCCTGCGCGAACCGCTGCGCCTCCTCGCGCAGATCGCTCACCGCGGGCAGCACGACCCGGGCCCGCGCCAGCACGAACTCGCCGAGCGCGGTGGCCCGTACACCGTGCCGCCCGCGCTCGAAGAGCTCACCGCCGAGCGCGCGCTCGATCCGCTTCAACTGCGTGCTCAGCGCGGGCTGGGCGAGCCCGAGCGCGGTGGCCGCCTTCGTCAGGCTGCCCGCGTCGGCGATCGCCCGGATCGTCCTCAGGTGCCGCAACTCCAGGTCCATGACGTGAGCTTGGAGCCACCCCCGGGCCGGGGCAAGACTCTGGTCCGGACCAGAAGTGATCATCGCGGGCCCACCGGTACGGGCGGCGGGCGCGGGCGGAGATCACCTCACCCCGTCAAGCACCCGCAGCAGCACCACCGACCTCCCCGCCACCGCCAGCACCTCACCCGCCCGGTGCACCGCCCCCGGCGCCTGCGCCTGCTCCTCCGCCGAGGTGTCCACGACGACCTCGTAGGCGTCGGCCCACGGCGGCCCCGGCAGCACGAACGCCGACGGGCGCTCCGCGGCGTGCAGTACCGCGAGGAAGCTGTCGTCGACGACCGGCGCGCCCCGCGCGTCACGACCGGGTATGTCCCGGCCCGACAGATACATGCCAAGCGTTGCCGTGGGTGCGTACCAGTCGGCCTCCGTCATCTCCGTACCACCCGCCGTGAACCACGCCAGATCGCGCAGCCCGTCCGCGGAGTGGGCCCGCCCGGAGAAGAACGCCCGCCTGCGCAGCACCGGATGACGGTGCCTCAGCTCGATGAGCCGCGCCGTCAGCGCGCACAGCTCCCGCCACCCCGGCTCCTCCCGGAGCCCCCAGTCGACCCAGCTGATCTCGTTGTCCTGGCAGTACGCGTTGTTGGAACCCCGCTGCGTGCGGCCCATCTCGTCGCCCGCGACCAGCATCGGCACCCCGGTCGAGAGCAGCAGCGTCGTCATCAGGTTCCGCAGCTGCCGACGACGCAGCGCGACGATGCCCTCGTCGTCGGTCTCGCCCTCGGTCCCGCAGTTCCAGGCCCGGTTGTCGTCGGAGCCGTCCCGGTTGCCCTCGCCGTTGGCCTCGTTGTGCTTGCGCTCGTAACTGACCAGGTCGCGCAGGGTGAACCCGTCGTGCGCCGTCACGAAGTTCACCGACGCGTACGGCCTGCGCCCGCCCCACGCGTACAGGTCGCTCGACCCCGAGAGCCGGTACCCCAGATCCCGTACGTCCGGCAGCGCGCCCCGCCAGAAGTCCCGCACCGCGCCCCGGTAGCGGTCGTTCCACTCCGTCCACAGCGGTGGGAACGCCCCCACCTGGTAGCCGCCCGAGCCCACGTCCCACGGCTCGGCGATCAGCTTCACGCGCCGCAGCACCGGATCCTGCGCGATCACCGCGAGGAACGGCGAGAGCATGTCGACGTCGTGGAAGGAGCGCGCGAGCGCCGCCGCCAGGTCGAAGCGGAACCCGTCCACACCCATCTCCGAGACCCAGTACCGCAGCGAGTCCGTGATCAGGCGCAGCACATGCGGCTGGACGACCTGCAAGGTGTTGCCGCAGCCCGTGTAGTCCGCGTACCGCCGCGCGTCGCCCGGCTGGAGGCGGTAGTAGCCGCGGTTGTCGATGCCCTTCAGGGAGAGCATCGGACCGAGCTCACCGGCCTCCGCCGTGTGGTTGTAGACGACGTCGAGGATGACCTCGATGCCCGCCTCGTGCAGCGCCCGCACCATCCGCTTGAACTCGCCGACCTGCTCGCCCCTGGTGCCGGACGCCGCGTACGCCGCGTGCGGGGCGAAGTAGCCGATCGAGTTGTAGCCCCAGTAGTTGCGCAGGCCCCGGCGCAGCAGATGGTCCTCGTGCGCGAACTGGTGCACCGGAAGCAGCTCCACCGCCGTCACACCGAGCCGTACGAGGTGCTCCAGCGCCGCCGGATGCGCCAACCCCGCGTACGTACCGCGCAGTTGCTCGGGAACACCCGGATGCAGCTTGGTGAAGCCGCGCACGTGCAGCTCGTAGATGACCGAGTCCGCCCACGGCGTCTTGGGCCGCCGGTCGTCCGTCCACTCGTCGTCCGGCGCGTCGTCGTGCACGACCACGCCCTTGGGCACGTACGGCGCGGAGTCTCGCTCGTCGCGCACGGTGTCCGCCACATGCTGCTGGGGCCAGTCCCGCACGTGCCCGTACACCTCGGCGGGCAGCCGGCCGTAGTCGTTGCCGGGACCGCCGTCCACCGCGCGGGCGTACGGATCGAGGAGCAGCTTCGCCGGGTTCCAGCGGGCGCCCGTCCAGGGGTCCCAGCGGCCGTGCACCCGGTAGCCGTACCGCTGCCCCGGCCGCACGCCCGGCACGAAGCCGTGCCAGATCTCGTGGGTCAGCTCGGTGAGCGGGCAGCGCGTCTCGACGACCCGGGACCCCTCCGTGTCGAACAGGCACAGCTCGACCGCCTCCGCGCCCCCCGCCCACAGCGCGAAGTTGGTGCCCGCGACGCCGTCGGGACCGACCCGGAAGCGGGCACCCAGCGGAGTCGGCGCGCCCGGCCACACCGGGCGGTCCGGCGCGGCGCGGGACGCGGCCCGGCCCCTGCCGTTCACCGTCGGGGCGGGCCGCCCGGTCGTGCCGCGCCCCGCCGTCCGTGCCTTCTGCGCTGCCTCTTGCTCGGGCTGCACTGCCTCTTGCTCGGGTGCGCTCGACACCTGCTCGCCTCCCGCGGCTCCGTGGCCGACGCGCGAAGAAGGGCGTGCGGCGTCCCGGCCGCGGCTCCCCCCTACGTCGTCCTCACCACTGTTCTGCCCACCGCGCGCGTCGCACTCACGTTTCCCCGGCAGGGGGACGGTCGTTGGGACCCACGTGAGACAGGTTGCGAGGCGCGCACGGCGCGCAGGGGCCGCGCTGGCCGCGGCGGTGACATGGGCGGGCCTGCTGGCCGGGGCGTCCGGCTGCTCCGCCGACGGGCCCGACGGATTCATGGGGAAGCCGCGCTCGCCCGCGGACGCGATCCGGGTGTCGCCCGGTGACGACAGCAAGGGGATCAAGCCGCAGGAACGCATCGAGGTCACGGTCCCGGGCGGCCGCCTGGAGTCGGTGAAGGTCGTCCGGACGCAGGACGCGCAGGAGTTCGACGTGCCGGGCCGCATCGACGAGGACGGCCTGACCTGGCGCCCCGTCGACGAAGGGCCGCTCGCCCTCGCCTCCACGTACAAGGTCGACGCCGTCGCCCTGGACGGCCACGGCCGCCGCTCGGCCCGGCACACCACCTTCCGCACGCTCGTCCCCGACGAGCGCTTCATCGGGTACGTCGCCCCGGAGAACCGCGCGACGGTCGGCACCGGCATGATCGTCTCCCTGGAGTTCAACCGGGAGATCGAGAACCGCGACGCCGTCCAGCGCGCCATCCGCGTCACCGCGCACCCGGACGTCGAGATCCGCCCGCACTGGTTCGGCAAGAGCCGCGTCGACTTCCGCCCGGAGAAGTACTGGAAGCCCGGCACCAAGGTCACCGTCGGCCTGAAGCTGCGCGACGTCGAGGCCGCCCCCGGGATCTACGGCCTGCAGGACAAGAGCTTCTCGTTCACCGTCGGCCGCAGCCAGGTGTCCCTGGTGGACGCCGCCGAGCACACCATGGAGGTACGCAGGGACGGCGAGCTGATCTCCACCGTGCCGATCACCGCGGGCGCCCCCAAGACCACCACGTACAACGGGAAGATGGTCGTCACGGAGATGCTGGAGGTGACCCGGATGAACAGCCGTACCGTCGGCTTCGGCGGCGAGTACGACATCCCCGACGTCCCGCACGCGATGCGCCTGACCACCTCCGGCACCTTCCTGCACGGCAACTACTGGTCGCCGGACGCCCCCGGCACCACCAATGTCAGCCACGGCTGCGTGGGCCTGCGCGACGTGAAGGGCGGCAGCTCCAAGACGCCGGCGGGTTGGTTCTTCGACCGGAGCCTGATCGGTGACGTCGTCGAGGTGGTCAACAGCAATGACAAGAAAGTCGCTCCTGACAACGGCCTCGGCGGCTGGAACATGGCGTGGAAGGACTGGGTGAAGAACAGCTGATCTCCCGGGTGACCGCGCGGTGTTGTCCGGGTGACCGGCCGGCCGACACCGAGTGATCATGATCCGCCCGCACCCCCTGGGCAGTTGGAACGCAACGGTGACATTGGCGGGGCGTCAGCGCCGGGAACCGTGTGATTATCTATCGCTTGCGCGTGTCCGAAACGCGCAGGTGCACTGGGGTGCGGGCCCGGATCGGGCCCGGCGAGGGGAGACGACAATCGTGAACGGGCGACCGATACCGGGGGCGTCGGTGGGCGCGCGGGTGGGCGCGCGGCGACGGGGCGCCAGGGGACTGACGGCGGTGGCGTCGGGGGCGACGCTGCTGTTCGTCGCGGCATGCGGGGGCGGCTCGGACTCGGGCGGCGACGGCGGGGGCAAGGACGAGGCGGGCAAGAACGCCCCCTCCGCGGCCGTCGTGACGATAGCCCCCAAGGACGGCGCGGACTCCGTGGCCACCAGTGGCGCCCTGAAGATAGGCGCCGAGAAGGGCAAGCTCGCCGAGGTCGAGGTCAAGGACAGCAAGGGCAATCCGGTCCCCGGCAAGATCACCGCCGGCGGCACCGCGTGGAAGCCCGCGCACCACCTCGCCGCCGCCACGAAGTACAAGGTCCACGCGGTCGCCAAGGACGCCGACGGCCGCGCATCCGCCAAGGACACCGCCTTCACGACGCTGACCCCGAAGAACACCTTCATCGGCCAGTTCAACCCGGAGGACGGCTCCACGGTCGGCGTGGGCATGCCGTTCTCGGTCAACTTCACCCGGGGCATCACCGACCCGGAGGCCGTCGAGAAGGCCATCGAGATCAAGACCGAGCCTTCGGTGCCGGTCGAGGGCCACTGGTTCGGCAACGACCGCCTGGACTTCCGCCCGGAGAAGTACTGGGAGCCCGGCACCAAGGTCACCGTCAAGCTCAACCTCGACGGCGTCGAGGGCCGCCCCGGCGTCTACGGCAAGCAGGCCAAGACCCTGAACTTCACGATCGGCCGCAGCCAGGTCTCCACCGTCGACGCCAAGACGCACCAGATGAAGGTCGTCCGCGACGGCAAGCAGATCAAGAAGATCCCGATCACCGCGGGCGCCCCCGGCACCACCACGTACAACGGCGAGATGGTCATCAGCGAGAAGCTGCAGGTGACCCGGATGAACGGCGAGACCGTCGGCTTCGGCGGCGAGTACGACATCAAGGACGTCCCGCACGCCATGCGGCTGTCCACCTCCGGCACGTTCCTGCACGGCAACTACTGGTCGGGCGGCGCCTTCGGCAACACCAACGCCAGCCACGGCTGCATCGGCCTGAGCGACGTGCGCGGCGGCTACAGCAAGAAGACGCCCGCCGGCTGGTTCTTCGAGCGGTCGATGATCGGCGACGTGGTCGTCGTGAAGAACTCGGCGGACAAGAAGATCCAGCCCGACAACGGCCTGAACGGCTGGAACATGTCCTGGGAGAAGTGGAAGGCCTGACCCGCCACCGCTCCACGCGGGGCCCGGTGCACTGTGACCAAGTGCACCGGGCCCTTCGGCGTTAACCCCCGCTAACGTGCCTGTCATGACTGCACACCTCGAAGTCGCCGAAGGCGTCGGCACGATCCGACTCGACCGCCCCCCGATGAACGCCCTGGACGTCGCCACCCAGGACCGCCTCAAGGAGCTCGCCGAAGAGGCGACCCGCCGCGACGACGTCCGCGCGGTCGTCATCTATGGCGGCGAGAAGGTGTTCGCGGCCGGCGCGGACATCAAGGAGATGCAGGCCATGGACCACGCGGCGATGGTCGCGCGCTCCGGGGCCCTGCAGGAGTCCTTCACCGCCGTGGCCCGCATCCCCAAGCCCGTCGTCGCCGCCGTCACCGGCTACGCGCTCGGCGGCGGTTGCGAGCTGGCGCTCTGCGCCGACTTCCGGATCGCCGCGGACAACGCCAAGCTCGGCCAGCCGGAGATCCTGCTCGGCCTCATCCCCGGCGCGGGCGGCACCCAGCGCCTGGCCCGTCTGGTCGGCCCGTCCAAGGCCAAGGACCTCATCTTCACCGGCCGCCACGTGAAGGCCGACGAGGCGCTCACCATGGGCCTCGTCGACCGCGTCGTACCCGCCGCCGAGGTGTACGAGCAGGCGCACGCCTGGGCCGCGCGGCTCGCCCGGGGCCCGGCCATCGCGCTGCGCGCCGCCAAGGAGGCCGTCGACGCCGGTCTGGAGACCGACATCGACACCGGTCTGACCATCGAACGCACCTGGTTCGCGGGCCTGTTCGCGACCGAGGACCGCGAGCGGGGCATGCGCAGCTTCGTAGAGGAGGGCCCGGGCAAGGCGAAGTTCCTCTGAACTGGCCTTGATCGACGCCCAGTTGATGCTCCGCTGACATCACGTCGACGCCACGCGGACGGCGGGCGGGCACGGCACATCCCTCGAAGGGGCGGATTATGAGCGGCTTAACGCAGCCTTAAGCCTGCGCACCCCCGTGCGCCTTGTGATCATGCGTGAGCGGACCGTCAGTGCAGGTCAGCGTCGATTCCGAGGCGCTTACCTGCCAGTGGCATATGTCAACACGGCCTCCCGGAATGGTTGGTTCCGGGGGGCTTATTCCGCCGGAACGGCCCCGCGCGGCGCTTCGGGCGGCCATGATGGGGGCATGGCGGGGCTGGAGGGTTATGAACGGCCGCGGCGGCAGGGCGGTGGGACCGCGGCCCGGTGGTCGCCGGCGGTGGAGGACGAACACGCGCTCAAGGCACTCGAGTTGTTCGGCAATCCCACGGACGCGGAGGTGCCGCTCCCCTCGCGCCCGGAGTCCGCGGCCATCGCGCGCCGCCTCGCCCAGGTCGTCGTCCTCCGCCACTGGGGTCTCTCCCCGAAGCTCACCGAGGACGTCGTCCTCCTCGTCTCCGAACTCGTCGGCAACGCCGTGCGGCACACCGGCGCCCGCGTCTTCGGCCTGCACATGCAGCGGCGGCGCGGCTGGGTCCGCGTGGAGGTCCGCGACCCCTCGCGCGGGCTGCCGTGCCTGATGCCGGTCCGCGAGATGGACCTGAGCGGCCGCGGCCTGTTCCTCGTCGACAAGCTGTCCGACCGGTGGGGCGTGGATCTGCTGCCGCGCGGCAAGACGACCTGGTTCGAGGTGCGGGTCGCCGACCGCTGACACGCGCGGTCCGGATACGCGAAAGCGGTCCGGATACGCGAAAGCCCCCGGCGGCCGGGGTCGGCGCGAGGGGGCCTTCGTGAAGCGGCGTGGAGATCGGGGTGTGATCCACGGCCGCCGAGACGACCTGAGCCCGGGTCAATGGGGGTCGTGTCCCCGACTATGGCAGACGGGCGTTCGACGATCCAAAGCGGCACAACCGTACATAAATGGGCAAACCACGACAGTTTAGAGGTGAATCCTTGGTGAGATGGGACACCTGCCTGGTAAACGCTGGTTAAGCGGCGGCTGTGACAGGCGATACGCAAGGCCCGGGTGACCGGACGCGACCCCCGGGCGCCGACCCGTCACCACCCCGAAGCGAGCAATCATCATCTTTCGCCCGTTTTTCCCATTAAATGGGCGGGTGATCGAGACCGACCGCCGCAGAGCCCTGTGCGCGGGCGCCGGCCTACTCGCCGCGGGCGCGCTCACCACCGGGTGCGCCGCGACCGGCCCCGCCCCCGCCCCCGACCGACCGCCCGCACCCGAGTCGCCCGGCCCGCCGGGCAAGGCCCACCGCCCCGCCCCCGCGGCCCCCGCGCCACGCCGCATCCCCGGCCTGCCCGCCCAGATCACCCACGGCCCCCGCACCCGCCCCCAGGTCGCGCTCACCTTCCACGGCCAAGGCGACCCGGCCATCGCCAAGGCGCTGCTCACCGAGGCGGAGAAAGCGGGCGCCAAAGTCACCGTGCTCGCCGTCGGCAGCTGGCTCGACGACCATCCGGACATGGCGCGGCGCATCCTCGACGGCGGCCACGACCTGGGCAACCACACGCTCCACCACCGCGGCATCAACGACATGCCGGAGGCCGAGGCCTACGCCGAGATCACCGGCTGCGCGGACCGGCTGCGCCGCCTCACCGGCTCCATCGGCACCTGGTTCCGCCCCTCACGCACCCCGACGGCGACCCCCCTCGTCGTACGGCTCGCCCACCGCGCGGGCTACCCGCACGTCCTCGGTTACGACGTCGACTCCCTCGACTTCACCTCGCCGGGCGCCCCGGCGGTCACCCGCACGATCGCGGGCGGCATCCGCGAGGGGTCCGTCGTCAGCCTGCACTTCGGGTACGCGGACACGGTCGCCGCGCTCCCCGCCGTCCTGGAAGAACTGGAACGCCGCGGCCTGCGCGCGGTCACGACCACGGAGCTGCTGACCTGATGACCCGGAAACACAACCTCACCCGGCGCACCGCGGCCGTGCTCGCCGCCGGCGCCACGCTCGCCGTCCTCGCCGGCTGTGGCAGCGACCAGCACGCCGACGAGGCCCTCGGCACCGAGGGCGTGCGCAAGCCCGCCAAGCCGAAGACCGCCCACGGCCTGCCCGGCATGCCGCCCGTCCTCGACCCGAAGGACGTCTACGCCGCCGACCGGCCGAACGCCCTGCAGCCGGTGACGAAGAAGTTCCTGAACCGGGTCTACGTGCCCAACACCAACTCCAACACGGTCTCGGTCATCGACCCCGAGAAGTACAAGGTCGTCAAGACCATCAAGGTCGGCAACCAGCCCCAGCACGTCGTCCCCTCCTGGGACATGAAGACGCTCTGGGTCAACAACGACCTCGGCGACAGCCTCACCGCGATCAACCCCGTCACCGGCAAGGAGGGCCGCACGGTCGAGGTCTCCGACCCGTACAACCTCTACTTCACGCCGAACGGCAAGCACGCCATCGTGATGGCGTCCATGGACCGCGAGCTCGTCTTCCGCGACCCCAAGACCATGAACCGGGTGAAGACCCTCCCGGTGACCTGCGCGGGCGTCAACCACGCCGACTTCTCCATGGACGGCCGCTACTTCATCGTCTCCTGCGAGTTCTCCGGCGAACTGCTGAAGGTCGACACCGAGAAGATGGAGGTCGTCGGCCAGCAGAAGATCCCGTTCAAGGGCGCCATGCCGCAGGACGTGAAGCTGTCGCCGGACGGCAAGGCCTTCTACGTCGCCGACATGATGGCGCACGGCATGTGGGTCCTGGACGGCAAGAAGTTCACCAAGCCGAAGCTGCTGCCCACCGGAAAGGGCTGCCACGGCCTGTACGTGAGCCGCGACTCCAGGGAGATGTACATCTCCAACCGCGGCGAGGGCACCATCTCCGTCTTCGACTTCACCAAGAACAAGCTCACCAAGAAGTGGAAGCTCCCGCAGGGCGGCAGCCCCGACATGGGCGGCGTCTCGGCGGACGGCAACACGCTCTGGCTGTCCGGGCGCTACGACTCCGAGGTGTACGCCATCGACACCCGCACCGGCGTCCAGCTCGCCCGCATCCCGGTCGGCGAGGGACCGCACGGCCTCGCCGTCTACCCCCAGCCGGGCCGCTACTCGCTCGGGCACACCGGGATCTTCCGTTGAACGATTGATGGTTGACGGTTCGCCGCGGCTGACAACGGGCACCAAACGGGCAGTTCAGGAAGTCCAGGAAGTTCAGGCCTCCTGGCTTCCCCCCACCCCCTGGAGGCGCCCGTGATCCGTGGCATCGACGTGAGCTCGCACCAGTCGACCTTCGACACGGACGGCCTCTCCTTCGTCTTCATCAAGGCGACGGAGGGCCGTTCGTACATCAACCCGAAGCTGTCCGCCCAGACGAAACTCGCCCGCGACGGCGGATGCGTGGTCGGCTTCTACCACTTCCTGTGGCCGGGCAACATCACGGCCCAGGCGGAGTACTTCGTGGGCAAGGCGCCGGAGAAGGCGGGGGATCTGCTGGCGGTGGACTGGGAGACGACCGGGGACGGGACGCGCGCCAGCAACGCGGAGAAGGACCGCTTCATCCGCGAGGTGAAGCGGCTGCGCCCCCACCACAGGGTCCTGCTCTACTGCAACCGCGACTTCTGGTTGAACCGGGACACCACGTCGTACGCGGGCGACGGACTGTGGATCGCCGACTACGTGAGCGCGGGCAAGCCGCGCATTCAGGCGAAGTGGACGATCCATCAGTACACGTCGACGCCGCTGGACAAGAACGTGGCCGCGTTCGCGAGCGAGGCCGCGATGCGGGACTGGGCCACGCCCTGACGCTCCCCGTCCGTACGGCTCAGGCGCGCCACTCCGGGGTGCGCTCCGGCGACGCGGCGTCCAGTGCCGCGCGGATCTCGTCCACGCCACCGGTGTGGCCGTACACGGGGGTTCCGGGCTGCTGACGCCAGGAGTCGTCCTGGCCGCCGTTGTCGACGGTGTCGAAGCCGAGTTCGTCGATGAGGTCACGTACGAGCTTCTTCGCGGCCTCGTCGTCACCGGAGACGGGCAGGGCGACGCGGCCCGGGGAGCCCTGGGGGAGCGGCTTGTCGAGGATGTCCTGGGCGTAGGTGCCGTTGAACGCCTTGATCACGGGGTGGCCGATCTGCCGTTCGGTCCAGCGGCTCTCGGTCAGCCCCTCCTCGATCTCGGCGATCCTGCCGTCGCGCTGCTGCGGGTAGTAGTTGCCGGTGTCGATGACGGCGACGCCGTCGGCCGCGCCGTCGAGGAACCCCGCGGGCAGGTCGGGCACGGCCTTGAGCGGGACCGTCACGACGACGACCTGCGCGCCGTTCGCCGCCTCGGCGGCGGTGACGGGCTTCGCGCCGGTCTCGTCGGCGAGGGCGGTGAGGGTGTGCGGGCCGCGGGAGTTGGCGACGGACACGTCGTGGCCGAGGGCGGTGAGGCGACGGGTGAGGTTGCCGCCGATGTTGCCCGCGCCGATGATGCCGATCTTCATGACTGACCTGACCTTCCGGTTGTTCCGCTGTCGTAACGGAGGCAACCTCCGGAAGGGCGGGGGTATTCCGGGTGGGCGCCGACGACCGGGGCGGGATTCTTGGGACCGTCGGCGCCCCGGGGCGCCCTGCCTACTTCTTGTTGACGCTGGCCATCAGGTCCTTCGTCTGCTTCTCGACGGCGGGGACGAGGCCGGCGACGACGTCGACGCCGTCGTTGGCCACGTCGCCCACCGGCACGGGGGCGTTCTGCGGACTGTCCTGCGCCTGGGCCGCACCGGAGAAGGACAGGGCGGCACCCGCGAGGGCGACGGCGGCCAGGGCGCGCTTGGTGTTGTTGGTCATGACCTGCCAACGATCACCCCGGGCACGGGTCACGGGGGGCCCTGCGGACACGGCCTAGCCCTGCGCGCGCAGCACCGGGAGCGTGGTCTCCAGCTCCTCCTGGGCCACCCGGGCCGCCCGTTCCGCGTCCCGCGCCTCGACCGCGTCCACCAGGGCCGCGTGCGCGGCGTCGCCGTGGTTTGCCTCCGCGGTCCGTACGTCGGTGAGTTCGAGCAGGTCGACCAGGCCCGTGCGCAGCGCGGGTGTGAACTGCGCGAACAGATCGGTGAGTACGGGGTTGTGGGCCGCCGTCACGACCGCCGCGTGCAGGGCGATGTCGGCGTCCACGAACTCCGCGTCGGCCCCGGCGGCAGCCGCCCTGCGGCCGTCGAGCGCGGCCCGCATCGCCGCGAGGTCCTCGTCGGTGCGGCGCGCCGCCGCGAGCCGCGCCGCCTGGACCTCCATCAGCATGCGCACCTCGTACACGTCGGCGACCGCCGCGCGCCGCAGCCGGGCCGGCCAGTCCGCGACCGGCTCCGTCGCGATCACGAAGACCCCGGCGCCCTGCCGGGACCGCACGAGGCCCGCGCCGGCGAGCGCGCGCAGGGCTTCGCGGAGGGTGGAGCGGCCGACGCCCAGCTCCTGGGCGAGGGTCGTCTCGCCGGGCAGCCGGGTCCCGACGGGCCAGGTGCCGTCGGTGATCTGCGCGCGGAGCCGGGCGGCGGCCTGTTCGACGAGGGGGCTGGGGCGTACGGAGCCGAGCGGCATGGGGTGGGCCTCGGGCCTTTCGGGCGGGAGCGCGGCACCGGGGTACGGGCCGAACTTGTCTGAGGAGTACTTGTCTGAGGAGCTGACGTGTGGCTAGTGTAGCCCCATGATCTTCCGCGGTCTCCTTCTTCTCGGCTGCCGCGGCGGGGCCTGAAGCGACCGGCACCCCGCCGCGGGGTGCCGTGCTGCCGGTCCGCCGACCGAGCTCAGGAGCAGGAGAACCCCGCATGAACCCCGGCATCCCCGTCACCACGCCCGGCGCCCCCGTCACCGCCCCCGGCGCCCCCGGCCCCACGTACGACTGGAATCCGCAGCGCCCCGGCCCCATGCCGCACCACCGCTACCGCCCCTACCAGGAGCGGGTCACCGTCCCCGCGGCGCGGCGGAGTTGGCCCGACGCCCGGTTCGAGCGCGCGCCCCTGTGGGTGCCCGTCGACCTGCGCGACGGCAATCAGGCGCTGGCCGAGCCGATGGACACCGGGCGCAAGCGCCGCTTCTTCGACCTGCTGGTCTCGATGGGGTTCAAGGAGATCGAGGTCGGCTACCCCTCGGCCAGCCGGACCGACTTCGACTTCGTCCGGGACCTGGCCGGGCGGGCCGCGCGCGGTGAGCTGCCCGATGACGTGACCGTCGTTGTCTTCACCCCCGCCAGGCCCGAACTGATCGACCGCACCTTCGCGTCGATCGACGGCCTGCCGCGCGCCGTCGTGCACCTGTACGTCCCCACCTCGCCCGTCTGGCGCGACACCGTGCTCGGCCGGTCGAGGGCCGAGGTGCACACCGTGGCCCGGGAGGCCGCGGCGCACATGGCGCGGCTCGCCGACGAGCAGCCGCACGCCGACATCCGGTTCCAGTTCGCGCCGGAGACGTTCAACCTCACCGAGCCCGACTACGTCCTGGAGGTCTGCGACGGGCTGACCGAGCTGTGGGACGCGAGCCCCGACCGCCCCGTCACGCACAATCTGCCGGCCACCGTCGAGATCGCCAGCCCGAACGTGTACGCCGACCAGATCGAGTACATGCACCGTCACCTGGCCCGCCGCGATTCCGTCATCCTCTCCGTGCACCCGCACAACGACCGCGGCACCGGCGTCGCCTGCGCCGAGCTCGCCGTCCTGGCGGGCGCCCAGCGCGTCGAGGGCTGTCTGTTCGGCAACGGTGAGCGGACGGGCAACGTCGACCTGGTGACGCTCGCCCTGAACCTGTACGCCCAAGGCGTCGACCCCATGGTCGACTTCTCCGACATCGACGCCGTGCGCGAGGTCGTCGAGCACTGCAACCGGCTGCCCGTGCACCCCCGCCACCCCTACGCGGGGGACCTCGTGCACACCGCGTTCTCCGGCACCCACCAGGACGCCATCAGCAAGGGCTTCGCCCAACATGCCCGACGGGCGGCCGAGTTGGGCGTTCCGGAGCGTGAGGCGCCGTGGGAGGTGCCGTATCTGCCGATCGACCCGGCGGACATCGGCCGCAGCTACGAGGCCGTCATCCGCGTCAACTCCCAGTCGGGCAAGGGCGGCATGGCGTATCTGCTGCAGACCCGGCACGGTCTCGACCTGCCGCCGTCGCTGCGCCCCGACTTCTCGCGCGTGGTGCAGGAGGCCACCGACGACAGCGGCCGGGAGGCGACGGCGAAGGAGCTGTACGAGCTGTTCCTGGCGACCTACGTGGTGCCGGGCCGGGACGGCGAGGTGGGCCTGAGCTCCTGGACCACCGACCGGGCCCCGGACGGCGCGCACCGATTCGTCTGCACCCTGCGGATGGGGGAGCGGGCCGGGGACTTCGAGGGCGTGGGCAACGGCCCGCTGTCCGCCTTCGTCGACGCCCTGGCCGCCGCCGGGATCACCGTCGGCATCCTGGACTACGCCGAGCACGCCGTGAGTGAGGGCGGCGGCAGCGAGGCCGTCGCGTACGTACGGTGCCGGGTCGGCGACGTCGACTGCTGGGGCGCGGGCCTGGACACCTCGGTCCTGACCGCCTCCGTGCAGGCCGTCCTCGCCGCCGTGAACCGGGCGGGGGCCGGCCGATGACCCCCGCCCCGCCCGGCGGCGACCCGGCCGCCCCCGTCCTGCACGCCGACCGCGTCACCGTCGTCCGTGACGGGCGGCCCATCCTGGAGGACGTCACCTTCACCGTCCGTCCCGGCGAGCACTGGGCGCTGCTCGGCGCGAACGGCGCGGGCAAGTCGACCCTGCTCAGCCTCTGCGGCGCCGTCACCCACCCCACGCACGGCACGATCGAGGTGCTCGGCCGCCACCTCGGCACCGTCGACCTCCGCGAGCTGCGGGCCTACGTGGGCCATGTGAACCCGCGCCATCCGCTGCGCTCGCCGCTGCCGGTCCGCGAGGTCGTCCTCACCGGCCTCACCAACAGCGTCGAGCCGGTCCCGCGATGGCGCCCCACCCCCGGGCAGGAGGCGCGGGCCGACCGGCTGATCGACCTGCTCGGCCTCGCGCACCGGGCGGACGCGCGCTGGCCCACGCTGTCCCAGGGCGAGCGGGGCCGCACGCTCATCGCGCGGTCGCTGATGCCGAGCCCCCGCCTGGTCCTGCTCGACGAGCCGGCCACCGGCCTCGACCTCGCCGGGCGCGAACGCCTCCTCGACAGCCTCGACACCCTGCGCGAGGCCCACCCGGAGCTCGCCACCGTCCTGGTCACACACCACCTGGAGGAACTGCCCGCGGGCACCACCCACGCGCTGCTGCTGCGCGACGGGCGCG
Source organism: Streptomyces sp. NPDC041713 (assembly GCF_055591085.1). NCBI lineage: Bacteria > Bacillati > Actinomycetota > Actinomycetes > Kitasatosporales > Streptomycetaceae > Streptomyces > Streptomyces sp. NPDC041713. The sequence goes on from NZ_JBVIZY010000009.1 coordinate 44,788, forward strand.
CCCTCGCCGCCGGAACCGTGGCGGAGGTCCTGACGAGCGACCAGGTCGGCAAGTGCTTCGACCACCCCGTGCGGCTGGAGCGCAGGGACGGGCGGTGGAGCGTCCGCACCAGCCGCTGACGCGCCCGCGGGGGGCGGGCGGGTACGGCGAAGGGCCCGGCGCGCCATCGTGCGCCGGGCCCTCGTCGTCCGCCGGACTACTTGTTCAGGCTCGCCCAGAACTCGTCGAAGGAGAGGCGCTTGTCCGCGTTGGTGTCCTTCGAGCCGATCACGGCTTCGGCCACCGCCTCGGTCTGGTAGAAGTCGCCCATCCTGGCCATGGCGCTCTTCCACTCGGCTGCCGTGATGAAGCCGTCGCCGTCCGCGTCGAACTGCTCGAACGTCTTGCGCGCTTCCTCGATGTCCGCCACCGGATCCACCCCTTCTTCGTGCACTACTGACGGGGGTCAGGGTAGCGGGAGCCCCGGCGCGTGCCCCTCGCGGGGATTGGTCGCCGGACGGTGGAGCGGGACGGCGGCCGTGCCCGTCTCCCAGGGCGAGCACATCGAACCTGGGAGCGACCCGTTGAACCCCGCCGTCCACCACCGCCGCCGGTCCCGGCGGGGCACAGGCCGCCCGCTCGCCCTCGCCCTGTCCGCCCTCACCGCCGCCGCACTCACCGGCTGCACCGCGCCGGGTGAGGCCGCCCCGGACGACGGCAAGGCGGCCCCGCGCCCCGAGCTCCAGCGGTTCTACGGGCAGCGGCTGGCCTGGAAGAGCTGCGGCGACCTGCGCTGCGCGCGGCTCACCGTCCCGCGGGACTACGGCCGCCCCGACGACGGCAGGACGTTCGTCCTGCCGGTGGTGCAGGCGCAGACGGCCGACCCGGACCGGCGCATCGGCTCGCTCGTCTACAACCCGGGCGGTCCGGGCGCCTCCGGCGTGAGCGACCTGAAGGCGGACGGCGGCGAGGCGTTCACCGCGCGGCTCCGCGCCCGCTTCGACATCGTCTCCTTCGACCCGCGCGGCGTCGGCGGCAGCGTCCCGGCGGTCTCGTGCGCGGAGACGGACGAGGAGGAGACCGACGAGGGCGAGGCCCCCGAGCCCCTCACCCCCCGCACCCCGGCCGACCGCGCCCGTGCGGTGGCCGAAGCCGACGGGCAGGCCGCAGCCTGCGTGCGGGGCAGCCGCGCCGTCCTGCCGCACGTCGGCACCGTGGACGCGGCCCGTGACCTGGACGTCCTGCGCGCCGCGCTCGGCGACCGCAGGCTGACCTATCTCGGCTGGTCGTACGGCACGAGTCTCGGCACGTCGTACGCCGAGCAGTTCCCGCACCGGGTCCGTGCCCTGGCCCTGGACGGCGCCGTGGACCCCGCCCTGGACTGGCGGCAGCGCGCGCTGAGCCAGGGCGCCGGGTTCCGCAGGGCGGTCGACGACTACGCGGAGTACTGCGCCGACATCGTGGGCGACAGCTGCCCCGGCTCGACCCCGGCGGAGATAGCGGCGCTGCTCGACGGGGTGTACGCGCGGGCGGCCCGCGCACCGCTGCCGGTCACCGACGAGGAGCTGTACGAGGTCGACGCCCGGACGGTGCTCGACGTCGTCACGGCCGCGATGTACAGCCCGGAGGACGACTGGGAGGAGCTGTCGCGGGCGCTGGACGCGGCGGACGACGGCGACGGGACGCGGCTCGCCCGCATGGCGGAGTCGGACTCTCCGGCCACGGAGTCCCGCCGTACGCACCGCAGCCGCCCCCGTCCCCGGGCCGCCGCCGAGAACGACGACGACGCCATCGTCGCCGTCAGCTGCCTCGACGTGCCCCACCCGCGCACGGAGGCCCCGTACTGGAAGGCCCTCGGCGCAGCCGAGAAGACGGCGGGCAGTTACGGGACGACGAGCGTCCTCGACGAGCTGACCTGCAAGGACTGGCCCACGGGTCCCGGCGCGGGACACCCGCACCGGGTCCGGGCCGACGGGGTGGCGCCGGTCCTGGTCGTCGGTACCACGGGCGACCCGGCCACCCCGTACGAGGAGGCCGAGAGCCTGGCCGGGCAGTTCCCCGGCGGCATGCTCCTGACGTACGACGACGTCGGCCACACCGCCTACGGGCGCGGCGGCCGCTGCGTCTCGAACGCCGTCGACGCCTACCTCATCGAAGGGAAACGGGTCCGCCCCGGCACGACCTGCTGACGCGGGCCGTGGGGGCGGACCCGCACCGGGATCAGCACTCGATGATGTTGACCGCGAGCCCGCCCCGCGCCGTCTCCTTGTACTTGACGGACATGTCGGCGCCGGTGTCCTTCATGGTCTTGATGACCTTGTCGAGGGAGACCTTGTGCGAGCCGTCGCCGCGCATCGCCATCTTCGCGGCGGTCACGGCCTTCACGGCCGCCATGCCGTTGCGCTCGATGCACGGGATCTGCACGAGGCCGCCGACCGGGTCGCAGGTCAGGCCGAGGTTGTGCTCCATGCCGATCTCGGCGGCGTTCTCCACCTTGGACGGGGAGCCGCCCATGACCTCGGCGAGGGCACCCGCCGCCATCGAGCAGGCGGAGCCGACCTCGCCCTGGCAGCCGACCTCGGCGCCGGAGATCGAGGCGTTCTCCTTGAAGAGCATGCCGATCGCGCCGGCCGCGAGCAGGAAGCGGACCACGCCGTCCTCATCGGCCCCGGGCACGAAGTTCATGTAGTAGTGCAGGACCGCGGGGATGATGCCCGCGGCGCCGTTCGTCGGGGCGGTCACGACGCGGCCGCCCGCGGCGTTCTCCTCGTTCACGGCCATCGCGTAGAGGGTGATCCACTCCATCGCGCGGGCCTGCGGGTCGCCCTCGGCGCGCAGCTGGCGCGCGGAGTTGGCGGCGCGGCGGCGGACCTTCAGGCCGCCGGGCAGGATGCCCTCGCGGGACATGCCGCGGGACACGCACGCCTGCATCACGCGCCAGATCTCCAGGAGACCCTCGCGGATCTCCTCCTCCGTGCGCCAGGCCTTCTCGTTCTCCAGCATCAGCGCGGAGATCGACAGGCCGGTCTCCTCGGCGCGGCGCAGCAGCTCGTCGCCGGTGCGGAAGGGGTGCTTGAGGACGGTGTCGTCCGGCACGATCGGGTTGGCGCCCTCGACGGCGTCCTCGTCGACCACGAAGCCGCCGCCCACGGAGTAGTACGTCTTCTCCAGGACGAGGGCGCCCTCACGGTCGTACGCGAAGATCGTCATGCCGTTGGCGTGGTAGGGCAGGGCCTTGCGGCGGTGCAGGACCAGGTCCTCGTCGAAGTCGAAGTCGATCTCGTGCACGCCGAGCAGGTTGATGCGGCCGCTGCTCTTGATCTCGTCCACGCGGTCGTCGGCGCCCTCCACGTTCACCGTGCGCGGCGACTCGCCCTCCAGGCCCAGCAGGACGGCCTTGGGGGTGCCGTGGCCGTGGCCGGTCGCGCCGAGCGAGCCGTACAGCTCCGCCCGTATCGCGGCGGTGTGGGCCATGAGGCCCTCGTTCTTGAGGCGTCCGGCGAACATGCGGGCGGCGCGCATCGGACCGACCGTGTGGGAGCTGGACGGGCCGATGCCGATCGAGAACAGGTCGAAGACCGAGATGGCCACGGGAAACTCCAAGGGTGGTTGGTAGACGCCGTTGTCTGCCGGGGTGGAGCAGAAGTACAAGGCGGTGCAGAACTACGGGACTGCGAGCGGGTCACGTGGTGCGGGGCACCCCGCTCACTGTCCAGTGTGCGGGGTGCCCCGACGTTTCGTACGTACGAACAAAAGCGTACGAACAAAAGGGTACGAAACTCAGCCCAGGCCGGGGTACAGCGGGTGCTTGTCGGCCAGTGCGGTGACGCGGGCCTTCAGGGCGTCCGCGTCGAAGCCCGGCTTGAGGGCCTCGGCGATGATGTCGGCGACCTCGCGGAAGTCCTCCTCCTGGAAGCCGCGGGTGGCGAGCGCCGGTGTGCCGATCCGCAGGCCCGAGGTGACCATCGGGGGGCGCGGGTCGTTCGGGACGGCGTTGCGGTTGACCGTGATGCCGACCTCGTGGAGGCGGTCCTCGGCCTGCTGCCCGTCGAGCTCGGAGTCGCGCAGGTCGACCAGGACCAGGTGCACGTCGGTGCCGCCGGAGGCCACGCCGACGCCGGCCGCCTTGGCGTCGTCCTGCACCAGGCGCTCGGCCAGGATGCGGGCGCCGTCCAGGGTGCGCTGCTGGCGCTCCTTGAAGTCGTCCGATGCGGCGACCTTGAAGGAGACGGCCTTGGCGGCGATCACGTGCTCCAGGGGGCCGCCCTGGAAGCCGGGGAAGACCGCGGAGTTCAGCTTCTTCGCGAACTCCTTGTCGCGGGCCAGGATGATGCCGCCGCGCGGGCCGCCGAGCGTCTTGTGCGTGGTGGAGGTGACCACGTCCGCGTACGGCACCGGGTTGGGGTGCAGTCCGGCGGCGACGAGCCCGGCGAAGTGCGCCATGTCGACCCACAGCTTGGCGCCGACCTCGTCGGCGATGCGGCGGAACTCGGCGAAGTCCAGCTGACGCGGGTAGGCGGACCAGCCCGCGATGATCACCTTGGGGCTGTTCTCCTTGGCCAGGCGCTCGACCTCGGCCATGTCGACCAGGCCGGCTTCGTCCACGTGGTAGGCGACCACGTTGAACTGCTTGCCGGAGAAGTTCAGGCGCATGCCGTGGGTGAGGTGCCCGCCGTGCGCGAGGTCGAGGCCGAGGATCGTGTCGCCGGGCTGGGCGATGGCGAACAGGGCGGCCTGGTTGGCGGAGGCGCCGGAGTGCGGCTGGACGTTGGCGTACTCGGCGCCGAACAGGTCCTTGACCCGGTCGATCGCGATCTGCTCGGTCACGTCCACGTGCTCACAGCCGCCGTAGTAGCGGCGGCCGGGGTAGCCCTCGGCGTACTTGTTGGTGAGGACGGTGCCCTGGGCCTCCATGACGGCGACCGGAGCGAAGTTCTCCGAGGCGATCATTTCCAGGGTGGACTGCTGGCGGTGGAGCTCGGCGTCGACGGCGGCGGCGACGTCCGGGTCCAGCTCGTGGAGAGGGGTGTTGAGAAGCGACATCACGCGATCCCTAACGGTATGGGTCAGCCGGCGGCGAAGGCGGTGTACTCATCGGCGGAGAGCAGGTCGCCCGGCTCGTCCGTGATGCGCACCTTGAACAGCCAACCGCCCTCGAACGGGGCGGAGTTGACCAGCGAGGGGTCGTCCACGACGTCCTGGTTGGCCTCGGTGACCTCGCCGTTCACCGGGGAGTAGAGGTCGCTGACCGACTTGGTCGACTCCAGCTCGCCACAGGTCTCGCCCGCGGTCACCGTGGAGCCGACCTCCGGAAGCTGCACGAAGACGACGTCACCGAGCGCGTTCGCGGCGTGCTCCGTGATGCCGACCGTCGACACGCCCTCCTCGGTGGCCGACAGCCACTCGTGCTCCTTGCTGTAACGCAGCTGCTGGGGGTTGCTCATGACCTGAATTCTCCTGTACGCGGGTGGGTGCTGCGGAACGGGGACGGTGTGCGGGGGGTCACGTCCGGCGCCGGGGCGCCGGGCCGCACACTGGGCGTCACTTCTGGCGCTTGTAGAACGGCAGGGCCACGACCTCGTACGGCTCGTGGGTGCCGCGGATGTCCACGCCGACGCCCTGGGTGCCCGGGGCGGCGTGCTCGGCGTCGACGTACGCCATGGCGATCGGCTTGCCCAGCGTCGGGGACGGGGCGCCCGAGGTGACCTCGCCGATCACCTTGCCGTCGGCGACCACCGGGAAACCGGCGCGCGGCACCCGGCGGCCCTCGGCGACCAGGCCCACGAGCTTGCGCGGCGGTGCGGTCTCGGCGCGCTCGGCGGCGGCCGCGAGGGCGGCGCGGCCCACGAAGCTCTCCGACTGCGAGGTCTTCTCGAACTTCACGACCCGGCCGAGTCCGGCGTCGAACGGCGTCAGCCCGGCGGTCAGCTCGTGCCCGTACAGCGGCATGCCCGCCTCCAGGCGCAGCGTGTCCCGGCAGGAGAGGCCGGCCGGGACCAGGCCGACGGGGGTGCCCGCATCGAGCAGCGCGCCCCACAGCTTCTCCGCGTCGCCGGGGGAGACGAAGAGCTCGAAGCCGTCCTCGCCGGTGTAGCCGGTACGGGCGATGAGGGCGGGCACGCCCGCGACGGTGCCCGGCAGGCCCGCGTAGTACTTCAGACCGTCCAGGTCGGCGTCGGTGAGCTGCTTGAGGATGCCGGAGGACTCCGGGCCCTGGACGGCCAGCAGCGCGTACGCGTCCCGGTCGTCGCGGACCTCGGCGTCGAAGCCGTCGGCGCGGGCGGTCAGCGCGTCGAGCACGACCTGCGCGTTGGAGGCGTTGGCGACCACCATGTACTCGGTCTCGCCGAGCCGGTAGACGATCAGGTCGTCCAGGATTCCGCCGTCCTCGGCGACGATCATGGTGTAGCGGGCGCGGCCGACGCCGACCGAGCCGATGTTGCCGACCAGCGCGAAGTTCAGGAAGTCGGCGGCCTCGGCGCCGGTGACGGTGATCTCGCCCATGTGGGAGAGGTCGAAGAGGCCGGCCTTGGTGCGCACGGCGTTGTGCTCGTCGCGCTCGCTGGCGTACCGCAGCGGCATGTCCCAGCCCGCGAAATCGGTCATGGTCGCACCGAGGAGGCGATGTACGGCGTCGAGGGCGGTCAGACGGGGGGCAGTGCTCATGAAGGGAACTCCCAGGGCATGACGGGCGAGGTCGATCCTCCCCATCTGTCATCGGAACCTGAGAGGTTCGCCGCAGGCGTCTCGACATCCGAGACGTACGGCTTGCACCTTGGGTGGGACCGCCGGGGCGGCCCGCTTTTCAGATGTGCCTCGCCCGCGCGGTACGGGGCCTGAGAGATTCAAGGGAGGGACTTGCTCCTTCGGCGCCCCGGACGACACAGCACCTGCTGGTCCCGGAGACTCTCCCGCGCGGATTCAAACGGCCGGTATGGAGTTGGCGGGCTCATCATTGCACGCGACCCTGTCCAGGGGGACCCGTGACCGGCAGCGGATCGCGCGGCCCGCGCACGGTTGTGCCGCATTACCTTCTCTTTACACTTGACGGGGAAGCAGTACGTGACCGCTATGGGGAGGCCGATCACGGTGCGCAGCAGGACAGGCGTCTTCGCTCCAACCACGGGGGTGGCGCTGCCCAAGCAGGTCGCCGCCCCGGCCCGGGAGAGCTGCGGCCCGCTCCCCGTGGCCGTCGTCCGCGACCTGCGCCGGCGCTCCGGCCACAGCCCGCACCGCCTCACCTTCGGCGCGGGCGACCTGGTCGTCGTCTCCGGGCTGCCCGGTGGCGGGAAGTCGACCCTCATGCGGCAGGCCGTCACCGGCCCGCGCATCGACTCCCAGGACACCCGCGACCGCTGGGCCGGCCGCATGCCCCGCCTCCTCCCGTACGTGATCTACCGCCCCCTGGTCCGCCTCGCGCACTACGCGGGACTGCGCCGCCACCTGCGCTCCGGGGCGAGCGTCGTGGTGCACGACTGCGGCACCCAGCCGTGGGTGCGCCGCTGGCTCGCCCGCGAGGCGGGCCGGCGCGGCGCCGTCCTGCACCTGCTGCTGCTCGACGTGCCGGTGGACACGGCGCTCGCGGGCCAGCGCGAGCGCGGCCGCGGCGTCTCCCGGTACGCCTTCGCGCGCCACCGCAGGACGGTCGGCCGGCTCGTCGACGCCGCCGAGCGCGGCGACCTGCCGCGCGGCTGCGGCTCGGCGGTGCTCCTGGACCGGGCGGCGGCGCAGGTCCTGCGGGGGATCGCCTTCGACGGCCGACCCGCCCGGCGTTAGGGTTCGAGCCGCAGGCAGAGCGGTCGCGAGCAGGGGTTGGACAGATGGACTTTCCGGCGCAGGCACAAGCCCATCCGTACGCGGGTTGGCCGGGCAACGAGCTGGAGGAGGTCCTCGCGGCCTCCCTCGGCGCCGCCGAATCGGCGGGCGGCCGGATCGTGGAGGTCCTCGGCCGCAGCGCGATATGGATCCCGCTGCCGAACGGCGGCGGTCCCGACAGCGGCACCCTCGACCTGCCGACGCTGGAGATCGAGGGCCAGGCGTACGTCCCCGTCTTCACCTCCGAGCAGCAGTTCCGCCAGGCGCTCGGCGCCGCCGCCGACCGCATGGGGTGCACCGTGGCGCCCGCCGTGGAGTTCGCCCGCGGCCTGCCCCCGCAGCTGGGCATCGCACTCAACCCGGACGGCACCGTCGGCGCCCCGCTGCCGCCGGCCGCCGTCGCCGAGCTCTGCAGGGCCGGCCGCTCCGCGCTGGACGGCCCCGCCACCGGCGGCCGCGTGCGGCTCTACGAACCGGACTGGCAGGAGGAGCCGGTGGACTTCCTGGCCGCCGCGGGCCGCGAGTTCGAGGCGAGCGGGGTCGTGCTCACCGCGCGCCGCTGCCTGGCGGACGTCGAGACCGACGACCCGACCCTCTTCGTCGGCGTCGAACTCGCCACCTGGGAGGGCAACGCCCGCGACCTGCCCATGGAGGCGCTCGGCCGCGCCCTCGGGCAGGCCCCGGTCCCGTGGGCGGTGAACCTCGTGCTGCTCGACGTGGCGCAGGACCCGGTGGGGGACTGGCTGCGGGCCCGGGTGCGGCCCTTCTATCAGCGCGTCGGCTGAGGCCGGGCGGCGCGCCGGGGCCGAAAGCGGCGGGCCGGGCCACGGGCGCCGTACGACGGGACCCGAGGTGTCGTACGTCAAGTCCGCGCCGGGATCGCCGCTTAAGCTGGTTCCATGACCCGGTCGGGGCACCTGCGTGCCCGGACGGCGGGGTGCACGGTTCGGTTGTCGGGCAGTCGGGTGCGAAGCGAAGGGGCGGTTACGGGTGAGTGCGTCGGGCACGGCCGCGGACGATGGGGCCTCCCCTGCTCGAGCGGAGTCGCGGGCTCCGGGGAAGGTCGAGCAGCTGCTGCGCCAGGTGACCCCGGGGCGCTACGACGCCTACGAGGCGCTGCTCCGCGCCCTCGCCGCCGACCAGGTGTGGATGCTGCTCTGGCACGGCCAGGCCGGATCCCCCGACGCCCAGTACGGCAACATGGAGGTCGAAGGCCTCGGCTACGCCCCCTGTGTGACCTCCGCCCAGGAGCTCTCCGCCAGTGGCTGGAACCGCAGTTACGAGGTGGTGCGCGGCACCGACGTCGCCCGCACCCTCTACCCCGACCACTACGGCCTCTGGCTCAACCCGCACGCGCCGGGCGGCGGCGTCGGCATCCCGTGGCTGGATCTGCGCCGTATCGCCACCGGCCTCGACCTGCTGCCCGCGGGACCCCTCCGGCTCACCGAACCGAGCATCGAGATCCCGCAGTTCTACGCGCTCCTGACGCAGAACGCGCACCGCACCCCGGTGATCCGCTCGCTGCGCCGCGCCTGGGTGCAGCCCGCGCTCGGGGCGCCGTATCTGGCCATCGGCCTCGACGTGTACGACACCTCGCCGCCGTCCGTCGACGCCGTGCGGACGATGATGCAGCAGTCGATTCCGGCCGTCCCCGAGGGCCTGCCGGTCTCCACGGTCGCGATGTCCGACGAGGACGACCCGGTCACCATGTGGCTCCGCGCCAACGCCCGCCCCTTCTACGACCGCGAGGCACAGCCCGCCCCCGCGCCGGCCGGCGGCTACGGCTACCCGGCGCAGTACTAGCGCCGCTGAGCAGCGCCGACCGCTGTGATGTCCGTTGTAGTGCTGGTGGGGCCCTATGGGCAGGCGTGACGGCTTGCGCCCCAACTGCCCCGTGTTCGCCCCTCGTTCACTGACGTCCGGATAACGGAACACCTCGATCAGCATCACGGTTGCGCATCCTTTCCCCGTCAAGTCTGGTAACAGATCGCGACGTGGATGAAGACTCCCGCTCCAAGGGGCCTTCGCCCCATGTGTACGACGGACTGATCACGTCGCTACAGCGGCAAGTGCGGGCCGGTCACCACCGGTTGAGAGGGGTCCCTGCCACGATGACGGCACCATTGCATGACACACCTGCGGACGCGGATCCGACCGAGGACGTCGCCCCCGCAGTTGATGCAGGGGTGAAGAAGGTCGAGGGTCGGTCCCTCAAGCAGATCGCCTGGAACCGCCTGAAGCGGGACAAGGTCGCCCTGGCCGGCGGCATCACGGTGCTGGTCCTGGTGCTCGTCGCCGTCTTCGCGCCTTTGATCGTGAGCCTGCTCGGCCACCCGCCCAACGACTTCCACCAGGACAAGCTGGACGAGCTGACCGGTCTTCCCACCGGCTCGCTCGGCGGCGTGAGCGGCGACTTCCTCTTCGGCGTCGAGCCCAACAAGGGCCGCGACGTCTTCAGCCGCATCGTCTACGGAGCGCGGATCTCGCTCCTGGTGGCGTTCCTCGCGGCCATCGTCGCGGTGGCCCTCGGCACCCTCTTCGGGATCATCGCCGGTTACTTCGGCGGCTGGGTCGACGCGCTGATCAGCCGCGTGATGGACGTCCTGCTCTCGTTCCCGCAGCTGCTCTTCATCATCTCGCTGGTCTCCGTGCTCCCCGACGACCTGCTGGGCCTGGAGGGCACCAGCGTGCGCGTCGCGATCCTCGTCATGGTCATCGGCTTCTTCGGCTGGCCGTACGTCGGCCGCATCGTCCGCGGCCAGACCCTCTCGCTCCGTGAGCGCGAGTACGTGGAGGCGGCCCGCAGCCTCGGCGGCGGCAAGCGCCACATCCTGTTCCGCGAACTGCTGCCCAACCTGGTCGCGCCCATCACCGTCTACGCGACGCTGATGATCCCGACCAACATCCTCACGGAGGCGGCCCTCAGCTTCCTCGGCGCCGGCGTCAAGCCGCCGACGGCCTCCTGGGGCGGCATGCTGCGCGACGCGCTCAAGACGTACGAGCACGACCCGATGTTCATGGTCTTCCCGGGCGTCACGATCTTCATCACCGTGCTGGCCTTCAACCTCTTCGGCGACGGGCTGCGGGACGCGCTCGACCCGAAGGGGACGCGCTAGAAGGTCCCAATTGGCTTGCCCCTGCCGCATGTCAGGTGGCTTTAACCATGGTTCTCCGGCAGCACTAGGCCAGGGACCGCGATCTCGGAGGTTACGAGAAAATGCCCACAGGTTCCACGAAACGACGGCTCACCAGCGGTGCGGCCCTCGTCGTCGCGGCGCTGGTGACCACCACGGCGTGCGGCGGCGGTGACGGTGGCGACAGCGACTCGAAGGGTGCCGGCTACAACGCGGCGCTGAACAAGATCGCCAACCCCTCCAAGAAGAAGGGGGGCACGCTGAAGATGGTCGGCAAGCAGGACCTCGACTCCGCCGACCCCCAGCGTGCCTACTACGGCATGACGTGGGACTTCATGCGCTTCTACACCCGGCAGCTGGTGACCTACGACACCAAGCCGGGCAAGGCGGGCACGAAGCTGGTCCCGGACCTCGCCACCTCCACCGCGAAGATCTCCGACGACGGCAAGACCTACACGTACAAGCTGCGTTCCGGTCTCACCTGGGAGGACGGCTCCAAGCTGACCTCCAAGGACATCAAGTACGGCATCGAGCGCACCTGGGCGACGGACACCATCACCGGTGGTCCCGGCTACATCCGCCAGACGCTCGACCCCAAGGGCAAGTACAAGGGCCCCTACAAGGACAAGGGCGGCCTCGACGCGATCGAGACCCCCGACGACCAGACGATCATCTTCAAGCTGCCCAAGCGCAACGGCGACTTCGAGCAGTTCCTGGCCATGCCCACCGGCTCGCCGGTGAAGGAGGCCAAGGACACCAAGGCCAAGTACACCCAGCGACCGTTCTCCGCGGGCCCTTACAAGTTCAAGGAGTACAAGTCCAACAAGAAGATCGTGCTGGTCCGCAACGACAAGTGGCAGAAGTCCTCGGACCCGATCCGCGCGGCCCTGCCCGACGTCATCGACGTGACGATCTCCGCCAACCAGGAGGAGAACGACAAGAAGCTGATGGAGGGTGACTTCGACGTCGACCTCAACGGCACGGGCATGACCCAGTCCGGCCGCGTCAGCGCCGTCACCGACCACCGCGCCAATGTCGACAACATGCACACGTCCTTCGTGCGCTACGTCGCGCTGATCCACAACGCCAAGCCGTTCGACAACGTGCACTGCCGCAAGGCCGTGTTCTACGCGACCGACTTCGCGAGCCTGCAGCAGACCCGCGGCGGCAAGGTCGCGGCCGGCGACATCGCCAACAGCACCTTCCCCGTGGCGATCCCGGGCTACAGCAAGTACGACCCGTACGGCGTCCTCGCGCGCAAGGGCAAGCCGGACGTCGCCAAGGCCAAGGACGAGCTGAAGCAGTGCGACAAGCCGAACGGCTTCACCACCAAGCTCACCGCCCGCAGCAACAACCCGGGTGAGGTCGACGCGGCCGAGGCGCTGCAGGAGGCGCTGAAGAAGGTCAACATCAACGTCCAGGTCGACTCCCTCGACGGCGCCGACACCTCCAGCATCACCGGCTCGCCGTCCGTCGTGAAGAAGCGCGGCTACGGCATGACGATGAGCGGCTGGGGCCCGGACTTCCCGTCCGGCCAGGGCTACGCGCAGCCGCTGTTCGACAGCCGCTTCCTGAACCCGACCGGCAACTACAACGAGTCGCAGATCAAGGACAAGAAGGTCGACGCCCTCTTCGACAAGGCCATCTCGAAGACCGACCCGGCCGAGGCCGGCGAGGTCTACAAGAAGCTCGACAAGAAGATCCTCGACCAGGCCGACTGGATGCCCTTCCTCTACGAGAAGAACATCACCTGGCGCGGGTCGCGGCTGACCAACGCCTACATGTCCGACGGCTACAACGGCCGTTACGACTACGCCTCGCTCGGCGTCAAGAAGTAACACCCGCCCGGGCACCCGCAGTTGATCGTCCCACCGCCGCCGAATCCCGCCAGTCCGAAGGGCAGGTGATGGCCCCGGGCGGTGGCCGGAGCTCCTCACAAGGGGGCTCCGGCCACCGCCGGGCCGCGCACAGTGCTTGCTTATCTCATCCGGCGCCTGATCGCCGTAATCATCATGGTGCTGGTCGTACTGCTCGCGACCTTCACCGTCTTCTTCATGCTGCCCAAGTGGGCGGGACAGGACATCGCCGTCCTCTTCGCCGGCAAGGCCACCGGAGCCGAGCAGATCGAAGGCATCCGGACCAAACTGGGACTCGACGACCCGCTGCTCGTCCAGTTCTGGGAGTTCATCAAGGGCATCCCGATGGGCCGCGACTACGTCAACGGCAGTGACGTCACGCACTGCCCGGCGCCCTGCTTCGGCTACTCCTTCCGCACCGAGGCGCCCGTCTGGGAGACCCTCAAGGACGCGCTGCCCGTCACCGGCGCGCTCGCCGCGGGCGCCTGCGTCCTGTGGCTCGCCGCGGGTGTCGCCACCGGTGTGGTCTCCGCCCTCAAGCGGGGTTCCATCTGGGACCGCTCCGCGATGACCGTCGCCCTCGGCGGCGTCTCGCTCCCCGTCTTCTTCACCGGCATGATCGCGATGGGCATCTTCGTCCACAACCTCGGCTGGGTGAAGATCGCGGACAGCCTCAGTACCGACGACTCGGCAGGGGTCTGGCTCCAGACACTGATCCTGCCGTGGATCGTGCTCGCCTTCCTCAACGCCGCGATGTACGCCCGTCTCACCCGCGCCACCATGCTCGAAGTGCTCGGCGAGGACTACATCCGCACCGCGCGCGCCAAGGGGCTCGGCGAGGCCACCGTCATCCGCAGGCACGCGCTGCGCTCCGCGATGACGCCGATCCTCACCGTCTTCGGACTCGACCTCGGCGTCCTGATGGGCGGCGCCGTGCTCACCGAGTCCACGTTCAACCTGCCGGGGCTCGGCCTCGAAGCGGTCAGGGCCATCAGCAGCAAGGACCTGCCCGTGATTCTCGGCGTGACCCTGTGCGCGGCGCTCGCGATCGCCGTGGCCAACCTCGTCGTCGACCTTATGTACGCCGTCATCGACCCGCGAGTGAGGCTGGGATGACCGAACTGTCCAAGAGCGGAGCCGCGGTGGGCGAGCCCGTCGCCGCCGCGGCCGCTCCCTCCGCCTTCCTCGAGGTGCGCGACCTCAAGGTGCACTTCCCGACCGACGACGGTGTGGTCAAGTCCGTCGACGGGCTCAGCTTCCAGCTGGAGAAGGGCAAGACCCTCGGCATCGTGGGTGAGTCCGGCTCCGGCAAGTCGGTGACCTCGCTGGGCATCCTCGGGCTGCACACCGCCGGGCAGTACGGCGCCCGCAAGGCGCAGATCTCCGGTGAGATCTGGCTGGACGGCAAGGAGCTGCTCGGCGCCCCGGCGGACGAGGTGCGCAGGCTGCGCGGCCGCGAGATGGCGATGATCTTCCAGGACCCGCTCTCCGCGCTGCACCCGTATTACTCCATCGGCAAGCAGATCACCGAGGCGTACCGGGTCCACAACGACGTCGACAAGAAGACCGCCCGCAGGCGCGCCATCGAGATGCTCGACCGCGTGGGCATCCCGCAGCCGGACAAGCGGGTGGACTCCTACCCGCACGAGTTCTCCGGCGGCATGCGCCAGCGCGCGATGATCGCCATGGCGCTCGTGAACAACCCCGAGCTGCTCATCGCGGACGAGCCGACCACCGCCCTCGACGTGACCGTCCAGGCGCAGATCCTCGACCTCATCCGGGATCTGCAGAAGGAGTTCGGCTCCGCCGTCATCATGATCACGCACGACCTGGGCGTCGTCGCCGAGATGGCCGACGAGCTCCTGGTCATGTACGGCGGCCGGTGCGTCGAGCGCGGCACCGCCGAGCGGGTCTTCTACGAGCCGCAGCACCCCTACACCTGGGGCCTGCTGGGCTCGATGCCGCGCATCGACCGCGAGGAGACCGAGCGGCTCATCCCGGTCAAGGGCTCCCCGCCCAGCCTGATCAACCTGCCGAGCGGCTGCGCCTTCAACCCGCGCTGCCCCTACGCGGACATCCCCAAGGACCAGATCACCCGGCGCGAGCGTCCGGAGCTGCGGCTCGTGGCCGAGGGGCACTACTCGGCCTGCCACATGTCGCAGGACGAGCGCACCCGGATCTGGACCGAAGAGATTGCGCCGAAGCTGTGAACGATGACGTGAAGGGCCAGGAGATGACGATCCCGGCGCAGACGAAGAGCTCGCCCGAGCCGCTGCTCAAGGTCGACGGCCTGGTGAAGCACTTCCCCATCAAGAAGGGGCTGCTCCAGCGCCAGGTGGCGGCCGTGCAGGCGGTCGACGGGCTCTCCTTCGACGTACGCCCCGGTGAGACGCTCGGCGTGGTCGGCGAGTCCGGCTGCGGCAAGTCGACGATGGGCCGGCTGATCACCCGGTTGCTCGAACCGACCAGCGGCCGCGTGGAGTTCGAGGGCACGGACATCACGCATCTGAACACCGCACGGATGCGGCCGTTCCGCCGCGACGTGCAGATGATCTTCCAGGACCCGTACTCGTCGCTGAACCCCCGGCACACCATCGGCACCATCGTCGGCATGCCCTTCCAGCTCCAGGGCGTCAAGCCCGAGGGCGGCGTGAAGAAGACCGTGCAGGAGATGCTGGAGCGCGTCGGGCTCAGCCCCGAGCACTACAACCGCTATCCGCACGAGTTCTCCGGCGGCCAGCGCCAGCGCATCGGCATCGCGCGGGCGCTCGCCCTGCGGCCCAAGCTGGTCGTGGCGGACGAGCCGGTCTCCGCGCTCGACGTGTCCATCCAGGCCCAGGTGGTCAACCTCCTGGACGACCTGCAGGACGAGCTCGGTCTCACGTACGTGATCATCGCGCACGACCTGTCGGTCATCCGGCACGTCTCGGACCGCATCGCGGTGATGTACCTCGGCAAGATCGTGGAGCTGGCGGACCGCAAGGACCTCTACTCCACGCCGATGCACCCGTACACCAAGGCGCTGCTCTCCGCGGTGCCGGTGCCGGACCCGAGGCGGCGCGGCGTCAAGAGCGAGCGCATCCTGCTGCGCGGCGACGTCCCCTCGCCGATCGACCCGCCCACCGGCTGCCGCTTCCACACGCGGTGCTGGAAGGCGACGCAGGTCTGCAAGACGAAGGAGCCGCCGCTGGTGGCGCTCGCCGGCGGGCACCAGGTGGCCTGCCACCACCCGGAGAACGCCGCGGACCAGGCGCCCGAGGACACCGAGCTGCTCTCGGTGGCCAAGGAGGCGATCGAGGTGGTGACGGTGACGCCGAAGGCGACGGAGACGCCGGCGAAGGCGGAGCCCGCGAAGGCGGAGCCCGCGAAGGCGGAGCCGAAGCCTGCCGTCACGAAGAAGCCTGCCGTCACGAAGACCGAGGCTCCCGAGGCCGACGCCGCGAAGGGCGAGGGCCAGAAGTCGACTGAGTCGTAAGTCAAGTTGACCCGGGCGAAGTACGCGCCCCAGGTCATGTACATGCCCCAGCGGGAGAGTGCAGAGTCTCCGTGTCCGTCGCCACGGACACGGACCCCATCGGAACGCGTTCGAAGGGAAGACTCATGGCACTCTCCCGTTCGGCACGTCTGGGCACGCTCGCCACCGCGGCGCTCTCGTTCTGTCTCATCGCCGCCGCCCCCGCGCCCCACCCCGGCGCCGACGGCATCGGCGACCCGTACTTCCCGCAGCTCGGCAACGGCGGCTTCGACGTACGCCATTACGGTCTCGACGTCGCGTACGACCCCGGCACCGACCGCCTCGACGGCCGCACCACGATCACCGCGCGCGCCACCCAGAACCTGACCTCCTTCGACCTGGACCTGCAGAAGCTCACGGTCACCCGGATCGAAGTGAACGGCAGACGCGCGCGGTTCACCCGCGCCGGCGACGAGATCCGCATCACGCCGCGCGAGGCCCTGCGCGAGAACAAGACCTTCACGGTGACGGTCACCTACGGCGGCGTGCCCGAACCGCTCACCGGCCCCATCGTCTTCGGCTCCGACTACGGCTGGATGAAGACGGCCGACGGCGTCTTCGTCGCCTGCGAGCCCAACGCCGCGTCCACCTGGTTCCCGTCCAGCGACCACCCCTCCGACAAGGCCGCCTTCGACATCCGCATCACGGCGCCCAAGGGCCTCACCTCGGTCTCCAACGGCCGCCTGGTGGGCACGTACGGCAAGGGTGGACAGCGCGTCGCGCACTGGCGCTCGACCAAGCCGATGGCGACCTACCTCGCGACCGCCACCATCGGGAAGTTCGACGTGCGGACCGGGAAGACCCCGGCCGGCACGCCGATCTACGTGGCCGTCGACCCGACGCTGCCCGCCGGCGACGTCGACGTGTACGGCATCACGGCCGAGGTCACCGACCACTGGTCCGAGGTGTTCGGCCCGTACCCCTTCGAGGAGACCGGCGCGATCGTCGACGACATGCCGCAGGCCGGCTTCTCCCTGGAGACCCAGACCAAGCCGATCTACTCGGCGGTGCGCTCGGAGGGCACGATCGTGCACGAGCTGACCCACCAGTGGTTCGGCGACGCCGTCTCGCCCAGCCGGTGGAAGGACATCTGGCTCAACGAGGGCTTCGCGACGTACGGGCCCTGGCTGTGGGGCGAGCACAAGGGGCGCGGCTCGGCGCACGACGCCTTCCGGGCCGCCTACGACTCCCGCCCCGCCGACTCCGCGTTCTGGCAGACCGTCGTCGGCGACCCGCAGCGCGACACGATGTTCGCCTCGGCCGTCTACCAGCGCGGCGCGATGACCCTGCAGGTCCTCAGGGAGCGCATCGGCGACAAGGACTTCTTCAGGCTGCTGCGCACCTGGGTGAAGGAGCACCGGTACGGCGACGCGAGCACCGCCGACTTCGTCCGCCTCGCCGAGAGGATCTCCGGCGAACAGCTCGACGGGCTCTTCCGCACCTGGCTGTTCACGAAGGGGAAGCCGGCGCTTCCGGCGCGGTGATCCGCCAGCCGCCGACCTCGCGGTACCCGGAGTCGTACACGGCCTCACCGGCGCCGGGCTGCAGCTCGTAGTGCTTCAGGTTGCCGCCCCAGTACCGCAGGATCCGCCCCAGCTCGTCGGCGGCCTTCCCCTCGAAGGCCGCCTCACCCAGGTCGACCTCCAGCACGAACTTCATCTCCCGCACTCCCTCCGCCGAACGGTCCGGCCGCTCCGAACCACACTCCTTCGACTTTCTCATTGAAGTCTTTCTTGGGACTTTTCCGTGGTCGGCCCCTGGCATACGGGCCACTGGGGCCTCAAAGTCCCAACTCCGGGTGACGGTGGCGGCGGTGCCGCGCCGTGCGCGGGTAAGAATGGCGCGTGCTCCAGGATCTGTTCACCCCCTCCGTCCAGCACTCGCTCGACATCGTGGGGATCTTCGTCTTCGCGATCTCCGGCGCGCTGCTCGCCGTGCGCAAGAACTTCGACGTCTTCGGCATCGCCGTGCTCGCCGAGGTCACCGCGCTGGGCGGGGGGCTCTTCCGCGACCTGGTCATCGGGGCGGTGCCGCCGGCCGCCTTCACCGACCTCGGCTACTTCATCACCCCGCTGTTCGCGGCCGCGCTGGTCTTCTTCCTGCACCCGGAGGTGGAGCGCACCCAGCTCGCCGTGAACGTCTTCGACGCGGCCGGGCTCGGCCTGTTCTGCGTCTCGGGCACGACCAAGGCGTACGACTACGGCCTCGGCCTCACCGCGTCGGCCGCCCTCGGCCTGATGACCGCGGTGGGCGGCGGCGTGCTGCGCGACATCGTCGCCAACGAGGTGCCCTCGCTGGTCCGCTGGGACCGCGACCTGTACGCCGTGCCCGCCATCGTGGGCGCCACGATGGTCGCCCTGTGCATCGAGTTCGGCGTCCTCACGGCCTTCACCAGCGGCTTCGCCGCCGTGACCGCGTTCGTCCTGCGGCTCCTCGCGCTGCACTACCACTGGCGGGCCCCACGCGCCTGGAACCGGCGGTCCACCGCGGTGGAGGCGGAGGCGAAGGAGACGCCGTAGCGGTGGCCGAAGGGTGGGTGGGCAGAAAAAGCTACCGCTCAGTAGTTTCCTGTTGTACGTTGCTGGCATGGCAACGGCAGCATCGGAGGCGGCGGTGTCCTCCATCCCGGGAACGGCGCACGCGACCATCGGCGACAGCGAGTTCGACCGCGACACCGCGCTCACCCGCCGGGAGCCGGGGGTCTACGACACCGAGCTCTCCGCGGGCTGGACCATCATCAACGCCGTCAACGGCGGCTATCTCCTCGCCGTGCTCGGCCGCGCGCTCGCGGACGCCCTGCCGCACGCCGACCCCTTCACCGTCTCCGCGCACTACCTCACGGCGTCGCACCCCGGCCCCGCCGTGGTCCGCACCGACGTGGTGCGCGCGGGCCGTTCGCTCTCCACCGGCCAGGCCTCGCTCTTCCAGTACGACGAGGAGGGCCGCGAGGTGGAGCGGATCCGCGTCCTCGCCTCGTACGGCGACCTCGACGCGCTGCCCGACGACGTCCGCACCACCGCGCGGCCGCCCGTCCTCCCGCCGCTCGACCAGTGCTTCGGCGCGCAAGACGCTCCGGACCACCGTCCGGTGCCCGGCAGTTCGGCCATCGCCGACCGCCTCTTCCTCAAGCTCGACCCGGCCACGCTCGGCTGGGCGCTCGGACAGCCGTCCGGCAAGGGCGAGATGCGCGGCTGGTTCGGCCTCGCGGACGGCCGCCCCGCGGACCCGCTGTCGCTGCTGCTCACCGTCGACGCGCTGCCGCCGACCGCCTTCGAGATGGGTCTCACCGGCTGGGTGCCGACCGTGGAACTGACGGTCCACGTCCGCCACCGCCCGGCCCCGGGCCCGCTGCGCGTCGCCATCACCACCCGCAACCTCGCCGGCGGCTTCCTGGAGGAGGACGCGGAGGTCTGGGACAGCGCGGACCGCCTGGTGGCCCAGTCGCGGCAACTGGCGCGGGTGCGGCTGGGCTAGGGCGTTCTTTTCAGGTCATTGGATCGTTGGTCTAGGTGTGTCGTTGACTGACGCCCATTGGGCCCGCATCGAGCCGTTGCTCTTGGACCGGACCCCTCGGCGGGGTGGGCGGTGGCGTGATCACCGGCAGGTGATCGACGCGATTGTGTTCTAGTACCGCACCGGCACGCCGTGGATGGACCTGCCCACACTTCGGCTCGTGGAAGGGCGCTCACAACCGGCTGCGGAAGTGGGCCGCCGACGGCACGTGGGAGAGGGTCCTCACCGTCCCGCTTGCGGCCCGTCAAAAGGGGCCCCGGTCGACGAGCCGGAAGACCATGCCCTCGGCCGGTCCCGCAGTGGACTGACCACGAAGATCCACCTCGTCGCGGACGGGAGCTGCCGACCGCTGGCATTCGTCGTCACGCCGGGCAAGGCCGGTGACGTACCCGCATCCGAGCACGTCATGGCCCCCTTACGGGTGCCCAGACGGATCCGCCGCCCGAGGGTCACGCCGGAAGTTGTCCTGGCCGACAAGACATATTCGTCCCGGGCGATCCGCCTCCGTCTTCGACAGCGGAGAATCCGGGTGGTGATCCCGCAGTCGGCGGCCCAGGCTGCCAACCGAAAGCGGCTCGGCGGCCGTCCACCGGCCTTCGACCGCGAGAACTACAAGCAGCGCAACACCGTCGAGCGGTGCATCAACAAGCTCAAGCGATGGCGAGGCCTGGCCACTCGCTGCGACAAGCCCGCCACCATCTACCTGGCCGGTCTGCACCTCGCCGCCATCTTCATCTGGTCGGCGAGGTGACCCAAAGGAAACGGCCTAGCGCCGGAGCCTCTTCCTGGCCCAGAGAGTCCCAATCACCATGCCAAGAGCGGCCAAATACACCGTCAGCGGACCGTCATTCGTGAGGAGCCCTGGCAAGGCGACTACCGCGACGATCAGGACCCACCCACAGCCGGCAACCGCCAGATCTGCCGAGTCCGGACGACTCGCCCGCTGCCTGTGCACCCGACTCCCTCCGATAGCACCCTCGCCTCAATGACCCACACGCTAGCAGGGCCTTTCACAGGACGTGTGGCACCAACCCAGGCCACCCACACCGCACTCGACAACCGCGCCGAGTCGTCAGGCGCAGTGAATGCCCGACGTAGCCGAGTGAACGTTGTGCCTGCCCCAATACCCGTTGCCATTGCGCAGCGTGGCGTTAGCGACGTCCGTGCGGTAGATCCACTTGGACGTCGTGAGCTTGCGGCAGGTAAAGCTCATGAGCAGCGGGAAGGTCTTGCCCTGACTATTGGTGTAGGCCTTGATGTCCTTTTCCTTCCACACGCCGAGCCCGTGATACTGCCGCAGGACGGCGGTGAAGTTGCCCTTGCCCTTCTGGGTACAGAGCATCGAGGCCTCAGCCTGTATGTGCTTGGCGCCTCCGTGCGTGAACGGCTTCGTGATGATCAGCTGGCAGCTGGGCTTGGCGCGAAGTGCCATGGCAGAAGCGACAGTGATACGGCCCGGCTGCTGGGCATCGACGGCGGTCGCCCACTCCGTGAGTTCTTCCACGGTGAACGGAGCAGCCCCGGTGGCGCCGGGCGCCGACCACGTCGTCAACTGGCCAGTCTTGGAAAGCGTGGCCACCATGATTCCATCGCCGCCCTGGGCGGTCATGAGCTGGTCTCCATTAGGGAGCGTAGTGCGGTGCGTCATATCCCCCTCAGAGGCGATGACGGACTCGGGCACATCTCCCTTCACCGTCACCCGGGTGACGATCAGAGGATGGGCGTAGTCCTTGTCGCCCATGGTGAACCGCAGCGTCTGACCGATCTCTTCGTATTCCTCCTTGATAGGCCCTTGGTGCAGTTCGAGCCCCGAAGTGTTAACGAGCAGATCTGCGAAGGCGTCGACCTCCGCACCCTCGGCAGGGGCGGCTTCGCCCTTGGGGAGCATGGACCTGGGGTCCACCCCTCCCGCACTTGTATACGTGGCCTCATCAAC
This sequence comes from Streptomyces sp. NPDC041713, assembly GCF_055591085.1. NCBI lineage: Bacteria > Bacillati > Actinomycetota > Actinomycetes > Kitasatosporales > Streptomycetaceae > Streptomyces > Streptomyces sp. NPDC041713. The sequence continues at coordinate 66,535 of NZ_JBVIZY010000009.1, forward strand.
GATCTGCGGACTGTCCACTGAGTCGGCGTGACTCACGGACACAGTCCCCATTGCCAGGGCAGCGGCAGCCAGCGTTACGAAGGACGCACGGCCAGCGATACGGGCACGCATAAGTTTCCCCTCAGGTGAATGGCCGGGGCGCCTTGCGTGGTGCCCCGACAGCTCCGGACCTGGTCAGGTGTCCAAAGCTGATCTTTCATCCGAGACCGTAAGCGAGATTCGCACAGCTCTGAGGACCACCAAGATCTTCTGACCGAATCAGTTCGGACCACCCCCACCGACTCACGCCTCAACAACCCCGAGCCCCCGGACGAGTTGGACACCGCACCAGTCATCCCCACATCAAAAGATTGTCTGGTTTAACTACCCAAGGGCGCTAGGCCGTTTCCTTCGGATCACCTCGCCGACCAGATGAAGATGGAGGTGGAGTCCGGCGAGGTAGTTGGTGGCGGGCTTGTCGCAGCGAGTGGCCAAACCTCGCCATTGTTTGAGCTTGTTGATGCACGGTGTTGCGGTGTTTGTAGGCGTCGCGGTCGAAGGCCAGTGGCGGTCTTGGGGTGGCCGATCCGTCGTGGTACCCGCAGGCGGGCCATGACGTGCTCGGATGCGGGTACGTCACCGGCCTTGCCCGGCGTGACGACGAATGCCAGCGGTCGGCAGCTCCCGTCCGCGACGAGGTGGATCTTCGTGGTCAGTCCACTGCGGGACCGGCCGAGGGCATGGTCTTCCGGCTCGCCGGCCGGGGCCCCTTTTGACGGGCCCTTGCGGCGTGTTGGTGCGCGCGCACGATGGCGGAGTCGACCGCGACGACTCAGTCGAGGTCACCTTCGGCGTCGGCCTGGGCAAGCAGGGCGGTGAAGACCCTCTCCCTCGTGCCGTCGGCGGCCACCCACCCATCACCCGCGTGAACAAACGTGCGGGTCAATACACCTAGTGTCTGCGGGAGACGTCAGCGTGTGAGGAAGCGGGTCAGCTCGCCCGCGAGCTCCGCGGGTGCGTCCTCCTGTACGAGGTGGCCCGCGCCCTCGATCAGCCGCAGCTCGGCGCCGGGGATCGCCGCGGCCAGCTCGTGGCCGCGCGCCACCGGGATCCAGGTGTCCTCGGCGCCCCAGCAGATCAGCACCGGCAGCCCCAACTCCCCGTACCGGCCCTGGATCTCGTCGGTGTACCGCTGGTCGTTCTGCTCGATCTGCCGGTAGAAGGCGGGCCTGCCCTCCTCGGTGCACCAGGGCGCCACCAGCCGGTCGAGCACCGCGGGGGCGAGCCCGCGGTGGCTCGCCGAGGACACGTACTCGCGCACCAGCGCCCGGTGCAGCGGCGGCGGCAGCTGCCCGAAGACGTCGGCGTGCGCGCCGAGCAGCCGGTATGTGGGGGAGCCCCAGGGGGCGAGGGCCACCGGGTCGACGAGGGCGAGGCGTTCGTACGCGGCGCCGTGCAGCAGATGGGCCCGCAGCGCGACGCAGCCGCCGAAGTCGTGGGCCACGACGGCGGGCCGGTCCAGGCCCCAGTGGCCGATGAGTTCGGCGAGCACCCGCCCCTGCGCCGCGAGCGACACGTCCTGTCCCGCCCGCATCTCCGAGACGCCGTATCCCGGCAAGTCCCATACGTACACGCGGTGTTCGCGGGAGAGCGCGCGGGCCGGCGCGCGCCACACGTACGACGAGAAGGGCGTGCCGTGGACGAGGGCGACGGGCGGGGCGTCGGCGGGGCCGAGGGCGGCCCAGCGCACGGTGCCGGTGGGGCCGGCGTAGGTCCGGTCGAGATCCCAGGAGTCGCTCACGCGTGCAGCTGTCATGACCGTGAGGCTAGTAGCTCCTTACGGGCGCGTCGAGCGTCCGGAGCGGGGTCGAGTGGCCGGGGGGCATTGGACGTCCGGGGTGGGAGCGGCTCAGTGCTCGTCCGTCCAGTGTTCGCGGCCCAGGCCCACCAGGCGCAGCTGTCTGCGGGCCACGTCGGCCACCCGTGCCTCCTCCGCCGTGCCGGGGCCCGCGTCCAGGAACGCCGACGCGGTCATCACCATGTGGTCGACGTACATTCCGGCCAGCATCAGCAGGTCGTCCTCGGACCACTCCGATGTGGGCGACTCGGCCGCGAACTGGTGCGCCACCTCCCGGGCGAACAGGGCGAGTTGGGCGCCGATCGCGTCCCGTACCGCCCGGACGCCGCCGTGCCGCTCGCGGGCGATGAAGCGGACGTGGGCGGGGTGTGCGTGGACGTATCCGGCTATCAACTCCACGGTCCCGGCGATGCGTTGCTCGCTGTCACCGGTCTCCGACGCCAGCATCGAGGTCAGCGTGGTGTGCAGGCTGCCGAGGGTGTCCTCGACCAGGGCCACGCCCAGGTCGGCGGTGTCGCGGAAGTGCCGGTAGAAGGCGGTGGGGGCGACGCCCACGGCGCGGGTGACCTCGCGCAGGCCCAGGCTGCTGAGGCTCTGCTCCTCCAGCAGCTGGAGCGCCGCTTCGAGGAGGGCCTGCCGGGTCTTCTGCTTCTGGGCCTGCCGGGTGCCGGGGGTGTGACTCATGCCATGCAGTTAACAACTGTTCTCCGAGTTTTGAAAGCCGGAGAGGGAGTACTCTCTAAGTCAGTGAACAACTGTAACCACAATCGTTCACCGAACCGAGAGAGGGATCTCCATGCTTTTCCTTGTCGCCGCCCTCCTGCTGCTGGGTGTCGCCATGGGTTCCGTGGCCCACGCCCCGCTTCCGGTCAGTCTGATCGCCGCCGTCGTCATCGGTGTGTGGCTCCTGGTCTTCGCCCTCCGCGAGCGCCACGCGCGGCACCGCTGACACCGCCGGACGCCGCTGATCCGCTCCGTACGACACCTCCACCTGTCAGGAGTCGCACCATGGAACTCACCGCAGAACGCCCCACCGAGCGCACCGCCGAGCACCCCACCGAGCGCACCGCCCAAAGCGCCCCCGAGCGCCCCACCGGCCGCCGGGACACCAACGGCATGGCCGTCGCCTCCTTCGTCCTCGGCCTGCTCGGCCTGCTGGTCCTCAACGTCTTCCTCGGCCCTGTCGCGATCGTCCTCGCGGGCATCGCGCTCTGGCGCGGCACCGCCCGCCGGGGCCGCGCGCTGCTCGGACTCGGGCTCGGCATCGCCGACCTCGTCGTGCTCGCCGTCCTCGTCTCGATGGACAACACCGTGTCCTGGGGTCTCGCAGGCTGATACCGCCGGGGCACGGGGCACCGCACGGCTCGTAGAATCGTGCGCACCATGGCCTACCTCGACCACGCAGCGACCACTCCGATGCTCCCGGAGGCGATCGCGGCGCTGACCGCCCAGATCGCCGTCACCGGCAACGCCTCCTCGCTGCACGCGGCGGGGCGGCGGGCGCGACGCACCGTCGAGGAGGCCCGCGAGTCGCTCGCCGAGTCGCTCGGCGCACGCCCCAGTGAGACCGTTTTCACCTCGGGGGGCACCGAGGCGGACAACCTCGCCGTGAAGGGCCTGTACTGGGCCCGGCGCGACGCCGAACCCGCCCGCACCCGGGTGCTCGCCAGCCCCGTCGAACACCACGCCGTCCTCGACGCCGTGCACTGGCTCGGCGAACACGAGGGCGCCACCGTCGAGTACCTGCCGGTCGACCGGCACGGCCGCGTCCACCCCGACGCGCTGCGCGAGGCCATCGAGCGCGACCCCGACGACGTCGCCCTGGCCACCGTCATGTGGGCCAACAACGAGATCGGCACCATCATGCCGATCCGCGAACTCGCCGACGTGGCCCAGGAGTTCGGCGTCCCGCTGCACGCCGACGCCGTGCAGGCCTACGGCCAGATTCCCGTCGACTTCGGCGCCTCCGGACTCGCCGCGATGACCGTTTCCGGCCACAAGATCGGCGGGCCGTACGGCATCGGCGCGCTGCTGCTCGGCCGCGAGTACAGCCCCGTACCGGTGCTGCACGGCGGTGGCCAGGAGCGGCATGTGCGCTCCGGGACGCTGGACGTGCCCGCGATCGCCGCGTTCGCCGTCGCGGGCGAGCACGCCGCGGCCCACCGCGAGCGGTTCGCCGCCGAGGTCGGCGCGCTCCGCGACGACCTGGTGGCCGCGGTCCGCTCGGCGGTCCCCGAGGCGATCCTCGGCGGCGACCCGGCGCCCGGCGGTCGGCTCCCGGCCAACGCGCACTTCACCTTCCCCGGCTGCGAGGGCGACTCGCTCCTGCTGCTCCTGGACGCGCAGGGCATCGAGTGCTCCACCGGGTCCGCGTGCACGGCGGGCATCGCCCAGCCCAGCCACGTCCTGCTCGCCACCGGCACCGACCCCGACCTGGCCCGCGGCACCCTGCGCTTCTCGCTCGGCCACACCTCGACCAAACGGGACGTCGACGCGGTGGCCGCGGCGATCGGCCCGGCGGTGGAGCGGGCGCGCTCGGCGGGGCTGAGCTAGGCCTCGCCGGGCGTCGGCTCGGCTAGGACTTGCCGGGCACCGGCTTCTTCGTGGGCCGCTCCGGGCGCTCCCGTGCCTCCCGCACCAGCCGTATGTACCGGTCCCAGTCCCAGTGCGGCCCCGGGTCGGTGTGGTCCGTGCCCGGCACCTCCACGTGGCCGACGATGTGCTTGCGGTCCACGGGGAAGTCGTACCGCCTGCATATCCCGGCGGTGAGCCGCGCCGACGCCGCGTACATCGCATCGGTGAACGAGGACTTCTTGTCGACGAACCCCTCGTGCTCGATGCCGATGCTGCGTTCGTTCCAGCTCTTGTTGCCCGCGTGGAACGCCACGTCCAGCTCGCGGATCATCTGCGCTATGTGCCCGTCCTTGCGCACCACGTAGTGCGCGGCGGCGCCGTGCGAGGGGTCCTTGAAGACGCGCAGCGCCGTGTCGTACCCACCCTGGACGACGTGGATGACCACCCGGTCGATCGGGTAGTCGTCGGGGCGGTCCGCGCGCCGCCAGTTGTAGTCCGACGCCGCGACCCACTGCACGCCGCGGGCGTCCACCTCGCCCTCCTCGCGCCGCTTGACCACGCCGGGCAGCCGCCACCACAGCCGCCCCAGCTCGTCCCTGGCGAGGAGCGCCGAGCCGGCCGCCGCCGCCGCGCCGCCGATGAGCAGGGTGCGCCGGTCGATGCCGCGCCGCCCCGGCCCCTTGCCCGCACCCTCGGTTTCTTCCCCCATGTGATCGTCAACGCTTACTCGGGGGCGTCCGGTTCCCGTTGCCCCGTACCCTGTACGGGCTATGACTTTGACCGAGACCCCGCAGCGTGCCCAGCGCCCCCTCCGTGTCCTCGCCGCCATGTCCGGCGGCGTCGACTCCGCCGTCGCCGCCGCCCGCGCCGCCGAGGCCGGGCACGACGTGACGGGAGTGCACCTCGCGCTCTCGGCGAACCCGCAGTCGTTCCGCACCGGCGCGCGGGGCTGCTGCACCATCGAGGACTCGCGCGACGCCCGCCGGGCCGCGGACGTCATCGGCATCCCGTTCTACGTGTGGGACCTCGCCGAGCGGTTCCGCGAGGACGTGGTGGAGGACTTCGTCGCCGAGTACGAGGCGGGCCGCACGCCCAACCCGTGCCTGCGCTGCAACGAGAAGATCAAGTTCGCCGCGCTGCTCGACAAGGCCCTCGCCCTCGGCTTCGACGCGGTCGTCACCGGCCACTACGCCAAGGTGATCGTCCACGAGGACGGCTCGCGCGAGCTGCACCGCGCCTCCGACATGGCCAAGGACCAGAGCTACGTCCTCGGGGTCCTGGACGACCGTCAGCTGGCCCACGCGATGTTCCCCCTGGGCGACACGGTCACCACCAAGGAGGAGATCCGCGCGGAGGCCGAGCGCCGCGGGCTCGCCGTGGCGAAGAAGCCCGACAGCCACGACATCTGCTTCATCGCCGACGGCGACACCCAGGGCTTCCTCGCCTCCCGCCTCGGCAAGGCCGAGGGCGACATCGTGGACGAGTCCGGTGCGGTCCTCGGCAGCCACGAGGGGGCGTACGGCTACACCATCGGCCAGCGCAAGGGCCTGCGCATCGGCACCCCCGCCCCGGACGGCAAGCCGCGCTACGTCCTGGACATCTCCCCGGTGAACAACACCGTGACGGTCGGCCCGGCCGCCGCCCTCGACGTGACCGGGCTGACCGCGATCAAGCCCCGCTGGTGCGGCCTCGCCCCCACCGGGCCCGGCACCTACACGGCGCAGCTGCGGGCGCACGGCGGCGAGACGGAGGTGACCGCCGAGCTCGTCGAAGGAGAGCTGCGGGTCTCCTTCGCCGAGCCCGTGCGCGGCGTCGCCCCCGGCCAGGCGATCGTGCTGTACGACGGCACGCGCGTGGTGGGCTCGGCGACGATCGCGACGACGGAGCGGGCGACGGCGGGCGTCTAGGGCCTGTCCGGCGGACGGGCCCCAGGGCCTTTCGTTCGGGTCGGGCCGGGCTCGCGCGTCCCTCAGCGGTCCGCGACCTGGAGCACGATCTTGCCCTGGGTGCGGCCCTGTTCGCCCCGCGCGTGGGCCTTGGCCGCCTCCTCCAGGGGGAGGACCGTGTCGATCTCGACGCGCAGCTTCCCCTCGTCCACCAGGCGGGCGATCTCCAGGAGACCCGCGCGGTCCGGCTCGACGAGGGTCCAGCCCGTGTGCACGCCGCGCTCACGCGCGCGGTCCTGGTCCGGCAGGCCGCCGGGGTCGGGCAGGGTCACCAGATGGCCGCCCGGCCGGATGACCTCCAGGGACCGGGCGCCGTACGCGCCGCCCACGCCGTCCAGGACGATGTCGACGTCGCGCACCGCCTCGGTGAAGTCCACGCGCGTGTAGTCGATGACCTCGTCCGCGCCGAGGCCCCGCAGGAAGGCGTGCTTCTCCTCGCGGGCGGTGCCGATCACGTACGCGCCGTGCGCCTTGGCGATCTGCACGGCGAGGTGGCCCACGCCGCCCGCGGCCGCGTGGATCAGCACCCGGTGCCCGGCCCGGAGCCCCGCCGTCTCGACCAGGCCCTGCCAGGCGGTGAGGGCGGCGAGGGGCAGCGCGGCGGCCCGTACGTGGTCGATGCCCCGCGGCTTGGGGGCGAAGCGGCGCGCGGGCGCCGCGACGAACTCGGCGTATCCGCCGGTCTGTTCGGGGAAGCGCGGCATGCCGAACACCGCGTCGCCGGGCTGGTACAGGGTCACGCCGGGGCCGACCTCCTCGACGACGCCCGAGACGTCGTAGCCGAGGATCGGGGTGTCCCCCCAGGTGCCGAAGGCGCCCTCCGCGCGGGTCTTCCAGTCGATGGGGTTGACGCCCGCCGCGTGCACCCGGACCAGGATCTCGGTGAGGCCGGGCTCGGGGCGGTCCACCTCCACGGGGACGAGGTTCTCGGGGGCGCCCCAGGCGCGGGGGCTGACGGCACGCATCTTCATGGTCCTGAGCTTTCTCTGGCGACAAAAGGGCTGGTGGGATCAAGAGTGCGGCGGTGCGGGCCCGTGCGGTGCTGGCAGTTTGGCCATCATGTGACAGGATTCGGCCATGAACCTCAATGGGCTCGGCGACCGCAGCGGTGCGCACCGGGTGGCCGTCATCGCCCTGGACGGCGCGTACGCCTTCGAGCTGGGCATCCCCTCCCGCGTCTTCGGCAACGCGCTGAACGACCGCGCGGAGCCGCTCTACGACGTCGTCGTCTGCACCGTGGACGGACGCCCGGTGCGCACCGACTCGGGGTTCACGGTGGCGGCCGAGCACGGGCCCGAGGCCCTGGAGACGGCGGACACCGTGGTGATCACGCCCACCCGCACCTTCGACCGGGGGATGGCGGGCGGGGAGCTGCCGGAGGCGGTGACCGCGGCCCTGCGCAGGATCAGGCCCGGCACCCGGATCGTGTCCTTCTGCAACGCCTCGTACGTGCTGGCCGCCACCGGCGCCCTGGACGGCCGCCCCGCGACGACCCACTGGCACGTCGCCGAGGACTTCCAGCGCTCCTTCCCCAGGATCAAGGTCGACGCGGACGTGCTCTTCGTGGACGACGGCGACGTGCTGACCGCGGCGGGCGTCGCGGCCGGCATCGACCTCTGCCTGCACCTCGTGCGGCGCGACCACGGCGCCGCCGTCGCCAACCACGTGGCGCGCGTGTGCGTCGTACCGCCCTGGCGCGACGGCGGTCAGGCGCAGTACATCGAGCGGCCCGTCCCCGAGCCGACGCTCGCCACGACGGCCGCCACGCGCGCGTGGGCCCTGGAAAGGCTCCAGGAGCCGCTGTCCCTGGGCGAACTGGCCGCCCACGCGCGCATGAGCCTGCGGACCTTCACGCGGCGCTTCCAGGAGGAGGTCGGCATGTCCCCGGGGCGGTGGCTCACCGCCCAGCGGATCGAGCTGGCCCGCCAGCTCCTGGAGTCGAGCGACCTGCCCGTGGACGTCGTCGCCCACCGGGCGGGATTCGGCACCGGCAACTCCCTGCGCCAGCACATGCGCGCCGTGCTCGGCGTCTCGCCGGCCGCCTACCGGCGGACCTTCACGGCTGCTTCGTGACCTCCGCCTCGTAGAAGCAGAAGTGGTCCTTGATCGCGGCCACCGCCGACTTCGGCTCCGGGTATCCCCACACGGAGTCGGCAGAGCCCGGCAGCGACCAGTAGGAGGCCGTTCCCTTGAACGGGCAGTACGTCGTGGTGTCCGACGGAGTCAGCAGGTCCGTGCGCACGTCCTCCGGCGGGAGGTAGTAGCGCACCGGGTAGCCCGTCTCGCTCAGCAGCAGCGGACGACGGCTCTCGGCGACGACCTGCCCGTCGTGCTCCACGCGCACGTGCTCCGTGCCCTGCTCGACAGTGATCCGGTGTCCGGCGGCCATGAGGTGCCCTCCTTCGACGAGTGCTTCCGGGACGGAACGTACCGTGGGCGCATGAACATCTGCGTCTTCCTCTCCGCCGCCGATCTCGACGAGCGCTACACCCGCCCGGCCCGCGAATTCGCCGAACTGCTCGGCAAGGGCGGCCACACCCTGGTGTGGGGCGGCTCCGAGAGCGGTCTGATGAAGGTCGTCGCGGACGGCGTGCACCAGGCGGGAGGACGGCTCGTGGGCGTCTCCGTGGACTTCCTCGCCACCAAGGCCCGGCAGGTCGCCGAGCCGCACGAGATGGTGATCGCGCGCGACCTCGCCGAGCGCAAGGCGCTGCTCCTGGCGAAGGCCGACGCGATCGTGATCATGGTGGGCGGCACCGGCACGCTCGACGAGGCCACCGAGATCCTGGAGCTGAAGAAGCACGGCAAGCACACCAAGCCGGTGGTCCTGCTGAACTCCGAGGGCTTCTACGACGGCCTCAAGGAGCAGTTCCGCCGCATGGAGGACGAGGGTTTCCTGCCCGTCCCGCTCACCGACCTGGTCTTCTTCGCCGAGGAGCCCGTCGGCGCGCTGGCCTACCTGGAGGAATCCGCGGGCACCCAGTGATGCGAGCATGGCCGGTATGGCAACACATGTGATCACCGGGGCGGGCTCCGGCATCGGCGCGGCGGTCGCCCGCCGCCTCCACGCACGCGGCGACGCCCTCGTACTGCACGCGCGGGACGCGGGCCGCGCCAAGGAGCTCGCCGCCGAGTTCCCCGGCGCCGGCACCCTCGTCGGCGACCTCTCCGACCCCGACAAGCTGTCCTGGGCCTTCGGCCACCAGTCGCTGCCCGAGCGGGTGGACTCCCTGCTCCACATCGCGGGCGTCGTCGACCTCGGCCCGGTCGGCGAACTCACCCCCAAGACCTGGCGCCACCAGCTCAACGTCAACCTCATCGCCCCCGCCGAACTCACCCGCCACTTCCTGCCCCAACTCCGGCTCGCCCAGGGCCACGTGGTCTTCGTCAACTCCGGCGCGGGCCTGAACGCCGGCCCCGAGTGGTCCGCGTACGCCGCCTCCAAGCACGGCCTGAAGGCCCTCGCCGACTCGCTGCGCCACGAGGAGCACGGCAACGGCGTCCGGGTCACCTCCGTCTACCCGGGCCGCACGGCGAGCGCCATGCAGGTCAAGGTCCACCAGCAGGAGGGCAAGGAGTACGACGCGTCCCGCTGGATCGACCCCGAGTCGGTCGCCACGACGATCGTCATGGCCCTGGACCTGCCGCGCGACGCGGAGGTCAACGACCTGACGGTGCGGCCGGGACGATGAGCGACGCCTTCACCCCGGTCCCGGCCACCGGGATCGGGTCGATGCCCGGCGGCGACGCCCGCGAGGCCGCGAAGACCGTGACCGGCACCTTCGACGGGCCCGAACAGGGCATGCCGTACCTCCCCGAGCTGCCCGCGCGCGGGCCCGGCGCCGACATGATCGGCCGCACGGCGGGACTCCTCGTCGACCTGTACGCGCGCGTGGAGCCCAGCGGCTGGCGGATCGGCGACCGCCCCGGCCGGGACACCCGGCGGGCCAGGGCCTGGCTCGGCGAAGACCTCGACGCCCTGGAGGAGTTCACCCAGGGGTACCGGGGCCCGCTGAAGGTGCAGGCCGTCGGCCCGTGGACGCTCGCCGCCGCCCTGGAGCTCAGGAACGGCGAGGCCGCGCTCTCCGACCCCGGCGCCTGCCGCGACCTGGCCGGATCCCTCGCCGAAGGACTGCGCGCCCACCTCGCGGACGTGCGCCGCAGGGTGCCCGGCGCCCAGGTGGTGCTGCAGCTCGACGAGCCCTCGCTCGTCGCCGTCCTGCGCGGCCAGGTCAAGACCGCCAGCACGTACCGCACGCACCGCGCCGTGGACCGCCAGCTCGTCGAGAGCACCCTGCGCGACGTCCTGGACGTGCGCGGCGAGGGGCCCGCGGTCGTCCACTCCTGCGCGCCGGACGTGCCGTTCGCGCTGCTGCGCCGGGCCGGCGCCGACGCGATCTCGTTCGACTTCGCTCTCCTCACCGAGCGTGACGACGAGGTGATCGGCGAGGCGGTCGAGGGGGGCACGCGGCTCTTCGCCGGTGTCGTGCCGGGCGTGGACGGCGGATTGTCAGACCCTGCCGGTAGCGTCATGGGTGTCAGGACGTTGTGGCGCAGGCTGGGGCTGAATCCGGGATCACTCGCGGAGTCGGTCACGCTCACTCCGTCGTGCGGACTCGCGGGCGCGTCTCCCGCGTACGCACGCGCGGCGCTCGCCCACTGCGTCAAGGCGGCGAGATCGCTCGCAGACAACCCTGAGTAATTGGGTATGACGTAACGGGAGGACGAAACGGTGGCTGTCGAACAGCAAGGATCTGTGCCCGCCGAGGCACGGGACCAGCATGCCCAGCTGGCCGAACAGATCGAGGAGCACCGCTTCCGGTACTACGTGAAGGACCAACCGGTCGTCAGCGATGCCGAGTTCGACAAACTCCTGCGTTCTCTCGAAGCCCTGGAGGACAAGCACCCGGAGCTGCGCACCCCGGACTCGCCCACCCAGAAGGTCTCGGGTGCGTACGAGACGGAGTTCACCGCCGTCGAGCACCGGGAGCGCATGCTCTCCCTGGACAACGCCTTCGACGACGCGGAGCTGGCCGCCTGGGCCGACCGCGTCGCCAAGGAGGTCGGCTCGCCCGACTTCCACCTGCTGTGCGAGCTGAAGGTCGACGGCCTCGCGGTCAACCTCACGTACGAGGACGGCAGGCTGACCCGCGCCGCCACCCGCGGCGACGGCCGCACCGGCGAGGACATCACGCCGAACGTCCGCACCATCGCCGACATCCCCCAGCGCCTCAAGGGCGACCGCGTCCCGGCCCTCGTCGAGGTCCGCGGCGAGGTCTTCTTCCCGATGGAGAAGTTCGAGGAGCTCAACGCCCGCCTGGTCGAGGCGGGCGACAAGCCCTTCGCCAACCCGCGCAACGCCGCGGCCGGTTCGCTGCGCCAGAAGGACCCGCGCGTCACCGCGACCCGCCCGCTGCACATGGTGGTGCACGGCATCGGCGCCCGCGAGGGCTTCGACATCGACTGCCTCAGCCATGCCTACGAGCTGTTGCACGAGTGGGGCCTGCCCACCGCCCGGCACAACAAGGTCGTCGACGGCCTCGACGGCGTGCGCGACTTCATCGCGTACTTCGGCGAGAACCGCCACTCCGTGGAGCACGAGATCGACGGCGTCGTCGTCAAGCTCGACGAGATCCCCCTCCAGGGCCGCCTCGGCTCCACCTCGCGCGCCCCGCGCTGGGCCATCGCCTGGAAGTACGCGCCGGAGGAGGTCAACACCAAGCTCATCAACATCCGCGTCGGCGTCGGCCGCACCGGCCGCGTCACGCCGTACGCACAGGTGGAGCCCGTCACCGTGGCCGGCTCCGAGGTCGAGTTCGCGACCCTGCACAACCAGGACGTGGTGAAGAAGAAGGGCGTCTTCATCGGTGACACGGTCGTGCTGCGCAAGGCCGGTGACGTCATCCCGGAGATCCTCGGCCCCGTCGTGGACCTGCGGGACGGCAGCGAGCACGAGTTCGTGATGCCCGCCGAGTGCCCCGAGTGCGGCACGGCGCTGCGGCCCATGAAGGAGGCCGACATCGACCTCCGCTGCCCCAACGCCCAGTCGTGCCCCGCCCAGTTGCGCGAGCGTCTCTTCTACCTCGCGGGCCGCAAGTCCCTGGACATCGAGAACTTCGGATACGTCGCGGCGGCCGCCCTGACCCGCCCCCTGGAGCCCGCCGAGCCGCCGATCCGCGACGAGGGCGACATCTTCGACCTCAAGGTCGAGGAGTTGCTCCCCATCAAGTCGTACGTCCTCGACCAGGACTCCGGGCTGCCCAAGCGCGACCCCAAGACCGGCGAGGAGAAGGTCGTCACCTTCTTCGCCAACCAGAAGGGCGAGGCGAAGAAGAACACCCTCGCCATGCTGGAGAACATCGCGGCGGCCAAGGACCGGCCGCTCGCCCGGATCCTCACGGGCCTCTCGATCCGGCACGTCGGCCCGGTGGCCGCCGAGGCGCTGGCCCGCGAGTTCCGTTCCATCGACCGCATCGAACAGGCCACCGAGGAGGAGCTGGCCGCGGTGGAGGGCGTCGGCCCGACCATCGCGGCCTCACTCAAACAGTGGTTCGCCGAGGAGTGGCACCGGGAGATCCTGCGCAAGTGGCGGGCTGCCGGGGTGCGCACGGAGGAGGAGTCGAGCGGCGAGGACGAGGGTCCGCGTCCGCTCGAAGGCCTCACGGTGGTCGTCACCGGAACCCTCGAGCACTACACACGGGATGGCGCGAAAGAGGCGCTGCAGTCCCGTGGCGCAAAGGTGACAGGTTCCGTTTCCAAGAAGACGTCGTTCGTGGTCGTCGGTGACAACCCCGGATCCAAATACGACAAGGCCATGCAGGTGAAGGTTCCGGTTCTCGACGAGGACGGTTTCGTCGTCCTGCTCGAACAAGGACCGGACGCGGCAACGGAAGTCGCGCTTCCGACCGAGGAGTAGCGGTTGAAGGCCACCCGTTCAGCGCATATCAGATGCATACGGGTGGCCGGGTCGCATTCGGGCAACCGTAGTCGACCGCTGCCCGTGGAAGCCTTCTGCGGCCTACTGTTGAGGTGTGCGCCTGCCGTGCCCCGCTGCGAACGGGGTATCTCCTGCTCAACAAGAGCGAGGAAAGGGGCATCCCCGCTCGGCGCGGGTCCGGGAGCAGCGCGTCTCCTTGCTCGCGAGGACCGGGGAAGTACGAGGGGACGCGGCCGACCCAGGGCCGAGTCCGCGTGGCGTGGGCACCGCCGGCTGTGAGAGGGACGGGAATGGAACCGACCGAGAGCGCCGCCCCGGACTCACGGCTGCGCGCGCGCCTGTGGCGCGCGCCGAACGCCTGGTTGCGCGGCCGCCGGACAGCACCGGCCACCGGACCGCACCCCGCGTCGACCGCCGTCGGCGGCTGTGGATCCGGCACGCTGAGCACCGCGGTCGAACCCCGTGAGCGGGCCTGGATCTCCGGCGCGCGCAGCCCCGCCGGGAGCCCGGCGGCGGCCACCTCCGGCGCGCTCGGACCCACCGCACAGGACGCCCGCGACGCCTGGCCGCTGCTGCCCGTCGCGATCGTCACCGCTGCCGCGGTGCTGCTCGGCACCGGCTTCTTCCAGGCCTTCACGGGCCGGCACGCGCTGTTCCCCACCGGCTCCGCGGGCTGGTCCCTGGCCATCCTCACCGGCTTCATCGTCGGCCACCTGGTCGCCCTCGGCCGCGACCGCTGGTGGGGCGGCACCGGCTCCGGCGGCGCCCTCACCGTAGCCGTCCTGCTGCTCTACGGCTGGGTGCCCGCCGGCATGGTCAGCCTCACCGTCGTCGTCCTGGTCGGCGTCGCCCGCAGGCACCGTTGGCGCCGAGGCGTGCTGCACGGCGCGGTCGACATCCTCGGCATCGGCGCGGGCGCGCTGGCCCTGGCCGCGTTCGGCACGTCGCCGAGCGCCGAGTCCCCCTGGCTGCCCGACACCTGGGACCTCTACACCGCCCCCCAGGTGGCCCTGGTCGCCGTCGCCTACCTCGCCGTCACCCGCGTCCTGCTCTGGTACGTCCACGCGCCCCGCACCGGCGCCCTGCCGACCGTCACCCGCACCGCCCTGGTCCGCCAGGGGCTCCTCGGCATCGCGCTGCTCGGCATCGCCCCGCTGATCTGTGTCGTGGCGATCTCCCTGCCGATCCTGCTGCCCCTCTTCGCCATCCCGCTGGTCGCGCTCGACTCCACCCTCTGGATCGCCCGCGCGCGGGCCGAGGAGCAGCTGCGGGACCCGCTCACCGGCCTGCCCAACCGCCAGTGGCTCCTGGAGCGCACCTGGACGGCCCTCGACGACGCGGAGCGGATCGGGGCGCGGGCCGCCCTGCTGCTGATCGACATGGACCGCTTCCGGTCGGTCAACGACACCCTCGGCCACCTCGCGGGGGACCGGCTGCTGCTGCAGATAGCGGACCGGCTGCGGGTCGCGCTGCCGCGCGGCGCGGAGGCCGCCCGCCTCGGCGGCGACGAGTTCGCCGTGCTCCTGCCGGTCGCCGACTCCACCACGTCGGCCACGCGCGCGGCCCGCCAGCTGGTCGCCGCGCTCGGCTCCCCGCTCGACCTGGACGGCCTGACCCTCGTCCTGGAGGCCAGCGCGGGCCTCGCCGTCTTCCCCGACCACGCGCTCGACGCGGAGGGGCTGCTGCGGCGGGCGGATGTCGCGATGTACCAGGCGAAGCGAGACCGCACCGGCGTCGAGGTGTACGAGTCCAAGCGGGACTCCAACACCCCCGACCGGCTCGGCCTCCTGGGCGACCTGCGCCGCGCCCTGGACGCCGGCGACGTCGAGCTGCACTACCAGCCCAAGGTCCGCTTCGACGGCAAGGTGGCGGGCCTGGAGGCGCTGGTGCGCTGGGTGCACCCCGAGCGCGGCAAGGTGCCGCCCGACGAGTTCATCGCCATCGCCGAGTCCTCCGGCCTCATGCCGCACCTGACGGAGTACGTCCTGGAGACCGCGCTCGGCCAGGTCGCGAAGTGGCAGGCCCAGGGGCTGAAGGTGCCCGTCGCCGTCAACGTCTCGCCGCGCGACGTGCACACCCCCGGCTTCGCCGGAGCGGTCGCGGCCCGGCTGGCCCGGCACGGGGTCCCCGCGGGCGCGTTGCAGCTGGAGATCACGGAACACGTGCTCCTGGAGGACCCGCAGCGGGCCGCGGACACGCTGGCCGGGCTCACCGGGCACGGGGTCAAGATGTCCCTCGACGACTTCGGCACGGGCTACTCCTCGCTGGTCCACCTGCGCCGGCTCCCGGTCAGCGAGCTGAAGATCGACCGCTCCTTCGTGGCCCGCCTCGCCGTCGACAACGAAGACGCCGAGATCGTCCGCTGCACCGTGGACCTCGCCCACTCGCTGGGACTGCTGGTCGTCGCCGAGGGCGTCGAGGACGACGAGACGTGGGAGCGGCTTCGGGACCTCGGCTGTGACGCGGTGCAGGGGTGGCTGGTTGCCGCGGCGATGCCCGCGGACGAGGCGACGGCGTGGCTGCGGGCGCGCGGTTCGCGCGGCTGGCGCCGCCCGGCCGACGTCGCCGCGGAGGCCGCTGCGGCCTCCGCGGAGGGCTCCGACATGGGCCAGTCGTCGGGTCACGTGGTGCAGTAGGCGGGGCCTCGGAGCGGCGGCGGGGAAACCGTTTCACGGGCACCCCGCGCCGACCCATAGGATTGGGCCCACAACCCACACACTCACCACCCCTGAGGATCGCCGCATGCCTGGCATCACGCGCGAGGAGGTCGCCCACCTCGCCCGCCTTGCACGTCTGGAGCTGAAGGCCGAGGAGCTCGACCACTTCGCCGGACAGCTCGACGACATCATCGGCGCGGTCGCCCGCGTCTCGGAGGTCGCCGACCAAGACGTACCGCCGACCTCGCACCCGCTGCCGCTGACGAACGTCATGCGCGCGGACGAGGTCCGTCCGTCGCTCACCCCCGAGCAGGCGCTCTCGGGCGCCCCGGCCCAGGAGCAGCAGCGTTTCAAGGTGCCGCAGATCCTGGGGGAGGACTAAGAACATGACGGACATCATCAAGCTCACCGCCGCCGACATCGCGTCGAGGATCGCCGCCGGCGAGCTCACCGCCGTCGAGGTCACCGAGGCCCACCTGGCCCGCATCGAGGCCGTCGACGAGAAGGTGCACGCCTTCCTGCACGTCGACCGCGAGGGCGCCCTCGCGCAGGCCCGCGCCGTCGACGAGAAGCGCGCCCGGGGCGAGCAGCTCGGCCCGCTGGCAGGCGTCCCGCTCGCGCTCAAGGACATCTTCACCACCGAGGGCGTGCCGACCACCGTCGGCTCGAAGATCCTCGAGGGCTGGATCCCGCCGTACGACGCGACGGTCACCAAGCGCCTGAAGGCCGCCGACGTCGTCATCCTCGGCAAGACCAACATGGACGAGTTCGCCATGGGGTCCTCCACCGAGAACAGCGCGTACGGCCCCACCGGCAACCCCTGGGACCTCACCCGCATCCCGGGCGGCTCCGGCGGCGGCTCCTCCGCGGCCCTCGCGGCGTACGAGAGCCCCCTCGCCATCGGCACCGACACCGGCGGCTCCATCCGCCAGCCCGCGGCCGTCACCGGCACGGTCGGCGTCAAGCCGACCTACGGCGGCGTCTCCCGCTACGGCATGGTGGCGTTCAGCTCCAGCCTCGACCAGGGCGGGCCCTGCGCCCGTACCGTCCTGGACGCCGCGCTGCTGCACGAGGTCATCGCAGGACACGACGAGCTCGACTCGACGTCCATCGACGCCCCGGTCCCGCCGGTCGTCGAGGCCGCGCGCAACGGCTCCGTACAGGGCATGCGCGTCGGCGTCGTCAAGCAGTTCCGCGGCGAGGGCTACCAGGCCGGCGTCGTCCAGCGGTTCGACGAGTCGGTCGCGCTGCTCAAGGAGCTCGGCGCCGAGATCGTCGAGCTGGACTGCCCGACGTTCGACCTGGCGCTCTCCGCGTACTACTTGATCGCGCCGTCGGAGTGCTCCTCCAACCTGGCCCGCTTCGACGCCATGCGCTACGGCCTGCGCGTCGGCGACGACGGCACCCGTTCGGCCGAGGACGTCACCGCGCTGACCCGCGAGGCCGGCTTCGGCGACGAGGTCAAGCGCCGCGTCATCCTGGGCACGTACGCGCTCAGCTCCGGCTACTACGACGCGTACTACGGAAGCGCCCAGAAGGTCCGCACCCTCATCACCCGCGAGTTCGAGGCCGCCTTCGAGCAGGTCGACGTGATCGTCTCGCCGACGACGCCGACCACCGCCTTCCCGATCGGCGAGCGCGCCGACGACCCGATGGCGATGTACCTCGCGGACCTGTGCACCATCCCGACCAACCTGGCGGGCAACTCCGCCATGTCGCTGCCCTGCGGCCTCGCGCCGGAGGACGGCCTGCCCGTCGGACTGCAGATCATCGCCCCCGCCATGAAGGACGACCGGCTGTACAAGGTCGGTGCTGCCGTCGAGGCCGCCTTCGTGGAAAGGTGGGGTCACCCGCTGCTTGAGGAGGCACCGTCACTATGAGCCCCATGACTGCCAAGGCCAAGGGTTTCAAGAAGTCGAAGCCCGGCGCGTACCTGTCGATGGGCACCACTGCCTTCGGCGCGATCTCCGTGGTCAAGCAGGCCCGTATGGCCCGCAAGGAACACGACACGCTCCGACTCATCGACGCCGCTGTCTCCGCCGCCGCCATCGTCACCGGCCTCGCTCTGCTCTACCGCGAGCTGAAGAAGCTGGGCGACGACGACGTCCTGCTGGGCTGAGAGGGAAAGTTTCACCGTGACTGTCACTTCTGACCTGGTGTCGTACGAGGATGCCCTCGCGACGTACGACCCCGTCATGGGCCTGGAGGTCCATGTCGAGCTCGGCACCAAGACCAAGATGTTCTGCGGCTGCTCGACCACGCTCAAGCAGGACGCGAACAGCCAGACCTGCCCGACCTGTCTCGGCCTGCCCGGCGCGCTGCCGGTCGTCAACGAGATCGGCGTCGAGTCCGCGATCAAGATCGGCCTCGCGCTGAACTGCGAGATCGCCGAGTGGTGCCGGTTCGCCCGGAAGAACTACTTCTATCCGGACATGCCGAAGAACTTCCAGACCTCGCAGTACGACGAGCCGATCGCCTTCGACGGCTATCTGGACGTCCAGCTGGAGGACGGCGAGATCTTCCGGGTGCAGATCGAGCGCGCCCACATGGAGGAGGACACCGGCAAGTCGACGCACGTCGGTGGCGCGACGGGCCGCATCCACGGCGCCTCGCACTCCCTGCTCGACTACAACCGCGCCGGCATCCCGCTCATCGAGATCGTCACCAAGCCGATCGAGGGCGCGGGCGAACGCGCTCCCGAGGTCGCCAAGGCGTACGTCGCCGAGCTGCGCGAGCTCATCAAGGCGCTCGGCGTCTCCGAGGCCCGGATGGACAAGGGCCAGATGCGCTGCGACGTGAACCTCTCGCTGCGCCCCAAGGGGCAGCAGGAGTTCGGCACCCGCAGCGAGACGAAGAACGTCAACTCGCTGCGTTCCGTTGAGCGCGCGGCGCGCTTCGAGATCCAGCGCCACGCGGCGGTGCTCGGCTCCGGCGGCACCATCGTGCAGGAGACCCGGCACTTCCACGAGGAGGACGGCTCCACCACCTCCGGCCGCATCAAGGACAACGCCGAGGACTACCGGTACTTCCCGGAGCCCGACCTGGTCCCCGTCGCCCCGGCCCGCGCGTGGGTCGAGCAGCTGCGGGCCGGCCTGCCCGAGATGCCGCGCGTGCGCCGCAACCGCCTCCGCGAGGAGTGGGGGATCAGCGAGCACGACATGCAGTCGATCCTCAACGCGGGCGCGGTCGAGCCGATCGTCGCCACCATCGAGGCGGGCGCCGACGCGGCGTCGGCCCGCAAGTGGTGGATGGGCGAACTGTCCCGCCACGCCAACGAGTCGGGCGCCGCTCTCGAGGAGCTCGCCATCACCCCGGCGCACGTCGCCCGGGTGACCGAGCTCGTCTCCTCGGGCGACCTCAACGACAAGCTGGCCCGCCAGGTCATCGAGGGCGTCCTGAAGGGCGAGGGTACGCCGGACGAGGTCGTCGAGAAGCGCGGCCTGAAGGTCGTCTCGGACGAGGGCGCGCTGACGGCCGCCGTCGACGAGGCCATCGCCGGCAACCCCGGCGTCGCGGACAAGATCCGCGGCGGCAAGGTCGCGGCCGCCGGCGCCCTGGTCGGCGCGGTCATGAAGGCCACCCGCGGCCAGGCCGACGCGGCCCGCGTGAAGGAACTGATCCTGGAGAAGCTGGGCGTCAGCGAGGGCTGACGGTCTTCTCTCCGGGACGAAGGGGGCGGCGCATCCGACGGGTGCGGCGCCCCCTTTCGCGTACTCCCAACACCTCCTGGGCCGAGACCTTTTGGACGTTCACCCCGACTTCGACCCGCAGCCTTCCCATCGAAACCGGGCGTCACTAGCGTCCCCGTCGTACAGGCCAATGGATCAGCAGAGAACCATTGGATGTCGGCCAGGACCACTGGGAGGCCCACGTGACGCCGGAGATTTCGCGCAGACGCCTGATGGCGATCGGGGGCGGCGCGCTCGGCGTCGCCGCCGTCGGCTCCTTCCTGCCGCCGTCGCTGCAGGAGGCGCTCGCGCACGAGCCGCCGCGCGAGGGCGGCCTCGACAGGATCGAACACGTGGTGATCCTCATGCAGGAGAACCGGTCCTTCGACCACTACTTCGGCTCCCTGCGCGGCGTACGCGGCTTCGGCGACCGCAACGCCGTCCAACTCCCGGGCGGCAAGCCGGTGTTCGAGCAGCCCGGCGCCCTGCGCACCATCCTGCCCTTCCCGGTCCGGCAGGCCGCGCAGACCCAGAAGAAGGACCTCCAGTACATCGGCGCGCTCGACCACTCCTGGGGCGGCGGCGCCAAGGCCTGGCACGACGGCTGGATGGACGGCTGGATCACCGCCAAGACGGCGGCCACCATGGCGTACTACACGCGCGAGGACATCCCGCTGCACTACGAACTCGCCGACACCTTCACCGTCTGCGACGCCTACCACTCCTCCATTCACAGCTCCACCAGCCCCAACCGCAACCACCTGTGGAGCGGGAAGACGGGGTACGAGGCGAACGGCAGGCGGGCCGTCGGCAACGACGCGTACGACGAGGGCACCCACCCCGGCTACGGCTGGGGCACGTACGCCGAGCGCCTGGAGAAGGCGGGCGTGAGCTGGCGCACGTACACCGAGTGGGAGAACTTCACCGACAACCAGATCGAGTTCTTCACCACCTTCAAGGCCATCGCCCGCAAGGTCCTGGCCAAGACCGGCCTCACCTTCATGGAGGCCTTCTACGCCAAGGT
The DNA here is from genome assembly GCF_055591085.1 of Streptomyces sp. NPDC041713. Taxonomy (NCBI): domain Bacteria; kingdom Bacillati; phylum Actinomycetota; class Actinomycetes; order Kitasatosporales; family Streptomycetaceae; genus Streptomyces; species Streptomyces sp. NPDC041713. The sequence continues at coordinate 87,178 of NZ_JBVIZY010000009.1, forward strand.
GCGCGCCGCCGCGAACGAGACCGAGCGCGCCGCGCTGCTCGCCACCCTGGAGGAGGGCGTCGCCACGCTCGACAGGCGCGAGCGCTCGCTCTTCGAGCGCGGGCTGCGGCGCGTGCCCACCGGCGCGCTCGCCGAGACGTTCGCCGCGGACGTGGCCGGCGGCAGGCTCGCGAAGGTCACCTATCTGGTGCCCTCCGCCCAGGACTCCGAGCACCCGAGCGTCTCCTCGCCCATCCACAGCGCGACCATCGTCTACAAGGTGCTCGACGCCCTCGCCTCCCACCCGGAGGTCTGGCGCCGCACCGCCGTCTTCATCAACTACGACGAGAACGACGGCTTCTTCGACCACGTCCCGCCGCCCGTGCCCGGCGGCGACAGCGCCGAGGAGCGGGAGGAGCGCTGGGAGGGCAGACCGACCGGGCTCGGCGTGCGGGTGCCGATGCTCGTCGTCTCGCCGTGGACCGTCGGCGGCTACGTCTGCTCCGAGGTCTTCGACCACACCTCCGTGGTGCGCTTCCTGGAGAAGTGGACGGGCGTGCGCGAGCCCAACATCAGCGCCTGGCGCCGCAAGGTCACCGGCGACCTCACCGGCGCCTTCGACTTCCGGCGCGGCCACCGCCGCCCCGACCTCGAACAGCCGGGCGCCATCCCGGAGTTCAGCGGACGCTGGGCCCCGCAGCCGCCGCTGAAGCAGTCCATGCCGGTCCAGGAGCCCGGCACCCGCCGCGCCCGCCCGCTGCCCTACCAGCCCGACGCGGACGCCCGGCCCGGCGAGGACGGCGCGCTCACCGTGCGGCTGCGCAACGGCGGCAGCTCCAGCGCCCACTTCGCGCTCTACCCGTACGCGGGTGAGTTCGCCCTGCCGCAGCACCAGGACGTGCTGCGCACGGGCTCCTGGACCGTGCCGGTGCCCGGCGACACGTACGCCTTCACGATCACCGGGCCGAACGGCTTCCGGCGCGAGTTCGCGGGCGCCAAGGAGGCGGGGGGCGGCAAGGGCGGGGGAGCGCGGCTCAGCTCCGCGATCACCCACCGCGAGATCCATCTGACCCTCGCCAACCGCGGCCGGCGCACCCTCGTCTTCACGGTCGCGCCGCTCGGCTACGTGGACGAGGCGGACGTCCGGTCGCGGACGCGGACCGTGCGCGTCAGGGCGGGCAGCAGCCGCACCGTGGCCTGGCACACCGCCGGCGAGCACGGCTGGTACGACGTGGAGGTGACCGCGGACGGCGACCCGGCGTTCCGGCGGCGCCTCATGGGCCACATCGAGAACGGACGCGCGAGCGTCTCGGGCTGAGGCCCGCGGAGAACGCGCGGCGCGCGAGGCGACGGGCGGGGCGTGCGGGGCCGGTCGTGCGGTCCGGTGTGCCTCGCGCGGCCGATGTGCCGCCCTTGTGCCCTTGTGAGTATGGCCACGAAAGCGACAATTGATCTTCTAGCGCTGTCAAAGTGACTCCGGCGCATATGTCGTCACTCATGCGTTCTTTTGCGGGCCTCAGTTGGTCGACGGCTGCTCCCGGTGAAGATCCACACGTCATCCAGGGAGTCCGTCCGTGGCAGCACTCGCCCGGTGGTGCGTCAGGCGCCGCCTCGTCGTCGTCCTGCTGTGGCTCCTCGCCCTGGGCGCCACCGCATCGGCCGCCGCGGTCGCCGGGTCCGCGTACTCCAACGACTACGAGGTGCCCGGCACCGAGTCGGGCCGCGCCGCCCAGCTCCTGGACGACAACTTCCACGGCCTCGGCGGTGACAGCGACACCGTCGTCTGGCACACCGGACCGGGCACCTCCGTCCGCGCCGCCGACGTGGAACAGACGATGACGGACGCGCTGCGGGAGATCTCCGCACTGCCCGCCGTGGCCTCGGTGACCGGCCCGTACGAGGGCGGGGCCGCCGGGCGGATCAGCGCGGACGGCCGCACCGCGTACGCCACCGTCACCTTCCGCGAACAGGCCGACGACATCGTCAAGGCCGATGCCCAGGCCGTCGTGGACACCGCCAAGGCTGCCGCCTCCGACCACCTCCAGGTCGAACTCGGCGGCACCGCCGTCGGGCTCACCGAGACCAAGAGCGCCCAGCTCGCCGAGGTCGTCGGGGTGGCCGTCGCCGCCGTCGTCCTCTTCCTCGCCTTCGGCTCGCTCGCCGCGTCCGTGCTCCCCATCGCCACCGCGCTGGTCTCCGTCGGCACCGCGTACGCGGGCATCGTCCTGCTCGGCCACCTGATGACCGTCGCGGACTTCGCCCCGATGCTCGGCACCCTGATCGGGCTCGGCGTCGGCATCGACTACGCCCTGTTCATCGTGACCCGGCACCGCAAGGGCCTCAAACGCGGCCTGCCCGTGGCGGTCGCCGCCGAGCGCGCCGTCGCCACCACCGGGCGCGCGGTCGTCTTCGCGGGCGCCACCGTCTGCATCGCCCTGCTCGGCATGCTCATCCTGCGGCTCAGTTTCCTGAACGGCGTCGCCATCGCCGCCTCGCTGACCGTCGTCCTCACCGTCGCCGCCTCCGTGACCCTGCTGCCCGCGCTCCTCGCCTGGATCGGACCGCGCGCCCTCAGCCGCCGCGAGCGCCGCAGACTCGCCGAGCACGGGCCCGAACCGGAGCTGCCGACCGGGTTCGCCGCCCGCTGGGCCGCCTTCGTGGAGCGCAGGCCCCGGCTCCTCGGCGGCCTCGCCGTCCTCGTCATGGCCGTGCTCGCGCTGCCCGCCTTCGCCCTCCACCTGGGCACGTCCGACCAGGGCAACAACCCGGCGAAGGCCACCACCCGGCAGGCGTACGACCTGCTGGCCGACGGCTTCGGGCCCGGCGTGAACGGGCCCCTGACCCTGGTCGGCGAGGTCTACGGAGCCGGCGACCGGGTCGCCGTCGACGACCTCGTCACGACGCTGAAGTCGACGCCCGGCGTCGCCTCCGTCAGCCCGGTGACGTACGACGACGGCGGCCGCACGGTCCAGCTCACCGTGGTCCCCGACGCCGCCCCGCAGTCCGAGGCGACCAGTGAACTCGTCGACCGGCTGCGCGACGACGTGCTGCCCGGGGCCGAGGCGGGCAGCACGCTCGACCTGCACGTCGGCGGGGTCACCGCGAGCTACGACGACTTCGCGGAGATCATCGTCGGCAAGCTGCCGCTCTTCGTGGGTGTGGTCATCGGGCTCGGCTGTGTGCTGCTCCTGCTCGCCTTCCGCTCCCTCGGCATCCCGCTCAAGGCCGCCGTGATGAACGTCGCCGCGGTCGGCTCCGCGTTCGGCGTCGTCGTCGCGATCTTCCAGTGGGGCTGGGGGAGCGAGCTGCTCGGCCTCGGCAGGGCGGGCCCGATCGAGCCCTTCCTCCCGGTGATCATGGTGTCGGTCCTCTTCGGGCTCTCCATGGACTACCAGGTCTTCCTGGTCAGCCGGATGTACGAGGAGTGGCTGGAGACCGGCGACAACCGCCGGGCCGTCCGCGTCGGGCTCGCCGAGACCAGCCGGGTCATCAACTCCGCCGCCGTGATCATGATTTCGGTCTTCCTCGCCTTCGTGCTCAGCGGCGACCGGGTCATCGCGATGTTCGGCATCGCGCTCGCCGCGGCCGTCGCGCTCGACGCCTTCGTCCTGCGCACCCTGCTCGTACCCGCCCTGATGCACTTGCTCGGCGGCGCCAACTGGTGGCTGCCGCGCCGCCTGGACCGCCTCCTGCCGCGCATCAGCATCGAGCCGCCCCAATGTCGTTCGAACCCGCGCGACGCCCGTGCGAGGATCCCCATCGAGCCGCCCCAATGTCGTTCGAACCCGCGCGACGCCCGTGCGAGGATCCCCGGACAGCGCGACGTGGCCGACGACGCGCACGGGGAGAGGGAGCACGATGTTCGCGATATCGCTGGGCGAGGGCGCTGAGCTGCGGCCGATCGAGCCCTGGCAGGCGCAGGAGTTCCTCGAACACGTCGAGCGGGCGCGGGAGTACGCGGGGCCGTGGGTGCCCTTCACTAGCACCGTGCGGGACCTGGAAGGGGCGCGGACCTTTCTGCAGTCGCGCGCCGACCGGCAGGCCGCCGACACCGGCCGCTTCCACGGCATCTGGCTGGACGGCACGCTCGTCGGCGGGGTCTTCTTCCGGATCTTCGACACGAGCGTGGACGGCTGCGAGGTCGGCGTCTGGCTGGAGCCGTCGGCCGCGGGCCGCGGCCTGGTCAACAGGGCATCGAAGCTCCTCATCGACTGGGCCGTGGACGAGCGCGGCATGCACCGCGTGGAGTGGCTGGTCTCCTCGCGCAACGAGCGCAGCAAGGCCGCCGCCGCACGCCTCGGCTTCACCCTGGACGGCGTGCTGCGCGAGAGCTTCCCCTGGCAGGGGATCCGGCACGACATGGAGGTCTGGTCCGTCCTGGCCCCCGAGTGGCGGGCGGCGCGGGACGGCTCGGGGCCCGGGGCCGACGCTCGTTAAGAGAGCTCTCAGACTCCGTCCGTACGGTGCGCAGCATGGGTACCAAGACAGACGACGCGACCGGGACCAAGGCCGCCACCGGAGCCAAGGACGCCGACCAGACCGAGGAAGTGACCGGTTCCGACACGTCGGAAGCGAAGACCGAGGCACCGAAGGCGGACGTCACCAAGTCCGGTGAGCCGTCCGACGCCGTCTCCGGGGCCGACGCCGAGGTGGACGAGGACGCGGTCGAGGCCGACGACGCGTACGACACGACGGGCCCGGCCGCCCGGTCCACCGGCGTCGGCCAGGGCGCCGCGGCCGTCGTCTCCGCCGCGCTCGGCGTGATCGGCCTCTCCGGCGGCTGGCTCGGCACCATCGCCGGGGCCCGCTCGAACATCATGGGCCAGCTGGAGACCAAGCAGTCCGCCAGCGTCTCCGACCAGCTCCAGGCCATGTACGGCGACTCCTGGCAGGCCACCGCGCTGATCGCCGGCATCTTCGCGGTCTCCGCGCTGATCGTCGGCTTCGTGGTCCTGGTCAGGCCCGCCTTCGGCGCCCCCGGCAAGGAGCAGGCGCCGTGGATCAAGTCCGTGGCGTGGGCGGGTGTCGCGCTCGGCGTGATCGGGCTGCTCCTCGCCGTCGCCAAGTACAGCGACCTGCTGCTCGGACTGCCGTCCGCACCTTCCTGAGCCGTCCCCGCCCGCGCATAAGGCAGGGGCGGGGCAGGGGCTAAGGCCCCCGCCCCGCCCCTCGTCGCGTCTAAGGCCCCCGGCGCTGCGGAGATCCGGCAGCCGCCCGATGTGGGCGACCCCCCTGGGAAACGAAAGTGGAGACATCGCAGGGAACGACACCGGCGATACCGACCACGACCCGAGGGGTACGAGATGTTCGAGTACGAGATGCACCAGATGCGCGCCGCCGAGCTGGCCCGGGTGGCCGACCGGGAGCGCCAGGTCGACGAGGCCCGCAAGGTCCGCGCCGCCGCCCGTCGATCGGCCCGCCACGAAGGAGAGGGGCGGGTGAGCGCGACGCTCCGGCTGCGCACGATCCGCCTCACGCGGACCGCCTGACGTGCAAGGGCCGGTCAACCCGGTGTCCGCTCCTCGGATATCGGGTGCCGCGCGGTCGGCACGCTGTGCGATGCTCGCCGCTGTGGAGACCAGGTCTGTCAGCCCCGTGTTCGTCGGCCGCGCCGATGAACTGGGCGTACTGAACGAAGCGCTCGCCCGCGCCACGGGCACCCCGCGCGAGAGCGCCGGGGGCCCCGGCCCGGGCGAGCCGCAGGCGTTGCTGCTCGGCGGGGAGGCCGGCGTCGGCAAGACCCGCCTGGTGGAGGAGTTCACCGCGGCCGCCGAGCGGCAGGGCGCCGTCGTCGCGCTCGGCGGCTGCGTCGAGATCGGCGCCGACGGCCTGCCCTTCGCACCCTTCGCCACCGCCCTGCGCGCGCTGCGCCGCCGGCTCCCCGACGAACTGGCCGCCGCGGCCGAGGGCCAGGAGGAAGAGCTCGCCCGACTGCTGCCCGAGCTGGCCGCGCCCGCCCCGCACCACCAGGGCCACGCCGCCGGCGGCCGCTCCGACGAACAGGGCATGGCCCGGCTCTTCGAACTCACCGCCCGCCTCCTGGAACGCCTCTCCCAACGCCGCACCCTGGTCGTCGTCCTGGAGGACCTGCACTGGGCCGACGCCTCCACCCGCCACCTCCTCGCCTACCTCTTCCGCACCCTGCGCGGCGGCCGCCTGGTCCTGCTCGCCACCTACCGCGCCGACGACATCCACCGCCGCCACCCGCTGCGCCCCCTGCTCGCCGAACTCGACCGGCTGCGCACCGTGCGCCGCGTCGAACTCGGCCGCTTCAGCAGGGACGAGGTCGCCCGCCAGATGGCCGGGATACTCGAGGCCGAACCCGAACCCGGCCTGGTCGACGACATATTCGACCGCTCCGACGGCAACGCCTTCTTCGTCGAGGAGCTCGCCGTCGCCTCCCACGGCGGCAGCTGCGCGAGCCTCTCCGACTCCCTGCGCGACCTCCTCCTGGTCCGCGTCGAGGAACTGCCCGAGGACACCCAGCGGGTGGCGCGGATCGTCGCCGAGGGCGGCTCCACCGTCGAGTACGCCCTGCTCGCCGAGGTCGCCGGGCTCGGCGAGGACGACCTCATCGAGGCGCTGCGGGCCGCCGTCGGCGCCAACATCCTGCACGCCTCACCGGACGGCGACGGCTACCGCTTCCGGCACTCCCTGGTCCGCGAGGCCGTCAGCGACGACCTGCTGCCCGGCGAACGCTCCCGTATCAACCGCCGCTTCGCCGAGGCCCTGGAGGCCGAGCCCGCCCTGGTCTCCGCCGACCAGCGCGCCGCCCGCCTCGCCGCCTACTGGTACCACGCACACGACGCCGCCAAGGCGCTGCCCGCCGTGCTCGCCGCCTCCGTCGAGGCCCGCCACCGGCACGCCTACGCCGAGCAACTGGGCCTGCTCGAACGGGCGATGGAGCTGTGGGACGACGCCCCCGAGGCCGTCCGCGACGCCCTGCGCCCCGCCGACTTCGTCGAGGGCTACCCGGCCTGCGGCTGCGACCCGGCCACCCCGCTGCAGTACCTGGACCTGATGGCCGAGGCCACCGTCGCCGGACGCCTCTGCGGCGAACGCGAGCGCGCCCTGAAGATCACCAAGCGTGCCCTGCGGCTCCTGGCGGAGGAGCAGGACCCGCTGCGCTCCGCCTGGTTCTGGGTGTCCCGCTCCCGCCTCGTCTCCACCCTCGGCCGGGGCGACGGCTGGACGGAGATCGCCAAGGCGCAGGAGCTGATGCGCGGCCTGCCGCCCTCCGAGGTGCACGCGGACGTGCTCGTCCACCGCGCCTCCTGGGGCATGCTCCACGACCCGGGCCCCGAGACCATGGCCGCCGCCGAACGCGCCGTCGAGTACGCCCGCATGGTCAAGGCCGACTCCATCGAGCTCAACGCCCGCCTCACCCGCGGCAACCTCCTCATCGAAGCGGGCGACCCCGAGGCCGGCCTCGCCGAGATGTACGAGGTCAGAGAGCGCGTCATCGCGGAGGCCCTGGTCACCGACCTGAGCCGGGCCCACATCAACCTCCCCTCGGCCCTGGAGGGCGTCGGCCGCTCCGCCGAGGCCGTACGCGTCGCCATGGAGGGCATCGAGTTCTGCCGGAAGTACGGCCTGGTCGACACCGAGGGCTGGGTCTGGGCCAACGCCGCCGAGTCGCTGCTCTCCGTCGGCCGCTGGGACGAGGGCGCCGAAGCCGCCGCCCGGACCCAGCGCCGCGCGCAGAGCGCCAAGCCCCGCGGCACCGCCGAGATGTGCTCCGCCCGCCTGGCGCTCTTCCGCGGCGACTACGCCGCCGCCACCCGCCACATCCAGTCCGCCCACCACCACTACGGCAGCCACGACCCGCAGCCCCAGTACATCCTGCCGCTCATCCGCATCGCCGTCGGCATCGCGGCCGGCGAGGGCCGCATCCTGGACGGCCGCGCCGAGGTCGAGCGCGCCCTCGCCACCGGCTTCCCCGTGGGCACCCAGCGCTACGCCTGGCCCCTGCTCCTGGCCGCCGCCGCCATGGAGGCCGACACCCGTGGCCTGCCCGCCGCCGAGGCGGGCCGTCCCGCCGCCGTCGAACGCATCCGCGCCGCCGCCAAGACCCTCGCCACCCCCATCCCGCTCTGGCGGGTGTACGACGAGTGGACCCGCGCCGAACTGCTCCGCGCCGAAGGCCGTGACGGCCCCGACGACTGGTGCGCCGTCGTCGCCGCCCTCACTCCCCTCGACCGCCCCCACGACCTCGCCCTCGCCCGCCTGCGCCTGGCCGAAGCCCTCCTCGCCCCGGACACCACCGACCGCGACCGGGCCGCCCACCTGCTCCGCCTCGCCAAGGAGGTGGCCGACCGGCTCGGCGCCCGGCCCCTGTCGGACTCCGTCACCGGCCTCGCCCAGCGCGCCCGCCTGACCCTGAACCCCGCGGAGGCCACGCGCGCTCCCGCCGCCCCCGCCGACCCTGCCGAGGCGCTGGGCCTGACCAGCCGGGAACGGGACGTGCTGCGCCTGGTGGCGGTGGGCCGCAGCAACCGCCAGATCGCCGAGGAGCTCTTCATCTCCCCGAAGACGGCGAGCGTCCACGTCTCCAACATCCTGGCCAAGCTGTCCGTCACCGGCCGCGGCGAGGCCGCCGCACTCGCCCACCGGCTCCGGCTCTTCCCGACGGCCGGCGAGCCCGCCCCGCACTGATCCCCGCGCCCGCCCCCGCTCCGCCCCCGGCGGTCGCAGTCGCCGCTGACCTGCGCCTTCCCGGCCCCGGCCGGTTCCGGGCCCGCTCGCTTACGCTTGACGGCAGAGACCCGGCTCCTGGGAGGCGCAGTGTTCAACGCGATCGAGGCCCTGTTCGCGCCGGGGCGCAAGCACACGGACGACGAGCAGAGGCGCCTTGAGCTGACCCGCGTCGACCTCGCCGACGGCGACCCGGGGCGCGGGCCGATAGACCTGACCTCGGGCAAGGTGGTCGTACGCCCACCGGTCCCGTCCCCGCGGCCCGACGACCCCTCGGCCACCGAACGGCCGACGACCGCCGACGAACCCGCCGCCGACAGCTGACCGACTACTTCACCTCCACCTCGAGGATCTTGTCGTCCCCCTTCTCGGGCGTCCCCCGCGAATCGGTCTCGTTGGTGACCACCCACAGCTTGTCGCCGCCCGCGGCCACCACCGTGCGCAGCCTGCCGTACGCCCCCTTCAGGAAGTCCTGCGGCTCCGGCTCCCCCTTCACGCCCCGCACCGGGACGCGCCACAGCCGTTCGCCGCGCAGGCCCGCCAGCCAGACGGAACCCTCCGCATAGGCGATGCCGCTCGGTGAGGCCTGCGAGGTCTTCCACTGCGCCACCGGATCGCGGAAACCCTTCTCGCCCGCCTTGCCCTCGGCCTCCGGCCAGCCGTAGTTGCCGCCGGCCTTGATCTCGTTCAGCTCGTCCCAGGTGTCCTGCCCGAACTCCGAGGCCCACAGCCGCTTCTGCTCGTCCCAGGCCAGGCCCTGCACATTGCGGTGTCCGTACGAATAGACGGGGGAGTCGCCGAAGGGATTGCCGGGCGCCGGGTCGCCGTCCGGGGTGAGGCGGAGGATCTTGCCGCCGAGCGACTTCTTGTCCTGCGCGAGGCCGGTCTCGCCGGTCTCACCCGCGCCCGCGTACAACATCTTGTCCGGGCCGAACGCGATCCGGCCGCCGTTGTGGATCATGCCCTTGGGGATGCCCTTGAAGACGGTGTCGGGCGCGCCGAGCTGCTGGCCGGCGGGCTTCTTCTCGTCGTACAGCATGCGGGCGACGCGGTTGTCGGACTCCGTCGTGAAGTACGCGTACACCAGGTGATCCGACGCGTACGTCGGGGAGAGCGCGAGGCCCAGCAGGCCGCCCTCGCCGCCGGGGGAGACGCCGGGCACCGAGCCGACCTTCTTCTTCTCGCCCGTCTTCCCGTCGACCCGGGTGATCGTCCCCTCGTCCCGCGAGGACACCAGCAGGTCGCCGCCGGGCAGCGGGGCGAGGCCCCAGGGGGACTTGAGGTCCGTGGTGAGGGTGCGGGTGACCTTCGCGGACCCCTTCTCCGGCGGGGCGTCGGCGCCCGCCCTGCCGGTGGAGGGCGGACCGGATCCCTCCCGCCCGGGCGGGCTCTCGCGGTGGGTCGGCTCGTCGTCGCCGGACGAGCACCCGGCCGCGAACACGAGGGCGGCGGCAGCCAGCACGGCCGTGACAGCAGGTCGTTGCACGATCAGGGTCCCTTCGACGCAGCGCTTCTCCTGTTCATACACCGCTCGCGCCCCGGGGGGTCCCGTTCCCCCGCCACGCCATCGGGACTCAGTCCCACGACCCCAGCGCCGCCGGCAGCGCGGCGATCTCCGCCAGGTCCGCCTCCGTCAGCCGCACCGCCGCCGCGGCCGCGTTCTCCACCGCCCAGCGCTCCCGCTTGGCCCCGGGTATCGGCACCACGTGCGGACCCTGCGCGAGGACCCAGGCCAGCGCGGCCTGCGCCGGCGTCGCCCCGTGCCGCTCCGCCACCCGGCGCAGCCCCACCACCAGCGACTGGTTGGCCGCCATCATCTCGGCGGTGAAGCGGGGGTGGCGGGCGCGCAGGTCGTCCGGTTCGAACCCCTGGCCGGGTGTCAGCGTCCCGGTGAGGAAACCGTTCCCCAGCGGCATCGCCGCGAGCACCCCGACCCCGCGCGCCGCGCACCACGGCAGCAGCGTGTCCAGCGCCTCCGGCGACCACACCGACAGCTCGGCCTCCACCGCGGTGACCGGGAAGACCTGCTGGATCCGCTCCAACTGCCGGACCGTTCCGTCGTACAGGCCAGGGCCCGGCCGGCCCGGCGCCGCACGCCGGTGCGAACGCGCCCCCATTGCGCACAGGCCGAGCGCCCGCACCTTCCCGGCCGCGACGAGCTCGGCCATCGCGCCCCAGGTCTCCTCTATCGGCACCTCGGGGTCGGGGCGGTGCAGCTGGTACAGGTCGATGGTGTCGGTCTGCAGCCGCCGCAGCGACGCGTCGCAGGCCCGTTTCACGTAGCCGGGGCGGCCGTTGGCGACGATGTGCTGCTCGCCGACGAGCAGCCCGCACTTCGTCGACACGAACGCCTCCGCGCGCCGCTCCTTGAGCACCCGGCCGATCAGCAGCTCGTTGGTGAACGGCCCGTACATGTCCGCGGTGTCGAGCAGCGTCACCCCGCGCCCCGCGGCGGCCGCCGCGTCGAGGGCCGCGTGCACCGTGCGCAGCGACGCGTCGCCGCGCTGCCGCGAGCCGGTGTACGCCCAGCTCATCGGCATGCAGCCGAGTCCGACGGCGCCCACTTCGAGCGCCCCCGCGCCGATCGTCCTGCGCTCCACCTGGCCGTACCCTCCCACTCCTCGTCCGGAGATCATCAAAACTAACCGCTGCCGTGCCGGCTCCGGGCGCTGCCTCCCCGCGGGCGGTGCGTGAGCGGCGCGCATTAGCCTCCAGCCATGACGACAGACGTATGGCTTCCGTACGAGGCGCACGAGATCCCGGGGCTGCCCGAGGCCTCCGGCGCGGGATTCACCTACCGATTCTGGGCGGGCGGCCCGGAGTTCCCCGCGGACCCGGCCGACTGCGCCTTCTACGTGGTGCCCTATATGCAGACCTCGGAGACCGCCGTACGCCCGCTGTCCGCGATGACGTCGGTACGCGTCGTACAGACCCTGACCGCGGGCATCGACCACGTACAGCCCGGCATCCCGCTCCTCGCGCCCGGTGTGCGCTTGTGCAACGCCCGCGGGGTGCACGAGGCGAGCACCGCCGAGCTCGCGCTCACCCTGGTCCTCGCCTCCCTGCGGGGCGTCCCGCGCTTCGTCGACGGGCAGCGGCGGGAGGAGTGGCGGTCCGGGTTCTATCCGGCGCTCGCCGACAGGTCGGTGCTCATCGTGGGGTACGGATCGATCGGCGCCGCCATCGAGGACCGGCTCGCCCCCTTCGAGTGCGCGCGGGTGGCGCGCGTCGCGCGCTCCGCACGCACCACGGAGCGCGGCCCCGTGCACCCGCTCACCGAACTGCCGTCGCTGCTGCCCGAAGCGGACGTCGTCATCCTCTCGACGCCGCTCACCGAGGCCACCCGCGGGCTGGTGGGAGCCGACTTCCTGGCCCGCATGAAGGACGGCGCGCTGCTCGTGAACGTCGCCCGCGGACCCGTGGTCGACACCAAAGCGCTCATGACCGAACTGGAGTCGGGGCGGATCACGGCCGCGCTCGACGTGACCGACCCGGAACCGCTGCCCGCCGGCCACCCCTTGTGGCACGCTCCGGGAGTGCTCATCAGCCCGCACGTCGGAGGCTCCACCTCCGCCTTCGAGCCGCGCGCCAAGCGTCTGCTGGCCGCGCAGCTGAGCGCGTACGCGGCCGGGAAGCCTCTCGACAACGTCGTGCTCACCACGGGCAGTTGATCACCCGGGAGCGGTTTGCGCACGCTCCGCGTCTGCCCGCGTGCGCCTCGTGTTCGCTTTTTCGCCTGCCGTCACGGAGCGTAGAGGAGCTATGTCCCTGAGTGACGAGTCTGGTGTATCGTCCCGATTGGGGATGCGCCGTGAACCGTTCGGCGCGGGGACGAGACGTTGAGAACTGCGAGGGGGGCGACGGGCGATGCACGGCCTATGGGCGAAAGATCCGACGCGGCGGGAGCGCAGCCGACGCCTCTGGCGCACACCTGCCCGCCGACGCAGGCGAGTCGGGAGCCGCGCGAGCGGCCGACGCCGCACCCACCAGCGCCCGTGCCGGCCCGGTCGGCGCACGGGTCGGACGGACACGGGAGCGGCCCGGACCAAGGCGGCCCGGTGAGCGGCCGGGTGGCCTCCACCGCCGTCCTCGACGCAGGCGTGGCGGCCCTGTCGCGGCGGGCGCCGTCGACCCGGCGCCCGCTGCCCGGTGGCCGCGGCCCGGCCTCCCAGTTGGCGCTCCTGCTGGTCTGCGGTGCGTATGCCACGGGGTCCGCGCTCGGCTGGGGCTCGCCCCAACTGGCCCGGGTCATGGGCGACTTCGGGCTGAGTGTAGCCGCCGGGGCCGCCGCGATCTCCTGCTTCCGGTACGCCCGCACCCGGCACAGCCGCTTTCGACCCGCATGGCTGCTGTTCGCGCTCTCCTCCGCGATGGCGGCGTGCGGCAACGCGGTCTGGGGGTGGTACGAGGTCGTGCTCGACGCGGAGGTGCCGGCGCTCAGCCTCGCCGACGTGTTCTTCGTCTGCTTCGCCCCGCCCGCCATCATCGGCCTTCTCGTGCTCGCCAAACGCCCCGTGACCAGGGCGGGTTGGATCTGCCTCGGCCTCGACGCCTGGCTCATCGGGGGCTCGCTCCTCACCCTCTCCTGGAGCCTGGCCCTCGCCCGCGCCGCGAGGTTCGAGGGCCAGGGCGTGCTGCAGGGCGCGCTCGCCCTCGCGTACCCCCTCCTGGACATCGCCCTGGTCAGCGTGGTGCTCGCGCTGCACTTCAGACGCTCGGCCGCCCAGCGCGCCCCGGTGAACACCGCGATCGGCGCGCTCGCCCTGACGGTGATGTGCGACGCGCTCTTCAGCACCCCGCTGCTGAAGGACACCTACCAGTCGGGCCGGATCCTGGACGCCGGCTGGTTCGCGGGCTCGCTGCTCCTCGCGTACGCCCCGTGGGCCGCCCCCTGGCACGCGCGCGGGGCGCACGGCTCGGACTCCGCCCACGTGCCCTACGACAGCGAGCCCGAGGAGCCGCGCCCCGCCGCGCCCCGCCAGATCGCCGGCTCGCTCGCCGCCCTCACCCCGTATCTCGCCGCCGCCGTCTGCACGTTGGGGATCCTCTACAACGCGCTCAGCGGTCAGAGCGTCGACCGCGTGGTGCTCTTCACCGGTGGCGCCGTGGTGCTCGCCCTCGTCGTGCGCCAGGGCATCATGCTCAGGGACAACATCACGCTCACCCAGGAACTGGCCCAGAAGGAGAACCACTTCAGGTCCCTGGTCCAGGGCTCCAGCGACGTCATCATGATCGCCGCGCCGAACGGCATCCTGCGGTACGTGAGTCCGGCCGCCGCCGGGGTCTACGGCCGCGAGGCGGACGACCTCGTCGGCTCCGAACTGGCCACGCTCATGCACCCGGAGGACCTCGGCCGTGTCGTCCACGAGATCCGCAGGTTCCTCGCCGCCGACCCCGCGGAGGAGCCCACCACCCGCATCGAGTGCCGCTTCAAGTCCGGTGACGGCGGGTGGCTGAACGTGGAGTCCACCGTCAACCGCCACCACGGCGGCCTCATCTTCAACAGCAGGGACGTCACCGAACGGGTCAGACTCCAGGCGCAGTTGCAGCACAACGCCGAGCACGACCCGCTCACCGACCTGCCCAACCGCGCCCTGTTCACCCGGCGCGTCGGCCAGGCCCTGGCCGGCCGCAGAGTGACCGACCGCGGCACGGCGGTGCTCTTCATCGACCTCGACGGCTTCAAGGCCGTCAACGACACCATCGGGCACCAGGCCGGTGACGAGCTCCTCATCCAGGCGGCGCGCAGACTTCAGGAGGCGGTGCGTTCGGGCGACACCGCCTCCCGGCTCGGCGGCGATGAGTTCGCGGCTCTCATCGTCGGCGACGGGACCAGGGACCAGGCCGCCAGGGAACGGCACATCTACGAGCTGGCCGACCGGCTGAGAATCACCCTCTCCCAGCCCTACGCCATCGACGGCAACGACGTGCGCGTGGCGGCCTCCATCGGCGTCGCGTTCGCCGAACCGGGCATCGGTGCGGGGGAGTTGCTGCGCAACGCCGACCTGGCGATGTACCGCGCGAAGGCCGCGGGCAAGGGGCGCGTCGAGCTGTACGCGCCACAGATGCAGGCCGACGTCGTCCGCAAGGCGGAGCTCGCCACCCGGCTGCGTGCGGCGCTGCACGAGGGCCAGTTCGCGCTGCTCCATCAGCCCGTGGTCCGCCTCGACGACGGCCGGATCACGACGGTCGCGGCGCAGGCCCGCTGGCGCTCGGCGCAGGGCATCCTCTTCACGCCCGCCGAGTTCCTCAGGGTCTCGGAGACCCGGGACGGCAGGGAGGGCAAGGAGAGCGCCGCCCGCGCCGCCGAGCTCGGCCGCTGGATGTTCGAGGAGGCCGTCGAGCAGGCCGCCGAGCGCGGCAGGGCCGGTCACGCGGTGCCCGTCGCCGTCCGGATGAGCGCCCGCCGCCTCGTCGACCGCTCGCTGCCGATGGGCTCCATCGAGGCGCTCCTGACCCGGCACGGCCTGCCCTCCGGCGCGCTCATCATCGAGCTCGCCGGCAGCGACCCCCGGGTCTCCCTGGACGAGCTGGAGCGGCGCCTCGCGGCCCTGCGCAGGCTCGGTGTGCGCATCGCGCTCGACGGCTTCGGCAGCGGCTACGCGGCGATCACCGCGCTGCGCAGGCTCCCCGTGGACATCCTGAAACTGGACCGCGGCCTGGTCGAGGGCGTCGTCGATTCCGCGCGGCTGCACAAGATCACCTCCGGGCTGCTGCGCATCGCGGGCGACCTCGGGCTGATCTCCGTGGCCGACGGCGTCGACGAGCCGGAGCAGGTGGCCGCGCTCCGCGCGATGGGGTGCACGCACGGCCAGGGAGCGGCGTTCGCGGGCCCGCTCGACGAGTACCGGCTGCGCCGCGCACTCTCCCTCGGGGAGTATCCGGTGCCGCTCGATCCGGCCGAGCCGGTCCTCGCGGGCGGGCCCACGGGTCCGTACGCGGGCAGCGCCTCCTCCGGGTACCCGGGCGCCCCCACGGGGGCGTACGGCGGGCCGCAGGCGGTGTACACGGGCGGTCCCACGGCCTACGCCCGTTCACATGATGAGACCCCCGTCCCACCTACTTGACAGGCACTGCGTGCCGGGGGGAGGGTCAATGCCATGCGCACCCGAATTCTCGTACTTGGAAAGCGCGTCGGCTGAAGCTGGGACTGACCGGTCCGAACACCGGAGTCCCCGCGACCGCACCCGGCGCGCTCCCCTCGCTTGCCTCACGGCACGAGGGGTTTTTTGTTGCACTGGCACCCGCCAAACCCCCGCAAAACCCCCGCAAAAACCCTCAGCTTCGAGAAGAGAATGCCGATGACCGAGCAGGCCACCGGGGCCCACCATCCGCAGCCGCGGCCCCGAACCTCAGGACAGCAGCCCGCCCCCGTCGAGCACGTCACGGGTGCGCAGTCCCTCATTCGTTCTCTCGAGGAAGTCGGGGCCGACACGGTGTTCGGCATTCCCGGCGGAGCCATCCTCCCGGCCTACGACCCGATGATGGACTCCACCCGGGTGCGCCACGTCCTGGTCCGCCACGAGCAGGGTGCGGGGCACGCGGCCACCGGGTACGCGCAGGCCACCGGCAAGGTCGGCGTCTGCATGGCGACGAGCGGCCCCGGCGCCACCAACCTGGTCACGCCGATCGCCGACGCCCACATGGACTCCGTCCCGATGGTCGCGATCACCGGCCAGGTGGCCTCCAAGGCCATCGGCACGGACGCCTTCCAGGAGGCGGACATCGTCGGCATCACGATGCCGATCACCAAGCACAACTTCCTGGTCACCAAGGCCGAGGACATCCCGCGCACCATCGCCGAGGCGTTCCACATCGCCTCGACGGGACGTCCGGGCCCGGTCCTCGTGGACATCGCGAAGGACGCGCTGCAGGCGCGGACGACGTTCTCCTGGCCGCCGCAGCAGGACCTGCCCGGCTACCGCCCGGTGACCAAGCCGCACGCCAAGCAGATCCGTGAGGCCGCCAAGCTCATCACGGCGGCCAGGCGCCCGGTCCTGTACGTCGGAGGCGGCGTCCTCAAGGCGCGGGCCACCGCCGAGCTGAAGGTCCTGGCAGAGCTCACCGGAGCGCCCGTCACCACCACCCTGATGGCGCTCGGCGCATTCCCCGACAGCCACCCGCTGCACGTGGGAATGCCGGGCATGCACGGTGCGGTCACCGCCGTCACCGCGCTGCAGAAGGCCGACCTGATCGTCGCCCTCGGAGCCCGCTTCGACGACCGCGTCACCGGCAAGCTGGACAGCTTCGCCCCGTACGCGAAGATCGTCCACGCCGACATCGACCCGGCCGAGATCGGCAAGAACCGGGCCGCCGACGTGCCGATCGTCGGGGACGCCCGCGAGGTCATCGCCGATCTGGTGCAGGCCGTCCAGGCCGAGCACACCGAGGGCCACACCGGCGACTACACCGCCTGGTGGGCCGACCTCAACCGCTGGCGCGACACCTACCCGCTGGGCTACACGCAGCCCGAGGACGGCTCGCTCTCCCCGCAGCACGTCATCGAGCGCATCGGCGAACTCGCCCCCGAGGGCACGATCTTCGCGGCGGGCGTCGGCCAGCACCAGATGTGGGCCGCGCACTTCATCCAGTACGAGAAGCCCGCCACCTGGCTCAACTCCGGCGGCGCCGGGACGATGGGCTACGCGGTCCCCGCCGCGATGGGCGCCAAGGCCGGCATGCCCGACCGCGCGGTCTGGGCGGTCGACGGCGACGGCTGCTTCCAGATGACCAACCAGGAACTGACCACCTGCGCCCTGAACAACATCCCGATCAAGGTCGCCATCATCAACAACGGCGCCCTCGGGATGGTCCGCCAGTGGCAGACGCTCTTCTACAACCAGCGCTACTCCAACACCGTCCTGCACAGCGGTCCCGAGGACGTCGGCCCCAACAAGGGCACCCGCGTCCCGGACTTCGTGAAGCTGTCGGAGGCCATGGGGTGTGTGGCGCTGCGCTGTGAGCGCCCCGAGGACCTCGACAAGGTCATCGCCGAGGCCAACGCCATCAACGACCGGCCCGTCGTGGTCGACTTCATCGTCCACGAGGACGCCCAGGTGTGGCCGATGGTCGCAGCCGGCACCTCGAACGACGAGGTCATGGCCGCCCGGGGCGTCCGCCCCGACTTCGGCGACAACGAAGACGACTGAGACCGAGAGCGAAAGAGAGACCACGAGTCATGTCCACCAAGCACACGCTCTCCGTCCTGGTCGAGAACACCCCCGGCATCCTCGCCCGGATCGCCGCCCTGTTCTCGCGCCGCGGCTTCAACATCGACTCCCTCGCCGTGGGCGTCACCGAGCACCCCGACATCTCCCGCATCACCATCGTGGTGAACGTCGAGGACCTGCCGCTCGAACAGGTCACGAAGCAGCTCAACAAGCTCGTCAACGTCCTGAAGATCGTCGAACTGGAGCCGGGCGCGGCCGTCGCCCGCGAGCTCGTCCTCGCGAAGGTCCGCGCCGACAACGAGACGCGCTCCCAGATCGTCGAGATCGTCCAGCTGTTCCGCGCCAAGACCGTGGACGTCTCCCCGGAGGCCGTCACCATCGAGGCCACCGGCAGCAGCGACAAGCTGGAGGCCATGCTCAAGATGCTGGAGCCCTTCGGCATCAAGGAGCTCGTCCAGTCCGGCACCATCGCGATCGGCCGCGGCTCCCGCTCCATCACGGACCGCAGCCTGCGGGCACTCGACCGCAGCGCCTGACCGGCACCCGCCGGCACCCCTCTCGGATACCGAGACCCGAGACCTTCCCTTCCTGAACCCGCCGTACGGTGGGACGCAACACCAGCACACATAGGAGATTCCCAGTGGCCGAGCTGTTCTACGACGACGACGCCGACCTGTCCATCATCCAGGGCCGCAAGGTCGCGGTCATCGGTTACGGCAGCCAGGGCCACGCCCACGCGCTGTCGCTCCGTGACTCGGGCGTCGACGTCCGCGTCGGTCTGCACGAGGGCTCCAAGTCCAAGGCCAAGGCCGAGGAGCAGGGCCTGCGCGTCGTCACCCCGTCGGAGGCGGCGGCCGAGGCCGACGTCATCATGATCCTGGTCCCGGACCCGATCCAGGCCCAGGTCTACGAGGAGTCCATCAAGGACAACCTCAAGGACGGCGACGCGCTGTTCTTCGGCCACGGCCTGAACGTCCGCTTCGGCTTCATCAAGGCCCCCGAGGGCGTCGACGTCTGCATGGTCGCCCCGAAGGGCCCGGGCCACCTGGTCCGCCGCCAGTACGAGGAGGGCCGCGGCGTCCCGTGTATCGCGGCCGTCGAGCAGGACGCCACCGGCAACGGCTTCGAGCTGGCGCTCTCGTACGCCAAGGGCATCGGCGGCACGCGTGCGGGCGTCATCAAGACGACCTTCACCGAGGAGACCGAGACCGACCTGTTCGGCGAGCAGGCCGTGCTCTGCGGCGGCACCGCGGCGCTGGTCAAGGCGGGCTTCGAGACGCTGACCGAGGCGGGCTACCAGCCGGAGATCGCGTACTTCGAGTGCCTCCACGAGCTGAAGCTGATCGTGGACCTCATGTACGAGGGCGGCCTGGAGAAGATGCGCTGGTCCGTCTCCGAGACCGCGGAGTGGGGCGACTACATCACCGGCCCGCGGATCATCACGGACGCCACCAAGGCCGAGATGAAGAAGGTCCTGGCGGAGATCCAGGACGGCACGTTCGCCAAGCAGTGGATGGACGAGTACCACGGCGGTCTGAAGAAGTACAACGAGTACAAGACCCAGGACGAGAACCACCTCCTGGAGACCACGGGCAAGGAGCTGCGCAAGCTCATGTCCTGGGTCAACGACGAGGCGTAGGGGTGCTCGGGTCCGGGGCTGATGCCTCGGGGCTCCGCCCCGGACCCGCTCCTCGGACTCCCCCAAGCTCTTGAAGAGCAGGGGGGGACCCCCAGGGGCTCGATTCATCCGCCGTGTCCAGCCACGGACGGGTGATCCTTCCAGTCAGGCGCATGGCGATCCCCTCCGCGCCACTACACTTCTGTTCAACATTCGCGTCGGGCCCACAGCGTCGTGCGTCTTCCACGCGGCAAGCACCCTCCACCGCCTGCGGCCGTCGGGACGGCCGTCCGCAATGGACTTGTGAGGACTCACGTGAGCACTGCTGCCACCGGCAAACCCGTCGTACTCATCGCTGAAGAGCTGTCGCCCGCCACCGTCGACGCCCTGGGCCCGGACTTCGAGATCCGCCAGTGCAACGGCGCGGACCGCGCCGCGCTGCTGCCCGCGATCGCCGACGTCGACGCGATCCTGGTCCGCTCCGCGACCAAGGTCGACGCCGAGGCCATCGCCGCCGCCAAGAAGCTGAAGGTCGTCGCCCGCGCGGGCGTGGGCCTGGACAACGTCGACGTGTCCGCCGCCACCAAGGCCGGCGTGATGGTCGTCAACGCCCCGACGTCGAACATCGTCACCGCCGCCGAGCTGGCCTGCGGCCTGCTCCTGGCCACCGCGCGCAACATTCCGCAGGCCAACACCGCCCTGAAGAACGGCGAGTGGAAGCGCTCCAAGTACACCGGTGTCGAGCTCGCCGAGAAGACCCTCGGCGTCGTCGGCCTCGGCCGCATCGGCGCCCTCGTCGCCCAGCGCATGAGCGCCTTCGGCATGAAGGTCGTGGCCTACGACCCGTACGTGCAGCCCGCCCGCGCCGCCCAGATGGGTGTGAAGGTCCTCTCCCTCGACGAGCTGCTCGAGGTCTCGGACTTCATCACGGTCCACCTGCCCAAGACCCCCGAGACCCTCGGTCTCATCGGCGACGACGCGCTGCACAAGGTCAAGCCGACCGTCCGCATCGTCAACGCCGCGCGCGGCGGCATCGTCGACGAGGAGGCGCTGCACTCCGCCCTCAAGGAGGGCCGCGTCGCCGGCGCAGGCCTGGACGTGTACGCGAAGGAGCCCTGCACGGACTCCCCGCTCTTCCAGTTCGACCAGGTCGTCTGCACCCCGCACCTCGGCGCCTCCACCGACGAGGCGCAGGAGAAGGCGGGCATCGCCGTCGCCAAGTCGGTGCGCCTCGCCCTCGCCGGTGAGCTCGTGCCGGACGCGGTCAACGTGCAGGGCGGCGTCATCGCCGAGGACGTCCGTCCCGGCCTGCCGCTCGCCGAGAAGCTCGGCCGCATCTTCACCGCCCTCGCGGGCGAGGTCGCGGCCCGCCTCGACGTCGAGGTGTACGGCGAGATCACCCAGCACGACGTGAAGGTGCTCGAACTCTCCGCGTTGAAGGGCGTGTTCGAGGACGTCGTCGACGAGACCGTGTCGTACGTGAACGCGCCGCTGTTCGCGCAGGAGCGCGGCGTCGAGGTCCGCCTCACCACCAGCTCCGAGTCGCCGGACCACCGCAACGTGGTCACCGTGCGCGGCACGCTCTCCGACGGCGAGGAGATCGCGGTCTCCGGCACGCTGGCCGGACCCAAGCACCTCCAGAAGATCGTCTCCATCGGTGAGTACGACGTGGACCTGGCGCTCGCCGACCACATGGTCGTCCTGCGGTACGCCGACCGTCCGGGCGTCGTCGGCACCGTCGGCCGCGTCCTCGGCGAGGCGGGCATCAACATCGCCGGCATGCAGGTCGCCCGCGCCGACGTGGGCGGCGAGGCGCTGGCCGTCCTGACCGTCGACGACACGGTGCCGCAGCCGGTCCTGAACGAGCTGGCCGAGGAGATCGGCGCGGAGTCCGCTCGCGCGGTGAACCTGACGGACTAGGGCTCCGGAGCCTTGGGCGGGGTCGGTCACCGGCTTCGCCGAGTTCGTCCTCAAACGCCGGACGGGCTGGATACTCTCCAGCCCGTCCGGCGTTCGTACGTGCGCGACCGCGTCACACGAGCAGCTTCTCGTCGACGGTTACCTCGGCGCCGGCCTCCGGCGCCGGCTCCTGCACCCGGACCCGCACCCCGCGCAGCGTCGCCGACGCCAGGGCCGCCGCCGCGAGCAGGACCACCATGCCCGTCAGCGCAGCGACATGCATGCCGTCGGTGAAGGCGGTACGGGACGCGGTCAACAGGGCGTCCGCCGCGTGGCCCGGCAGCTGCTGGGCGACCGCCACCGCGCCGCCGAGCGTCTCGTGGGCCTCGGCGGGGGCCGCGTCGGGGACGCGGCTCTGGTAGACCGCGTTGCCGATGGAGCCGAGCAGCGCCATGCCCATCGCGCCGCCGAACTCCTGGCCGGTCTCCAGGAGTGAGGAGGCCGTGCCCGCCTTCTCCGCGGGGGCCGCGCCGAGCGCCAGGTCGGTCAGCTGGGAGCCGATGATCACCGCACCGCAGGCGAGGACGCCCGCGCCGGCCAGGACCAGCCACAGCGAGTCGGTGCCGGTGAGGGCGAGCAGGCCGAAGCCGGCGGCGGAGAGGACGAAGCCGGTGGCGACGACGTGGGCGCGGTTCATGCCGCGCTGGACGAGCGCCGTGGCGACGGGCGCGGCCGCACCGATGAGGACCGAGGGGAGCAGCGCCCACAGCGCGGCCTCCATGGCGCTGTTGCCGAGCACCGACTGCAGGTACTGGGTGGTGAAGTAGGCCGAACCCATCATCGCCAGCGAGGAGATGAGGTTCAGGGAGACGGCGGAGCCGAAGGTGCGGCCGTGTCCGCGGAAGAGGTCCGGCGAGATCATCGGCGAGCGCGCGGTGCGCTGGCGGTGCACGAAGAGTGCGGCGAAGACGAGTCCGACGGCGACGGACGCGACGTACGGGACCTCGACGCCCTCGACCGGCATCTCCTTGAGCCCCCAGACCACCGGCAGCACGGCGGCCATCGAGAGCGGCACGCTCAGCAGGTCGAACCGGCCGGGCTCCGGGTCCTTGGACTCCGGGATGAGGACGGGCGCGAGGACCAGGAGCAGGACCATCGCGGGCAGGTTGACCAGGAAGACCGAGCCCCACCAGAAGTGGGCGACCAGCACGCCGCACAGCACCGAGCCGAGCGCGATGCCGGCGACCATCACGCCCTGCCACATGCCGATCGCCTTGGCGCGCTGCGCGGGGTCGCGGAACAGGGTGCGCACCAGGGCCAGCGTGGACGGCATCAGGGTCGCGCCGCCGATGCCGAGGACCGCGCGGGCGGCGATCAGGGTCTCGGCGCTGTTCGCGTAGGCGGCGACGAGCGAGGCGGTCCCGAAGGCCGCGGCGCCGAACATGAGGAGCCTGCGGCGGCCGATGCGGTCGCCGAGCGAGCCCATCGTCATCAGCAGGCCGGCGAGTACGAACGCGTAGATGTCGAAGATCCACAGCTGTTGGGTGCCGCTGGGCCGCAGGTCGGCATTGATCTGCGGGACGGCGAAGTAGAGGACGGACACGTCCATCGAGACCAGGAGCAGCGGAAGCATCAGGACGGCGAGGGCGGTCCATTCCTTGCGGGTGGCGCGCGGGTTCGTCTGCATGACAGGGACTGTACGGACGTCTTAAACGCTTGTCTAGTACGAGCGTATAAATCAGTCGTGTAAGACGTCGGTACTAGGGTGGGCGGCATGGGACACCGCGAAGATCTGCTCGAGGGCGCGAAGCGCTGCCTGCTGGAGAAGGGGTTCGTGCGCACCACGGCCCGCGACATCGTGAAGGAGTCCGGGACGAACCTCGGCTCCATCGGTTACCACTACGGGTCGAAGGACGCGCTGCTCGCGCAGGCGTTCATCGCGCTGGTCGAGCCGATGGGCGACGACTACGAGAGGGCGCGGGCCGCGCGGGAGGCGGCGGGGGAGGGCGCGGAGGCCGGCGCCGAGGAGGCGGGCGGCCTGGAGCGGTTCCGGGACGTCTGGGCCGGCATCATCCGCTCGGTCCCCGAGTCCCGCCCCATCTGGATGATGACGCTGGAGGTCGTCACCCAGGGCGAACGCCTGGCGGGCATCCGGAAGTTGCTGATCGAGGCGCAGGAGGAGGGCCGGAGCGGGCTCACGGCCATGTTCACCGGTATCGAGGAGAGCAAGCTCCCCGCGGACGTGGTGGACACGGAAGGCCGCCTCTACACGACGCTCCTCAACGGCCTGATGGTCCAGTGGCTCTTCGACCCGGACTCGGCGACGACGGCGGAGCAGTTGACCGAGGGGCTGCGGCGGGTGATGGAGCGGGACGGGTCCCGTCCCGGGGCCGACGGGCGGTAGGAGGCCGCCCGTGATGCCGGGGAGTGCGCTTCACAGCAGACGGGTCAGGGCCCGCTCCGACTGACTCCCGTCCTCCGCCTGGTAGACGATGATCACCTGGTCCTCGGCGCCGCCGACCGTCAACGCCTGCCTGCGCAGGTCGAGTTGACCGACGGCCGGGTGCGCGAAGCGCTTGAGTTCGTCGCGGGCGGGCCGCGTCTCGTGCCTGGCCCACAGCCGACGGAACTCCTCGTCCGCTTCGAGCCCGGCGACCAGGCGGGCGGTCCTGGGGTCCGTCAGGTCGGCCTCGGCGCGCAGGGCCGCCGCGGTCTGCGCGGCGACTTCCGCCCAGTCGGGGAAGAGCCGACGGGACGCGGGGTCGAGGAACACCGCCTCGGCCAGGTTGCGTCCGGGCTCGTACATGGGGGCGAGCGCGCGGGCCCACTTGTTCGCCGCCAGTACGTCGAAGCGCCGGTCGCGCACGTACGCGGGGCGGTCCGCCCATGCGTCGAGCAGCCGCCGCACCTCCGGGGAGACGTCGGTCCGCGACCGCGGCACGGCTGCGGGGCCGGCCAGGGCGAGCAGGTGTGCCGAGGCGTCGGCGTCCAGCTCCAGGGCCCGCGCGAGGGAGCGGAGCACCTGGGGCGAGGGGTGCCGGTCCACGCCCTGTTCGAGCCGGACCAGGTACGGCTCGCTGATTCCGGCGAGTTGGGCCAGTTCCTCCCGGCGCAGTCCCGCGACCCGGCGTCGTCCGCCGGTGGGCGTCGCCGCTTCTCCCGGAGTGACCTGTCCGCGCCGGGCCTTGAGGAATTCCCCCAGCAGGTTGTCGGCCGCCATGGTGCGAGGGTAACCCCGTGGGGGTGCTGGCTGCCGGGGCGCGTACGGCGCAGGCTCGACGGCATGAAGATCTGGTTCATCACCGGCGCGTCCCGCGGCTTCGGCCGGGTCTGGGCCGAAGCCGCTCTCGACCGGGGCGACCGTGTCGCCGCCACCGCACGCGACCCGAAAACCCTGCGGCCTCTGGTGGATGCCTACGGGGACGACGTCCTCCCGCTCGGTCTCGACGTGACCGACCGCACCGCCGTGACCTCCGCGGTGCGGCGGGCCGCCGAGGTCTTCGGCCGTCTCGACGTGGTCGTCAACAACGCGGGCTACGGCCTGTTCGGCATGATCGAGGAAACCACCGAGGAACAGGCGCGCGCCCAGCTCGACACCAACCTGTTCGGCCCGCTGTGGGTCACACAGGCGGCCCTGCCGTACCTGCGGGCCCAGGGCAGCGGTCACATCCTGCAGATCTCCAGCCTCGGGGGCCTCGCCGGCTTCCCCACGCTCGGGCTGTACAACGCCTCCAAGTGGGCCCTGGAAGGGATGAGCGAGGCCCTGGCCCAAGAGGTCGCCCCGTTCGGGATCAACGTCACCCTGGTCGAACCCGGCCCCTACGGCACCGACTGGTCGGGTGCCTCCGCGGTGCACACCGAGCCGCTCCCCTCCTACGAGCCCGTCCGCGCCGCGCGCCGGGCGGGTGCGTCCGCCCGCACGCCGCAGGACGCGCGAGCCACCGCCCCCGTACTCCTGGAACTCGTCGACACCGACGCGCCGCCCCTGCGGCTCTTCCTCGGCACGTACCCGTATCCGGTGGTCGAGGCGGCCTATCGGCAGCGGCTCGACACGTGGCACGACTGGCGGCACCTCGCGTCCCGGGCGTGAGGGGAGCGGGGCTTGGGGGCGGTTACGACCAGTTGGTGCAGGTGACGGGGACGTACCCCTTCTTGTTGGTGCCGTACGGCATCGCGTACACCCACTTGTTGCTCGTCTTGCCGCACTTCTTGTACGTCTGGCCCTTGAACTTGTAGCCGTCGTGACAGAGGAAGCCCTTCTTGCCCTTGTTCCACTGGCCGACCGCGGTGGCGTTCGTCTTCGGGCTGGTGCGCAGCTTCACCGCTTCCTTGGCGGCGACATTGGACATGCCCCGGCTGCAGTCCGGCTTCGTCGCGGCGACGGCGGTGCCGCCGAAGGTGAGGGTGGAGCCGACGAGCGTGACGGCGGTGACGGCGATCGCGGGGGCCAACATTCCGAGTTTCATGGGGTGTTCGTTCTCCCGTAGGTGGGGTGAATGTTCGGACGGGGAGACGGTACCTGCTGGTGATCATGGGGGCGGCCGCGGTTACGCAGGTGTGACCGTTCGGGCGGGTGTTCGCGACGTCAGGCGCCGTCGCGGAAGAAGCCGGCCAGGGCCGCGGCGACCGCCTCGGGCTGTTCGTCGGGGAGGAAGTGGCCCGCGTCGGGCACGACGACTCCCGTGGTGCGGTCGGCCCAGGGGCTGAGGGAGGCCGCCATGTCCGGGATGGAGCCGTGGCTGCCGGAGATGCCGAGGACGGGCACGGTCAGATGCCGCCGCTGCAGGGCCTCGTGGTTCCTGCGCGCCGACTCGGCGGCCTCCCGGTAGTGGGCGAGGGAGGCGCGGAGGCCTCCGTCGGCCGCGAGGGCCGCCGCGTAGTGGTCGATCTCGGCGTCGTCGAACGTGTCGGGGGAGAGGGATTTCATCCGCAGGAACCAGGCCACGTACTCCCGTTCGCGGCCGGCGAGCAGCGTCTCGGGCAGGTCGGGCACCAGATGGAACGCGAAGTGCCAGGTCTTCCACGCCCGGTCCGGGTCGGTGGGTATCGCCTCGGGGAGGGTGATGCCGGGGATCCCGGCGTCGAGCAGGGCGACCCCGCGCGGTCCGTCCTCGTGCGGTCCGTCCTCGTGCGGTCCGTCCTCGTGTATGAGGGCGAGCGAGAACGCCACCCAGGCGCCGACGTCATGGGCGGCCAGCCAGTAGGCCGACACCCCCAGGGCCCGGACGGCGGCGTGGACCTGCGCGGCGACCGTGTGCGTGTCGTAACCGCGCTCCGGCCGCTCGGAGTGGCCCTGGCCCGGCAGGTCGACCGCGATGACGCGGAACCGGTCGGCGAGGGCGGGCATGACCTTGCGCCAGGCCCACCAGGTCTGCGGGAAACCGGCGAGCAGGACGACGGCCGGGCCGCCCGGCCGGCCGCCGTCGACGGCATGGAGGCGGACGCCGTCGGCATCGACCCAGCGGTGCATGAACCCCGCCAGGTGATGCAGGGGCAGGTCGGGGACGGGGTTGGTCACGAGGATCTCCGTCGATCGTGGGGGACTCGGGGGCTCGGACGCTAACACATCTTGAACTGATTAGTTCAAGATAGGATGAGGGGCGACACGGACACCGACACACCGGCAAGGAAGCCCCACGTGGCAGGCAAGAAGCAGTTCGACATGGACACCGCGCTGGACACCGCGATGCTCCAGTTCTGGCGGGCGGGGTACGCCGACACCTCGCTGGACGACCTGTGCCGGGCGACCGGCCTGAACCGCAGCTCCATCTACTCCTCGCTCGGCGGCAAGGACACGCTCTTCCTGCGCTGTCTGGACCGCTACGCCGCGCGCTACGGCGAGAAGTACGACGCCGCCCTGTCGGACGCGGCCTCGGACCCCTCGGCGGCCGTCCGCGCCTTCTTCGACGTCACCCTCGCCCGCATCGCCGATCCCGCACTGCCGGACGGATGCCTGATCGCCCAGTCGGCCATGGCCGTCCCGGTGCTGAGCGAACACGTCGCGGCCCGCGCCAAGGAGGCGCTGGGCTTCCAGCGCGCCCGGCTGCGCGCCGCGCTGAGGGCGGGGCGGCTCACCGACCGCGACGCCGACGCCTTCGCCGAACACGTGGCCGCCGTGAACCAGTCCCTCGCCGTCATGAGCCGAGCCGGCGCGAGCCCCGCGCAGCTCCGGGCCGTCGTGGGCGTCACCGTCGACGCGCTGGCACGGGCGTCAACGGTCACGCCCGGGTAGCGCCGCCCTCGACACCACCACCATCTGACCCCTCAACGGCCTTACAGCCGCGAAGACTTCAGCACCATGTGCAGGAGCAGCCGGTCCTCGCCGTCGTCCAGGTCCAGGCCGGTGAGCTGCTCCACGCGCGAGAGGCGGTAGTAGAGCGTCTGGCGGTGGATGCCCAACTCCGCCGCCGCACGGCCCGCCTGGCCCGCGCAGTCGAGGAACACCTCGGCGGTGCGCGCCAGTTCACGGTGGGCCGGGCCCAGGAGCTGCCGCGCCACCGGGTCGTGCGCCGCCTCCGGGGGCAGCGCGGTCAGCAGGCGGTAGGGCCCCACGTCCGACCACTGCGCCACCGGCGCGAACCGCCGCTCCGCCAGCGCCGCGCGCGCCGCCCCCGACGCCTCCCACCACGCCGCCCCCAGATCCTCCAGGCCGTGCCGGGCCCCCGCGATCCCCGCCGCGGCGCCCGGCACGGCGTCGAGGAGGCGGGACGCCGCCGTGTGCGCGGGAGAGAGCGCGTCGGCCGAGCGCAGCCGGACCAGGGCCGCCAGCGACTGCGCGGTCGTGCCCCACGGCACCGTGCACACCGCCGCCGCGCCCGGCACCGTACGGGCGGCGGGGGCGTCGTCCGGGTCCGCCGAGCGCCACGGCGCCACGCACACCACCGCGTGCAGGCCGTCGCCGCGCGCGCCGAGCGCCGTGCGCAGGGCGGCCACCGCCATGTCCCGCTGCCAGCCACGCTCGGCCGTCAGGACCGCCCGGAACTCCCGGGTCAGATCGGCGCCCGCCTGCGCCTCGTCGGCCAGCAGCGCGCCGATCCGGGTGGCCACCTCCATGGCGGCGGTCAGCTGCTGCTCGCCCGGGCCCGGGTCGTCGTCGAGCAGCCACACGTATCCGAGGGCGAACCCCCGATGGCGTACGGGCAGGCAGACGCGGCCCCGGTAGACGCCCGCCTCCGGGGTGGGCGGGATGCGGACGGGCGTCGTCGCGCGGGTGATGCCGAAGCTCTCGAACCAGGAGCGGACCTCGGCCGTGGACCGGCGGGTCAGGATCGAACGGGTCCTGACCGGGTCCAGGACGGTCGCGTCGAAGCCGCTGTCGCCGTCACCGCCGCCGTCGTGCGCGCCGAACGCGATCAGCTCGAAATCGCGGTTCTCCAGGGTCGCCGGGGCGCCGAGGAGCGCCGAGATCTCGTCGACCAGTTCTTGGTAGTCACCCTTCACCACCCCATTCTCCCGCAGCCCCCGGTTTTCTTCAGACATCTGTCTGAGATCCAGGGCACGGATGCGTGACAGGTGTCGATGGCTCGCGGTCGGCGTGATCCCTAGATTTCACGGTGGTTCTCCGTGCCGTACCGCCGCATTTGCCCCCGAGAGGGGTTATGCCGGTAAGGCACCCGTTTTCGTACACCCGTGGAGGTGCCCCGTGCTGGGTCCCGTGATTCTCGCCGCGTCACGCAGCGACAAGATGCGCCGTTTCGTCTCGGCGGCTCCCGGCACCAAGCAGGTCGTGGCCCGGTTCATCGCCGGTGAGAGCGTCGACCAGGTCGTCCCGATCATCGTCGACGCCGCCGACAAGGGCCTGGAGGTCACCCTCGACGTCGTGGGTGAGGACATCACCACCGTCGAGCAGTCGCACGACGCCCGCGACGCCTACCTGGCGCTCATCGACCGCCTGAAGGACCTCGGCCTCGGCACCAAGGCCGAGATGTCGGTGAAGCTGTCCATGTTCGGCCAGGCGCTGGAGGGCGGCCACGAGCTGGCCCTCGCCAACGTGCGCCCCGTCGTCGAGGCCGCCGCCGCCATCGGCACCACGGTCACCCTGGACGCCGAGGACCACACCACCCTCGACTCGATGTTCGCCATCCACGACGAGCTGCGGAAGGACTTCCCGCAGACCGGCTGCGTCATCCAGGCCTACCTCTTCCGCACCGAGGCCGACGCCCGCCGCCTTGCCGCGAACGGCAGCCGGGTGCGTATCGTGAAGGGGGCCTACAAAGAGCCCGCCGAGGTCGCGTACCAGGACAAGGCCGAGATCGACAAGGCGTACGTCCGTATCCTGCGCATCCTGATGGAGGGCGAGGGCTACCCGATGATCGGGTCCCACGACCCGCGCCTCATCGCCATCGCCCAGGAGCTCGCGCGCCGCGCCGGGCGCAAACTGGACGAGTACGAATTCCAGATGCTGTACGGCATCCGCAGCGACGAGCACCTGCGGCTCGCCGCCGAAGGCCACCGGATGCGCGTGTACACCGCCTACGGCACCGACTGGTACGGCTACTTCATGCGCCGTCTCGCGGAGAAGCCGGCGAACCTCCTCTTCTTCGGCCGCTCCATCCTCACCAAGGGCTGAGCTCCCTTCCCCCGACCCCCCTTAAGGAGATACGGAACTCATGGACGCTGTGACCCAGGTCCCCGCGCCGGTCAACGAGCCGGTGCACGGCTACGCGCCCGGCTCCCCGGAGCGCGCCCGCCTCGAGACCAAGCTCAAGGAGCTGGCCGAGAACCCGATCGAGCTGCCGATGACCATCGGTGGCGTCAAGCGCCTCGGGGGCGGCGAGCCCTTCCAGGTCGTGCAGCCGCACAACCACAAGTCCGTCATCGGCACCGGCCGCGGCGCCACCCAGCAGGACGCCCAGGACGCGATCGACGCCGCCCTGGCCGCCGCCCCGGCGTGGCGCGCCATGTCGTTCGACGACCGCGCCGCGATCATCCTGCGCGCCGCCGAGCTGCTCTCCACCACGTGGCGCGAGACCCTGGCCGCCTCCACGATGCTCGGCCAGTCCAAGACCGCCCAGCAGGCCGAGATCGACACCCCGTGCGAGCTCGTCGACTTCTGGCGCTTCAACGTCAAGTACGCCCGTGACCTGCTCGCCGAGCAGCCCCCGGCCAACGCCACCGGCGTCTGGAACCGCCTGGACCACCGCCCGCTCGAGGGCTTCGTCTACGCGATCACGCCGTTCAACTTCACCGCCATCGCGGGCAACCTCCCCACCGCCCCGGCCCTGATGGGCAACGTGGTCGTGTGGAAGCCGTCCCCGACGCAGACCCACGCCGCCGTGCTGCTCATGCAGCTCCTGGAGGAGGCCGGTCTCCCCAAGGGCGTCATCAACCTCGTCACCGGTGACGGCATCGCCGTCTCCGAGGTCGCCCTGAACCACCGCGACCTGGCCGGCATCCACTTCACCGGCTCCACCCCGACCTTCCAGCACCTGTGGAAGACGGTCGGCGAGAACATCAAGAAGTACCGCACCTACCCCCGCCTCGTCGGCGAGACGGGTGGCAAGGACTTCGTCGTCGCGCACCCGAGCGCCGACCGCGCGATCCTGAAGACCGCGCTGACCCGCGGCTCCTTCGAGTTCCAGGGCCAGAAGTGCTCCGCCACCTCGCGCGCCTACGTCCCCGCGTCCATCTGGAACGACGGGTTCAAGGAGGAGTTCGCGGCCGAGGTCGACGGCATCAAGATGGGTGACGTCACCGACCTGTCGAACTTCATCGGCGCCGTCATCGACGAGCGCGCGTTCGCCAAGAACAAGGCGGCCATCGACCGCGCCAAGTCCGACGACACCTGCACGATCGTCGCCGGCGGCACGTACGACGACTCCGTCGGCTACTTCGTGCGCCCGACCGTCGTCGAGTGCACCGACCCGGCCAACGAGGTCTTCACCACCGAATACTTCGGCCCGTTCCTGGCGGTCCACGTCTACGACGACGAGAAGTACGACGAGATGCTGGCCCAGATGGAGTCGGTCTCCGACTACGCGCTCACCGGCTCGGTCATCGCGAACGACCGCGCGGCCGCCGCGTACACGATGGAGAAGCTCCGCTACGCCGCGGGCAACTTCTACATCAACGACAAGTCGACCGGCGCCGTCGTCGGCCAGCAGCCCTTCGGCGGCGGCCGCGGCTCCGGCACCAACGACAAGGCCGGCGCCCCGCAGAACCTGCAGCGCTGGACGCTGACCCGCGCCATCAAGGAGACGCTGGTCCCGCCGACCGAGTACGGCTACCCGCACATGGGCTGACGCCCGCCGCGGGCCTTCGCGGCCCGCCCCTGAACCCCGCCTCCGACCTGGGCCCCACCCCGGTCGGAGGCGGTGTCGTCTCCGGGGTCAGATGAGTGCGTCCACGACGGTCCGGGTGATGTCCTCGGCGATCCGGTCCTCGCCGGGGGTGTCCGGGTCGAGGCGGGTCGTGTAGACGGAGATCACCAGGGGCGCGCCCTTGGGCGGCCAGGCCACCGCGACGTCGTTGACGCCGCCGTACGCGGGCGAGCCGGTCTTGTCGCCGACCCGCCAGCCCTTCGGGAGCCCGGCGCGGATCCGCTTGTCGCCGGTGGTGTTCTCCACGAGCCAGCGGGTCAACTGGCCCCGGTCGAGCGGGTGGAGGGCGTCGCCGACGACGAGCTTGTGCAGGTTCGCCGTCATCGCGGCGGGCGTGGTCGTGTCGCGGCGGTCGCCGGGAATGTTGCTGTTGAGGTCGGTCTCCCACCGGTCGAGGCGGGTACGGGAGTCGCCGAGCGAACGCGCGAAGTCCGTGATGCCGGACGGGCCGCCGATCCGCCGCAGCACCAGGTTGGCGGCGCTGTTGTCGCTGTACGTGATGGCCGCGTCGCACAACTCCCGTACGGTCATGCCGGTCGCGAGGTGCAGCTCGGTGCGCGGCGAGTGGTCGACGAGGTCGTCGCGTCCGTACCGGACCAGGACGTCGAGCAGGCCCGGCTCCTGCTCGCGCGACCTGCGCAGGACGGCCGCACCGGCCAGCACCTTGAACGTCGAGGCGAGCGCGAAGAGTTCGTGGGCGCGGTAGCCGACGGTGGCGCCGGTGCCGGTGTCGAGGGCGTGCACGCCGATGCGGCCCGGGTAGCTCTTCTCCAGGTCGCGCAGGCGCCGGTGCACGTCGCGCGGGGCGGCGTCCGGGCCGGAGGCCGGTGCGCCCGCCGCGGGTGCGGCGCCGGCCATGGAGAGGAGCGCGGGGGCCGCGGCGGCGGCTCCCAGGAGCGTTCTGCGAGAGGGAGTCGAGGTCATGATCCCGACCGTACCGGGGGCGCCGCCGGGCGTGGCCTGTTCGGGGGTCTGCGCTCAGACCTCCACGAGCACCTGGTCGAGGGACTTGCGTACGAGGTCGGGGACCCGGCAGTCCGGCGCCGGATAGCCCACCGGGATCACCGCGAACGCCTTCTCGTTCTCCGGGCGGCCGAGCACCTCGCGCAGGAACCGCATCGGGCTCGGCGTGTGGATCAGCGCCGCCAGGCCGGACAGGTGCAGCGCGGAGAGCAGCATTCCCACCGCGATGCCGACCGACTCGTCGACGTAGTAGTGCTTGTGCTTGGTGCCGTCCTCGCCCAGCCAGTAGCGCTGCTGGAAGATGACGATCAGCGCGGGGGCGTCGGTGAGGTGCGGCTTCACCTCGTCCGTGCCGAGCGGGCGCAGGGCCGCGAGCCACTCCTCGCCGAGCCGGCCGTCGTAGGAGATCTGCTCCTCGTGCTCGGCGGCCTCTCGGATGCGGCGGCGTATCTCCGGGTCCTGGACGAGGACGAACGTCCACGGCTGCTGGTGCGCGCCGGACGGCGCCGTCGCGGCGCAGGCGATGGCGTCGCGGACCACCTGGGTGGGCACGGGGTCCGGGGCGAACTGGCGTACGGTCCGCCGTTCGTCCATCCGCTCCCGCAACTCGGCTGCCTGCGCGAGGGATTGGGTCTCCGGCATGCGGGCGGGCCGGTACGGGACGGAGCGGTAGGGCTCGCCGTGGATGGGGGTCCACGGTCGCTGCTGCGCGGTCTCAGACATGGTCGGATTCTGCTCCGGGAGGCGGCCCGAGCGCCATGGTGCAGACCAATTCCGGCCCCGCGTCGGCCGGAACGGCCCGGTCAGCTCCAGCCCGCCACGACGAGCGAGAGCCCGGTGGTGAAGCCGCCCGCGAGGAGCGCCAGATACAGCCCGTAGCGCCGCCGCAGCCGGTGCGCGAGGAACCCGAACGCCCCGAACGCGAGTCCCGCGGTGAGGGTGCGGGAGCCCCGGGAGAGCGCCGAGCGGGCCAGCCAGGCGGACGGCGCGACGTCGGCGCGGCCGGCCTCGCGTGCGTACACCTTGAAGGGGATGCCGTTCCACGGCTGGTGGCGGACGGCGGCCGCCGACTCGGCGGAGAACTCGTGCCGCACCTGCGAACGCATCCGGTCGGTGGTGAGCGGCTGCGGCAACTGCACGCCGCTGGCCGCCAGTTGGAGGGCAAGGAGTCCGCCGGCGAGGCTGCCCGCGAGCGCCGCGAGCGACAGTTTCAGGGCGCGGCGCGGGACCGCCGCACACGTCACGGCCAGGAACAGCTCCGGCATCAGCGGCCAGCTGAGCGCCTCCGCGCAGGCCCACGCGAAACCGAGTGCGAGGCCCGCGCGGGACCCGGCGACCGCGGCGACCCGCTTGCGCGCGCGGGAGTCGGCGAGGGGTTCGCCGACTGTACGGCGCCGCAGCGCAGCCACCGCGTCGCGGGCCTCCTCCGGGGTGGCCGACGCGGGCAGCGGGGCGCCGACGGCGACCCGCACCAGGGCGGGGCGGAGCCTGCCGTGCTTGGGCAGCAGCCGGTCCGTGCCCGCGATGGCCACCGGGACGACGGGCACGCGCGCGTGCTCCGCGAGGACGAGGGCGCCGCGGTGGAAGGAGCCGAGTTCGCCGTCCCGCGCGCGGGTGCCTTCCGGGAAGAGGACGACGGCGCGGCCCGCCCGCAGGTCGGCGGCGCGGGACAGCAGGTCGTCCAGGCCGCCGCCGGTGCGGCGCACCGGGAAGCCCGCGGCCAGGCGGCTGCAGATCCGCCGTCGCCACGGCGAGGCGAACCAGTAGTCGGCGGCGGCGCCGATCGCGGGGGAGTGGCGGGCGTCCAGCGCGGCGAGCAGCGCCGCGGTGTCGGCGTGGGAGGAGTGGTTGGCGACGACCACGCACCCGCCGCGCGGAAGCCGGCCGCGCCGCTCCACGCCGCCGGTGAGGGTGAGTAGGGTCCACCACAGGGCGCGGCGGAGGACGGCGGACAGGGAGGGCCGGGGTGCGGTGGCCACCTCAACAGGGCTCAGCAGCCCGGGATTTGACGTCTTCTTCGTCCTCACAGCGTCACCACCATCGTCAGCAACAGCGCCACCAGCAGCGAGTCGATCCGGTCGAGGAGCCCGCCGAAGCCCGGCAGCCAGCTGCCCGCGTCCTTCACGCCCGCCTCCCGCTTGACCATCGACTCCAGGAGGTCGCCGAGGACGCCGCCGACGAGGACCGCCGCCCACAGGACGGGGGAGAACGCGCCGACGGCGACCAGCGCGGCGCCCGTCGCGACGGCGGCCCCGACGACCCCGGCCCACGTCTTGCGGGGTGACAGGGGCGACAGCGCGCGGGACAACGGGCCCCGGCGGCCGAGCGCCGTGCCGCCGCACCACGCGCCCACGTCGCCGAACGCCACCGCGACGCCCACCGCCACGGCCGTGTCCCCGAGCAGGACGAGTCCGCTCAGCGGCACCGGGATCCACAGGAGCCCGAAGAGCGTGCGGCACGCGCGCGTGAAGCCCCTTTCCGTGTCACCGGAAAGGAGGGCGACCGCGGCGGCGGCGACCAGGAGCAGGCAGGCTGCCCGAAGCCCGAGCGCGCCGGGCGCGGCCCACGCGACTCCGGGCACCGCCACGGCCGCCGCCCCGAGCACCGCGCGTTCGCCCCGGGGCAGCGCGGCCATCCGGGCGTACTCGCCGGCCGCGACCACCCCGAGCCCGGCCGCCAGCGCGAACGCCCCGGAGGAGAAACGCCCCGAGGAAGAGCGGAGCGGCCACGGCCCAACTCCGCCACCGCTTGCACAACTCACCCCGCATCCGCACCCGAGAGGGCAACGCGGCGACGGCGACCCCGCCCACCCCCAGCACGCCGACCACGACAGGCAGAGCCCGCCCCGCCGCTTCCCCCGCGAGGATCGCCGCGCTCATCGCACACCGCCCGTTGCCGCGGCGACCGCGGCCCCGCCCACCCCCAGCACACTGACCACGACAGGCAGGCCCCGCCCCGCCGCCTCCCCGGCGAGGATCGCCGCGCTCATCGCACACCGCCCGTTGCCGCGGCGAGCGCGACCCCGCCCGCTCCCAGCACGCCGGCTACGACAGGCAGGGCCCGCCCCGCCGCTTCCCCCGCGAGGATCGCCGCGCTCATCGCGCACCGCCCGTTGCCGCGGCGAGCGCGACCCCGCCCGCTCTCAGCACGCCGGCCACCACAGGCAGGGCCCGCCCCGCCGCCTCCCCGGCGAGGACCGCCGCGCTCATCGCACACCACCCGGCACCGCGGCCTCCGCGGGTGCGTCCGCGGCCAACTCCCGCCACAGCCGCGCCAGTCGCAGGCACGCCGTCAGTGCGGAGCCCGCCGCCACCGTCACGAGGATCGGTGTGCACCAGCCCGACGCCGCCGCGAGCACGGCCAGGGCGCAGCGCTCCGTCTTGCCGACCGGGCCGCCGTTCAGGCGGCCCGCGCCCGCCGCCGCGCCCGCGAGGGAGACCCAGGACGGCAGCGTCGCCGCCAGGCCCGCCGTCGCCACCAGCCACAGCGGGGCCAGCGGCAGGAAGCCCGCGAGGACCACCAAGTCGGCCGCCCGGTCGCCCAGTTCGTTGAGCAGCGCGCCCCTGCGGGTCGTGCGGCCCGTGTCCCGGGCCAGCGCGCCGTCGAGGTTGGCGAAGGCGAGGCGGGCGGCGAGCAGCACCGCGACCGGCGGCGCCGACCAGCCGGAGGGCAGCAGGGCCAGCGCGGCGGCGGCGCCCGCCGCGCAGACCACGCCCGCCAGCGTGAGGGCGTCCGGCGACACCTCGCGCCGGACGAGCGCGGCCCGCACGCCGGACAACGTCTCGGCGTACCAGGGCTTGAGAGCGTAGAGGCCGTTCATGGCACCGACTCTGCCGCTGTCCGGTCCCGGGCAAATCGGGGTGCGTACTCAGATGCGGGCTGAGTACGGTGAGGACGTGAACTCCTCGCACACCACCGTGAATCCCCTGCGCACCGCCCACACCAGCGAGCTGTCGCCGGCCGAACTGCGCGCCGCACGGGCCCTGATGGACGAGGCCTTCGACGGGGACTTCGACGACCACGACTGGGAGCACGGCCTGGGCGGCATGCACGCCCTGATCCACGACGGGACGGGCACCCTCCTCGCACACGGCTCGGTGGTCCAGCGCCGGGTCCTGCACGCCGGCCGTTCCCGGCGCATCGGGTACGTCGAAGCGGTCGCCGTCCGCCCCGACCGGCAGCGGCAGGGCCTCGGCGGGCAGGTGATGGACGCCCTGGAGCGCGTCATCGACGGGGCGTACGAGCTGGGCGCGCTCTCCGCGTCCGACGCGGGAGCGCGGCTCTACCTCGGGCGCGGCTGGCGGGAGTGGAAGGGCGCGGTCGGCGCGCTCGGCCCGTCCGGCGTCGTCCGCATGCCGGACGAGGAGCCGCCGCTCCTGTGGGGCGCGGACCTCGACCCGGCGCACGCGTTCCTCATCGACTGGCGGGACGGGGACGTCTACTGAGGCGCCCGCCCCCGTGCCCCGGGTGGTCTCCGTCTCAGATAGTAGGAAGTCCGAGTAATCGTGGAGACAGACGCTCCGTCCTCCCTTAGCTTGGTAGAGCCGAACGTCTCGCTCGATCAAGCGAATGGCGGTCGTGAGCCGGAGCCTCACGCAGGCGAACCCTGCCGCTCCGTTGCTCCCCGCCTCGTTGGGGGTGCCCCCACGCCGCACGCAGTGGGGGAGTCTCGAAAAGCACCCTTCCCTCAAGGAGTGGACTTCCCATGGCCGAGACGACCGCCCGCCGAGTCCGTCACGTCTCCCGTACCACCGATTCCGAGCGCAAGAACGCCGCCGCCGCCCTCCAGCGCGCCCTCGACCGCCGTGACAACGGCGGCGAGACGGGTCACTGATCCGCGCGTACGACCTCGAAGTGGTCGATGCGCTCGCCGGTCCCGGCGAGCGCGGAGACCGAGAGTCTCGGGTGCGCCCCGGCCGTCACCTCCACCGCGAGGAACGAGTAGCCGGTGTAGCGCACCCGTGACCACTCCACGGTGTCCGGGTCGGGCCGCCGGGACCGCGTCCAGTGGAAGGTCGCGACATGGTCGCGATCGTGGACGTGGCCCTCGTAGCTGTCCTTCACCCCGGGGCCGAAGCCGTACAGGTCCTTGCCCGCGCCGCCCGCGGTGACGTACACGATGCCGTCGCGCGTCGGATCGGTCGACGCGCCGACCGGCACGGGCCTGCCGACCTCGCCGTCCCTGATGGCGTCGGTGCGTTCGTAGACGTGGTTGTGGCCGTTGACGACCAGGTCCACCTGGTACCGCGTGAACAGCTCGAGCCACGCGTCGCGCACCCCGCCGTCGGAGGCGTGCGTCGACGTCGAGTACGCGCAGTGGTGGAAGAAGACCACCACGAAGTCGACGGCCGGATCCGCGCGCAGCTCGCGCAGCCGCCGGTCGAGCCAGGCCGTCTGCCGTCCGTCGGTGTAGCCGCGGTTGGCGGGTATCTCGTACGAGACGTCGTTGGCGTCGAGCGCGACGACACCGACGTTCCCGTAGCGGAAGGAGTAGACGCCCGGCGCGAGCTTCGGGTCGAAGCCGTTGTCGGGCAGCGACCAGCGGGCGTACTGCCCGCCGTACCCGTTCGGCGAGTACCACGCCTCCATGTCGTGGTTGCCGGTGGTCACCATCCACGGCACCTGCCGCGCCACCGACTCGGTCTGCGCGAGGAAGGTGTCCCACACCCGCGCGTCGTAGGTGTCGCTCTCCTTGCCGTGCCCGGTGGTGTCCGCGTAGCAGAGGTCGCCGGCGTGCAGATGGAAGGCCGGATTCTGGCCCAGGATCAGCTGGTCGTTGGCGAGGGCGTGCGCGCTGACGCCCTGGTCGCCGAAGGCGGTGAAGACGAAGCTCTCCGGCCGCGCGGGCGCGGTCCTGAACGAGCCGACCGTGGCCATCCGGTCGGGCGACGCCGGGTCGAAGCCGTCGTGGCCGACGCCGTAGTAGTACGTGGTGCCGGGGGTGAGGCCGTCGAGCGCGGCGTGCAGGTAGTACTGCTCGACCGCCGGCAGCTTCTTCGACAGCGACGGCGTGTGCAGGTCGCGCACCTCCGCCTCGATCTTGTGGCCCAGCTCCCAGGGGCGCGTGCCCACCCGTACGTACGGCGAGCGCACGGCGAGCGGCACCTGCCAGGAGATCCGCATCTGCGTCCTCGGGTCGGCGCCGAAGGCGAGATGCCGCCCGAAGGGGGCCACGAGCCGGCCGTCGACGCGCACCGCGGCGCGGGGCGCGGTGGACGACGCCGCCGCGGGAGAGCCCGCTCCGCTCGCCGTGCCCGAACTGCCCGCGAGCAGCCCCACGCCGCCTACCGCCCCGGCCGCCGCGAACGAACCGGCGAGCACCCTGCGGCGGGACAGCTTCCCGCGCAGGTACGCGTGCTGCTCGGGCATGCTCATGCGGGCCGCGAGCCGCTCCGGAATGCCGACGTCGGGTGTGTCCATGCCGGGAAAGTTCCCAGCGAACCCCAACTCCTCGCCTACGCTCGGGTGAAGAGGGGGTGTCGGGGCGATGGCGGGCGAGACACGGCGAGAGGCGTCCACATGCCGGACAGCGCGTGTCATCCCGTGGGACGGCGAGTAGGCTGCCGGCATGTCGGCCAGTCGCAGCATCAATCTCGCAGTCATCCCCGGAGACGGCATCGGCCCAGAGGTCGTGGCCCAGGGGCTCAAGGTCCTCAACGCCGTCCTTCCGCAGGACGTGAAGCTGGAGACGGAGGAATTCGACTTCGGCGCCAAGCGGTACCACGCCACGGGTGAGACCCTCACCGATGCCGACGCGGCCGCGCTCAAGCAGCACGACGCGATCCTCCTGGGTGCGATCGGCGACCCCTCGGTGCCGTCCGGCGTCCTGGAGCGCGGTTTCCTGCTGAAGCTCCGCTTCCTCTTCGACCACCACGTCAACCTGCGGCCGTCGAAGCTGCTCCCGGGTGTCGCGACTCCGCTCGCGGGACAGCCGGAGATCGACTTCGTCGTCGTGCGCGAGGGCACCGAAGGCCCGTACACGGGCAACGGCGGCACCATCCGCACCGGCACCCCGCACGAGGTCGCCACCGAGGTCTCGGTCAACACCGCCTTCGGCGTGGAGCGCGTGGTCCGCGACGCGTTCGCGCGCGCCCAGGCCCGCCCGCGCAAGAAGCTGACGCTGGTCCACAAGAACAACGTGCTGACCTACGCCGGACACCTCTGGACGAACACCTTCAACAAGGTGGCCGAGGAGTTCCCCGAGGTCACCACCGACTACATCCACGTCGACGCCGCGACGATCTACCTCGTCACCGACCCGGCCCGCTTCGACGTGATCGTCACCGACAACCTCTTCGGCGACATCGTCACCGACCTCGCCGCGGCCGTCTCCGGCGGCATCGGCGTCGCGGCCTCCGGGAACATCAACCCGAGCCGCGAGTTCCCGTCCATGTTCGAGCCGGTGCACGGCTCGGCGCCGGACATCGCGGGCCAGGGCAAGGCCGACCCCACGGCGACCGTCCTCTCCGTCGGTCTCCTGCTGCGCCACCTCGGGTACGAGGCGGAGGCCGTCCGCATCGAGGACGCGGTCGCCGCGGACCTCGCCGAGCGCGGCGACACCGTGCGCAGCACCGAGCAGATCGGCGACGCACTCGCCGTACGCGTGGCGGGCTGACCCGGCAGTTCGAACACCGCACAGAAGCCGCCGGGTCGCGCAAGACGCCCGGCGGCTTCTCGTATCCGCTCCCAGGTGTCACTATCGACCCTCGGGCCGCAACCATTGCCGTTTCTCCTGCGGGACCCCACGGGCGATAATCGAACGAGGGGCCGTGACAGACGCGGGGAAACTCGGACGTCCTAGTACTGGGCGTACGGACGGGAGCGCGGTCCGTCACCATCACACGTGAAGGACGTAGGACTCATGACGACGACGCCGACCATCGAGCTGAAGCCCTCCTCGACGCCGCTGGCCACCGCCGAGCGCGAGGCGATCCTGGCGAACCCCGGGTTCGGCCGCCACTTCACCGATCACATGGTGACGATCAAGTGGACGGAGGGCCGCGGCTGGCACGACGGCCAGCTGGTGCCGTACGGCCCGCTGGCGCTCGACCCGGCGACGAACGTCCTGCACTACGCCCAGGAGATCTTCGAGGGCCTCAAGGCCTACCGGCAGCCCGACGGCACGGTGGCGACCTTCCGCCCCGACGCCAACGCCCGCCGCTTCCAGTCCTCCGCGCGCCGCCTCGCCATGCCGGAGCTGCCGGTCGAGACGTTCATCGAGGCGTGCGACCTGCTGGTCGGCCAGGACAAGGCGTGGGTCCCCGAGCACGGCAGCGAGGACTCCCTCTACCTGCGCCCCTTCATGATCGCCACCGAGGTCGGCCTGGGCGTGAAGCCCGCCAACGAGTACCTCTTCGTCGTCATCGCCTCGCCCGCGGGCGCGTACTTCCCCGGTGGCGTCAAGCCCGTCTCCATCTGGCTCTCCGAGGACCGCGTGCGCGCCGTCCCCGGCGGCGTGGGCGACGCCAAGACCGGCGGCAACTACGCCGCGTCGCTGCTCGCGCAGGCCGAGGCCGCCACCAAGGGCTGCGACCAGGTCGCCTACCTCGACGCCGTCGAGCACAAGTGGGTCGAGGAACTGGGCGGCATGAACCTGTACTTCGTGTACGGCGACAGGATCGTCACCCCCACCCTGACGGGCTCCCTGCTCGCCGGCGTCACCCGCGACTCGCTCCTGTCGGTCGCCCGTGACCTCGGGTACGCGTCGGAGGAGGGCCGCGTCTCCATCGAGCAGTGGAAGACCGACTCCGAGAACGGCACCCTCACCGAGGTCTTCGCCTGCGGCACGGCGGCGGTCATCACGCCCGTCGGCACGGTCAAGTGCAACGGCGGCGAGTGGCAGCAGAGTGGCGGCGAGCCGGGCGAGGTCACGATGAGGCTCCGGGAGACCCTGCTGGACATCCAGCGGGGGAAGGCCGAGGACCGGCACGGCTGGATGCACGATCTCGGCTGAGGGCTTGAACCCCTTGGGCGTGGCCCCGCGTCTTCGGTTCCGCCGAAGGTGCGGGGCCTTTCCTGTCCCCCGTCCGGCTGCGGGCCCGCTGTGGCCGATCGCGCAGTTCCCCGCGCCCCTGGGCGGCTTCGCCGCCAGGGGGGTCCCGGGTCGCCGTCTTTTTGGGTGCGGGCCCGCTGTGGCCGATCGCGCAGTTCCCCGCGCCCCTGAGCGGCTTGGCCGCCAGGCTCCACCGGGCCGCACCCGCCCCACGCTCGGGAGGGGACGTGGGGGTATGTGCGCACGGAGCACCGAGCGCGCTGTAGCAATGTTGTTCGTGAGGCGTGGCGAACAGTGGATGGCGAGTACGCACATACCCCCGCGGCCCCGCACCCACAGACGGACCCAAGGCGCAGACGCCACGCCCCCGCTCAGGCCGCGTTGTCCACCGAGGCCCCAGCCGGAGCCGCCCCGGCCGGAACCGCCTCCACCGCGACCCCCGCGCCCGCCGCCCCACGCCCCCGCGCCGTCAGGCTCGCGTAGGCCACCCCGCCCACCACCCCCGACAGCAGGAAGCTGCAGTCGACCCCGCCCGTCGCGCCGAGCAGCGGACCCTCGTACGACGGCAGCGAGACCGCGAGCAGGCCGACCGCCGCGCCCAGCGCCCAGGCCGCCGTCGCGCGGACGTTCCAGCCGGCGCGGTACCAGTAGACGCCGCCCCGGGAGCGGCGGTTGAAGACCTGGAGGGCCTCCGCGTCGTACTCCCCGCGACAGCGCACGAAGCCGATCAGCGTGATGACCGCCCACGGCGTGCCGATGGCGGTCAGGAGCAGCACGAACGACGTCATCGCGTCCTGCGCCTCCCAGGCGAAGTGCCCGACGAAGACGCACGCGGTGGCGACCCCGGCGACGGTGTACGTGGCGCGGGCACGGGACGCGCGCGGCAGGATCGCGTCGAGGTCGAGCCCCATCGAGTAGAGCATCAGCCCCGCGTTGCCGACCGACCCGGCGGACGCGGCGAGCAGCAGCGGCACCAGGTACCAGCCGGGCGACGCGTGGACGAGCCCGCCCGCGTACTCCAGGGCGGCGCGGGCCGCGAACGCGGTGAACGTGCCGAAGAGCTGCGGGATCAGCAGCCCGGCGATCAGCCCGAGCCAGGCCGCGCCGAGCACCCTGCGTGAGCTGTGCCGGGCCGGCGAGACGTAGCGGGTGTAGTCGCCGAGCAGGGTGATGAAGGCGATCGGTCCCGAGAGGCCTGCCGCGACCAGGGCGAGCAGCCACGTGGGCCAGAACGAGCCGAGCGCGTAGCCGCCCGCGCCGGGCAGCGCGGAGGTGGTGAAGTCGGGGGCGTAGGCGATGACGCCGAGGA
The DNA here is from genome assembly GCF_055591085.1 of Streptomyces sp. NPDC041713. Lineage (NCBI taxonomy): Bacteria > Bacillati > Actinomycetota > Actinomycetes > Kitasatosporales > Streptomycetaceae > Streptomyces > Streptomyces sp. NPDC041713. The sequence continues at coordinate 130,121 of NZ_JBVIZY010000009.1, forward strand.
TCAGCAGCGCCGTCATGCCGACGGCGAGGATGCGGGAGAGCCGCAGCAGCACCCGGTAGCCGTAGACGGCGCCGGCGACGGTGGCCGCCGCGAGCAGCGCGTAGATCACGGAGTAGGTGAGTCCGCCGGCCGGCAGGCCGAGCAGGCGGTGCAGCGTGTCCACCATCACGTCACCGCCGATCCAGATGGTCAGCGCGGTGTAGCCGAGCGAGAGCAGCAGCCCCACGACCGAGCCGACCAGCCGCCCGCGCACCCCGAACTGGGCGCCGGAGGAGGTCGAGAGGTTCGTCCCGGTGCGCAGCGAGACGAGCGCGAGCGGCGCGGTGAGCGCCGTGCCGAGCACCGTCCCCGCCACCACCGCACCGACCGACTGCCACCAGCCGAGGCCGAACGACACCGGCAGCCAGCCGAAGATGATCACCCCCAGGCAGAGGTTGGAGCCGATGAGGATCGACACGAGATCGCGGGGACCGCTGGTGCGCTCCCCGTCCGGGATGGTGTCGACTCCGCGCTGTTCTATCGGCATGAGGGTGCCCCTGACGCTCGCTGGTCCCGATCGGTTGCTCCACGTGTCGCAGGTCGCACGTTAGAGCAGCGCTCAATGTGACGCCTAAAACCCCTTGACGTCAATGGTTCCCGCATGCGGATTTCGTAGTTAGAGTGTTGCTCTAAACGTGCAACAGGGAGGTACGGCGCGTGCGACTCACGCCCACCGAACGCGACCGGCTGCTGCTCTTCGGGGCCGCCGAGCTCGCCAGGTCGCGCAAGGCACGCGGCCTCAGACTGAACGTCCCCGAGGCGACCGCGCTGATCGCCGACACCGTCTGCGAGGCCGCCCGCGACGGCGTCCGGCTCGCCGAGGCCATCGAGCGGGCCCGCGCGGTCCTCGGCCCCGACGACGTGCTGCCCGGCGTCGCGGACGTGGTGACCGAGGTGCACGTGGAGGCGGTCTTCGACGACGGCTCCCGCCTCGCGGTGGTGTCCGACCCGATCGGCGGCCCAGGCGACGGAAGCGGCGCAGGCGACGCAGGCGGCCGACTCGGCGACGACGCGCCCGGCGCCCTGCTGCCCGGCCCGCAGCACGAGGACACCGCGGCCACCGTGACGCTGACCGTGCGCAACACCGCGACCGTGCCCGTCTCGGTGACCTCGCACTTCCATTTCTTCGAGGCCAACCCGCGGCTCGACTTCGACCGCGCGGCGGCCTACGGGCTGCGCCTCGCCGTCCCCGCCGGATCCTCCGTCCGCTTCGGCCCCGGTGAGAGCGGCGAGGTCGGCCTGGTGCCGATCGGCGGCGCCCGGATCGCCATCGGCTTCGCCGGCCTGGTCGACGGCCCGCTGGACGCGCCGGGCGCCCGCGAAGAAGCCCTGCGCCGCGCCGCCGCCTGTGGCTACCTCGGCGTACCGGACACCACCGAGCAGGAGGCCGAACGATGAGCCGCCCCGGAGGCCACGCCGCGGAACCGCGCCGCCTCACCCCGTACGAGTACGCCGCCACGCACGGCCCCCGCGCCGGCGACCACGTCCGGCTCGGCGACTCCGGCCTGACCATCCGCGTCGAGGCGGACGCCCAGAAGTACGGCGACGAGTTCCTCGCCGGATTCGGCAAGACCGCCCGCGACGGACTGCACCTGAAGGCCGCCGCCGTCCGCGACACCTGCGACGTCGTCATCAGCAACGTCGTCGTCATCGACGCCGTGCAGGGCATCCGCAAGGTGTCCATCGGCATCCGCGAGGGCCGCATCCACGCCATCGGGCGGGCCGGCAACCCCGACACCCTGGACGGCGTCGACGTCGTGGTCGGCACCGGCACGTCCATCGTCTCCGGCGAGGGGCTCATCGCCACCGCGGGCTCCGTGGACACCCACGTCCACCTGCTCTCGCCGCGCATCATGGAGGCCTCCCTCGCCTCCGGCGTGACCACCATCATCGGCCAGGAGTTCGGGCCCGTCTGGGGCGTCGGCGTCAACTCGCCCTGGGCGCTGCGCCACGCGTTCAACGCGTTCGACGCGTGGCCGGTCAACATCGGCTTCCTCGGCCGGGGTTCGTCCTCGCACGACGCGCCGCTGATCGAGGCGCTCGCCGAGGGCGGCGCCTCCGGCTTCAAGGTGCACGAGGACATGGGCGCGCACACCCGCGCCCTGGACACCGCGCTGCGCGTCGCCGAGGAGCAGGACGTCCAAGTCGCCCTGCACAGCGACGGGTTGAACGAGTGCCTCTCCGTCGAGGACACCCTGAAGGTGCTCGACGGGCGCACCATCCACGCCTTCCACATCGAGGGCTGCGGCGGCGGTCACGTACCGAACGTCCTGAAGATGGCGGGCGTGCCGAACGTCATCGGCTCCTCCACCAACCCGACTCTGCCGTTCGGTCGGGACGCGGTCGCCGAGCACTACGGCATGATCGTCTCCGTCCACGACCTGAAGACCGACCTGCCGGGCGACGCCGCGATGGCCCGCGACCGCATCCGCGCCGGGACGATGGGCGCCGAGGACGTGCTGCACGACCTGGGCGCCATCGGCATCACCTCGTCCGACGCGCAGGGCATGGGCCGGGCCGGCGAGACCGTCCGCCGCACCTTCGCGATGGCCGGGAAGATGAAGGCCGAGCTCGGCCCGATGGAGGGCGACGGCGAGCACGACGACAACGCGCGCGTGCTGCGCTACATGGCCAAGCTGACCATCAACCCCGCCCTCGCGCACGGCCTCGCCCACGAGGTCGGCTCCCTGGAGGTCGGCAAGCTCGCCGACATCGTGCTGTGGCGCCCGCAGTACTTCGGGGCCAAGCCGCAGATGGTCCTCAAGTCGGGCTTTCCCGCCTACGGGGTCACCGGCGACCCGAACGCCGCGACCGACACCTGCGAACCCCTCGTGCTCGGGCCGCTGTTCGGGGCCCACGGCGCGGTGCCCGCCGACATCTCCGTGGCCTTCGTCGCGCAGGCCGCCCTCGACCAGGGCAACGACACGATGCCCACCCGCAGGCGCCGCGTCGCCGTCCGGGGCACCCGCGGCATCGGCCCCGCCGACCTGCGCCTGAACGCCCGTACCGGGGCCGTCGACGTGAACCAGCGCACCGGCCTCGTCACCCTCGACGGCGACCCGCTCCGCTCCGAGCCCGCCGAATCCGTCTCCCTCAACCGTCTCTACTTCCTTTAAGGGTGTACGTCATGACCGCAGCCGCCGACGGCTTCCGCATGCCCGCCGAGTGGGCCCCGCACGAGCGCACCTGGATGGCGTGGCCGTGCCCCAACCCGACCTTCGACGACCCCGCGGGCCTGGACGAGTCCCGCCTGGCCTGGGCCAACGTGGCCCGCGCCGTCCGCCGCTTCGAGCCCGTCACGGTGGTCTGCGGCCCCGCCCAGTCCGCGTACGCCACCGAGCTCCTCGGCCCCGACATCGAGGTGGTGGAGCGCGAGCTCGACGACGCCTGGATGCGGGACATCGGGCCGACGTTCCTCACCGACGGCAAGGGCGGCCTCGCCGCCGTCGACTGGACGTTCAACGGCTGGGGCGCCCAGGAGTGGGCGCGCTGGGACCACGACTCCAAGATCGGCGCGTACGTGGCCGACCTCGCCGGAGCCGCCACGTACGCGTCGCGGCTGGTGAACGAGGGCGGCGGCATCCACGTCGACGGCGAGGGCACCGTCCTGCTCACCGACACCGTCCAGCTCGGCCCCGAGCGCAACCCCGGCTGGACCAGGGAGCAGGTCGAGGCGGAGATCCACGCCCAGCTCGGCACCACCAAGGCGATCTGGCTGCCGCGCGGCCTCACCGCCGACTACCCCGGCCACGGCTACGGCACCCTCGGCCACGTCGACATCGTCGCCGCCTTCGCCGCGCCCGGCGTGGTCCTCGTGCACTCCCAGCGCGACCCCTCCCACCCCGACTTCGAGGTCAGTCAGCAGGTGATCGCCGCCCTGAAGGGGCAGACGGACGCCCGCGGCCGCACCCTGCGGATCGTCGAGGTGCCCGCCCCGACCGTCCTCAAGGACGACGAGGGCTGGGTCGACTACTCGTACATCAACCACTACCTGTGCAACGGCGGCGTCGTCCTGTGCGCCTTCGGCGACCCCCACGACGAGATCGCGGCGGGCATCTTCCGCGGTCTCTTCCCCGGCCGTACGGTGACGCTCGTCGACGCCCGTACGATCTTTGCCGGGGGTGGTGGCATCCACTGCATCACCCAGCAGCAGCCGAAGGTGTGAGCAAGGAGCGGGAACATGGCCGGTCAAGTCCGCGCGCGGAAGAACGCACCCCCGCGTGAGGACGTACTGACCGTCGCGATGGAGATGATCGCCGAGCGCGGCCTGGAGAAGCTGACCATGGCCGCGCTCGGCCGCGAGGTCGGCATGAGCTCCGGGCACCTCCTCTACTACTTCGGCACCAAGGACGAGCTGCTGCTGCGCACCCTGGAGTGGAGCGAGGGCCGGCTCGGCGCCGAACGCGGCCGGCTCCTCGCCCGCCCCGGCACGGCCCGCGCCCGCCTCGACGCCTACGTCGAGCTGTACGTCCCGGACGCGGCGGGCGACCCGCACTGGACGCTCTGGCTGGAGGTCTGGAACCGCTCCCTGGGCGCCGACGAGGATGGCCGCGACCGGCAGGCCGCGATCGAGGGCGCCTGGCACCGCGACCTGGTGGCGCTGCTCGCCGAGGGCGTCTCGCGCGGCGAGTTCGGGCCGATCGACCCCGACCGCTTCGCCTCCCGGCTCCGGGCGCTGCTCGACGGGTTCTCCATCCATGTCGCGATCGGGCTGCGGGGGACGGGGCGCGAGCACGTCATCGCGCACGTACAGGAGTTCCTGGACGGGGCGCTCGCGGCGGGCGCGGCCTGACGGCGGGCGGGCACATCGGGCCGGCGCCGTCCGGCGCCGCCCGTATCGTGAGACGGCGTCCCGCGCGGGGCCGAACCGTGGCAAGCTGCCCTCGTGCTCTCGTTCGCCATGATTATTGGCAGCAGGCGCGCCGGTCCGCAGTGACCGCCTCGTACCCATCACGTACGGGCGGACACCGTCGCCTCGACCCGCGCGCAGACCTCTCGCACCCGCGAGGGGTTTTTTCGTTTCCCGGCCCAACTGCAGCCGGGCACGGAGCGCGAGGGATCATTGGGGGTGGTGGAGCCGGTCATTCCGGTAGACCGAGATCCGACACAGGAGCCAGATCAGCATGACGGAAACCAGCGCACCCGACGATTCCTTCCACGTCTTCGACACCACCCTGCGCGACGGCGCGCAGCGCGAGGGCATCAACCTCACCGTCGCGGACAAGCTGACCATCGCGCGGCACCTGGACGACTTCGGCGTGGGCTTCATCGAGGGCGGCTGGCCCGGCGCCAACCCGCGCGACACCGAGTTCTTCGCGCGGGCCCAGCAGGAGATCACCTTCCGGCACGCCCAGCTCGTCGCCTTCGGCGCCACCCGCCGCGCCGGCGCCAAGGCGGCCGACGACCCGCAGGTGGCCGCCCTCCTCGCGTCCGGCGCCCCCGTCATCACCCTCGTCGCCAAGTCCCACGACCGGCACGTCGAACTGGCCCTGCGCACCACCCTCGACGAGAACGTCGCGATGGTCCGCGACACCGTCTCCCACCTGGTCGCCCAGGGCCGCCGCGTCTTCGTCGACTGCGAGCACTTCTTCGACGGCTACCGCGCCAACCCCGAGTACGCCAAGACCGTCGTACGGGCCGCCGCCGAGGCCGGCGCCGACGTCGTCGTGCTCTGCGACACCAACGGCGGCATGCTCCCCGCCCAGGTCCAGGCCGTCGTGGCCACCGTGGCCGCCGACACCGGCGCCCGGCTCGGCATCCACGCCCAGGACGACACCGGCTGCGCCGTCGCCAACACCCTCGCCGCCGTCGACGCGGGCGCCACCCACGTGCAGTGCACCGCCAACGGCTACGGCGAGCGGGTCGGCAACGCCAACCTCTTCCCCGTCGTCGCCGCCCTGGAGCTCAAGTACGGCAAGCAGGTGCTGCCCGAGGGCTCGCTGCGCGAGATGACCCGGGTCTCGCACGCCATCGCCGAGGTCGTAAATCTGACCCCGTCGACCCACCAGCCCTACGTCGGCGTCTCCGCCTTCGCGCACAAGGCCGGCCTGCACGCCTCCGCGATCAAGGTCGACCCGGACCTGTACCAGCACATCGACCCCGAGCTCGTCGGCAACCGCATCCGGATGCTCGTCTCCGACATGGCGGGCCGCGCCTCCATCGAGCTCAAGGGCAAGGAGCTCGGCGTCGACCTCGGCAACGACCGCGAGCTGATCGGCCGGGTCGTGGAGCGGGTCAAGGAGCGCGAGCTCCAGGGGTACACGTACGAGGCCGCCGACGCCTCCTTCGAACTGCTGCTCCGCGAGGAGGCCGAGGGCCGCGCACGGCGCTACTTCCGCGTGGAGTCCTGGCGGGCCATCGTCGAGGACCGCCCCGACGGCACGCACGCCAACGAGGCCACCGTGAAGCTGTGGGCCAAGGGCGAGCGCATCGTCGCCACGGCCGAGGGCAACGGCCCGGTCAACGCCCTCGACCGGGCGCTGCGGGTCGGCCTGGAGCGGATCTACCCGCAGCTCGCCAAGTTGGAGCTCGTCGACTACAAGGTCCGCATCCTGGAGGGCAAGCACGGCACGTCCTCCACCACGCGCGTCCTGATCTCCACGACCGACGGCGTCGGCGAGTGGTCGACCGTCGGCGTCGCGGAGAACGTCATCGCCGCCTCGTGGGGCGCCCTGGAGGACGCCTACACCTTCGGCCTGCTGCGGGCCGGCGTCGAGCCGGTCGAGTAACCCGGGCTCGAACCTCCGTCCGCGTCCCCGCTGGGTTACGTTCGAAGTATGAGGAATCGGGCGAAGCGGATCACCGTCGGACTTTCGGGGCTGCTGCTCGCCCTGGGGGCCGTGTCCTTCACGGCGGCGCCCGGGGCGCCGGCGGCCACCGCGGCACCGGCGGCCACCGCGGCACCGGACGCCTCCAGCGCCTCGGTGGTCGCCGACGCCTGGGAGAAGAGTCCGGTGTACGTGGACCCCGCGGCGTCGGACCAGTTCTCCGACGCGCAGGCCGACGCGCTCGCCGAGCGGATCAAGAAGGCGGACAAGCCGGTGTTCGTCGCGGTGCTCCCGGACGACTTCCCGCAGCAGGACATCTTCCGGCGGCTGCGCACGGAGACCGGCGTGACCGGGGTGTACGCGGTCCGGCTCGGCGGCGGCTTCGACGCGAAGGCCGACCGGTCGGTGCTGTCCGGCAACGCCGTCAACAACCTCGTCTCCCTCGTGCAGGGCGAGGACACGCCCACCCAGCTCGACCACTTCGTGCGCCAGGCCCTTGCGCAGGCGGGCGGCAAGGCCCCGCGGTCCTGGGGCGGCGGCGCGGGCGACGGGGTGTCGGCGGGCGCCCTGATCGGCGTCGGCGTGGTCGTCGTCGCCGGGGCCGGCGGTGCGTACGCGGTGATCCGGCGCAAGAAGCGGCGGCACGAGGAGAGTCAGCGCGAGGCGCTGCGGAAGCTGTCCGTCGTCGTCGACGAGGACATCACCGCGTTCGGCGAGGAGCTGGACCGGCTGGACTTCCACCCCGCGGAGGCGGGCGCGGACGACGCGATGCGCGCGGACTACGAGCGCGCGCTCGACGCGTACGAGAAGGCGAAGTTGTACATGGCCGCGGCGACCCGCCCCGAGGACGTGCGCGCCGTCACCCAGTCCCTGGAGGACGGGCGCTTCTCGCTGGCCCTGCTGGCCGCCCGGCGCGAGGGCCGCGAGCTGCCGGAGCGGCGCGCCCCCTGCTTCTTCGACCCGCGGCACGGCCCCTCCGTCGAGGACGCGGCCTGGGCGCCGCCGGGCGGCCCCGAGCGCTCGGTCCCGGTGTGCGCGGCGGACGCGGCGCGCCTGGCGGACGGCGAGGACCCGGCGGCCCGCCACGTGGTCACGGAGTCCGGCGAGCGCCGGCCGTACTGGGAGGCGGGCCCGGCCTACGGGCCCTGGGCGGGCGGCTACTTCGGCGGCGGCCTGCTGCCGGGCCTGCTGGTCGGCACGATGCTCGGCGGCATGATGTCGTCCCCGGCCTACGCGGCGGACTACGGCTCCGGGTACGGCGACTTCGGCGGCGGCGACTTCTCCGGCGCCGACTTCGACCCCGGTGACTTCGGCGGCGGAGATTTCGGCGGCGGGGGCGACTTCGGGGGCGGCGGGGACTTCGGCGGGGGCGGCGACTTCGGGGGCGGGGGCGGGTTCTAGCCGGGGGGGCGGGTTCCGGGTGGGCGAGACCGCTTGACCGGGCGCCGGGGATGCGAGACGATACGTACCGTCTCATACTGTCGGGTCGCCGCGGCGCTCACGAAAGGTCGGTCTCATGCCGGAACGGGTTCAGGAGCAGTACGTCGAGGTCGCGCCGGGCGTGCGGCTGTGGACCGAGCGCCGGGGAGCGCCCGACGCCCCCGCCCTGCTGCTCGTCATGGGGGCCCAGGCCTCCGGGCTCGGCTGGCCCGAGCCGCTGGTGGACGCGCTCGCCGCCCACCACCACGTCATCCGCTACGACCACCGCGACACGGGCCGCTCCACCCGGTCCTTCGACGAGCACCCCTACGCCGTGACCGACCTGGCGCGCGACGCGGTGACGGTCCTGGACGCGCTGGGGATCGAACGCGCCCACCTCGTCGGCCTGTCCCTGGGCGGCATGCTGGCCCAACTGGTGCTCGCGGACCGGCCCGAGCGGGTCCTGAGTGCGACCCTGATGGGCACGTGCGCGCTGAGCGAGACGCCGTACGTACGGCCGGACGGCACGTCGGTGCCCGTCGCGGAGCTGCCCGGCATCGCGCCGGAGATCCTGGAGATGTGGTCGCAGCCGGTCGAGGACCACGGCCCCGAGGCCGAACTGGACCGGCGCGTCGAGCACTGGCGGCGGCTGAGCGGCGACCAACTGCCGTTCGACGCCGCGTACTTCAGGGAGCTGGAGCGCGGCATCATCGCGCACGCGGGCAGCTACCTGGACTCCGCCGCGCACGGCAGGGCCGACGACGCGGGGATGCTGCGCACCGCGGAACTCGCCCGCACCCGGGTGCCCACGCTCGTCGTCTCCGCCACCGCGGAGCCCGTCTTCCCGCTCCCACACCCCCAGCACCTCGCCCAAGTCATCGCGGGCGCACGGCTCGTGGAGATCACGGGCATGGGCCACTCGCTGCCGCCGTCGGTGCACGGGCCGCTGGCCGAGGCGATCCTGGGGCACACGCTGAACGGGCGGTGAGCAGACAGGAGGTGGGGTGCGCGTTCACTGTCTCCGGGAGAAGGGGGACGGTGGCGTCGCGGGCGGGGGAGTCACCGGCCACCGGCCCGAGTGCCCCGGCGGCAGCGCCAAGTCCCGGCGGACCGCCGCGTAGAACGCCCCGCGCGCGGCCCGCTGCTGTTCGAGGAGGGCCGCCCACGCCTCGGGATCGTGCGTGTCCTCGCGCAGGAAGCGCTCCATCGCGATCACCGTGAGGACCCACGCCCGGCCCTCGTCGACCACGTCCGGCGCGCCGAGCAACAGCAGCGCCTCCCCGGCGGGGTCCCGCGCCTCGGCCGCCTGGGTGAAGTGCACCGCTGCCTCTTCGGGCGTGAGGGGGTGCGGGTGCGGGTCGTTGCCGAGGTGGGCGGCGACCCGGTAGGTGAGGCTGACGGTCTGCTTCAGGACCCGGGCGTACTCGGTGTAGACGGCGAGCCGCCGCTCCTCCCAGCGCGCCGCCTGCTCGCGGCGGAACCGGATGCGGTCGCCCCGCGTGATCGCCACGTAGGAGCCGACCGCACCGATGACCACGCCCAGGAGGGCGGGCAGTTGCTGTATGAACTCGGACACGGCGAAACCGTAGCGCGCACCGGCAGGTTCAGGCGCCGGCCTTGATCGCCGAGATGTCGAAGTTCAGCTTGATCTTGTCGGAGACGAGCACGCCACCGGTCTCCAGCGCGGCGTTCCACGTGAGGCCCCACTCCGAGCGCAGGATCTCCGCCTTGCCCTCGAAGCCGACGCGCTCGTTGCCGAACGGGTCCTTGGCCGCGCCGTTGAACTCCAGGTCGATGGAGAGCGGCTTCGTGGTGCCCAGGATCGTCAGGTCACCGGTGACGCGGTAGTCGTCGCCGCCCAGGGCCTCCGTCCTGGTGGAGCGGAAGGTCATCTCCGGGAACTCGTCGGTCTTGAAGAAGTCCGCGCTCTTCAGGTGCCCGTCGCGGTCGGCGTTGCCCGTGTCGATGCTCTGCATCGTCACGTCGAGGGTCGCCGTCGAACGGGACGGGTCCGTGCCGTCCAGGTGCAGGGCGCCGGTGAAGTCGAGGAAGGAGCCCTTCACGTTGGTGACCATGGCGTGCCGCGCGACGAAGCCGATCGTCGAGTGCGCGGGGTCGATCGTGTAGTCACCGGTCAGCGCGGCGAGCTCCGGGGTGACCGCGGCGGGGGCGGTGGAGGTGGCGGGGGCGGCGGTAACGGTGTCGGTGTCGTTCTTGCGGCCGAAGAGACCCATGACGTGCTCCTTGGGGACGAGCTCCGGTGGGAGCTGCTGTTGAAAGTTCAACGAGATTGAATGTAGCGCGATTAGGTTCAATGTTCAACCTCTAAGGCGGCGTGTCTTTTCTGGCGCCGCGCGTGACGCCATGGCTCTGTGCGGGTGGTGTCATTGTGGTGCCAAAAGCGCTGCCATGCGGGCTGGCCTGCGGATATAGGTCCGAGGTGGGCGGTGTCGGCCGCTCCTGGTGGCATTGGCTCTTGTGGTGGTGCCAAAGTGGTGCCACTATGGCGTCATGAACCTCACGCAGTACGTCGACCAGCTCCGCCACGAGCTCGCGGTGGCCGCCGAAGCCGGCGGGGACGAGGCCCGCGCGCTGGCCGAGCGCCTCACCGCCCCGCTGGAGTCGGCCGCCCGCCTCACCCTGCTGAACGCGCTCTCCGCCGCCGCGGACGAGATCACCGTCGATCTCGCGCCCGGCTCGGTCGACGTACGGCTGCGCGGGGTCGACCCCGAGTTCGTGGTGACGCCGCCGCCCGCGGCCGAGGCGTTCGACGCCCAGGCCGAGTACGCGGCCCTCATGCGGGCCCAGCAGGTGCCGCCCCCGCCGCCCGCCGCGCCCGCCGCCCCCGACGCCGCGGAGGACGGCGGCACCGCCCGGATCAACCTCCGGCTGCCGGCGCACGTGAAGTCCCGCGTGGAGGAGGCCGCGAACCGGGACGGCCTCTCGGTCAACGCCTGGCTCGTCCGCGCGGTCTCCGGAGCGCTGGAGCGCCCCGAGGTGCCGGGGGAGGCGAAGTCGGGCCGCCACGGGTCGTGGAGCGCCGACAACCGCTTCACCGGCTGGGTGCGCTGACGCGGACCCGCCCGCCCGGCCCGCGCCTCTCTCGGGCCCGCGCCCCTCAGGCTCGCGCACACCTCGGGCCCGCGTATCCCTCGCGCCCCGCACGGCATCGTACGCACCGCCCCCCCACCTCCACCCCATCGAGCCTCCGGGGCTCGACGAGCCCCCAGGACGGGACAGTCATGCCTGCTTTCGACACTCCGAAGCCCATCTCCGCCACCCTCACCATCGAGGTCGGCACCCTCCGGATCGTGGCCGGGGATCGCACGGACACCGTCGTCGACGTACGCCCCAGCAGCGCGTCCCGCGACGCGGACGTCAGGGCGGCCGAGCGCACCCGCGTCGAGTACTCCCACGGCAAGCTGCTGGTCAAGGGGCCCAAGGAGCGCTCCCTGTTCGGCAAGGGCTCGTCCGTCGACGTGGACATCGCGCTGCCGGCCGGCTCCGAGGTGCGGGCCACGTCCACCATGGGGCACATCACCGCCGAAGGCGCGCTCGGCGAGAGCGAGTTCAAGACCTCCGCCGGTGACCTGCAGATCGAGCGGACCGCCGGGGTCAGGGCCACCACCGGCTTCGGTGACGTGCGGATCGGGTACGCGGACGGGGCGGCCCACGCCGCCACCGGGTCCGGCGAGATCCGGCTCGGCGAGATCCGGGGCGAGGCCGTCGCCAAGAACTCCAACGGCCCCGTCGGCCTCGGCGACATCGAGGGCGACGTCACGGTGAAGACGTCCAACGGTTCCGTCACCGTCGACCGCGCGGCCGCCGACGTCTCCGTGAAGACCGCGTGCGGCTCCATCCAGGTCGGCGAACTGGTGCGCGGCACCGGCGAGTTGGAGACGGCCGCGGGCAAGATCGACGTCGGCATCCGCGAGGGCACGGCCGCCTGGCTCGACGTACGGACCGGGGGCGGCGTCGTCCGCCAGTCCCTGGAGGAGTCGGGCACCTCGCAGGCGCCCGCCGACGCCACCGACACCCTCAAGCTGCGGGCCCGCTCGGGCTTCGGCGACATCACGGTCCACCGCGCCTGACCCCACACCCGCCGCCACTCCCGCCCTCAGCCTCACTCCCTTCTCTCTCTCCCTCCGCCGTGCCGGTCACCGACCCGAGATTCGTTTCGAACTGGTGTCCGATATCAGCGCTGCCCGGAACCGGGCGCCCCGCCCGCGCCCCCACCCGCGCCCGCCCCGAAAGGAACGGACATGAGCACGCCCCACACGCCCCACATGCCCCACCAGACGCCGACGCGGTCCCGGCCGCAGTCGCCCCCGGCCGCGATCACCGCCACCGGCCTGCGCAAGTCCTTCGGCGAGAACACCGTCCTCGACGGCATCGACCTCGACATCCCCCGGGGAACCGTCTTCTCCCTGCTCGGCCCCAACGGCGCCGGCAAGACCACCGCCGTGCAGATCCTGTCGACCCTGATCGGCCCCGACGCGGGAGAGGCCAGGATCGCGGGGCACGACCTGGTCCGCGAGCCCGGGAAGGTGCGCGCCGCGATCGGCGTCACCGGCCAGTTCTCCGCGGTCGACAACCTCCTGACCGGCGAGGAGAACCTGCTCCTCATCGCCGACCTGTACGGCTTCGGCCGGCGCCCCGCGCGGCGGCTCGCCGCCGGTCTCCTGGAGCGGTTCGACCTCGTCGAGGCGGCGAGGCGGCCCGCGTCGACGTACTCCGGCGGCATGCGGCGCCGGCTCGACATCGCGATGACCCTGGTCGGCAGCCCGCGCATCATCTTCCTCGACGAGCCGACCGTCGGCCTCGACCCGCGCAGCCGGCACACCATGTGGGAGATCGTGCGCGGCCTCGTCACCGACGGCGTCACCATCTTCCTCACCACGCAGTACCTGGACGAGGCCGACCAACTCGCCGACCGCATCGCGGTGTTGAACGGCGGCAGACTGGTCGCCCAGGGCACCCCCGCGGAGCTCAAGCGCCTCGTCCCCGGCGGCCACGTCCAGTTGCGCTTCGCCGGCCCCGACGGCCTGGAGAAGGCCGCGCGGCTGCTCGGCACCGGGACCGCCGACGCGGACGCCCTCACCCTGCAGGTCCCCAGCGACGGCAGCCTGAAGTCCGTGAAGGCGGTGCTCGACCGCGTCGACGCCGCCGAGATCGAGGTCGAGGGACTCGGCGTCGACACCCCGGACCTGGACGACGTCTTCTTCGCCGTGACCGGCCGCCCCGACCACGCGCCCCGCCCATGACCCGCCGCCCCGACCACGCACACCCGACCGGCCGCCCCGACCACGAGAAAGCGACGACCCGATGAGCACCGTGACCAGTACGCCGGCCGCCACGGCCGTCCCGCACCCCGACGGCGCCGGCCCCGCGCCCACCTCCGCGCTGCGCAACTCCCGGACCATGCTCAGGCGCAACCTCATGCACGCCCGCCGCTACCCGGCCATGACGATCAGCCTGGTGAGCATGCCCATCGTCATGCTGCTGCTCTTCAACTACGTCTTCGGCGGCACGATGTCGGCCGGCATGGGCGCCGGGTCGTCCGGCGACTACCTCTCCTACCTCGTCCCCGGCATCCTGCTGATGGCCGTCGGCGCCGGTGTGCTGCCCACCACGGTCGGCGTCAGCATCGACATGACCGAGGGCATCGTGGCCCGCTTCCGTACGATGCCGATCAACGGCTCGTCGATCCTCACCGGCCGCGCGGTCGGCGCCGTCATCCAGATCCTGCTCAGCGTCGTCCTGGTCATCGGGGTCGCCCTCCTCGTGGGCTTCCGCTCGGGCGCCGGACCCGTCGAGTGGGCCGCCGCCTTCGGGCTCCTGGCCCTCATGTCGCTGGCCCTCACCTGGCTCGCGGTCGCGCTCGGGCAGCTGGTGAAGGCCCCGGAGGCGGCCAGCAGCGTCGCCCTGCCCTTCTCCTTCCTGCTGCCTTTCCTCAGCAGCGTGTTCGTGCCGCTGGACTCGATGCCGGGCTGGCTGCACCGCTTCGCCGAGTGGCAGCCGTACACCGCCTTCACGGAGACCCTGCGCGGGTTGCTGACCGGCTCCGAGATCGGCAAGTTCGGTCCGCTCGCGGTGGGTTGGGGCGTCGCGATCGCCGTACTCGGGTTCCTGTGGTCGCGTGCGCTCTTCCGGCGGGGCGCCAAGCGGTAGGGCGCAGGGGGTGGGGAGCGGGGCGCTCCGCCGGGGGCGTCCCGAAACCGCGCGAACGGCTTCGGCCGGTCGCGCGGTTCTCCGCGTCCGGTTCATGTCTTCTTGAGGGACGCGTTGAGGGACGCGCTGTCAGAGGTATAGACAGCGCTTTCTGAACGCTGGTACACCCCTGTCGCATGACGCCTACCCGCCGCGCCTTTCTCGCCGCAACCGCTTTCGGTACGACTGGAGCCGCCGCCTTGCTGTCCCTGCCGTCCCCCGCGCACGCCGCCGCGGGCGACGACGAGTTCACCGTCCTGCGTGAGCGGTGGCTGGAGATCTCCCTCGGCACCGGCTACGACCCCGCCACCGAGCCGTACGCGACCCGCCTGAAGGAGACCGGCGACCTCGCCCGCGCCGCCCGCTCGGCGATGGCCCCGGCCGCCACCTCCCTGTGGCCCGACGCCCCGTTCGACCCGCCGGCCGGCATCACCCTGAGCTACAGCAGGCTGTGGACGATGACCCAGGCCTACGTCTGCGAGGGCACCGGGTCGACGGGCGACGCCGGGCTCCTCGCCGACGTGCTGCGCGGCATCGACCACCTGGCGGCCACCGTCTACCACCCCGGCACCACCCGCTACGGCAACTGGTGGGAGTGGCAGATCGGCAGCCCGCGCCTGCTCATGGACATCGTGGCGGCGCTGCACGACGAACTCGGCGCGGAGCGCAGGGCCAAGGCCTGCGCCGCCGTCGACCACTTCATCCCCGACTCCGAACTCGGCGCCTACACCGGCACGTCGACCGGCGCCAACCGCGTCGACCTGTGCCGCTCCGTCGTCCTGCGCGGCATCCTCGGCAGGTCCCCGGCCAAGGTCGCCCTCGCCCGGGACGCGCTCTCGCCGGTCTTCCCCTACGTCACCCAGGGCGACGGCCTCTACCGGGACGGCTCGTTCGTCCAGCACACCTGGATCGCGTACTCGGGAACGTACGGCCAGGTCATGCTCGACGGTCTCGGCCGGCTCTTCGCGCTGCTCGCCGGGTCGACCTGGGCCGTCACCGACCCCGGGAAGCAGATCATCCTGGACAGCGTGGAACGGGCGTACGCGCCGCTGATCCTCGACGGCCTGGTGATGGACGGCGTCAACGGCCGTGCCGTCAGCCGCGGTTACCTCAAGAGCGACGACCGCAGGATCATGCGCAGCGACCACTTCCACGGCCAGGGACTGATCGCCGCCATCGCCCTGCTCGCGCAGGGGGCGAGCGCCGCCGAGCGGGAGCGCTGGCACGGCCGCATCAGGGGCTGGATCGAGCGGGACACCGTCACGCCGATCCTCGCCGCGCGGCAGTTCGGGGTCGCCGACCTGGCGCGGCTGCACGCGGTCGCGGACTCCGGTGTGCGGGCGGCGCCGGAGCCGGTGGAGCACCGGCTGTTCGCCGCCATGGACCGTGCCGTGCACCGGCGCCCCGGCTTCACGGCGCAGCTCTCGATGGCGTCGGAGCGGATCGCGTACTACGAGTGCGGCAACGGCGAGAACCCGCGCGGCTGGCACACCGGGGCCGGCATGCTCTCCTGGTGGGCCGCGGGGGAGCACGGCGACCAGTACACCGACTGGTTCTGGCCGACCGTCGACCCCTACCGGCTGCCCGGCACGACCGTCTCCACCAAACGGCTCCCGGACCGGGCGGGCGGCGAGTGGGGCGCGGCCCGGCCCGCCGTGACCTGGGTGGGCGGGGCGACCGACGGCGAGTTCGCCGCACTCGGGCAGCACCTGAAGGGGCTCGGCTCCACGCTGACGGCCCGCAAGTCCTGGTTCTGCGCCGCCGACGCCGTCATCTGCCTCGGCGCCGGGATCACCGCCGACGACGGGGCGGCCGTCGAGACGGTCGTCGACAACCGCAACCTGGGCGAGGGCGGCGACGCCCACTTCACCCTCGACGACGGCCCGCGCCCCCGCTGGGCCCACCTCGAAGGCCACGGCGGCTGGGTCTTCCCCGGCGGCGCGCGGGGACTGCACACCCTGCGTGAGGACCGGACCGGCGCCTGGTCCGACATCAACACCACCAGCTCCACCGAGCGGCGGACCCGGCGCTGGCAGACCCTCTGGCTCGACCACGGCACCGACCCCGCCGACGCCACGTACGCCTATCTCCTGATGCCCGGGGCCTCGCGCCGCGCCCTCGCGGCCAGGGCGGCCGACCGCCGCTGGTTGTCGGTCCTCGCCAATTCCGCCGCGATCCAGGCCGTGACCGTCGACTCGCTCGGGCTGACCGCGGCGAACTTCTGGCAGGCGGGCGAGGTGGGGCCGCTGCGCGCCACCGCCCCGGCGAGCGTGCTGATCCGGCGCCGGGGCGGGCGGGCCACGGTGTGGGTGAGTGAGCCCCCGCGCACCGGAGAACCGCTCGAATTCACCTGGAACCGGCCCGTCTCCCGGGTGGCGGCCAAGGACCCCGGGGTGCAGGTCCTCGGCACCGGCGGGTCGCTGCGGCTGCGCGTCACCCCGGGAACCGCGTGTGTCAGCCACCGATGTGAGGTGACTCTCAGGTGACTCCCGGGCGGCCTGACCGGTGCGGGACCGCCCCCGCAGGGGTTCTTTTGTGGAATTCCTACAGCGGGGGAGGGGCTGAGCCGTCACTTCTTCAGTACGGCGGCCCTCTTCTGTCCGGGGGTGCCAGGAAAACGGCCCGGAGACTGTGAGGAGTCGACGGTCCGTTTCCGCGGGGGCGCTCCGTAAGGTCGCTACATGACCGTTTTGGACGAGACCGCTTCGCCCGGGGGCGAGCCCACCGACTCGCGTGGCCGCGTGGCCGAACTGCACGAGATCCGTGCCGAGGCGCTGCGCGGGCCGAGCGAGAAGGCGACCGAGGCGCAGCACGCCAAGGGCAAGCTGACCGCACGCGAGCGGATCGAACTGCTCCTGGACCCGGACTCGTTCAACGAGGTCGAGCAGTTGCGCAGGCACCGGGCCACCGGCTTCGGCCTGGAGGCCAAGAAGCCGTACACCGACGGTGTCATCACCGGCTGGGGCACGGTGGAGGGCCGCACGGTCTTCGTCTACGCGCACGACTTCCGGATCTTCGGCGGTGCCCTCGGCGAGGCGCACGCCACCAAGATCCACAAGATCATGGACATGGCCATCGCGGCCGGTGCCCCGCTGGTCTCGCTCAACGACGGCGCCGGCGCCCGTATCCAGGAGGGCGTCTCGGCGCTCGCCGGCTACGGCGGCATCTTCCAGCGCAACACCAAGGCCTCGGGCGTCATCCCGCAGATCTCCGTCATGCTCGGCCCGTGCGCGGGCGGCGCGGCGTACTCCCCGGCGCTGACCGACTTCGTGTTCATGGTCCGCGACACCTCGCAGATGTTCATCACCGGGCCCGACGTGGTCCGCGCGGTGACCGGCGAGGAGATCACCCAGAACGGCCTGGGCGGCGCCGACGTGCACGCCGAGACCTCGGGCGTGTGCCACTTCGCGTACGACGACGAGGAGACCTGCCTCGCCGAGGTCCGCTACCTGATCTCGATGCTCCCCTCCAACAACCGGGAGAACCCGCCGGCGCACGAGTCGGAGGACCCGGTGGAGCGCCGCTCCGACGTCCTGCTCGACCTGGTCCCCGCGGACGGCAACCGCCCGTACGACATGGCCAAGGTCATCGAGGAGCTCGTCGACGACGGCGACTTCCTGGAGGTCCACGAGCGCTGGGCGCGCAACATCATCTGCGCCCTGGCCCGCCTGGACGGCAAGGTCGTCGGCATCGTCGCCAACCAGCCGCAGGCGCTGGCCGGTGTCCTCGACATCGAGGCCTCCGAAAAAGCCGCCCGTTTCGTGCAGATGTGCGATGCTTTCAATATCCCGATCGTCACGCTCCTCGACGTCCCGGGCTTCCTGCCCGGTGTCGACCAGGAGCACGGCGGCATCATCCGGCACGGCGCCAAGCTGCTGTACGCGTACTGCAACGCCACGGTCCCGCGGATCTCGCTGATCCTGCGCAAGGCCTACGGCGGCGCGTACATCGTCATGGACAGCCAGTCCATCGGTGCCGACCTCACGTTCGCCTGGCCGACCAACGAGATCGCGGTCATGGGTGCCGAGGGCGCCGCCAACGTGATCTTCCGCCGGCAGATCGCCGCCGCCGAGGACCCCGAGGCGATGCGGGCCCGCATGGTCAAGGAGTACAAGGCCGAGCTCATGCACCCGTACTACGCCGCCGAGCGCGGCCTGGTCGACGACGTCATCGACCCGGCCGAGACCCGCGAGGTCCTCGTGAGGTCGCTCGCGATGCTCCGCAACAAGCACGCCGACCTGCCCTCGCGCAAGCACGGCAACCCCCCGCAGTAGCGGCGGTCCGGCGTCCACCACCGCAGTAACCCACGCAGTTGCCCACAAGGAGAACGCTGCAGATGACCACCCCCGACATCCGCGTCGAGAAGGGCCACGCCGAGCCCGAGGAGGTCGCGGCCATCACCGCGATCCTGCTGGCGCGCGCCGCCGCCCAGCCGGCCGCCCCCGCCGCGCGCCGCGGCCGCGACAAGGCCGGCTGGCGCCGCCTGGAGCGCAGCCCCGGCTTCCGCGCCCCGCACAGCTGGCAGGGCTGACCCACACGGCTTCGCCGAGGCCCCCGCTCTCCTTCGGGAGGGCGGGGGTCCTTTCGCGTCACATCGGCGTGCCGGCGTCCCCCGCCAGGTGGCCGACGGCCGCCTCCGCCAGCGGCCGGACGGCCGGGTGCCAGCCGCGCCCCCGCGGCCCGCTCAGGACCAGGCGGCGCGAGACCCGGGGCGTCACCGGCAGCAGCACCAGATCCACCGGCAGCAGCGGCCGGGACACCTCCGACAGGACCGTCACACCGATGCCCGCCTGCACCATGCTGATCAGGGTCGCCAGATCGCGGACCCGGTGCGCCGGGGCGAACCGCAGCCCCGCCCGGTCGTGGAGCGCGCGGACCCGCTCCTCGCAGCCGCCCGGCGATATCAGGAAGTCGTCGTCCTCCAGATCGCTGATGTCGACGGCCCGCTCGCCCGCCAGCGGATGGTCCCGGCGGAGCAGGGCGCGGTAGCCGTCGGCCGTGAGCAGGGTGCCGGGGCCCGGCGGCGGGTCGACCAGTACGGCGGCGTCGGCCGTGCCGTTCTCCAGCCACGCGGCGATCTCGGCGCTCTCGCCCTCGAAGACCCGCACCGTCACCTGGGGCGTGCTCTCCCGCCAGTGCCGCAGCAGAGCGGGCAGCAGCCCCTGGGCGACCGTCGGGGTGGCGGCAAGGCGCACCGTGCCGGTCAGGGTGGCGGCGGCGTCCGCGGCGACGCGTTCGACGGAGCGGACCGCCGACAGCGCGCCGCGCGCGTACGGCAGGATCCGCTCGCCGAGCGCCGTCGTCCGCACCGGGACCGACCGGACCAGGAGCGGTCCACCCAGCTCGCGTTCGAGGGAGGCCACGGCGTGCGACACCGCCGACTGCGTCACGGCCAGTTCGGCGGCGGCCGCGCTGAAGCCGCCCGCGTCGACCACCGCGAGAAACGCTCTGAGCTGCGGGAAGTTCACGGTCATGAGACGGCCTCATCCCTCCATGACGGACGTGTGTTGGATCAAGGATGCCCGGCGGGGCGAGAGTTGCTCCGGGCCGCCGGACCGGTGGCCCGAGGGAGACACCGCAAGGAGAAGCCATGCCTCACATCCGGGCCACCGTCACCGACCCCGACTTGCCCGCCGACGTCCGGCACGCCCTCGCCGAGGGGCTGACCCGCCTGGCCGTCACCGCGCTCGGCAAGTCGGCCGCGCGGACCGTCGTCCACCTCGACCTCGTCCCCGCCGACCGCCACTACGTGGCCGGAAAACCCCTCACCGACGGCGTCCGCGATGTGCACCTGGAGGTCAGCATCACCGCCGGCACGAACAGCGCGGCCCAGAAGGCGGCCTTCATCGCCGGGGCCTCCGCGTTCCTGACGGAGCTGATCGGCCCGCTCGCCCGGGGCGGCGTCGCCCTGCACGAACTGCACCCCGAGAGCTACGGCTACCAGGGCGTGACCCAGTTCGACCACTACCGCGGGACATGACAGGGGCCCGCACGCCGCGGCGTGCGGGCCCACATCCGCGTACGGGCAAGAAAAAGGGCGGGCGCTACCGCAGCCGCGCCATCAGCGCGTGCTCGACCAGCGTGATCAGCGCGCTCTTCGCGTCCGCGCGGTGGCGGGCGTCGGTCGTGATGATCGGGGTGTCCGGGCCGATCTGCAGCGCCTCGCGCACCTCGTCCGGCGTGTACGGCTGGTGGCCGTCGAAGCCGTTGAGGGCGATGACGAAGGGCAGCCCGGAGTTCTCGAAGTAGTCCACGGCGGGGAAGCAGTCGGCGAGCCGCCGCGTGTCGACCAGGACGACCGCGCCGATCGCGCCACGGACCAAGTCGTCCCACATGAACCAGAAACGGTCCTGACCCGGCGTACCGAAGAGGTACAGGATGAGGTCCTGGTCCAGGGTGATGCGGCCGAAGTCCATGGCCACCGTCGTGGTGGTCTTGTCCCCGGTGTGGGTCAGGTCGTCGATGCCCGCGGACGCGGACGTCATGACGGCCTCGGTGCGCAGCGGGTTGATCTCAGAGACCGCCCCGACGAACGTGGTCTTGCCCACGCCGAAGCCGCCCGCCACCACGATTTTCGCGCTGGTGGTGGAGCGGGCTGTTGCTCCGCCGCTAGAGCTTGCGAAGTCCACTGAGCACCCTTTCGAGCAGTGTCACGTCTGGCTGGCCGCCGGCGGTCTCGTCGCCGCCGGGCTGATGGATGGCGACAAGTCCGGCCTCCGCCAGGTCGGCTACGAGGATCCGGGCGACGCCGAGGGGGATGGAGAGCAGCGCCGAGATCTCGGCGACTGACTTGATCTCGCGGCACAGGTTGCAGATGCGCTGATGCTCGGGCAACTGGCCCTGCAACTGGTGCGGTTGTGCGGTGGTGTGCACCAGCGCCTCGATGGCGAGCTGGTAGCGGGGCCTGGTGCGGCCGCCCGTCATGGCGTACGGGCGCACCAGGGGGTTGTGCGCCGACCCCGCGGGCGCCGGCTCGGGGGCGCGTCGCTGGGGTTGCACGGGCTGGATGCGGGGCGCGTGCGCCGGAGTGCCCTGGTCGTACGGGCGCGGTCCGGGCTGCTGGGGCTGCCCGTACGGCTGGCGGCGGTGGCTCGGCGTGGAGGGGAAGTTGTACCTGTTCGGACCGCCGCCGTGCTGGCCGCCCTGGCCGTGACCAGGGGACCAGTTCGCCGATGACGAACCGTCTGGGGGTGTTGCCACGTTGCTTCCTCCTCCAACTGTGCCGGGCACCATCACTGTGGAGCCGCGTCCCGAAACCTTACGGGGCCGGAACGCGAAAACGCACCGTCCGTCTGTTAGTTGAGAAGGCTCCCCTGGAGCTCGGCGCGCAGGTCCGGCGTGAGCACCGTGCCCGCGCGATCGACAAGAAGTGCCATTTCGTACCCAACGAGACCGATGTCCGCATCCGGGTGGGCGAGAACGGCGAGCGAGGAGCCGTCGGAAATGGACATGATGAAGAGAAATCCTCTCTCCATCTCCACAACGGTCTGGGTCACGGAGCCGCCCTCGAAGATCCGGGAGGCCCCGGCGGTCAGCGAGGTCAGACCCGAGGCGACGGCCGCGAGCTGGTCGGCGCGGTCGCGCGGGAAGCCTTCGGACATCGCCAGAAGGAGTCCGTCGGCGGAGACCACCACTGTGTGGGACACCCCGGGGGTGTTGTCCACGAAGTTGGTGATCAACCAGTTCAGGTTCTGTGCCGCCTGGCTCATCGGGCTCACACTAACGCTCCTGGTTGTAGGTGCTATCAGGGCTGAAGCCCTGGCCATTCGTGTCACTGCCTGCGGTGCGTCCCCGCTGGACGCCGCGGCGCAGGTTGCTCAGCCTGCCCCGTACGTCCTCGGGGTCGCGGGAGACCTGGGGGCCGCCCTGTGGGGTCTGTTCCGCGGTGCCCTCGACCAGGTTGGCCTTGGGCACCCGCCGCGGGAGCCCGGACGAGGTGACCCCGCCCGCCTTCGGCTCCTTGAGGCGCTCGGCGCGCTGCCAGCGCTCGTCGTTGGACGAGCGCCAGTCGCCCGGGCCCTCGCCCGCGGCGGGGGAGCTTCCGTTCCCGTTCGCGGCGGCGGAGCCCCGACGGGGAAGGCCCGCGTCGGTCGTCTCGTGGACCACGGAGGGAGTCGGTCCCGGCCGGTCGAAGCCTACGCGTTCGTCGTCGGCCGCGTGGCCCGGTGCAGCAGATTCCGCTTCCTGGCCGTACTCGGGCTGGTAGCCGTCGTTGCCGGGCCAGTCGTCCTGACGGGACCGCTCCGGATAGGTGATCTGGGGGTCCTGGTAGCCACCGTCCTGGGACGGCTGGGCCGGGTAGTACTGCTCGTCGCGGTACCCGTTCTCGGTGTACTGCCGCTCGGCGTACTGCGGGTCCGTGTACTGCGTATCGCCGTACTGGCCGGGGGCGTACTGCTGGTCGTCGTACCCCTGCCCCTGGTCGTAGCCGGCCTGCTGCCGCTCGTCGTACGCGGGGGCCTGCTGCTCGTAACCGCCCTGCTGGGGCTGCTGCTGCGGCTCCACCTCGTCGCGGAAGAGCGGACGGTGGCCGCCGGGCTGCTGGGCCTGCGCCTCCAGCGCCGCGCGGCGCTCCTCGCGCATCAGCGAGCGGCCGACCGGGTCGAGCTCCGCCTGCGTCTCGGCGCCGTCACCGTGGTAGCGGCTGTCGTCGAAGCCGAGCTCCGCGGCGGTGCGCAGCGGCTCGGCCTCCAGGGCCTGCTGCTCGGGGATGATCGAGGAGACGGTGAACTCGTTGTCGTGCGGCGCGTGGTCGCCACCGCCACCGTGGGTGATCGCGTCCGGCAGCATGACCAGCGAGGTCGTGCCGGCCTGCTCGCCCGAGGGGCGCAGCTGGACGCGGATGCCGTGCCGGTCGGAGAGCCGGCCGACCACGAACAGGCCCATGCGCTGGGAGATCGCGGCGTCCACGGTCGGCGGGTTGGCCAGCTTGTGGTTGATGTCCGCGAAGTCCTCGGCGGTGAGGCCGATGCCCTTGTCGTGGATCTCCACCATGACGCGGCCGTCGGGAAGACGGGTCGCGGTGACGCGGACCTTGGTCTGCGGCGAGGAGAACGTGGTGGCGTTCTCCAGGAGCTCGGCGAGCAGGTGCACGAGGTCGGTCACGGCCAGGCCGTGGATCTCGGCCTCCGGGACGCCGGACAGCTCGATGCGCTCGTACTGCTCCACCTCGGAGGAGGCGGCGCGCAACACGTCGACCAGTGGGACCGGCTGGTCCCAGCGGCGGCCCGGCTCCTCACCGGAGAGGACCAGGAGGTTCTCGCCGTTGCGGCGCATACGGGTCGCCAGGTGGTCCAGGCGGAAGAGGCTCTCCAGCTGGTCCGGGTCGGCCTCGTTGTTCTCCAGGTCGGTGATGAGGGTCAGCTGGCCCTCGATCAGCGACTGGTTGCGGCGCGAGAGGTTGGTGAAGATCGCGTTGATGTTGCCGCGGAGCAGCGCCTGTTCGGCGGCGAGCCGGACGGCCTCGCGGTGCACCTGGTCGAAGGCGCGGGCGACCTCGCCGATCTCGTCCGTGGTGTTGATCGGGATGGGCTGCACCCGGGTGTCGACCCGGCCCGGGTCGGTCCGCGACAGCTGGTCGACCAGCATCGGCAGGCGCTGTTCGGCGATGCCGAACGCGGCCGTGCGCAGCTGGCGCATCGCCTTGGACATCTGCCGGGCCATGAGCCCGGCCAGGATGAACGCGGCGAGCAGCGCGAGGACCACGATGGCGCCGGTGATGTAGGCGTTGCGCTGCGCGTTGGCCGCGATGTCGGACGCCTCGTCCACGGCCTTGTCGGCGAGGTCCGACTCGATGGTGCGGTACGCGTCGAACTTGGCGGAGGTGGTGGCCCACCAGGCCTGCCGCGTGACGCCCTTGCCGGCGAGCACCACGCGGGCGCTCGGCTGGGTGCTCTGCAGGGTGGCGAGGGCCGCGACCATCTTCTCCTGCGAGGGCGGCGGGACGAAGGTCTTGCCCTGCGCCTTGGCCTGGGCGGCGGCCTCCTTGGCCTGCTTCTCGCCGGCGGCCGTCAGCTCCTTCTTGGCGGCCTCCAGCTTGGCGACGTCCTGGGGGGTGCCCCCACCGGTGTACTCCTCGATGGCGATGCGCTCCAGGTAGGCGTACGAGGAGAGGGAGGTGCGCTGCAGCGTCAGCGAACCGGTGCCGGGGCCCGGCTTGACCAGCAGATGGGTGCCGATGGACCGCTCCAGCGAGAGCGCGGCCTTGGAGAGCGAGATCGCGTAGACGGTCCGGCCGTAGCTGGTGATGTTTCCGGTGCCCAGACCGAGCTCGTTGGCGAACTCCATCAGCGGGTGCTGGATGGCGACGTAGCCCTCTTCGGTCTGCACGCCGGGAAGCTTGGTGGTGTACGCGGCCTGGCGCAGCGGTCCGAGCTTCGGCTCGACCTTGCGGAAGCCCTCCAGGCGGCGGTTGAGGCCTTCCTTGTCGGGCATGTTCGAGGCGGCGGACTTGAACTCGGCGGCGGCCCGGTCGGTGGCCTTGCGCGCCTTGACGACGGTCGGGTCGTTCCGCTTGCCGCTCAGCAGCGGGGCGGCGGAGAGGTCGCGCTCCTCGACGAGACGGTTGCCGTAGTTCAGCGACGCCCGCACCAGGCGGGCGGTGTTCTCGGCGTCCTGGGCCTCGCTCCAGGTGTCGATGGAGCCCTTCACCTGGAAGCCGCCCATGACCAGGCCGACGAGCACGGGTATGAGCAGGATCGCGTTCAGCCGGGTCGGCACACGCCAGTTGCGGGGGGACAGCCGTCCACCGGAGGCGACCGGGGGCTCGTTTCCTGGCGCGGCGGCCATGTCGGCGGGGGACGCCGCTGTGCGCGGCGGCGGGGTGAAGTTGCCCCGGGTGTCCCCCGTGGGGGATGCCGCGGGGCTCGGCTTGCTTCGCCTCACTCGACCAACAACCTCTCGGCGGCGGCACTCACATCGTGCCGCTGTCGTCTCCAAGGCCCGTGCTACTGGGCAGTTCAGCGCATTCCAGCACGTCAGGGGCTGCTCTTCCAAACAGTCGGAAGCGAGAGCTCCACGTGGTGTAAGCCTCAGATAAATCGGTCATAAAGAGCGAGCCCCGCCAAAAGGCGGGGCCCATGTGAGCACAGCGACACCAGGTGACCGCGACGCGTGGCGGTCACCGGGCAATTCTCTGTCGAAACGTTATGAACATGGCGAGCGGCCGTGTCAAAGGACACAGATCGCTCCGG
Organism: Streptomyces sp. NPDC041713; assembly: GCF_055591085.1. Taxonomy (NCBI): domain Bacteria; kingdom Bacillati; phylum Actinomycetota; class Actinomycetes; order Kitasatosporales; family Streptomycetaceae; genus Streptomyces; species Streptomyces sp. NPDC041713. Next base: position 155,748 of record NZ_JBVIZY010000009.1, read on the forward strand.
TCGGCCTACGGCAACTGCCGTACTGACCTGCTTACTTGAGGCGTGCCATAAGTGCGTGCTCGACCAGGGTGATCAGGCCACTCTTTGCGTCCGCACGGTGTCGCGCGTCGGTCGTGATGATCGGGGTGCCGTCCCCGATCTGCAGCGCCTCACGCACTTCTTCCGGCGTGTACGGCTGGTGGCCGTCGAAGCCGTTGAGGGCGATGACGAAGGGCAGCCCGGAGTTCTCGAAGTAGTCGACGGCCGGGAAGCAGTCGGCGAGACGACGGGTGTCCACGAGCACGACCGCGCCGATCGCGCCGCGCACGAGGTCGTCCCACATGAACCAGAAACGGTCCTGACCCGGCGTACCGAAGAGGTACAGGATCAGGTCCTGGTCCAGGGTGATGCGGCCGAAGTCCATGGCGACGGTGGTCGTCGTCTTGTCCCCGGTGTGGGTGAGGTCGTCGATGCCCGCGGACGCGGACGTCATGACGGCCTCGGTGCGCAGCGGGTTGATCTCGGAGACCGCCCCGACGAACGTGGTCTTGCCCACGCCGAAGCCACCCGCCACCACGATCTTCGCGGAGGTGGTGGAACGGACGGCGTCCGAGCTCGTGTCGCTAGAGCTTGCGAAGTCCACTGAGCACCCTTTCGAGCAGTGTCACGTCAGGCTGGCCGCCGGCGTTCTCGTCGCCGCCGGGCTGGTGGATGGCGACGAGCCCGGCCTCGGCCAGGTCCGCCACCAGGATCCGGGCCACCCCGAGCGGCATCGACAGCAGCGCCGAGACCTCGGCCACCGACTTGACCTCACGGCACAGGTGGCAGATCCGCTGGTGCTCGGGGAGCAGCCCCATCAGCTGGGCCGGGTCGGCCGTGGTGCTCACCAGCGCCTCGATGGCGAGCTGGTAGCGGGGCCGGGTCCGGCCGCCGGTCATCGCGTACGGACGCACCAGCGGCTGGTCGCCCTCCATTCCGTACGAGGCGTCGCCGTACGGGTTGTGAGAGGCGGTGGGCGGGGTCATGGATCCTCCGGGCGGGACAGCAGGTCATCTGCGTGTGCCGTCTGACAGAGCCGGTGGGGGCAGTGTGGCGGCCGGACGGTTGGTCAGTACGTTCGGTCGGTGGGGCGGCCGAAGGGGTAAGGCTTCGGAGCGTGCTCGGGGCTAGTGGAGCAGGCTGCCCTGCAGCTCGGCGCGGAGGTCCGGGGTGAGGACGGCGCCCGCGCGGTCGACGAGGAGGGCCATCTCGTACCCGACCAGGCCGATGTCGCACTCGGGGTGCGCGAGCACCGCGAGGGACGAGCCGTCGGAGACGGACATGATGAAGAGGAACCCCCGCTCCATCTCCACCACGGTCTGGGTGACGGTGCCGCCCTCGAAGATCCGGGAGGCGCCCGCGGTCAGCGAGGTCAGCCCGGAGGCGACCGCGGCGAGCTGGTCGGCCCGGTCCCGCGGGAACCCCTCGGACATGGCCAGAAGGAGGCCGTCGGCGGAGACCACGACCGTGTGGGACACCCCGGGGGTGTTGTCCACGAAGTTGGTGATCAACCAGTTCAGATTCTGTGCCGCCTGGCTCATCGGACTCAACTAACGCTCCTGCTGGTGAGTGGGGCGAGGGAAACTGCCGGTCTGGCCCGAGCCGGCCTGGCGCCCCTGCTGGATGCCCCGACGGAGATTCGTCAGCCGGCCGCGCACCTCTTCGGGGGCGCGCGAGACCTGCGGACCTGTGCTGTCCTGCTGTTGCTGTGCCGTGCCCGCGACCAGGTTGGCCCGCGGGACGCGGCGCGGCAGTCCGGATGTGGTGACGCCGCCCGCGGAGGGCTGGCGGACCCGCTCGGCCTGACGGCCCAGCTCGTCGTTGGGGGAGGAGCGCCAGTTGCCGGGCGCGCCGCCGCCGTTGGTGCCGCCGTTGGCACCGGCGGGCGCGGGGGCGCCGCTCTGGTCCTGGCGCTGGGGGCGCGAGGGGAGCGGGCGCTGCGGCGGCTCGGGGGCCTGGTGGCGGGCCGGCTCGGGAGCCTGGCGCGGCGCGGCCTCGGGGGCTTGCCTGCCGTGCTGCCCGTGCGGAGCGGCGCGGTGGTTCCGCTGCTCCTGGGGGGCCTGCTGCTGCGGGGCCTGCGGGGCGGCCTGCTGGTTCTGCTGCTGCTGGAACCAGTTGGTCTCCAGCGTGTCGAACAGCGGCGTACGGCCGTCGCCGGGGCCCGCGGGGGGCAGCGTCTCGGGCTCGGCGGGCTGCAGGGGCTGCGAGGACTGGACCGGCTGCGCGGGCTGCTGCGGCGCCTGCTGGTCGCGCTGCGGCAGACCCTGGCCCGGCTGCTGCTGCCCGGACGGCTGCGGCTGCTGGGGCAGGCCCTGCTGGGGGTCGCCCTGGCCGCGGCGCGGGGCCGGCGGACGCGGCACGGTGTAGTCGGGCATCTCCCGGTTGCCGTGCTGCGCGGGGCCGCCCGCCTGGTTCGGCTGGCCCTGGTGCTGCTGCGGGTTCTGCGGCCTGCCCTGCTGGTTGTTCGGTCCGGGCCGGTGCTGCGCCGGGTCCTGGTGCGGGCCGGCCGGGGCGCTCTGGCCGCCGAAGACGTCCGAGCGCACGAACTGGCCGGTGGAGCCGTTGTCCTGGGGCGCCTGCGTGCCGGGCGCCTGCGTGCCGGGCGGCGGCGCGTCGAAGTCCGGGCGCGGGAACTCGGCGGTGGAGCCGGGGCCCTGCCGGTCGTCGCCGGTGGGCAGCTCGTACTGGCCGGTGGTCTCCGGCTCCTCGTGCCCGCGCGGGGTGTCGAAGGGCTCACGCGAGACCTGCGGCTGCGCGTTCTCGTCGCTCCAGCTGGGCACCCGCGGCTGCGGGTTGCCGCCGGGCAGCTCGGCACGCGGGCCGCCGCGGGGCGGCAGCTGGGGCCTGCGGCCCTGGTCACCGGAGTCCCCGGGCGGGTTCATCGCGTTCGTACGCTGCTGGGGCACCGGAGGCTGCGGCGCGTTGCCGCCACGGCCGCGCTGCGGCGCCTGCGGCTGACCGCCCTGCGGGGCGAGCGGCGGACGCTGACCCTGACCGGGACCCTGTCCCTGACCCGGACCCTGCGACCGGCCCGGACCCTGCGCCTGGCCCTGACCCTGACCCGCGTCCCGGGAGGGCAGCGCGGCCCGCGGCCCCGACCCCGCGACCTGCTGGCGGGGCGCACCCGCACCGAGCAGCCCCGGGCCACCGGAAGCGCCGGCACCGGAACCGCCGCCGAGCGCGGGACCACCGCGGCCGGGACCGCCGGGCAGCCCGGCGTTGCCGTTGCCCGCGCCGACACCGCGGCGCGCGGCGGCGGCACCGGCGGCGGCCTGCGCCGCGGCGGGGCCACCGGTCGGGGTGGGCGCACCGGGCTTGCCCGGCACCTTCTTGCCGCCCTGGGCGACGTCGACGGGCAGCATGACGAGCGCCGTCGTGCCGCCGGAATCGGACGGGCGGAGCTGGATGCGGATGCCGTGACGCTGCGAGAGGCGGCCGACCACGAACAGACCCATGCGGCGGGAGACGGAGACGTCCACGGTGGGCGGCGAGGCGAGCCGCTCGTTGATCGCCGCGAGGTCCTCGGGGGAGAGGCCGATGCCGGTGTCGTGGATCTCGATGAGCACGCGGCCGTCGGGCAGCGCGTGACCGGTGACCTTGACCTTGGTCTGCGGCGAGGAGAACGAGGTGGCGTTCTCGAGCAGCTCGGCGAGGAGGTGCACGAGGTCGTTGACGACGCGTCCGGCGACCTCGGTCGCGGGGACCGAGGAGAGCTCGATGCGCTCGTACTGCTCCACCTCGGACGCGGCGGCACGCAGCACGTCGACCAGCGGGACGGGCCGGGTCCAGCGGCGGCCCGGCTCCTCACCGGCGAGGACGAGGAGGTTCTCGCCGTTACGGCGCATGCGGGTCGCGAGGTGGTCGAGCTTGAAGAGCGAGGACAGCTGGTCCGGGTCGGCCTCGCGCGACTCCAGCTCGGAGATGAGCGAGAGCTGGCGCTGGATGAGGCCCTGGGAGCGGCGCGAGAGGTTGGTGAACATCGCGTTGACGTTGCCCCGCAGGAGGGCCTGCTCGGCGGCGAGGCGGACGGCCTCGCGGTGCACGTCGTCGAAGGCCGCGGCCACCTGGCCGATCTCGTCCCGGGAGTGCACACCGACGGACTCCACGGAGGTGTCGACGTCCTGCGGGTCCGACTCCGAGAGCTGCTTGACGAGCTCCGGCAGACGGTCCTGGGCGACCTTGGTCGCGGTGTCCTGGAGCCGGCGCAGCGAGCGGATCATGGACCGGGCGACGACGAAGGCGCCGACGAGCGAGACGCCGAGCACGAGCAGGATCAGCGCACCGTTGAGGATGGCCGACTGCTCGGACTCATTGCGCAGCTCGCGGGCCTTCTGCTCCATCTCGCCGAGCAGCGTCAGCTCGATCTTGCCCATCGCGTCGATCTTGGTGGTGTCGGCGTCGACCCAGTCCTTGTACGACCGCTTGTCCTGGAGCTTGATGCCGCCCTCCTGCTCGAGGACGCGCTTGGCGTACTCGTTGGCGGCCTTGATCGCCGGGTTGCCGCCGTCGATGGGCTTGGTCAGCTCACCGGCGTTGCCCGCGTAGATCTTGGAGAAGGTCTGCAGCTCGGAGCGCTCGCTCTCGTTGGCGCTGAGGCCGAAGGTGCGATCCGTCTCGGAGATCTTGCCGTACTGGCTGTCGTTGGCCGGCAGCGCCGCGGCGATGATCGCGCGCTGGACGGACGCGTACTCCTTGGCGGAGGAGAACGCGGCCAGCGAACGCGTGCGCTGGATCATGTCCGGGTTGCTGGTGGCCTGCGCCATGTCCTGCGACAGGTCGAGGAGCTGCTCGACGAGCTTGCTGTAGGCCTCGACGGTCTGCGAGGTCGTGCCGCCCTTGCCGAAGGCCTTCTTACGGACGTCGTTGATGCCCTGCAGCTGCTGGGTGATCTGGACCGCGCTGTGCCGGACGCCGAGCAGGCCCTTCTCGCCGTCGGTGTCGTTGAGGTCCTGGGTGCCCTGCAGGAAGTTGCGGTAGACGCGGTCGGTCTTCTCGCGCGCGCCCTTGACCGTGTAGTCGGAGGCGTCGGCGCCGTGGGCGAGGGGGCCCGCCGACTTGTCGCGCTCCTCCTGGAGCGCCGCGGCCAGCTCGGTGGCCTGCTTGGTCATCTCGGTCAGCAGCTTCATGTTGTCGAGCTGCTGGATCTCGTCCATGGACGAGTTGATGCGGAGCGCGCCGAGGGAGGTCGCCGTGATCACGGGGAGCGCGAGCAGCGACACCAGGCGGGTGGAGATGCGCCAGTTGCGCAGGGCTATTCGCGAGCCGGGGCCGGTGGGTGTCTTGGCGCCCGCCGAACCCTTGCCCTTGCTCCTGCCCTTGGCGGGGGCGGCCGCCGCGCCACCCGTGGCGCCCGGGCGCGCGGAGCCGGGACCGCCGTCGCCGGGCGTACCCGGTGCGGGGCTCTGGGCGTGCTGGGGCGCGGAGCCGCGCTCCGGCTCCGCCGGAGCACTGCCTCGGCCGTGGTCGGCCTGGGGAGACCCCTTGCCATCCCTCTTGAAACGTCCCTGCACTAGCGTCGCAACCTCTGGACCAGGCGTCCTGCCGGTGAACGGCGGGACGGTGTCGGCGTCGTGGGGCGGCGAGCGCCCCATGGGTGGTCGTGAGTGACCGGCGCTGCTCCCCCTCCCCGCCGCCACTCGGCGCTGCGTTGCGCCCCTGCGCGCCGGTTCGATCCCGCGGCGGTCCCGGGAATTCCAGCACAGTGCCGGATCTCCAACAAGGCCCGTGTGTCGCGCCGGGACCTATGTGACTGGTTGTGAGTGCGGGGTCACGAGCCGTAGAAAGTGATCTAGGAGAAAACGGACCCATACCCACAAAGCTTCTACCGGTGGGGGGTGTCCCAGTCTTCATGATCAGGAGCGGAATGGTGCCTTCAGTGGGGCAATGTCCGTTTCCAACTGGCTGACCCTGGGCCGGAATTGACCCATTTGTCGGCTCACTCGTGAGCAAACTCACATGAAGATCATGGCGCCTTCCGGACTTTCGCCGGGAATTGGATGTTTAGCCTGACGCTTTACAGGGATGGTGCATCCGACAATCGCGTCCGCCATGTGACGCCCCAACCGACGAGGTCCGAACAGCAGATGAAGACGGTCAAGTCCACGATGTTCCGCAACATAGCCAACCCGCGCCGCACCACCCTCGCGCACCTCACGGACGCGGACGAGTTCCAGGCGGCCCCGGCCCAGCCGGACCACGCCACCGACCTCCCGACCCAGACGGCGAACCCCAAGCGCACGATCCTGATGACGGCCCCGGAAGAGACCACCGCGTCCGCGGTCTGACGACAAGGCCGCCCAGGGGATCTTCCAGCCCGTCCGGCGTTTGAGGACGAGCCGCGAAGCGGCGACGGGCAGAGCCGAAGGCGCGGGCCCACCGGCGAAGACGCGGGCCACCGAAGCGACGTCGTCAGCAGGCCGCAGGCCCCCGCGTTAGCCTGGAGCGTCATACCGCAACCACCCCAAGAGGCTAGAGCGTGCGCATCGCCAGGTTCTCCATCGACGGCAATGTCGGCTACGGCGTAGTCGAGGGGGAGAGCACCCCCGGCAAAGAGGGCGAGCTCGTCCTCGACATCATCAAGGGCATCCCGTACGCCGACTTCGAGCTGTCCGGCACCAAGGTCCCGCTGAGCAAGGTGCGCCTGCTGCCGCCGGTGCTCCCGAACAAGATCGTGGGCATCGGCCGCAACTACGCGGACCACGCCGCGGAACTCGGCAACGAGGTCCCCGACATCCCGGTCGCCTTCTTCAAGCCGTCCACCTCGGTGATCGGCCCCGGCGACACCGTCACGTACCCCTCGTTCTCGCAGGAGCTGCACCACGAGGCCGAGCTGGCCGTGGTGATCGGCCGGATGTGCCGGGACGTCCCGCGCGAGCGCGCCCGCGACGTCATCCTCGGCTACACCTGCGCCAACGACGTCACCGCGCGTGACGTCCAGCGGCGCGAGAACCAGTGGGCCAGGGCCAAGGGCTTCGACAGCTCCTGCCCGCTCGGCCCCTGGGTGGAGACGGAGCTCGACCCCTCCGACGTCACCATCCAGTGCACGGTCAACGGCGAACAGCGCCAGCTGGGCCGCACGGCCGAGATGGTCCGCTCCGTCGAGGACCTGATCGCGCACATCTCCGAGGCCATGACGCTGCTCCCCGGCGACGTCATCCTCACGGGCACCCCGGCCGGCGTCGGGCCCCTCCACGACGGCGACGAGGTCGCCGTCACCATCGAAGGCATCGGCACTCTCACCAACAAGGTGATCAAGCGTGGCTAACGCGACCCCCGTACGCGTACGGTTCTGTCCCTCGCCGACCGGCAACCCCCATGTGGGCCTGGTCCGCACCGCCCTCTTCAACTGGGCCTACGCCCGGCACAACGAGGGCACCCTGGTCTTCCGCATCGAGGACACCGACGCGGCCCGCGACTCCGAGGAGTCGTACCAGCAGCTGCTCGACTCGATGCGCTGGCTGGGCTTCGACTGGGACGAGGGCCCCGAGGTCGGCGGCCCGCACGCGCCGTACCGCCAGTCGCAGCGCATGGAAACCTACAAGGACGTCGCGGCCAAGCTCCTGGACGCCGGCCACGCCTACCCCTGCTACTGCACGACCGAGGAGCTGGACGCCCGCCGCGAGGCCGCCCGCGCCGCCGGCAAGCCGTCCGGCTACGACGGCCACTGCCGCGACCTCACCGACGAGCAGGTACGGGCGTACGAGGCCGAGGGCCGCAGCCACATCGTCCGCTTCCGGATGCCCGACGAGGCCACCACCTTCACCGACCTGGTCCGCGGCGAGATCACCGTCCAGGCGGAGAACGTCACGGACTACGGCATCGTCCGCGCGAACGGCGCCCCGCTGTACACGCTGGTCAACCCGGTCGACGACGCCCTGATGGAGATCACCCACGTCCTGCGCGGCGAGGACCTGCTCTCCTCCACGCCCCGCCAGATCGCCCTCTACAAGGCGCTGATCGAGCTCGGCATCGCGAGCACGATCCCCGAGTTCGGCCACCTGCCGTACGTGATGGGCGAGGGCAACAAGAAGCTCTCCAAGCGCGACCCGCAGGCGTCCCTGAACGTCTACCGCGAGCGCGGCTTCCTGCCCGAGGGCCTGCTGAACTACCTGTCCCTGCTCGGCTGGTCGTTCTCCGCGGACCAGGACGTCTTCTCGCTCTCCGACATGGTGGCGAAGTTCGACGTGGCGGACGTGAACCCCAACCCCGCCCGCTTCGACCTGAAGAAGGCCGAGGCGATCAACGCCGACCACATCCGCATGCTGGACGTGAAGACGTTCGCCGAGGCCTGCGAGCCCTGGCTGCGGGCCCCGCACGCCAACTGGGCGCCCGAGGACTTCGACGAGGCCGCCTGGCAGGCCATCGCGCCGCACGCGCAGACCCGCCTCAAGGTCCTCTCCGAGATCACGGACAACGTGGACTTCCTGTTCCGCGCGGAGCCGGTCTTCGACGAGCCGTCCTGGACGAAGGCCATGAAGGAGGGCTCCGACGCCCTCCTGCGCACGGCCCGCGCCAAGCTGGAGGCGGCCGACTGGAGCTCCCCGGAGTCCCTCAAGGAGGCCGTCCTGGCCGCCGGCGAGGAGCACGGCCTGAAGCTCGGCAAGGCCCAGGCCCCGGTCCGCGTCGCCGTCACCGGCCGCACGATCGGCCTGCCCCTCTTCGAGTCCCTGGAGATCCTGGGCAAGGAGAAGACGCTGACCCGCATCGACGCGGCCCTGGCGAAGCTGACCGCCTAACCCCCGCGCCGAAGGACCCGGAGGCCCCCTGGGGCTTCCGGGTCCTTTCGCATACCGTCGAAGGCATGCCGATCAAAGCCGTGGTCTGGGACATCGACGACACGATCTTCGACTACGCGCGCGCCGACAGCGCCGGCATGCGGGCACACCTCACGGCCGAGGGGCTGCTGGAGCGGTACGAGTCCGCGGAGCGCGCGCTGGAGCTCTGGCGGCGGCTCACCGAGCGCCACTGGGCCCGCTTCGGCGCGGGCGAGGTCGCCTTCGAGCAGCAGCGCCGCGACCGCGTACGGGACTTCCTCGACGCCCCGGCGCTCTCCGACCCCGACGCCGACGCCTGGTTCACCCGCTACGTCGGGCACTACGAGGCGGCCTGGTCGCTCTTCCCCGACACCGTGGCGACCCTGGAGGCGCTCGCCGGCGACTACCGCCAGGCGGTGCTCTCCAACTCCGCCCTAGTCGTCCAGGACCGCAAGCTGACCATCCTCGGCGTCCGCGCCCACTTCGAGGCGGTGCTGTGCGCCGCCGACCTGGGCTTCTCCAAACCCGCCGCGGAGGCCTTCCACGCGGTCTGCGCGACGCTGCGCCTGGAGCCCGCCGAGATCGCCTACGTGGGGGACCAGCCGGAGATCGACGCACGGGGCGCCCGGGACGCCGGCCTGGTCGGGATCTGGCTCGACCGCAACGGCACGGCGGGGCCGGGCCCGTCGGGCGTGCACCGCATCACGCGCCTCTCCGAGCTCCCCGCGCTGCTGCGTGCGGATACCCGTTTTGGAGCGCCGTCCACCTTCGGGTAATGTTCTTCCTGCGCCGCCCGAGAGGGCCGAAAGGTCCGGCCGGGAGGCGCAAGTCAAACAAAACCCCCACTGGGGGTTGCGCTTTGATGGCCTATGGTGTAATTGGCAGCACGACGGTTTCTGGTTCCGTTAGTCTAGGTTCGAGTCCTGGTAGGCCAGCTCGCAGAGCTCATCTGCACTCGCGGGTGTTCGTTCAAGGACACAGCATCCGCAATGCCCCCGTTGTGTAGCGGCCTAGCACGCCGCCCTCTCAAGGCGGTAGCGCCGGTTCGAATCCGGTCGGGGGTACAGATCCTTCCCGCGGGGACAGATCGGGTCGCACCCACTGTCCCTGATGCAGGATCGCTAGGGCCCCCGTTGTGTAGCGGCCTAGCACGCCGCCCTCTCAAGGCGGTAGCGCCGGTTCGAATCCGGTCGGGGGTACGGTTGGTACTGGACCTGGTCTAGACCACATTGGGCTATGGTGTAATTGGCAGCACGACGGTTTCTGGTTCCGTTAGTTTAGGTTCGAGTCCTGGTAGCCCAGCTGGATCAAGTGAACACGCAAGATCCTTGCCCCCGTTGTGTAGCGGCCTAGCACGCCGCCCTCTCAAGGCGGTAGCGCCGGTTCGAATCCGGTCGGGGGTACAAGAACGGCAGAGGGCCTTCCCGTCAGGGAGGGCCCTCTCGTCATTCCCCGGATGCCCGCTGCCCGTAACGCCGGCCGGACTCCTCGGCCTGGGACATCCGGCGCAGGCTCAACAGGACCGGCTCGTACAGCACGGTGAGCGCGACCGCCGCCTCCAGCTGCTCGTCCGGCGACTCGTACCGCTCGATCAAGTCCAGGTCGGCGACGGCCAGTTGAGCGCCCGCGCGCGCGTACGGCGCCAAGTCCGCCGCGCCGCACGGGTATCCGAGCCGCGTCAGGGTGCTCACCGCGGTCACCAGCATCCGGTACGCCGGCGATTCGGCCCCGTACTCCCGTGCGCTGTGCCAGTCGAGCTGCTCCAGCAACGCGTCCACCGTCCGGCGCGCCTCGTCATCGGACGCGTCGGGCTCGGTGGACTCCGGGCCGTGCGGCAGGGCCCATACCGCCGTCCCCAGGCGGGAGTTGTGGTCGAGCGAGTCGTCCTCCAGTGCGGTGAGCACCTCGCGCGCCGACGCGATCGGCACCCGGCCCACCTGGACCAGCGCCCGCACCAGCCGGAGCCGCCGCAGATGGGTGTCGTCGTACTCGGCCTGCGTCGCCGTCACGCGGTGGCCCGGCGGGACCAGTCCCTCGCGCAGGTAGTACTTGATCGTGGCCGTGGGGACCCCGCTGCGCCGGCTCAGTTCCGCCAGTCTCATCGGTGTGTGCCTCCTCTTGCGCTCCTCTTTGGAGAGTGGCACTATCCAATCATGGATAGCAGAACTATCCAATGTTCGGCCAAGGCTCCACCAAGGGGGAACCGCCATGAGCAGCAAGCCGATCGAAGGGCGCATGACCGACGCGGCGGAGGGCGGCGTGGTCGTCTTCCACATCGGGATGCGCATCAACTCCTTCCGTGCCGTTCGCAGCTGGTGGCCCGTCTTCCGCGCGATGCCCCGGATGCTCAAGGAGCTGTCGCGGGACCGGGAGAGCGGAATGCTGGGCTACCGGCTCCTGTTCGGCGGGGCGCGCCTGGTGTACGTGGTCCAGTACTGGGAGTCGCAGGAGAAGCTGCTGGCCTACTCGACGGCCCCGGACAAGGCCCACCGACCCGCGTGGGCGGCCTTCAACCGCCGTCTGAAGGAGGGCAGGGGCAAGGTCGGCTTCTGGCACGAGACGTTCGTCGTGCCGGCCGGTGCCCATGAGGCGGTGTACGTGAACATGCCGCGGTTCGGCCTCGGCGAGGCCGCCGGCGTCGTACCGGTCGGGCGCCGCGGGGACCGGGCGGCGGACCGCCTGAAGGCGGCCTGAGACACAAGCGGCCTGAGACATGAGAAAAGCGCCGGAAGGGGCCGCCGCGGCGTTGAGGCGGTTCCTTCCGGCGCTGTGCTGTCTGCGGGCCGGCGCTCCGGGCGCCGGGGATCAGCCGCCGGTGCGGCGCAGGGCTTCGGAGAGGCGTCCGGCGGCGTCGATGACCGCCTGGGCGTGCATGCGGCCGGGGTGGCGGGTCAGGCGCTCGATCGGTCCGGAGACCGAGACGGCGGCGACCACGCGGTTGGAGGGGCCCCGCACGGGCGCGGAGACGGACGCGACGCCCGGCTCGCGCTCGCCGATCGACTGGGCCCAGCCCCGGCGCCGTACTCCCGAGAGCGCCGTCGCGGTGAAGCGGGCGCCCTGGAGGCCGCGGTGCAGCCGCTCCGGCTCCTCCCAGGCCATCAGGATCTGCGCCGACGAGCCCGCCTTCATGGTGAGCGTCGAGCCGACCGGGACGGTGTCCCTGAGGCCCGAGAGGCGCTCCGCCGCGGCCACGCAGATGCGCATGTCGCCCTGGCGGCGGTAGAGCTGCGCGCTCTCGCCCGTGACGTCGCGCAGGTGCGTGAGGACGGGGCCCGCCGTGGCCAGCAGGCGGTCCTCGCCCGCCGCAGCGGCGAGCTCCGCGAGGCGCGGGCCGAGGATGAAACGGCCCTGCATGTCCCGCGCCACCATCCGGTGGTGTTCCAGTGCCACGGCCAGTCGGTGTGCCGTGGGTCGTGCGAGCCCGGTGGCCGCGACCAAGCCCGCGAGGGTGGCCGGACCGGACTCCAGAGCGCCCAAGACAAGGGCTGCCTTGTCGAGGACGCCGACGCCGCTAGAGTTGTCCATGCGTCGATACTCGCGTCTCACTCTGTGAAACGCAAGTTCAAATTTCTGCGATACCCGCCACTCTGTAGGGGCGATCCGCGGACCAACGGATCGCCGGTCCACGTGCGGTACGAGGGGTACGCGCGTCGGCCACCACATTCTCTAGTTGAGCCGGCGAACCGGCCGGTCGGAGGGAAAGCGATGGGTAGGACACTGGCGGAGAAGGTCTGGGACGACCACGTCGTCCGGCGCGCCGAGGGCGAGCCCGACCTGCTCTTCATCGATCTGCACCTGCTGCACGAGGTGACCAGCCCGCAGGCCTTCGACGGCCTCCGCCAGGCCGGCCGCCAGGTGCGGCGGGTCGACCTCACCATCGCGACCGAGGATCACAACACCCCGACCCTCGACATCGACAAGCCCATCGCCGACCCGGTCTCGCGCGTCCAGCTGGAGACGCTGCGCAAGAACTGCGCCGAGTTCGGCGTGCGCCTGCACCCGCTGGGCGACGTCGAGCAGGGCGTCGTCCACGTGGTGGGACCGCAGCTGGGACTGACCCAGCCCGGCACCACGGTGGTCTGCGGCGACTCGCACACCTCCACCCACGGCGCCTTCGGCGCGCTGGCGTTCGGCATCGGCACCTCCCAGGTCGAGCACGTCCTGGCCACCCAGACGCTGCCGATGGCGCCGCCGAAGACCATGGCCATCACCGTCGACGGCGAACTGCCCGACGACGTCACGGCCAAGGACCTGATCCTCGCGATCATCACGCAGATCGGCACCGGCGGCGGCCAGGGCTACGTCCTGGAGTACCGCGGATCGGCCATCGAGAAGCTCTCGATGGAGGCCCGCATGACGATCTGCAACATGTCCATCGAGGCGGGCGCCCGCGCCGGGATGATCGCCCCGGACGCGACCACCTTCGACTACATCAAGGGCCGCGCCCACGCCCCGCAGGGCGAGGACTGGGACGCCGCGGTGGCGTACTGGGAGACCCTGAAGACCGATGACGACGCGGTCTTCGACGCCGAGGTCTACATCGACGCCGCCTCGCTGGCCCCGTTCGTCACCTGGGGCACCAACCCCGGCCAGGGAGCGCCGCTTTCGGCGAACGTCCCCGATCCGGCTTCGTACGAAGACGCTTCGGAGCGCTTCGCCGCCGAAAAGGCCCTGGAATACATGGGGTTGACCGCCGGGCAGCCGCTGCGGGACATCAAGGTCGACACCGTCTTCGTAGGTTCCTGCACCAACGGCCGCATCGAGGACCTGCGGGCCGCGGCCTCCATCGTCGAGGGCCGCAAAGTCGCCGACGGCGTACGGATGCTGGTCGTCCCCGGCTCGGTCCGGGTCGCCCTGCAGGCCGTGGAGGAGGGCCTGGACAAGGTCTTCATCGCCGCGGGGGCCGAATGGCGGCACGCCGGCTGCTCGATGTGTCTGGGCATGAACCCCGACCAACTCGCGCCCGGCGAGCGCTCGGCCTCCACGTCGAACCGCAACTTCGAGGGCAGGCAAGGCAAGGGCGGGCGCACCCACCTCGTCTCCCCGCAGGTCGCCGCCGCCACCGCGGTCACCGGCCACCTGTCCTCGCCCGCCGACCTGTCCGACGCCCCCGTCACCGCCGGAGTCTGAGACCCATGGAAGCTTTCACCACGCACACCGGCCGGGCCGTTCCGCTGCGCCGCAGCAACGTCGACACCGACCAGATCATCCCCGCCCACTGGCTGAAGAAGGTCACCAGGGACGGCTTCGAGGACGGGCTCTTCGAGGCCTGGCGCAAGGACCCGGAGTTCGTCCTCAACCGTCCCGAGCGCCAGGGCTCCACGGTCCTGGTGGCGGGCCCCGACTTCGGCACCGGCTCGTCCCGCGAGCACGCCGTGTGGGCGCTGCAGAACTTCGGCTTCAAGGCGGTCATCTCCTCCCGCTTCGCCGACATCTTCCGCGGCAACTCGCTGAAGAACGGCCTGCTGACCGTGGTGCTCGACCAGTCGGTCGTGGACGCGCTGTGCGAGCTGACGGAGCGCGATCCGCAGGCCGAGATCACGGTTGACCTGCGGGATCGCCAAGTCCGCGCGGAGGGCGTCACCGCCGACTTCGAGCTCGACGAGAACGCCCGCTGGCGGCTCCTGAACGGCCTGGACGACATCAGCATCACCCTGCAGAACGAGCCGGCCATCGCCGCGTACGAGGCCGAGCGCCCCGCGTACAAGCCGCGGACCGTGCAGGTCTGACAGCGCGGAACACCCCGGCAACACCCTGATGTACCCCCAATCGTGGACGGTTGGGGGTACATCTGTGTGTGGCCCCCGGCCGGCCCCGCTGACCTGAACGGGTGGTCTCAACTCCCTTGTCGGACACGGAAGAAGAGGCCGGAAATCCCCTTGTACTCGGCGAGACGGGGTACCCTCGGAACGGCTGCGGACGGCGGCAGTTACCCCCTGCGGAGGCGACAACTCGCCCCAGATGGCACAATCGGTGCATGGGACGTGACAGCCAACTCGAGCTCTACGGGCTCGTCGCGGACCAACTGAAGGAAGCGCACGCAAGGGTGCGCGCACTGCAAGTCCCGGAGGGCGTACGGATGGCGCTGACCCGGAAGCTGCTGGTCATTACGGCCGCGGCCAAACACGATCTCGCCGATGCGGCAAGGCGTCTGGAGCGATTGATGGCGACTCTCGACGAAGCGGACGAGGGCCGATTCCCCCAAGACACCTGATCCGCAGCCTCAACGGGCCTTCGAGGAACTCCGAGATGGCCCACTTCGTTGCGGCACAAGGGTGATTAGCCCGTTTCGTGTTTGATTTGCGGTATATATCTGCCTAACGTGCGAAAAAGCCGGAGTATTTCGCTCCCGGCAATGTCTCCGAAGGGGAAGACGTGAACAAGGCGCAGCTCGTAGAAGCGATTGCCGACAAGGTGGGGGGCCGCCAGCAGGCCGCCGACGCCGTGGACGCGGTCCTGGACGCCGTCGTCCGTGCCGTCGTCAGCGGTGACCGCGTTTCGGTCACCGGCTTCGGCTCGTTCGAGAAGGTCGACCGCCCGGCCCGTTACGCCCGCAACCCGCAGACCGGGGAGCGCGTGCGGGTCAAGAAGACCTCGGTTCCGCGGTTCCGCGCGGGTCAGGGCTTCAAGGACCTGGTGAGCGGCTCGAAGAAGCTCCCGAAGAACGACGTCGCGGTCAAGAAGGCGCCCAAGGGCAGCCTGACCGGCGGCGCTTCGGCGACCGTCAAGAAGGCCGCGGCCAAGAAGGCCACCGCCAAGAAGTCGGCCGCGAAGACCACGGCGACGGCCAAGAAGGCCACGGCGAAGAAGACCACCGCCAAGAAGGCCACGCCCACCGCGAAGAAGGCGGCCGCCAAGAAGAGCACCGCCAAGAAGTCGGCGGCGAAGACCACGGCGACGGCGACGAAGGCGACGGCGAAGAAGACCACCGCCAAGAAGGCCACGCCCACGGCGAAGAAGACCACCGCCAAGAAGACCGCGCCGGCCAAGAAGGCCACCGCCAAGAAGGCGCCCGCCAAGAAGTCGACGGCGCGCAAGACGACCGCCAAGAAGGCCACGGCCCGCAAGAAGTAAGGGCACGAGGGCACTCACGCGCCGGGCCGGACTCCCACGGGGGAGCCCGGCCCGCGTCGTGTGTCCGGGCCGTTCCGGGGCGTGTGTCCGGGCCGTTCCGGGCCGGTTCCGCCGGTCCTAGAACGTCTGCAGGGTCACCAGGGTGATGCGGCGCGCCTCGCCCTCGCCGTCGACCTCGATGCGCACGCGCTGGCCAGGGCGCAGCAGCCGCAGCCCGCCCGCGTCGAACGCGGGCGCCCCGAAGGGCACGGGGGTGCCGTCGTCGAGCAGCACGCTGCCGCTGCGGGTCTCGGAGTCGTACGTGTACGCGGTGGCCTGCATGGGGAGCAGCGTACTCAGTCGGCGATGAGCAGCCGGGCCGCGGCCGCCGCGGTGCGCGGACCCACGCCGAGCGCGAGGGCGGCCCGCAGGTCGTCGCCGGTGTCCACGTCCTGCCGCACGGAATCGACTCCGGCGAGTGGGAGTTCCACCGCTCCGGACGCCGCGTGCCGGGCCCGTGAGGCCGTACCGAACGCGGGACGCAATTCCGTTCCGGCACGCGCGCACAGCAGCGTCGTGCCGATTCCCGCGGCATCCGGCATGAATGCGCGGGGAAATGCGGCGGCCCCGTCGAGGGCGCGGGCCAATTCCGGCGCGCGCAGGGCCGGCAGATCGGCGTTCAGGGCCGCGACGGGCGCCTCGGGGCGTTCGGCGCGCACCAGGCCCGCCCCGTGCGCCAGAGCGGCGTTGAGACCGCCTCCGGGGGTGTCCGGGACGACGCGGGCGCCCAACGCCACCAGCTCGCGGCGCGCGAGGGCGTCGTCCGTGACGACCGCCACATCCCGCACCGCCGGGCACGCGAGCGCCGCGGCCACGGTGTCCTGCGCGAACGCCAGGGCCAGGCCGGGGCGCAGGCCCTCACCGGAGGCGGCGGCGAGCCTGCTCTTGGCGCGCGCCAACGGTTTCAGGGGGATGACCAGGGTCCACTGCACGGGCGCTCCGTCCTTCGCGTCGCGCCCATTGTGACCTGCTGAGGGGCCGGGGCGCGGGGGAGCGGGGAGGGGGCGGCGGACGGGGTCCGCACACAGGAGCGGTGGCGGAAGTCGGGTGGGCGTACGGTGTTCTCGACAGACTGGCAGCCTGGGGCGACACTTGTGCGGCCGAACAGGCTCATGGAAGAAGGTGTCCGCGTGTCCCGCCGCCGAATCGGCTTCTGGTACCGCCTTGCGGCGGTGATTGCTAAACCGCCGCTGGTGGTTCTGTTCAAGCGGGACTGGCGGGGAATGGAGCACATTCCTGCCGAAGGCGGATTCATCACCGCGGTGAATCACAACTCCCATATCGACCCGTTCTCGTACGCGCACTTCCAGTACAACACCGGACGAGTGCCGCGTTTCCTGGCAAAGGACGGCCTTTTCAAGGGCGGTTTCGTCGCCAAGGTCATGAAGGGCACGGGCCAGATCCCGGTCTACCGCGAGACGACGAACGCGCTGGACGCCTTCCGCGCCGCGGTCGCCGCCATCGAGGACGGCGAGTGCGTCGCCTTCTACCCCGAGGGCACCCTCACCCGGGACCCAGACCTGTGGCCGATGACGGCCAAGTCCGGGGCCGCGCGGGTCGCCCTGAAGACCCGGTGCCCGGTGATCCCCGTCGCCCAGTGGGGCGCCAACCTCGCGCTCGCGCCGTACAGCAAGAAGCCCGCCTTCTTCCCGCGCAAGACCCTTCAGGTGAAGGCCGGACCGCCCGTCGACCTGTCGCGCTTCTACGGCAAGGAGCCGACGAACGAGGTGCTGCGCGAGGTGACCGAGGCCATCATGGCCGCGATCACCGAACTCCTGGAGGAGATCCGGGGCGAGAAGGCCCCCGAGACGCCGTACGACCCGCGCAGGGCCCGGCTGGAACAACGGCGCAAGGCAGCCGGCCGCGGCGCCGCGCAGAGCGCCCCAGAGGGCAGCACAGAGAGCAAGACAGAGAGCACCCCGGAGGACAGCAAGTGACGAACCCCGTGAACTCGGCGGGCCGCGTGAAGGCCGCCGTCTTCGGAACGGGCTCCTGGGGTACGGCCTTCGGCATGGTGCTCGCCGACGCGGGCTGCGACGTCACCCTGTGGGGCCGCCGCGCCGGACTCGTCGACGCCGTCAACTCCACGCGGACCAACCCGGACTACCTCCCCGGCGTCGCGCTCCCCGAGAACCTGCGGGCGACCACCGACCCCGCCGAGGCCGCCGCGGACGCCGACTTCACGGTCCTCGCGGTGCCCTCGCAGACGCTGCGCGGCAACCTCGCCGAGTGGGCGCCGCTGCTGGCCCCGCGGACCGTGCTCGTCTCCCTCATGAAGGGCGTCGAACTGGGCTCCGCGATGCGGATGAGCGAGGTCGTCGAGGACGTCACCAAGGTCGCCGCCGACCGGATCGCCGTCGTCACCGGACCCAACCTCGCCCGCGAGATCGCCGCACGGCAGCCCGCCGCCGCCGTGGTGGCCTGCCGGGACGAGGCCATCGCCCAGCGCCTCCAGACGGCCTGCCACACGCCGTACTTCCGCCCGTACACCAACACCGACGTGGTGGGCTGCGAGCTCGGCGGCGCGGTCAAGAACGTCATCGGCCTCGCCGTCGGCATCGCGGACGGCATGGGCCTCGGCGACAACGCCAAGGGCTCGCTCATCACGCGCGGCCTCGCCGAGACCACCCGGCTCGGCCTCGCGATGGGCGCCGACCCGCTGACGTTCTCCGGACTCGCGGGCCTGGGCGACCTGGTGGCGACCTGTTCCTCGCCGCTGTCGCGCAACCACACCTTCGGCACCAACCTCGGCAAGGGCATGACCCTGCAGGAGACCATCGCGGTCACCAAGCAGACCGCCGAGGGCGTCAAGTCCTGCCAGTCCGTGCTGGATCTGGCCCGCAGGCACGGCGTCGACATGCCGATCACGGAGACGGTCGTCGGCATCGTGCACGAGGGCACGCCCCCCGTCGTCGCCCTCAAGGACCTCATGTCGCGCAGCGCCAAGCCCGAACGCCGCTGACGGCAGGCCTGACTCCGCACGGGCCAGCGGGTACCCTCAACGCGATATGAGCAGCGAGAACCTCCCCCAGAGCCCTGAGCCGCGCCCCGAGCCGAGCTCTGGGCAGCCGCTCCGCAAGCCGCGCGTGGCCGTCGTGTTCGGCGGCCGCAGCTCGGAGCACGGCATCTCCGTCGTCACGGCCGGCGCCATCCTCGGCGCCATCGACCGCACCAAGTACGACGTCCTGCCGATCGGCATCACCACGGACGGCCGTTGGGCGCTGACGGCCGACGAGCCCGAGCGGATGGCCATCGCCGACCGCAGGATGCCGAACGTCACCGAACTCGCCGACTCCGTGGAGGGCGGCGTCGTCCTGCCGGTCGACCCCGGCAACCGCGAGGTCGTCTACAGCGAGCCGGGCTCCGTGCCGAAGGCGCTCGGCGAGGTCGACGTCGTCTTCCCGATGCTGCACGGCCCCTACGGAGAGGACGGCACCCTCCAGGGGCTGCTCGAACTCTCCGGAGTGCCCTATGTGGGCTCCGGCGTCCTCGCCTCGGCCGTCGGCCAGGACAAGGACTACATGAAGCGGGTGTTCGCCTCCTTCGGGCTGAACGTCGGCCCGTACCTGGTGATCCGCCCCCGCGAGTGGCGCCAGGACGAGGCGGGTGCCCGGCAGCGCATCGCCGACTTCGCCGGTGAGCACGGCTGGCCGCTGTTCATCAAGCCCGCGCGCGCAGGCTCCTCGATCGGCATCACCAAGGTCGAGTCCTTCGACGGCCTCGACGAGGCGATCGCCGAGGCCCAGCGCCACGACCCGAAGATCCTGATCGAGGCGCTGCTGCGCGGCCGCGAGATCGAGTGCGGCGTCCTGGAGTTCGAGGACGGCCCGCGGGCCAGCGTCCCGGCCGAGATCCCGCCGGTCCAGACGCACGACTACTACGACTTCGAGGCGAAGTACATCGACTCGACGCCCGGCATCGTGCCGGCGCCGCTGACGCCCGAGGAGACCGCCGAGATCCAGCGGCTCGCGGTCGAGGCGTTCGAGGCGGCGTCCTGCGAGGGCCTGGTGCGCGCGGACTTCTTCCTCACCGAGGACGGCCGGTTCGTGATCAACGAGATCAACACGATGCCGGGCTTCACGCCCATCTCGATGTACCCGCAGATGTGGGAGAAGAGCGGCGTCGGCTACGCGGAGCTGGTGGACCGGCTCATCCAGTCGGCCCTGAACCGCTCCACGGGGCTGCGCTAGCGCCGGCCCGACGGGCTCAGGCGATCCCGGTGGGGATCGTCTTCTTGACGGGGGCGGCGAAGTCCGTGAGCGGGCCGAGGCCGTCCCCGGCCCGCTCCTCGGGCAGCGTCACCTCCACGTAGGCGAGCCGCGCCCCGGTGGTGAAGGTGTAGGAGCCGTCGTCGCGCTTCTGCAGGAGCCAGGCGACGCCGTTCACCTTCACGCCGTTCTTCGCGGCGTAGTCGGGATCGATCATCTCCGGGGGCCGCGGCACACCGCAGCGCAGTATGATCGCCGGGTCTCCCCAGCCGGCGGTCAGGTCCGACTTCGGCGCCGGATCGGTGCGCTCGAGACCGTCGACCGTGTCCGGAAGCCGTGCGTGCAGGTCCCGGCAGAGTCCGGCCGCCTTCGCGTCCGGGGAAGGAACCGCCACCGACGCGCCGTCGTCCGTAGAGGAGCAGGCTGTCGTGATCAACAGCGCGAGAGCGGACGTTCCCAGGAGGAGGCGGCGCCGGAGACGGGGGATGTTCACCGGGCCAGGGTAGACGGGGGCTACAAGTGCACGACCGGGCAGGTCAGGGTTCGGGTGATGCCGTCCACTTGCTGGACCTTGGCGACCACCATGCGGCCGAGTTCGTCCACCGTGTCCGCCTGGGCGCGCACGATGACATCGTAGGGTCCGGTCACGTCCTCGGCCTGGATCACTCCAGCGATCTCGCCGATCAGCTCGGCGACGGTCGACGCCTTGCCGACCTCTGTTTGGATCAGGATGTACGCCTGTACCACGGAACCTCCAGGGCGGCCACGAGGATCATGTGGGGAGAAGGGACGCCACGGTACCGCGTCGCCGCTCGCCGCGGGGAGACCCGGGGGACCTGTGGCGCGCACATCGTGGTGGACGACGGAAGAGAAACGGACGGTCACGTCGACCGTACCGACGACAGACACGGCTCGCGACCGGGGGCCGCGCAGCGCGAAAGGGCATGGTGAGACTCGGTGAAGGGATCCGTGGGCGAGTTGGGGGAGTTCGGGCTCATCAGAGAGCTCACCTCGCGGCTCACCTCCACTCCGGCCGTACGGCTCGGCCCGGGCGATGACGCCGCGGTCGTGTCCGCTCCGGACCGCAGGGTCGTGGCGAGCACCGACATCCTCCTGGAGGGGCGGCACTTCCGCCGCGACTGGTCCACCGCGTACGACGTGGGCCGCAAGGCCGCCGCGCAGAACCTCGCCGACATCGCGGCCATGGGCGCCGTGCCGACCGCGCTGCTGCTCGGCCTGGTCGTCCCCGCCGAGCTCCCCGCGAGCTGGCCCACCGAGCTGATGGACGGCCTCAGGGACGAGTGCCAGGTCGCGGGCGCCGCCGTGGTCGGCGGTGACGTCGTACGGGGCGACACCATCACCGTCGCCATCACCGCCCTCGGCGATCTGCGCAACCACGAACCGGTCACCCGCGCGGGCGCCCAGCCCGGCGACGTCGTCGCCGTGACCGGCTGGCTCGGCTGGTCCGCCGCCGGCCACGCGGTGCTCTCCCGCGGCTTCCGCTCGCCGCGCGCCTTCGTGGAGGCCCACCGCAGGCCCGAGCCGCCGTACCACGCGGGCCCCGCGGCGGCGGGCCTCGGCGCGACCTCCATGACGGACGTCAGCGACGGCCTGATCGCCGACCTCGGGCACATCGCCGAGTCCAGCAAGGTGCGCATCGACATCCGCTCGGGAGATGTCGACGTGCCCTCGCAGATGAACGACATCGGGCAGGCCGTCGGCGTCGACCCGCTGCAGTGGGTGCTCAACGGCGGCGAGGACCACGCGATCGTCGCGACGTTCCCGCCGGACGTGAAGCTGCCCGCCCGCTGGAAGGTCATCGGCGAGGTCCTCAACCCCTCGGCGCTGCCCCAGGTGACCGTGGACGGCGCCCCCTGGACCAGCAAGGGCTGGGACCACTTCGGGGACAACGGAGACGCGGAGTGAGCGCGCCGCCGCGGGTCCTGACCGTCGCCGGGTCCGACTCCGGCGGCGGCGCCGGCATCCAGGCCGACCTGAAGACGATGCTCGCCCTCGGGACGCACGGCATGAGCGTCGTCACCGCCGTCACCGCGCAGAACTCCCGGGGCGTCCAGGGCTTCTGGGAGCTCCCAAAGGAGGCGGTGCGGGCGCAGTACCGCAGCGTCGTCGACGACATCGGCGTCCAGGCCGTGAAGACCGGCATGCTCGCCTCGGCCGAACTGGTCGAGACCGTCGCCGACTTGCTCGCGGGCACGGACGCGCCGGCGGTCGTCGACCCCGTCGGCGTCTCCAAGCACGGCGACTCGCTGCTCGCGGCCTCCGCCCTGGACTCCCTGCGCACCCGGCTGCTGCCGGTCGCCACCCTCGCCACGCCCAACCTCGACGAGGTGGCCCAACTCACGGGCATCGAGGTCGAGTCGGAGGACGGTCTGCGCCGCGCGGCGGACGCCGTCCTCGCGTACGGGCCGCGGTGGGTGCTCATCAAGGGCGGCCATCTCCGCGGCGACGCCGTGGACCTGCTCACCGACGGCTCCGAGGAGCACGTGCTGCGCGCGCCGCGCCACGACAACCGCCACACGCACGGCACGGGCTGCACCCTCGCCAGCGCCGTCGCCGCGCAGCTGGCCAAGGGGCAGGACGTCCCGGAGGCCGTGGCGGCCGCCAAGGAGTACGTCACCGGGGCGATCGCCGCCGGGTTCGCGCTCGGCACCGGGATCGGGCCCGTGGACCACGGCTGGCGGTTCGCTCAGCCGTAGTCCTTGAGCGTGAGGGCGCCCGCCGGCCGTTCCGTCAGCTTCTTGAAGAGGCCGGCCAGCGGGCGGGAGCCGAGCAGCCGGTACGCCCGGTCACGGCTGCGGATCCGCCGCTCGGTCGGCGGGGCCAGGAAGGGCCCGACGCGGTCCGAGGACTTCTGGCAGTTCCTGGCGTAGGCGCCGATCTCCGCCTCGTACGCGGCGAACGCGGCCCGGTGATCGCCGCCCGCGGCCGCGAGCTCGCCGGCCAGGACGTACGCGGACACCAGGGCGGTGCCGGTGCCGATGCCGCCCATCGTGGCGCCGTACCCGGCGTCGCCGAGGAGCGCCACACGGCCCTGTGAGAGCCGGTCGACGTGGATCTGCGCGATGGCGTCGAAGTACAGGTCCTCGGCGCTCCGCAGGCCGTCCAGGGCCGTGGCGGCGTGCTTCCAGGCCATGCCCGCGAAGCGCTCCGCGAGGATCTCCTTCTGGCGTGCGGTGCCGTGCCGGTGGTGGTCGGCGCGGTCGGAGCTGAAGACGAGGGCGACGCCCGCCCTGGTGGGGTCGCCGCCGTAGTTGCTGATCATCATGGTGCGGCCGGGCTCGGTGTAGATGCGGGCGGTGCGGTGGAGGCCGAGGTGGTTGGGCACGCCGAAGCCCGCCACGTAGTGGCCGAGGTGGCGCAGGTACCGCGCCTCGTCGCCGAAGACCAGACGGCGGGTGCGGGAGTGCAGCCCGTCGGCGCCGACGACGAGGTCGAAGCGGCGGGGCGCGCCGCGCTCGAAGGTCACGTCGACGCCCCCGGAGTCCTCGGTCAGCGAGGCGACGGAGTCCCCGAAGACGTACTCCACGTCCGCGCGGGTGCGCTCGTACAGGATGTGGGAGAGGTCGCCGCGCAGGATCTCCACGTCGCCGCTCATGAAGAACGCGGGCAGGTCCACCCGCTCCCGGTCGTCGGCCGCGACCACGGTCTGGCGGCCCATGTGCGTCTGACGCCGGTGCACCTCGTCCCAGATTCCGGTGCGGCGCAGCACGGCGCGGTGCGTCGCGCCCCGGAAGTCGACGGCGAAGCCGCCCTCGCGCAGGGCGGGCGCCTTCTCGACGACGGTGACGCGGGCCCCGTACCGGACCAGCCACAGGGCGAGCGCGGGTCCCGCGACACCGGCGCCGGAGATCAGGACGGTCAGGTGGGCGAGGCGGCGGTCGGCGGGGGCGATGGGGGTGGGCGCGGGCTGCTGTGTCATGCGGTGTGTCATGGCAGGAGCCTCGGGCCGGCCCCTTACCGTCCGCCTACCGTTCGCTGACCGCCGCCGCCCGCAGGCTCCGCCCCCGCTCGAAGGCGTTCGCGTACGCCGCGGTGGAGAGCCGTGCGCGGGCCGCCTCCTCCACGGGTACGACATCGGGGTCACCGGCGATCAGGAGGCCGCGCAGTCCGTGGGCGGCGCCCAGGAGCCGGGCGGCCTCCTCCGGGTTCACGGTCACGGCGAGCGACGCCAACGCCTCGGCCACCTCCGCCAGTTCACCGCTGTCCGAGACGCGGCCTCCGGCGCCCGAGGCCCGTACGCCGGTGTCGCAGGCCGACCCGCGGGCCTGCTCGAACCAGTCGGCGGCCTCCCGTACGCGGGACTCGGCGAGCGCGGCGCGGCCGAGGCCGATCAGGATCCGCACCCGCTCCGCGCGGCTGAACCAGTTTGCGGCGCACGCCTCCATAGCCGCGTCGTAGTGCACGCGCGCGCGTGCCGAATCGCCGCAGAGCCGGGCCACGTCACCCAGCCCGCGCCGCGCGGTCGCCACCTTGTCGGGGATGCCGACGGAACGGGCGAGTGCGGCGGAGCGCGTGTAGTGGGCCGCCGCCTCCTCCAGGTCGCCCCCGTGCAGCAGCACCGTGGCACGCCGGTGCAGCAGGTCCGCCGTCTCCTCGGGCGCCGCCAACTCCCGTACGTGTACGAGACCTTCGTCGAGCAGCTCCAGAGCCCGCACCCGATCGCCCCGCCAGTCGGCGAACATGCCCAGCGGATCCAGGCAGTTGGCCATGCCCCAGCGGTCACCCGTCACCCGGAAACCCGCGAGCGCCCGGGCGAAGGCGGCCTCGGACGCGTCCGCGCGGCCGGCGACCAGCTCCTGGAACCCCAGCCCGAGGTCCAGGAGGGCCACCCCCCAGGGGTCCGCGTCGACCTGGGCCCGCACCTCGTCCCGCATGGCCCGCGCGGGACCGCCCGCGATCGACCACAGCACCACGAGGACGGGCAGCCGCAACGGCCGCACCAGCGTGTCGAGCAGGCCGTCCGCGCGGGCGACGCGGCCCGGTTCGGCCGGGTCGGCGCCGTCCCCCGCGACGGTGTTGATCAGGCAGAGCAGATACTCCTCGACGAGGCCGTCCGGCGGCTTCGGGCCCACCGCCGCCAGCAGGTCGACGGCGAGCGCGGTCCGCTCCCCGTACCGCCCGCGCAGCCGCCAGAACCAGGAGAGCGCGGCCATCAGGCGCAGCCCGTCGTGCGGTGCCGCGCGGGTCAGCCGGCGCAGCGCGGCGTCCAGGTTCGGCTGCTCGGCGTCGAGCCGGGCCAGCCAGGGCAGTTGTCCGCCGCCGCGCAGCCGCGGCTCGGCCCGCTCGGCCAGGCGCAGGAAGTACGCGGCGTGCGCGTCCCGCAGCCAGTCCTCCTCGCCCGCGTCGGCCAGCTGCCGGGCGCAGTACGCGCGGATCGTCCGCAACATGGCGTAGCGCCCCTCGACCACGTCGAGGAACGACTTCTCCACGAGGGAGGCGAGCAGGTCCTCCGGGTGCGGCACCCCGCAGACCGCCTCCACGGCGTCGCAGGTGGCCCCTCCGGAGAACACCGTCAACCGCCGGGCCAGCTCCCGCTCCGCGTCGTCGAGCAGCTCCCAGCTCCACTCCACGACCGCGTGCAGCGTGCGGTGCCGGGGCGCCTTGGTGCGGTCCCCGCGCGAGAGCAGCCGGAAACGGTCGCCGAGGCGGGCGGCGAGCTCGTCCAGGGTGAGGGTGCGCAGCCGGGCGGCGGCCAGCTCGATGGCGAGCGGCAGCCCGTCGAGCGCCGCGCAGACCTCCTCGGTCAGCCGCCGGGTGCGCTCGTCCTGAGGGAGCGCCCTGTCGGGCCGTACGGCGGCCGCCCGGTCCGCGAAGAGCCGGGCGGCGGGCCCGGCGGCCAGCGGCGGCACCGGCCACAGCACCTCCCCGGTGATCCCGAGCCCTTCCCGGCTGGTGGCGAGGACCCGCACCCCCGGGCAGGCCGCGAGCAGCAGTCCGGTGACCCGTGCCGCGTCGTCCACGAGGTGCTCGCAGTTGTCCAGGACGAGCAGCACCTCACGATCGCGCAGCACGGACAGCAGCCGCTCCGTCGTGTCGACGCCCTGCGGGTGGAAGCCGTCGCGCACGCCCAGGGCGGCGAGGACCGCGTGCGCCGCCCGGGAGCCGTCGTCCAGCGGCGCCAGCTCCACGAAGCAGACGTCGGGCAGCGGCCGGGCCGCCTCGACCGCGAGCCGCGTCTTGCCCGCGCCGCCGGGACCCGTGAGGGTGACCAGACGCTCGTCGGCCAGCAGCGCGCCGATCCGCGCGAGCTCCTCGTCCCGCCCGACGAACCGCGTCAGCTGTGCGGGCACACCCCGCTGCGGTGCCGGTTCGCGGCCCCTCAGCAGCGCCAGGTGGAGCGCGGCGAGCTCCGGGGAGGGCTCGGTGCCGAGCGCGTCCGCGAGGGCGTGCCGCGCCTCCTCGTACGCGGTGAGCGCCTCCGCGGGCCGACCGGCCGCGACCAGCGCCCGCATCAGCTGACCGTGCAGCCGCTCGCTGAGTGGATGCTCGGCGAGCAGCCCGCGCAGCTCGGGCACGAGCTCGTCGCCGCCGCCCAGCGCCAGCTCCGCCTCGACGCGGTCCTGCACGGCCGCGAGGCGCAGCTCGTCCAGCCGGACGAGGAGGGGCCCGGCATCGGGCAGATCGGTGAGGGCGGGCCCGCGCCACAGCCCGAGCGCCTCCCGCAACAGACCGGCGGCCCGCGCGGGATCCCCGCCGGCGAGCGCCTCACGTCCCGCGCGGGCCAAGCGCTCGAAGCGGTGCAGGTCCACGGCGTCGGGGGAGACGGCGATGCGGTAGCCGCCCGGCCCGGCCTCGATGGCGAGCCCGAGCCGCCCCCGCAGCCGGGAGATCTGGGATTGCAGCGCGTTCGCGGCGCCGGCGGGCGGCTCGTCGCCGTAGAGCCCGTCGGTCAGCCGCCGCACGGAGACGGTGCTCCCCGCGTCCAGGAGCAGCAGGGTCAGGAGCGCGCGGGGGCGCGGCCCGCCGGGGTCCAGCGGGGTGCCGTCCGGGGCGCGGACGTCGAGCGGGCCGAGGATGCCGAAGCGCATCCGTCAGATTCTGGCAGTACGCGGCCGGGGCTCGGCCCGCGCGCGGGCAGACGAAAAGCCGGCCCGCGCGTGGGCAGACGAAAAAGCCGGCCCGCGCGTGGGCAGACGAAAAAGCCGGCCCCCCGAAGAGGACCGGCTCATTCAGCAACCAGCTAGGTGGCCGCGCTGACGTCAGCGCGAGACCTTGCCGGCCTTGATGCACGAGGTGCAGGCGTTGAGGCGCTTCGGCGTCCCGCTCACCACGGCACGCACACGCTGGATGTTCGGGTTCCAGCGACGGGGCGTACGGCGGTGCGAGTGCGAGATGTTGTTGCCGAAGCCCGGCCCCTTGCCGCAGACGTCGCAGTTGGCAGCCACGGGTCACTCCAAAGACTTCAGATGCACTTACGGTTAATCCCGGCATGCCGGGATCAGTGCAATGATCGGAGTGGCGTTGCCAGGAGGAATGGCCCGATGTGTATCGGGCAACCGGAGCAGCATACAACGACTGCTTCGATAGAACGAAACTACCACGGACGGCCCGGCCCCCGCCCCGGAGCCCGTGTTCACCCGGGGTCTACGCTGCGTCCATTCCGGATGGTCAAGGAGGCGAACAGGTGCCGCAGAACCTCGACGCGGTCGCGGTGCGCGCCTGGTCCCGACTGGCTCTGGACGCCCTCGGCAGGGCCCGCGAGGAGATCGACGCCATCAACGTCTACCCGGTCGCCGACGGGGACACCGGGACGAACCTCTATCTGACCGTGGAGTCCGCCGCACAGGCGGTCGACGCGGCGTTCACGGGCCACGAGCCCGCCCTTCCCTCACTCGCCGAGACCGTGCGCGCGATGGCGCACGGAGCGCTGCTGGGCGCCCGGGGCAACTCCGGCACCATCCTGTCGCAGCTGCTGCGCGGGATGGCCCAGGTCATCGGCGGCGCCGAGGACGATCCGGACGGCCGGCCCCGGGCCGAGGGTGAGGCAGATCACGCCGACGGCCGGGTCCTGGAGCGCGCGCTGCGCCGGGCCGCCGAATCCGCGTACCAGGCGGTCGCCCACCCTGTGGAGGGCACGGTCCTGACGGTGGCCACCGCCGCGGCCGAGGCGGCCACCACTGCCGCCGAGGGTGCCGACGACTGCGAGGCGGTGGCCAGGGCGGCGTACGAGGGGGCCTGTGCGGCCCTGGACGCGACGCCCGGCCAGCTCGCGGTGCTCGGCCGCGCCGGGGTCGTGGACGCCGGCGGCCGGGGGCTCGTGGCGGTCCTCGGCGCGCTCGTGGGCGCACTGTCCGGCGCGACGGTGACCCGCAGGAGCGAAACGCACACGTACACGCGCGCGGAGGCGCCCATGGACACACGCGCGGACGCCATCGAGGGCCCGCGCGCGGAAGCCGTCGAGTGTGACGAGCCGGCCGGTGAGACCGGTGGCCCCGCCTTCGAGGTGATCTACCTCCTGGAGGCCGACGACGCCGCCGTGACCCGGCTGCGGGCCCGCCTCGACCGGCTCGGCGATTCGCTCGTCGTGGTCGGCGGCGACGGCCTCTGGAACGTCCACGTCCATGTCGACGACGCGGGAGCGGCCGTCG
The DNA here is from genome assembly GCF_055591085.1 of Streptomyces sp. NPDC041713. Classification (NCBI taxonomy): domain Bacteria; kingdom Bacillati; phylum Actinomycetota; class Actinomycetes; order Kitasatosporales; family Streptomycetaceae; genus Streptomyces; species Streptomyces sp. NPDC041713. The sequence goes on from NZ_JBVIZY010000009.1 coordinate 184,449, forward strand.
AGGCGGGCGTGGAGGCGGGCCGCCCGCACCGCATCCGGATCACCCACTTCGGGGCGGGCGACGCCCACACCACCGCGCAGCCGCCCCGGGAACGCACCCAGCGGGGCATCGTCGCCGTCGTACCCGGAGAGGGCCTCGTCGAGCTCTACGGAGAGGCCGGGGCGACCACCGTGCACGCGCGCGTGGGGGAGCCGCCCGCCAGCGGCGAGCTCGTGGACGCGATCCGGCGTGCGCACGCCCGCGAGGTCGTCCTGCTGCCGAACGACGCCGAACTGCGCCACACCGCGGCCGCCGCCGCGGAACAGGCCCGCACGGAGGGCGTACGGGTCGCGCTGATCCCCACCCGCTCCGCGGTCCAGGGCATCGCGGCGCTCGCCGTGCACGAACCGGACCGGCGCTTCGACGAGGACGTCGTCGCCATGACCTCGGCGGCCGGCGCGACCCGGTACGGCGAACTGGCCGTCGCCGAGCGGCAGTCCTGGACCATGGCGGGCATCTGCCAGGCCGGCGACGTGCTCGGCCTGATCGACGGCGACGTCGCCGTGATCGGCTCCGAGGTGGCCCGTACCGCGGCCTCCGTCCTCGACCGGATGCTGTCCGCGGGCGGCGAGATGGTCACGCTGGTCCTCGGCGACTCCGTGCCCGAGACCGTCGCGGAACACCTGGAGAAGCACGTGCGCGAGACGTACCTGGCCGTCGACACCGTCGTCTACCGCGGCGGCCGCCAGTCCCAGCTGATGCTGATCGGCGTCGAGTAGCACTCGCGTCGAGCAGTCCGGCCGACCGCCCAGGGACCTGTGCCGGGCGCGGATCCGGGGGACGTCGCACGGATTGTCAGTGGCGTGGTGTGCAATGGATCTCGTGCCCGCGCTCGAAGAACCCCTGAAGAAAGTGGTCGGCCCCGCCACCGCGAAGGTGATGGCCGAGAACCTCGACCTGCACACGGTCGGCGACCTCCTGCACCACTACCCCCGGCGGTACGCGGAGCGCGGCGAGCTCACCCGCCTCGCCGACCTCCCGCTGGACGAGCACGTCACGGTGGTGGCCCAGGTCGCGAGCGCACGCATCCTGAAGTTCAACGGCGGCCGGGGCCAGCGCCTGGAAGTCAGCATCACCGACGGCAGCGGCCAGCTCCAGCTCGTCTTCTTCGGCCGGGGCATCCACAAGCCGCACAAGGACCTGCTGCCCGGCACCCGCGCGATGTTCGCCGGCAAGGTGTCGGTCTTCAACCGCAAGATGCAGCTGGCCCACCCGGCGTACGAGCTGCTGCGTGCCGAGGGCGACGAGGTCGGCGAGGCCGTCGGCTCCTGGGCCGGCGCCCTGCTGCCGATCTACCCGGCCACCGCCAAGCTGGAGTCCTGGAAGATCGCCAAGTCGGTCGACATGGTGCTGCCCAGCGCCCAGGAGGCCGAGGACCCGCTGCCGCCCGCCCTGCGCGACGGCCGCGGCCTCGTCCCGCTCACCGAGGCCCTGCTCAAGATCCACCGGCCGCACTCGAAGGCCGACATCGCCGCCGCCCGCGACCGCCTGAAGTGGGACGAGGCCTTCGTCCTCCAAGTCGCCCTCGCCCGGCGGCGGTACGCGGACGCGCAACTGCCCGCCGTGGCCCGCAGGCCCAAGGACGACGGCCTCCTCAAGGCCTTCGACGCCAAGCTCCCGTTCACCCTCACCGAGGGCCAGGAGAAGGTCTCCAAGGAGATCTTCGACGACCTCGCGACGGAACACCCGATGCACCGGCTTCTGCAGGGGGAGGTCGGATCGGGAAAGACAATGGTCGCCCTGCGCGCCATGCTCGCCGTGGTCGACGCGGGTGGGCAGGCCGCGATGCTCGCGCCCACCGAAGTCCTCGCCCAGCAGCACCACCGTTCCATCGTGGAGATGATGGGCGAGCTCGCCCAGGGCGGCATGCTGGGCGGCGCCGAGCAGGCCACCAAGGTCACGCTGCTCACCGGCTCCATGGGCGTCGCCGCCCGCCGGCAGGCGCTGCTCGACCTCGTCACCGGCGAGGCCGGCGTCGTCATCGGCACCCACGCCCTGATCGAGGACAAGGTGCAGTTCCACGACCTCGGCCTGGTCGTCGTCGACGAACAGCACCGCTTCGGCGTCGAGCAGCGCGACGCCCTGCGCGGCAAGGGCAAACAGCCGCCGCACCTCCTGGTCATGACGGCCACCCCCATCCCGCGCACGGTCGCGATGACCGTCTTCGGCGACCTGGAGACCTCGGTCCTGGACCAGCTCCCGGCGGGCCGCTCACCCATCGCCAGCCACGTCGTCCCCGCCCAGGACAAGCCGCACTTCCTCGCTCGCGCGTGGGAGCGCGTGCGCGAGGAGGTGGAGAAGGGCCACCAGGCGTACGTGGTCTGCCCGCGCATCGGCGACGGGGAGGACGAGCCCAAGAAGTCCGGCAAGAAGAAGTCGGCCGAGGACAAGGCCGAGGAGGAGGCCACCGCCGAGAAGCGGCCGCCGCTCGCCGTGCTCGACGTCGCCGAACAGCTCGCGCACGGCCCCCTGCGGGGGCTGAAGGTGGAGGTCCTGCACGGCCGTATGCAGCCCGACGACAAGGACGCGGTGATGCGCCGCTTCGCCGCCGGCGAGACCCAGGTCCTGGTCGCGACGACGGTCATCGAGGTCGGGGTGAACGTGCCGAACGCCACCGCCATGGTGATCATGGACGCCGACCGCTTCGGCGTCTCCCAGCTGCACCAGCTGCGCGGCCGCGTCGGCCGCGGCTCGGCCCCCGGCCTCTGCCTCCTGGTCACCGACATGCCCGAGGCGAGCCCCGCCCGCGCCCGGCTCGGCGCCGTCGCCTCGACGCTCGACGGCTTCGAGCTCTCCCGCATCGACCTGGAGCAGCGCCGCGAGGGCGATGTCCTCGGGCAGGCCCAGTCCGGCGTCCGCTCCAGCCTGCGCATGCTCGCCGTCATCGAGGACGAGGAGATCATCGCCGCCGCCCGCGAGGAAGCCGTCGCCGTGGTCGCCGACGACCCCGAGCTGGAGCGCCTGCCGGCCCTGCGCACCGCCCTGGACGCGCTGCTCGACGCGGAGCGCGAGCAGTACCTCGACAAGGGCTGACGCCGCCGTACGCCATATCGTGGAAGGACCACCGTCCAGCCAAAGGAATCAGATGACCCGCGTGATCGCCGGGACCGCCGGCGGACGCCGCCTGTCCGTCCCGCCGGGCAACGGCACCCGCCCCACGTCCGACCGCGCGCGCGAGGGCCTCTTCTCCACCTGGCAGGCCCTCCAGGGCACGCTCGACGGGGCGCGCGTCCTCGACCTCTACGCGGGCTCCGGAGCCGTCGGCCTGGAGGCGCTCTCCCGCGGCGCCGCGCACACCCTGCTCGTCGAGGCGGACGCCAGGGCGGCGCGCACCATCAGGGAGAACGTGAAGGCGGTCGGTCTGCCCGGCGCCGAGGTCCGGGCGGGCAAAGCCGCCCAGATCGTCCACGGTGGGGCCCCCACCACCCCGTACGACCTGGTCTTCCTCGATCCGCCGTACGCCGTCGGGGATGACGATCTTCGGGAGATCCTGCTCACACTCCGCTCGGAGGGCTGGCTCACGGACGACGCGCTCGTCACCGTTGAACGCAGTACAAGAGGCGGAGAATTCGGCTGGCCGGAGGGTTTTGAACCCCTCAGGTCCCGTCGCTACGGCGAGGGGACGTTTTGGTACGGTCGCGCCGCCTCTACGTGCGACGACCCAAGCGTCGCGCCATGACCGGACCGGAGAGCGAGGGACTCACGTTGCGCCGCGCCGTATGTCCGGGGTCTTTCGACCCCATCACCAATGGACACCTCGACATCATCGCCCGCGCCTCCAAGCTGTACGACGTGGTGCACGTCGCGGTGATGATCAACCAGTCGAAGAAGGGCCTCTTCGAGATCGACGAGCGGATCGAGCTGATCCGCGAGGTCACCGCCGACTTCGGCAACGTCGAGGTGGAGGCCTTCCACGGCCTGCTCGTCGACTTCTGCAAGCAGCGCGACATCCCGGCCATCGTCAAGGGCCTGCGCGCGGTCAGCGACTTCGACTACGAACTCCAGATGGCCCAGATGAACAACGGCCTCTCGGGCGTCGAGACCCTCTTCGTGCCGACCAACCCCACCTACAGCTTCCTCTCCTCCTCGCTGGTCAAGGAGGTCGCGGCCTGGGGCGGCGACGTCGCCCACCTGCTGCCGCCCGTCGTGCACGAGGCCCTGGTCGAACGCCTGGGCAAGAAGTGACGCGCACACCGATCCACTGACGACCCGTCACCCGGTGTCGGGCGGGCACCCGTCGGCCTTACAGTCGTCCCGTCCGTCTCCCAACAAGCTGTAGAGAGTGGCGAGCACACGGTGGACGTGCAGAAGAAGATCGACGAGATCGTACGGGCGGTCGGCAGCGCCCGGTCCATGCCCATGTCGGCCTCGTGCGTGGTCAACCGCGCCGATCTGCTCTCGATGCTCGAAGAGGTGCGCCAGGCGCTGCCGGGCTCCCTGGCGCAGGCCCAGGAGCTCATCGGCGGCCGCGAGCAGCTCGTCGAGCAGGCCCGCCAGGAGGCGGAGCGGATCATCGAGAGCGCGCACGCCGAGCGCGGCTCCCTGATCTCCGACACGGAGGTCGCCCGCAACTCCCGGGGCGAGGCCGACCGCATCCTCGCCGAGGCCCGCCAGGCCGCCGAGGAGCTCCGCGGCGAGGCCGACGACTACGTGGACAGCAAGCTCGCCAACTTCGAGGTCGTCCTCACCAAGACCCTCGGCTCGGTGGGCCGCGGCCGCGAGAAGCTGCTCGGCACCGGCCCCGGCCTGGACGAGAACGGTTACGAGGACGAGGACGCCCCCGAGCGCAGCCACGACCCCGAGACGCTGCGCCGCGACGCCGACGCGTACGTGGACGCCAAGCTCGGCGCCTTCGAGGCGGTCCTCGCCAAGACGCTGGAGGCCGTCGGCCGGGGCCGCCAGAGCCTGCACGGCCGGGCCCCCGCCGACGAGCTCGGCACTTTGGGCGAGGCCGCCACCGCCCAGGGCCACACCACCGACGCCGAGTACCTCGCGGACCTCGCGGGACCCGCGCCCGCCGCGGAGCCCGTACCGCGGCAGCCCGCGCAGGCCCCGCCGGTCCCGGCCCAGCAGCCCTACGCGCCCCCGCAGCAGCAGCCCGACCCGTACGGGTACCAGGACCAGTACGCGTACCAGCAGCCGTACGGCCAGCAGGATCCGTACGGCTACCCGCAGCAGCACGACCAGTACGGCTATCCGCAGCAGGGCTACGACCAGCAGCCGCAGCACGCCCAGCACGCCCAGCACCAGGATCAGCACCAGGGCGGGCAGCACCACGGGCAGCCGCAGCCGGCCGTGCTCGACGAGACCAGCCTCTTCGACACCACCATGATCAGCGCCGAGCAGCTGCGGGCGTACGAGCAGGGGCGTTAGGGCAGGTCCTGGGGCGCATCGGACCGGATTGGGCCGAGAGCGGAAGGTCAAGTATCCTGGCTCTTCGGTCGCGCATACGTCCGCGGCTCAGGCTGCCCACCCAAGCCTCAGTTCTGCGGCATCAGTGCGGTGGCCCCCCTTGAACTCCCAGGATTCGAAAGCAGGAAAAACCCTGAGCACGCGCCTCGACCACCGAAACCCCCTCGTGTTCGACACACACGAGCTGGGGCGGCGTCCTGGTGCTATGCAGCGGGTGACCCGCGAGATCGAGGCGCCCGGCCCGCCGAGCGCCTTCGGCATCGAAGGGGTCATCGGAGTGCCGCAGGGCGCCCCGGTCCAGCTGGAGGTCCGCCTTGAGTCGGTCATGGAAGGGGTGCTCGTCACAGGCACCGCCCGTGCATCGGCCGAGGGGGAGTGCGTAAGGTGTCTGGAGCCGCTCGAGCTGGAGCTCGACGCGGACTTCCAGGAGATGTTCTCGTACCCTGACGCCGACGACCGGGGCCGCACCGCGGTACCGGCCGACGACGCCGGGGAATCCCCGGAGGACGAGGACAGGCTCTACCTCGAGGACGGCATGTTCGACCTCGAGCCTGTGCTGCGTGATGCGGTGGTGCTCGCACTGCCGATGCAGCCGGTGTGCCAGGACGACTGTCCGGGCCTGTGCTCCCAGTGCGGGGTACGGCTCGCGGACGACCCGGACCACCACCATGACGCCGTCGACATCCGTTGGGCGGCTTTGCAGGGACTCGCTGGCACCATCCAGGACGGCGAGAAGGACGAGATGAGCGGCGCCGAAGCACAAGCGGGCGTCGACGAGAAGCAGGAGAAGTAGCCGTGGCTGTTCCGAAGCGGAAGATGTCGCGCAGCAACACGCGCCACCGCCGGTCGCAGTGGAAGGCTGCGGTCCCCACCCTGGTTTCGTGTGAGCGGTGCCAGGAGCCCAAGCAGCAGCACATCGCGTGCCCGAGCTGCGGCACCTACAACAAGCGCCAGGTCCTCGAGGTCTGAGCGGCTGGTGAGAGGCACCGTGTCTAGCCCCAAGAAGGCGGAAGACGCCAAGAAACTGGCGGAGACAACGGCCTCGTCCCACACGCTTCTGGAAGGGCGGCTCGGGTACAAGCTCGAGTCCGCCCTTCTGGTGCGCGCGCTGACCCACCGTTCGTACGCGTACGAGAACGGCGGTCTGCCGACGAACGAGCGGCTCGAGTTCCTCGGGGACTCGGTGCTCGGTCTCGTCGTCACGGACACGCTCTACCGCACCCACCCCGACCTGCCCGAAGGCCAGCTGGCCAAGTTGCGGGCCGCGGTGGTCAATTCGCGTGCGCTGGCGGAGGTCAGTCGCGGCCTCGAACTCGGCTCCTTCATCCGGCTCGGCCGGGGCGAAGAGGGCACGGGTGGCCGGGACAAGGCATCCATCCTCGCCGACACCCTTGAAGCGGTGATCGGCGCGGTCTATCTGGACCAGGGTCTGGACGCGGCGGGTGAGCTGGTGCACCGGCTCTTCGACCCGCTGATCGAAAAGTCCTCGAACCTGGGCGCGGGCCTGGACTGGAAGACCAGTCTGCAGGAGCTCACCGCGACGGAGGGCCTCGGCGTGCCCGAGTACCTCGTCACGGAGAGCGGCCCCGACCACGAGAAGACCTTTACTGCTGCCGCCCGCGTCGGAGGCGTCTCGTACGGCACCGGCACCGGCCGCAGCAAGAAGGAAGCGGAGCAGCAGGCCGCCGAGTCCGCGTGGCGCGCCATTCGTGCCGCCGCGGACGAGCGGATCAAGGCGGCCGAGGCCGCCGCTGCCGCGCAGTCCGAGGGGATCGCCGACACCCCCTCGGCCTGACGGCCGCCCATCCTTCGGTGCCGGCCGCCCTCTTCACGGGGGTGGCCGGCACTGTGCTTTCCCGAACACCCGGCCCCCGCGGTCGGCCCCCATGCCCCTGCGTCCCCCGGAGCGGACATGCCCGAGCTGCCCGAAGTCGAAGTCGTCCGGCGTGGTCTGGAGCGGTGGGTCAGCGGGCGGCTCGTCGATGAGGTGCAGGTGCTGCATCCCAGGGCCGTGCGGCGGCACGTGGCGGGCGGCGAGGACTTCGCGGCCCGGCTGACCGGCCACCGGATGGGGCTCGCGCAGCGGCGCGGCAAGTATCTGTGGCTGCCGCTCGCCGACTCCGCGCAGTCCGTCCTGGCCCATCTGGGGATGAGCGGCCAGCTTCTGGTACAGCCCCAAGAGGCCCCGGACGAGAAGCACTTGAGGATCCGGGTGCGCTTCGCGGACGAGCAGGGCACCGAGCTCCGCTTCGTCGACCAGCGCACCTTCGGCGGGCTCTCGCTGCACGACAACACCGCCGACGGTCTCCCGGACGTCATCGCGCACATCGCCCGCGACCCGCTGGACGACGCGTTCGACGACGACGCCTTCCACCGCGCGCTGCGCGCCCGCCGTACGACGATCAAACGCGCCCTGCTCGACCAGTCGTTGATCAGCGGCGTCGGCAACATCTACGCGGACGAGGCCCTTTGGCGGGCGCGGCTGCACTACGAGCGGCCCACCGGCACCTTCACGCGCCCGCGCACGGCCGAACTCCTGGGCCACGTAAGGGACGTGATGAACGCGGCGCTCGCCGTCGGCGGCACCAGCTTCGACAGTCTCTACGTCAATGTGAACGGCGAGTCCGGCTACTTCGAGCGGTCGCTGGACGCCTACGGCCGGGAGGACGAGCCCTGCCGCCGCTGCGGCACCGCGATGCGCCGCCGCCCCTGGATGAACCGGTCGAGCTACTTCTGCCCCCGCTGTCAGCGGCCGCCGCGCGCCGCGTCGTAACGCTCCCGGGCCGCGAGCACCTCGTCCTGCCGGCCCTCCACGAAGTGGATCAGGGCCAGGAGGCGTTCGGCGACCTCACGGCCCAGCGGGGTGAGGCGGTACTCCACGTGCGGCGGGTTGGTCGGCCGTGCGTCGCGGTGCACCAGGCCGTCGCGCTCCAGCGCCTGCAGGGTCTGGGAGAGCATCTTCTCGCTGACGCCGTCGACGCGGCGGCGCAGTTCGTTGAAGCGGAACGTGCTGTCGTACAGCGCGCCGAGGGTGAGTGCTCCCCAGCGTCCGGTGACGTGCTCCAGGGTGCCGCGCGAGGGGCACTGCCGGGAGAACACGTCGTACGCCAGGTCGGAGGGTTCTGCCATACCGCCAGCTTACGGGCGCGCAGCGCTTTCGAATAGTGAGCGCAGCCCCGGGCGGAACGCGGGAGCCGGGGGCCGGGTCAGAAGCCGAAGTCCTGCGTCCACCACGGGCCGCCCGGTGCGAAGTGCGCGCCGACGCCGAGGGTCTTGTAGTCGCAGTTGAGGATGTTGGCACGGTGGCCGGGGCTGTTCATCCAGGAGTCCATGACGGCCCGGGCGTCAACCTGCCCGCGGGCGATGTTCTCGCCGCCGAGGTTGTCGATGCCGGCCTTCTCGGCGCGGTCCCACGGCGTCGCGCCGTCCGGGTCGGTGTGGTCGAAGAAGTCGCGCGCGGCCATGTCCGCGCTGAAGTCCCCGGCCAGCTCCGCGAGCCGGTCGTCCGCCTGTACCGGACGGCAGCCCGCCGTGGCCCGCTCCTGGTTGACCAGGGTGATCACCTCGGCCTCGGCCTTGGCCTCGTCGGAGCCCCCGGAGGCGTGCGCGCTCACCGGGGGAGCCTTCGGCTTCTCCTCGGGCGTACGGGCGGGGGCCGGCGTCGACTTCCTGGGGGCCTTCGACTGCGAGGCCCGGGACGACGGCTTCTCGGACGGCGTCCTCGACGGCTTCGGGTCGGCCTTGGACGGCGTGGGCTTCGGCTTCGGCGCGGGGGAGCGGTCGGTGCCCCGGCTCGGCGAGGGCTCGGCGCGCCCGGCGTCACCGCCGCGCCCGCCCTGGCCGTCCACCTCGGTCGGCGCGGCCGCGGAGCGCACCTTGCCGGAGTCGCCACCGCCGCCCAGCTGATAGGTGTCGCCGCCGGGGAGCACGCCCGCGGCGACCGCGACGGCGCCCATCGCGACGGCGGCGGAGACCCCGAGCAGGCCCGTGCGGACCGGGGTGAGGGCGCGGCCCCTGCGGCGGTGCGACACCGTCCCCGGGTGGTTCTCCGGGGTGGCGGCGGCCTGTCCGGCGGCGGCCTGCCCAGCGCCGGAGCGTCGGTGGCGACCCATCTCCTGGCCTTTCGTCCTTGACGATCAACGTGACTCACCCATATGAGTGAGGCTCATCGAGTCGGGACTGTACGCGATGGCACATGGGGACGAAGTGCTCACTGTGCAATTGGCCGGTTAGCGTGCAGCCATGAACGAAGACGTACGACTCACCGCCTGGGTGCGCGGACGCGTGCAGGCCGTGGGATTCCGCTGGTTCACGCGGGCCAAGGCCCTGGAGATCGGCGGCCTGAGTGGTTTTGCTCTCAATCTGGAGGACGGCCGCGTCCAGGTCGTCGCCGAGGGCCCCCGGGCCGGCTGCCAGCACCTGCTCGACTGGCTCCGCGAGGGCGACACACCCGGGCGGGTCGACGGAGTCACCGAGATCTGGGACACACCACGTGGCATATACGAGACCTTCGCCATCCGGTGAGGTGACCAGGACGGACGTGCGCGGGCGGAGCCGCCGCGGGGCGGGAGTAGTGTCGCGGGCAACTGCCTGAGGCAGAAAAAGCCTGGTGGTTGCCAAGAACGGGTTGTCGTGGCAGGCTCCGCAGGTAAGGATGATCTCCACGCCCCCAGGGCCCCGCAGGAGAAGCAGCGCCGCCCGTTCCAGGGCCGCGCGCCCCCGGGTCGCCCGCCAATACGGGGCGTGATCGTGTTGACCGTCAAACTTTTTGGTGAGACTCTGGAAGCCCCGCGCACCTTAGCTGTTTGGCATGTGAGAACGGCCAGCACGACCCAGCAGAACAATGAGTGCCAAGCACCGCGGGTGCGATTCCCTCACGACCCACCACCGCTTCGGTCGGTCACTCATTGTGGAGGACCATCCATCATGGCAAAGGCGCTTCTCGGTTACGTCGGCGGCAGCGACCCGCGACTCCTCGCCGAGATGCGACGGCTCCAGCAGCGCGTCCAGGATCTGGAATCCGAGCTCGTTCGGATCCAGGCGGAGAATGACGCTCTCGCGGCTGCCGCTTCTCACGAATCGCTCCTGGAGAGCATCGACGTACCCCAGGCGGAGCCTGCGCTCACCTGACCCCCTACCGATCACGACACATCACAGGGCCATAGGCTTCACAGGGCCATAGGCTCATGCGGCCCTGGCAAGCAACAGGTCAGGCTGCCCGTGTCAGCCGCTGGTACCAAGATCTGCAAGGGACGCCACGGCGTCCCTTCTTTCTTTGCTCCCCCGTACGCCACGCCGCTTCCTTTACCGTCTGATGTGCCCTGCACCTTCATCGGTGAAACGGCCAGTGAAAGGTAGAGTCCGACGGCGTGCACCTCAAGGCCCTGACCCTGCGCGGTTTCAAATCCTTCGCGTCGGCCACGACGCTGAAGTTCGAACCGGGCATCACCTGCGTCGTCGGCCCCAACGGTTCCGGCAAGTCCAACGTCGTGGACGCGCTCAGCTGGGTCATGGGCGAGCAGGGCGCCAAGTCGCTGCGCGGCGGCAAGATGGAGGACGTCATCTTCGCCGGCACCACCGGGCGGCCCCCGCTCGGCCGTGCCGAGGTGTCCCTCACCATCGACAACTCCGACGGCGCCCTGCCCATCGAGTACGCCGAGGTCACCATCACGCGGATCATGTTCCGCAACGGCGGCAGCGAGTACCAGATCAACGGCGACACCTGCCGCCTCCTCGACATCCAGGAACTGCTCTCCGACTCCGGCATCGGCCGCGAGATGCACGTCATCGTCGGACAGGGCCAGCTCGACGGCGTGCTGCACGCCGACCCGATGGGGCGGCGCGCGTTCATCGAGGAGGCCGCGGGCGTCCTCAAGCACCGCAAGCGCAAGGAGAAGGCGCTCCGCAAGCTCGACGCGATGCAGGCCAACCTCGCGCGCGTGCAGGACCTCACCGACGAACTGCGCCGCCAGCTCAAGCCGCTGGGCAGACAGGCCGCCGTGGCCCGCCGGGCCGCCGTCATCCAGGCCGACCTGCGCGACGTCCGCCTGCGGCTGCTCGCCGACGACCTCGTGCGGCTGCGCGACGCGCTGAACGCGGAGGTCGCCGACGAGGCCGCGCTCAAGGAGCGCAAGGAGAACGCCGAGGCCGAACTGAAGGCAGCCCTGCAGCGCGAGGCGCAGCTGGAGGAGGAGGTGCGCCGGCTCACCCCGCGGCTGCGGCGCGCCCAGCAGACCTGGTACGAACTCTCCCAGCTCGCCGAGCGGGTGCGCGGCACCGTCTCGCTGGCCGACGCCCGGGTCAAGAGCGCCACCGCCGCGCCCGTGGAGGAGCGGCGCGGGCGCGACCCCGAGGACATGGAGCGCGAGGCCGCCCGCATCCGCGAGCAGGAGGCCGAGCTCGAAGCCGCGCTCGAGGCCGCCGAGCACGCCCTGGACGACACCGTCGCCCACCGCGCCGAACTCGAACGGCAGCTGGCCGTCGAGGAGCGCCGGCTCAAGGACGTGGCGCGGGCCATCGCCGACCGGCGGGAAGGGCTCGCCCGGCTGCACGGACAGGTCAACGCGGCCCGTTCGCGTGCGGCGTCCGCCCGCGCGGAGATCGACCGGCTCGCCCTGGCGCGGGACGAGGCCGCCGAGCGCGCCGTCACCGCCCAGGAGGAGTACGAGCAGCTCAAGGCCGAGGTCGACGGGCTCGACGCGGACGACGCGGAGCTCGGCGAGCGGCACGACGCGGCGAAGCGGGAGCTCGCCGAGGCCGAGGCCAAGCTCACCGCGGCGCGCGAGGCGGCGACCTCCGCCGAACGCAGACGGGCCGCCGTCGCCGCCCGGCACGACGCCCTCGCCCTCGGACTGCGGCGCAAGGACGGCACCGGCGCGCTGATCGCCGCCAAGGAGCAGCTCACCGGGGTGCTCGGGCCCGCCGCGGGGCTGCTCACCGTGGCGCCCGGATACGAGGTGCCGGTCGCGGCCGCGCTCGGCGCCTGCGCCGACGCCGTCGCGGTGAGCGGTCCGAGCACCGCCGCCGAGGCCATCCGGCTGCTGCGCAAACAGGACGCGGGCCGGGCGGCGCTGCTGTTGGGCGGCGCCCCCGACGACGTACGGCCGCCGCGTTCCGACGGGCCGCCGCACGTCGCCGATCTCGTGCGCGGCCCCGAGGAGCTGATGCCCGCCGTGCGGCGGCTGCTGCGCGGGATCGTCGCCGTGGGCACGCTGGAGGACGCCGAGGATCTGGTCTACGCGCACCCGGAGTTGACGGCCGTCACCGCCGAAGGGGACCTGCTCGGGGCGCACTTCGCCCAGGGCGGCTCCGCGGGCGCGCCGAGCCTGCTCGAAGTGCAGGCGTCCGTCGACGAGGCCGCCGCCGAGCTGGAGCAACTCGCCGCGCAGTGCGAGGAGTTGGCCGAGGAGCAGCGGCGCGCGGGGGAGCGGCGCAAGGAATGTGTCGCGCTCGTCGAGGAGTTGGGGGAGCGGCGCAGGGCCGCCGACCGGGAGAAGTCGTCCGTCGCCCAGCAGTTGGGGCGGCTCGCCGGGCAGGCACGGGGCGCCGCCGGGGAGGCCGAGCGCAGCACCGCGGCCGCGGGCCGGGCGCAGGACGCGCTGGACCGGGCCGTCGAGGAGGCCGAGGAGCTCACCGAGCGGCTCGCCGTCGCCGAGGAGGCGTCCCCCGCCGGAGAAGAGGAGGAGCCCGACACCTCCGTACGCGACCGGCTCGCCGCCGACGGGGCCAACGCCCGGCAGACCGAGATGGAGGCCCGGCTGCAGGCGCGCACCCACGAGGAACGGGTCAAGGCGCTGGCCGGCCGCGCGGACTCCCTCGACCGCGGCGCCCGCGCGGAACGCGAGGCACGCGCGCGTGCCGAGCGGCGCAGGGCGCGGCTGCGCCACGAGGCCGCGGTCGCCGAGGCCGTCGCGTCCGGCGGGCGGCAGCTGCTCGCGCACGTCGAGGTCTCCCTCGTCCGGGCCGATGCGGAGCGCACCGCGGCCGAGCGGGCCAAGGAGGCGCGGGAGCGGGATCTGGTCGCCGAGCGGAGCCGGGGACGGGACCTCAAGGGCGAGCTCGACAAATTGACTGATTCAGTTCACCGCGGCGAGGTACTAGGTGCCGAGAAGCGGCTGCGCATCGAGCAGCTGGAGGCCAAGGCACTGGAGGAGCTCGGTGTGGAACCGGCGGGGCTCGTGGCCGACTACGGTCCGGATCAGCTCGTGCCGCCCTCGTCCCCCGCCGAGGGCGAGGAGCGGTCCGACGCGCCCGACGACCCGCGCAACAGGCCGGTGCCGTTCGTCCGCGCCGAGCAGGAGAAGCGGCTCAGGTCGGCCGAACGGGCGTATCAGCAGCTCGGGAAGGTGAACCCGCTGGCCCTCGAGGAGTTCGCGGCGCTGGAGGAACGTCACAAGTTCCTGAGCGAGCAGCTCGAAGACCTGAAGAAGACCCGGACCGATCTCCTCCAGGTGGTGAAGGAGGTCGACGAACGGGTCGAGCAGGTCTTCACTGAGGCGTACCACGACACGGCCCGCGAGTTCGAGGGCGTCTTCTCCCGGCTCTTCCCCGGCGGCGAGGGGCGGCTGATCCTGACCGACCCCGACAACATGCTGACCACCGGCGTGGACGTCGAGGCCAGGCCGCCCGGCAAGAAGGTCAAGCGGCTCTCGCTGCTGTCCGGCGGCGAGCGGTCGCTGACGGCCGTGGCGCTGCTCGTCTCGATCTTCAAGGCGCGGCCCAGTCCGTTCTACGTGATGGACGAGGTCGAGGCGGCGCTCGACGACACCAATCTGCAGCGGCTCATCCGCATCATGCAGGAGCTGCAGGAGGCCTCGCAGCTCATCGTGATCACGCACCAGAAGCGCACGATGGAGGTCGCCGACGCGCTGTACGGCGTCTCGATGCAGGGTGACGGCGTCTCGAAGGTGATCAGCCAGCGCCTGCGCTAGCCCTTTCTTGATCACTTCAATACTTGAACGAGCGAAGCCTCAGAGTGCTCATAAATTCACAGCAGTCCCCCTATTGACTTCGGAACTTGAAGGCATAGTCTCTGCAACGTTGCTTTTACCTTCAGGTGGTGGGCGGCGTGAAGTTGTGCGCCACTTGAAGAGCTCGCCCCCACCCCCGGCAACGCTGCCGGTGGCCCGAGGAGTACACGTGACCAGCACATCGCAGGCGCCTCAGTCCGGAGCCAGAGAGGCCCACCCGGACCATCTGGGACATGTCATCTTCATTACGGCGGCAGCCGCGATGGGTGGCTTCCTCTTCGGCTACGACAGTTCGGTGATCAACGGCGCGACCGTCGCGATCCAGCACCGTTTCGACGTCGACGCCAACGTGCTCGGCTGGATCATCGCGACCGCGCTGCTCGGCTGTGCCGTCGGTGCCGCGGTGGCCGGGCGCATCGCCGACCGCATCGGCCGCATCCGCTGCATGCAGATCGCCGCCGTGCTCTTCGCGGCCAGTGCCATCGGCTCGTCGCTGCCCTTCGCGGCCTGGGACCTCACGGTGTGGCGCCTCATCGGCGGCATCGGCATCGGCATGGCCTCGGTGATCGGCCCGGCGTACATCGCCGAGGTCGCACCGCCCGCCTACCGCGGCCGGCTCGCCTCCTTCCAGCAGGCGGCCATCGTCATCGGCATCGCCGTCTCCCAGCTGGTCAACTGGGGCATCCTGAACATGGCCGACGGCGACCAGCGCGGCAAGCTGGGCGGGCTCGAGGCCTGGCAGTGGATGCTCGGCGTCATGGTCATCCCGGCCCTCATCTACGGGCTGCTCTCCTTCATCATCCCGGAGTCGCCGCGCTTCCTGATCTCGGCGGGACGGCACGCCGAGGCCAAGAAGGTGCTCGGCGAGGTCGAGGGCACCACCATCGACCTGGACGCCCGCGTCGACGAGATCGAGCGGGGCCTGCACCGCGAGCACAAGCCGTCCTTCAAGGACCTGCTCGGCAAGGTCGGCTTCCTGCCGATCGTCTGGATCGGCATCGGGCTCTCGGTCTTCCAGCAGCTCGTCGGCATCAACGTGATCTTCTACTACTCGAACCAGCTGTGGCAGTCGATCGGCAAGGACCCGTCCAGCTCGTTCCTGTACTCGTTCGAGACGTCGATCGTGAACATCATCGGCACGGTCATCGCGATGATCTTCGTCGACCGCATCGGCCGCAAGCCGCTGGCGATCATCGGCTCCGCGGGCATGGCGCTCGCCCTGTTCACCATGGCGTGGGCGTTCTCGTACAAGACCGGCTCCGGCGACAGCGTCTCGCTGCCGAACGCGCAGGGTCTGACCGCGATCATCGCCGCCAACGCCTTCGTACTCTTCTTCGCCCTGTCCTGGGGTGTGGTCGTCTGGGTGCTGCTCGGCGAGATCTTCCCGAACCGGATCCGCGCCGCCGCGCTCGGTGTGGCCGCCTCCGCCCAGTGGCTCGCCAACTTCGCGATCACCAAGACCTTCCCGAGCATGTCCGAGTGGTCGCTGACCGGCTCGTACATCATCTACGGCGCGTTCGCCGCCATCTCGATCCCCTTCGTCATGAAGTTCGTCAAGGAGACGAAGGGCAAGGCCCTGGAGGAGATGGGCTAAACCCCCGCTGCCCCCTCCTCTTCAGGAAGCTGCCCCGGCCGACGGACCTGTGAGTTCTCACTTGTCCTTCAGCCGGGACAGTACGTTTTCGCAGAAGTGGTGCAGGCTGCGCCAGCCCTCGTCGACGGGCATGCCGCCGGAGAGCGGATGCAGGATGAGGCTGCTCGCGCCGTTCTGCGCGTACGTCACGCACTCGTCGGGCGTCAGGATGCGGTAGACGCCCTCGGTGCGCAGCTCGTCCACGGTCGTGGCCCCCGACTTCACCGCCGAGCGGATGTCCTTGGACTGCCAGGAGGCGTACGTGCGCGCCTCGTGCAGGAAGTGCTCACCGTGCTCGGCCCAGGTGCGGTCGGGGTCGTCGGCGATGTGCAGGAGCGGGGTCTCGGCGGCGGGCATCATCGTCCAGCCCTCGGTGCCGTGCTCGGCGAGCTGCGCGGTGTAGTACGCCTCGATGTCGGGCAGGTGCGCGCTCGGGAAGAACGGCAGGCCGAGCCGGGCCGCGCGGCGGGCCGCCGCCTTCGACGAGCCGCCGACCAGGAGCAGCGGGTGCGGCTGGGTGAAGGGGCGCGGCGTGACCCGCACCGTGCGGCCGCGGAAGTCGAAGGGCTCACCCGTCCAGGCCCGCAACAGGGTCTCCAGGAGTTCGTCCTGGAGCTTGCCGCGGCTCTTCCAGTCGACCCCCGCCTGTTCGTACTCCTCGGGCCGGTAGCCGATTCCCGCCACCGTGACCAGGCGTCCCGCGCTCAGCAGGTCCAGGACGGCGATGTCCTCGGCGAGCCGGAGCGGGTCGTGCAGCGGGCCGATCACCGCGGACACCGTCACCGCGATGCGCCGGGTCGCGCCGAAGACGGCGCCGGCGAAGGTGAACGGCGAGGAGATCCAGTTGTTCGGGGCGCCGTGGTGTTCCTCGGTCTGGACGGTGGAGATGCCGCGGTCGTCCGCGTAGGCGGCCATCTCCAGGGCGGCCCGGTAGCGCTCGCTGAGGGAGGCGGGCGTGGCCGCGGGATCGACGAGGTTGAACCGGACGACTGTGGCGGGCATGGGAACGTCCCCCTTCACCGGGCGCGGGCTGCGGCGAAGGGGGACGTTAGTTGACGTTGCGTCAGATGAATAGCCTTGTACGGGAGTTGGCTCGGCCCGTACGGGACGGGGCGCGGGTCAGGCGGAGACCAGCTCGGTGTCGTCGCCACCCGGGCCGACCGCGGCGTCCCGCTCGACCGGCGGGGTCTTCGGCAGGATCGCGTACAGCACGGCGGCGACGACGATCGTGGTCAGCCAGCCGAGGCCGTGGCGGCCGATCCAGGACGTGGCGAGCGGGCCGCTGAACCAGTCGACCTTGGTGAAGAGCAGGCCGACCACCAGGGCGACCGCCCACGCCGTCATGGCCTGCCAGGCGAAGCCGGCCTTGTACCAGTAGGCGCTGGTGCGCTTGGTGTCCATCAGCGCCTCGCCGTCGTACGTCGTACGGCGCAGCATGTCGATGCCGAAGACGCCGATCCAGGCGGAGAAGGCGACCGCGAGGAGGGTGAGGAAGGAGATGAACGAGCCCATGAAGCTCGTCGCCACGTTCATCAGGATGTAGCCGAAGATCAGGCTGATGACCGCGTTCACGCTGACCGCCCACGCGCGCGGGACCTTGATGCCGAGTGTCATGGCGGTGAAGCCCGCGGAGTACATCGACATCGAGTTGATCAGCAGCATGCCGATGAGGGCCATCAGCAGGTACGGCACCGCGATCCACATCGGCAGCAGCGCGCCGAGGAAGGAGACCGGGTCCTGCGCCGAGGACAGCTTCGGGTCGGAGACCGCCATGACCGCGCCCATCAGGACCATCGGGACCACGACGATGCCGGCGCCGCCGATGGCGTGGCCGATGAGCGGCTTGTTCGAGGCGGTGCGCGGGAGATAGCGGGTGAAGTCGGGGCCGGTGGGGACCCAGCTGATGCCGCCGGCAGCGATCGTGCCGACGCCCGCGACCATCATCGCGGTGGAGCCCGCGGGCTTGTCGAAGACGGCGGACCAGTCGGTCTCGGCGAGCAGATAGACGAGCACGAGCACGCTGAACGCGCCGAAGGCGTACGTCGACCAGGTGCTGCAGATGTGCAGGATCTTGCGGCCGAGGCCGCTGATCAGGAAGGTGCAGCTGACGAACCCGATCAGGGTCACCACGGTCAGCCAGGTGCTCGACTCCACGCCGAAGCAGATGTTCAGGACCGTGATGACCGCGTACGCGCCGGTCACCGCGTTGATCGTCTCCCAGCCCCAGCGGGCGATCCAGATCAGCGCGCCCGGGAAGAGGTTGCCACGCTGGCCGAAGACCGCGCGGGAGAGCGTCATGCCCGGGGAGCCGCCCCGCTTGCCCGCGATGGAGATCAGGCCGACCATGCCGTAGCTCAGCAGGGGCGAGACCAGTGCGACGACGAGGACCTGCCAGATGTTCAGGCCGGAGACGACCAGGCCCGCACCCATGGTGAGCAGCAGGACGCTGATGTTGGCCGCTACCCAGGTGGGGAAGAGCTCGCGGGTCCTGCCCGTGCGCTCGGCGTCCGGGACGGGCTCGAGGCCACGCGTCTCGAGGGCGCCTTCGGTTTCGGCGGTGGTGCTCATGGGGGTGGGTCCGTGCCTCTCGCTCGGATCGCAACGCTGCGGTCCGTCGGTGGGGGTGATCGCGATGGACTCTACGCGCGTTGATGCGGAGACCTCCATCGTACTTTAGTCCGAGTAGTGCCCTCGCTGGGCATATGTTCTTTGGAGGAAAGCACGGAAAGGGCTCCTTTTGGCGGGTCGGTGCTTCGCCGTTCGGCCGCCGCCGGACCGCCCGCGGCGCCGTGTGGAGCCGGGCCGAAGGGGTAGGGGGTCGAAGGTGTGGCGGGCCGCCGCGGCGCCACCTCGCCGTGCGCGTCCCGTCACCGTCCGCTCTTCTGCGAATCCCCGCCTTTCATGGCCGATACTGGACGGGTTATGGAAATCGTCATCCTTGCTGTAGTCATCGCCGTGGTCGTGATCGGCGCGCTCGGCGGGCTCGTGATCGGCAGCCGCAAGAAGAAGCAGCTGCCTCCGAAGTCCCCGTCCACCGCGCCCACCATCACCGCCCCTCCCGTCGAACCGAAGGTCGGCGAAGAGGCCGAGACGCCGCGCGACGAACCGCGCCGCACGATCGAGGAGGTGGAACTCCCGCTCGTCGAGCCCTCGGCCACGGCCCCGGTCGTCGTCGAGGAACCGGTCGTCGAGGAACCGGCCGCGCCGGAGCTCGAGACCCCCGAGCCCGCCGCGGGACGCATGGTCCGGCTGCGCACCCGGCTCTCCCGCTCGCAGAACGCGCTCGGCAAGGGACTGCTCACGCTGCTGTCCCGCGAGCACCTCGACGAGGACACCTGGGAGGAGATCGAGGACACGCTGCTGACCGCGGACGTCGGCGTCGCGCCCACCCAGGAGCTCGTCGAGCGGCTGCGCGAGCGCGTGCGCGTGCTCGGCACCCGCACCCCGGACGAGCTGCGCACGCTGCTCCGCGAGGAGCTCCTGACGCTCGTCGGCGCGGACCTCGACCGCACCGTGAAGACCGAGTCCGGCCTGGAGACGCCGGGCATCGTGATGGTCGTCGGGGTCAACGGCACCGGCAAGACCACCACCACCGGCAAGCTCGCGCGCGTCCTGGTCGCCGACGGCCGCTCGGTCGTCCTCGGCGCCGCCGACACCTTCCGCGCCGCCGCCGCCGACCAGCTGCAGACCTGGGGCGAGCGCGTCGGCGCCCGCACGGTCCGCGGCCCCGAGGCCGGCGACCCCGCGTCGATCGCCTTCGACGCGGTCAAGGAGGGCATCGCGGACGGCGCCGACGTCGTCCTCATCGACACCGCGGGCCGGCTGCACACCAAGACCGGCCTCATGGACGAGCTCGGCAAGGTCAAGCGGGTCGTCGAGAAGCACGCCCCGCTGGACGAGGTGCTGCTCGTCCTGGACGCCACCACCGGGCAGAACGGCCTGGTGCAGGCGCGGGTCTTCGCCGAGGTCGTCGACATCACCGGCATCGTCCTGACGAAGCTGGACGGCACCGCCAAGGGCGGCATCGTCGTCGCCGTCCAGCGGGAACTGGGCGTGCCGGTCAAGCTGGTGGGTCTCGGCGAGGGCGCGGACGACCTGGCGCCGTTCGAGCCGGAGGCGTTCGTCGACGCGCTCATCGGGGACTGACGCGTTCCCTGGGGGCCGAGGGGTTCGCCCTCCGTCCACGGCGTACGTACGCGCACGTCACGCAAAGGGCCTCCTCGCACGGTGCAGGTGCGGGGAGGCCCTTTGCTGTCCCGAGGGCTACGGGGCCGTGGTCCTGGGCCCGCCGTGGTCCTGGGCCGGCGACCGGTGCGCCACGTACGCCAGGGTGCCGAGCACGAGCCGGGCCTGCGGTGGGTGCGTCGCCGTGTCGAGCGCGGGGGCGCGGAGCCAGCGGACCGGGCCGAGGCCGCCGCGGTCGGACGGGGGCGCGGTGACGTGGGCGCCGGGGCCCAGGCCGTGCAGGTCAAGGGCGGCGTCGTCCCAGCCCATCCGGTAGAGCAGCTGGGGGAGTTCGGCCGCGGCGCCCGGCGCGACGAAGAACTGTGCCCGGCCGTCCGGAGTGACCGCCACCGGCCCGAGGGGAAGCCCCATCCGCTCCAGGCGGACCAGGGCGCGCCGCCCCGCCGCCTCCGCCACCTCGATCACGTCGAACGCGCGCCCGACCGGCAGCAGCACGGCGGCGCCGGGGAACTCCCCCCAGGCATCGGCGACCGCGTCGAGCGTGGCCCCGGCGGGGACCTCGGGGGCGAAGGACAGCGGGTGGGCGCCGGGGGCGGCGCAGTCGGCGGCCCCGCACGAGCAGACGCCGGCCAGCGCGCGGGCGCCGGGCACCACGTCCCAGCCCCACAGGCCGGTGTACTCCGCCACCGAGGTGCACTCCGAGGCGCGGCCGCGCCGCCGTGATCCGGTCCGGGGCCGGTCGGTTCCCCGGATGCCGCCGATCGTGAAGCCCATGCCCCCTCCAACGGGTCGAGCGCGTCGTGGTTACGTGACGGAATCGGATCGTGGCCCGTACTCCTGAAGACGGCGCTCGGTGGATTCACGGGTGGTGCGTCCGGTGTCGTGCGCCCCGGTGCACTCCGCTGCGCCCACTTTCGTTCGTCCTATGTCAAGTGAATCGCTTGTGGCGGCCCGGGAGTTCATTCGAAGGGGTGGCGAATGGTGGCGTTTCCGGGATCGCCCTCGCGGGAGGGGTGATCGTAGGATTACTTTCGGTACATGGCCCTGGGAGTTCGAGCACTCGTGGGTATGCCGGAGGCAAGTCGGTTTCCTGTTCGACGGGTGACATTCTCCGGACGGACCGCCGCGGGACGCGGCATTCTGTTAGGGCTTGGCGTGGACAACGCACAAGTGGCTTGAGGGATGGGGGCGTTCCAGTGGGCGGCAACGGCGGAGGCGGCGCGAACGCTGAGAAGCGCCCGAACGAGATGCTCACGTCCTGGTTCGTGCGCAGCGGCTGGTCGAAGGGCGAGCTGGCGCGACAAGTGAACCGCAGGGCGCGGCAGTTGGGCGCGCACCACATTTCCACGGACACCTCACGGGTGCGCCGCTGGCTGGACGGCGAGAATCCGCGCGAGCCGATCCCCCGCATCCTTTCCGAGCTGTTCTCCGAGCGGTTCGGCTGCGTCGTCGCCGTCGAGGACCTGGGCCTGCGCGCCGCGCACCGCACCCCCGCCTCCTCCGGCGTCGACCTGCCCTGGACCGGACCGCAGACGGTCGCGCTGATGAGCGAGTTCTCGCGCAGCGACCTGATGCTCGCCCGCCGCGGCTTCCTCGGCACCTCGCTCGCGCTCTCCGCGGGGCCCGCCCTCATCGAGCCGATGCAGCGCTGGCTGGTCCCCTCTCAGTCCACCTCGCCGCCCTCGGAGGCCGAGACCGCCTCCGCCCAGCGCCGCCCGTCCCGGCTCTCCAAGCCCGAGCTCGACCTGCTCGAGTCCACCACGGTGATGTTCCGCCAGTGGGACGCCCAGTGCGGGGGCGGGCTCCGGCGCAAGGCCGTCGTCGGGCAGCTGCACGAGGTGACGGACCTGCTCCAGGAGCCCCAGCCCGAGTCCACCTCCCGGCGCCTGTTCAAGGTCGCGGGCGAACTGGCCGAGCTGGCCGGCTGGATGAGTTACGACGTGGGCCTGCAGCCCACCGCCCAGAAGTACTTCGTCCTCGCCCTGCACGCCGCGAAGGAGGCCGGTGAGAAGCCCCTCGGGTCGTACATCCTCTCCAGCATGAGCCGCCAGATGATCCACCTCGGCCGGCCCGACGACGCGCTCGAACTCGTCCACCTCGCGCAGTACGGCAGCCGGGACTGCGCCAGCCCGCGCACCCAGGCCATGCTGTATGCGATGGAGGCCAGGGCGTACGCCAGCATGGGCCAGCCCGGCAAGTGCAAGCGGGCCGTGCGGATGGCCGAGGACTCCTTCGCCGACGCCGAGGACTTCGGCGGCCCCGAGCCGGACTGGATCCGCTTCTTCTCCGAGGCCGAGCTGAACGGCGAGAACGCCCACTCGTACCGCGACCTGGCCTATGTGGCGGGCCGCAGCCCGACGTACGCCTCGCTCGCCGAACCCGTCATGGACCGCGCGGTGGAGCTCTTCGAGCGCGACGACGAGCACCAGCGTTCGTACGCGCTCAACCTCATCGGCATGGCCACCGTGCACCTGCTCCAGCGCGAGCCCGAGCAGAGCACGGTCCTCGCCGGGCGGGCCCTCGACATCGCCAAGAAGGTACGCTCCGAGCGGGTCAACACCCGCCTGCGCAAGACCGTCGACACGGCCGTCCGGGACTTCGGGGACGTCGCCGAGGTCGTGGAGATCACCGAACGGCTCGCCATCGAGATGCCGGAGACCGCGGAGGCGGGCTGACCACCGGCACGACCGGCCCCGGCCGCGGCAGGACCATCCCGAACAGCCCGACTCGGCTCCCCCATGCCAGGTCAGCCGGATGGCCGCCGCGGCCGGTTCTCGTGCCCCGCGCGCGGGTGACATCCGCACCCGCCGCGACCCGGCAGTTCATGGCCGCGTAACACGCACGACCTCTTCGTCACTGGGGCGAAACACCGAGGGGCGCCCGCCGAAACGGCACTGGGCCAGTCTCTGGCGCACAACCGGCCCCACAGCGAGGAGACGCCGATGCCCCCAGGCATCACGATCGCCGCAGACGCCCCCGAGCTGTCTGCCGCCAACACCGGCTTCATGCTCATCTGCTCCGCCCTGGTGATGCTCATGACGCCGGGACTCGCCTTCTTCTACGGAGGCATGGTCCGCGTCAAGAGCACCCTGAACATGCTGATGATGAGCTTCATCAGCCTGGGGATCGTCACCATCCTCTGGGTGCTGTACGGCTTCTCCGTCGCGTTCGGCACCGACCACGGCAGCCTCGTCGGCTGGGACGGCGACTACGTGGGGCTCAGCGGCCTCGGCATCAACCAGCTCTGGGACGGCTACACCATCCCCGTCTACGTCTTCGCCGTCTTCCAGCTGATGTTCGCCGTCATCACCCCGGCGCTGATCAGCGGCGCCCTCGCGGACCGCGTGAAGTTCTCGGCCTGGGCGCTGTTCATCGCCCTGTGGGCCACCGTCGTGTACTTCCCCGTCGCGCACTGGGTGTGGGGCGCGGGCGGCTGGGCCTTCGAGCTGGGCGTCATCGACTTCGCGGGCGGCACGGCCGTGCACATCAACGCCGGTGCCGCGGCGCTCGGCGTGATCCTCGTCATCGGCAAGCGCGTCGGCTTCAAGAAGGACCCGATGCGGCCGCACTCGCTGCCGCTCGTGATGCTCGGCGCGGCCCTGCTGTGGTTCGGCTGGTTCGGCTTCAACGCCGGCTCGTGGCTCGGCAACGACGACGGCGTCGGCGCGCTCATGTTCGTCAACACCCAGGTCGCCACCGCCGCCGCCATGCTCGCCTGGCTCGTCTACGAGAAGCTCCGGCACGGCGCGTGCACCACGCTGGGCGCCGCCTCCGGCGCCGTCGCCGGGCTCGTCGCCATCACCCCGTCCGGCGGCTCCTGCTCGCCGCTCGGCGCCATCGCCATCGGCGCGATCGCCGGACTGCTGTGCGCCCTGGCCGTCGGGCTCAAGTTCAGGTTCGGATACGACGACTCCCTCGACGTCGTCGGCGTCCACCTGGTCGGCGGCATCGCCGGATCCGTCCTCGTCGGCTTCTTCGCCACCGGCGGCGGACAGTCGAAGGCGCAGGGCCTCTTCTACGGGGGCGGGCTCGACCAGCTGTGGAAGCAGCTCGCGGGGGTCGGCGCGGTCCTCGCGTACTCCCTGATCGCCTCCGCGGTGCTCGCCCTGCTCATCGACAAGACCATCGGGATGCGGGTCGCCGAGGACGACGAGGTCACCGGCATCGACCAGGTCGAACACGCCGAGACGGCCTACGACTTCAGCGGGGCCGGCGGCGGAACGGCCGGGCGCACGGCGGTGCCCGCCCCGCTCACGGACGGCGCCGGGGGCCGCGGCGGCACGGGAACGCAGGCCCAGGGCCACAAGAACAAGAAGGTGGACGCATGAAGCTCATCACCGCGGTGGTCAAGCCGCACCGGCTCGACGAGATCAAGGAGGCGCTGCAGGCCTTCGGCGTCCACGGCCTGACCGTCACCGAGGCCAGCGGCTACGGACGCCAGCGCGGCCACACCGAGGTCTACCGGGGCGCCGAGTACACCGTCGACCTCGTGCCGAAGATCCGCATCGAGGTCCTCGTCGAGGACGACGACGCCGAACAGCTCCTGGAAGTCGTGGTGAAGTCCGCCCGCACCGGAAAGATCGGGGACGGCAAGGTGTGGAGCGTGCCGGTCGACACGGCCGTCCGGGTGCGCACGGGGGAGCGCGGGCCCGACGCGCTGTGAGGCGCGGACGCCGGTGAGACCGGGCGGCGGTACGAGACCGGGGGCCGGGGGCGGATCGGGGCGGGACGGAACGGAACGGTGCGGGACCGAACGGGAGCTGCTGGGTGACGAGTGTGGACGTATCGACCGAGACGACACCGGAGGACTCCGGACCCGGCGGCTACGCGGCGGCCCGGCTGCGGCTCCTGCAGGAGGAGTCGCGGCCCGGGCCGCCGCGCCGTGCCGCGCTCGCCGGCCTCACCGACGCGTGGCTGGCCGGGCTCTTCCGGGCCGGCGGCCCCGCGGGCGTACCGCGCGGCGCAGCGCTCGTCGCGGTGGGCGGTTACGGACGGAGCGAGCTGTCGCCCCGCAGCGACCTCGACCTGCTCCTGCTGCACGACGGCACGGCGGACGGCGCGGAGGTCGCGGCGCTCGCCGACCGCCTCTGGTACCCGGTCTGGGACCTCGGGATCGCCCTCGACCACTCCGTGCGGACGCCCGCGGAGGCCAGGAAGACCGCGGGCGAGGACCTCAAGGTGCACCTCGGGCTCCTCGACGCCCGCCACATCGCCGGGGACCCGGAGCTGACCGCCGCGCTGCGCACGGACGTGCTCGCCGACTGGCGCAACCAGGCGGTGCGGCGCCTGCCCGAACTGCGCGAACTGTGCGAGGAACGGGCCGAGCGGCAGGGCGAGTTGAGCCATCTCCTCGAACCCGACCTCAAGGAGGCCAGGGGCGGACTGCGCGACGCCACCGCGCTGCGGGCCGTGGCCGCGTCCTGGCTCGCCGACGCGCCCCGCGAGGGCCTCGCCGACGCCCGCCGGCAGCTCCTCGACGTACGGGACGCGCTGCACCTGGCGACCGGCCGGGCCACCGACCGGCTCGCCCTCCAGGAGCAGGACCAGGTCGCCGCCGAACTGGGGCTGCTCGACGCCGACACGCTGCTGCGCCAGGTGTACGAGGCGGCGCGCGTCGTCGCGTACGCCGGTGACGTCACCTGGCGCGAGGTCGGTCGCGTGCTGCGGGCGCGGTCCGGTCGGCCACGGCTGCGGGCCATGCTCGGGGGCCGGGCCGGGGGCGGCGTACGGCGCGGCGGCGACGCGGGGGCCGAGCGGTCGCCGCTGGCCGAAGGGGTCGTCGAACAGGAAGGTGAGGCGGTGCTCGCCCGCGCCGCCCGTCCCGAGCGGGACCCGGTCCTGCCGCTGCGGGCCGCCGCGGCCGCCGCGCAGGCCGGCCTTCCGCTGTCCCTGCACGCCGTGCGCCGGCTGGCCGCCGCGGCGCGGCCGCTGCCCGTGCCGTGGCCCGCGGAGGCGCGCGAGCAGCTCGTGACGCTGCTCGGCGCGGGGCGGCCGACCGTACCGGTGTGGGAGGCGCTGGAGGCCGAGGGGCTGATCACGCGGCTGCTGCCGGACTGGGAGCGGGTGCGGTGCCGGCCGCAGCGCAACGCCGTCCACACGTGGACGGTCGACCGCCACCTCGTGGAGACGGCGGTACGGGCCGCCGACCTCACCCGGCGGGTGGGGCGGCCCGACCTGCTGCTGGTGGCCGCGCTGCTGCACGACATCGGGAAGGGGTGGCCCGGGGACCACTCCGTGGCCGGGGAGACCATCGCGCGGGACGTCGCGGCGCGGATCGGCTTCGACGCGGGCGATGTGGCGGTCCTCGCGTGTCTGGTCCGGCACCACCTCCTCCTGGTGGAGACGGCGACCCGGCGCGACCTCGACGATCCGGCGACGGTACGGGGCGTCGCCGAGGCGGTGGGCTGCGTCGGGACGCTGGAGCTGTTGCACGCGCTGACCGAGGCGGACGCGCTGGCCACCGGGCCCGCGGCGTGGTCGGCGTGGCGGGGTGCGCTGGTCGCGGATCTGGTGCGGCGGGTGGCGGGGGCGCTGAGTGGGGACGCGCCGGTGGAGGGGGAGTCGGAGCGGGAGGAGGCGGCGCCGACGGCGGAACAGGAGCGGCTGGTGGTGGAGGCGTTCCGGACGGGTGGGCCGGTGGTGGGGCTGCGGACGGAGGACGACGCCGAGGCCG
The DNA here is from genome assembly GCF_055591085.1 of Streptomyces sp. NPDC041713. Taxonomy (NCBI): domain Bacteria; kingdom Bacillati; phylum Actinomycetota; class Actinomycetes; order Kitasatosporales; family Streptomycetaceae; genus Streptomyces; species Streptomyces sp. NPDC041713. The sequence continues at coordinate 211,360 of NZ_JBVIZY010000009.1, forward strand.
GGGCCGAGCCGCTGGGGGTGGAGCTGACGGTGGCCGTGCGGGATCGGCCGGGGGTGCTGGCGGCGGTGGCCGGGGTGCTGGCGATGCATCGGTTGACGGTGCGGGCGGCGGAGTTGCGGGAGGTGGGGGTGCCGGTCCCGGTGCCGGGGGCGTCGGGGGAGGCTTCCTCGGTCTTGCTGCTCAGCTGGCGGGTGGCGGCGGAGTACGGGTCGCTGCCGCAGGCGACGCGGGTGCGGGCGGATCTGGCGCGGGCGTTGGACGGGTCCTTCGACATCGAGGCGCGGCTGGCGGAACGGGAGGCGGCATACCCACGCCGCCGCGGAACGGTGGCGCCGCCGGCGCGGGTGACGGTGGCACGCACGGGATCGCGGGCCGCGACGGTGATCGAGGTACGGGCCCGGGACGTACCGGGACTCCTCCACCGGATCGGCCGGGCGTTGGAGGGGGCGGGGGTACGGGTACGGAGCGCGCATGTGTCGACGCTGGGGGCGAACGCGGTGGACGCGTTCTACGTGACGGGGTTGGACGGGGCGCCGTTGACGGGGGAGCGGGCGGTGGGGGTGGCTAGGGAGGTGGAGGGGGTGTTGCGGGGGTAGGGGGGCGGCGGTTGTGGGGGCGTGGGGGCTTGGGGGCTTGGGTCTGCGCGTTCTGCTCGTCTGGGGTGCGGGCGCGCGGGGGCTTGGGCCTGCGCCTACTGCTCGTCGTTGGGTGCGGGGCCGCGGGGGTATGTGCGTACTCGCCATCCACTGTTCGCCACGCCTCACGAACAACGGGGCTATTGCTGGCTCGGTGCTCCGTGCGCACATACCCCCACGTCCCCTCCCGAGCGTTTGCGGGTGCGGCCCCGGCGGGCGGTGCACGCCCTTGACCTCAACTCCCACCGCAGGTAGGGGGACACACCTGCCGCCACACGCCACGGGCACACACCCACGGCCGCCGTACATGGTGGGGCGCCCCCACCCGGACTCCGGCGGCACGCGCGGGGCAGACCCACCCACCCGCCCCTACTCCCGCCAGGCGTCGCGGGGTAAACGGGTGGGTGGGTGGGGAGCATCCGCCGCGGAGCGGCGGGACTGTTTGTACCCGCAAGGGGAGCCGGGGGCCCGACCTCACCCGAGCCGCACGTCGCGGGGCCCCACCCGTACCCCCGCGGCCGCGGACCGACGCTCTGGTGCGTAGAAGGGAGGCCGCCGGGAACCCCGAGCTACAGACAAGTCCGCCCACAGCCCCAGGCACCCGTGGGCGACCGATACTCTGGAAGGCGACCTGTCCCCTTTTCCCCGACCCGAGGATTCGCGACCGCCGTGTTCGATACTCTCTCCGACCGCCTCGCAGCGACATTCAAGAACCTCCGGGGCAAGGGCCGCCTGTCCGAGGCGGACATCGACGCCACGGCCCGCGAGATCCGCATCGCCCTGCTCGAGGCGGACGTCGCCCTGCCCGTCGTCCGCGCCTTCATCAAGCAGGTCAAGGAGCGCGCGGCCGGCGCCGAGGTCTCCCAGGCCCTCAACCCCGCCCAGCAGGTCATCAAGATCGTCAACGAGGAGCTCATCGGCATCCTCGGCGGCGAGACGCGGCGCCTGCGGTTCGCCAAGACCGGCCCGACCGTCATCATGCTGGCGGGTCTGCAGGGTGCCGGTAAGACGACCCTCGCAGGAAAGCTCGGCCGCTGGCTGAAGGGGCAGGGCCACGCACCGCTCCTCGTCGCGTGTGACCTGCAGCGTCCCAACGCCGTCAACCAGCTGAGTGTCGTCGCCGAGCGCGCCGGCGTCGGTGTGTACGCCCCGCAGCCGGGCAACGGCGTCGGCGACCCGGTCCAGGTCGCCAAGGACTCGATCGAGTTCGCCAAGACCAAGCAGTTCGACGTCGTCATCGTCGACACCGCGGGCCGCCTCGGCATCGACCAGGAGCTGATGCGGCAGGCCGCGGACATCCGCGACGCGGTGAGCCCGGACGAGGTCCTCTTCGTCGTCGACGCCATGATCGGTCAGGACGCGGTCAACACGGCCGAGGCCTTCCGGGACGGTGTCGGCTTCGACGGCGTCGTGCTCTCCAAGCTCGACGGTGACGCCCGCGGTGGCGCCGCGCTGTCGATCGCGCAGGTCACCGGCCGCCAGATCATGTTCGCCTCGAACGGCGAGAAGCTGGACGACTTCGACGCGTTCCACCCGGACCGCATGGCGTCCCGCATCCTCGGCATGGGCGACATGCTCACGCTCATCGAGAAGGCCGAGCAGACCTTCTCGCAGCAAGAGGCCGAGAAGATGGCCTCGAAGCTCGCCTCCAAGAAGGGGCAGGACTTCACGCTCGACGACTTCCTGGCCCAGATGGAGCAGGTCAGGAAGATGGGCAGCATCAGCAAGCTGCTCGGGATGATGCCCGGCATGGGGCAGATCAAGGAGCAGATCGCCAATCTGGACGAGCGGGACGTGGACCGTACCGCCGCCATCATCAAGTCGATGACGCCCGCCGAGCGTCAGGAGCCGACGATCCTCAACGGCTCGCGCCGCGCCCGTATCGCCAAGGGCTCCGGTGTCGACGTCAGCGCCGTGAAGAACCTCGTCGAGCGGTTCTTCGAGGCCCGCAAGATGATGTCCCGCATGGCCCAGGGCGGCGGCATGCCGGGTATGCCCGGGATGCCGGGCATGGGCGGTGGCGCCGGCAAGCAGAAGAAGAAGCAGAAGCAGGCCAAGGGCAAGCGGCGCTCCGGCAACCCGATGAAGCGCAAGCAGGAGGAGCTGGAGGAGGCCGCCCGGCGCGAGCAGGCCGCTCAGTCCGGCGGCGCCTTCGGCCTTCCCGGCGGGCAGCCCGGCAAGGACTTCGAGCTGCCGGACGAGTTCAAGAAGTTCATGGGCTGAGATCGGTCCGCGGGGCCCCTCCGGTTCGGAGGGTTCAGCGTGTCGTACGTCGGAGGGTTCCTCGTGTCGTACGGGTGTGGGGCGTCCCTCCGGAAGGGGCGCCCCACGGCGTTTCCCCGGCGGGGGCGGCGGGTGCCTCCGCCGTACTTCCAGCGTGTGCCCCTGCCGTACTTCTGACGTAACGTCCGGATATGAGCAACCCCGTGCCGCCGCGCCAGGAGCCCGACCGGCCGTGGCGTTCCGAGGGCGCGCCGCCCGCCCCGACTCCGCCGCCGAAGAAGAAGATGCCGGGCGGCTGGGGAAGCCTCATCCTGACGGCGCTGATCGTCTACCTCATCGCCAACCTCGTCCTGTCCTTCTTCAACGACGGCGACGAGCCGACGATCTCGTACACGGAGTTCAGCAAGCAGGTCGACGCCGGCAACGTCACCAAGATCTACTCCAAGGGCGACGCGATCCAGGGGCAGCTCAAGAAGGAGCAGCCCAAGCCGGACGGCGACTCGGGGAAGTACACCAAGTTCACCACCCAGCGGCCCGCCTTCGCCGACGACAAGCTCTGGGACGACCTGACCAAGCACCAGGTCACGGTCACCGCCGAGCCCGTGGTGCAGGAGCGCAGCTTCCTCTCCAACCTGCTGATCTCGCTCGCCCCGATGCTGCTGCTCGTGGTGCTGTGGATCTTCATCGCCCGGCGGATGAGCGCCGGAATGGGCGGCGGGGGCGGCATGCTCGGGCGCAAGACGCCGCCCAAGCCGGTGGAGCTCGAACCCGGGGCGAAGCGCACCACCTTCGAGGACGTGGCGGGCATCGACGAGGTCGAGGGCGAGCTCAACGACGTCGTCGACTTCCTGAAGAATCCCGACGCCTACCGCAGGATGGGCGCCAAGATGCCCCGCGGCGTGCTGCTCGCAGGACCGCCGGGCACCGGCAAGACGCTGCTCGCGCGCGCCGTCGCGGGCGAGGCAGGCGTGCCCTTCTTCTCGGCCTCCGCCTCGGAGTTCATCGAGATGATCGTGGGCGTGGGCGCCTCGCGCGTACGGGAACTCTTCGCCGAGGCCCGCAAAGTCGCGCCGTCGATCGTCTTCATCGACGAGATCGACACCATCGGGCGCGCCCGTGGCGGCGGCAGCGGGATGGGCGGCCACGACGAGCGCGAGCAGACGCTGAACCAGATCCTCACCGAGATGGATGGTTTCTCCGGCGTGGAAGGCGTCATCGTGCTCGCCGCCACCAACCGCGCCGACGTCCTCGACCCCGCCCTCACTCGGCCGGGCCGCTTCGACCGCGTCGTCAACGTCTCGCCGCCCGACCGCGGCGGCCGCGAGGCCATCCTCAAGATCCACACGCGGTCCATCCCGCTGGCCGACGACGTCGACCTCGCCCAGGTCGCCCGTACGACACCGGGCATGACCGGCGCCGAACTCGCCAACCTCGCCAACGAGGCCGCCCTCGTCGCCGTCAAGCGCAAGCAGCACACCGTCACCCAGTCCGACCTCTCCGAAGCCATGGAGAAGGTGCAGCTCGGCGCCGAGCGGCCGCTCGTGATGCCGCAGGACGAGCGCAGGCGCACCGCGTACCACGAGAGCGGCCACGCCCTGCTCGGCATGTTGCAGCCCGGCGCCGACCCGGTCCGCAAGATCACCATCGTCCCGCGCGGGCGCGCGCTGGGCGTCACCCTGTCGACGCCGGACTCCGACAAGTACGCCTACACCGAGGAGTACCTCCGTGGTCGCATCATCGGCGCCCTAGGAGGCATGGCCGCCGAACACGTCGTCTACGGAGTCATCACCACCGGCGCCGAGAACGACCTGGAGCAGGTCACCAACATCGCCCGCGGCATGGTCGGCCGCTGGGGGATGAGCGAGCTCGTCGGCCGCCTCTCCGCCCTGCCGAGCGACGCCCAGCAGGCGTACGGGCTCGCGGCCGCCCCCAACACCCTCGACACCATCGACGGCGAGATGCGGCGGATCGTCGACGAGTGCTACGAGAGCGCCTGCCGGCAACTGCGCGAGCACCGCGACCAACTGGACGCGCTGGCCGCGGCGTTGCTGGAGAACGAGACCCTGGAGGAGGCGCAGGCGTACCGGGTGGCGGGCATCACGCGGATGGCCAAACAGGACGGCTGACGCCGGAACAGGGTCACGGGCCGGGACAGGGCCGGAGCGGTCCCGACGGCCTCTAGGGCACGCGGGCGATCAGATAGCGGAAGACGTTCGGCATCCAGACCGTCCGGTCCCCGCGCCGATGCGGATGCAGCGCCTCCGTCAGCTCCTTGTCGACCTGCGCCTGGTCCGTCGCGCGTATCGCCGCGTCGAACAGCCCCGTCGAGAGCAGCCCGCGGGCCGCGCTCGCCACGTCCGCGTACCCGAAGGGACAGGCCACCCGGCCCGAACCGTCCGGCCTGAGCCCCGCCCGGTGGGCCACCTCCTCCAGGTCGTCGCGGAGCGCGGGACGCCAGCTGCCGGTGCTCCGCAGCGGGTCGGCGAGCTTCGTCGCCACCCGCAGCACGGAGGAGGTCGCACAGCGCTCCGGAGGCCCCCAGCCGACGAGCACCACCGGGCTGCCGTGCCCGGCGAGCGGAGCCGCCGCCTCCAGGAGGTCGGAAAGCCCCTCGGAGTCACCGGCCGTGCACCCGATCGGCTGGAAGGCGGTGACGAGGTTGTACGTGGGCAGCTCCGGGTCCGCCGCGTCCGCGGGACCTCCTTCGACCAGGCGCGTGTCGGCACGCGCGCGTGCGTCCTCGGCGGTGTCCGACAGCAGACGTTCGCGCGCGAGAGCGAGCCGTTCGGGCTGCGCCGGGTCGACGCCGGTGACCCCGGCCCCGCGCGCTGCCGCCATCAGCAGCGCGAGCCCGGAGCCGCAGCCGAGGCCGAGGAGCCGGGTGCCCGCGCCTACTTCGAGCCGTTCGTACACCGCTTCATAGAGCGGGACCAGCATCCGTTCCTGGATCTCCGCCCAGTCACGCGCGCGTGCACACCGGTCCACACGGGGCGCTGTGCCCGCGTGGGGGAGGTGCGTCTGCACGAGTGTTGGTGTCATCGAAAGCGCCCCAATCCAACGAGAGTTAGTGCCGTGCCGGAATCCAACGGTTCGTCCGCCCCCGTGCAGTGCGCTCGCACTCCCCCTGTATGCCAGAGAACTCCGCATCCGCCGTGGAGTCCAGGGGTTGTGAGCCACTGCTTGCGTGCCACCGTCGCGCGCCCCCCGAAGGGGAAAAAAGGATTCCCGCTCCCCGAAGGCTCGCCCCTACCATGCGCGCCATGGCCAAGACACCCGTGCTCACACCCCGGGCGGACGACTTTCCGCGCTGGTACCAGGACCTGATCAACAAGGCCGAGCTGGCCGACAACGGCCCGGTGCGCGGCACCATGGTGATCCGACCGTACGGGTACGGCCTGTGGGAGCGGATGCAGCAGGACATGGACGCCCGTATCAAGGCGACGGGTACGCAGAACGCGTACTTCCCCCTCCTCATCCCGCAGTCGTACCTGACGAGGGAGGCCGAGCACGTCGAGGGCTTCGCCCCGGAGCTCGCCGTCGTCACGCACGGCGGAGGTAAGGAGCTGGAGGAACCGGTCGTCATCCGGCCCACCTCGGAGACGATCGTCAACGAGTACTTCTCCAAGTGGGTGCAGAGCTACCGTGACCTGCCGCTGCTCATCAACCAGTGGGCCAACGTGGTCCGCTGGGAGATGCGCCCCCGCCTGTTCCTGCGCACGTCGGAGTTCCTGTGGCAGGAGGGCCACACCGCCCACGCGACGTACGAGGAGGCCCGCGACTTCGCCGCCCGCATCCACCGCCACGTCTACGGCGACTTCATGCGCGACGTCCTCGCCATGGACTTCGTGCTCGGCCGCAAGACCGCCAAGGAACGCTTCGCCGGCGCCATCAACACCCTCACCCTCGAAGGCATGATGGGCGACGGCAAGGCCCTCCAGCTCGGCACCAGCCATGAACTCGGGCAGAACTTCGCCCGCGCCTTCGACACCCGGTACCTCTCGAAAGAGGGCAGTCAGGAGCTGGTCTGGCAGACCTCCTGGGGCAGTACGACGCGGATGGTCGGCGCCCTGGTGATGATGCACGGCGACGACAGCGGGCTGCGCGTGCCGCCCCGGATCGCGCCCGTCCAGGCCGTCGTCCTCGCGGTCAAGGGCGACGACGCGGTGCTCGCCGAGGTCCACGAGATCGGCCGGCGACTGACGGCCGCGGGCGTCCGCGTCCACGTCGACGACCGCGTCGACGTCCCCTTCGGGCGGCGCGCCGTGGACTGGGAGCTCAAGGGCGTCCCGGTGCGCGTCGAGGTCGGCCCGCGCGACCTGGAGAACGGCACCGCCATGCTGGCCCGCCGCATCCCCGGCGGGGACAAGCAGCCGGTCGCCGTCGACGCCCTCGCCGGCCTGCTGCCCACCCTCCTCGAAGAGGACCAGGCGCTGCTCCTGACCCAGGCCCGGGCCCGCCGCGCGTCCCGCACCGCGGACGTCGGCACCGTCGAGGAGGCGCTGGAGGCCACCGCCGCCGGCGGCTGGGCGCGGCTGCCGTGGGCCGCGCTGGGCGAGGAGGGCGAGGCCAGGCTGGCCGAGCACGCCGTCACCGTACGGTGTCTGGTCGCCGCGGACGGGGCGGTGCCGGAGGCCGACGACGCCCCGGGTAACGTCGCTCTCGTGGCCCGCTCCTACTGAGGGACGCGGCGCCGTGCCCGGCGCGCACGTCCCGGGACCGCGCGCCCGCCCGCGCACCATGAGCCCCGGCGTGAGGACATGACCTACGCGCTGGGGCGTACGCGCCACTACGTACCGGCTTGGTGTGAGCTGTGCGGCTTCTCCGCAGATCAGCGCACCCGCCCTCGTCTTGACGCATCAACGGCAACTGACGGGTACGTGCAAATTATTTGGGATGCCCCGGAATGGAACCCCGAGGGCACCCGGCTCGTTGTCACGACGTGAGCACGACACCACCTGTTCTCGCCGCAGAGCTGGCACAGGCGTGGGCCGACATTCAGCGGCACCACCCCGAGCTGCCCGACCTTGCCGCGCCCGAATCCCTGATCGGAGAGTCGTCGTCCGCCTGTGGCGCCGAGCTCTCCTTCGAGCGACTGCTGCACGAAGCAGTCCATGGCATCGCCGCCTCGCGCGGCGTACGCGACACCTCACGTGCCGGCCGTTACCACAACCGCAGATTCCTCGCGATCGCCGAGGAGCTGGGCCTCGACCACCCTGAGGAACCGCATCCCAGCAGCGGCTTCTCCCTGGTCACCCTCAACCCCGAGGCGAAGAAGCGCTATCGCCCGACGATCGAACGCCTGCAGCGCGCGCTGAAGGCACACACCGCGGCGACGACGGCGGACACCGCGCGCAGCTTCCGCGGGCCGGCCGCACGGCACGGCTCCTCCGGGGGCGGCGTGCGCGTGAAGGCGGTCTGCGACTGCGGGCGCAACGTCCGCGTGGTCCCGTCGGTGCTCGCCCAGGCGCCGATCATGTGCGGCGGCTGCGGCAAGCCGTTCCGCATCCCGGACGTGGTCGGTGTGGGCGTGGGCTGAGCAGGCCAGGGGCGCCCGGACCGGGTTCGGGTGCCCCGGCGACGTATGGCACAATGGCTAGCTGTACTCGACAGTCGCATAGGACCCCTCTCTCCTCCGGCTGACGCGTCCATCGGGCACTCGAGTACCGCAACCCCACGCGGCATCACTGTTGTGCCCACCCACGTCATAGACCAGGAGACACCACTCCCGTGGCAGTCAAGATCAAGCTGAAGCGTCTGGGCAAGATCCGTTCGCCTCACTACCGCATCGTCGTCGCCGACTCCCGTACCCGCCGTGACGGCCGGGCCATCGAGGAGATCGGTCTGTACCACCCGGTGCAGAACCCCTCGCGCATCGAGGTCGACTCGGAGCGCGCCCAGTACTGGCTGTCCGTCGGCGCCCAGCCGACCGAGCCGGTCATGGCCATCCTGAAGCTCACCGGTGACTGGCAGAAGCACAAGGGTCTGCCCGCCCCGGCGCCGCTGAAGGTCGCCGAGCCCAAGGACAAGCGCGCCGCGTTCGAGGCCTTCACCAAGGGTCTCGAGGGCGACGACGCCAAGGGCGAAGCCATCACCCAGAAGGCCAAGAAGTCGGACAAGAAGGCGGACGAGGCCGAAGCCGCGTCCACCGAGTCCACCGAGGCCTGAGCATGCTCGAGGAGGCTCTCGAGCACCTCGTGAAGGGCATCGTCGACAACCCCGACGACGTGCAGGTGGCCTCGCGCAACCTGCGCCGGGGGCGCGTACTCGAGGTCCGGGTCCACCCCGACGACCTCGGCAAGGTGATCGGCCGCAACGGCCGCACCGCTCGCGCCCTGCGTACGGTCGTGGGCGCCATCGGTGGCCGCGGTGTCCGCGTCGACCTCGTCGACGTGGACCAGGTTCGCTGAACCACAGCAGCACCGGCTCGGGCCGGGGAGGGCTCCAGGGCCTTCCCCGGCCCGTAGTCGTTGGATGAGGAGAAACGCAGTGCAGTTGGTAGTCGCCCGCATCGGCCGTGCCCACGGCATCAAGGGCGAGGTCACCGTCGAGGTCCGCACCGACGAGCCGGAGCTGCGGCTCGGCCCGGGCGCCGTCCTCGCCACGGACCCCGCCGCCACCGGTCCGCTGACCATCGAGACCGGCCGGGTGCACAGCGGCCGCCTCCTGCTGCGCTTCGAGGGCGTGCGCGACCGCACCGGCGCCGAGGCGCTCCGCAACACCTTGTTGATCGCCGAAGTGGACCCGGAAGAACTCCCCGAGGAAGAGGACGAGTTCTACGACCACCAGCTCATGGACCTGGACGTGGTCACCGAGGACGGCACCGAGGTCGGCCGCATCACCGAGATCTCGCACCTGCCCTCGCAGGACCTCTTCATCGTGGAGCGGCCCGACGGCAGCGAGGTGATGATCCCCTTCGTCGCGGAGATCGTGGTCGAGATCGACCTGGAGGAGCAGAAGGCCGTCATCGACCCGCCGCCCGGCCTCATCGACGACCGCGCCGAGATCGCCTCCACGCGGGACGAGGCGTAATGCGTCTCGACGTCGTCACGATCTTCCCGGAGTACCTGGATCCGCTGAACGTCTCCCTCGTGGGCAAGGCACGCGCGCGCGGACAGCTCGACGTCCGGGTGCACGACCTCAGGGAGTGGACGTACGACCGGCACAACACGGTCGACGACACCCCCTACGGCGGCGGCCCCGGCATGGTCATGAAGACCGACCCCTGGGGCGCGGCCCTCGACGACGTGCTCGCCGAGGGGTACGAGGCGGGGGCCCACGGGCCCGCCCTGGTCGTCCCCACGCCCAGCGGCCGCCCCTTCACCCAGGAACTCGCCGTGGAGCTCTCCGAGCGCCCCTGGCTGGTCTTCACGCCCGCGCGCTACGAGGGCATCGACCGCCGCGTCACCGACGAGTACGCGACCCGCATGCCCGTCTACGAGGTCTCCATCGGCGACTACGTCCTCGCGGGCGGGGAAGCCGCCGTCCTGGTCGTCACGGAGGCCGTGGCCCGGCTGCTGCCCGGGGTGCTGGGCAACGCCGAGTCCCACCAGGACGACTCCTTCGCCCCCGGCGCCATGGCCAACCTCCTGGAGGGCCCGGTCTATACCAAGCCTCCCCAGTGGCGCGGACACGGCATCCCCGACGTCCTGCTCAGCGGCCACCACGGCAAGATCGCACGCTGGCGGCGGGACGAGGCGCTGCGGCGCACCACCCGCAACAGGCCCGACCTCATCGAGCGGTGCGACCCCAAGGCCTTCGACAAGAAGGACCGCGAGATGCTCTCGATCCTCGGGTGGCGGCCGGGTCCCGACGGCCGATTTGGGCGAGACCCCGAAGCCGTGGAAGAATAGGCCGCTGCTGTACGTCCAGCGTGCGCCCCTGCCACAGGGGGAACGACGCCCGCCCGACGCGATCAGCTACCGAATCCTCATCTCCCCGTACCGCTGATGACCTGTGGCATCAGTGAAGAAAGCAGACGATCATGGCTAACCTGCTCGACTCCGTCGACAGCGCGTCGCTGCGCAGCGACGTCCCCGCGTTCCGCCCGGGTGACACCGTCAACGTCCACGTCCGCGTCATCGAGGGCAACCGCTCCCGTGTGCAGCAGTTCAAGGGCGTAGTCATCCGCCGCCAGGGTGCCGGCGTGCGCGAGACCTTCACGGTCCGCAAGGTCTCCTTCTCCGTCGGCGTGGAGCGTACCTTCCCGGTGCACACCCCGATCGTCGAGAAGATCGAGCTCGTCACCCGCGGTGACGTCCGTCGCGCGAAGCTGTACTACCTCCGTGAGCTGCGCGGCAAGGCCGCGAAGATCAAGGAGAAGCGCGAGCGCTGAGCTCCCGCACGGGTCCACAGCTCGGCCGGATAGCATCTGGCCCCGATGGACACCGAAGCACAGCACACGGAGCGCGACCGCTCCTCCCCACCCTCCGGCTCCGGAGACGTCCCGCACGTCGCCGAGGCAGCCGAGGAGCCGGAGGAACGGTCGCGCTCCGTTCTTGCGTGGCTGACCGACCGGCTGCCGGGCGGCGGCCTCACCCTGACGTTCCTGCTGTGCGTGGGCGTCCTGCTCCTCGTCAGCGCCTTCGTGATGCAGCCCTTCCAGATCCCCAGCGGCTCCATGGAGCCCGCGTTCCGGTCCGGGGACAGAGTGCTCGTCAACAAGGTGGCGTACCGTTTTGGTTCCGCGCCGCAGCGGGGTGACGCGGTCGTCTTCGACGGGCACGGCTACTTCGGAGACGCCGACTACATCAAGCGGGTCGTGGGCACAGGGGGAGACCGAGTGGTCTGCTGTGACAAGCGGGGGAGGATCAAGGTGAACGGCGAGCCCGTCGACGAGCCGTACCTCTACCCCGGCGACGTCCCCTCCCAGGTGCCCTTCGACGTCGTCGTCCCCGAGGGCAGCCTCTTCCTCCTCGGCGACCACCGCAGCGACTCCCGGGACTCCCGCGACCACCTCGGCGAGCCCGGCGGCGGCATGATCCCGGTCGACGAGGTGATCGGCAGGGCCGACTGGATCGCCTGGCCGGTGGGCCGCTGGACCTCCCTGAAGCGTCCCGACAGCTACGCGCGCGTGCCGGAGCCGGGCGGCGCGCATGGGTAACCGCGGACGGACGCGCGGCTCCGGCCACCGGGCGGACACCCGGCTGCCCACCGGGTCGAGGCCCACCGACGGACCCGTCCTGCCCGGCCGGGCCGACCGGCGCAAGCTCGCGCGGAAGGTCAAGCGGCGCAGGCGACGCTCGGCGATCAAGGAAGTGCCGCTGCTCATAGGCGTGGCGCTGCTCATAGCCCTCGTCCTGAAGACCTTCCTGGTGCAGGCCTTCGTGATCCCGTCGGGCTCCATGGAGCAGACGATCCGTATCGGCGACCGGGTCCTGGTCGACAAGCTGACCCCGTGGTTCGGCTCGAAGCCGGAGCGCGGCGACGTCGTCGTCTTCAAGGACCCCGGCAACTGGCTCGAAGAGGAGCAGGGCAAGAAGAAGTCCGACCCGGTGGTCGTCAAGCAGATCAAGGAAGGCCTGACCCAGATCGGTCTGCTGCCCTCCGACAGCGAACGGGACCTGATCAAGCGCGTGGTCGGCGTCGGCGGCGACACCGTCAAGTGCTGCGACAAGAACGGCAAGGTCACCGTCAACGGCGTCCCCCTGGACGAGCCCTACATCCACCCCGGGGACAAGCCCTCGGCCTTCGCGTTCGAGGTGAAGGTCCCCGAAGGCCGCCTCTTCATGATGGGCGACCACCGCAGCGACTCGGCGGACTCCCGCTTCCACCGCACCGAGAAGTTCCACGGCACGGTCTCCGAGGACCAGGTGGTCGGGCGCGCGATGGTCATCGCCTGGCCCTTCGGCCACTGGCGCAAACTGGAGGAGCCGAAGACGTACGCGTCGGTACCCGACGCGCGTCCGGCGTCGGACACCGTCACAGGTGCGTCGCATAGGGTGGCCCCCGGCGATCGATATGGATTGATCCGGCTCCCGACCCCTGCGGAACTCCCGCTCGTTATGGGAGTGGTGGGCCTGCATCGCATCTGGGGCAGGCAGCGGCACGGACTGAGGAGTGGATGTGGGGGATTTGGCGGTCGGCGCACGATCCGGACACGAGGGGCCCGAGGAGCGGCCGGAGCGATCCGACGAGCCGGGCGTCGAGGCCGCAGAAGGCGGTGCCACCCCCGGGAATGACGCCGTGGCCGGCGACGGCGCGACGGACGGGCAGGACGGCAAGCGGCAGAAGAAGCCCCGCTCCTTCTGGAAGGAGCTTCCGCTCCTCATCGGCATCGCCCTGGTCCTGGCCCTGGTCATCAAGACCTTCCTGGTCCAGGCGTTCTCGATCCCGTCGGACTCGATGCAGAACACGCTGCAGCAGGGCGACCGCGTGCTGGTCGACAAGCTGACGCCGTGGTTCGGCTCCGAGCCCGAGCGCGGCGAGGTCGTCGTCTTCAAGGACCCCGGCCACTGGCTGGACGGCGAGCCCACGCCGGATCCCAACGCGGTCCAGCGGGTCCTCGGCTGGGTCGGCCTGATGCCCTCCGCCGACGAGAAGGACCTCATCAAGCGCGTCATCGCCGTCGGCGGCGACACCGTGGAGTGCAAGGGCACCGGCCCGGTGAAGGTCAACGGCAAGGCGCTGAACGAGCCGTACGTCTTCGCGGGCAACACCCCCTGCAGCGTCGACGACCAGGGCGGCCAGTTCAAGGTGACGGTACCCAAGGGCAAAATCTGGGTCATGGGTGACCACCGGCAGAACTCCCTGGACTCCCGCTACCACCAGAACCAGCCGGGCGGCGGCGCCGTCCCCGTGGACAACGTCGTGGGCCGCGCCATCGTGATCGCCTGGCCGCCCACCCGCTGGGCGACCCTGCCCAAGCCGGACACCTTCGACCAGCCCGGCATCAACGCCCTCTCCGGTGCGGCGCCGGGCGCGCTCGGACTGGCCGGGGCCGTGCCGCTCGTACTGTGGCGCCGACGCCGGCTCACGGTGGCGGCCGCGCGCGACGCGAGGGTTTCTGGCGGCAGTACCGCCGGGTAGGGTGCCGTCCCAGATCACCGATCTTCCGCCGTCTGTACCGACGCGGCGGGGTCGTCTCCAACACGGGGGAGCACTGGGATGAGCAGGACACGTCGTACGGACGAGGGCCACGGACGGCTCGGCAGCGTGCTGTCGGGTGTCGCCGTGGCCCTCGGCTGTGTGCTCTTCCTCGGAGGCTTCGCCTGGGGCGCCGTCCAGTACCAGCCGTACACCGTCCCCACGGGCTCCATGACGCCGACGATCGGCTCGGGCGACCGGGTGCTCGCCCAGCGGATAGACGGCGACGACGTGCGCCGCGGTGACGTCGTCGTCTTCAAGCAGAAGACCTGGGGCGACCTGCCGATGGTCAAGCGCGTCGTCGGCATAGGCGGCGACAAGGTGGCCTGCTGCAAGGAGGGCAAGCTGACCGTCAACGGCAAGGAGATCGCAGAACCGTATCTCCCCGAGGGTCAGGGCGCCGCCGCCACCGGCATCCCCACCACCACGGTCCCCAAGGGCCACCTGTTCCTGCTCGGCGACGAGCGCAGCGGGTCCCTGGACTCCAGCGTGCACCTGGAGGACTCCCACCATGGCTCGGTGCCGCGCAGCGCGGTGCGGGGGCGGGTCGACGCGGTGGCCTGGCCGATGGACAAGTTCGGCGAGCTGAAGCGCCCCGAGGGCTTCGCCGACCTGCCGGGCGGCCTCTCCGAGCCCGGCCCGCTGACCCTGGTGGTGAGCGCGATCGTGGTGGGCATGGTGCTGGTCCTGGGCGGCGCGGCGTACGGGCCGGTGGCCAAGCGGCTGGGCCGGGGGCGCGGCAAGGACCGCACGCGGGAGTCCGCCGGTGCCGTCTGAGGACGCGGCGGCCGCAAGGACCGAGCTCCCCGAGGAGGCCGGGGCAACCCTGTCGGGGCGGCCGCTGCGGCGGGTCGCGCGGGTGGTCCTGCTCGATCCGGACGACCGCGTCCTGCTGCTGCACGGCCACGAGCCCGGGGACGTGACGGACGACTGGTGGTTCACGCCGGGCGGCGGTCTGGAGGGCGCCGAGACGCGGGAGCAGGCGGCCCTGCGCGAGCTGCGGGAGGAGACGGGGATCACCGAGGTCGAACTCGGTCCCGTCCTGTGGCGGCGGGTCTGCTCCTTCCCGTTCGCGGGGCGGCGGTGGGACCAGGACGAGTGGTACTACCTGGCGCGTACGGCACAGACGGAGACCGTCGCCGAGGGCCTCACGGAGCTGGAAAGGCGCAGTGTGGCCGGAGCTCGTTGGTGGACGTGCCGGGAACTGGCCGAGGCTCATGAGACGGTGTACCCGACCAGGCTCGCCGAGCTGCTTCGCAGACTGCTCGACGAGGGGCCCCCGGATCGGCCCGAGATCCTCGGCACGGAAATCGTGTAGGGGTTCGCGGGACTGACGCACAATAGGGGGACGCACGGCTGAAGGGGAACATGCCATGAGCGCCGAGGACCTCGAGAAGTACGAGACCGAGATGGAGCTGAAGCTCTACCGGGAGTACCGCGACGTCGTCGGTTTGTTCAAATACGTGATCGAGACCGAGCGGCGTTTCTACCTCACCAATGACTACGAGATGCAGGTGCACTCCGTCCAGGGCGAGGTCTTCTTCGAGGTGACCATGGCGGACGCCTGGGTGTGGGACATGTACCGGCCCGCCCGGTTCGTCAAGCAGGTGCGGGTGCTCACGTTCAAGGACGTGAACATCGAGGAGCTCAACAAGAGCGATCTCGAACTGCCGAGCAGCTAGCGGCCTGCGGGGCGCGGGGAGTCTCACCGGCGGGGCTCGCGGGATTTCACTCGCGGGGGTGGCGGAGTTTTCCACAACCGGTGAGTTGTACACCAAGATCCAACAGGGGTCGGCCGGTGCGTGACGGTGGGTGCCGGAGGTGGTGCCGACATGAACGCACGGGGAGCGATCGGCAGGTACGGCGAGGATCTGGCCGCGAGGCGGCTGGTCGAGTCGGGGATGACGGTTCTGGAGCGCAATTGGCGCGCGGGCAGAACCGGTGAGATCGACATCGTGGCCATGGACGGTGAGGCCCTGGTCGTCTGCGAGGTCAAGACGCGCAGGGCGGCCGGGCCGGGCGCCGTGCCGTTCGAGCATCCGATGGCGGCCGTGGGCCGGACCAAGGCGGAGCGGCTGCGCAGGCTCGCCGAGCGGTGGATCGAGGAGCGCGGCGGCCCACCGCCGGGCGGCGTCCGCATCGATCTGATCGGCGTCCTGATCCCGCGACGCGGGGTCCCCGTGGTCGAGCACGCGCGGGGGGTGGCCTGATGGGATTCGCGCGTACGTGTTCCGTCGCCCTGGTCGGCGTCGAGGGCGTGGTCGTCGAGGTGCAGGCCGATCTGGAGCCCGGTGTCGCGGCGTTCACGCTGGTCGGCCTGCCGGACAAGAGCCTGAGCGAGAGCCGCGACCGGGTGAGGGCCGCCGTGGTCAACTCGGGCGGCGAGTGGCCGCAGAAGAAGCTCACGGTGGGGCTGAGCCCCGCGTCGGTGCCGAAGGGCGGCAGCGGGTTCGACCTCGCGGTCGCCTGTGCCGTCCTCGGGGCGGCGGAGCGGATCGATCCCAAGGTCCTCGCCGACATCGTGATGATCGGGGAGCTCGGCCTCGACGGCCGGGTGCGGCCGGTCCGTGGCGTGCTGCCGGCCGTCCTCGCGGCGGCCGACGCGGGGTACGAACAGGTGGTCGTCCCCGAGTGCACGGCGGCGGAGGCCGCGCTGGTTCCCGGCGTCTCCGTCCTCGGCGTGCGCAGCCTGCGCCAGCTCATCGCGGTGCTCACCGACGAGCCGGTGCCGGAGGAGGAGCCGGACGAGACCGGGCGGCCCGATCCGATGCTCGCCGGACTCTGTGTCCCCGGCACCGGCATCGGCACCGGGCTGGGCGAGGCCTTCGACGACGCCCATGCGCTGGACCTCGCCGACGTCGTCGGCCAGGCCTCGGCCCGGACGGCCGTCGAGGTCGCCGCGGCGGGAGCGCACCACCTCTTCCTGCAAGGACCACCGGGGGCCGGCAAGACGATGCTCGCGGAGCGGCTGCCCGCCGTCCTGCCCCGGCTGACCAGGGAGGAGTCCCTGGAGGTCACCGCGGTCCACTCGGTGGCCGGCATGCTGCCCCCGGGCAGGCCCCTGGTGGACGTCGCGCCGTACTGTGCGCCGCACCACTCCGCGACGATGCAGTCCCTGGTGGGGGGCGGCAAGGGAATCGCGCGGCCGGGAGCGGTGTCCCTCGCCCATCGAGGAGTGCTCTTCCTCGACGAGGCGCCCGAATTCAGCACCCAGACCCTGGACTCCCTGCGCCAGCCCCTCGAAGCGGGCCACGTGGTGATCGCGCGAAGCGCCGGGGTGGTGCGGCTGCCCGCGAAGTTCCTCATGGTGCTCGCCGCCAACCCCTGCCCGTGCGGCAGGCACACCCTGCTGGGCGACGGCTGCGAATGCCCGCCCTCCGTCATCCGCCGCTACCAGGCCCGTCTCTCGGGCCCGCTGCTCGACCGCGTCGACCTGAAGGTCGAGGTGGAGGCCGTCACCCGCTCCGAGCTCGCCGGGTACGGCACCCGCGGGGAGTCCACCAAAACCGTCGCCGACCGGGTGCGCGTCGCGCGGGAGCGGGCGGCGGCCCGGCTGGCCGGGACGGGCTGGCGGACCAACAGCGAGGTCCCCGGCCATGCGCTCAGGACCCGCTGGCCCGCCGCTCCCGGGGCGCTGGACGCGGCCGAGCTGGACCTGGAGCGGGGCTTCTTGACCGCCCGCGGCCTGGACCGTGTCCTGCGGGTGGCCTGGACCGTCGCGGACCTGGCGGGACGCGACCGGCCCGGCGCGCAGGACGTCGCGCTCGCCCTGCAGCTGCGGACCGGCATCTCGCGCGGCGTGCCGATGGTGATCGGGGCGTCGACATGAGCGATGAACCGTCACCGGGGGAACGGCTCGCCCGGATCGCCCTGACGCGGGTGCTGGAACCGGGGGACGCGATCGGCGGGCGCTGGATGCGCGAGACCGGGGCCCAGGAGGTGCTGCGCCGGCTCGGCGGTGACGAGGAGCGGCTGCCGGGGGTGAGTGCGCGACGGTGGGAGGGGTTGCGGGCGAGGAGGGCCAAGGCGCGGCCGGAGCAGGACCTGGCCGCGGCACGGGATGTCGGGGGGAGGTTCGTGTGCCCGGGGGACGCGGAGTGGCCTGCGACTTTGGACGACCTGGGGGACGCGCGGCCGGTCGGGCTCTGGGTGCGGGGGCGGCCGTCGCTGCGGATGTGGGGGCTGCGGTCGGTGGCCGTCGTGGGGGCGCGGGCCTGTACGCAGTACGGCGCGCACATGGCGGCCGGGCTCGCCGCAGGGCTCGCGGAGCGGGGTTGGGTCGTGACCTCGGGCGGGGCGTACGGCGTGGACGGGGCCGCGCACCGCGGTGCGCTCGGGGCCGGCGGTGCCACCGTGGCCGTGCTCGCCTGCGGCGTCGACCGGGCCTATCCGCGCGGGCACACCGAACTGATCGACCGGATCGCGGAACAGGGGCTCGTGGTCAGCGAGTTGCCGCCGGGCGACCATCCGACGCCGAGCAGATTCATCCTGCGGAACAGGGTGATCGCGGCGTTGACCCGGGGGACGGTGGTCGTGGAGGCCGCGTACCGCAGCGGGGCGCTCGCCACGGCGCGCAGCGCCCAGGAGTTGGGGCGCTTCACCATGGGGGTGCCGGGGCCCGCGACCAGTGGATTGTCGGCCGGGGTGCATGAACTGCTGCGGGGCGACGGTGTGCTGGTGACCGACGCCGCCGAAGTCGTCGAGCTGGTCGGCGACATGGGGGAGCTGGCACCGGTCCGGCGGGGGCCCGTCGTGCCGCGTGACCTGCTCGGTCCCGGCGTGCAGCGGGTCCTGGCGGCCCTGCCCGCGCGGGGGCGTGTGGCCGTACGGGACGTGGCGGTCGGCGCCGGGACCACCGAGGACGACGCGGTCGGGCGGCTGTACGAGCTTCAGTCGTTGGGGTTCGTCGAACGACACGGCGACGGCTGGCAGTTGACACGCCAGGTGAATCCGACCGTGTCGGCGGCTGAAAAGGGTTCGTGACCGAGCGTGTTCCGCCGGACGGATGACCCCCGACAACCTTGGGAAATCAGGCAGTTGATACGCCGACACCGTCACTCTGAGCGATCGGTTGCACACTCCGAGGCGTCAAGCGGAACGTATCTGCGCACGCGCGATCCCATACTCTTCGCACACTGCGACACGACAGTCACGCTACGCTCACGTGGATTCCGGCACGGACAGGCAATCAGGCGGACGACCTCATTCACCCCACGCACACTCCCCACCGCACCGAACCGAGCGACACCGGCGCCCCCACCGGCTCGCGCGACCTCCCCGAACCCCGCGATCCCACCGGTTCACGCGACCTCCCCGCGTCGCGCGACCGCACGGGATCCCCCGACCTCACCAGTTCACGGCAGAACGGCTCAAGGCGACGAATGCCCCAGCACACCTCAGGGTCCGACCGGGCAGCGGTTCCCCCCGCCGCCCGTAGCGGCGAGCAGGAGCGGCCCCCCGCGCCCTCGTCGCTGGACGAGTTGTGGCGTTCGTACAAGGAGACGGGTGACGGGCGGCTGCGGGAGCAGCTGATTTTGCACTACTCGCCGCTGGTGAAGTACGTGGCGGGGCGGGTCAGCGTGGGGCTGCCGCCCAACGTGGAGCAGGCCGACTTCGTCTCGTCCGGGGTGTTCGGGCTGATCGACGCGATCGAGAAGTTCGACATCGAGCGCTCCATCAAGTTCGAGACGTACGCGATCACCCGCATCCGCGGGGCGATGATCGACGAACTGCGGGCGCTCGACTGGATCCCCCGGTCCGTACGGCAGAAGGCGCGCAACGTGGAGCGGGCCTACGCCACCCTGGAGGCGCAGTTGCGGCGCACCCCCTCCGAGGCGGAGGTCGCCGCGGAGATGGGCATCGCGCTGGAAGAACTGCACGCGGTTTTCAGCCAGTTGTCGCTGGCGAACGTGGTGGCCCTGGAGGAGCTGCTGCACGTCGGCGGCGAGGGCGGCGACCGGCTCAGCCTGATGGACACGCTCGAGGACCACGCGGCCGACAACCCCGTGGAGGTCGCCGAGGACCGGGAGCTGCGACGGCTGCTGGCACGGGCGATCAACACCCTGCCGGAGCGCGAGAAGACCGTCGTCACGCTCTACTACTACGAGGGCCTCACCCTCGCCGAGATCGGCAACGTCCTCGGGGTGACCGAGAGCCGGGTGAGCCAGATCCACACCAAATCCGTGCTGCAGCTGAGGGCGAAGCTGGCGAGTTTTGGACGCTGAGCGCGCTGAATCGTCCCTGCCTCCGGCGGTGGGCGCACGGCGGCGGCTCCCGTGCGCGGCGCCCCGTCCGTAAGGTGGAGCCGTGCCAAGGATTCGAGCGGCCTCAGTGGCCGAGCACCGGTCGATGCAGCGCGGCGCCCTGCTGGACGCCGCGCGTTCCCTGCTGTCCGAAGGCGGTACGGAGGCGCTGACCTTCCCCGCCCTCGCCGAGCGCACCGGGCTCGCCCGGTCGTCCGTGTACGAGTACTTCCGGTCGCGGGCCGCCGTGGTGGAAGAGCTGTGCGAGGTCGACTTCCCCGTCTGGGCGGCGGAGGTGTCGGCCGCGATGGAGCGCGCGGAGTCGGCCGAGGGCAAGGTCGAGGCGTATGTGCGCCGGCAGCTGGCTCTGGTGGGGGACCGGCGCCACCGCGCCGTGGTCGCCATCTCCGCGAGCGAGCTCGACGCGGGGGCGCGGGAGAAGATCCGCGCCGCGCACGGCGGTCTCATCGCCATGATCGTCGAGGCCCTGGAGAGCCTGGGCCACGGGCAGCCGAGGATGGCGGCGATGCTGCTGCAGGGCATCGTGGACGCGGCGGTGCGGCGGATCGAGCTGGGCGCCGCCGAGGACCCCACCGCGATCACCGAGGCGGCGGTGGCCATGGCTCTGCGGGGCGTCCGGGGCTGAGGCCTCGTCCGCCGGCGTGCACGTCGGTGTGCACGTCGGTGTGCACCGGAAGGAGCCGGGACGGGCCGCGGTGCCGCAGCCGCGGGGACAGCAGGCTCAGCGGATCCAGATAGGTCCCTGCCCTGCGCAGGCCCCAGTGCAGACAACTCCCCGGGCAGTGACCCGTCGGGAACTCCAGGGTGCCCACCACCTCGCCGGCCGCCACCCGCGCGCCCTTCTTCAGCGAGGCCGACCCGCGCACCGGCTCGTACGTCGTGCGCAGCGGCGGATCGCCCGTGCCGTCCAGCTCCACCGAGACCACGCCCCGGCCCGCCACCCGCCCCGCGAAGGCGATCCGGCCCGCGGCCACCGCCCGTACCGGACCGCCCGGCGGCGCGGTCAGGTCCACGCCGCGGTGGCCCGCCCCGTACGGCGTCGCGGGCGGGTCCCAGGCGCGGACGACCGGCGGGCGGACGCCGACCGGCCGGACGGTGGCCGACGGCAGGGGCGCGGGCGGGACCGCGCGCGGGGGCAGGACGGTGGCGAGCAGGGCTGCCAACGCGGGCAGCAACAGTTCCAGGCGCATGGGAGAACCGTCCTCCGCCGGGCTCCGCCGTGGGGATCATGGTCCGGATCTGTGGACGGCCCGGCACTTGTGGACAACGCCGTCACCCGGCCGTGTGCCGTACCCCGACGGCGGCGTCACCTGCCACCCCGTGGGTCCCGTACACTTCTGGTGGCGATCCGGGTCACCGGGTCGACTTCGCACGCCCCGGCACCTGGCCATGAAAAAGCCGGTGTCAGCGCCCCTCGGTCCCTCGTGGGCAAGGCGCACTGCGGGCGTCAGGCGCGAGTGCCGTCCGGCACACGCGGCACAACCGAGATTCTCAAGGAGAACGGCCATGGCCGTCGTCACGATGCGGGAGCTGCTGGAAAGCGGCGTCCACTTCGGTCACCAGACCCGTCGTTGGAACCCGAAGATGAAGCGCTTCATCTTCACGGAGCGCAACGGCATCTACATCATCGACCTGCTCCAGTCGCTGTCGTACATCGACCGCGCCTACGAGTTCGTCAAGGAGACCGTCGCCCACGGCGGCACGGTCATGTTCGTCGGCACGAAGAAGCAGGCGCAGGAGGCCATCGCGGAGCAGGCCACCCGCGTCGGCATGCCCTACGTCAACCAGCGCTGGCTGGGCGGCATGCTCACCAACTTCTCGACCGTCTACAAGCGTCTGCAGCGCCTCAAGGAGCTCGAGCAGATCGACTTCGAGGACGTCGCCGCTTCCGGTCTGACCAAGAAGGAGCTTCTCGTGCTCTCGCGCGAGAAGGCCAAGCTGGAGAAGACCCTCGGTGGTATCCGCGAGATGTCCAAGGTGCCCAGCGCCGTCTGGATCGTGGACACCAAGAAGGAGCACATCGCGGTCGGTGAGGCCCGGAAGCTCAACATCCCGGTCGTCGCCATCCTCGACACCAACTGCGACCCCGACGAGGTCGACTACAAGATCCCGGGCAACGACGACGCGATCCGCTCCGTCACCCTGCTCACCCGCGTGATCGCCGACGCCGTCGCCGAGGGCCTCATCGCCCGTTCCGGCGTCGCCACCGGCGACTCGAAGCCGGGCGAGAAGGCCCAGGGCGAGCCGCTGGCCGAGTGGGAGCGCGACCTGCTCGAGGGCGAGAAGAAGGCGGACTCCGAGGACGCCAAGGCCGAGGAGCCGAAGGCCGCCGAGGCCGAGGCCGAGGTCGAGGTCCAGAAGTCCGCCGAGACGGAGAAGGCCGCCGCCGCCGAGCAGGCCGAGGCCCCCGCCGCCGCCGCGGACGCCGAGCAGGCCTGACCTCAGGTTCGGTGAGTGACGGCGGGGGCCCGATCGGCCCCCGCCGTTCACCCGTAGACCTTCGTAGATCTTTCAGACTCCGAGAGAGAAATTTCGATCATGGCGAACTACACCGCCGCCGACGTCAAGAAGCTCCGTGAGCTCACGGGCGCCGGCATGATGGACTGCAAGAAGGCGCTCGACGAGGCCGAGGGCGACGTCGACAAGGCCGTCGAGGCGCTCCGCATCAAGGGCCAGAAGGGCGTCGCCAAGCGCGAGGGCCGCTCCGCCGAGAACGGCGCCGTGGTCTCCCTCATCGCCGACGACAACACCTCCGGTGTCATCGTCGAGCTGAAGTGCGAGACGGACTTCGTCGCCAAGGGTGACAAGTTCCAGGCCGTCGCGAACAACCTCGCCGCCCACATCGCCAAGACCTCCCCGGCCGACCTCGAGGCGCTGCTCGCCTCCGAGATCGAGGCCGGCAAGACCGTCCAGGCGTACGTCGACGAGGCCAACGCCAACCTCGGCGAGAAGATCGTCCTGGACCGCTTCGCGCAGTTCTCGGGTGCGTACGTCGCCGCGTACATGCACCGCACGATGCCCGACCTGCCCCCGCAGATCGGTGTCCTCGTCGAGCTCGACAAGGCCGACGCCGACGTGGCCAAGGGCATCGCCCAGCACATCGCCGCCTTCGCGCCGAAGTACCTCTCCCGCGAGGACGTCCCGGCGGACGTCGTCGAGTCGGAGCGTCGCGTCGCCGAGGAGACCACGCGCGCCGAGGGCAAGCCCGAGGCCGCCCTCCCGAAGATCGTCGAGGGTCGCGTCAACGGCTTCTTCAAGGAGGCCACCCTCCTCGGCCAGCCGTACGCGCTGGACAACAAGAAGTCGGTCGAGAAGGTTCTCGCCGAGGCCGGTGTCACCCTGAAGCGCTTCTCGCGCATCAAGGTCGGCATCTGAGTCCGTACCGCGATCGACGGTAGACCCCGCTAGGGTCGACAGCGGTCGCCCGCGCACGGTCCTCGTGCGCGACGTACGACCGCAGGATCTGACGAGGAGGCCACTGCCGAGCATGGGATGCGAACGACACCCCCGCCGGCAGTGGCCTTCTTCGCATGTGTGCCAAGTAAGAGAAGCGAGAACCACATGACCACCAAGGCCGACTCGAAGAGTGACGACGACAAAGTTGCCGGACGCTTTCTGCTGAAGCTCTCCGGCGAGGCGTTCGCCGGAGGAGGCGGCCTCGGGGTCGACCCCGACGTGGTGCACGCCATCGCCCGTGAGATCGCGGCGGTCGTACGGGACGGCGCGCAGGTCGCCGCCGTCATCGGCGGCGGCAACTTCTTCCGCGGCGCCGAGCTGCAGCAGCGCGGCATGGACCGGGCCCGCTCGGACTACATGGGCATGCTCGGCACCGTCATGAACTGCCTCGCCCTGCAGGACTTCCTGGAGAAGGAAGGCATCGACTGCCGCGTCCAGACCGCCATCACGATGGGCCAGGTCGCGGAGCCGTACATCCCGCTGCGTGCCGTGCGCCACCTGGAGAAGGGCCGTGTGGTCATCTTCGGCGCGGGCATGGGCATGCCGTACTTCTCCACCGACACCACCGCCGCGCAGCGCGCCCTGGAGATCGGCGCCGAGGCGCTGCTCATGGGCAAGAACGGCGTGGACGGCGTCTACGACTCCGACCCCAAGGCCAACCCCGACGCGGTGAAGTTCGACGCCCTCGGCTACGGCGAGGTCATCACGCGCGACCTCAAGGTCGCCGACATGACCGCGATCACGCTGTGCCGGGACAACAAGCTGCCCATCCTGGTCTTCGAGCTGCTCTCCGAGGGCAATATCGCCCGGGCCGTCAAGGGTGAGAAGATCGGCACACTCGTGGGCGACCAGGGAAACCGGGCCTGACCCCAGGGACCTGGGCCTGCCTCAAGCGACGGGCGCGAGACGTCACTTGAGAGGGATGGACAAAGCCCTGCCGGTCGGACACCGTGCAGGAAAGAGACGCGACGCAGCCGGCCGCCCCGTGCTAGCCGGGCCTACTCAAGACACGCAGGAGCAAGTGGTGATCGAAGAGACCCTCCTCGAGGCCGAGGAGAAGATGGAGAAGGCCGTCGTGGTCGCCAAGGAGGACTTCGCCGCGATCCGCACCGGCCGTGCGCACCCGGCGATGTTCAACAAGATCGTGGCGGACTACTACGGCGCGCTGACGCCGATCAACCAGCTGGCCTCGTTCTCGGTGCCCGAGCCGCGGATGGCCGTGGTGACCCCGTTCGACAAGAGCGCGCTGCGCAACATCGAGCAGGCGATCCGCGACTCCGACCTCGGCGTCAACCCGAGCAACGACGGCAACATCATCCGGGTGACGTTCCCCGAGCTGACCCAGGACCGCCGCAAGGAGTTCATCAAGGTCGCCAAGACCAAGGCCGAGGACTCCAAGATCTCGATCCGTTCGATCCGTCGCAAGGCCAAGGAGGCCCTGGACAAGGCGATCAAGGACGGCGACATCGGCGAGGACGAGGGCCGCCGCGGCGAGAAGGAGCTCGACGACACCACCGCGAAGTACGTCACGCAGGTGGACGAGCTGCTCAAGCACAAGGAAGCCGAGCTGCTCGAAGTCTGAGGCTCGAGTCCGAGGAATCAGGGAACCGATTCGTGAACGACTCTTCCTGGGGGGCGCCGCCCAGAGCCGGGTATTGGGGGCCGCCCGACCAGGGACCCGGTCAGGGGGCGACCCCGCCAGGTCCCGCGTACGATGCGCAGGACGCGCTGTTTCCGTCCGAGACGCAGCCCATGCCCATCGTGCCCGACGTACCCGTGACCGGCTCACACCAGGACGACGGCCGGGGGGCCACTCGGATGGGCGGCCCCCTGTTCCGTGACGAGCCCTCGCAGGAGCCCATGCCCAGCGCACCACAGCCGCAGCCGGCCCCGGCCGCCCCGCAGAAGAAGAGCGCGGGACGCGACCTCGGGGCGGCCATAGGAGTCGGTGTGGGACTCGGCGCGGTGATCGTCGCGTCGCTGTTCATCGTGAAGGCCGTCTTCATCGGCGTCATAGCGGTGGCCGTCGTCGTCGGCCTCTGGGAGCTCACCTCGCGGCTGGAGGAGCGCAAGGGCATCAAGGCGCCGCTCGTGCCGCTCGCGGTGGGCGGCGCGGCGATGGTCGTCGCCGGTTATGTGCGCGGCACCGAGGGCGCGTGGGTCGCGATGGCCCTGACCGCGCTCGCGGTCCTCGTCTGGCGGATGACCGAGCCGCCCGAGGGCTATCTGAAGGACGTCACGGCGGGGGTCTTCGCGGCCTTCTACGTCCCGTTCCTCGCGACGTTCGTGGCGCTGATGCTCACCGCCGACGACGGCCCGTACCGGGTGCTCACCTTCCTGCTCCTGACCGTGGTCAGCGACACCGGGGCGTACGCGATCGGCTGGCGCTTCGGCAAGCACAAGCTGGCGCCGCGCATCAGCCCCGGCAAGACCCGCGAGGGCCTGGTCGGCGCGGTCACCTTCGCGATGGCGGCGGGCGCGCTCTGCCTGCAGTTCCTCATCGACGACGGTGCGTGGTGGCAGGGCCTGGTGATCGGCTTCGCGGTCGCGGCGAGCGCGACGCTCGGCGACCTCGGCGAGTCGATGATCAAGCGGGACCTCGGCATCAAGGACATGGGCACGCTGCTGCCGGGCCACGGCGGCATCATGGACCGTCTGGACTCGCTCCTTCCGACGGCGCCCGTGGTGTGGCTGCTGCTCGTTCTCTTCGTCGGGTCAGGCTGAGGTGCACACCGTCTGACCTGCGTGTTCGTGGGTGAGGGGTCCGTTGTCCACAGGGCGGCGGGCCCCTCCTCGTATGTCTGCGACACTGGAAGGACCATGCCTAAGCCCGGAGAACTCACCTTCGTCGCGCCCCGCGGAGCCAAGAAGCCGCCGCGGCACCTCGCCGACCTCACGCCCGCCGAGCGGAAGGAAGCCGTCGCCGCCACCGGCGAGAAGCCGTTCCGCGCCAAGCAGCTCTCGCAGCACTACTTCTCGCGGTACGCGCACGACCCGGCCGAGTGGACCGACATCCCGGCCGGGTCGCGCGAGAAGCTGCGTGAGGCGCTGCTGCCCGATCTGATGTCCGTGGTGCGGCACATCAGCTGCGACGACGACACGACCCGCAAGACGCTCTGGCGGCTCTTCGACGGGACGCTCGTCGAGTCCGTCCTGATGCGCTACCCGGACCGGGTGACCATGTGCATCAGCTCCCAGGCGGGCTGCGGCATGAACTGCCCGTTCTGCGCCACCGGACAGGCCGGCCTGGACCGGAACCTGTCGACCGGCGAGATCGTGCACCAGATCGTGGACGGCATGCGGGCGCTGCGGGACGGCGAGATCCCGGGCGGCCCCGCGCGGCTCTCCAACATCGTCTTCATGGGCATGGGCGAGCCGCTGGCCAACTACAACCGGGTGACCGGCGCGATCCGCCGGCTCACCGACCCGGAGCCGGACGGCCTCGGCCTCTCGCAGCGCGGGATCACGGTGTCGACGGTGGGGCTCGTGCCCGCCATCCACCGGCTCTCCGACGAGGGCTTCAAGTGCCGCCTGGCCATCTCGCTGCACGCCCCGGACGACGAGCTGCGCGACACCCTCGTCCCGGTGAACACGCGCTGGCAGGTGCGCGAGGTGCTCGACGCGGGCTGGGAGTACGCCGCGAAGTCGGGCCGACGCCTGTCCATCGAGTACGCGCTGATCAGGGACATCAACGACCAGGCATGGCGTGGTGACCGGCTCGGGCGGATGCTCAAGGGCAAGCCGGTGCACGTCAACCTGATCCCGCTGAACCCGACGCCGGGCTCGAAGTGGACCGCCTCGCGGCCCGAGGACGAGAAGGCGTTCGTGGAGGCCATCGCCGCCCATGGCGTGCCGGTCACCATCCGGGACACCCGGGGCCAGGAGATCGACGGAGCGTGCGGACAGCTCGCCGCGGCCGAGAGGTAGTCTGACGGGCGTGCGGGCGTACGCCTCGTACACACATCTGCATATTCCGACAGGGGAGCGCCACAGCGCTGAGAGTGCGGCACCTTGGACAGGTGGGCCGCAGACCCTCTGAACCTCGCCCAGGTCATTCTGGGTAGGAAGTTCGGGCATCACTCAAGCTGTAGCGTCCTGCCCGCGTGCCCTTGGCCCGCGGGCAGGGCCGCGTCTCTTCCTGGTCACCCAGGAGGAAATCCAGTGAGCACCACCAAGAAGGTCACGTCCACCGCGGTGGCGGTGGGCATCGGGCTCGTCGCCCTCTCCGCGTGCGGCAGCTCCGACGGGGGGTCGGGGAAGACCGACTCCAAGACCGTCACCCTCGTCAGTCACGACTCCTTCAACGTCTCCAAGGACGTGCTGAAGGACTTCGAGAAGCGGTCCGGGTACAAGGTCAGGGTCCTCAAGGACGGCGACGCGGGCGCCGCCGTGAACAAGGCGATCCTCTCCAAGGACAACCCGCAGGGCGACGTCTTCTTCGGCGTCGACAACACCCTGCTGTCGCGGGCGCTCGACAACGGGCTCTTCCAGTCGTACCGGGTCAAGGGCGCGGAGAAGATCAAGCCGGAGTTCCTGGCCGACGGGGACAGGAGCCGGGTGACGCCCGTCGACAGCGGCGACATCTGTGTGAACTACGACAAGAAGTACTTCGCCGACAAGAAGCTCGCGCCGCCGAAGTCCTTCGAGGACCTGACGAAGCCGGCCTACAAGAACCTGCTCGTCACCGAGAACACCTCCACCTCGTCGCCCGGACTCGGCTTCCTGCTCGGCACCGCCGCGAAGTACGGCGACAAGGGCTGGGAGGGGTACTGGACGAAGCTCAAGGCCAACGGCGTCAAGGTCGTCGACGGCTGGGAGCAGGCCTACAACGAGGAGTTCTCCGGGTCGGCCGGCGGCAAGAAGGCCAAGGGCGACCGGCCGCTCGTCGTCTCCTACGCCTCCTCGCCGCCCGTCGAGGTGCTCTACGGCAAGCCGCGGCCCAAGGAGGCGCCGACCGGCGTCGCCACCGGCACCTGCTTCCGTCAGGTGGAGTACGCGGGTCTGCTCAGCCACGCGGGCAACACCAAGGGCGGCAAGGCGCTCCTGGACTTCCTCGCGGGCCAGAAGTTCCAGGAGGACATGCCGCTGAACATGTTCGTGAACCCGGTGCGCGAGGGCGCGAAGCTGCCCGAACTCTTCACCCAGCACGGCGTCACGGTCGACAAGCCGCAGACCATGGATCCGAAGAAGATCGCCGACAACCGCGAGCCGTGGATCAAGTCGTGGACCTCGCTCGTACTGAAGTAGCGGCCAAGGCCAAGCCCCGCGGGGGCCCCGGCCCGGGGAGTGCGGCGCGGCTCGGCCTGATGGCCCTGCCCGTCGCGTTCTTCGCGCTCTTCTTCGCCTACCCGGTCACGGCGATCGTCGCGCGCGGGCTGCACATCGACGGCGGCTGGCGGTTCGGCCGGATCGTGGACGTCCTCGGGCAGTCCGACATCCGGCACGTGCTGTGGTTCACCACCTGGCAGGCGCTCGCCTCGACCGCGCTCACGCTGCTGATCGCGCTCCCCGGCGCGTACGTCTTCGCGCGCTTCGACTTCCCCGGCAAGCAGCTGCTGCGGGCGGTCGTCACCGTGCCGTTCGTGCTGCCCACGGTCGTCGTCGGAACCGCGTTCCTCGCGCTGATCGGGCGCGGCGGGCTCTTCGACGAGCTGTGGGGGGTACGCCTGGACACCACGGTCTGGGCGATCCTCCTCGCGCACGTCTTCTTCAACTACGCGGTCGTCGTGCGCACCGTCGGCGGCCTCTGGTCCCAGCTCGACCCGCGCCAGGAGGAGGCCGCGCGGATGCTCGGCGCCTCGCGCTGGACGGCGTGGCGGACGGTGACGCTGCCCGCCCTTGGCCCCGCGGTGGCCGCCGCCGCGCTCATGGTCTTCCTGTTCACCTTCACCTCCTTCGGCGTCGTGCAGATCCTCGGCGGACCCGCGTATTCGACGCTCGAAGTGGAGATCTACCGGCAGACCGCCCAGCTCCTCGACCTGCCGACGGCCGCCGTCCTGACCATCGTCCAGTTCGTGGCGGTGGGCCTGATCCTCGCGATCCACGCGTGGACGGTGCGGCGGCGCGAGAGTGCGCTGAAGCTCGTCGACGCCTCGGCGGTGGCGCGCCGTCCGCGCGGCGCCGGACAGTGGACGCTGCTCGGCGCGGTCATGGCGACGGTCGCCCTGCTGATCCTGCTGCCGCTCGGGGTGCTGATCCAGCGCTCCCTCGACGGCCCCGACGGCTACGGATTCACCTACTACCGTGAGCTGACCTCGGCGGACGGCGGCGCCTTCCTCGTGCCGCCGATCGAGGCGATCGGGAACTCGCTGCAGTACGCGGTCGTGGCCACCGCCATCGCCGTCGTCATCGGAGGGCTCGCGGCCGCCGCGCTCACCCGGCGCGCCGGGCGGCTCGTCCGCGGCTTCGACGCGCTGCTCATGCTGCCGCTCGGGGTCTCCGCGGTGACCGTCGGCTTCGGCTTCCTGATCACCCTGGACAAGCCGCCGCTCGACCTGCGGGCCAGCTGGATCCTGGTGCCGCTCGCGCAGGCGCTGGTCGGCGTGCCCTTCGTCGTACGGACCATGCTGCCGGTGCTGCGCGCGGTGGACGGGCGGCTGCGGGAGGCGGCGGCCGTGCTCGGGGCGTCGCCGCTGCGGGCGTGGCGGGAGGTCGACCTGCCGATGGTGCGGCGGGCGCTGCTGATCGCCGCCGGGTTCGCCTTCGCGGTCTCCCTCGGCGAGTTCGGGGCGACCGTCTTCATCGCGCGGCCGGACAACCCGACGCTGCCGGTCGCCGTGGCGCGGCTGCTCGGCCGGGCCGGCGACCTCAACTACGGCCAGGCGATGGCCCTTTCGACGATCCTGATGGTGGTGTGCGCGGTGTCCCTGCTGCTCCTCGAACGCGTCAGGACCGAGCGCACGACGGGGGAGTTCTGATGACGGACGCCTTGCTGAGCCTGCGGGAGGCCACGGTACGTTTCGGGGCGCGGCCCGCGCTCGACGCCGTGGACCTCGACGTCGCCGAGCACGAGATCGTCTGCGTCCTGGGGCCGAGCGGCAGCGGGAAGTCGACGCTGCTGCGGGCGGTCGCCGGGTTGCAGGGGCTCGACGCGGGGCAGGTGCTGCTCGCCGGGCGCGACCAGCGTGGGGTGCCCGCGCACAAGCGGGGCGTGGGCCTGATGTTCCAGGACCACCAGCTCTTCCCGCAGCGCGACGTGGCGGGGAACGTCGCGTTCGGCCTGCGCATGCACGGCGCGTCGCGGGGCGAACAGGCCGACCGGGTCGCCGAGTTGCTGGAGCTCGTCGGCCTGCCGAACGCGCAGCGCCGCGCGGTGGCCTCGCTGTCGGGCGGTGAGCAGCAGCGGGTGGCGCTCGCGCGGGCGCTGGCCCCGCGGCCGAGGCTGCTGATGCTGGACGAGCCGCTGGGTCAGCTCGACCGCTCGCTGCGGGAGCGTCTGGTCGTCGAACTGCGCGAGCTCTTCGACGAGTTGGGGACGACGGTGCTAGCCGTGACGCACGACCAGGGCGAGGCCTTCGCGCTCGCCGACCGGGTCGTCGTCATGCGCGAGGGCCGCATCGCCCAGTCCGGCACGCCGCTTCAGGTGTGGCGGCATCCGGCGGACGAGTTCGTGGCGCGCTTCCTCGGCTTCGACAACGTCATCGAGGCGACAGTGACGGGCGCGGTCGCCGCCACGGCGTGGGGCACGGTCCCGGTGCCGTCCGGGACGTCCGCCGGGCGGCACACGATTTTGGTGCGGCCCGCCGGGGTGCGGCTCGTCGCTCCGGACGAGGGGCTGCGGTGCGAGGTGGTGGCGCGCACGTTCCGCGGCACGCATGTCGCCGTGCGCCTGCAGCCGAAGGAGGGCCCGCGCCTGGAGGCGGCGTGCGCGCTGCGCGAGGCGCCGGAGGTGGGGGAGACGGTGGGGGTCGGGTTCGACGCGGACGACGTGGTGGTGCTCGGCTGAGCCGTCGGCCGTCATGCGGATCCGCTGAGCCCTCGGCCATAAGGCGGGTGCCGGCCCCTTGGCCGTGATGCGGGTGCCGAGCCCTCGGCCGTAATGCGGGTGCCGTCCCGCAAAGATCGATCTACTGTTCGCCCATGACCTCACTGAGCCACGGGCGGTACTGCGACGAAGTCGCCCGGCAGATCGACCTGTTGAGAGCGGCCTTGAAGGGGGCGGACCTCTCGGCCACCGTACCGACCTGCCCCGACTGGACGCTCGCCGAGCTCGTCCGGCACACCGGCGGCGCGGTGCGCTGGAGTGAGCGGCTGGTCGCGACCCGCGCCGAGCGGGACATCCCGGAAGAGGACATCCCGGAGTGCGAAGGGCCCGCGGGCGACGATCCGGTCGCCCTCGACGCCTGGCTGGCCCGTACCGCCGAGCTCGGCGCCGAGACCTTTCGTGCCGCGGGCCCCGACGCCCCCGTCTGGTCCTGGAGCGGCGACCGCCGAGCCGGGTTCTGGGCCCGGCGCATGACGCACGAGCTGCTGATCCACCGCGCGGACGCGGCCCTCACCACCGGCGCCGCGTACGAGGCCGAGCCGGACGTCGCGGCCGACGCCATCGACGAATGGCTGGACCTCGTCGCCCTCGCCCAGCGCACCGACCCCGACGACAGCGCGGTCGAACTCAGGGGCGCGGGCCGCAGCATCCACCTGCACGCCACCGATGTCCCCGACGGACTCGGCGGCCTCGACGCCGAGTGGCTCATCGAGTTCGGCGAGGACGCCTTCACCTGGCGGCGCGGGCACGCGAAGGCGGATGTGACCCTGCGCGGCCCGCTCACGGAGGTGCTGCTCGCCTTCTACCGCCGACGGCCGCTGGAGAGCGGGCGCGTGGAGGTGCTGGGGGAGCGGGAGTTGCTCGACTTCTGGCTGGAGCGGGCGTCGTTCGGGTGACCTCGTCGGCTCACCCCGACCCCGTCAGCTCGCCGCCGCCGACCCGCTGAGCTCGCGCAGCGCGTCCGGTGCGTCCTCCACGCGGTCCACCAGGGCGATCCGTGACGCCATCGGGCGGTCCTTGGCCAGTGACTGCAACAGGGGCCACACCGGCAGGTGTTCGGTCCAGTGGGTGCGGTCGACCAGGACCATGGGAGTGGGCTCGCCGCGGGAACCGTAATAGTTGGGGGTCGCGTTGTCGAAGACCTCCTGGACCGTGCCCGCCGCGCCCGGCAGGAAGACGACGCCCGCGTTCGAGCGGGCCAGGAGACCGTCCTCGCGGGTGGCGTTGGCGAAGTACTTGCCCAGGTGCGAGGCGAACGCGTTCGGCGGCTCGTGGCCGTAGAACCAGGTGGGGATGCCCACCGAGGAGCCGCCGGTCGGCCAGCGCTCGCGCACCGCGAACGCCGCGCGCGCCCAGTCGGTGATCGAGGGCGTGAACGAGGGCACCTTGGCGAGGAGTTCGAGGGACTCGTCCAGCATCGCCTCGCCGAAGGCGGCCGCGTAGGCGCCGAGGTTCGCCGCCTCCATCGCACCCGGACCGCCGCCCGTCGCGACGGTGAACCCCGTGCGGGCCAGCGCGCGGCCGAGCCGCGCCGCCCCCGCGTAGGCGTCCGTGCCGCGGGCCATCGCGTGGCCGCCCATGACGCCCACCACCCGCGCGCCGACGAGGTGTTCGTCGAGGGCGTCGGAGATGGAGTCGTCGTGGATGGCGCGCAGCATCGACGAGAAGACGTCGCCGTCGGCCTTGGTCCGCTGGAACCAGGCGTACGCGTGGGAGTCCGGCGTCGCCTCGTAACCGCCCTCGGCGAGGCCGGCGAACAGGTCGTCGGGGGAGTACAGCAGCCCGCGGTAGGGGTTGAACGGCAGACCGGGGACCGGCGGGAAGACCAGCGCGCCGCCGGCCCGCACCTTCGCCGCCGCGTCCTCGCGCATCGGGCAGCCGAGGAAGACGGCGCCCGCGACGTCCGCCGCGAGGAGCGCCGAGGTGCGCTCCGTCAGGTCGACGGCCTGGACGCGGCAGCCCGCGAGGGCGCCGCGGCCACAGACGGCGTCGAACTCGGCGAGGGTCTCGATCTCGCGGTCGTCGCCGGGGAGTTGCGGAGGTTGCGGGGCGGATGCGTGTTCGGGAGTCGGCTGCATCCGCCCATGCTAAGCAGGGGCACCCACCGGGGCCTCGCTCAGCCCTGGACCTGCGAGGGGTCCATCCACATGATCTCCCAGGTGTGGCCGTCCAGGTCGTCGAAGGCACGGCCGTACATGGTGCCGTAGTCCTGGACCTGGCCGGCCGTGCCGCCCGCGGCGACGGCCGCGTCGACGAGCTCGTCGACCTTCTCGCGGCTCTCCGCGCTCAGACAGATCAGCGTCTCGCTCGTCTTCGTGGCGTCCGCGATCTCCTTCTGCGTGAAGTTCGCGTAGTGCTCCTTGCTCAGCATCATCGCGATGATGGTGTCGCTGATCACCACGCACGCGCACTCGTCGGTCGTGAACTGCGGGTTGATCGTGTACCCCAGCTCCGTGAAGAACTTCTTCGACGCGGCGACGTCGTTCACGGCCAGGTTCACGAAGATCATCTGCTGGTACATGAGTGTCTCTCCCGGTGAGTGCGTGTGCCTTACGCGTGTGCCTTACGGAGGGGTAGACACCCGTTCGACGCGGAACTCATCGCCGGTCGCGCACTTTTCTCCGCGGGCATCCCACGGGCCGTCAGCGGGCCAGCGGGACCGCCGCCAACTCCGCGACGATCCAGGTCAACGGGACGAACACGGCGGCGAGCGCGCCCGCGCGGAGCGCCGCCGAGCCGCGCAGCAGCGTCGCGGGCGCCCCGAGCCGCAGCAGCGCGTCCGTCGTCCGCGTACGGGCCTGCCGCGCCTCGACCGCCGACGTGGCGAGGGTCAGTGCGGCGCACCCCGCGACGAGCAGCCCGCCGAGCGCGGTGAGCGGCCCGAACTCGGGGCTCGGCCCCGCGTACAGCGCGATCGAGGCGTACGCGCCGGACGCCACCGCGCACAGCACGCCGAGCGGCCGCCCGATGCGCCGCGCCTCCTCCTGCAGGACGCGCCCGGCGAGCAGCCGCAGCGCGCCGGGGCGTGCGGCCTGCAGGATCCGGCCACTGAGATACGTGAGGCCGGGGCCGGCCAGGACGAGGCCGAGGGCGGTCAGCGCCCAGCCGGCGAGGACACCCGCTGGGCTGCCGTCGGCGCCGCCCGGCATGGGGAATCCGGTGCGCGGCCGGACGTCGGAGCGGCTCGCGTACGTCTCGACCGCGAGGCCCGCCGCGAGCAGCGCGACCCCCCAGGGCAGTCCGCCCGGCGGTCGGGCCGGAGCGCCCGGTTCCCCGACGGGTTCCGTGCCCGCCTCCGCACCGGTGGCCTTGACGGGCCGGGGCCGCAGCACCACGGCGCCGGCGACCGACGCGGTGATCGGGACGAGGGAGAGCAGGGTGAGCGCGCCGGCGAGCGGCAGCGGGCGCCCGCCCGCGAGCAGGTCGGTCGCGGCCCCGTCGAAGGGCAGACCGCTGATGTCGCCGCGCAGATGCAGGAAGAAGAGCAGCGCCACCATCGAGCCGAGGACGCAGGACACGGCGGTGGAGATCGCGGCGAGCACCATCAGGCGGCCTGGGCCGAGGCCGACCGCGGAGAGTCCGCTGCGCGGCCGGGTCGCCGGATCGGTACGGGCCACGGCGACGGCGAAGTACACGGTGGCGGCGATCGGCGCGACGCACCAGGCGAGCCGCAGGACGGCCCCCGCTCCGGGGTGCTCCATCGCGTACGCCAGGGTGCACAGCAGCAGGAAGCCGGTGCCGGCGGACGCGGCGGCCACGAGGAGGCGCCGCAGCAGGACGAGCGGGTGGGCGCCGCGGGCTAGACGGAGAGCGAGCACGCGGCCCGACCTTCCGTCGTGGGGGCGGTGGAGGTGGCGGTGGCGACCGTGTTCCCTGTACTGGACGTACCCGTACTGGGCGTACTCGTACTGGACGTACCAGTACTCGCCGTATCGCTACTCGCCGTACTAGTACTCCCCGTACCCGTACTGGCCGTCACCGCCGTACGCACGGCATCCGCACCGGCACCGGCATCAGCACTGGCATCAGCTTCGGCCCCGCTCCCCCCAGCGACCACGTCACCGTCACCAGCCGCACCAGCCGCACCAGCCGCACCAGCCGCATCAGCCGCGCCGGCCGCACCAGTCGGTGCCGCCCCCGGCAGGTGGACCGTGTTGACGCGGCGGCCGTCGAGCAGGGTGACCGTGCGGTCGGCGAGGGTGGCGACCTCCGCGTCGTGCGTGGCGAGGACGACGGTGATGCCGTGCGAGCGGGCCGCCGTCGTCAGCGTGCGCAGCGCGTGGGCGCGGTCCGCGCGGTGCAGCGTCGCGGTGGGCTCGTCGGCGAAGAGCACGTCCGGCGTGGTGACCAGGGCGCGGGCGATGGCGACGCGCTGCCGCTCGGCCTGGAGCAGGGCGTGCGGACGCTTGCGGGCGCATCCGCCGATGTCCAGGCGCTCGAGCCACTCCAGGGCGGCGGGCTTGGAGGTCCGGTGCGACGCGCCCCGCAGCATCAGCGGCAGGGCGACGTTCTCCCAGGCGGTGAGCTCGGGGACGAGCTGCGGTTCGGGGTCGATCCAGCCGAAGCGGTCGCGGCGCAGCCGTTCCCGCACGAGCGCGCCCTTCGTGTGGACGGGGGTGCTGTTGAACCAGACCTCGCCCTGCTGGGGCAGCCGCTGGCCCGACAGGCACTGCAGGAGCGTCGTCTTGCCGGAGCCGCGCGGGCCGTTGACGG
This sequence comes from Streptomyces sp. NPDC041713, assembly GCF_055591085.1. Taxonomy (NCBI): domain Bacteria; kingdom Bacillati; phylum Actinomycetota; class Actinomycetes; order Kitasatosporales; family Streptomycetaceae; genus Streptomyces; species Streptomyces sp. NPDC041713. The sequence goes on from NZ_JBVIZY010000009.1 coordinate 247,716, forward strand.
CGAGGATCTCGCCCTCGCGGACACCGAGCGAAACGCCGGTGAGGGCGGGGGAGCCGTTGTGTGTGACGTGCAGTGCGCGTGCCCACAGCACGTCGTTGTCCGGCGGGGCCACCATGGCGTACACCTCGGTTCAGATCAGCTCGACTCCCCCGTACGGGGGAACGAAGGCGGGGCCGATCGGTCACTGGGCACGCTATGGATTCGGGCGGACATGCCCGGAAACGACGCGGCCCGGGGGCGCCCGTTCTCACTCGAACGGACGCCCCCGGGGCCGGTGTTGATCACTCGATCACACGACAACACAGGTCGGCGACGAGCGGTGCCTGTCGGCTCAGAGCTTGGTCCACGCCTCGGTGAGGACCTGCCGCAGGATGCCCTCGATCTCGTCGAAGGTCTCCTGGGTGGAGATCAGCGGCGGGGCGAGCTGGACGACCGGGTCGCCGCGGTCGTCGGCACGGCAGTACAGGCCGTTCTCGTAGAGCGCCTTGGAGAGGAAGCCGTACAGGACGCGCTCGGTCTCCTCGTCGTTGAACGTCTCCTTGGTGGCCTTGTCCTTCACGAGCTCGATGCCGTAGAAGAAGCCGTTGCCGCGGACGTCGCCGACGATCGGCAGGTCGTGCAGCTTGCGCAGGGTCTGGTAGAACGCGTCCTCGTTGTCGAGCACGTGCTGGTTGAGACCCTCCTTCTCGAAGACGTCGAGGTTGGCGAGGCCGACCGCGGCCGAGACCGGGTGGCCGCCGAAGGTGTAGCCGTGCAGGAAGGTGTTGCCGCCCTTGTAGAACGGCTCGGCGAGCCTGTCCGAGATGATGCAGGCGCCGATCGGGGAGTAGCCCGAGGTCATGCCCTTGGCGCAGGTGATCATGTCCGGGACGTAGCCGAACTTGTCGCACGCGAACATCGTGCCGAGGCGGCCGAAGGCGCAGATGACCTCGTCCGAGACGAGCAGCACGTCGTACTGGTCGCAGATCTCGCGCACGCGCTGGAAGTAGCCGGGCGGGGGCGGGAAGCAGCCGCCCGCGTTCTGCACCGGCTCCAGGAAGACGGCGGCGACCGTCTCGGGGCCCTCGAAGAGGATCTCCTGCTCGATCTGGTCGGCGGCCCAGCGGCCGAAGGCCTCGGGGTCGTCGCCGTGGATCGGGGCGCGGTAGATGTTGGTGTTCGGCACCTTGTGGGCGCCGGGGACCAGCGGCTCGAAGGGGGCCTTGAGGGCCGGCAGGCCGGTGATGGACAGGGCGCCCTGCGGGGTGCCGTGGTAGGCGACCGCGCGGGAGATGACCTTGTACTTCGTGTGGTTGCCGGTGAGCTTGTGGTACTGCTTCGCCAGCTTCCACGCGGTCTCGACGGCCTCGCCGCCACCGGTGGTGAAGAAGACCTTGTTCAGGTCGCCCGGAGCGTAGTCCGCGAGGCGCTCGGCGAGCTCGACGGCCTTCGGGTGGGCGTAGCTCCACACCGGGAAGAAGGCGAGCTCCTGAGCCTGCTTGTACGCGGTCTCGGCGAGCTCGTGACGACCGTGGCCGGCGTTGACCACGAAGAGGCCGGAGAGGCCGTCGAGGTACTTCTTGCCCTTGTCGTCGTAGATGTAGGTGCCCTCGCCACGCACGATGGTGGGCACGGGTGCGTTCTCGTAGTCCGACATGCGGGTGAAGTGCATCCACAAGTGGTCGTACGCGGTTCGGCTGAGGTCCTTGCTCACGGCTATCGGGTTCCCCACATATAGGTCTGCTTCTTGAGCTTGAGGTAGACGAAGCTCTCGGTGGAGCGCACGCCGGGGAGGGCGCGGATGCGCTTGTTGATGACTTCGAGCAGGTGGTCGTCGTCTTCGCAGACGATCTCCACGAGGAGGTCGTGCGAGCCCGCGGTCATCACCACGTACTCGGCCTCCGGCATGGCGGCCACGGCGTCCGCGACCGGGTCCACATCGCCCTCGACGTCGATGCCGACCATCGCCTGCCTGCGGAAGCCCACGGTGAGCGGGTCCGTGACGGCGACGATCTGCATGACGCCCTGGTCGAGCAGCTTCTGGACGCGCTGGCGCACGGCCGCCTCGGACAGGCCCACGGCCTTGCCGATGGCGGCGTACGGGCGGCGTCCGTCCTCCTGGAGCTGCTCGATGATCGCCAGGGAGACGGCGTCCACGGGGGGAGTGCCGTTCCCATTGCCGCTTCCGCCCGGGTTTCCGGTGCGGGAGCCGCGGGGGCTGCTGGGGTCTGCGCTGCGACTGGCCACGACCTCACTGTGCACGACGTCTCGTCACTTCCGCAAGGCCAGATCGATGAAATTCGTTGTCTGTGGCTTCAATCATCACGGATTCCGCAGTTCTGGGCCGCTGGGTATGTTGAAAGCGTCGGTATAGCGACTAGGGTGGGTGTCTCATCCACTGGACATCTGACTTGGAGGGCCGCGGAAGTGACCACCGAGCTGCGCCGTCTGCGCAACTACATCAACGGAGAATTCCGGGACGCGGCCGACGGACGGACCACCGAGGTCATCAATCCGGCGACCGGCGAGGCCTACGCCACCGCGCCGCTGTCGGGTCAGGCCGACGTGGACGCCGCGATGAAGGCCGCCGCCGACGCGTTCCCCGCCTGGCGCGACCTGACGCCCGCCGAGCGGCAGAAGGCCCTGCTCAAGATCGCCGACGCGTTCGAGGAGCGGGCCGAGGAGCTCATCGCGGCCGAGGTCGAGAACACGGGCAAGCCGATCGGACTCACCCGGTCCGAGGAGATCCCGCCCATGGTCGACCAGATCCGCTTCTTCGCGGGCGCGGCCCGGATGCTCGAAGGCCGCGCGGCCGGCGAGTACATGGAGGGTCTGACCTCCATCGTCCGCCGTGAGCCGATCGGTGTCTGCGCGCAGGTCGCGCCGTGGAACTACCCCATGATGATGGGCGTCTGGAAGTTCGCCCCGGCGCTCGCCGCGGGCAACACGGTCGTCCTCAAGCCGTCGGACACGACGCCCGCGTCGACCGTCCTGATGGCCGAGATCATCGGCTCCATCGTGCCGCCCGGCGTCTTCAACGTCGTCACCGGCGACCGCGACACCGGCCGCGCCATGGTCGAGCACCCCACCCCCGCGATGGCCTCCATCACCGGCTCCGTGCGCGCCGGCATGCAGGTCGCCGAGTCCGCCTCCAAGGACCTCAAGCGGGTCCACCTGGAGCTGGGCGGCAAAGCGCCGGTCGTCGTGTTCGAGGACACCGACATCGCCAAGGCCGTCGAGGACATCTCGGTCGCGGGCTTCTTCAACGCGGGCCAGGACTGTACGGCCGCCACGCGCGTGCTCGTCCACGAGTCCATCCACGACGAGTTCGTGACGGCGCTCGCCAAGGCCGCCGCCGACACGAAGACCGGCCAGCCGGACGACGAGGACGTGCTCTTCGGCCCGCTCAACAACGCCAACCAGCTGAAGCAGGTCTCCGGCTTCATCGACCGCCTCCCGGCCCACGCCAAGGTCGAGGCGGGCGGTCAGCGGGTCGGCGAGAAGGGCTACTTCTACGCGCCGACCGTCGTCTCGGGCCTCAAGCAGGACGACGAGATCATCCAGAACGAGGTCTTCGGCCCCGTCATCACCGTGCAGTCCTTCACGGACGAGGCGCAGGCCGTCGAGTACGCGAACGGCGTCGAGTACGCGCTCGCGTCCTCGGTGTGGACCAAGGACCACGCGCGCGCGATGCGGATGTCCAAGGTGCTCGACTTCGGCTGCGTGTGGATCAACACGCACATTCCCCTCGTCGCCGAGATGCCGCACGGTGGCTTCAAGAAGTCCGGCTACGGCAAGGACCTGTCGTCGTACGGGTTCGACGACTACACGCGCATCAAGCACGTGATGACGTCCATCGAGGGTTGAGCCCTCGAGGGTTGAGCCCTTACGCCTCTCCGTCCACCCGCTCGCCGGGACAGGCGGGCCGAGGGCGGAGGTAAATCGTGTGACCCCGGAGCCGCCCCCGCGTACCGTTGCGTACGCGGGGGCGGCTCCGTGGTGTGCTTCCTTCTTTCTTCTTCTGCTAAAAGATTCGTAGCGCACCCACTCTCCGTCCCCGCTTCTTTCTGCACCACGGGGGTGGGACCTGATGACGACGACCGACACGCTCTCCGGTCTGCTGCTGCGCCGCGGGCAGAGCGTGTACGTGCCCGAAGGCTCCGGGCCGTCCGCCGTGACCGAGGCAGGCGTCGTCGTCCTCGAAGCCGAACTCGCCGACCGCGGCCACCTGTTGACCGCACCACTGCGCCGCGCGCTGACCCGGCTGTCCGTCGAGGACCTCGCGGCGACCGGGCGCGCACTGCTCGCCGGCGTCGACGCCCTGATGGGCTCCGACCGGCGCCACGCGCCGCTGTTCGAGCGGTTCCCCGCCGAGACCGCCTACCAGCCCGCGTACGAGCGCTACACCTCCGTCGTCGCCGAGCACCTCGCCGCCCAGCCGCACCAGCCCTGCATGAACTGCGCGAGCGCCACGGCACGCGTGCGCGCGCTCGACCCCTGCGCCCACCTCCTCTGCGACGACTGCCTCGGCGCGAAGAAGGTCCCCTGGAACTGCTGCGACCAGTGCTGCGAGTGGTACGCGTGCCCGATCTGCGACCGGCGTTACGAGACCGACGGGCCCACCGAACCGTGGCTCGACACCGGCGCCGGGCCCGGCGGTGACGGCGGCCCCGTCCTGCGCACCCTGCGCCTCGGCGCGCCCGGCGACGCCGCCGCCGAACTCGCCGCGCTGCTCGCCCGCCGCACCCCGCTGAACCGGCAGGACCACGACGACCTCGTCCTGCTCCTCGGCCACCTCGACCCGGCCGCCGCCGCCGACTGGCTGCCGCCGGCCGTCCCGCTGCGCGAGAGCAAGGCGCTCGCCCTCGCGCCGCTCCTCGACCTGCCGGCGGTGCGGCCGCTGGTCGCGCGGTACGCGGACACCGCCACCGACGTGCTGCGCATCCTCGTCGTACGCTCCGGCGGCGACCCCGACCTGCTCGAACTCCCGCGCCTGCGCGGCCTCCCGCGCCCCGTGCGCCGCGAACTCCTCACCCTGCTCGACGGGTTCGACTTCCGGCGCCTCGCCGAGGACATGGCACGCCACCCGCGCGCGTGGCAGCGGGCCGGTGAGATCCTGCACCCCTTCGAGCAGGCCCACCGCCACGCGCGCGTGGCGCTCGCCTTCGCCGCCCTGCGCTCCACCCGCGTCGGCGACGACGCGCTCGGCGAGGTGCTGCTCGCCGAGGCCGCCCGGCACGACGACGTCCGCCTCGCCGGCGACCGGCTGCGGATCGTCACCTGGCAGGCCCGCGTCGAGGAGGCGCTGGCCCGCTGGGACACCGAGGCCGCCGTCCCGCTGCTGCGCCAGCGCCCCGGCGAACTCCTGCGCCGCCTCGACGTGTTGCTGGCCCGCTCGGGCGCGACGACGCTGCCGGACACCGTCGGCGCGGCGCTCGCCGACGTCCTGCCGCGCTCCGGCCCCGGCCCGCTGCTCGGCGCGTACGGCCGGATGAAGATCCGCGCGGTGCCGGGCCACCGCCGCGTCTTCTTCCCGCGCGGGCGGGTGACCAAGGCGTACGCCATCGAGGACCACCGGCCGCCGCTGCCCGCCCGGGTCGCGGGCCGCGCGGGCGAGCTGATCGAGGCGGAGGCGGTGCGGCGGCTGGCCGCACGGGCGGGGGAGCGGTACGACGTGGCCGTCCTGGACGCCGCGCTCGCCGACCTGCCGGTGCCGTTCGCCGAGCGCGCCTCGGCCGCGTCGCTGGTCGCCGTCCCTCGCGGCAGCTCGCTGCCCCTGCCCGCGGACAGCGAGACCGTACGGCTCTTCCTGCACTGGACCCAGCCCCAGGGCACGCGCGTCGACCTCGACCTGTCCGTCGCCCTCTACGACGACCTGTGGCGCTTCATCGGCCTCTGCGACTACACGAACCTGGAGTACGCGGGCGGCGCCGCCCGGCACTCCGGGGACCTGACCTCCGCGCCCGCCCCGCACGGCGCGACCGAGTACCTGGACCTCCACCCGGCGCGCCTCGCGCACACCGGGGTGCGGTTCGTGGTGCCCGTCGTCCTCTCGTACAACGACATCCCCTTCGACGAACTCCCGGACGCCTTCGCGGGGTTCATGGCCGTCGAGGGCAAGGAGCGGGCCGTCTACGACCCGCGCACGGTCCGGCAGCGCTTCGACCTCGCGGGCGACGCGAAGCTGGGCGTGCCGATGATCGTCGACCTGCGGACGCGGCGCGCGTGGTGGACCGACGTCACCCTCGCCACCACGGGCCTCGGCCACGACGTGTGGCGCTACCGCAAGCAGATCGGCCGGGCGGGCAACGACCTGCTCGACACCTTCCAGCCGTGCGGCCGCGCCACCCTCTGGGACCTGGCCTGCTGGACGGCGGCGGCCCGCACCGACGGCGACGTGTACGTGCGCGGCCGCGGCCACGTCCTGTGGGGCTACCGCCGCGCGGAGGACGAGCCGCGGGCCGACTTCGCGCTGCGCATACGGGACGGCTGGGAGCCGGACGCGCCGCGCGCGGAGCCGGGGCCGGAGCTCGCTGGTCGGCGGGCCCTTCTCGCCCTGCTGCACGGGGAGTTGGCGGGCGCGGAGGGGGTCGCGTCCGGCACGGCGTACCGGCTCTACCCGGGGCCGGTCGACGGGGCGCCGCTGGAGCGGGTCACGGCGGGGGATCTGGCGGGGTGGCTGGAGCCGGCGGAGTGATCCTGGTCCGCTGAGCGGAGGCTGGAACGGGCGGCGGAGACGGGCAGTCGCAACCGGTGCTCGAATCGGGAGCGGAGACGGGCAGCCGTAACCGGTGCTCGAAACGGGCGGCGGAAATGGGCAGCCGCCACCGCCGCTCGAAACGGGCAGCGGAGACGGGCAGCCGCCACCGCCGCTTGAAACGGGCAGCGGAGACGGGTAGCCGCCACCGCCGCTCGAAACGGGCGGCGGAAACGGGCAGCCGCAACCGGCGCTCGAAATGGGCAGCTGATCGACAAGGTGTCGGCTCCGGGCGGCGGGGCTCGACGCTGCGTCCATTGCGGGTGCCCCGCGGGCGGGCGCATGCTGCCGGGGTGCGAGCGAACCCCGGCCCCATAGCCTCCCCCGTGTCCCGCCGTTCCCTGCTGCGCGCCCTCGGCGGCGGCGCGGCCGTCAGCACGCTCGCGGGATGCGGGGTGCCCGCCGCGTACATCGCGCCGGGGGACCGGGCGGCGGGCGACCGCTCGGCGCGCGACAAGAGGCTGACGTTCGCCAACTGGCCGCTGTACATCGACACCGACGACGACAACAAGACGAAGCGCCCCTCGCTGGACGCCTTCGAGAAGCGGACCGGCATCGACGTCCGCTACACGGAGGAGATCAACGACAACGACGAGTTCTTCGGCAAGATCAGCCCGTCCCTGATGAACCACCAGGAGACCGGCCGCGACCTCATCGTCATCAGCGACTGGATGTGCGCGCGGTTCGTGCGGCTCGGCTGGGTCCAGGAGATGGACCGGGCGCGCCAGCCGAACGTCACCAAGTACCTGGACCCACTGCTCCGCTCGCCGCACTTCGACCCGGGCCGGAAGTTCTCCGTGCCGTGGCAGTCGGGCATCACCGGCATCGCGTACAACAAGCGCAAGGTCGGCCGGGAGATCAAGCACGTCTCCGACCTGTGGGCCGACGACCTCAAGGGGCGGGTCACGCTCCTCTCCGGCCTGGACGAGGCGTTCGCGCTGCTGCTGCAGGGCGACGGCGTCGACATCACGAAGTGGACGGCGGACGACTTCCACCGGATGTGCGACAAGGTCGAGAAGATGGTGCACTCCCACCACATCCGCCGCTTCACCGGCAATGACTACATCAAGGACCTCTCCAGCGGCGACGTGCTGGCCTGCCAGGCCTACAGCGGCGACGTGATCCAACTCCAGGCGGACGACCCGGACATCGAGTTCGTCGTCCCCGAGGAGGGCGCCGAGCTGTGGGCGGAGTCCCTGATGATCCCCAACCTGGCCCGCCACAAGCGCAACGCCGAACGGCTCGTCGACTACTACTACGAGCCGGAGGTCGCGGCGGAGCTCGCGGCCTGGGTCAACTACGTCTGCCCGGTCCCGGCCGCCCGCGACATCCTCGCCTCCTCCAAGGACAAGGAGCGCGCGGCCCTCGCGGAGGACCCGCTGATCTTCCCGGACGACGCGATGCGGGGGCGCCTGGCGATCGCGCGGGACATCACGTCGAAGGAGCGGACGGAGTTCGCGAAGCGGTGGAATGCGTTGGTGGGGTTGTAGGGGGCAGGCCCTCGTCGCCCTCCCCGCCCCACCCGGCAGCCCGCGTCAGCGGCGTCGCCGCAGGGCTTTGCCGGCGTCCTGTGCCGCGTACGTCAGCTCCAGCCGCCACGTCGCCAGCTTGTCCAGCACCTTCGACGCGACCACGCGCCACTTGAACCACAGCGGCAGCTCGCGGAACGGCACGTGGTCGAGGGTGTCGTCGACGGCCGTCTCGGCGAATCCGCGGTGGCCCTCCGCCCGCAGGGCGGCGTACAGCTCGGGGGTGAGGGTGCCGTTCATCCGGGCCGCTGTGCCGGCCGCGGTGTACGCGAAGCCGCGCTGTCCGCGGTCCGGCAGCCGCATCAGTTTCACTCGGCTGTCACGGTCAACCTTCCTTCCCGGGACGTCTTCCCGGGGCGCCTGCCCGGGGCGGGCCGACCTCACCTGTGTACGGCCGCCCCGCCCACCAGCCGGTCCATCCTCTCCGCCGCCCGCACCGCCGCGTCCCCGCAGCAGTTGTTGAACAGGACGTGGACCTCGTCCGCGCGCTCCGCCATCGACCGTATGCGGGGGAGCCACTGGGTGAGTTCCGCCTCCGTGTAGGCGTGGCGGAACTTGTCCTCCTTGGAGCCCGTGCCCCACGCCTCGCTCCGGCCGTGGAAACGGATCACCGCGTGGCGGGGCGAGGTGACCGGGGCCGTCGGGGGCATGGAGTGCGGCAGGCCCTGCGCCGTGTCGACAGCCACCGCCGAGAGGTCCAACTCCGACAGGAGCGCCGTCGTACGGGACCCGTGGTCCTCGTCCCACCAGTCCGGGTGGCGGAACTCCACCGCCACCGGCCAGCCCGCGGTGCGGCGCGCGCACTCCTTCAGCGCGTTCTCCGCGCGGGCGCCCGGCGTGAACCACGGCGGGAACTGGAAGAGCAGGGTTCCGAGTCGGTCCGCCGCGCGCAGCGGTTCGAGGGCGTCGCGGAAGTGCTGCCAGACGGTGTCCAGCAGTTCGGGGTCCAGTGGTCGGCCGCGCAGCTCGGGCGGGAGCGCCGTCTGCCGGGTCGGATGTCCGGTCAGCAGCGAGAACGCCTTCACGTCGAAGCGGAAACCGTCCGGCGTGCGCTCCGCCCACAGCCGGCAGGTGCGGCTCTGCGGGAGCGCGTAGTACGTCGAGTCGACCTCCACCACGGGGAAGTTGTCGGCGTAGTGCCGCAGTCTGCCCTCGGCGTCCTTGCGCCCGCGCGGGTACCAGCCGCTGGCCATCAGCGCGCGGTCCGTCCACGAACAGGTCCCCACCAGAATCTCGCTCATCCGGCCCGGGTACCCCGAAGTGTCAGGGAGTGCGCAGTGCGGTCAGGACGTCGACGCGGTTGGTGGTGATCGAGTCGACGCCCGTGTCGAGCAGCCGCCGCATCGAGCGGCGGGTGTCCGGGGTCCACGCCGAGACGAGCAGGCCCTGCCGGTGCACCTGGGCGACCAGGTCGCGGGTGACCAGCGGGAAGCGGTAGTTGAGCCAGCGCGGCTTCACCGCGTCCAGCAGGACGGGGCGGGGCGGCGCCAGGGTCGTCCAGGTCAGCGCGATCTCGGCGGCCGGGTCCGCCTCGCGCACGGCCAGCATCGTCCGTCCGCCCGCGCAGTAGTACACGCGCTCCGCCGCGCCGCTCTGCGCGACGACGCCGACGACCGCGCGGACGTCGTCGTACGTCGCGCCCGGCAGATCGATCATGAGCCGGTGCCCCGCGGTCGCCGCGAGGGCCGCCTCCAGGGTCGGCACGCCGCCCTCGGTCAGCCCTTCGACCTCGGCGGCGGAGAGCGCGGCGAGCGGCCGCGCGTATCCCCACAGGCGTTCGAGTGTCGTGTCGTGCAGCAGGACGGGCACGCCGTCGCTGGTCAGGCGGACGTCGACCTCCACCGCGTCCGCGCCCCGGTCGAGCGCGGAGCGCAGGGAGGGCAGGGTGTTCTCACGGACGCGGTAGGGGTCGCCTCGGTGGGCCACAGCAGTCACGGTGCGCATGGGCCCATTGTGGTGCCGCTGTTCCTAGCGGGCGAGCCACGCCTCCGTGTACGTGTCGATCTCCTCGGCGATCCGGGCCTTGCCTGCCGGGTCGAGGAAGGACGCGTCGACGGCGTTCTTCGCCAGCGCCGCGATGCCGCGTTCGTCGAGGTCCAGGAGGCGGGCGGCCACCGCGTACTCGTTGTTCAGGTCGGTGCCGAACATCGGCGGGTCGTCGGAGTTGACCGTCACGAGCACCCCGGCGTCGACGAACTGACGGATCGGGTGCTCGTCGAGGGTGCGCACGGCGCGGGTCGCGATGTTCGAGGTGGGGCAGACTTCCAGCGGGATGCGGTGCTCGGCCAGGTGGGCGAGGAGTTTCGGGTCCTGGGCGGACGTGGTGCCGTGCCCGATCCGCTCGGCGCGCAGGTGGGTGAGGGCGTCCCAGACCGTCTCGGGTCCCGTGGTCTCGCCGGCGTGCGGGACGGAGTGCAGGCCCGCGGCGATGGCGCGGTCGAAGTACGGCTTGAACTGCGGGCGCGGCACGCCGATCTCGGGCCCGCCGAGCCCGAAGGAGACCAGGCCCTCGGGGCGCAGCGCGTCGGTGGTGGCGAGCCGCACCGTCTCCTCGGCCGACTCGAGCCCGGCCTCGCCGGGGATGTCGAAGCACCAGCGCAGTACGGTGCCGAACTCGGCCTCGGCGGCCTTGCGGGCGTCCTCGATGGCGGCCATGAAGGCGCGGTCGTCGATGCCGCGGCGGACGGAGGAGTACGGGGTGATGGTCAGCTCGGCGTAGCGGACGTTCTGCCGTGCCATGTCGCGGGCCACCTCGAAGGTGAGCAGGCGGACGTCGTCCGGGGTGCGGATCAGGTCCACGACGGAGAGGTACACCTTGATGAAGTGCGCGAAGTCCGTGAACGTGAAGTAGTCGACGAGCGCCTCGGGGTCGGTCGGCACCGCCGAGTCGGGGTGCCGGGCGGCGAGCTCGGAGACGATGCGGGGGGAGGCCGATCCCACGTGGTGCACGTGCAGTTCCGCCTTGGGCAGGCCCTCGATGAAGGCGTGCGGGTCTGCGGCGGTGCTGGCCGCGGTCTGCTGGTCGGTCACGGTTTCCTCCCCAGGAACGGGCTTGATCGGCTGATCGATGGGTCGGGGATCATCGTAGGCGGCGGGCCGGATGGGCCGGATGGGGCGGGCCGGGGCCGCAGCATGACGGAGCGTAGGAAACATGACGGAGCGTAGGAAAACGGATGAAAGAGGTGACCCGTGATGTCCGCCGGTTCCGAGGGCGACAACGAGGGCGGTGCGGAGGCGCCGGAAGAACGGGATCCTTGGGCGCCGCCGGCTGAAGACGCGAAGGCGCCGGGTCGGGGGTCGGGTCCGTCCGGTGGTTCCGCGTCCGTGCACGACCAGTGGACGGTCACGTCGATGCCGGGGGCTTACCCCCCTCCGGTCCAGGGGCCGGGCCCGCACGCGGCACCTCCCGTCGGCAACCCCTTCGCCGCGCCCGGCGAGCCCGTGCCGCCACCCCCGATCTCGCCGGACGGACCGGGCCGGATGCCGTACGGGTATGAGTACGGGCACGGACACGGGTACGGGTATCCGGGGCCGCCCGGCGGCGCTCCGGGGTACGGCTACCCGGGTCAGCAGGGGTACCCCGGCTACCAGGGGGCCCCGGGCGCGCCCGGGTACGGATGGCCCGCCATGCCGATGGCGCCAGCGAACGGCATGGGCGTGGCCGGACTCGTCCTGGGGATCATCGCGGCGGTCGGCTTCTGTCTGTGGCCGCTGGCGATCGTCGTCGGCATCCTCGCGGTGATCTTCGGCGCGATCGGGCGCCGGAAGGCGCGGCGAGGCGAGGCGACCAACGGAGGACAGGCCCTCGCGGGCATCATCTGCGGGGCGGCGGGGATCGTCCTGAGCATCGCCGTCCTGGTGATCCTGCTCGTGGTGCCGGACGAGGACACCGACGCGGCGCGCTCCGAGGCCCCGGCCGTCGCCACCTCGTCGACCCTGGGGCGCTAGCCCCACAGGTCACCCCATCCGCCCCCGCGCCTCCATCAGCGCGAAGCCGAGCAGGTTCGGCCCGAGCCATCGGGCCGGGTCCGTTATCCGTGGGTCGTCCGCCGCCAGGCCCACGCCCCAGACGCGGTCCAGGGGGCTCGCCTCGACCAGGACGCGACTCCCCGTCCCCCGCAGGAACGCCCCGAGCGCCGGGTCCGACGTGAACTTGTGGACGCTGCCCTCGACCACGATCCCGTACCGCTCACGGGCCCAGGTCGCCTCGTCGAAGTCCCGTACGAGCCGTCCCGCCTTCTTCGCCTCCGCGGGGGTGCGGGCCGTGCGCGCCGCGTGCTCCGCGTCCGCGTCGCCGAAGAGGCGGGCCTTGGCGGCCATCATCCAGTGCTCGGCCGTCGCGTACGCCACGCCGTCCACCGTGAACGGCGCCGGCCACCACTGGCTGAGACAGCTCGCCCCCAGGGTGCCGTCGCGGCGCGGGGTGTGGCCCCAGAAGGGCAGGTACTTCACCTTCTCGCCGGCGCGCACCGCCCGGACCAGCGTCTCCACCGAGCGCACCGCCTCGATCTCCGTCATGCACGCGAGTGTGGCAGGCACCACTGACACTCCGTCCCTGGTTTTCCGCGAGCACTCGACACCTGGTCGACAGAATTCGTCGCGTAACCAAAAGGCAACAACGGAATCACTTGTTGGGCTATCACGGCTCTGTCAGGATCGGCACTCAAATCGATCTGGAGCTACGCCGACCCCCGCGGGACGGGGAGGGCGGCGGAGGAGAGCGTCATGCACAACTTCCAGGCGCAGGACCACTTCGCGGACGGCGCGCAGTACATCGCCGGCCGGCTGACCAAGGGAACCTCGGGCCGTACCCACGCCGTCGTCGACCCCGCCACGGGCGACGACGTCCTCACGTACGAGCTGGCCGGAAGAGACGACGTGGATGCCGCCGTCGCCGCGGCTGCCGAGGCCTTCCCCGGCTGGGCGGGCGCCACCCCGGGCGAGCGCTCCGACGCCCTGCACCGCTTCGCGGGCGTGCTCGCCGACCGTGCCGAGGAGTTCGCGCAGGCCGAGTCGGTGCAGTGCGGCAAGCCGATCAAGCTGAGCCGCGAGTTCGACGTCCCGGGGACGGTCGACAACGCCGCCTTCTTCGCCGGTGCGGCCCGCCATCTGCAGGGCCAGTCGGCCGGCGAGTACACCGGCGACCACACCTCGTACGTACGCCGTGAGCCCATCGGCGTCGTCGGCTCCATCGCGCCCTGGAACTACCCCCTCCAAATGGCCGCCTGGAAGGTCCTGCCGGCGATCGCCGCGGGCAACACCATCGTCCTGAAGCCCGCCGAGCTGACCCCCTTCACCTCGCTCCTGTTCGCGCAGGCCGCCACCGAGGCCGGCATCCCCGACGGCGTCCTCAACATCGTCTCGGGCGCGGGCAAGGACGCCGGCGAGCACCTGGTGGGCCACCCCGACGTCGCCATGACCTCCTTCACCGGCTCCACCGGCGTCGGCAAGCGCGTCGCCGAGATCGCCACCGCCACCGTCAAGCGGCTGCACCTGGAGCTCGGCGGCAAGGCGCCCTTCGTGGTGTTCGACGACGCCGACCTGGAGGCCGCCGTGCACGGCGCCGTCGCCGGCGCGCTCATCAACTCCGGGCAGGACTGCACGGCCGCCACGCGCGCGTACGTGCAGCGTCCGCTGTACGACGCTTTCGTGCAGGGCGTCGCCGACCTCATGGAGACCGTGCGGCTCGGCGACCCGTTCGACCCCGGCACCGACATGGGGCCGCTCATCTCGCACGCGCACCGCGACCGCGTCGCCGGGTTCGTCGACCGGGCCCGCTCCTACGCGCGCGTGGTGACCGGCGGCGAGGCGCTCACCCACCCCGGCGCGTACTACAAGCCGACCCTCGTCGCCGACGCCGCGCAGGACAGCGAGATCGTGCAGGCCGAGATCTTCGGGCCGGTGCTCGTCGTGCTGCCCTTCGACTCCGACGACGAGGGCATCCGGCTCGCCAACGACACCCCGTACGGCCTCGCCGCCTCCGCCTGGAGCCGCGACGTCTTCCGCGCCAACCGCGCCACCCGCGAGATCAAGGCCGGCTGCGTCTGGGTCAACGACCACATCCCGATCCTCAGCGAGATGCCGCACGGCGGTTACAAGGCGTCCGGCTACGGCAAGGACATGTCCGCGTACTCGTTTGAGGAGTACACGCAGGTCAAGCACGTCATGTTCGACAACACCGCGGTGGTCCGCAAGGACTGGCACCGCACGATCTTCGGGGACCGGTAGTCAGGTAGCCACGTCGACCCAGGCCGCGTGACCGGCGGCCGCCTTCCTCCCGAAAGGGCAATCACGCGCATGGAGCAGTACGAGCCCGAACGCCTCTCCCCGGCCCAGCGGGCCGCCATGCACCGCAGCCTCACCCACGGCAGGGCCGCCCTGACCCGCCGTACCCTGCTGCGCGCCTCCACGGGCGGCGCGCTCGCCGTCGGCGGACTCGGGGGCCTGAGCGCCTGCGGGATCCCCGCGGCGGGCAAGAGCCAGGGCGAGGTCTCGTCCGAGGACCACTCGGGCCAGGAGAAGCGGATCTCCTTCTCCAACTGGACCGAGTACATGGACGTCGACGAGAAGGACAAGAACCGGCGGCCGACCCTGGAGGCGTTCACCGAGCGCACCGGGATCGAGGTCAAGTACACCGAGGACATCAACGACAACGTCGAGTTCTTCGGGAAGCTGAAGCCGCAGCTCGCGGCGGGCCAGGACACCGGGCGCGACCTCATCTGCGTCACCGACTGGCTGGCGGCCCGGCTCATCCGCCTCGGCTGGGTGCAGAAGCTGGACCCGGCCAACCTGCCGCACGCGTACAGCAACCTCTCCGCCCAGTTCCGCGACCCCGACTGGGACCCCGGCCGCGCCTACTCCTACCCCTGGACGGGCATCTCCACGGTCATCGCGTACAACAAGAAGGCGACCGGCGGAAAGAAGATCACCTCGGTCTCCGAGCTGCTCGACGATCCCAAGCTGAAGGGACGCGTGGGGTTCCTCTCGGAGATGCGCGACAGCGTCGGCATGACGCTCATCGACATGGGCAAGGATCCCGCGGACTTCACCGACGATGACTTCGACGCGGCCATCGCCCGCCTGCAGAAGGCCGTCGACAAGAAGCAGATCCGCCGCTTCACCGGCAACGACTACACCTCGGACCTGGCCAAGGGCGACATGGCCGCCTGCCTCGGCTGGGCCGGTGACATCGTGCAACTGCAGGCCGACAACCCCGACATCGGCTTCCACATCCCCGACCGGGGCTACGTCACCTCCACCGACAACCTGCTGGTCCCCATCAAGGCGCGCCACAAGCGCAACGCCGAACGGCTCATCGACTACTACTACGAGCCGGAACCGGCGGCCCGCCTCGCGGCCTACATCAACTACGTCTGCCCGGTGGACGGGGTGCGGGACGCGCTCGCGAAGATCGACCCGGACGCCGCCGCGAACCCGCTGATCCTTCCCGACAAGGAGATGAAGGAGAAGTCCCGTGCCTTCCGCTCGCTGACGTCGAAGGAAGAGACCGCGTACGAAGAGAAGTTCGCGAGGCTCACGGGAACGTAGCCGGCCGCGCCGTGGCCGGCCGTGGTTTCTCGGCCGCGGCTGCGGCCCGTCGTGGCTTGTCGCGCAGTTCCCCGCGCCCCTTGTGCGCCCCTCGCGGGGCAGCCCCTCCTCTCCCCTCGACTCTCCCTGGACCCACCATGACCACTGCTCAAGAACACGGCGGCGATGTCCGTCTCAGCGGGATCAGCAAGACGTACGGCTCCTTCACCGCCGTGCAGCCGCTCGACCTCACCGTGCCGCAGGGCTCCTTCTTCGCGCTGCTCGGCGCCTCCGGCTGCGGCAAGACCACCACGCTCCGCATGATCGCGGGCCTGGAGGAGCCCAGTTCGGGGACCGTGCACCTCGGCGACCAGGACGTCACCGCCCTGCCGCCGTACAAGCGGCCGGTGAACACCGTCTTCCAGTCGTACGCGCTCTTCCCGCACCTCGACATCTTCGAGAACGTCGCCTTCGGACTGCGCCGGCGCGGCATCAAGTCGGTCAAGGACAAGGTCGGCGAGATGCTCGACCTGGTCCAGCTCGGCGAGCAGGCCCGCAAGAAGCCGCACCAGCTCTCCGGCGGCCAGCAGCAGCGCGTCGCCGTCGCCCGCGCGCTCATCAACCACCCCAAGGTGCTCCTCCTCGACGAGCCGCTCGGCGCCCTCGACCTCAAGCTGCGCCGCCAGATGCAGCTGGAGCTCAAGCGCATCCAGACCGAGGTCGGCATCACCTTCGTGCACGTCACGCACGACCAGGAGGAGGCCATGACGATGGCCGACACCGTGGCCGTGATGAACGGCGGCCGGGTCGAACAGCTCGGCGCCCCCGCCGACCTGTACGAGAACCCGCGCACCACCTTCGTCGCCAACTTCCTCGGCACCTCCAACTTCATCGAGGCGGAGGTGCAGGGCGGCGGCGACGACCTCGTCGTCAAGGCGGGCGACTGCAAGCTGACGCTCCCCGCCGCGCGATGTACCGGGCCCACCGCCACCGGCGCGAAGGTCCTCGTCGGCGTCCGCCCGGAGAAGATCTCCCTCACCCACGCCGACGACGCCGGGCAGATCCCCGACGGCCGCAACCGCATCACCGGCCGCATCGCCGACTCCAGCTTCATCGGCGTCTCCACCCAGTACGTCGTCCGCAGCCCGCTCTGCCCCTCCTTCGAGGTGTACGCGCAGAACGTGGAGCGCGACGGCAGGCTCACCCCCGGCGCCGAGGTCGTCCTGCACTGGAACCCCGCGCACACCTTCGCCCTGGACGCCGCCCAGGACGTCCAGGCTGGCGTCGAGAAGGTCGAGGAGGACACCTCCGCATGACCACCGTGACCGACGCACCACCGCCGACGGCGCCCGCACCACAGGAGCCACCCGCGCGCGCACCCCGCAAGCGCGGCCGCCTCGTCCCCTACTGGCTGCTGCTCCCCGGCATCCTCTGGCTGATCGTCTTCTTCGCGCTGCCGCTGGTCTACCAGGCGTCGACCTCCGTGCAGACCGGCTCGCTCGAAGAGGGCTTCAAGGTCACCTGGCACTTCGCCACCTACTGGGACGCCCTCACCGACTACTGGCCGCAGTTCCTGCGCTCGGTGCTCTACGCGGGCGCCGCCACCGTCCTGTGCCTGCTGCTGGGCTATCCGCTCGCCTACCTCATCGCTTTCCGCGCGGGCCGCTGGCGCAACATCATCCTCGTCCTGGTCATCGCGCCGTTCTTCACCAGCTTCCTCATCCGCACGCTGGCGTGGAAGACGATCCTCGCCGACGGCGGCCCGGTGGTGGGCGCCCTCAACTCGCTGCACGTCCTCGACGTCACCAGCTGGCTGGGCGTCACGGCCGGCGACCGGGTCCTCGCCACCCCGCTCGCGGTGATCTGCGGCCTCACGTACAACTTCCTGCCGTTCATGATCCTGCCGCTCTACACCTCGCTGGAGCGCATCGACGGGCGGCTGCACGAGGCCGCGGGCGACCTGTACGCCACGCCCGCCACGACCTTCCGCAAGGTGACCTTCCCGCTCTCCATGCCGGGCGTCGTCTCCGGGACGCTGCTCACCTTCATCCCGGCGGCGGGCGACTACGTCAACGCCGACCTCCTCGGCTCCACCGACACGCGCATGGTCGGCAACGTCATCCAGACGCAGTTCCTGCGCATCCTGGACTACCCGACGGCCGCCGCGCTCTCCTTCATCCTCATGGCCGCCATCCTCTTCATGGTGACCTTCTACATCCGCAAGTCAGGGACGGAGGATCTCGTCTGATGGCCGCCTTCTTCCGCTGGCTGCGACGCAATGCCGTCGTCATCGCGGGCCTGTTGACGCTCGCCTATCTGCTGCTTCCCAACGTCGTCGTGACGGTGTTCTCCTTCAACAAGCCGAAGGGGCGCTTCAATTACTCCTGGCAGGAATTCTCGCTCGACGCCTGGAAGAATCCGTGCGGCGTCGCCGACATGTGCGGCTCGCTCTCGCTGAGCCTGCAGATCGCCACCTGGGCGACGATCGGCGCGACCGTGCTCGGCACGATGATCGCCTTCGCGCTCGTGCGCTACCGGTTCCGCGCGCGCGGCGCCATCAACTCGCTGATCTTCCTGCCGATGGCGATGCCCGAGGTCGTCATGGCCGCCTCGCTGCTCACGCTCTTCCTCAACATGGGCGCGCAGCTGGGCTTCTGGACGGTCCTCATCGCCCACATCATGTTCTGCCTCAGCTTCGTGGTGACCGCCGTCAAGGCGCGCGTCATGTCGATGGACCCCCGTCTGGAACAGGCCGCGCAGGACCTCTACGCCGGTCCCGTGCAGACGTTCCTGCGGGTGACGCTGCCGATCGCCGCGCCCGGCATCGCGGCGGGTGCGCTGCTCGCCTTCGCGCTCTCCTTCGACGACTTCATCATCACGAATTTCAACGCGGGCTCGACCGTGACGTTCCCCATGTTCGTCTGGGGATCGGCGCAGCGGGGCACGCCCGTTCAGATCAATGTGATCGGTACGGCGATGTTCCTCGTCGCCGTCCTGCTTGTGCTCTCCGGAATGCTCATCGGCAAACGCCGCAACAGGCAGTCCCGGTAGTACCCCGAAATACCCGGCCATGGCCTGGCCGGTAACCCTTGAAGGAGTGGAAATCATGGCCCCTGGTGCCATGACCCGTTTCACCGAGTCCCTTTCCGACGCCAAGCCGGTGTCCTTCTGGCTCGACGACCCCGCCCGGCCCTCCCCGGAGCCCGCCCTCACCGGCGACGAGCGGTGCGACCTGCTCGTCGTCGGCGGCGGGTACAGCGGCCTGTGGACCGCGCTCATCGCCAAGGAGCGCGACCCGCACCGCGACGTCGTCCTCGTCGAGGGCAAAGAGGCGGGCTGGGCCGCCTCCGGCCGCAACGGCGGCTTCTGCGCCGCCTCGCTCACCCACGGCATCGGCAACGGCCTGTCCCGCTGGCCCGGCGAGATCGCGAAGCTGGAGGAGCTCGGCGCGCGCAACCTCGACGAGATCGAGGCGGCCGTCAAGCGGTACTCCATCGACTGCGACTTCGAGCGCACCGGCGAGATCGACGTCGCCACCGAGCCGCACCAGCTGGCCGAACTCCACGAGATGTACGCGGAGATGGCCGAGCACGGCCTCGCCGACGGCTCCGAGCTGCTCGACGCGGACGCACTGCGCGAGCACGTCGACTCGCCGACGTTCCTCGGCGGCCTCTGGGACCGCGACGGCGTCGCCATGCTCAACCCGGCGAAGCTGGCGTGGGGCCTGAAGCGGGCCTGTCTGGAAAAGGGCGTACGCGTCCACGAGCACACGCCCGCCCTCGAACTGGCCTCGTCCGGCGCCGGGATGGCGGTCCGCACGCCGTACGGCAGGGTCTTCGCCGGCCAGATCGTCCTCGCCACGAACATCTTCCCCTCGCTGGTCAAGCGGCTGCGCCCGTACACCGTCCCGGTCTACGACTACGCGCTGATGACCGAGCCGCTGACCGACGAGCAGCTGGCGGCCATCGGCTGGAAGAACCGCCAGGGCCTCGGCGACAGCGCGAACCAGTTCCACTACTTCCGGCTCTCCGCCGACAACCGCATCCTGTGGGGCGGCTACGACGCGATCTATCCGTTCGGCGGCAAGGTGCGGGCGGAGTACGACGACCGGCCGGAGACCTACGCCAAGCTGGCCGGGCACTTCTTCACCTGCTTCCCGCAGTTGGAGGGGGTGCGCTTCACGCATGCGTGGGGCGGCGCGATCGACACGTGCTCGCGCTTCTCGGCGTTCTTCGGCACGGCGCACAAGGGCCGCGTCGCCTACGCGGCCGGGTACACGGGCCTCGGTGTCGGGGCCACCCGGTTCGGCGCCGACGTCATGCTGGACCTGCTCTCCGGCGAGCGCACGGAGCGTACGGAGCTGGAGATGGTCCGCACGAAGCCGCTGCCGTTCCCGCCCGAGCCGTTCGCGTGGACCGGCGTCGCCCTGACCAAGTGGTCGCTCGCCCGGTCCGACGCCAACGGCGGCAGGCGCAACCTCTGGCTCAAGACGATGGACAAGCTGGGCCTCGGCTTCGACAGCTGAGCGGCGGACGCCCGACGGCTGTGGGGTGGCGTGGCCGAAGGGTGACTGAGCGGGGTGTACGTGACCGGCGCACGCCCCGCCCGCCCCTCGCGCCCCGTTTCGCTACCAACTGGTAGCAGGAACCCGCGTAATGCCCGGCCCCGGAGCCTCTCTCCCTTGTGACGCGCGCTGTCGCGCACCGTCGTCGCAGAGGAGAGAGGTTCTGTCATGACTGGCTCGGGTGGTTCGAGTGGCACGAGTGGGTTCGGTGGCTCAGGGGGGTCCGGTGGCACCGGGATGCGGGCGGCCGTCGAATGGCTCGTGTCGGTGGCGCCGGACCCGGAGGCCTGCCGCTGGGAGTGGGAGCGCCATCCCCTGGGGGTCGCGCTGCTGCCGGCCGGGCGGGCCTGGGACGTGCTGATCCTGCCCGGCGGCCTCGGCTACGCCACGCTCGACGTGCTGACCCGCTGCGTGGACCGGCCGGGCCCCGTGCTCGTGGGCCCCGGTGACGAGCGCCTGGGGTTCTTCGTGCCGCCGGGCACCGCGTCCCGCTGGCTGGCCACGGGCGTACGGGGCGCCGGCGACGGCACGTGGATCGTCGTGCCCTACCCCGGACGGGCCTCGGGCGGCGTCCGCTGGCTGGTCCTGCCCGACGGCTCGGGCACGCTCACGGATCCGGCACTGCTCGAACGCGCGATGCACGAGGCGGCGGCGCGTCTCGCGCGGGAGGGCAGGCAGGGCTGGGAGGGCAGGGGAGCGCGGGAGAGCGGGGAGAACGGCGAGTGAGGCGCCGGACATGACGCGTGAGGCGCCGGAGACGACGAGCGAGATGCCGATGTCCCGAGTGAGGTGCCGGACCTCTTGACAACTCGATTGGTCTGGACCAAGTTGAGCGCGATCCGCCCTCCAATCCCCCCCATGCCCGGAGGCAGTTGTGGACCGTCCCTTGTTGCCCCCCACCGGCCGAGCAAGCCGCGTCAGACGCCTCGCCGCGGTCGCCGTCGCGGCCTGCGCGCTCACCGCGTCCGGCCTGCTCTCCACCCGCGCGACGGCCGCCCCGGAACAGCCGGCCCCCACCGGGGCCCCGGCCGCCCCCGCCGACCACGCCCTGGTCGGCTATCTGCACACCAGCTTCGCCAACGGCTCCGGCTACACCCGCCTTGCCGACACCCCCGACAGCTGGGACATCATCGACCTCGCCTTCGGCGAGCCGACCTCCGCGACCTCCGGCGACATCCGCTTCGGCCTCTGTCCCGCGTCCGAGTGCCCGAACGTCGAGACCGAGGCGGAGTTCAAGGCCGCGGTCAAGGCCAAGCAGGCGGCGGGCAAGAAGGTGCTGATCTCCATCGGCGGCCAGAACGGCCAGGTGCGGCTCACCACGGCGCAGGCCCGCGACACCTTCGTCTCGTCGGTCTCCGCGATCATCGACCGGTACGGACTCGACGGCCTGGACATCGACTTCGAGGGCCACTCGCTCTCCCTGAACGCCGACGACACGGACTTCAAGAACCCGAAGACCCCGGCGATCGTCAACCTGATCTCCGCGGTGAAGACCCTCAAGGCGAAGTACGGCTCCGGCTTCACGCTCACCATGGCGCCCGAGACCTTCTTCGTGCAGCTCGGGTACCAGTTCTACGGCACCGGGAAGTGGGGCGGCCAGGACCCGCGGGCGGGCGCGTACCTCCCGGTCATCCACGCCCTGCGCGACGACCTGACGCTGCTGCACGTCCAGGACTACAACTCCGGTCCCGTCATGGGCCTGGACGACCAGTACCACTCCATGGGCGGCGCGGACTTCCACATAGCCATGACCGACATGCTGCTCACCGGCTTCCCGGTGGCGGGCGACAAGAACAACGTCTTCCCGCCCCTGCCGCCGGGGAAGGTCGCCATCGGCATGCCCGCCTCGGTCAACGCGGGCAACGGCCATGTGTCCACGGCGGAGGTCGACAAGGCCCTGGACTGTCTGACCAAGGGCACGTCCTGCGGCACGTACCGCACCCACGGCACCTGGCCGGACCTGCGCGGCCTGATGACCTGGTCGATCAACTGGGACCGCTTCAACGGCTGGGAGTTCTCGAAGAACTTCGACGCGTACTTCGGCTGACCGCCACCAGTACGACCTGGAGCAGCGCCACGGAGAGGCACCAACTGGCCGCGACGTCCAGCGGCCAGTGGTACCCCCGTCGCACCAGGCCGAAGCCGACCGCGACGTTCAACAGGCAGCAGCCGATGAGCAGTTCGCGACGGCCGTACGCGCCGCGGAGCAGCGGAAGCAGGAGCAGGGCCGCCGCGCCGTATGCGACGGAGGCCGTCGCCGTGTGGCCCGAGGGGAAGTAGCCGTCGCCCGCCATGCCGGGCGGCCCCGTGCGGGCGACCAGCACCTTCAGCGGGGAGACCACGAGCGCCGGCACCGCCGCCATGGCGAGCAGCGCGGCCGCCGCGGGCAGCCACCAGCGGTCCGTGCCGCCGCGCCGCGCGCGCCACGCGGTGTACGCGGCGACGGCGACGAGGACCGGCACGGCGACCGTGGCGTTGCCGAGGTCGGCGAGGAGCTCGGCGGCCCGGTCCGGGAGCCGGCTGCCGGTGAGGGCGCGCCCCGCGCGTTCGTCGGCGCGGCGCAGCGGGCCACCGGCGACGACCTGCCAGGTGAGCAGCGCGAAGGCGAGGACGCAGAGGGAGACGACCAGGGCCGGGCGGCGCGGCGCGGGCGACCGGCCCTCCGGCGGGGCGGGCACGCCCCGGGAGGCCGGAGACGGGGGCGGGGATGCGGACATGGCCCCAGCCTTCCAGGGATGATCGCCCGGGGGCGCGCGCGGGGCGGGGCGGGTCGGCGCGTGGCGCCTCACGCCGGAGAGCGCCGCCCGAGCGCGCGCCCCGCCCCGGACTCAGTACCCGTGCCACCCCGCCCCGGCCCCCGTACTCACCCCCCCGTACTCACCCCCCGTGCTCGCAGCACCGCCCCCGCAGCTTCTCGCCCGTACGCGCCCAGTGCTTCCGTTCCCGCGCCGTCACCGGCACCGCCGGGACCGCGGAGACGAGGTCCTTCACCTGGTACGGCACTCCGCCCCGCATGACCGACACCGTCCGCACCAGCGCGTCGAAGTCGGTGAAGGGGTCCCCGTCGACCACCGCGAGGTCGGCGAGCTTGCCCACCTCCAGCGTGCCGAGGTCGCGGTCGAGGCCGAAGATCCGCGCGGGGGCGAGGGTCGCCGTGCGCAGCGTCTCGGCGACCGTCAGGCCGCCGCGCCGCAGGGCGCGCAGGGCGAGGTGGACGCCCAGGCCGGTCGGGATGCCCGGGGAGTCCGTGCCGACGGCGAGCAGTCCGCCGGCCGCCGCGATGCGGCGGTAGATGTCGATCTCCCGGTTCAGGGTGGCCAGTTGGGCCCCGGTGGGCGGCTGCGCGGCCAGGTCCCGCACCTGTGCGGTCTCCCACGGCGGCATCAGGCGGGTGACCCGCTCGTCGTCGGCGAGGGCGGGCGCCGCGCCGATGAGTGGAGCGGCCGAGAAGGGCGTGGCGATCAGATGGAAGTCGCCGGTGGCGGTGTAGATCTCCGTGACGTCCTGGTAGGCGAACTCGCCGATGGACGTCGCGTGCCCGAACTCGGCGCGCTGCGTGGCCTGCAGATGGGTCGTCAGGTCCTGCCCGAGCTGGATGCCGGGGGAGAGGTTGTGGCTGCCGCAGCGCACGCCCATCTCCTCGTGGGCGAAGCGCGCGGCCTCCTCCATCACCCAGGCCGGGGCCCGCACATAGGTCTTGACGAAGTCCCAGTCGAGGGCCTTGCCGCGGGAGAGAGTCCTGCGCAGGCCCTCGCGGGTGGCGTGCACGCGGTTGTCCCAGGCGATGCGGCTCCCGTCGAGCACCTCGCTGGCCGTGACGAGCCGGGGCCCGGCCAGCTCACCGGAGGCGACGGCCTCGCGCAGCCGCGCCCCCTCGTAACCGGCACCGCCCATCGACATCGCGCTGGTGACACCGTAGGAGAGGAACAGGGCGGCCTGCCTGCCGCCGTACAGACCGGGCTGCGGATGCATGTGCGCGTCCCACAGGCCGGGGATCACGGTCTGCTCCGAGGCGTCGACGCGGCGGGCGGCGCCGCGTCCCGGCCGGTGCGGCCCTACGGCGGCGACACGGCCGCCGCGCAGGGTGATGTCGACGTTCTCGCGCACGGAGTCGTCGCCGCCGCTGCCGTCCCAGAAGCGGCCGGCGTGGATGACGGTGTCCGCGGGCGCCGGGCGCCGGTGGTCGAGCGGCACCCTGACCGTGCGGACGCTCCCGTCGGCGACGGTGCGGAGCCGGAGCCGGCCCGCCGAGAGGTAGAGGACGTGGCGGCTGTCGCCCGACCAGGTGGGGTGGTCGGCGGCCTCGGCGGGGAAGGTGCGGGGTTCGCCGTCGGGGGTGCCGTCGGCGCGCACCGGCAGCAGCCACAGCGCGGACTCGACGACGACCGCCATGTACCGGCCGTCGGGCGACCAGACCGGGCCGTTGCTGTTGCGGTCGGAGATGGAGGCGTGCGGCGCCACCGCGTGGGTGGCGGTGGAGCCGTCGGCGGTGTCGATCACCCGGATGAGGTTGTGGCCCTCGCGGAAGCGCTGGTTGATCCGGTTGCGGAAGCTGACCGCCACGTACCGGCCGTCCGGCGACCAGCTGGGCCGGCCGGACAGCTCACCACCGGGCGGGCTGGTGGCCAGCACCTTCTCCTCGCCCGTACGCAGGTCCCGTACCAGCAGGTTGGTGGCGAGGTCGAAGCAGGCGAGGCGGTGGCCGTCGGGGGAGAGGGCCGGCTGGATGCGCCCGCCGGGGGCGAGCACCGTCTCCTTGCCGTCCGCGAGCTCCCGCCGGTGGACGGCGGGCATGCCGTCGCGGTCGTCGGAGTACAGCAACGCCGTGCCGTCGGGCGTCCACGCGGCCGC
The DNA here is from genome assembly GCF_055591085.1 of Streptomyces sp. NPDC041713. Taxonomy (NCBI): domain Bacteria; kingdom Bacillati; phylum Actinomycetota; class Actinomycetes; order Kitasatosporales; family Streptomycetaceae; genus Streptomyces; species Streptomyces sp. NPDC041713. Next base: position 272,923 of record NZ_JBVIZY010000009.1, read on the forward strand.
GTAGAGGTAACCGGTCGCCTTGGCCCGCGTCACCCGGCGCGGCGCCCGGCCGCCCGAAGTCTCGCCCACCCAGAGGGAGTTGAGGGCGGTGAACGCCACCTGCCTGCCGTCGGGGGAGAGCACCGGCAGGTCGTAGGCGCGGACGGGCCGGCGCGCGGTGCCGTCCAGGTCGAAGGACTTGAGCCGGTAGCTCGGGCGGTCGACGGGCAGGGGCGCGGTGAAGGGGATCTCCTCGCGCTCTCCCGGGTCCGCGGGCCGTACGACGGTGAAGTGGCCGTCCACCGTCAGGAGCAGCTCCTTGGCGGAGATCCAGCGGGGCGGCGCGGCCTCGATGTCGCCGCCCACCGCGACCGGCTCACCGGCCACGACGAGGGCGCAGCCGGCGTTCGGCGCGGGCGTCGACCGCAGGTAGGCGAGCGTGCCGTCCGGGGAGAGCGCGGGCACGAAGACCTGGGCGGTACCGGTGTCGGTGTGCTCCACGGTGACGGGGCCGCTGCCGTCGGCGGCCACGGAGGCGATCGTACGGGCGTCGAGCGCGCCGCCCTTGAGCGCGGCGCGGACGAACAGCACCCGCTTGCCGTCCGGCGACCAGGTGGGGTCGAAGTCCTCCCACGCGCCGTCCTGTACGGGCCCCCGCTGGTCCGGCAGGCCGGTCAGCCGGGTGAGCCGGCCGGTGGCGAGCTCCAGGGTCCAGATGCGGAAGGGGGCGCCCGTCACCGGATCGCCGCCGCGCTCGGAGGCGAACGCGATCCGCTTGCCGTCGGGCGACCAGGCGGGGCCGCGGGCGTCCCACGGGCCCTCGGTGCGCTGGGTCAGCTCGGATCCGTCCGGCTTCAGCGTCCAGATGTGGAAGGTGCCGGTACGGAACGCGCAGACGGCGATCAGCCGGCCGTCCGGGGAGTGCACCGGACGCGACGGCTCCAGGTCCGGCGGGGTGATCGGCGCGGCCTCGCCTCCCGCGCGCGGCAGGGACCACAGCACGCCCTGCACCTCGGCGACCAGCCGGTCGCCGGCCAGGGAGGCGGCGCCGTTGGTGGTCGCGGTGAAGCGCAGGGTGGCGCCGGCGGCTGCTGCCCTGCCGGCCGTGGTGGGGCCGGTGGCGGGCGCCGCGTAAGCGGTGGTGGCGGCGGTGAGCGCGCCCGTCGTGGCGACGGCGCCGGCCGCCGACGTCGTCTGCAGGAACCGGCGGCGCGACATGTGCGGAATGGACATCTGACTTCCCCCGTCAGCGAGTTGGGAGGGCCGCGCCGGTGAGGGCGGCCCCGCCCCGCGATCTTCGTGCAGACGCCGGACGGAGCGGAGTGCCGTGCAGGATCCGGACGAAAATGATCTGCGCACCGCAGGAAGGCGCGTTATACAGGCAGTTGTGAGCACCGATGCGCCGACGGCAGGCGAAGGCCCGTTCCCCGTAACGGAGTTCGGGACCGATCGCCTGGACCGGCGCATCGTCAACGCCCTGCAGATCGAGCCGCGGGCCTCGTGGGCGAAGGTCGGCGCCGTGCTCGGCGTGGACGCCGTCACCGTCTCGCGCCGCTGGGCCCGGCTGCGGGCCGCGGGCCTCGCCTGGGTGACGGCGTACGAGCCGGGGCCAGGACCGGGGCGGCTGGCCGTCGTGGAGATGGAGTGCGCGGGCCACCCGCTGGCGGTCGCCGAGGCGCTCGCCGACGACCCGCAGTGCCTCACGATCGACGTCGTCTCGGGCGGGCGCGACCTGCTGCTCGGCGTGGGCGCGGCCGACGAGGCGGCGCTCGCCGACTACGTCCTGCGCCGGCTCGGCACCGTGCCGCGGGCCCGCGCCGTACGCACCCAGCTCGTCACCGCCTTCGTCAAGGAGACGGTCGACTGGCGGCTCGGAGAGCTCGGCCCGGACCAGCTCGAACGGTTCACCGGCCCCGGCCCGCGCGGCCCGGCCGCCGTACGCCCGCTGGGCGCGCTGGACCGTGCGGTGCTCGCCGCCCTGCGCGAGGACGGACGCGCGTCCGCCACCGACATCGCGGCCCGCACCGGCGTGCCCGTGCGCCGGGCCCGCGACGTGGTGCACCGCCTGCTCACCCGGCACCGGGTGGCGCTGTGGACGGACGTCTCGCGCACGCTGGCCGGGCGGCCCGTGCAGGCCTGGTACTTCCTCCAGGTCCCCGCCGGGCGGCTGGCCGGGGTCGCCGCGCGCCTGGCCCGCCTGGAGGAGGCGCGCCTGGTGCTCTCCACCATCGGCACGTACAACCTGGTGGTCTGCGTCTGGATGCGGGGCCTGGCCGAGGTCGCCCGCCTGGAGGCGCAGATCGAGGACGGCCTGGAGGGTGTGCGGACCGTGGACCGCTGCGTGACGCTGCGGACGGTCAAACGTTCGGGGAACCCGCTCGACGCCCGGGGCGGAAGAACCCCGCCGCGCACCGGGTGAACAAGCCGAAGGGCCGGCACAAGGGGGGGGTGTGCCGGCCCTTCGGTGGCCGACCGGCCCGGCCTGTCCGAACCGGCCCGCTGACGCGGGTCCGTCGGGTGGGGTGCCGAGGCGGCCTTCCGGATCGGGGTCCGCGCGCCCCGGGGGGTTTGGGGCGGGCGGCCGTCCGATCGGTGAGGATCTCCGGATCCGAAGACTCCGGGTGTGTGCGCAAGGGCACGGCCAGGGCGGGGCTGGGGAGGCTCCGCCGAAGCACCGCCCACGGCCCCCCGTGGGCGGGGTGTTCCTCTCAACTGCGGAAACCGTACGGCAGGTTGGTCGCGGCCCGACAGCGGGAACGGCAACCCGACATGGGGCCCGCACACCTTCTTCACACGCCCCGACGGTCACGCGGGGCCGCGACCGCCCCACCGGACGCAATCCGCGCAGGTCACGGCGGACCGGCCACGGTGGGAGGCCGCCATCGGCTCGCCGAAGGTCTGGGCGTCAGACGCCCGCGAAGGCGCCCTCGATGATGTCGAGGCCCTCGTTCAGGAGGTCGTCACCGATGACCAGCGGCGGCAGGAAGCGCAGGACGTTGCCGTACGTGCCGCAGGTCAGCACGAGCAGGCCCTCCGCGTGGCAGGCCTTGGCCAGGGCGGCGGTGGCCTCCGGGTGGGGCTCCTTGGTGGTGCGGTCCTTGACCAGCTCGATGGCGATCATGGCGCCGCGGCCGCGGATGTCGCCGATGACGTCGAACTTCTCGGCCATGGCGGAGAGGCGGGCCTTCATGGTCGCCTCGATGTGCTTCGCCTTGGCGTTGAGGTCGAGCTCCTTCATGGTCTCGATGGCGCCGAGCGCGCCGGCGCAGGCCACCGGGTTGCCGCCGTAGGTGCCGCCGAGGCCGCCCGCGTGCGCGGCGTCCATGATCTCGGCGCGGCCGGTGACGGCGGCGAGCGGCAGACCACCCGCGATGCCCTTGGCGGTGGTGATCAGGTCGGGGACGATGCCCTCGTCCTCGCAGGCGAACCACTGGCCGGTGCGGCAGAAGCCGGACTGGATCTCGTCGGCGACGAAGACGATGCCGTTGTCGTTGGCGAACTTCACGATGTCCGGCAGGAAGCCCTTGGCCGGCTCGATGAAGCCGCCCTCGCCGAGCACGGGCTCGATGATGATCGCGGCGACGTTCTCCGCGCCGACCTGCTTGTTGATCATGTCGATGGCCTGCTTGGCGGCCTCGGGGCCGGCGTTCTCGGCACCGGTCGGCCAGCGGTAGCCGTAGGCGACCGGCACGCGGTAGACCTCGGGGGCGAACGGGCCGAAGCCGTTCTTGTACGGCATGTTCTTGGCGGTCAGCGCCATCGTCAGGTTGGTGCGGCCGTGGTAGCCGTGGTCGAAGACGACGACGGCCTGGCGCTTGGTGTGCGCACGGGCGATCTTGACGGCGTTCTCGACGGCCTCGGCGCCCGAGTTGAACAGCGCGGACTTCTTCTCGTGGTCACCCGGCGTGAGCTCCGCGAGCGCCTCGGCGACGGCGACGTAGCCCTCGTACGGCGTGACCATGAAACAGGTGTGCGTGAAGTCCGCGAGCTGCGCGGACGCCCGGCGCACCACGGCCTCGGCGGAGGCGCCGACGGAGGTCACGGCGATGCCGGAGCCGAAGTCGATCAGACGGTTGCCGTCGACGTCCTCGATGATCCCGCCGCCCGCGCGCGCGGCGAACACGGGCAGCACGGACCCCACGCCACCGGCGACCACGGCGGTACGGCGGGCCTGCAGCTCCTGCGACTTCGGGCCGGGGATGGCGGTGAGGACGCGGCGCTCCTGCGGAAGGGCGGTCATGAGGGCTCCTGGGGGGTGGGCGACGATACGGACGCTTCACTGCTTTCTTCGCAGGTTAGGGGCGGCGCCAGGGGGCGGGCATGCTCCATCGGGGAGTCGTCGGGCGTGGCGGTTGTCCGTGGTGGACATAGCGAGGGGGTACGCGCGGGGCCGGCGAGGGGCTCGGCCGGTCGAGCCGCGGCGGCACGGATCGCCGCAGGCCCGGGCGCGTATTCGGTGAACTCCCCCTGCCGGGGCACTAGATTGACCCGCGAAACGACAGATCGGCTGGTCAGGGGGCAAGGGGCATGGACTCCGACGGCACGCACGACGCTCGCGGCACTCACGCCACACCGGTGCCGCGCCCGGCGGCGCCTCCGCAGGGGTCCGCGGCTTCTCCACCAGGGGCTGCGGCGCCGCGGGGCGGGGCGCCGCAGCCCGGGCTGCCGCCCCGGCCCGCGCAGGCCCCCGGGGCGGCGCCGCTGCCCGACGGGGCCGCCTTCCTCGCCTGGCTGAGGGCGCCACGGCCCGCCGCGCCGCCCGGCGTCTGGCGGTTCGCGCACCGGCCCCGCCCCGAGCAGGAGCCCGAGGTCATCCCGACCCGGCAGCTGCTCAGCGGCGCGCTGATCGCCTTCCTCGTCGGCTGGCTCCTGTGGTCCCTGCTCTGGAACGGCTACCTGGGCGGCTGGTGGGTGCTGCCGCTCGAACTGTTCCTGCCCGACGCCTGGATCTACACGAGCGACCGGATCGGCAACGCCGTCGTCTGGTACGGCTACTACACGGTCATCGTGGTCGCCATCATGATCGGTGTCGGCCGGCTCGGCCGCTGGTCCGAGGTCTGGCGCCGCTTCGTCGCCCCCCGGCTGCGCCGCCCCGACGCGCCCCCGCCGCCGCCCGCCCCAGAGGAGGACCCCGCCCGCTGGCCCCAGCTGCGGGCCGCGGGCGCCGAAGCCGCCGCCGACCGGCTCGCGGCCGACGCCCGAGCCGGGCTGATGCGGGACGTGGACCACGCCCGGATCGCCCGCGCCTGGCGCTCCGTGCGCGCCGGCCGCAGCCCGCTCGCCGTCTTCAGCGACGCGGTCGTACGGGACGGGGCCGGCGCCTGCATGCACCCCTCGGGCGACCGTGACCTGCCCCAGCGCGCCGCGCGCCACGACCTCGCCACGGCGCAGGTGCGGATCGGGACGACGGTCGACGACCCCCGTAACCCGTACGCCTACCGGTCCACCGGGCTCGCGCTCGGGCCCGATCTGCTCGGCACCTCGCTGCTCGCCGTCGGGCCCGGCGGCTCCGGCAAGACCGCCCGGGTGGTCTGGCCGCTCGCCGAGTCGCTCTGTCTCGGCGCCCTCGCGGGACGGGCCGCCGTGGTGGTCGTGGGCGCGGCGGGGGCGGGGCTCGGGCCCGTCGAGGACTACGACGTGGTGGTGCGGGTCGGACAGCCCGACTCGCTGTACGACCTCGATCTGTACGGCGGCACGAGCGACCCGGACGAGGCCGCCGCCGTGCTCGCCGAGGCCCTCGTGGGCGACCTCGTCGACCCGCACCCGAGCGGTGACAGCCGCCGCTCCACGACCTGCCTCGCCCAGCTCCTCGGCCCCTACCGGGCCGTGCACGGGCGCTTCCCGTCCGTACCGGAACTCCGCGCCCTGCTCGACGGCTCGCCCGCCCCCCTGAGCGCGCTGCGCAAGGCGCTGCAACAGGCCGGGCAGGACGGCATGATCCGTGAACTCGACGCCCGCGAGCGCCAGTTGGGGCACCCCGGTGACCCAGGCGCGGTCCTCGCCGACCGCATCGCGCTGCTCGACCGCCCCGCCTTCGCCCCCTTCTTCGACACCTCGGGCCAGACCACGCCGTTCTCGCTGCGCGCCCTCGACCACCCCGTGCGCGTCCGCATCGACCTGCCCGAACGAGGCCACGCGGACGCCTCACGGATCCTGGCCAGGCTCGTCCTCGCGCAGTTCACGGCGAGCGCCGCCGCACGCGACGACCGCTCGCTCTTCGCCTGCCTCGTCCTGGACGACGCGTCCGGCACCGTCACGCCCGAGGCCGTACGCCGCATCCAGCGCCTGCGGTCCGCCAACGCGGGCGTCGTCATGACCCTGCGTACGCTCGACGACGTACCGCGGCCGCTGCGCACCCCGCTGCTCGGCGCGATCGGCTGCCGTATGGCGCTGTCCGGCCTCACCCCGTGGGACGGCCAGGACTTCGCGGAGGTGTGGGGCAAGGAGTGGACGGAGGCGCGCGACGTCACCGACCGGCAGATCATCGCCGAGACCCCGCTGGGCAAGACCGTGCACGTCCTGCGCCGCGTCATCACCGGCAACGCCCCGACCGCCCGCGCCGTCACCGTCCGCCAGGTCGAGCGTGAGCGGTGGTCCGCGTCCGAGCTGGCGCACGGGGTGCCGCCGGGGCACGCGGTGCTCTCGCTGACCGACGTACGAGGGGAGTACGCGCCCCCGCTCCTCGTGGACCTGCGGGCCTGAAGCGGCGGGGCGGGGGGTATCCGGCCGGTCCTGCGGCGGACAGGTTTCCGGATCGTCACGTACGTGGTGTTCGGTCCCGAGCGGACCGTACGGTGAGGCAGAATCGACACAGGTCGTTCATACGGACCGGCCAAAAGATCCACATCGTCTGAAGAACGCCAGACGGCGAACCGTACGACGCAGTTCCGTCCCGGCGCCCGCACCCCCGGGCGCCGACAAGCCCGCCCGCACCCCCGGGCGCCGAAAAGCCCGCCCGCCCCGCCAGCCGCAGACCTGAAGGTCCCATGCCGCCCACGCTCGCCTCGCTCGTCCACCACTCCGCGCTCAAGCTGACCGTGCGCGCGGGTGAGGGACACCTGGACGCCCCGGTCCGCTGGGCGCACGCCAGTGAGCTCGCCGACCCCGTGCCCTACATGGAGGGCGGCGAACTGCTCCTGATCACCGCGCTGAAGCTGGACGCGGAGGATCCGCAGGCCATGCGGCGCTACGTGAAACGGCTCGCGGGCGCCGGCGTCGTCGGCCTCGGCTTCGCCGTCGGCGTGCACTATCCGGACGTCCCCAAGGCCCTCCTCGACGCGGCCACCGAAGCGGAGCTGCCGCTCATCGAGGTGCCCCGGCGCACCCCCTTCCTCGCCATCAGCAAGGCCGTCTCCGCCGCCATCGCCGCCGAGCAGTACCGCGCCGTGACGGCCGGCTTCGCCGCCCAGCGCGAACTGACCAAGCAGGCGCTGAGCGCGGGCCCCGAGGGGCTGCTGCTCGCCCTCGCCGGGCAGGTCGACGGCTGGGCCGCGCTGTACGACGCGTCCGGCGCCGTCGTCGCCTCCGCCCCGGACTGGTCCACCCGGCGGGCCGCCCGGCTCACCGCCGACGTCGAACGGCTCAGGGAGCGCCCGGCGCCCGCCAGTTCCGTCGTCGCGGGCGCCGAGGACCGTGTGGAGCTGCACTCGCTCGGCACCGGGCGCAGGCCGCGCGCCGCGCTCGCCGTCGGCACGGCATCGACCCTCGGCACCGCCGAGCGGTACGCGGTGCACTCCGCCATCGCGCTGCTCACCCTCACCACGGAGCGCTCCCGTTCGCTGCACGCCGCCGAGCAGCGGATCGGCGCGGCGGTGCTGCGGATGCTGCTCGCCGGCGAACCCGACCACGCGCGGACCGTCGCCGGGAACCTGTACGGCGGGCTCCTGGACGCGCCCTTCCGGCTCATCGTGGCGGAGGTCGCGTCGGCCTCGGCGGCGCGGGTGCGGGTGGGCGCCGACGCGGCGTCGGCGGCGGCTTCGGCATCGGCTTCGGCTTCGGGGGAGGGGGCCGCGGAGGCCGGACCCGGCAGCGCGTCGGCGGCGGTGCGCGCCGCGGTGGCCGACGCCTCGGCCGGCGGCGACCCGCTCGCCGCGCTCGTCGACGTCGTCGAGGCGGCGGCCGCGCGCTCCGGCGAGGCGCTGCTCGTGGTGCCGTACGGCGAACGGCTCGTGCTGCTCGTGGTGGACGGCGGCTCGGGTGTGGCGGCCTGCGCGGAGTACGCGGCGGCCCTGGAGGCGGGGCGCGGGACCTCGGGACGCGAACCGGCCGCATCCGGCGAGGAGGCCGAACTGGTGATGGGGCTCTCCGCGCCGGCCGGGCCGATCGCCGCGGCCACCGCGTACAAGCAGGCCGAGCAGGCGCTGTCCGTCGCGCGGCGGCGCGGGCGCGCGCTCGTCGAGCACGAGGAGCTGGCCGCCGGTTCCGTCCTGCCGCTGCTCGCGGACGACGCGGTGCGGGCCTTCGCGGACGGGCTGCTGCGGGCGCTGCACGAGCACGACGCGACGGGCCGCGGCGACCTCGTCGCCTCGCTGCGGGCGTGGCTCTCGCGCCACGGCCAGTGGGACGCGGCGGCGGCCGACCTGGGCGTACACCGCCACACCCTGCGCTACCGCATGCGCAGGGTCGAAGAAATCCTGGGCCGCTCCCTGGACGACCCGGACGTCCGCATGGAGCTGTGGCTCTCCTTGAAGGCAACCTCGATGGGCTCGGACTGACGGCCCCGGGCGGGGTGCACGAAAACCTGCAGGGGGCGCCCCGACAGGGGCGCGGGGAACGGCGCGCCCAGCCCCAGCGGACTCGCGGCCGAAGAGCAAGCGACCCCGCACGCCCGGCGCCCCGCAGGGGAAGAGCGAGGAAACAAGGGCGACACGTACAAACCGGCGCGAGGCCCCCGGCCAGCACTCCGCGTCGGACAAACGCCCCTACCTCCCCCTGCCCCTACGGTGAGGGACGTACCCCCCAGACACACCTCCGCGGAAGGGCCGGGAATCGACATGACTTCCATCCACGCCTTCTGGCTCGCCGGTCGCCAGACCACCGGCGAGACCACCCTCGACGTCACCTCGCCCTGGGACGGACGGCTCGTCGGCAAGGCCGCCGTCCCGACCGACGCCCAGGTCGAGGAGGCCGTCGCCGCCGCGTACGCCGTGCGCGACGAGTTCGCCGCGACCCCGGCCCACGTCCGCGCCGCCGCCCTCGCCCACGTCTCCGACCGCCTGGTCGAGCGCACCGAGGAGATCGCCCAGCTGATCTCCGCCGAGAACGGCAAGCCGATCAAGTGGGCCCGCGGCGAGGTCGGCCGCGCGGTATCCGTCTTCCGGTTCGCCGCGGAGGAGGCCCGCCGCTTCAACGGCGGCGAGGCCCAGCGCCTGGACACCGACGCGGGCGGCCAGGGCCGTCTCGCGCTGACCCGCCGCTTCCCCAAGGGCGTCGTCCTCGGCATCGCGCCGTTCAACTTCCCGCTGAACCTCTGCGCGCACAAGATCGCCCCGGCGATCGCCGTCGGCGCGCCGATCATCCTGAAGCCGGCGCCGGCCACCCCGCTCTCGGGCCTGATCATCGGCGAGCTGCTCGCCGAGACCGAGCTGCCCGCCGGCGCGTGGAGCATCCTGCCGGTCGCCAACGACAAGATGCCCGCCCTCGTCCAGGACGAGCGGATGCCGGTCATCTCCTTCACCGGCTCCGAGCAGGTCGGTTACGCGATCATGGACTCGGTGCCGCGCAAGCACTGCACGCTGGAGCTCGGCGGCAACGGCGCGGCCGTGGTCCTCGCCGACTACGCCTCCGACGAGGACCTCGACTGGGCGGCCTCGCGCATCGCGACGTTCTCCAACTACCAGGGCGGCCAGTCCTGCATCTCCGTGCAGCGGGTCATCGCGGACGCCGCGGTGTACGACCGTCTGGTGCCGCGCGTGGTCAAGGCCGTCGAGGCCCAGGTCACCGGCGACCCGTCCGACCCGGCGACCGAGGTCGGCCCGCTGGTCAGCGAGGACGCCGCCAAGCGCGTGGAGTCCTGGGTCGACGAGGCCGTCAAGGCGGGCGCGAACCTGCTCGTCGGCGGTGAGCGCGACGGCGCCTCGTACGCGCCGACCGTCCTCGCCGACGTCCCGGCCGACGTGACGATCTCCTGCGAGGAGGTCTTCGGACCGGTCCTCACCCTGAAGAAGGTCGAGGGCGAGACCGAGGCGTTCGACGCGGTGAACGACTCCAAGTACGGCCTCCAGGCGGGCGTCTTCACCCACGACCTGCAGACGGCCTTCCGCGCCCACCGCGCCCTGGAGGTCGGCGGCGTGGTCATCGGCGACGCGCCCTCCTACCGCGCCGACCAGATGCCGTACGGCGGCGTGAAGCAGTCCGGAGTGGGCCGCGAGGGCGTCCGCTTCGCGATGGACGACTACACGTACGAGCGCGTGATGGTCCTGACGGGCCTGGCCCTGTAACGCCGCCCCACGCAAACCAACGGCCGGAGCCCACTGTGCGGGGGCTCCGGCCGTTCTCGTGTGCGGTCCGAGGTTCGGGTCCGAGGTCCCGGTCCGGCGGCCCGGCCGAACTCCCCGGTACGGGCGTATCGTTCGGATAAGAGCCCTTTGCGCATCTGGAGGCTCGCCATGGCCCAGCACGGCGCACACCCACAGTGGTCCCGACCGATCCCGCCCCCGCCGAACCGGCCACCCGGCACGCACGGTCGCCTCCGACGCCCGCACTGGCGCGTGCTGACCTGGGTGATCCTGGCCTTCAACGCGCTCATGCTGGTGTGGGTCGTCGTCGGCGTCAACGCGGCGAGCGGCGAGGGCGAGACGTGCGCGGACGACGCGTGCGCCGCGGGCAACGACCTCGGCACGCTGATCGGTACCGGCATGCTGATCTTCGTCTGGGTGACCGGCGCCGTGATCCTCGGCGTCATCTGGCTCGTGACGAACCAGCACCAAGGACGCGACCGGCGCGAGCGCCGGTGGTGATCGGCCCTCGCCGCGGCCGGCACGGGCAGACCGTGGAGTGAAGTCGCACCCCGGCTGCCGCCCCGAACGGCCCCCTCTGCGCCGAACGCTGCGCGAAGACTGGTGAGGTCGGGATGGATCGGGTACCAACGATCCAGTAGCACCAGTCAGTAACCGACCGGGCGCGACGGGTCCCCGGGCCCGCCCGCCCCACTTCGCGGCGAGGTGAGCTCCTCATGACCGCACCAACCCCCAAACCGTCCGTGAGCGAACGCGAGGCCCGGCAGGTCGCCGAGGCCGCCCGTGAGCAGGACTGGCGCAAGCCCAGCTTCGCCAAGGAACTCTTCCTCGGCCGATTCCGGCTCGACCTGATCCACCCGCACCCGATGCCGCCCGACGAGGACGCGCAGCGCGGTGAGGAGTTCCTCGCCAAGCTGCGCGACTTCTGCGAGACGAAGATCGACGGGGCCCGCATCGAGCGCGAGGCGAAGATCCCCGACGAGGTGATCAACGGGCTCAAGGAGCTCGGCGCGCTCGGCATGAAGATCGACACGAAGTACGGCGGGCTCGGGCTCACGCAGGTCTACTACAACAAGGCCCTCGCCCTCGTCGGCTCCGCGAGCCCCGCGATCGGTGCGCTGCTCTCCGCGCACCAGTCCATCGGCGTGCCGCAGCCCCTGAAGATCTTCGGCACCCAGGAGCAGAAGGACGCCTTCCTGCCCCGGTGCGCCCGCACCGACATCACCGCGTTCCTGCTGACCGAACCGGACGTCGGATCGGACCCGGCCCGCATGGCGATGGCGGCCGTCCCGGACGGCGAGGACCACTACGTCCTGGACGGCGTGAAGCTGTGGACCACCAACGGCGTCGTCGCCGACCTGCTCGTCGTCATGGCCCGCGTCCCGAAGTCCGAGGGGCACAAGGGCGGCATCACCGCGTTCGTGGTCGAGGCGTCCTCCGAGGGCATCACCGTGGAGAACCGCAACGCCTTCATGGGCCTGCGCGGCCTGGAGAACGGCGTGACCCGCTTCCACCGCGTCCGCGTCCCGGCCGCGAACCGCATCGGCCCGGAGGGCGCGGGCCTGAAGATCGCCCTGACCACCCTCAACACCGGGCGGCTCTCGCTGCCCGCGATGTGCGTCGGCGCCGGCAAGTGGTGCCTGAAGATCGCCCGCGAGTGGTCCGGCGCCCGCGAACAGTGGGGCAAGCCGGTCGCGTACCACGAGGCGGTCGGCCAGAAGATCTCCTTCATCGCGGCGACCACCTTCGCCCTGGAGGCCGTCCTCGACCTGTCCTCCCAGATGGCCGACGAGGACCGCAACGACATCCGCATCGAGGCGGCCCTCGCCAAGCTGTACGGATCCGAGATGGCCTGCCTGATGGCCGACGAGCTCGTCCAGATCCGCGGCGGCCGCGGCTTCGAGACCGCCGAGTCCCTCGCGGCCCGCGGCGAACGCGCCGTCCCCGCCGAGCAGATCCTGCGCGACCTGCGCATCAACCGCATCTTCGAGGGCTCCACCGAGATCATGCACCTGCTCATCGCCCGCGAGGCCGTGGACGCCCACCTGAAGGTCGCGGGCGACCTCATCGACCCCGACAAGACGCTGTCCGACAAGGCGAAGGCGGGCGCACGGGCCGGCGGCTTCTACGCCCGCTGGCTGCCCAAGCTGGTCACCGGGCCCGGCCAACTCCCGCGGTCGTACGCCGAGTTCCACCCCGACGGCCACCCGGACCTCTCCGGCCATCTGCGCTACGTCGAGCGCGGCGCCCGCAAGCTGGCCCGCTCCACCTTCTACGCCATGTCCCGCTGGCAGGGGAAGATGGAGACCAAGCAGGGCTTCCTCGGCCGCGTCGTCGACATCGGCGCGGAGCTCTTCGCGATGAGCGCGGCCTGCGTACGGGCCGAACTCCTGCGCACCACCGAGGCCCACGGCCGCGAGGCGTACCAACTGGCCGACGCCTTCTGCCGCCAGTCCCGCATCCGGATCGACGCGCTCTTCGACCGCCTGTGGACCAACACCGACGAACTGGACCGCACCGTGGTCAAGGGCGTCCTGTCGGGCACGTACACCTGGCTGGAGGAGGGCGTCGTCGACCCCTCGGGCGAGGGCCCGTGGATCGCGGACACCACGCTCCCGAAGAAGCCGCGCCCGGACGTGCGCAGGGTGATCAAGGAGGGGTGAGCGGGCCGTGACCCCGGGCGACACCGACCGCCCGCCGGGGTCGCACCGTGCCCCGGCAGGGCTTGGGCAGGGTCCCGCGCGTACGCGCCGTACGGACGAATGGCCCCCGCGCGCGCCACGCGCGCCCCCAACCGGGCATGCCCTGTCGGAGCGGAGGCGTGTTGCGGCCACAATGGGGGGATGAGCGACAGCCCATCCCCCCTCGCCGACCCGCATCTCGTCTTCGACCCCGTGACCGCCGGGGACGGAGCGGGACCGCGGGACATCGTGATCCTCGGCTCCACGGGATCGATCGGCACCCAGGCCATCGACCTCGTCCTGCGCAACCCCGACCGCTTCCGCGTCACCGCGCTCTCCGCCGCGGGCGGCCGCGTCGGCCTCCTCGCCGAGCAGGCCCGACAGCTGCGGGTCAGCACCGTCGCGGTCGCCCGCGAGGACGTCGTACCGGCGCTGCGCGAGGCACTGCGCGCGGAGTACGGCGCGGGGGAGCCGCTTCCCGAGATCCTGGCCGGACCCGACGCCGCGACCCAGGTGGCCGCGTCCGAGTGCCACACGGTCCTGAACGGCATCACCGGCTCCATCGGCCTCGCGCCCACCCTCGCCGCCCTGGAGGCGGGCCGCACCCTCGCGCTCGCCAACAAGGAGTCGCTGATCGTCGGTGGCCCGCTGGTGAAGGCCCTCGCCAAGCCCGGCCAGATCATCCCGGTCGACTCCGAGCACGCGGCCCTCTTCCAGGCGCTGGCCGCCGGCACCCGCGCGGACGTGCGCAAGCTCGTCGTCACCGCGTCCGGCGGCCCCTTCCGGGGACGGACCAAGGCCGACCTGGCGCACGTCACCCCCGAGGACGCGCTGGCGCACCCCACCTGGGCGATGGGCCCGGTCATCACGGTGAACTCCGCGACCCTGGTCAACAAGGGCCTGGAGGTCATCGAGGCGCACCTCCTCTACGACATCCCCTTCGACCGCATCGAGGTCGTCGTCCACCCCCAGTCGTACGTGCACTCCATGGTCGAGTTCACCGACGGCTCGACCCTCGCGCAGGCGACACCGCCCGACATGCGCGGCCCGATCGCCATCGGCATCGGCTGGCCCGAACGGGTCCCCGACGCGGCCCCGGCCTTCGACTGGACGAAGGCGTCGAGCTGGGAGTTCCACCCCCTCGACAACGACGCGTTCCCGTCGGTCGGCCTCGCCCGGCACGTCGGAGAGCTCGCGGGCACAGCCCCGGCGGTGTTCAATGCCGCCAACGAGGAGTGCGTGGACGCCTTCCTGAAGGGTGCGCTGCCGTTCAACGGCATCATGGAGACCGTGACGAGGACCGTGGAGGAACACGGCGCCCCGGTCTCCGCGGGGTCGGGAACCTCCCTGACCGTCGCGGACGTCCTCGAAGCGGAGACCTGGGCGCGTGCTCGGGCACGCGAACTGGCAGGCAAGACGACCGCGGAGGCTCGTGCATGACGACCTTGATGATGATCCTCGGGATAGTCGTCTTCGTGATCGGGCTGCTCTTCTCGATCGCCTGGCACGAGCTGGGCCACCTGTCGACCGCCAAGATGTTCGGCATCCGGGTGCCGCAGTACATGGTCGGTTTCGGCCCGACCCTCTTCTCGCGCAAGAAGGGCGACACCGAGTACGGCGTCAAAGCCATCCCCCTCGGCGGCTACATCCGCATGATCGGCATGTTCCCGCCGGGCGCCGACGGCCGGATAGAGGCACGGTCGACGTCGCCCTGGCGCGGCATGATCGAGGACGCCCGCTCGGCCGCCTTCGAGGAGCTCCAGCCCGGCGACGAGTCCCGCCTCTTCTACACGCGCAAGCCGTGGAAGCGCGTGATCGTGATGTTCGCGGGCCCCTTCATGAACCTCGTCCTCGCCGTCGCGATCTTCCTCGGCGTGATGATGACGTTCGGCATCAGCAGCCAGACCACCCAGGTCGGCAAGGTCTCCGACTGCGTCATCCAGCAGAGCGAGAACCGCACCAAGTGTGCGAAGGGGGACAAGGCCGCGCCCGCCAAGGCCGCGGGCCTGAAGCCCGCCGACAAGATCGTCGCCTTCCAGGGCAAGCCCGTCGAGGACTGGTCCACGCTCCAGACGAAGATCCGGGAGACCATCGGCCCGGCCACCATCACGGTCGAGCGCGACGGCAAGCGGGTCGACCTGCACGCGAACCTGATCAAGAACCAGGTCACCAGGACCGACGGCGACGGCGCCTACGTGGAGGGCAAGTACGTGTACGCCGGGTTCCTCGGCTTCACGCCCGCCACCGGCATCGTCCAGCAGTCCTTCGGCGAGTCCGTGGACCGCATGGGCGACATGATGGAGAACGGCGTCGAGTCGATCGTCGCCCTGCCCTCCAAGATCCCCGACCTGTGGAACGCGGCGTTCGGCGACGGCGAGCGCAAGCAGGACTCCCCGATGGGCGTGGTCGGCGCGGCCCGCGTCGGCGGTGACGTGTTCACGTTGGACATCCCGCCGGAGAACCAGATCGCGATGATGCTGTTCCTCATCGCGGGCTTCAACCTCTCCCTCTTCCTGTTCAACATGCTGCCGCTGCTCCCGCTCGACGGCGGTCACATCGCGGGCGCCCTGTGGGAGTCCGTGCGCCGCAACGCGGCGAAGGTCCTGCGCCGCCCGGACCCTGGCCCGTTCGACGTCGCCAAGCTGATGCCGGTCGCGTACGTGGTCGCGGGCATCTTCATCTGCTTCACGATCCTGGTGCTCATCGCGGACGTGGTGAACCCGGTGCGACTCTCCTGAGGGAACCGGACGCTTCTGCGCAAGCGTCCTCTTACGAGAGGTTTGCGGCGGCCCGAAACGCTATGTGACGGGCCGCCCTCCATTGGGTGGACTTTGGGACGGGATGTGTTCGGCCACTACCGGGTGCCGTAATCTCGAAGCCTGGAGCCCGCCGATCTCGGGACCTCGACTCACGCCTCTGTGATCCACACTCTTGGGGATGCTCGCCAGATGACTGCCGTATCGCTCGGAATCCCGTCCGTTCCGACCAAGCTCGCCGACCGAAGGGTCAGCCGCAAGATCCAGGTCGGCGCGGTGGCCGTCGGCGGGGACGCACCGGTCTCGGTGCAGTCGATGACGACGACGCGTACGTCCGACATCGGCGCGACGCTGCAGCAGATCGCGGAGCTGACGGCCTCGGGCTGTCAGATCGTCCGCGTCGCCTGCCCCACGCAGGACGACGCCGACGCGCTGCCGATCATCGCCAAGAAGTCGCAGATCCCGGTGATCGCCGACATCCACTTCCAGCCGAAGTACGTCTTCGCGGCGATCGACGCGGGCTGCGCGGCGGTCCGTGTGAACCCCGGCAACATCAAGCAGTTCGACGACAAGGTCAAGGAGATCGCGCGCGCCGCCAAGGACGCGGGCACGCCGATCCGGATCGGCGTCAACGCGGGCTCGCTGGACGCGCGGCTCCTGAAGAAGTACGGCAAGGCGACCCCCGAGGCGCTCGTCGAGTCCGCCCTGTGGGAGGCGTCCCTCTTCGAGGAGCACGACTTCCGCGACATCAAGATCTCGGTCAAGCACAACGACCCGGTGGTCATGGTCAACGCCTACCGCCAGCTCGCCGCGGCCTGCGACTACCCCCTGCACCTCGGTGTGACCGAGGCGGGCCCCGCCTTCCAGGGCACGATCAAGTCGGCGGTCGCGTTCGGCGCGCTGCTCTCCGAGGGCATCGGCGACACGATCCGCGTCTCCCTCTCCGCGCCGCCCGCGGAGGAGATCAAGGTCGGCATCCAGATCCTCGAATCCCTCAACCTCCGTCAGCGCCGCCTGGAGATCGTCTCCTGCCCGTCCTGCGGGCGCGCCCAGGTCGACGTCTACAAGCTCGCCGAAGAGGTCACCGCGGGCCTGGACGGCATGGAGGTCCCGCTGCGCGTCGCCGTCATGGGCTGCGTCGTGAACGGCCCGGGCGAGGCCCGCGAGGCCGACCTCGGCGTCGCCTCCGGCAACGGCAAGGGCCAGATCTTCGTCAAGGGCGAGGTCATCAAGACGGTCCCCGAGTCGAAGATCGTGGAGACGCTCATCGATGAGGCGATGAAGATCGCGGAGCAGATGGAGAAGGACGGCGTGGCCTCCGGCGAGCCGACGATCTCCGTCGCAGGCTGACGCCCGCACACTCTCTTTCCCGGCCCCGCCCCGCCTTCCCGGCGGCGCGGGGCTTTTTGTGGTGAGGGACAGCCAGGCGGGCGGGCGGGTGGGGAAACCGCCGCGGAGCGGCGGGCCAGTGAGGCACGGCGCAGGAAGCGGCGTGTACGGCGCGAAACACCACCCCGAACCGACACCCCACGACCGCCCCCCGTCGCGCAGCGGCGAACCACCCCGCCCCCACACCAGGGACAAGCCGCCCGCGCCGGAGCGGAGGCAACAGACAAAAGGCACCCCCCGCACAAGGCGCCCCCGCCAGGTACAGTGCGGAGATCAGCAGACCGTATGGTGAGGCCCCCGCACGTGTTGACTCAGACCACCACCCGGGTCCTCGAACCGAGTGACCTCGACGCCGCGATCGCCGTGCTCGACCGCGAGCCGGTCGCGAACGCCTTCGTGACCGCCCGTGTCCAGGTGGCGGGCCTCGACCCCTGGCGCCTCGGCGGCGAGATGTGGGGCTGGTACGAGGACGGCATGCTTGCCTCCCTCTGCTACGCGGGCGCCAACCTCGTCCCCATCTGCGCGACCCCGCGAGCCATCCGCGGCTTCGCCGACCGTGCCCGCAGGGCCGGGCGCCGCTGCTCGTCCATCGTCGGGCCCGCCGCCTCCACCGCCCAGCTGTGGCGGCTCCTCGAGCCGTCCTGGGGCCCCGCCCGCGAGGTCCGCGCCCAGCAACCCCTGATGGTCACCGACCGGCTCCCGGACGACATCACCCCCGACCCGTACGTCCGTCGCGTCCGCAAGGACGAGATGGAGACGATCATGCCGGCGTGCGTGGCGATGTTCACCGAGGAGGTCGGGATCTCCCCGCTCGCGGGGGACGGCGGGCTGCTCTACCAGGCCCGCGTCGCCGAACTCGTCGGCTCGGGCCGCTCCTTCGCCCGCGTCGACCGGGACGGCAAGGTCGTCTTCAAGGCGGAGATCGGCGCCGCCACCGCGCAGGCCTGCCAGATCCAGGGCGTCTGGGTGGCCCCCGAGTACCGCGGCCGCGGCCTCGCCGCCCCCGGCATGGCCGCCGTCCTGCGCTACGCCCTCGCCGACATCGCCCCGGTCGCCAGCCTGTACGTCAACGACTTCAACACCGCGGCCAGGGCGGCCTACCGCAGGGTGGGCTTCCAGGAGGTCGGGGCGTTCATGAGCGTCCTGTTCTGATCGCGACCCCGGCGAAGTAGGGTCGATCCCATGACAGACGACGTCGTGATCGGGCCCCTCGACCTCGCCGCACGCGTGGACGACGCGCTGCGCGTCCAGGCCCACGCCTTCGGGCTGAGCGACGAGGAAGTGGCCGTGCGGCGCCAGATCGTCCTGCGCCACGTCACCTATCCACAGGCCCGCGCGTTCGGCGCGACCACCCCCGACGGCCGTCTCGTCGGCTTCGTCTACGGCATGCCCAACGACCGCCACCACTGGTGGTCCACGGTCGTCGAGCCGTATCTGCGCAGCCAGAACCTGGACGACTGGCTCGACGACTCCTTCGTCATCACCGAGCTGCACGTGCACCCCGGCCACCAGAACCGCGGCGTCGGCCGCGCGCTGATCACCACCATCACCGAAGGCGTCCCCGAGCCCCGCTCGATCCTCTCCGCGATCGACGTCGAGAGCCCCGCCCGCGGCCTGTACCGCTCCCTCGGCTACACGGACCTGGCCCGCCGCGTGCTCTTCCCGAGCGCCGCCAAGCCGTACGCCGTGATGGGCGCCCCGCTGCCGCTGCCGCGACGGGTCCGGGCGACAACCGATTTCCGCCCGCGCCGGGGCCCCGGCTAACCTCCTGGGCATCACCCTCACGCAGCAGGAGTAAACAATCATGGCCCAGGTCCAGCGCATGTCCCGTTTGATGGTCAAGACACTGCGCGACGACCCGGCGGACGCCGAGACGCTCAACCACAAGCTGCTCGTCCGGGCCGGCTACGTCCGCCGTACCGCCGCGGGCATCTGGACCTGGCTGCCGCTCGGCAAGAAGGTCTACGAGAACATCGCCCGCGTCGTGCGCGAGGAGATGGACGCCATCG
Organism: Streptomyces sp. NPDC041713; assembly: GCF_055591085.1. NCBI lineage: Bacteria > Bacillati > Actinomycetota > Actinomycetes > Kitasatosporales > Streptomycetaceae > Streptomyces > Streptomyces sp. NPDC041713. The sequence continues at coordinate 292,194 of NZ_JBVIZY010000009.1, forward strand.
GCGGCCAGGAGGTCCTCCTGCCGGCGCTGCTGCCCAAGGAGCCCTACGAGGCGTCCGGCCGCTACGAGGAGTACGGCGACCTGCTCTTCCGCCTCAAGGACCGCAAGGGCGCCGACTACCTCCTCGGCCCGACCCACGAGGAGATCTTCACCCAGGTCGTCAAGGACCAGTGCTCGTCCTACAAGGACCTGCCGGTGATCCTCTACCAGATCCAGACGAAGTACCGCGACGAGGCCCGCCCCCGCGCCGGCGTGCTGCGCGGCCGCGAGTTCCAGATGAAGGACTCGTACTCCTTCGACACCACGGACGAGGGCCTCGCCGAGGCGTACGCCCTGCACCGCGGCGCGTACCAGAAGATCTTCGAGCGCCTCGGCCTCGACTACCGCATCGTGTCCGCCGTTTCCGGCGCCATGGGCGGCTCGGCCTCCGAGGAGTTCCTGGCCCCCGCCCCGGCCGGCGAGGACACCTTCGTGGACTGCCCGTCCTGCGACTACGCCGCCAACACCGAGGCCGTGACCTTCGCGCTGGCGCCCGTCGACGGCTCGGCGCACGGCCCCGTCGAGGAGCTGGACACCCCCGACACCCCGACCATCGAGACCCTCGCCGAGCACCTCGGCGTCCCGGCCTCCGCCACCCTGAAGAACCTCCTGGTCAAGGTGGACGGCGAGATCGTGGCCGTCGGCGTGCCCGGCGACCGCGAGGTCGACCTCGGCAAGCTCGGCGAGCACCTGGCCCCCGCCGAGGTCGAGCTCGTCACCGCCGAGGACTTCGAGGGCCGCGACGACCTCGTCCGCGGCTACGTGGGCCCGCAGGGTCTGGCGAAGGTCCGCTACATCGCCGACCCGCGCGTCGCCCCCGGGACCGCCTGGATCACCGGCGCCAACCAGCAGGACAAGCACGCCAAGAACGTGGTCTGCGGCCGCGACTTCGAGGTCGACGACTACCTCGACGTCGTCGTGGTCGAAGAGGGCGACCCGTGCCCGAACTGCGGCGCCGGCCTGAAGCTGGACCGCGCCATCGAGATCGGCCACATCTTCCAGCTCGGCCGCAAGTACGCCGACACCTTCCAGCTCGACGTCCTCGGCAAGGAGGGCAAGCCGGTCCGCGTGACCATGGGCTCGTACGGCATCGGCGTCTCCCGCGCGGTGGCGGCGCTCGCCGAGCAGACCGCCGACGACAAGGGCCTGTGCTGGCCCAAGGAGATCGCCCCGGCCGACGTCCACGTGGTCGCCGCCGGCAAGGCGCTGCAGACCGAGCTGGCCCTGGAGGTCGCCGAGAAGCTGGGCGCCGCGGGCGCGCGCGTCCTGGTCGACGATCGGGCCGGGGTCTCCCCGGGCGTGAAGTTCACCGACGCCGAGCTGATCGGCGTCCCGCAGATCCTGGTCGCGGGCCGCCGCTCCGCCGAGGGCGTCGTGGAGTTGAAGGACCGCCGCACCGGCGAGCGCGAGGAGCTCACGGTCGACGAGGCCGTCGCGCGCCTCACCGCCTGACCGGACCGACGAAGAGGGCGCACCCCGCATCGCGGGGTGCGCCCTCTCGCGTACCGCTACAGCCAGCCCGCGAACTCGAGGAGCAGCTCCGCGTCCTGGCCGCGCCCCACCCGCAGCGCCCGGACGCCCGACTCGACGGCCCGGAACAGCGTCCAGCCGCGCAGCCGCTCCTGGTCGACCTCCAGGGACTCGGCGAGCTTCTTCACGCGCCGCCGGGTGATCGAGGCGCCCGACGGCGACGCGATCAGGTCCTCGACCCGGTCACGGACCAGGCGCGCCAGGTCGAAGGCGGTGTCGCCGACCACCGGGTCGGGCCCCACGGCCAGCCACGGCAGCCGGTCCCCGGCCAGCACCTTGCTCTGCCGGAACGTGCCGTGCAGCAGCTTCGGCTCCGCGGCCGCGGCGAGCAGCCCGTCCCGCGCCGTGAGCGCGGCGTCGACCAGCGGGGCGACCTCCGGCTCCGCGCCGGCGAACGCCCGCATGGCCTCGGCCTGCCGCCCGGTCCGTTCGGCCACCGTCTCGAAGCGGTGCCCGGCGGGCGGCGCGACCCACAGCCGCCGCAGCGTCCCCGCCGCCTCCAGGAGCGCCTTCGCCTCGGGCAGCGAGCGCACCGACACGTCTCGGTGCAGCCGCTCCAGGAGCAGCGCCCCGTCCGCGCACTCGGGGTCGAGCAGCCGCGCGGCGCCGAGCCCGTTCCAGTGGGCGAGCGCGGCCCGTTCGCTCTCCGGCCGCGACCGGGGCGGCACGAGCTTCAGCACGGCGGGTGTGCCGTCGGCCTGCTGCACCATGAGGACGAGGCTGCTGCGGCCGCCGGGCACGTGCACCCGCTCGACGGTCAACTCGCGTAGAGCGACGGCCTGTTCGGCTGCCTCGGGCAGCTTCTCCAGCCAGTCGTCGCCGTCCCGCGCGCTCTCGCCGAGTGCGGTGACGAGGCGCTGCGGCGGTTCGAGAGCCATGCGCGAGTCGATCCCTTCCTTGAGCGTTACGCCTTGGGCGTGGCCGGCGCGGACGGTGTCGACCGCTCGGCGAGCCCAGGGAAGGCTACGCTCCCGCCCCGCCAGCGTGCCGCCCGCACCGCGGCCTCCCGCAGCGCCCGCGCCGCGTTGCCCCGCCGGGCGCCCGAAGCGGCCCGTACGAGATCGGAGTAGACGCCCGCGACCCGGTCCTCCAGCTCGGTGGCGAGCCGCACGGCGGCCGCGGAGTCCGGCACCGGGAACGGCAGCGAGTACGCCGCGTCCGCGGACTGCGGCTCGCCGCCGAGGTCGCGCACCGCGCGCTGCAGCTCGTCGCGCCGGGCGCGGTGGGCGTCGTACGCCGTGCGCGCCTCGGCCCTGCGCTTGCCGCCGATGCGGCCGCCGACGACGCCGTAGCCGTAGACGGCGGCGTGCTCGGCGCCGAGCGCCGCCTGCAGGGCCTTGAGCTCCTCGTCCTTCGAGGCGTCGGCGTCGCTCACTTGTCACCCTCCGTCTCGCTCAGCAGATACGCGTGGGCGGCGCCCGCCGCGGCCACCGAGGCGAGCAGCCTGCCCTGCTCGGCGGGGGCGTCCAGGAGGGCGGCGCCGCGGCGGTCGGCCAGCTCGCGCTCGGCGTCGGCGAGGGCGCGCACCGCCTTGTGGGGGTCCTGGGACACGGCCGGTTCCGGGGTGGGCGCGGAGGCGGACGGGGACGCCGACCCGGAGGCGGAGGCCGAGGCGCCCTCGGCGGGGCCGTCCTCGAAGGCCTCCGTGTGCCGCTTCACCTCGGCACGCAGCGGCCCGAGCCGCCCGGCGAGCGAGGGGTGCGCGGCGATGACGGCGTCGTAGAGGCGCAGCAGTTCCTTGCTCTCCGCCGCCGCCCTCGCGCGCACCCGTCGCGCGGCGGAGGGGAGCTCGTCGGCGGATTCGGCGGAGTCCGTGCAGCCCGCGAGCAGCGCGGCCGACGCGACGCCGGCGGCCCCGGTGAGCAGACTCCTTCGGCGCGGGCCCGGGCGGGACCGCGGGGCGGTGAGATACGACGGCACGGCAGACGTCCTCGGAAGGAAGGCCAAAAGGCGCGAGCGAGAAAGTGGTGGAAACGAACGGAAAAGAACGGAAAGGGAGATCGGTGGGCACGGACCCGGTGATCACCGTACCTTCGGACCGCCCCGGCGCCCGCGAGCGGCTCGGGTCCGGAGCGGCGCCCGCCCCCCGCCCGGTGGGCGGCAACACCCCTTCGGACCGGATACCCTTTGACCTGACACGCAGACTTGCAACGCACCCACAACAGCACACGCGGCCGAGGAGTCACCCGGATGAGCACCACCCAGAGCGAGAGGCTGCGGCAACTACTGGAACCGCTCGTCAGCTCCCAGGACCTGGATCTCGAAGAGATCGAAGTGGCCTCGGTCGGACGCAAGCGAGTGCTGAGAGTCGTCATCGACTCCGACGACGGCGTGGACCTGGACCAGATCGCGGAAGTGAGCCGTCTGCTCTCCGCGCGGCTCGACGAGAGCGACGCCATGGGCGAGGGGGAGTACGACCTGGAGGTCGGATCCCCCGGCGCCGAGCGAGCCCTGACCGAGCGCCGTCACTACCTGCGCGCCGTGGGCCGCCTGGTGAAGTTCCAGCTGACCGAGGGCGGCGAGCTGACCGCCCGCATCCTCACCGTGGACGACGAGGGGCTCGACCTCGAGGTGCCCGGCGTGAAGGGCCGCAAGGCCACGTCCCGCCGCCTCGCCTTCACCGAGATCGACAAGGCGCGCGTGCAGGTCGAGTTCAACCGCAAGGACAAGAAGGAAGAGGAGGCGTAGCCGTGGACATCGACATGAGTGCCCTGCGGGGTCTGGTCCGGGAGAAGGAGATCTCCTTCGACCTGCTCGTCGAGGCGATCGAATCGGCCCTCCTCATCGCGTACCACCGCACCGAGGGAAGCTTCCGGCGCGCCCGCGTCAAGCTGGACCGCGACAGCGGCCACGTGACGGTGTGGGCGACGGAGGACCCTGCGGACCTCGAAGAGGGCCAGGAGGCCAAGGAGTTCGACGACACCCCGTCCGACTTCGGCCGCATCGCCGCGACCACGGCGAAGCAGGTCATCCTGCAGCGCCTGCGCGACGCCGAGGACGACGTGACGCTCGGCGAGTACGCCGGGCGCGAGGGCGACATCGTCACCGGCGTGGTCCAGCAGGGCCGAGACCCGAAGAACGTGCTGGTCGACATCGGCAAGCTCGAGGCCATCCTGCCCGTCCAGGAGCAGGTGCCGGGCGAGGAGTACCCGCACGGGCTGCGCCTGCGCTCGTACGTGGTCCGGGTGGCCAAGGGCGTCCGCGGCCCGTCCGTGACCCTGTCGCGCACGCACCCGAACCTGGTCAAGAAGCTCTTCGCGCTTGAGGTGCCCGAGATCGCCGACGGTTCCGTCGAGATCTCGGCCATCGCCCGCGAGGCCGGCCACCGCACCAAGATCGCGGTCCGTTCGACGCGCTCGGGGCTCAACGCCAAGGGCGCCTGCATCGGCCCGATGGGCAGCCGCGTGCGCAACGTGATGGCGGAGCTCAACGGCGAGAAGATCGACATCGTCGACTGGTCGGACGACCCGGCCGACATGGTCGCCCACGCGCTCTCCCCGGCCCGCGTCAGCAAGGTCGAGGTCGTCGACCTCGCCGCGCGCTCGGCCCGGGTGACCGTGCCGGACTACCAGCTGTCGCTCGCCATCGGCAAGGAGGGGCAGAACGCCCGCCTCGCCGCCCGGCTCACCGGCTGGCGCATCGACATCCGGCCCGACACCGAGCAGCCGGCCGACCAGTAGCGGACCTGCGGCGGAGCGGGCGCGGGAATAAATTCCGGGCGGCCACCGCTGCGATCACGACAGTATGTGGCGAGTAGCCGTTCGATTCTTGCCCCAAAGGGGTGAGGTCGGTGCGGGGAGGTAGACTTAAGCGTGTCTGGCCGGACGCATGCCCGCGCATGCCCTGAGCGCACCTGTGTGGGGTGCCGGGAGCGAGCGGCCAAGAGCGAACTGCTGCGCATCGTGGCGAAAGAGGGCGCCTGCGCCCCCGATCCAAGCGGTACGCTGCCCGGCCGGGGTGCCTATGTACACCCCGCCCTGGTCTGTCTGGACCAGGCGATCCGCCGTCGGGCGTTCCCGCGGGCCTTCCGAGCCCAGGGTCCGCTCGACACCGAGGCGGTACGCCGAGCGGTCGAGACGATCCAGCAGGCAGCAACGTAAGACGTGGTCGCACGGAGCCCCGTGTGGCCTTGGTATTCCGCGAGTTGGAAGTAGGTCGAGATTGCGATGAGCACTCGATGAGCACGCGATGAGTACGCCCATGAAGTAGCGACGGTCCGGCGTAACCCGGACCTAAAAGGAGCGAAGTGGCTAAGGTCCGGGTATACGAACTCGCCAAGGAGTTCGGAGTAGAGAGCAAGGTCGTCATGGCCAAGCTCCAAGATCTCGGTGAATTCGTACGTTCGGCGTCCTCGACGATCGAGGCGCCCGTGGTACGCAAACTGACTGACGCATTCCAGCAGGGCGGCGGCAACGGCAAGTCCGCCGCCAAGCCCGGCGCGCCGCGCAAGCAGGCCGCCCCCAAGCCGCCGTCCCCCTCGGGTTCGGCGTCGCCCTCTCCCGCGCAGGCCGCCCGTCCGGGTCCGGCCGCGCCCAAGCCGCCGGCGCCCAAGCCCGCCGCGGCCGAGAAGCCGGCCTCTCCGGCCACGCCGGGCCCGCGCCCGACGCCCGGCCCGAAGCCGCCGGCCCCCAAGCCCGCGCCGGCCTCGCCGGCTCCCGCTGCCCCGGAGTTCACCGCTCCGCCCGCCGCCCCGGCTGCTCCGGCGGCCTCCGCGGCCCCGCAGACCCCCCGTCCGGCCGCTCGCCCGGGTGCCCCGAAGCCCGGTGGCCGTCCGGCCCCCGGTCAGGGCCAGGGTGGTCAGGGCGGCCAGGGCCGTGGTGACCGCGGCGACCGTCAGGGTGCCCCGCGCCCCGGCGGCCAGGGTGGCGCCCCGCGTCCGGGCGGTGCCCGTCCCGCGGGTCCGCGTCCGGGCAACAACCCCTTCACCTCTGGTGGCTCCACCGGCATGGCGCGCCCGCAGGCGCCCCGTCCGGGCGGTGCCCCGCGTCCCGGCGGCGGCCCCGGTGGCCCCGGCGGCGCCCCGCGCCCGCAGGGCGGTCAGGGCGGCCCCGGTGGCGCTCCCCGTCCGCAGGGTCAGGGCGGCGCCCGTCCGACCCCGGGCGGCATGCCCCGCCCGCAGGGCGGCGCTCCGCGTCCCGGCGGCGGTCCCGCCGGTAACCGTCCGAACCCCGGCATGATGCCGCAGCGTCCCGCCGCGGGCCCGCGCCCCGGCGGTGGCCCCGGCGGTGGTCGTGGTCCCGGTGGCGGCGGTCGTCCGGGCGGCGCCGGTGGCGGTCGTCCTGGTGGCGGCGGCTTCGCGGGTCGTCCCGGTGGCGGTGGCGGCGGCTTCGCCGGCCGTCCCGGCGGTCCGGGTGGCGGCGGTGCCGGTCGTCCCGGTGGCGGCGGCGGCTTCGGCGGTCGTCCCGGCTTCGGTGGCCGTCCCGGCGGTCCCGGTGCCCGTGGTGGCACGCAGGGTGCGTTCGGCCGTCCCGGCGGGCCCGCCCGTCGCGGCCGCAAGTCGAAGCGGCAGAGGCGCCAGGAGTACGAGGCCATGCAGGCCCCGTCGGTGGGCGGCGTCATGCTGCCTCGCGGCAACGGACAGACCGTCCGCCTGTCGCGCGGTGCCTCGCTGACCGACTTCGCCGAGAAGATCAACGCCAACCCGGCTTCGCTGGTCGGCGTGATGATGAACCTCGGTGAGATGGTCACCGCCACGCAGTCCGTCTCCGACGAGACGCTGAAGCTCCTCGCGGACGAGATGAACTTCGTCCTCGAGATCGTCAGCCCGGAGGAGGAGGACCGCGAGCTCCTCGAGTCGTTCTCCATCGAGTTCGGCGAGGACGAGGGCGGCGAGGAAGCGCTCGTCTCCCGTCCGCCGGTCGTGACCGTCATGGGTCACGTCGACCACGGCAAGACCCGCCTCCTCGACGCCATCCGCAAGACGAACGTCGTCGCGGGCGAGGCCGGTGGCATCACCCAGCACATCGGTGCCTACCAGGTCGCGACCGAGGTCAACGGCGAAGAGCGCGCCATCACCTTCATCGACACCCCCGGTCACGAGGCGTTCACCGCCATGCGTGCCCGTGGTGCGAAGTCCACCGACATCGCGATCCTCGTGGTCGCGGCGAACGACGGTGTGATGCCGCAGACGATCGAGGCGCTGAACCACGCCAAGGCGGCCGACGTGCCGATCGTGGTCGCGGTCAACAAGATCGACGTCGAGGGTGCCGACCCGACCAAGGTGCGCGGTCAGCTCACCGAGTTCGGTCTGGTGGCCGAGGAGTACGGCGGCGACACGATGTTCGTCGACATCTCCGCGCGCCAGGGCGTCAACATCGAGCAGCTGCTCGAGGCCGTGGTCCTGACCGCGGACGCCTCGCTCGACCTGCGGGCCAACCCGGAGCAGGACGCGCAGGGCATCGCGATCGAGGCCCACCTCGACAAGGGCCGCGGCGCCGTCGCGACCGTCCTCGTCCAGCGCGGTACCCTCCGCGTCGGCGACACGATGGTCGCCGGTGACGCGTACGGCCGAGTCCGCGCGATGCTCGACGACAAGGGCGAGAACGTGGAGGAGGCGACCCCGTCGACCCCCGTCCTCGTGCTCGGTCTCACCAACGTGCCGGGTGCCGGCGACAACTTCCTGGTGGTCGACGAGGACCGTACGGCGCGTCAGATCGCCGAGAAGCGTGCGGCCCGTGAGCGCAACGCCGCGTTCGCCAAGCGCACCCGCCGGGTGTCCCTCGAGGACCTCGACCAGGTGCTCAAGGCGGGCCTGGTCCAGGACCTCAACATCATCATCAAGGGCGACGCGTCCGGTTCGGTGGAGGCTCTCGAGTCCTCGCTGCTCCAGCTCGACGTCGGCGAAGAGGTCGACATCCGCGTCCTGCACCGCGGTGTGGGTGCGGTCACCGAGTCCGACATCGACCTGGCGATGGGCTCCGACGCCATCGTCATCGGCTTCAACGTCCGTGCGGCCGGCCGTGCCGCGCAGATGGCGGAGCGCGAGGGCGTCGACGTCCGCTACTACTCGGTGATCTACCAGGCCATCGAGGAGATCGAGGCGGCCCTCAAGGGCATGCTCAAGCCGGAGTACGAGGAGGTCGAGCTCGGCACCGCGGAGATCCGCGAGGTCTTCCGCTCGTCCAAGCTCGGCAACATCGCGGGTGTGCTCATCCGTTCCGGCGAGGTCAAGCGCAACACCAAGGCCCGACTGCTCCGCGACGGCAAGGTCATCGCAGAGAGCCTCAACATCGAGGGTCTGCGCCGCTTCAAGGACGACGTCACCGAGATCCGCGAAGGGTTCGAGGGCGGTATCAACCTCGGCAACTTCAACGACATCAAGATCGACGACGTCATCGCGACGTACGAGATGCGCGAGAAGCCGCGCGGCTGATCGACTGTCCGAGGACAGCCTGATCCGCGTGGTCAGTGTCGGGGCCGGTCGACGGGGAAAATCCCGTCGATCGGCCCCGGCCGTTCCGTGTACGGTTCTGGTGTCCCCGCCGAGTGGTCGGCGGGGCCTCGAACCCGTACCGGCGGGACATCCGGACACACATGTATGTGGGGACTCTGTCCTTCGATCTGCTCCTCGGCGACGTACATTCGCTGAAGGAGAAACGCTCCGTCGTCCGCCCGATCGTCGCCGAGCTCCAGCGCAAGTTCGCGGTGAGCGCGGCGGAGGTGGGCGATCAGAACCTGCACCGCAGGGCCGAAGTGGGCCTCGCGGTGGTGTCGGGCGACTGGGGCCATCTCACGGACGTACTGGACCGGTGCGAGCGCCTCGTCGCCGCCCGGCCCGAAGTGGAGCTGCTGTCGGTACGACGGCGGCTGCACGGCGACGATGATTGAACAGCAAGACAAGCCCAGGGAATGCCCGGGGATAAGGGAGACGGAGCAGTGGCCGACAACGCGCGGGCGAAAAGGCTGGCGGACCTCATCCGAGAGGTGGTTGCGCAGAAGCTGCAGCGCGGGATCAAGGACCCGCGGCTCGGCACGCACGTGACCATCACGGACACCCGGGTGACCGGTGACCTGCGGGAGGCCACGGTCTTCTACACGGTCTACGGCGACGACGAGGACCGCGCGGCCGCGGCCGCGGGCCTGGAGAGCGCCAAGGGCGTCCTGCGCTCGGCGGTCGGCCAGGCCGCGGGCGTGAAGTTCACGCCGACGCTGGCCTTCGTCGCGGACGCCCTGCCGGACAACGCGCGGGCCATCGAGGACCTGCTCGACAAGGCACGGATGTCCGACGAGAAGGTCCGGGAGGTCTCCGCGGGCGCCGAGTTCGCGGGTGGCGCGGACCCGTACCGCAAGCCCGAGGACGACGACGCCGACGAGACGGACGGCGACGCCCGAGCATGAGCAAGAGCAGCACCACAACGCCGGACGGCCTTGTCATCGTCGACAAGCCGTCCGGCTTCACTTCGCACGACGTCGTGGCCAAGATGCGCGGGATCGCCAGGACCCGCCGCGTCGGCCACGCGGGCACCCTCGACCCGATGGCGACGGGCGTCCTGGTCCTCGGCGTCGAGCGCGCCACCAAGCTCCTCGGCCACCTCGCGCTGACCGAGAAGGAGTACCTGGGGACCATCCGGCTCGGCCAGAACACGATCACCGACGACGCCGAGGGCGAGATCACCTCGTCCACCGACGCCTCCAAGGTGGCCCGTGCGGACGTCGACGCCGGCATCGCCAAGCTCTCCGGCGACATCATGCAGGTGCCGTCGAAGGTCAGCGCCATCAAGATCGACGGCAAGCGGTCGTACGCGCGCGCCCGCAAGGGCGAGGAGTTCGAGATCCCGGCCCGGCCGGTGAAGATCTCCGCCTTCACGGTGTACGACGTCCGCGACGCCGTCGCCGAGGACGGCACGCCCGTCCTCGACCTGGTCGTCTCGGTCGTCTGCTCCTCGGGCACGTACATCAGGGCGCTCGCCCGCGACCTCGGCGCCGACCTCGGGGTGGGCGGCCATCTGACCGCGCTGCGGCGCACCCGCGTCGGCCCGTACAAGCTGGACGCGGCGAAGACCCTCGACCAGCTCCAGGAGGAGCTGACGGTGATGCCGGTGGCCGAGGCCGCGGGCCGGGCCTTCCCGCGCTGGGACGTGGACGACAAGCGCGGCCGGCTGCTGCTCAACGGCGTGCGGATCGACATGCCCGAGGAGTACGCGGGTGCCGGCGCCGTCGCCGTCTTCGATCCGGAGGGCCGCTTCCTGGTCCTGGCGGAGGAGTCACGGGGCAAGGCCAAGAGCCTGGCCGTCTTCGCGTGATGCGCGAGTAGGGCCTTGATCGGGCCTCGGTAGGCCTCGGTGGGGCCTCTTCGTTGCGGAGCGGCGGACACAGGTCCGCCGCTCCACGATCCCCCCACTGAGAGATGTATCCACCGGCACGCCCTCATTCACCCCTTCAGGCAGGCGCTCGGAGTGAACCGAGGGGTCGCAAGGGGGCGCGTTCGCGCCTCGATCTTTCCCACTGATCACCCCCGACCTACGGTCGTGGAAACGGGGCATGGCGGGGAGGTTCGAGCATGGCGGGACGCGGCCCGCGGTCCGGGGGCGCGGGGGACGCAGGGGGCCGAAGCGGCCCCTCGGTCCCGGCTCCCGTCCGGTCCGTGGTGCGGATACACGATCTCGCCGGGCGCCCGCGGGGCGCGGGGTTCGCCGCCGACGAGCACGGCACGATCATCACCAGCCACGAGGCGGTCGACGGCCTGGCCCGCGTCGTCCTGCACGCGCCGGGCGAGCGCACCTGTGTGGTGCACGCCGCCGACGTGGTGGCACTGCCCGACGCCGGGCTCGCGCTGATCCGCACCGAGGGACTGGGGCTGCGGCCGCTCCCCGTCACCGTGCGGGACGCCGTGCCGAGGGGTTCGTACGTGCGGATCGACGCGTGCGGCTGGCGTGAGGCGCGCGTCCTTGGCTCCGCGGCGGTGACGTACACGGCGACGGACCGCTTCCATCTGGTCGGCGCGGCCCTGGAGCTGGCGATCGGCACGGACGGCGCGGACGCGCTGCGGCTCGGGGGCGGGGCCGCGGGCGGGCCGGTGGTGGACGCCGTGTCCGGTGCGGTGGTGGCCGTCCTCGGGACGGCGCTGCTGCCCCAGCGCCCCGAGCCCGCGCCGCCCGGCCAGGACCCGTGCACCCACCGCCCCGCGGGCTACGCGGTGGCGCTGCGGGACGCGGCCGCCGCCGACCCGGCGGGCCCGCTCGCCGCCCTCCTCGCGCGCAACGCGGCGACCGTCCCCGCGTACGGCAGGGACCTCAATCTCGCGGGCGCGCTGCACCTGACGGCCACGTCGTCGGGGTGCGACGGCCCGCCGGCGCCGCTCCACGAACCGGTCGAACGGCCCGACGTCACGGCCGAGTTCGCCGCCTTCACGGCGGGGCCAGCGCGGGTCCTCGGCCTGGTCGGCGACCCCGGAACCGGGCGCACCACGGAGCTGGCCGCGCTCGCCGGGCGCCGCGCCAGGGGCGCCGAGCCCGCGCCCACGCTGTGGCTGCGCGGCGCCGACCTGTGCGGCACGGACGGGTCCGTGGCCGACGCGGTGGAGCGGGCGCTTGAGCGCGCCGGGCGGATCCTCGAAGCGGCGGGGGAGGCGCCCGCGGAGGGCCTCGGGGACGGTCTAGGGGAGGGCCCCGGGGCGGGTCTCGGGGACGTCTCGGCGGACCGGGTGGCGCGGCTCGTGCGGGATGCGGGGCGGCCCCTGCTCCTGCTGCTCGACGGCCCCGAGGAGATGCCGCCCGCGCTCGCGCACCGCCTCGCGCGGTGGAGCGAGGGCACGGAGGGCTGGCTGCGGGAGACGGGGGCGCGGCTGGTGGTGGCGTGCCGGGCGGAGTACTGGGAGCAGGCCGGGGCGCACTTCGACGCGGGGTCGCTGCACGCGGCGGGGGACGGGGCGGGGCTACCCGGGTGCGTACGCCTGGGAGGGCTGCCCGAGCCGCAGGCGCGCCGGGCCCGGACGCGGTACGGCATCCCGGAGGGCGCGCTGTCCGACGCCGACGCCAGGCATCCGCTGGCGCTGCGGCTGCTCGGCGAGGTGCGGGCCGCGCTGCCGGACGCACCGCCACCGGACGTGCCGCCGCCGGGCACACCGCCAGCGGGGACACCGGACCGGGACGAGATCTTCGGGGCCCATCTGGACCTGCTCTGCCTGCGGATCGCGGTACGGCTCGCGGCGGCGAACGGGCGGCGCGGGAGCGCGGTGCGACGGCTCGCGGCGGTGGTCTCGGGGCAGGTCCACGAGGCGGCGCGACGGTGCCTGGGGCCGGGGCAGGGCGGCCTGGACACGGCCGCGTTCGAAGAGGTCTTCCCATGGGGCGCGCCGGTGGCCGAACGGAGCGGGATGGAGTTCTCCGGGTGCACGGGGTGGGCGTCGGCGGTGCTCACGGAGGGGCTGCTCGTGCCGGCCGGGACGGGGTACCGCTTCGCGCACGAGGAGCCGGCGGACTGGCTGCAGGGGATGCATCTGGACGTGGACGGGGCGCTGATGTCCCTGGTCCACCGGCATCGTCCCGGTGCGGTGGCGCGGCCCGCCTCGGTGCCGGACCGGGGCGACCTCACGCCGACGGCGCGGCGCCCGCTTCCGGTGCCCCGGCACCGCATCGGCCCGGTGATCCAGGCCTTGCTGCTGCTGGGGCGCCAGCGGGGAGCGGCGGAGTTGGCGTCGAGGTTGCTGGAGCTGGCGGACGCGTTGGGGGAATGCGCGGGGGGCGCGGGGATGGGGGCTGAGGCTGGTGAGGCGGGGGACGCCGGGTGGTGGGCCGGGCGGTTGTTGGAGGGGGTGCTGCTGCGCGTCCCCGACGCGTCGCCGTACCTCGCGGTGCTCGAACCCCTCGCCGAGCGGGGGGAGTTCGGGGCCTCCTTCTGGTTACGGCTGCCGCTGGGGGAGGCCGACCGGTTCGCGCTGTTGCGGCGGCTCGTGGTGCGGGACGGGCCGCCGGGGGCGGCGGGGCGGTGCCTGGACGCGGTGGCGGACCTGCTGGCCGCCGACCCCGTGGCCGTACAACCGCACCTCGTGCGCTGGTTCGCCGACGAACGCGCGCTGGCGGCCGCGCCGCACGCGACGGTCGCCTCCGCGGCCCAGGCGCTGCTCCACACGCATCGGCACCGTGCGATCGACAACCTCATGGAGACGTTGGTCGATTGCGGGGGCGCCTGCGGGGGCGCCTGCGGCGCGGCGTTGGGTGAGGGCGCGGGCGTCCCGGCGGGCCGGGCGGGGACGTGCGCAGACGTGCCGGGCCGCGTCCCGCCGGGTGCCCTCGCAGACGACGCCGACATCCGCGCCGGCTTCCCGGCGGGGCGAGTTGAGGCGGGGGCCGGTGCCGGTGCTTTGGATGGCGGTGTGGGGGGCGGCTTCCCGGTGGGGGGCGTGGATGCTGGTGCCGGTGTCTTGGGCGACGGTACGGATGGAGGGTTCCCGGCGGAGCGAGCCGAGGCGGGTGCCGGTGCCGATGCCTTGGCCGACGGTGTGGAGGGTGGCGTTCGGGCAGGGGGCGTGGGCGCCGGTGTCTTGGACGGCGGTACGGAGGGTGGCGTCGAGGCCAGTCGCGGGGACACGTCGCGCGGCTCGGCCGAGGCGCGGGCGGATGCCCTAGCAGATGCGCTGGCCGACCATGCCCGGCGCGTGCCCGCCGACTCCTGTGCCGATGCCTCGGTCGACCGCGCCGACACGGTTGCCGACCGTGCCGGCATGCGCGAGGGGAACCCGGCCGTCGGTGCAGAACCCCGCGCCGGGGGCCCGGACGCCCGCTCCGACGCCCCGGCCGACCGCGTAGATATCCGTACCGGATCCCGCTTCGCCGTCGTCCGCACCGGTGCCGTGCCGGGCCGAGACGGCGTCCGTGTCGAGCTCTCGGCCGAACGGGCCGATGCACCCGTCTCCACCTGCGCGGACGCCCCGGCCGATCGCGTAGACGTCCGTACCGGCTCCCGTTCCGCCGCCGGCACCGATGCGGTGACTGGTCGAGGCGACGCTTGCATCGAGCCCTCGGTCGAACCGGCCAAAGCACGTGCCTCCGCCTGCGCGGGCGCCCCAGCCGACCGCGTCGACCCCCGTGCCGGGCGTGCGAACCCCCGTACCGCCGCCGCCCCCCTGAGCGACCCCTCCACCCCCTCGCACACCCGCATCGCCGCCCGTGCCGATGAGCTGCTTGCTGCGCTTGTTGAGGAGGAGCCGTCTGCCGTTTGTCGGGCCGTGGCTCGGTGGGCCCGTGATGAGCGGGGCTGTCGGCGGTTCGCGGCTGCCCTGTACGGGCCGCGTGTCGCCCCGTACGCCGACGACGGGCCCGCCCGCGACCTCCTGCGCCACGCCGCCTTCGCGCTGCTCGCCCAGGCCGACGACAGCCTGCACGGCGCCGCCCTCGCGCTCCTCGTGCACGATCCGCGGACCCGTTCCCGGCACCTGCCCCACGCCCTGTCGCGCTTCGCCGCCGGCGATCCCCTGCTGCCCGCGACCGCCCCCGCCGCCGCGCTGGCCAGCCATCCCGAGCCCGTGCTCGACGCCTTCCGTACCCGGCTGCTGCACGTGCCAGGGCCGGTGAGCGACGAGATCCTGTGCGCCCTCGCCGACGTGACCACGCCCGCCCTCGTCCACCGCGTGGCCGCCCTCGTCCACGATCTCCTGGAGAGGCGTCCCGAGGCGGCCGGGGTGGCGGCCGCGTACGTCGACCGGCTGCTCGACCACGGTCCCGCCGTGCGCTCTGCGCTCTTCCCGCTCGTCACGGGGGTGCTGCGCAGCCGTCCCGCGCGGGTGCGGGCCGCGCTCGCGCCCGTGCTCGCCGCGCCCGGCACCCCCGCCTCGCGCGGCCTGCGGGGCGAGCTGTTCGACGTACTGCTCGGCCAGGAGCGGGACCCGGACGTCCTGGAGAGCGCCCTGCGGGCGGTGGCGCGCGCCGCGGGGGAGTACGGCGAGGACCGTACCCACGCGCGCGTGCACCGCATCGGGCAGTTGCTGGTCCGCACCCCGGAAGGGGCCACCCGCTTCGACCGGTGTCTGGTCGAGGCGGCGCGCGACTGTCCCGGCTTCGCCGCGCGGGTCATCGCGTGGCTCGGCGCCGCACCGGACGCCTGGGCCGCGCTGGTCGGCCCGAGCGCCGGCCGCACCATCGAGGCCCTCGCGGGCGGCGTCCGCATCCCCGCGCAGGGCCGGCCGGCGGGCCGGTCGGGAGTGACCCCCGCCACTTGCTCCGGTGCGAGCCGTGACCCGTCGGCATGGCAGTCTTAGTCCTGCGTAATCGGCAAGGGGAACGTACAGAAGTACGTGACGTATACGGGTTCGGCGAGGAGCAAAGAAGTGCAGCGCTGGCGTGGCTTGGAGGACATCCCCCAGGACTGGGGGCGCAGCGTCGTCACCATCGGTTCCTACGACGGCGTGCACCGCGGTCACCAGCTGATCATCGGCCGTGCGGTGGAGCGCGCCCGTGAGCTCGGCGTGCCCGCGGTCGTCGTCACCTTCGACCCGCACCCCAGCGAGGTCGTCCGCCCCGGCAGCCACCCGCCGCTGCTCGCCCCGCACCACCGGCGCGCCGAGCTGATGGCCGAGCTGGGTGTGGACGCGCTGCTGATCCTGCCGTTCACCACCGAGTTCTCGAAGCTGTCGCCCGCCGACTTCGTGGTCAAGGTCCTCGTCGACAAGCTGCACGCGCGCGTGGTCGTCGAGGGCCCCAACTTCCGCTTCGGCCACAAGGCCGCGGGCGACGTCGCCTTCCTGACCGAGCAGGGGCGGACGTACGACTACGAGGTCGACGTCATCGACCTGTACGTCCGCGGCGAGGCCGGCGGCGGTGAGCCCTTCTCGTCCACCCTGACGCGGCGGCTGATCGCCGAGGGCGACATGACGGGGGCGGCGGAGATCCTCGGGCGCCCGCACCGTGTCGAGGGCATCGTCGTACGGGGTGCGCAGCGGGGGCGTGAGCTGGGGTTCCCCACGGCCAACGTGGAGACGTTGCCGCACACCGCGATTCCTGCGGACGGCGTCTACGCGGGGTGGCTGCACGCGGATGGTGAGGTGATGCCGGCGGCGATTTCCGTGGGCACGAATCCGCAGTTCGACGGGACGGAGCGGACGGTCGAGGCGTACGCGATCGATCGCGTCGGGCTTGACCTGTACGGATTGCATGTCGCCGTCGACTTTCTCGCCTTCGTGCGGGGGCAGGCGAAGTTCGACTCCGTCGAGGCGTTGTTGGTCGCCATCGCGGATGACGTGAAGCGGTGTCGGGCGCTGGTGGAGGGGGCCGGGGGGTAGTCCTCCGTCGGTGGGGTGTGGGGGCCGGCGGGGGGTGCGTTGCGCAGTTCCCCGCGCCCCTGGGCCCGCCGTAGGTCCCGCCCGCCGTTGGCTCTGCTGCGGGCCGGTGGGGGTTTGTCGCGCAGTTCCCCGCGCCCCTAGGTCGTCGATGGTTCCGCCCGCCGTTGGTTGCTGCGGGCCGGTGGGGGCTTGTTGCGCAGTTCCCCGCGCCCCTGGGTCGTCGTCGGTTGCGCTCGTCGTTGGTTGTGGCGGGTTCGCTCGGGGTGTCGCGTGGTTTCCCGCACCCCTTCGGTCCCGCGCGTCATGGGGAAGCGGGGCGCAGCCCCTGCTTCAGGGGCGCGGGGAACTGCGCGAGCAGCCACGGCGCGCCCGCAGCCGCCGATGAACCGATACCCCGCATCCGTGGTGGCGGCCGGGGCGCAGCCCCGCCGTCTTAGGGGCGCGGGGAACTGCGCGAGCAACCACGACGCGCTCGCAGTCGTCGACGAACCGGTACCCGCTTCAGGGGCGCGGGGAACTGCGCGAGCAACCACCGCGCACCCGCAGCCGCCGGCCAACCGACACCCCGCCCCCCTTAAGGCGCCCCACCCGTGAAGGCGCCCCCGCCAGAAGTCGCCGCAGCCCAATGGCAAGCCACCTGCGTCGCGTCGCCCCCCGCCAGGACCGGCAAGTCCTCCCCGCGGCAGCGGGCCGCCACGCCCGCTCGTTCCGCCTCGCCCGAGGCGAGCACCTGGCAGCGCACATGGAAGCGGCAGCCCCCCGGGATGCGGGACGGGTCCGGCGGTTCGCCGGTGAGGACGACCGGCTCGCCGGGTGCCTCGGGCAGGACCGACAACAGCGCCTGCGTGTAGGGGTGCTGAGGCGCCGTCAGGACCTCCTCCACCGTTCCCGTCTCCACGATCCGGCCCAGATACATCACCGCCACCCGGTCCGCGATGTTCCACGCGAGCCCCAGGTCGTGCGTCACCACCAGCGCGGAGAGCCCCAGTTCGTCGCGGAGCCGAAGGAGCAGGGCCAGGATCTCGCCCCGTACCGACGCGTCCAGCGACGCCACCGGCTCGTCGGCGACGATGAGTTCGGGTTCCAGGACCAGCGCGCCCGCGATGACGACGCGCTGCCGCTGGCCCCCGGACAGCTCGTGCGGGTAGCGCAGGAAGAACCGCTCCGGCGGCCGCAGCCCGGCCCGCGAGAGCGCCTCCGCGACCGCCGCCCGCTCGTCACCCGCGTACCCATGGATGCGCAGCCCCTCCGCCACGGCGTCGTACACCGTGTGCCGGGGATTGAGCGAGCCGCTCGGATCCTGCAGGACCAGCTGCACCCGCTTGCGGTACGCCTTCAGGGCGCGCCCCGAGTAGTTCAGGGGCTCACCGCCGAACGTGACCTTGCCGGACGTCGGCGGCACGAGCCCGAGCAGCGAACGGGCCAGCGTCGTCTTGCCGCACCCCGACTCGCCGACGAGGGCGACGATCTCGCCGCCCTTGATGTCGAGGTCGACGCCGTCCACCGCCCGCGCGGTCGGCGCGCCGCGCCGGCCGGGGAAGGCGATGTGCAGGTCGGCGGCGGACAGCAGGGGCAGCGGCCCGCGGTCGGCCTCCGTGCGGATCGTGTCCGGTTGTGCGGTCATGCGCGGTTCCTCTTCACGGGGGGCCGAGGGCTCCGAAGGCGATGGAGGTGATGGAGGTGATGGAGGCGCCGGGGGCTCAGGGGGTGGCGAAGGCTCCGGAAGACCGGAGGGCTCCCCGTCACCCTTTGCGCTCCGCCGTCGCGGGCGCCGACGTGGGCTGGGCCGGCAGCGGCGCGCCCGCGTGGACGCACGCCGCCCGGTGCTGCGGCCCCGCGTCCCGCAGGGCCTGGTCCTCCGTGGCGCAGGTGTCCAGGGCCACCGGGCACCGGAGGTGGAACGTGCAGCCCGTCGGCAGGTCGGACGGGTCGGGCGGATCGCCGGGCAGACCGCGCGGGGCGAACCGCGACGCCGCGTCGCCGATGCGCGGGAAGGCGGCCGACAGCGCCCTGCCGTACGGGTGGCGGGCGTTCTCGTACACCTCGGTGGCCGGTCCCTCCTCGACGACGCGGCCCGCGTACATCACCGCGAGCCGGTCGCAGGTGTCGGAGAGCACTGCGAGGTCGTGGCTGATCATCATCAGGCCGAGGTCCTGCTCGCCCACCAACTGTTCGATCAGTCGCAGGATCTGGGCCTGGATCATCACGTCGAGCGCGGTGGTCGGCTCGTCGGCGATGATCAGGCGGGGGCCGCAGGCCAGCGCCATCGCGATCATCACGCGCTGCCGCTGCCCGCCGGACAGCTCGTGCGGATACGCCTGCGCGCGGGCGGCGGGCAGCCCCACCTGTTCGAGGAGCTCGCCCACCTTCTGCCGGGCGCCCGCCTGCGTCGCCTTCTTGTGCAGCAGGATCGGCTCGGCGATCTGGTCGCCGATGCGGTGCACGGCGTTCAGCGAGTGCATCGCGCCCTGGAAGACGATCGAGGCGCCCGCCCAGCGCACCGCGCGGACCTGGCCCCACTTCATGGTGAGGACATCCTCGCCGTCCAGCAGGATCTCGCCGGACACCTTGGTGCCGGCCGGCAGCAGGCGCAGCAGGGCCAGTGCCAGCGTGGACTTGCCGCAGCCGGACTCGCCGGCGACGCCGAGCTTGTGGCCCGCGTCCACGTGCAGGTTCACGCCGCGCACGGCGGCGGCGCCGTTCGCGTACGTCACCTCCAGGTCCCGCACGTCGAGGAGGCGGTGCCGCTCGACGGCCGGCACTCCGTCCTCGCGTACGTCGGTCGCCGGCGCTTCGGTCTTCCGCTCGCCCGCCTTCCGTACGCCGGTCCTCTGCGCGTCGGTCTTCTGTACGCCGGTCTTCTGTACGCCGGTCTTCTGGACGTCCTTCAACGGGTGGCCCCCAGCCTGGGGTTGAGCACGGATTCCACGGCGCGGCCGCACAGCGTGAACGCCAGCGCCACGATCGCGATGGCCAGACCGGGCGGCGCGAGGTACCACCAGTGCCCGGCGCTGACCGCGCCCGCCTCGCGGGCGTCCTGCAGCAGGCCGCCCCAGGAGACGCTGGTCGGATCGCCGAGGCCCAGGAAGGCGAGCGTCGCCTCGGTGAGGATGGCGCCGGAGATGACCAGCGTGGTCTGCGCGAGGACCAGCGGCATGACGTTGGGCAGCACGTGCCGCGTCATGATGTGGCCGTGGCCGCCGCCGAGGGCCTGGGCGCGCTCGATGTACGGGCGGGACTCCACCGCGAGGGTCTGCGCGCGGACCAGCCGCGCCGTGGTCGGCCAGGTCGTCACGCCGATCGCCAGGATGATCGTCCAGATCGTGCCGGACATCACCGCGGCGAGCGCGATGGCGAGCACCAGCGTCGGCATCACCAGGAACCAGTCGGTGATCCGCATGATCACGGTGGCGTACCAGCCCTTGAAGTGCCCGGCGGTGATCCCGACGAGCGTGCCGATGGCCACCGAGAGCACGGCGGCGAGCAGCCCGACGGTCAGCGACATGCGCGCGCCCCACACGAGCAGGCCCAGCAGGTCGCGCCCGAACTGGTCGGTGCCGAGCGGGAACTCCGCGCTCGGCGACTCCATCGGATCGCCCGGCGCGCCGGTCACGCTCTGCGCGTCGGAGCCCACCAGCAGCGGAGCGAAGACCGCGGCGAGGGCGATCACGACCAGCACGGCGAGGCCGACGAGCCCGGCGCGGTGCGTGCGGTACGCGCGCCAGAAGCGGACGGCGGAGTGCCGGCGCCGCGTCCAGGCCAGCGAGCGGGCGCTCTTGGCCTCCGGCGCGGTAGGCGGGGTGGCCGGGGTCGTCGGTGTGGTCGGTGCGGATTCGGTCGTCATCGGCCCACCCGGGGATCGAGCAGCGGATAGATCACGTCGGCCAGGGTGTTCATCAGGATCACCGCGACGGAGAAGACGAAGAACAGCCCCTGCACCAGCGGCAGGTCGGGCACGCTCAGCGCCTGGTAGAAGAGCCCGCCGAGGCCCGGCCACGAGAAGACGGTCTCGACGAGGATCGCGCCCGCGACCACCGTGCCGAGGTTGACGAACATCAGCGTCACCGTCGGCAGCATGGCGTTGGGGACGGCGTGCCGCCGCCGTACCAGATCGTCCCGCAGCCCCTTGGCGCGCGCGGTCGTCAGATAGTCGCTGCCCATCTCGTCGAGGAGCGAGGAGCGCATGACGAGCAGGGTCTGCGCGTACCCGACGGCGACCAGCGTGATGACCGGAAGCACCATGTGGTGCGCGACATCGAGGACGTACGCGAAGCCGGTCTCGCCCCCGGACTCCAGGCCACCGGTGGGGAACATCCCGGGAATCGGCCCGATGCCCACCGAGAAGGTGATGATCAGGAGCAGGCCCAGCCAGAACGACGGCACCGAGTACAGCGTCAGGGCGAGCCCGGTGTTGAAGCGGTCGCCGAGCTTTCCGTTGCGCCAGGCGGTCCGCGTGCCCAGCCAGATGCCGATGAGCGTGTAGAGGACGTACGCCGTTCCGGTGAGCAGCAGCGTCGCGGGCAGCGCGTTCGTGATCTTGTCCATCACGGGGGCGTGGAACTGGTACGACGTGCCGAAGTCGCCGCTCAGGACGTTTCCGGTGTAGTCCCAGAACTGGGCCATGACCGGCTTGTCGAGGCCGAACTCCTTGCGCATCGCGGCCAGTTGCTCGGCCGAGACGCGCTTGCCGCCCGTCATCTGCTTGACGGGGTCACCGGGGATGAGCCGGAAGAGGAAGAAGCTGGTGACGAGCACGGCGAAGAGCGACACGATCGCGCCGCCGAGCTTGCCCGCCACATAGAGGAGGTAGGCGCGGGTGTTGCGGGCGCGCGGCCCGCGGGCCGACGCCGGCCCGGCCTTCGCCGGGTCGCCGTCGGCCCCGGGGCCCAGGGGGCCCTCGGTGTCGAGCAGAGCGGGATTGCTGTCAGCGGTCATGCGTTACTCGCGGTCCTCTGCGGTCGAACGGCGGCGCAGGGCGAACAGGATTCCGCCGCCCACGAGCACCACCGCGGCAGCGGCGATACCGATGATGACACCGGTCGAGCTGCCGTCCTTGGAGGAACTCTTCCCATCCGCGGGGACCGCCGACCACCAGCTCCAATATCCGTCCTGGCCGTAGATGTTCCCGGCGGCCGTCGGCATGGTGGTGATGGACTTGATCTGGTCGGTGCGGTAGGCCTCGACGGCGTTCGGATAGGCGAGGACGTTCATGTAGCCCGAGTCGTACAGCCACGACTGCATCTGCTTGACGATGTCCGCCCGTTTGGCGGGGTCGTACTCGGCCAGTTGCTTGCCGTACAGCTCGTCGAACTTCTTGTCGCAGATGAAGTTGTCGGTGGCGGCGCTCTCCTTGGCCTTCACCGGCAATGCGGCGCAGGTGTGGATGCCGAGCACGAAGTCGGGGTCGGGGTTGACGGACCAGCCGTCGAAGGCGAGGTCGTACTCACCGGCGTACCAGGGCACGGACACGTCGTCGAGGCAGTTGACCTTGAGCCCGATGCCGAGATCGCCCCACCACTCCTTCAGGTACTTGCCGACGGCCTTGTCGTTGGGGTCCGTGGCGTGGCAGAGGATGCGCAGGTTCAGCGGCTTGCCGTCCTTGCCGACGCGCGTGCCGTCGCCGTTCTTCTTGTACCCGGCCTCGTCGAGGAGCCGTGCGGCCCGCTTCGGGTCGTACGCCATCTTCTGGTCGGCGGAGGGCTTCCAGGCGTACGTGGAGAAGCGCGGCGGAATGTAACCGGCGCCCTCGACGGCGTGCCCCTGGAACACCTTGTCGACCAGCGCCTCGCGGTCGACGGAGAGGAAGAGCGCCTGCCGGACCCGCTTGTCGAGCAGCGCCGGATTCCCGTCGCCGAACTTCTTGCCGTCCTTGGTCTTGGCGCCCGGGTTGGTGGCGAGCGCGAAGAAGCGGCGCCCCGGCCCCTCGTTGACCTTGATGTTGTCCTCGTTCTTCAAGGACGCGGCCTGCGCGGGCGTGAGCGCGGGCTGCCCGGCGACGAACGACACCTCGCCCTTGCGCAGGGCGGAGACGGCGGCGTCCTGGTCCTTGTACGTCTTGAAGACGAGCTCGTCGAACTTGGCCGAACCGCGCCAGAAGTTCTTGTTCGCCTTCAACTTCACGTACTGGTCGACCTTGTACTCCGACAGGATGAACGGCCCGTTGCCGACGACGGGCATCTTGTCGTTGTTGAACTTCGAGATGTCGTCGACCTTCTCCCAGACGTGCTTGGGGACGATCGGCACGTCGAGCGCGGCCATCGTGGCCTGCGGCTCCTTCAGCTCGATGACCAGCTTGGTCGGGCTGGGCGCGGTCACCTTCTTGAAGTTGGTGACGAAGTTGGAGTTCGCGGTGGCGGTGCCCTCCTTGGACATCACCTTGTTGAACGTCCACGCCGCGTCCTCGGCGGTGGCGGGCTTCCCGTCCGACCACTTGGAGTTCTCCCGGATGGTGTACGTCCAGGTGAGCTTGTCGGCCGAGGACTTCCAGGAAAGGGCGAAGCCGGGGATCGCCTTGTTGTCCTTGGCGTCGTAGTTCGTCAGGTACTCGTACGTCAGCCGGTGCAGGCTGGTGCTGAGCAGCCGCTGGGCGAGGAACGGACTGAGCGAGTCGACGCTCTGCGCGACGGCGACGGTGAGCACCTTCTTGCCCCCGTCCTCGGCGGACGCCTGGTCCGGGGCCGGATTGAGCGGCGTGGCGAGCCCGGCGGTGAGGGCGAGGGCGGCGAGCCCACCGGCGAGGAGCCTCAGGCGGCCGCGGGGGCGGGACGGTACCGCTCGCTTCGGAACTGTTCGTCTGCCGTGCTGATCTTGTCTGCCGTGCTGATCTTGTGTGTCCATGGGTCGGTGACCTCGCGTCATCGCTCGCGCAGGGATGGCTGGTTGCACGCTGGTGGATCAAGGAACGTCAGCTGGTGGATGTGTGTTTACCAGCGCCAGTCTGCACGCGTCAACGGCGGGTGAACCCCATGTGGCCTGCGGAAATAACGAGTTGACCGTGATTTCATCCGCATTGGTCAAGACCAGTGAAGCGTGGCTGGTGAGGGGGTGACGGGAGGGGAGAGGGTGACGTGACCTGCGCCCGAGCTACGCCTGCTCCGGCCTCCTTTCGGGGACCGCTTCCATTCGGGGGAGCGGTAGCTGGCCGGATACGGCCTGGCGGACCCGGCGCTACGGCCTTGCGGACCCGGCTCGGGGCCGGGGCTCCTGGGCTCGGGGCTCCGAGCTCCGCTTCCGATCTCCGGGTTCCGGGCTCCGCTTCCGTCCCCGGCTCTCACTTGGGCTCTTAGACCGGCTTGCGCTCGGGGCCCCCGGGATCCACTTCGACCCCGGCTCGGGCTCGGCTTTCGGGGCCACGCCCAGGCTCCGCTTCCGTTCCCTCGGCTGGGTTCTCCGCTTCCGGTGCTTCGCCTGGGTGCCTCGCTTGGGCGCCCCGCCTGGCCCCGCTCCCGCTGTGGGCAGGCGTTCCGCACGGCGGAACGGGTGGGCACAGCGCGAAGGTGCCGGGCTTCGGTGAGTGTGGCGGAACGCCGACGGGCCCGCACCGAGGAACGGTGCGGGCCCGCTGACGAGTCGACGTCGACGCCGACTTGGGGGTCGGCAACTACTGCTGCGGCGGCGGAGGCTGCTGAGGCCCACCCGGCTGGAACGGCGCCCCCGGTTGGAACGGCGCTCCGGGCTGTACGGGCTGGGGGGCCTGGGGGGCCTGCTCAGGCTGCGGCTGAGCCGGAGGCTGACCTTGCGCCTGCGGAGGCTGAGCTTGCGCCTGGGGAGGCTGACCCTGCGGAGGCGGCGCCTGCCACCCCTGCTGAGGGTAGGGCTGCTGCCCGTGCTGCGGCGGCTGCGGCGCCTGCCCATGCTGCCCTGGCTGCGGACCGTACGGCTGAGACGGCGACTGCGCCTGCGGCTGCGGCTGTCCGGGGTAGGGCGCCTGCCCCGGCATCGGCCCCCCATACGCCTGCCCCTGGCCGCCCTCGGCCCCCCGCCCCGGCATAGGCGGAGCCAGATGCGGCGGCGGATTCCCGTCCGACGTCCACAGCCCCTGCTGCTGCTGAGCCCGCACGAAGTCCTCGGCCACCATCGCCGAGAGATTGAAGTACGCCTCCCGCACCTTCGGCCGCATCATGTCGAGGTCGACCTCCGCACCCGCGGCAAGGTGTTCGTCGAACGGAATGACGACAACCCCTCGGCACCGCGTCTCGAAGTGCGACACGATGTCGTCGACCTTGATCATCTTCCCGGTCTCCCGTACCCCGGAGATGACGGTGATGGACCGCGAAACGAGGTCGGCGTACCCGTGCGCGGACAGCCAGTCCAGCGTCGTGGACGCGCTGCTCGCCCCGTCCACGGACGGCGTGGAGATGATGATGAGCTGATCGGCGAGATCGAGCACCCCGCGCATGGCGCTGTACAGCAGCCCCGTACCGGAGTCCGTCAGGATGATCGGATACTGCTTCCCGAGTACGTCGATCGCGCGCCGGTAGTCCTCGTCGTTGAACGTGGTCGACACGGCCGGGTCGACGTCATTGGCGATGATCTCGAGCCCGGACGGCGCCTGCGACGTGAAGCGGCGGATGTCCATGTACGAGTGGATGTACGGGATCGCCTGGACGAGGTCACGGATGGTGGCCCCGGTCTCGCGCCGGACACGACGGCCGAGCGTACCGGCGTCGGGGTTGGCGTCGATCGCGAGGATCTTGTCCTGCCGCTCGGTGGCGAGGGTGGAGCCCAGCGCGGTGGTGGTGGTCGTCTTGCCCACGCCACCCTTGAGGCTGATGACGGCGATCCGGTAGCAGGAGAGCACCGGAGTCCGGATCAGCTCCAACTTCCGCTGCCGCTCGGCCTCTTCCTTCTTGCCGCCGAGCTTGAACCGCGACCCGCCCCCCGAGGGCCGGCTGCTCTTGGCCTTGGGCTTGCTGTTGCGGAGCAGCCGGTCGGAGGAGAGCTCGACGGCGGCGGTGTAGCCGAGGGGGGCGCCCGGGTTGGTCCGCTCCCGCTGATCGTGCTGGACGGCCTGCGGCCAGGCGGCACCGGTACGGGGGTCGACGGGCCCCGGCTGCGGAGCCTGCGGCTGCGGTTGCGGCTGGGGAGCCTGGGGCTGGGGCTGGGCGGGCTGCTGGGGGAACCCGTAGCCACCGGCCTGGGCGGGCGGTTGGGCCTGAGCGGGCGGCTGGGTCTGAGGGGGCATCTGCGGCTGAGGCGCGGAGGGCTGAGGCATCGGAGCCTGTGCCTGGGGTGCCTGGGGTGCCTGGGGGTGCGGAACGGGAGCGGGAGCCTGGGCCGACGGGTAGGGCGCGGCGGCGTGCGCCTGCTGCCCGGGAGCCGGCTGCCCCGGCTGCCCTGGCTGCTGCGACTGTTGCACCGGCTGACCGGGGTGCACCGGCTGGCCGGGCTGCGGCATCGGAGCCGACGGCTGCCCCTGAGGAGCGGGCTGCTGCTGCGGGAACCCGTACCCGGTGCCCTGGGCAGGCGGGTTGGGGCCGACGGGCGCGGTCGGGGGAGCCGGATGGGCGGCAGGAGCGGGCGCATGGGGAGCGAACGGCGCACCGGGCCCGGCGGCAGGCGCGGGCGCGGCCCCAGTCTGCGGGAACCCGTACCCGCTCTGCGGGGTCTCCGCGGCAGGAGCAATAGGCGCAACCGGCGCGGAAGGCCCAGGCCAAGCCCCCAGCGCAGGCTGCGGAGCATGTGGCTGAACCGGCGCGGGGGAGGCGGCCGCAGGACCGTCCGAGGACTGAGCGGGCGGCGGAACCGGCGTGGGCGCGGGCCACTGCGGCGCCGACGTAGGCGCTGCAGGCTGGAAGGCGGGCGGCAACGGCGGAAGCGCACCCTGCGGCGCGGGCGCAGCCCACGAAGCCGGCACGGCGTCCTGAACGTCGTCACCGTCGGCGGCAGCGGGAGCGGAATCCTGGGGTACGGGGACCTGCGGAACGGAGTCTTGAGGAGCGGACTCATCGGACGCGAGCGCGGAGTCCCCGTCGTTCCCCGCCCCCTGATCGCCAACGGAAACGTCAGCACCACCACCGGACGAACCGTCACTGTCACCGTCACCCGCCCGAGAGGCAACGTCACCATCCCGAGAGGCACCACCTACACCAGAGCCGACCTCGGAACCCGAAGCAGCGTCGGCCAGCTCCTCCATCTCCCGCTTGAGCGCACGAGCGGAGAACCGCATGGTGGCGCCACTTTCCAGATCGCCACCGCCGAAGCTCTCCCCGACAGAAGGGGCAGACGCATCGGAAGAGAGAGGCGCGACGGGCGGGGCGGGAGTGACGGGCGGCGCAGGAGCGATGGGCGGGGCAGGAGTGACGGGCGGGGCGGACGCGACAGCGGGGCCGGACGAGAGATCGGCGCCACGAGCCCCAGTGTCATCGCCTCCGTCACCACTGCCACCCTCAACCTCAGCCTCGCTCTCAACCGAGGCCGCACTCTCGTCATGGCCATCCCGGCCCTCGATGAGCGCGTCGACCTCGTCCTTGGGAACGACACCGGTCACGTGCACCGAGGCCGCAGGCCCAGCAAGGGCACCGCTCCAGTCGGCGGCGCCGCCACCCGCGGCGGCCGGAGGAACGGCGGACGGCACGACGGGCGGCGAAAGAGGCGCACCGGCCGCCGGCGCCTGAGCGTCACCGACACTCTCGCCCTCCGAAGACTCCTCCGGGACGGCCGGCTGGAACCCGCTCCCGACAGGAAGCTTCGGCACGACGCCGGGAGCCTCGGCGGAAGGACCCGCGGGAGCCGAAGAAGCCGAAGAAGTCGAAGGAGGAGCCACCGGCGGAGTCAACGGCCGAGGCGGAGCCGGCGGAGCCGAGAAGGACGGCATGACCGGCGGCGGAGGCGCGGAGGCAAACGCGGACGCCGCCGCTCCCGAACCAGCCGCGCCCGCACCGGAGTCCACACCACCGATCAGGTCCTCGTCCTCGCCCTCATCAGACGCGAGGGCACCCGAAGACGAGCCAGAGCCCAGGCCCGAGCCAGACGCACCGGAGGAACCCGTACTGGAGGAATCCGCACCGGAGGAAGCCGTATCCGAGCCAGAACTATCCGAACCAGAACTATCCGAGGCAGACACAGCCGCACCCGCAGCTATACCCGTGCCCGTATCCGCTCCCGTACCCGTACCGGGAACGGAAGAAGGAGCGGCGGCAGGAGTCGAGACGGGCGGCGCCGAAGGCGTCTCCCCCGCACTGCCAGAGGCATTCGACGCGTTCTGCGTGTACCAGGCGGGCGGCGCGTAGTCGATGGTGAACTCGCCCGTCGTCTCGGCGGCGGACTCCGCGTCGGACTGATCATCGACGGGTGAGTCCCAGCCCCCGCGGATCTCGTCCCGATCGCTGTTCACAATGCCTCCTGATGTGGTCGAGCACCCTCGTGCCGTGGTGGGGGGCGACCGTTCCTGTCGTCCGATCCGCCTGGCTCTCCCCGTAGAGGGACGCGCACGAACCGCTCAAGGGTTCTGGCGTCGCGCCCTGTCCCAGCCTAATCACCAAAACCACCGGCACGGCAGGGCAGGCCACCCCACCGATGCTGTCCATTGCGTCACGCCGCACCCAGGAGCGATCCACGTACATCAAACCGTGACGGACAAATGTCCCAACAGCGGACGGAGTACGGACAATCCACCCGCTACGAGGCCCGCGCCCGGGTCTCAGTCCATCCGCCGAGCGGTACCCAACAATCCGGTCTCGGCGTCGGTGGCCTGCGTCATCACGTACTGCCGGTCACGATCGGCGCACCACAACGTCACCCCGTCGGCGAGCGACGGCAACGACCCGACGTCCCCGCTCGGAAGCCCGAGCGACCGCCCGATCTGCGTCGCCTCGTCGGGCGACACCCGCTGCACCCCCACGAGCCGCGCCTGCCGAATGAGCCGAGGCGCGACGGGACTCAGATAGGGCAACACCGTGAGCACGGACTGCCAGGGCCCGGACACGACCCGCCCCCGAGGCGGCCGCATCCCGCAGTCCCGCACGACAAGCACCGGACTCCCCGCCGAGGCCCCCAACGGCGGCACCCGCCCCACGTCATACACAGCCATCCCACTAGGCCCCACCCCCAGCGCCCGCACCAACTGCCCCCAAGCCTCGGCCCGCCCGGTCTCCACAGCAACCCGCGCCCCGGTCGCCGCGGCCCGCAACGCGATGACCTGAGCGGTCCACAAACCACCGATGAACACGATGTCGTAGGGCGTGGGCCGGTTGACACCGAGCACGGCGGGCCGTCCCTCGGCGTCCACACCGATGACAACACCGTCGTCCCCGATGGGCAGGGAGAGGGCATCCACTTCGGCGGTGGCCAGGGTGTGCCGGCCGTGTCGAGGTCCGAGGAGGCCGAACCCTCGGCGTGCTCCACCTGCCCCTCTGCCGTTGGGGGCAGCGGCAGCGGCAGCGGCAGCGGCCGGGGCCGGAGCGGGAGTGGTGGATCGTCCGGGCGCTGCGGGGCTGGTGCTCATCAGCGCGTCCCTCCGAGCGGCAGCGTGGCGAGCATGCCGGGCAATTGCTCGCGGTCGAGGCGGGCGAGTCCCGCCCCGGCCTGGCGTGCCGCGTACTCCAAGGCGCTGCGGGCGTCCACCAGTTCGGCATCGCTCCGCCCCGTCACGCGGACGTGTCCGCGTAGGGCCACCTCTTGCCGCTCATCGTGTGCCAAGGTCAGGCTGAAGGTCGTGGCCAGTGTCGGGACAGCGGTGACGTCAGCGACCAGCTGGGGAAGAGTTGACGCACCCGAGGCCGTCGAACGAGGCCAGCGACGCACCCAATAGGTCGTATGCCGACGGTTGTCACAACGCCACCAGCCTGAAGCCTCCTCGGTCCGACGCTGCGGTTGTCCGGCCCGACCGGATTCCGCCGTCACCAACGGGTTGGCGCAAGCCGATGTGGCAATGGCGGAAGCCAGCTCCTCCTCCGTGAGCACCGTGGCACGGAATCCCGCACCCGTCAGACGGCTGGCGAGATGGTCCACGGCGCGCATCACGCACTTCTGCGAGCCGAGGAGGCCGCCTCCACGAGCCGTGACCGACTCGGGCGACGTCTCGGGATCGAACTTCAACGCGATCCAGGTGATCCGCACCGCAGGTGCTCCGGTCTGGGCCTGCAGAGGCGCGTAGTTGCTGACGGCCACGGACTCTTGCGGCAGATGCAGGGCGGGCGCGGGCTGGGTGTGCAGCACGATCTGCGCGGACTCGAGACGGATGTCGTCCACCACGAGAGCGTCGCGCACCAGACCGACCGGCAGGGACTGGCGGTACGGCGCGGTTCGCAGGGCGGTCGAATCCGATTCGACCTGCAATACCGCTGTCACGAATGTGCCGTCACCGACCATGCCCGTCCGGCGCTGGTCCCGGCCGCTGTACGTGTAGGTGCGCAACGAGGGATCACATTCGACGGCGGGGGCGAACGCGGGCTCCGTACCGGCAGGGACGGGCTCAGTGCGGGCCCTGCGTCGCCTTGCGCGCAACGCCTTTGCGGTGCCCAGCGATTCGGACCAGGGCCGCCCGTGTCGGCGCACAACGGTGAACAGGACGAGGATGATCGCGACGAGCGCCGCCGGGGCGACCGCCAGCGGGTCCACGACCCATGCGGTGAGCAACAGGGCCGCGGCGACTTCCACGAACACGAGTCGTTGCAGACGAAACGAACTCGACCTCCGCGAACGTGACCGCAGATGTGGGGTGTACCCGGGGCCGGACGGCGCGGTGCCGGGGCCGACACCATTTATCTGTTGATTCGTGCGGTCGCCCGACCGCCCGCCTGCACGATGTCGCACCGTGGAAGACACCAGACCAACCCCCGCAAACTCGACTGAACCGCCCTGCGTGAATGGCGCTTGAAGCTCCCAGAGCTCCTCAACCTCACCCACCCCGCACGCGCGATCACACACCAGGCATAGTAGGTGCCTGGTGTGACAGCAGAGGGTGGGGGCCGCACCCTCAGTGCCGCAGGGGGAGAAGCAGACACTTATGGCATCAAGGCGGGACGAACTCAACGCCTATACCTTCGCGAAGCGCCGCACGCTGGCCGCCTTCATCCAACCGTCACCCTCGGGATCGGAAGAAGGCGCCCCTCGCCCACTGCGCGGCGTAGTGCCCGGGGTCATCGTCGGTGTCATCATTCTGGCCGTCTTCGGGGCCTGGGGGATGTTCAAGCCGGCGGCCAAGCCCGGTTGGGACAAACCCAAGGAACACGTGATCATCGCCAGTGACTCGACGACTCGCTATGTCGTCCTCATGACCAAGGGAAAGCGCCAGCTTCACCCGGTCCTCAACATGGCGTCCGCAAAACTGCTCCTCGACGCAGGCAAGGGTGAGGTCATCAACGTGGACGAGTCCGTCCTCGACGATGGCAAGATCCCGCATGGCGCGACCATCGGCATCCCCTACGCGCCAGATCGTCTGCCTTCCGAGTCGGAGGCGAGTTCCGTCAAGCGTTGGGTGGTGTGTGAGCGGCCCGTTCAGGGTGGCAGGGCCATTCAGAAGGCCGCCTTCGTTCTGGCGGCCCGTGACCACAAGAGGGTTGAGGGCAGGCAACGACTGCACGGGGGGCAGTTGTTGTACGTTGTGGGCCCTGACAAGACCCGCTTTGTGGTCGATGCGCGAGGTACCGCCTACCGTGTCTCAGGCAAGGACGAACTGCTCCCGCGCACGCTGATGGGCTCCGGTCGCGCACCGCAACGGGTCTCGAAGGAGTGGCTCGCGACGCTGCACAAGGGTGACCCGATCACCTTCCCGAAGGTGGACGGGGTCCCCGGTGACGATGCTGAAGTGGAAGGTCTCACGGATAACGCGGCGAACAGGGTCGGCATGGTCCTCAAGGCGAACGACGGAGACGGGACGCAGCGCTACGTGGTCCTGCCCAAACGGGTGGCACCAATCTCCGACTTCACAGCTCAACTCCTTCTGAGCAGCCGGGACCTGGCCGGTTTGGAGCAAGGAGGCGAGCCGCTCGCCATCAGCGCCGGAGCCTTCCGTCCAGACCAGGACGAGTTCGCCGGGCGGTACAACTGGCCTCGGGCCGCGTCGTCCCCCGCCAACGCGTCTGCCTCGGCCAGCGGGGGACGGAATACGGTGTGCAACGTTCTGCGCCACGTGGACAAGGACAACGGCCGTACGACGCTGAGTACGTGGGCCGGAGCCGACTTCCCCGCCACTTTGCCCACCGGCTCGTCGAGCGGGTATGTCACGCCGGGCTCGGGTCAGCTGTACCGGCAGTTTCTCGGATCGGAGACCACGGTGGGTGGTCTTTTCCTGGTGACGGACACCGGGCTGCGTTACGCGATGCAGTCCAACAGCGACAGCGCGACGGACGACGAGGGCATCGGAGTGTCGGCCAAACAGCGCAAGAGGGAACAGCAGGAAGCCCAGCAGGCGCAGAACCGTCTTGGGTACGTGGACGCGGAGGTGGCTCCGATACCGGTCTCTTGGTCCACCCTCCTCCCGACTGGTCCGCGGCTGTCGACAGCGGCTGCTCGCCAACCGCAAGGTTCGTAGGGGGGCGAGAGTGCATCACGCATCCACAAGAGCCGCTCGGGCCAGAAGCGCCGCTGCGACGGCCGCAGTTCTGGCCTTCTCAGTCATCACAATCATGCTCGCAGCCCCTCCTGTCACTGCCGCGCCACAGGCCTCGGGGCAGTGTGAATTCCCGTCGAAGAAGTACGCGGGTCGGCCCTGGGCGTTGCAGCGCGTACTCCTGGATGAACTGTGGCGTCAGTCCACCGGTAAGGGCGTTCGGGTAGCGGTGATCGACACCGGCGTGGACGTCAAGAATCCGCAGCTCACGTCCGCGGTGGACGTGTCACGAGGCCGCAACTACCTGCCGGCCAAGGACGACAACGGCAAGAAGATCGAGCGCGGCAAATCAAACGGCACGTCGGACACGGTCGGCCATGGAACACGCGTAGCCGGCATCATCGCGGCGCGTCCCGCAAAAGGCACTGGCTTCGTAGGACTCGCCCCGGGTGCAACGATCATCCCCATCCAGCAGAACGATGCCGATGGCCACGGCACCGCCGAGACCCTGGCGAAATCCATCGACTACGCGGTCGGAGCCGGGGCCGACGTCATCAACATCTCCCAGGACACGGCCGACGCGGTGAAGCCGGCCCCGGAACTCGCCGCTGCGGTGAATCGGGCCCTTGACCGAGAACGTGTGATCATCGCGTCGGCGGGCAACGACGGCATGGGCGGGGACGACAAAAGAACCTACCCCGCTTCCTACGAGGGGGTGTTGGCGGTGGCAGCCTCGGACCGCAACAACGAACGCGCTCCCTTCTCACAGTCCGGCAAGTTCGTGGGAGTGGCGGCACCTGGCGTCGACATGATCTCGACGGTTCCAGCGGGGGGCCATTGCCCGGACAACGGCACCAGCTTCTCCGCTCCGTACGTGGCAGGAGTCGCGGCCCTCATCAGGGCAAAGCACAGGAACTGGACGGCCCGACAGATCGTCGCCCAGATCAAGCAGACCGCGGAACGCTCGGTGCCCGGCCACGACCGCTTGGTCGGATGGGGCGTCGTGGACCCGGTCCGCGCCTTGACGGAAGATGATCACCCGCTTGAGGCGCCGACCGCGCGGGGAGGCGTTACCCGGGGGGAGGCGCCGATACCGGCAAAACTCCACCTCGGCGAGACGACGCAGGAGCGGACGGCACGTATCGCCACCTACATCGCCGTGGGCGCGGTGGTCGTCGTGGCGGGGCTGGGCGGGATCGGAGTGGCTGTGCGGGATGCGAGGCGGAAGGGACGGCCGAACAGGGACCGACGCTGAACCGGTTGGACCCCGACCTTTCCTTCGCCCACTCGGTGGGTGTCTTTGGCCGATCCTAGGTCGTACGAGAACCCGTTCAACGCCACGCTGACGAGGCCGCACTCCGCCTGTGTGCAGTGGAAGTTCCGGGCGGCGCACGGAGTCCGCGGCTAGCCGCTGTTGCTGCGTGGGGAGCCGACCGGTTCAGAGGCTCAGTTGCATGCGGCGCTGTCGGACGGTGCTCCGTTGAGTTGCATCTGCACGGAACGCTGTGCGGATATGTCAGCCTTGACCTGTTCCCACTCCTCCCACGCCATGCGGGCCTTCCCTTCCCTGGGGTGCGTCGTCCGGGCGTCGGCGCGCTGGTTGCAATTGAGCTGGCGGGCCAAAACTCCCGTGAGAATAGCGGTGGTTGAGGCCTGGGTACTGAGTAGGTGTACCTAGACAGGTTGAGTAGCATCTGCGGCGCGCCGCAGGGGCGGCAGTGGCAGTGTGTGAGCACACTGACGGACGGAAATGCGGTCGGTTCGTGTTGTGACTCCCGTCGGCGTGTGCCAGCGATATCGGGCCGGAAGGGGTCGAATCGCGCGGTATGTGCGGGATGGCGAGTCAACCGTTCCAACATTTGACTATTTATCAACTGGTGTAGTTACACGTTCAGTTGGTTCGAGAACACAGTGTGACTAGAGTTGCTCCTGGGGGAAGGGCAACCGACAGGCACGCAAATGCACGGCGATAAAGCCGAGCAGGCAGGCAACGGGGAGGGAAGGCCGAGTGCTTCCTACGGACGGACGCGGGGGGACTGCGCCGCCATCAGGCGCCGACGTCAGACGTGGCCTGGAGGCGTTGAAGACGTTCCGGCGGCGGATCAACACGCTTCTCACTGAGTTCGAGGGATCCGCGGGCGGATCGTCGAAGGTGGGGGCCCACAAGGTGTCCCGCACTTCCTTCAGTGGCACGGGCAGCGCGTTTCCTGAGGCGGATGGCTTGTACAAGCAGTACGACCAGGTCCACGAGCGGCTGACCTCGCTCTCCAAGATGCTCGGCGAGCAGATCGACGCCATGGGGATCGCCGTGCACGGCGCAGACGTCGGCTTCGACAATCTTGAGGAAGGGTTGCGGCAGCGCTTCTGGGCGATACAAGCCAGGATTGACCGGGACCAGCCCCCGACGGGGAACGAGCGGAGTGGTGGTCCCGACGTTCATGGAGGCCACGGAAGCGACAAGTCCAACACCGGGTGGTCGTAATGGGCTTCGAAGGACATCGCCTCAACGACATGATCGATCTGGTGGATCAGGCCGAGCCCGCCGAGTTGGAGGGCGCGGGCGAGGCGTTGCAGCGGGCGCGTGATGCCATCGCTTCGGCCGCGACGGAGCTCGGTGAGCACATCGACCGGGTCGACTGGGAAGGTGAGGCGGGGAACGCCTTCCGCAAGTGGGGCAAAAACCTCGTGAAGGACACGCACAAGCTGTCCGACTTCGCGGACGCGGCCAGCGTTCAGATGGCCTCGGCCGGCGCGGGGCTGGCCTCGGTGCGCAGTTCCATGCCGCCTCGGGACGATCGCGCCGATCCAAAGACGGTGAAGGACATCCCGTCCCCGAAGCGAGTCGAGGGGAACAAGGACTACGCGGCAGCGGTCAAGGCCGAGAAGCATCGGCAAGAGGCGATCAACCAGATGAATCGGTTGTCGTCGTTCTACCAGGTCTCACGGAACGAGATGGCGCGACAGGAGCCGCCCACGTTTTCGGCCATGCCCGAAGTAGGAGTGCCTCGCCCCACGAACAGCCCTATGACGCCTGGTGATGTATCGAGTGGCACGCATTCGGTCGCGGTGAATTCTCCCGGCTCGCACACAGGGCCCGAGGGCATCGAACGCCCTGAGACCGTGGATCGGAGGGACGCGAATGGACCGGTGCCGACTCCGCATGAAGGCAAGCGTCACGATCTCCTCCCGGATCGACCTGTCGGCACGGAGATCGACAACGCAGGTACGTTGCCACCGCAGACGGCCACTCCACCGCCGGTCACCCCAGGTCCTCACCCTGCCCCGGCCCCTCACGACGTGGGGCCTGTTCCGTCATGGGGAGGGAACACCCGATTCAAGCCCGTGGTCGGAGGCCCAGCCCCTCGTGCCATCGGGCCTGAGGGAGGGGGGAAGGGGTCGATGCCTGGGCGGGGACGGCCGGGCGGTACGGAACCCGCTGTTCCTCGGACCGGCACACCGGGGCGCGGGCCGACGGCGCCGGTTGGGCGAAGCGGGCCGATGCCTCAGGCGCGGACCGGCGCCGGGCCCAGTGTGCCTGGGCAACCGTCGGCGGGACGAAGCATCAGCGGCGGCACTCCTCGCCCAGTCGGTGCGCCGACGCCCCGTACCGGCGCCCCCAATGCGACCGGTGCACAGCGATCCCCCGGTGTAGTAGGGGGTCGGCCCGCCGCCCCGGGGCCCACGGGTTCCAAGGTGCCGAGGGGGTCCGTGGTGGGCGCTGAGGACCCGGCCAACTCGCGCGGCAGCACCGGCGGAATGGGACAGCGGGGAGTCGTCGGGGTGCCACCGCAAGGCAACGGCAGCACGAGGCAGACGCCGCACAATGCTGCGGGTCGCCCCAGCGGGGTGGTCGGATCTCCTAAGGGACGTTCGGCCGACCGAGGCCGTAAGGGCGGCTTCACGGCCGGCGGTACGGGGCTGGTACGCGGTCCGGGGCGTAGCCGGGCAAGGTCTGATCGAGACGGGAATGAGGAGACCGAACGGCCGGATTACCTCGTCGAGGAACCGGAGATACACCTGCCCAGTCGACCGCGGCCTGTGCCGCCAGTGATCGACTAAACGCGAGCGAGGACATGCAGGGCATGAAGGCAAGGATCAGCCGACGCGGCAGGCGTGGTGCACCTCTGGTGCCGAGATCAGGGGGACGGCATGCCGTCGTCGTGGCATCAGCGGCAGCAGCGATGTGTCTGCTGGGCGCAGGTTTCGCGCCGGCAGCGGTCGCCGACGGCGTCCAGTCGAAGCAGTGGTACCTGGATGCGATGAGTGCCGACAAGTTGTGGCGGAAGTCCACAGGTGAAGGGATCAAGGTCGCCGTCATCGACTCCGGTGTCTCGGTGACGCCTTCTCTCAGAGGTCGCGTGCAGTCCGGCAAGGACGTCACGCGCAAGCGAGGGGGGCCGCTGGACGACTATGACGGTCACGGCACGACGATGGCGGAACTCATCGCCGGCTCCGGTCGCGGCGGGGGGCTCAAAGGGCTGGCTCCCGGAGCTGGAATCGTCTCTTTTCGGACCACCTTCGATGACAAGCAGGAGAGCGACAGCGCCGAGGCGATCCGGGCCGCGGCGGACAGTGACGCCCGCATCATCAGCATGTCCTTCGGCAGCGACTTCATGTACCCGGCTGAAAAAGCTGCGGTGAAGTATGCGGCTTCCAAGGGGAAGTTGATGTTCGCCGGCGTGGGAAACGACGCCGAGAAGAAGAACTACATCGGCTACCCCGCGGCCTACCCCGGGGTCACGGGCGTATCTGCGGCTGATCGGAACGGCAAGGTCGCGAAGTACTCGGAGTTCGGCAAGTACGTGGATCTGGCCGCGCCCGGACTGGGCATCCCCCGTTGGTGCGACGCAACCTTCCGCTCCTACTGCGACAACGGAGGCGGAACCAGCGCGGCCACCGCCATCACGTCCGCCTCCGCAGCCCTCATCTGGTCCGAGCACCCCGATTGGACTGCGAACCAGGTGCTCCGTGTCCTCATCGACACCGCCGGTCGTGACTGGCCGAAGGACAAGCCGAGCGACTATCTGGGTTACGGATTGATCAGGCCGGCGCAGCACCTCCTCAAGGGCAACGGGAAGCCTGGCCCGGCGAACATCGACCCGCTCACCAATATGGCCACCCACGCGGACGAATCTCCCGGCCCGTCGTCGTCCTCTTCCGCGAAGGAGGCGGCAAAGGACCGCCCACGTGAGCCGGGCCCGGAAACGCAGGCGAACGGTTCGAGCACAAGCCAGAAGTCATCTGATGGCGACAGCCAGTCGTGGGCGATTCTCGGCGCTGTCGTTGCAGTTATCGCGATCGGCGGAGGCGCCTTCGCCGCACTGCGCGCTCGCCGTAGAGCGTGAGTCCCGGAGCACCCTCTGATATCCAAGCAAGTTTCACGAAAGGAGCCCAGTCGTGGCTGACGGCAGGAAACTCAATAATGAGCAAGTGGCACTCCTGAAGAAGGAGATCGTAGCCAAGTACGACTCGGTTCAGAAGCAGCTCAAGCGTCTCCAGGGAACCCTCGACACGATGGAGGTCCACTGGCGAGGAATCGGTGCGCACGCATTCGACGGCAAGCAGCGAGAGATCAACCAGAACATGCAGGCCATCGGCAACATTCTGGTGGACTTCCTCGAGGGCATCAGTGGGAACGAGAAGCTCACAGAAGGCCTCGAGGACCAGATTCGGTCCACGATGAGCGGCATCGACGTCGAG
Organism: Streptomyces sp. NPDC041713; assembly: GCF_055591085.1. Lineage (NCBI taxonomy): Bacteria > Bacillati > Actinomycetota > Actinomycetes > Kitasatosporales > Streptomycetaceae > Streptomyces > Streptomyces sp. NPDC041713. The sequence goes on from NZ_JBVIZY010000009.1 coordinate 330,169, forward strand.
TACGGCGCCACGAAGTCGGCCATCAACAGCTACTGAGGGGCGAGCTCCTCACCGATCCAATTCCCCTACATCTACCGAGAAACGGGCCAGTCATGCCAAACGTCAACGTGAATGAACTTGCGGTCAAATACAGCGGCCTCGACGACATTGCGACCGAACTCGGCATTCAGGCAAAGCAGTTGGAGGCCGACCTGGCCGACATCAAGCGTGCGGTCGCTAAGGTGGCTGAAGGGTGGGAGGGTGAAGCCCACACGAGGTATGTCGGCAAGCAGAAGGAGTGGGACGACCGTGCTGCCGCCATCCACCGTGCGCTCGTCGAGATCGGGCACAAGGTCGGGCAGGCCGGCGGCGACTACAAGGGCGGCGACCTGAAGGGTGCCAGCTACTTCCAGTGAGCCGGGGTGGTTCTCGACCACCGGGGTGGGCGCGTGCGGGAGGCGCCCACCCCGTTCTCGTATGTGCTGCGTCGGAAAGAACGGCGGACGTAGTGCGTGGTTACTCCGCCTCGATCCCGCCGTTGCGCGTAGACGGTTCCAGGTCGAACTCGCCGTCCCGTGCTCCCAGGACGAAGGCGCGCCATTCCGCCTCGGTGTACCGGAGTACCGTCGCGGGCTCCAGGGAGGATCGCATGGCCACCGCGCCCTCGGGGAGGTAGGCGATCTCCACTCGCTCCTCGTGCTCCTCCGCGCCGGGAGCGCTGTGCCACTCGGCTCCGGAGATGTCGAGGGCGTAGAGCTCCTCCTTCTCGCGTTCCTTGCGGGCCTTGTCCTGCGCCTCGGTGTCCCGTGCCTCGGTCATGGCGGAGCGGTCCCTTCACAACGTACGAAAGAGCGTGTGGCTCACATTACTTGGGTGATGCTGCCGCTGTTCAGAGCTTGCTGAGGCAGCCCAGGAGAAGGGGCCGGAACAGCAAGCGCGCCGGCGCGGGTTCAGTGCTGCTCGGGCATCAGGCCCGTCTGGACCAAGGGCTTCCCACGCTTCCGCGACACGAAGATTCCCCGTCCGGTCGGCATGGGCCGGGGGCGTACCCCACCCAGGATGTCTCCTTCATTGGGATCACCGGCCAGTACGACGCCTTGGGCACCGAGCTCCTGCATACGCTGCATGAACGGCTCGTACGCGGCGCGACCCGCACCGGCGGTGGAGCGCGCGACAATGAAACGCACACCGACGTCCCGGGCGAACGGGAGCTGCTCGGCGAGCTGGCCCAGCGGGTTGCCGCTCGACGTGGAGACCAGGTCGTAGTCGTCGACGATCACGTACACGGTGGGCCCCTGCCACCAGCTGCGTTCACGCAGTTGCCGGGCGGTGACGTCGGCCGTCGGCGTGCGCCGCTGGATCAGGTCGGACAGGGCGGCCACATGGTGCTCCATGGCGTTGGACATGGGGACGTACTCGGCGAGATGGGAGGACGGTGTGACATCGAGCAGGGAACGCCGGTTGTCGACCACGAAGAGCTTGCAGACGTCTCCGCTGTACCGCTCCGTCAATCGGTGGATCAGCAGGCGCAGAAGATTGGACTTGCCGGATTCGCTCTCGCCGAAGACGAGGAAGAACGGGTCCTGGTCGAAGTCGACGAACACCGGCTCAAGGGTGTCCTCGTCGAGGGCGAAGGATATTCCGCGGTCGGGGAAGGCGTTCCCCGGCGGGAGGTGGGCCGCGGGAAGTTCCCGGGGCAGCAGCCGGACCTTCGGTGCCCCGGGCGCCGACCAATGGCGGTTTACTTCGACAGCCAACACCGCTGTGGCGTCGGCAAGATCCGTATCGGACGACAAACCGTCGATACGCGGCACCGCCGCCATGAAGTGCTGTTTCTGCGGGGACTGACCTCGACCTGGCACGCCGGCGGGGACGTTGGCGGCGACCTTGCGGTCGAGTTCCGAGTCCATCGTGTCGCCGAGCCGCAGCTCGAGCCGGTTCATGAGGTGGTCCTTGAGGTTCGCGCGGACCTCCATCGACCGGGATGCGGCCAGGATCAGATGGATGCCGTAGCCGAGACCCCGCGCCGCGATGTCGAGGACGACCGGTTCCAACGCCTCATAATCGGCGCGGAAGTTGCCCCACCCGTCAATGATGAGGAAGACGTCCCCCCACGGTTGATCGGTGACGGAGATGTCTCCGCGAGACCTGCGGGCACGGAAGTCGGCCATCGAGGGGATGCCCGCCGTGCGGAAGTACTCCTCGCGCCGCGTGAGAACGCCGTAGACCTCGGCGACGGTGCGTCGCACACGCTCGGGATCGAGACGTGACGCGACGCCACCGACATGCGGCAGCCCGGCGACGGACGCCATCCCGCCACCGCCGAAATCCAGTCCGAAGAACTGCACTTCGTGGGGGGTGTGGGTCAGGGAGAAGGATGCGATCAGCGAGCGCAGGAGCGTCGACTTGCCGGACTGAGGGCCTCCGATGATCTGCATGTGGCCCGCGGCCCCCGAGAAATCACACCACAGGGGATCGCGTCGCTGCTCGTACGGCTTGTCGACCAGCCCTACCGGCACGACGAGGCGCCCAGCGCCTTCGTATCCCGGTTGGGTCAGCCCGCGCCCTGGTACGGCGGTGAGCCCCGGCAACAGCGCGTCCAGGGACGGAGGGCTTTCCAACGGCGGCAACCACACCTGGTGTGCGGCCGGGCCTTGTGCTTCGAGGCGACGGACGATGACGTCGAGGACGGTGTCGGCGAGGGCGTCGTCCGTGGTCGCGGCGGCCGGGACGCGTGGCCCCGGTACCGCAGGGACGTATCGCACCGGGACTTCAGCAGCAGTGAACAGCACGGGCCTGCGGTCCACCTGACGCGGTCCGCTCGCTGCGGCCGCCTGCCCGTCTCCGGGCCGATGCACCCCGGAGACGTATGCAGCCTTGAACCGCACCATCTCGTCCGTACCGAACTTGAGGTAACCGGAACCCGGGACATTGGGAAGCTGATACGCGTCCGGCACGCCGAGCGCCGCGCGTGACTCGGCGGCAGAGAAGGTGCGCAGTCCGACCCGGTATGACAGGTAGGTCTCCAGACCTCGCAGCCTTCCTTCCTCCAAACGCTGTGATGCCAGCAGCAGATGGACGCCGAGTGAGCGCCCGATGCGGCCGATCTGCACGAACATGTCGATGAAATCGGGCTTGGCGGTCAGCAGTTCGCTGAACTCGTCGATCACCAGGACCAGAGACGGGATCGTCTGGAGTGGAGCACCCGCCGCTCGCGCCTTCTCGTAGTCGTGGATGTTCGCGTAGTTGCCCGCGTCGCGCAGGAGTTCCTGACGACGGTTGAGCTCACCCCGGATGGAGTCGCCCATGCGGTCGACGAGGGTCAGGTCGTCCGCCAGGTTCGTGATCACCGCTGCGACATGCGGCATCTGGGCCATGCCCGCGAAGGTCGCACCACCCTTGAAGTCCGCGAGAACGAAGTTGAGGGTCTCGGAGGAGTGCGTCACGGCAAGCCCGAGGACCAGAGTGCGCAGCAGCTCGGACTTACCGGAACCGGTGGCGCCGACGCACAGCCCGTGCGGGCCCATCCCCTCCTGCGCCGCCTCCTTGAGGTCGAGCATGACAGGGCGGCCGTCCTCGCCGACGCCGATGGGCACGCGCAGTCGCTCCGACGGGGAGCGTGGGCGCCACGTGCGGCCGGTGTCCACCGATTCCGGGTCGCCCAGACCGAGCAGATCGGTGAACTCCAGGTTCGCGAGCAGCGGTTCGTCGTCATCTCCGCCCGAGGCCATGCGCAAGGGGGCAAGCTGGCGGGCGAGGGCTTCCGCGGCCTCGTAGGAAAGTAGATCAGGAGTGCCTTCGTACACGAGACCGTGGCGCGACTCGATCTGTAGTGTCGCGGGGCCCACCACAAGAGCAAGATCGCCGCGTCCGCTGGTCAGCTCACCGGGCACGACTTCCACGATCGTCACGCCCTGCATGCCCTCGGGGGAGGCCAGCGCCGAACCACGAGGCAGCGACAGGCCGTCGAGTACGACGACGATGTGCGGCTGGTCCGGCACCGGAGCCCCGTCGGGGTGGAAGCGTGGCCGTCCCTGGAGCCGTGACGACAGCATCGTCTCCAGTTCCGCGGGGTCGCGCGTGACGAGACGGCGGCTGCCGGCCCCGTCCCCGACGGCCGTCTCCTGGCAGTGCGGGAGCCACTTGGTCCATTCCCACGCGTCGGAGGACGACGAACCGACCGCGACCGCGATCACCAGATCCTGGGGCGAGTGCAGAGAGGCCAGAGAAGCAGTCAAGGCGCGCGCCGAGCTCCGTACCGATTCCGGATCGCCGCTGACCGTCACGTGGTAAAAAGCGCGCAGCGAGACCGCCATGGGCAGTCCTTCGAGCGTGCTGTGGGAGGCAAGGAAACGCTGCATCGCGCCGGCGGTGAGCGGCTCCAGTTCGTCCACGGGAGCGGTCTGCGGGGGAACGAGGGGAGTGGCGAGCCCCTGAGGACCCAGGCCGACGCGGACCTGTCCGAAGTCCTCGTCCCCGGTACGGCGTTCCCATACGCGACTGCCTTCGGCCACCAGGGCCCACAACTGATCGGGCGAGGGGTGGAGGTAGTACTGCGCGTCCCGCTGAGCCCTGGCCGTGTCCAGGGCGGACCGTCGAGTCTGCTTCAGGTACCGCAGGTAATCGCGGCGCAGGTCCGACAGCTGGCCCTGTGTGCCGCGCCGGTAGCGGATCAGCATCGCGACCGTCATCGCCACCGTCGAGGCCACCATGACCATGCCCATGATCTTCATGAACGGGTGGGCGCTGGGCATGAAGAAGAAGACCACTGAGCCGCCCATGCCGAGCATGGGCAGCAGTTGCATCATCGCGCCCTCCTGCTCCCCCCTCGGCAGTTCGGGCGGTGGCTGTAGCACCACTTCCTCGGTGGGCACTGCGGACGGCAGAGCCCGGGGCGGACGCTTGACGATGATGTGGCTCACTACGCACCAATTCTCTTGCGAAGCCTCGGCGTTCCGTCCGCCTCCCCGTGTCGGGCGAACGCGCTCCGCGGCGTGATCCTACTGACATTCGACGGGGCGGGTGAGGGATAGGGTGCCGAATGTGCACGTGAGCACATGTAAATCCGGCCGTGAGCCCCAAAGGCCAACAGGCCGAAGAATCAGTCCATTTCACCGTTCGCGAGTGCCGACGGGCTCGAGATCCGGCCAGCTGAATGGATGTGGACGACGGCGCATTGCTGGTTGGGGCACAGTCGGGTCGGTGTTCCACGTCCCGCAGGCATCATGTGTAACGCACGATGCTGCGCATCACGGGCACAGCACCAGCATGTGAGGGGGAGTAACAGGTGAGCATGACGGCCTCCGCGGCGGTCGCGGGAAGCGGCCGGTCCGGCCAGGACGCCGCTCCGGTGACCGGCGCGGGACTCGGCTTCTGCCGTGTCACCATCGTCGCGCCCGACAGCCGGATCGACGTGGCGTTGCCCGACGACATTCCTGTCGCGGACATCTACCCGGAGATCCTGCGTCTCTCACAGCAGGGACCCGCCGAGGGGGCGCCGGTCGGCTATCACCTCGTTCGGCGAGACGGAGCGGTCCTCGACAGTGCCCGCTCATTCGCCGCGCAGCGCATTCTCGACGGTGAGTTGTTGACGTTGCGTCCCTTCTCGGAGTCGCTTCCGCCGGCTGTGTTCGACGATGTCTCCGAAGCGGTCGCCTCCGCGGTGACCCGTGACCGAGCGCTGTGGAACGCCGACCTGACGCGCAGCGCAGGGCTCACCGGCGCCTCGGCGCTCTCCTTCCTTCTCGCCTTCGTGGCGTGGAGTGCCGCACCACGCCACGACATGCACAGCCTTCCCGGGATCCTGGCAGCTGTCGCCGGGCTCTTGCTGCTCACCCTGTCCGCCGCACGTGCCCGGATCTACGACGACCGCCCCGCGGCACTCGCACTCGGGCTCGGCGCCCTCGCGAATGTGGCCGTCGCGGGTTCCGGACTGCTGCCGGTGACGAACCATGAGGGCATCGGCCGCCTCCAGTTCCTGCTCGCCTGCACGATGGTGCTCATCGCCTCGACGCTGCTCACGCTGGTGTCACCGCGGGGTGACGGCCCGTTCGTCGCCTGTGTCTTCGCCTCGGCCGTCGGGTTGCTCGCCACGTTCATCGCGAGCCTCCGCGATCTGGCGCCGGTCGAGACCGCCGCCATGTGCGCCCCCTTTGCCGTGGGAGCCCTCGCTTTCTTGCCCGGGCTCTCCATGCGGTTCGCCCGACTGCCCATCGGCTTCGCATCACCGCACGCCACGCGCGAGGAGTACGGCGCGCAGTCCGCCCAGCAGGATCCTGTCGACGCCCACCGGATCGCGGTTCAGGCCCGTCGCGGTCACGAGCTGCTCGTAGGACTTGTGGGCGGCTGTGCTGTGGTAGTCATCGGGGCCTCAGCGGTCCTTGGCTTCTCCGACAACGTGTGGGGTCAACTTCTCGCCCTTGCCACCGGGATCGCGATGATGATGCGGGCACATCTCTTCCGCTACACCGCGCAGGTCGGCTCCGCCCTCGCCGCGGGCCTCGCTTCCTTGCTTTTGCTCGGCATCGGCCTTTGCCTCAATCCTCCGTGGGACCTCATGCGTGATGCCCTGTCCGGCGACTCGGCTGCCCTCGACCTGAGGACCGTCTGGCTCGTCGCGGGCATCGCCGCGGCGATCGCGGTGGTCGCGGGGATTGGTCTCATCACGTCCCGCACCGGCGTGACGCCCTTCTGGGGCCGCTTCCTGGAGATCGCCGAGTCCTTCGTCCTGCTCACCCTCGTCCCGCTGACCCTCGCGGTGTTCGACGTGTACGCGTCGGCACGGGCCCTGACCAGCTGACGTCTCGACGCCTGCCTCTGCCGACGCCCCGCCCTCATGAAAGGTCTGCCAGCGTGAGCTTCGGCCCGCCGCCCCCCTCTGCGTACACCCAGTCCACGCTCGCCGTCGGTGCACGCAAGAGGCGCCGTACCGTGCTGGTCCTCGGCGTCGTCCTGGCCCTGACCGCCACCTTGTTCGCGGGCGGCTGGGCCCTGTGGAGTCTGACCGACGGGGAGGACTCGGTACCGTCCGCCGCTCAGCAGCCGCCCGACGCGATCAGGGAGACCGTGGAGACGGTCCCGAAGACCCCTGAAGGTGAGCTCGCCGTCGGATGGACCGAGGAGCTGAAGGAAGGACGGACCGCCTCGACGAAGGGCACATGGGTCTCCGGCTCCATAGCCGCCAAGAGCTTCGCGGACGTCATCAGGGGCCTGGAGATAGGGACGGCCGAGGAGAAGTGGGAGACCCGCTTCGCCGGCCCGCTCTGCGCCGTCACCCGGCACGTCAGCGTCGACGGCAGGACGGCCGTCGCCGTACCCGGGAAGCGACCGGCGAAGAGTGGGCACGCCAAGGGGGACAAGGGTCCGCAGCCGCGGACACCGTGCGACCACCTGGCCGTGGTCGACATCGACACGGGCAAGAAGCTCTGGGAGAAGCCGCTGCCTGCCGAAAGCGGCGGTTCGACGGACGTCAACGTGACGATGACCCGTGGCACGGTCGTGGCCACCTGGGGGCGGGGCTCGGCCGCGTACGACATGACGACGGGCAAGCGGCTCTGGTCCGATGCGAAGGTCCGTTCCTGCACCGACGTCGGATTCGCCGGGGGTCGCGGTCTGCTGGCGCTCCAGTCGTGCGGCGACTCGGCCGATCCGCGGTTCCGCGTCCAGAAGGTCTCTCCGCGTACGGGCAAGACCGAGTGGACGTACCGGGTCGCCGAGGGGATCAACAGCGTCTACCTGGCCTCCTCGAAGCCGCCCGTCATCGCCGTCTCCACCGGCGAGGAAGGGACCATCGAGTACCTGCACTCGCTGGACGACAGGGGCAGGCACCGCGCGACGATCACCCTGACCGACCGGCGGTACGTCCACAACTGTGATGAGACCTTCAGTGCCGAGGTCGAGCGGTGCAGTGGCGTGGTGGTCGGCCACCGGCAGCTCTATGTGGCGACCCAACCTCGTGACATGTTCGAAGCGGGCCTCTCCAAGAAGAAGCCCAACGAGATCGTCGCCTTCGACCTGAGGACAGGCAAGGCTGTACGCACGTTCGACGCCAAGCCTGATCGTCCGATGTACCCCGTCAGGATGAGTGGCGACAAGGTGATCGCCTACCGGGAGAGCGCGGGCGCCGCCCTCTCCTCGATGGTCCGCCTGGACCCCGCGACAGGTAAGGAACGGCTGCTCCTCATCCTTCCGGACAGCTCGGACCGGCCGAGCATGGACATGTTCGCCGACGACTTCGACATCGTGTACGAGCGCGGAACCGTGGTCTTCGGCAAGAAGGAAGCTCAGCGCCAGACCGGGGAACAGGACGAGGGCCCCAGGGTCTCCCTGATGGACGGCTACCGCAGCAGCGGCTGAGCCCGGCCCACGCGGGGCGGCGGAGGCCCCCGGCAAGGCATCGATCCCAGACTGGTAACCTGTGTAACGGCCGCATGTCTACGCTCCCCCTGACCTCCGCTCGGAGGGCCTGACAGAAGCGCCCGGCGGCCCCACCCCGCCTCCCGAGTCACGGAAGCTCCCCTGAGATGTAGACCAGGGGCACTCGGAGGCACTCGAAGACATCACGAGGAGTACGCGTGTCGCTCGACGCCGCTACGAAGAAGCAGATCATGACCGAGTTCGGCCAGAAGGAGGGCGACACCGGCTCCCCCGAGGTCCAGGTGGCGCTGCTCTCCCGCCGTATCTCGGACCTGACCGAGCACCTCAAGACCCACAAGCACGACCACCACAGCCGTCGTGGTCTGCTGATCCTGGTCGGTCAGCGCCGCCGTCTGCTGCAGTACCTGGCCAAGAAGGACATCCAGCGCTTCCGTGCCCTGGTTGACCGTCTGGGCATCCGCCGCGGTGCGGCGGGCGCGAAGTAAGACGTCGTGAAGGGAGCGGTTCCCACTCGAGGCACTCGAAGTGGACCGCTCCCTTTGCTGTACATGCAAAGTGGCACGAGCCCTTTGCCGTACAAGCTGCCGTACAAGCTGCTGTACATGCGCGGTGTCACCGACGCTTTGTAGTCTGGTGACATACGCACGTCCTCGCGGGTAGGGATATCGACGCCCACGACGCCCACGGGGACAGCGAGCACCACCCCGACGAGGGAGAGGCGCACCAGCCGCCGCCGGTCCTCGGTAGTGGCCCCCGGGACATCCCGGGTGCTTCGATCGAAGACCGGCCCGCACACACGGCGCGCTTCTCCACCCAGTCCCGGTCCACGCCGGACAGGCCCCGCAAGGGCCGCTCCGCGCGGGACGAGGTCCGCCGAGGACCGACGGGACGCCGCCCCCGGGCCACACGGGCCCAGGGGCGCGAAGACGAAACGTAGACACGTAGGAGAACAGTGGAGAACGAGACCCACTACGCCGAGGCCGTCATCGACAACGGCACGTTCGGCACCCGCACCATCCGCTTCGAGACGGGCCGCCTGGCCAAGCAGGCCGCCGGATCCGCCGTGGCGTACCTGGACGACGACACCATGGTGCTGTCGGCCACCTCCGCTTCCAAGCGGCCCAAGGACCAGCTCGACTTCTTCCCGCTGACGGTGGACGTCGAGGAGCGGCAGTACGCCGCCGGCAAGATCCCCGGTTCGTTCTTCCGTCGTGAGGGTCGCCCCTCCGAGGACGCGGTCCTGACCTGCCGCCTGATCGACCGCCCGCTGCGTCCTTCCTTCAAGAAGGGCCTGCGCAACGAGATCCAGATCGTCGAGACGATCATGGCGCTCAACCCCGACCACCTGTACGACGTGGTCGCGATCAACGCCGCCTCCTGCTCCACGCAGCTGGCCGGCCTGCCCTTCTCGGGCCCGATCGGCGGCACGCGCGTGGCGCTCATCAAGGGCCAGTGGGTCGCCTTCCCGACGCACACCGAGCTCGAGGACGCCGTCTTCGACATGGTTGTCGCCGGTCGCGTCCTGGAGGACGGCGACGTCGCGATCATGATGGTCGAGGCCGAGGCCACCGAGAAGACCATCCAGCTCGTCAAGGACGGCGCCGAGGCCCCGACCGAAGAGGTCGTCGCCGCCGGTCTCGAGGCCGCGAAGCCCTTCATCAAGGCGCTCTGCAAGGCCCAGTCCGACCTCGCCGCCAAGGCCGCCAAGCCGACCGGCGAGTTCCCGGTCTTCCTGGACTACGAGGACGACGTCCTCGAGGCCCTGACCGGCGCGGTCAAGACCGAGCTCGCCCAGGCGCTGACCATCGCCGGCAAGCAGGAGCGCGAGGCCGAGCTGGACCGCGTCAAGGAGATCGCCTCCGAGAAGCTGCTCCCGAAGTTCGAGGGCCGCGAGAAGGAGATCTCCGGTGCCTACCGCGCGCTGACCAAGAAGCTGGTCCGCGAGCGCGTCATCAAGGACAAGGTCCGCATCGACGGCCGCGGCGTCACGGACATCCGTACGCTCGCCGCCGAGGTCGAGGCCATCCCGCGCGTGCACGGCTCGGCGCTGTTCGAGCGTGGCGAGACCCAGATCCTGGGCGTCACCACGCTGAACATGCTCCGCATGGAGCAGCAGCTCGACACCCTCTCCCCGGTGACGCGCAAGCGCTACATGCACAACTACAACTTCCCGCCGTACTCGGTCGGCGAGACCGGCCGCGTGGGTTCGCCCAAGCGCCGCGAGATCGGCCACGGTGCGCTCGCCGAGCGTGCCATCGTGCCGGTGCTCCCCTCGCGCGAGGAGTTCCCCTACGCGATCCGCCAGGTCTCCGAGGCCCTCGGTTCCAACGGCTCGACGTCCATGGGCTCGGTCTGTGCCTCGACGATGTCGCTGCTGAACGCCGGTGTGCCGCTGAAGGCCGCCGTCGCCGGTATCGCCATGGGTCTGATCTCCGAGGAGATCGACGGCGACACGCACTACGTCGCCCTCACCGACATCCTCGGTGCGGAGGACGCGTTCGGTGACATGGACTTCAAGGTCGCCGGTACGAAGCAGTTCGTGACCGCGCTCCAGCTCGACACCAAGCTCGACGGCATCCCCGCCTCGGTCCTGGCCGCCGCGCTGAAGCAGGCCCGCGACGCGCGTCTGCACATCCTCGACGTGATGAACGAGGCGATCGACGTTCCGGACGAGATGTCCCCGAACGCGCCGCGCATCATCACCGTCAAGATCCCGGTGGACAAGATCGGTGAGGTCATCGGCCCCAAGGGCAAGATGATCAACCAGATCCAGGAGGACACCGGCGCCGACATCACGATCGAGGACGACGGCACCATCTACATCGGTGCCGCCCAGGGCTCGCAGGCCGAGGCCGCCCGCGCCACGATCAACGGCATCGCCAACCCGACCATGCCGGAGGTCGGCGAGCGCTACCTGGGCACCGTCGTGAAGACGACGACCTTCGGTGCGTTCGTCTCGCTCATGCCGGGCAAGGACGGTCTGCTGCACATCTCGCAGATCCGCAAGCTCGCCGGCGGCAAGCGCGTGGAGAACGTCGAGGACGTCGTCGGCGTGGGCCAGAAGGTCCAGGTCGAGATCGCCGAGATCGACTCCCGCGGCAAGCTGTCCCTCATCCCCGTCATCGAGGGTGAAGAGGACGACGACACGAAGGACGACACCGACAAGTGACGTCGCGTAGCACCACGACGACGGCCCGCACCTCCTCGGAGGCGCGGGCCGTCGCCCGTACCCAAACCCTCATCAAGGGCGAGAACGGCATCGGCACCGTCCGCAGGACGACCCTCCCCGGCGGCCTGCGCGTCGTCACGGAGACGCTGCCCTCCGTGCGCTCGGCGACCTTCGGCATCTGGGCCAACGTCGGCTCCCGCGACGAGACCCCGTCCCTGAACGGCGCCACGCACTACCTGGAGCACCTCCTCTTCAAGGGCACCAAGAAGCGCAGCGCCCTCGACATCTCGGCCGCGCTCGACGCGGTCGGCGGCGAGATGAACGCCTTCACGGCGAAGGAGTACACGTGCTACTACGCGCGCGTGCTCGACACCGACCTCCCCCTCGCCATCGATGTCGTCTGCGACATGCTGACGGGCTCCCTCATCCTCCAGGAGGACGTCGACGCCGAGCGCGGCGTCATCCTCGAAGAGATCGCGATGACCGAGGACGACCCCGGCGACTGCGTGCACGACCTGTTCGCGCACACCATGCTGGGCGACACCCCGCTCGGCCGCCCGGTGCTCGGCACGGTCGACACGATCAACGCCCTGGACGCCGACCGCATCCGCCGCTTCTACAAGAAGCACTACGACCCGACCCACCTCGTGGTCGCCGCGGCGGGCAACGTGGACCACAACAAGGTCGTACGCCAGGTCCGCGCCGCCTTCGAGAAGGCCGGCGCCCTTAGGCGCACCGACGCCACCCCGATGGTCCCGCGCCAGGGCTCCCGCGCCCTGCGCACCGCCGGCCGCGTCGAGGTCGTCAACCGCAAGACCGAGCAGGCCCACGTCATCCTCGGCATGCCGGGCCTCGCCCGCACCGACGAGCGCCGCTGGGCCCTCGGCGTGCTCAACACGGCGCTCGGCGGCGGCATGTCGTCCCGACTCTTCCAGGAGGTGCGGGAGAAGCGCGGCCTGGCCTACAGCGTGTACTCGTACACGTCGGGCTTCGCCGACACCGGCCTCTTCGGCGTGTACGCGGGCTGCCGCCCGAGCCAGGTGCACGACGTCCTGAAGATCTGCCGCGACGAGCTCGACCACGTCGCGGAGCACGGACTGAGCGACGACGAGATCGGCCGCGCCATCGGCCAGCTGGCGGGGTCCACGGTCCTCGGCCTGGAGGACACCGGCGCCCTGATGAACCGCATCGGCAAGAGCGAGCTCTGCTGGGGCGAGCACATGTCGGTCGACGACATGCTGGCGCGGATCTCCGCGGTCACCCCCGACGAGGTGCGCGAAGTGGCCCGTGACGTGCTCGGCCACCGCCCGTCCCTCTCGGCCATCGGCCCGCTCAAGGACAAGCAGGCGGCCCGCCTCCACGAAGCGGTCGCCTAGGCCGGCCGAGGAACCGACACAACAGGGCCCAACTCCCGCGAAGGAATGAAGGACATGAGCAAGCTGCGCGTGGCGGTCATCGGCGCCAAGGGCCGGATCGGCTCCGAGGCCGTCAAGGCCGTCGAGGCCGCCGACGACATGGAACTGGTCGCCGCACTCGGCCGGGGCGACGAGCTCGGGACGCTGACCGAGTCCGGCGCCCAGGTCGCCGTCGAGCTGACCCACCCGGACGCGGTCGAGGAGAACCTCGACTTCTGCGTACGGAACGGCATCCACGCCGTGGTCGGTACGACGGGCTGGACCGACGAGCGCCTCGCGCGGCTGCGCACGTCCCTGGACGCGTCCCCGGAGACGGGCGTCCTGATCGCCCCGAACTTCTCCATCGGCGCCGTCCTCACGATGAAGTTCGCGCAGATCGCGGCCCCGTACTTCGAGTCCGTCGAGGTCGTCGAGCTGCACCACCCGAACAAGGCCGACGCCCCCAGCGGCACCGCCACGCGCACCGCCCAGCTCATCGCCGAGGCGCGGCGGGAGGCGGGCAGCGCCCCGCAGCCCGACGCGACGGCGACGGCGCTGGACGGCGCACGCGGCGCGGACGTCGACGGGGTGCCGGTGCACTCCGTGCGCCTGCGCGGCCTCCTGGCCCACCAGGAGGTCCTGCTCGGCGGCGAGGGCGAGACCCTGACCGTGCGCCACGACTCGCTGCACCACAGCAGCTTCATGCCGGGCATCCTGCTCGGCGTGCGCCGCGTGGTGAGCACCCCGGGGCTCACGTTCGGCCTGGAACACTTCCTGGACCTCGGCTGAACCGAGAGCCTCGGCCGACCCCAGAGCTGAGAGACATGCGCGCAAAGATCACCTACGCCGTCACCGCCGCCGTCCTGGTCGTCTACTTCGTCCTGGTCGGCAGCCGGGGCGTGCTCCTCATCCAGCACGGCACCGTCCTCACCGTCACCTTCGGTGTCGCGGTGCTGATCCTGCCGGTCATCGGCGTCTGGTTCCTCTGGAAGAACACCCAGTTCGTCCAGCGTGCCAACCGTCTCGCCGCCGAACTGGAGGCCGAAGGCGGCCTGCCCGTCGACGAGTTGAAGCGGACGCCCGGCGGCCGCATCGACCGCGACTCGGCCGACGAGGTCTTCGCCCGCCGCAAGGCGGAGACGGAGGACGCGCCGGACGACTGGCGCTGCTGGTTCCGGCTGGCCGTGGCCTACCACGACGCACGGGACACCCCGCGCGCGCGGAAGGCCATGCAGCGGGCCATCGCCCTGCACGCGGGCAGGCCGGTGAACGTATAGGCGAGGGTCGGCTCAGGCCGTGGGCCGGTACTCGTCGGCCCACACCTCGATGGAGTCGGCGGCGCGGTTGAACGCCTCGTGCCGCGCCAGGAAGTCCGCGTTCCGGTCCGTGAGGAGCAGCTGCGCCCCGGCGGCTTGCGGCTCCTGACCACGTCGTACGAGAACGAGCGCCTGCCCCTGCACCGTCCGGGGCAGCCCCAGCCAGCGCACCGGCTGCTGCGCGGTCCGCACGGCCGACACCTGGGCCCAGGCCACCGTCTGCGTCGTCAGGAAGCCGACCCTGCGCAGCCCGTGGGCGCTCACCCAGGTGCCCATGCGCAGCAGGCGCAGGGCGCCGACGATGACGAGCACGGCGAGCCCCGCGCATCCTGCGGCCCCCGCCAGGGACCCGGTGAACACGATGATCACCGAGGCGAAGAGGACGAACGAGGCGAGCAGCAGCAGCAGCGCGGAGGCGCCGACCCGCCAGGGACCCGGGCGGTAGGGCCGGCGCCAGTGATCGCGGTCGTCGAAAGGCAGCGCGGCGTCGTCCGCCGCGTCGTCGAATGCGCGGTCCGCGGTCAGGAAGGGCAGGGGCACGGGCTGATCCTCACTCAATCCACACGGGGGCTGTGCCCGGTGAGGCTATCGAGCTGTGTCTCCTGCTACCACCCTTGGGGGGCCGGACGAGTCACGGCCGGCCGGCGACGGCCCACGCCCCGGTCAGCGGCCGTCCGAGGCCTCGGACTGCTGGTGGTGCACGGGTGACTGATCGGCCGACATGGCGGGCATCCCGAAGAGCAGGGATCCGACGAGGCCGGCCACCACGGTGAGGCCGATGAGCGTGCGCCCCATGATCTCACTGGCCGACGCGCGTTCTCGGGGCGGGGGAGTGACGTTACTGCGGAACTTCTCGGCTTCGGCGATGAAGGCGAACGGGACGGGCTCTCGCCGGCGGAACATGGTGCGCGCTTCTCCTCACGGGTCTCGAACGGAGCTCCGTGGAGCTCTGTGGACTCTCTTGTCTAGACAGACGCTCGAAACGCCCAAAAGGTGCCCTGTTTCGGCAAATTAGTCGAACGATGTCGTGGCGGGTCACCGAACGGCCGATTGTCGGTGCCGGGCCATAGAGTGGGCGCCGCCCCAGAGATGCACATGGAAGGACCCCGCCTGTGAGCGAGACCCCCACCGAAGACCTCAAGCCCAGCTTCCGCAGCGAGGTCACCGTCGAGCTGGTGAAGCACGCCGCCACCGACTCCGACGTCCTGTGGGCCGCCCGAGTCTCCACGGCGGGCGAGCAGTCGCTCGACGAGCTCCAGAAGGACCCCGAGCGGTCCAAGGGCCTGATCAACTACCTGATGCGGGACCGCCACGGCAGCCCCTTCGAGCACAACTCGATGACGTTCTTCATCAGCGCCCCGATCTTCGTGTTCCGCGAGTTCATGCGCCACCGCGTCGGCTGGTCGTACAACGAGGAATCCGGCCGCTACAGGGAGCTCCAGCCCGTCTTCTACGTGCCGGACGAGTCCCGCAAGCTGGTCCAGGAGGGCCGCCCCGGGAAGTACGTCTTCGTCGAGGGCAGCCAGGCCCAGCAGGAGCTCACCGGCCGCGTCATGGAGGACTCCTACCGCCAGGCGTACGAGGCGTACCAGGAGATGCTCGCGGCCGGCGTGGCCCGCGAGGTGGCCCGCGCGGTGCTCCCCGTCGGCCTCTACTCCTCGATGTACGCGACGTGCAACGCCCGTTCGCTGATGCACTTCCTCGGCCTGCGCACGCAGCACGAGCTCGCCAAGGTCCCCTCGTTCCCGCAGCGGGAGATCGAGATGGTCGGCGAGAAGATGGAGCAGCACTGGGCCGAACTGATGCCGCTCACCCACGCGGCCTTCAACAAGAACGGACGCGTGGCGCCGTAAGGCACTGATGTGCGGATGAGCCGAGTGAAGTGTCCGTATTGCGGCACTTCGTGAAGTTCATCTAGCCTGATCAAACGGACCCGGCACTGCTTGAACCCCCGAGCAGGCAGTGCCGGGCTCCACACTTGTCAGGTCCGCACACATCCCCCGAGGGGCGACCCCGCGCTGAGCAGCGAGTAGCGTGTTACCCATGGCTCCGACCTCCACTCCGCAGACCCCCTTCGGGAGGGTCCTCACCGCCATGGTCACGCCCTTTGCGGCGGACGGCGCACTTGACCTCGACGGCGCACAGCAGCTCGCCGCCCACCTGGTGGACGCAGGCAATGACGGCCTGGTCATCAACGGCACCACCGGTGAGTCCCCGACCGTCAGTGACGCGGAGAAAAACGATCTCGTACGAGCCGTAGTGGACGCCGTCGGGGACCGTGCCCACGTCGTCGCGGGCGTCGGCACCAACGACACCCGCCACAGCCTCGAGCTCGCCCGCGCCGCCGAGCAGGCCGGCGCCCACGGCCTCCTGACCGTCACGCCGTACTACAACAAGCCCCCGCAAGAGGGCCTGTTCCGGCACTTCACCGCGATCGCCGACAGCACCGGGCTGCCGGTCATGCTCTACGACATCCCGGGCCGCAGCGGCGTACCGATCAACACCGAGACGATCGTCCGCCTCGCCGAGCACCCCCGGATCGTCGCCAACAAGGACGCCAAGGGCGACCTCGGCCGCGCCAGCTGGGCCATCGCCCGCTCGGACCTGGCCTGGTACTCCGGCGACGACATGCTGAACCTGCCGCTGCTGTCCGTCGGCGCGTGCGGCTTCGTCTCCGTCGTCGGCCACGTGGTCACCCCGGAACTGCGCGCCATGCTGGAGGCACACCTCACGGGTGACGTGCAGAAGGCCACGGAGATCCACCAGAAGTTGCTCCCCGTCTTCACCGGCATGTTCCGCACCCAGGGCGTGATCACGACCAAGGCGGCGCTGGCCCTCCAGGGGCGCCCCGCGGGTCCGCTGCGTCTGCCGATGGTGGAGCTGTCGCCCGAGGAGACGCACCAGCTCAAGATCGATCTCGCCGCCGGCGGGGTACAGCTGTAACCACAGACTTCACAACTGAATAAGCGAAACCGTGGGCGCGACACCAGCTGTCGACCGCCCGCACCCCACACGACAACTGCTACTGCACGAACGTCATACGCGCCACGTGCCCAGGAGGTACGTGGCGCGCGTGGTGAGGAGAGTCTTTTGAGTCATCCGCATCCTGAACTCGGCGCTCCGCCCAAGCTCCCGAAGGGCGGCCTCCGGGTCACCCCGCTCGGCGGCCTCGGCGAGATCGGCCGCAACATGACCGTCTTCGAGTACAACGGTCGTCTGCTGATCGTCGACTGCGGAGTGCTCTTCCCCGAGGAGGAGCAGCCCGGGATCGACCTGATCCTGCCGGACTTCACGTCCATCAGGGACCGCCTCGACGACATCGAGGGCATCGTGCTCACGCACGGCCACGAGGACCACATCGGCGGCGTCCCCTACCTCCTGCGCGAGAAGCCGGACATCCCGCTGATCGGCTCCAAGCTGACCCTCGCACTGATCGAGGCGAAGCTGCAGGAGCACCGCATCCGGCCGTACACGCTGGAGGTCGTCGAGGGCGACCGTGAGGCGCTCGGCCCGTTCGACTGCGAGTTCGTCGCGGTCAACCACTCCATCCCGGACGCCCTGGCCGTCGCCATCCGCACCCCCGCGGGCATGGTCGTCGCCACCGGCGACTTCAAGATGGACCAGCTGCCGATGGACGGCCGCCTCACGGACCTGCACGCGTTCGCACGGCTGAGCGAGGAGGGCATCGACCTCCTCCTCTCCGACTCGACGAACGCCGAGGTCCCGGGCTTCGTCCCGCCGGAGCGCGACATCTCCAACGTGATCCGGGGCGTCTTCGCCGGCGCCCAGAAGCGGATCATCGTGGCGAGCTTCGCCAGCCATGTGCACCGCATCCAGCAGATCCTGGACGCCGCGCACGAGTACGGCAGAAGAGTCGCCTTCGTCGGCCGCTCGATGGTCCGCAACATGGGCATCGCCCGCGACCTCGGCTACCTCCGCGTACCGCCGGGCCTCGTCGTCGACGTCAAGACGCTCGACGACCTGCCGGACAGCCAGGTCGTCCTGGTCTGCACGGGTTCGCAGGGCGAGCCCATGGCCGCGCTCTCCCGCATGGCCAACCGCGACCATCAGATCCGCATCGTCCAGGGCGACACGGTGATCCTGGCGTCGTCCCTCATCCCCGGCAACGAGAACGCGGTCTACCGCGTGATCAACGGCCTGACCCGCTGGGGAGCGAACGTCGTCCACAAGGGCAACGCGAAGGTGCACGTCTCCGGCCACGCCTCGGCCGGCGAGCTGCTGTACTTCTACAACATCTGCAAGCCCAAGAACCTGATGCCGGTCCACGGCGAGTGGCGCCACCTGCGCGCCAACGCCGAGCTCGGCGCCCTCACCGGCGTCCCGCACGACCGCATCGTGATCGCCGAGGACGGCGTGGTCGTCGACCTCGTCGAGGGCAAGGCGAAGATCGTCGGCAAGGTCCAGGCGGGTTACGTGTACGTCGACGGCCTCTCCGTGGGCGATGTCGGCGAGCCCGCCCTGAAGGACCGCAAGATCCTCGGGGACGAGGGCATCATCTCCGTCTTCGTCGTGGTGGACTCCAGCACCGGCAAGATCACCGGTGGTCCCCACATCCAGGCCCGTGGCTCCGGGATCGACGACGCGGTCTTCACCACCGTCATGCCGAAGATTCAGGAAGTCCTGGAGAAGTCGGCGCAGGACGGGGTCGTCGAGCCCCACCAGCTGCAGCAACTCATCCGCCGCACGCTGGGCAAGTGGGTCTCGGACAACTACCGCCGACGCCCGATGATCCTGCCGGTGGTCGTCGAGGTCTGACCCTCCCGACCACGCGAGCTCCGGAGCGGGGGGGGGGGGGGGGGGGGGAGGGGGGGAAGGGGAGGGGGGAGGGGGGGGGGGGGGGGAGGGGGGGGGGGGGGGGGGGGGGGGGGGGGGGGGGGGGGGGGGGGGGGGGGGGGGGGGGGGGGGGGGGGGGGGGGGGGG
>NZ_JBVIZY010000010.1:0-322210 GCF_055591085.1 Streptomyces sp. NPDC041713
TTTTTTTTTTTTGGTGGCTGATCGCTCCCCAGAACTCCCCCGGCCCTTTCTTTCCCCCCCCCCCCCCCCCCCCCCCCCCCCCCCGGTCCCGCTCCCCACTTCGGTGACGACGGAACGTCGCACACGACGGCGAATGAATGCAAGGAGCGAATTACATGAGCGATGCGGATACCCCTGCGGATTCGCGTCTTGTTCAGGCTTCGGTGGCCGCGAGCGCCTATCGGACGATGAGCCCGCATGTGCAGGGTGTCGGCCTGCAAACAAATTCCATGCGCTTCGAGAATCTTTCGTCGGACGCCGCCGAACGGCTCGCGGAAGAGTTCTTGATTGCCACCAGAATGCGACGCTGGGACCGTTCGTCCCTGCTCTCCATCGGCTATTACTTCTCCGATGTCATGGCGGTCGTCCAGTCCCGCCAGGGCCGCCTGCCGCGGCAGGGCGCCCCACGCACTCCGCTGCCCGAGGGCACGGACACCACGGCACCGCTCGACCACGCCGTCTTCAGCCGGCGCAGCGGCCGTGACTTCTCCGGCGCCCCCGTACCCTTCGACGACCTCGCCACCGTCCTCCGCTTCGCGGGGTGCGTCACGGCCGAGGCCGACATCGAGCTCGCCGACGGCTCGCCCCTGACCATGGGCTTCCGTACCGTTCCCAGCGCGGGCGGCCTCTACCCCGTCGAACTCTGGCTCGCCGCCCTGAACGTCGACGGCCTCGAACGGGGCCTGCACCGCCACCTGCCCGTCGAGGACGCCCTCGCCACCGTGGCGGGGCCGGACGCCCTCGCCCCGCTGCTCGCCTCCTTCGACCCGCAGGACGGCTCGATCGACTTCGAGCGGGCGGCAGCCGTCCTCCTGCTCGTCGGCAACCCCTGGCGCTCCATGCGCAAGTACGGCCCCCGCGGCATGCGTTCGATGTTCCACGAGGCCGGCGGCATCGCCCAGAACGCGCACCTGGCCGCCACCGGACTCGGCCTGAACAGCGTGGACTTCTCCGGCTTCTACGACGACGAGGCGCACGCGGCGCTGCACCTCGACGGAGTGCACCGGACGCTGCTGCACACCGTGCTGCTCGGCGCGGGCTGACCACCCGCACAACCGACCCCGGGCCCCCGGCTCCCGGGCTCCCGTGAAGAGAGGCCCTTTGCATGTCAGACAACCGGCAGCCCCGCGTGCGCCGTTCGTTCTCGGTCGTCGGCCACAGCCCCGACGTGGTCGAGCTGCGCACCGGCGTGTGGAACGCCAAGTCGTACACCCTCACCGACGACTCCCGCTCCGGCAAACTCTTCAACCTCGTCAGCGGACTCGACGGGACGCTCTCCCGGCGCGACCTCGCCAAGCGCGAAGGCGTCTCCCGCGTAGAGGTCGAGGCGCTCGTCGACCACCTCTACGGTCTCGACGCCATCGAGGAGGGCCCGAGCAGCGCCCTCGACGCCTACCTCGACACCATGGCCACCCTCGGCGGCCGCGGCCAGACACCGGTCGCCGAGGGTGTCGTCCTGCTCGGCGACACCGAACTCGCCGAGCGCACCGCCGCGTTACTGCCCCACGACGTGGCCGGCGACGTCCTGATACCCGGCCCCGACCACCCGGTGCGCGCCCGCCTCGACGCCCTCGCCCCCGCCGTGCTCCACGACGGCCTGGCCTTCGACGAGGCCGTCGAGATCCTCGCCCCGTGGCGCGGCCGGTATCTGCTGCTCGCCGAGAGGACCGTCGACCCGGTCCGCGCCCAGGTCCTCAACCGGCTCACCCGTGCCGCCGGGATCAGCTGGACGTACGCCGCCGTCGACGGGCCGTTCCTCTTCGTCGGGCCCACCATGGTGGCCGGACGGTCCGCGTGCTTCGAGTGCTTCGAGACGCGCGTGACGATGAACCTCCGGGAGAGCGCGGGCTATCAGCGCTACAAGGAGGCCCTCGTGCGCTCCGCGGTACACGCCGGCGCCCCGCCCGTCTACGGCCCGGTGCAGGCGCTGCTCTGCTCGCACCTCGCCCTGGAGGCGACCAACTACCTCAGCTGCGGCTCGACGTTCACCATCGAGCAGGTCCTCGGCTGCTACCTGCCGAGCATGGAGATCTCCTACCAGAGCGTGCTGCCGCTGCCCGGCTGCCCCGGCTGCGGCCCGGTGCCCGAACGGGACGACGAGACGCTCCACTTCGACCCGCGCACCTGGCTGGAGGACTGATGCGGCTCACGGTCCACCAGGACGAGAACACCCGCGTCCACCGGCTGCGCCGCCGCATGCACGGGCCGCTGTGCGGGCTCACCACGTCCATGGGGTTCCTCACCCGCTACCCGGGCGGGCCGCGGCTCCTGGTGGGCACCGCCGACATGACGGGCGTGCACGTCCGCCAGGACCAGCCGCCGCCCAAGGCGGGCAGCTACCACATCGGCGGCTACGGCATCTTCCCGTTCGAGAGCCACATCCGCTCGCTGGCAGAGACCTTGGAGCGCTACTCCGGTTACGCGGCCGCCCTGGACGGCAGGTTCACGGCGCGGCACGCCCCGTACTCCCAACTCGCCGCCGAAGGCGAACCGTTGCTGCCGCGCTCCGCCTTCGAGCTCTTCACCGAGGAGCAGTACGCGCGCGACGGCTTCCCCTTCTCGCCCTTCGACCCGGACGCCGCGTCGGGCTGGGTGCGGGTCGGCTCGCTCGTCGACGGCGAACCCTGCTGGGTGCCCGCACAGCGCTTCCTCCTCGGCTACGTGCGCGAGCGCGAGGAGCCCTGGACGCTGCCCGCCGTCACCACCGGCACCGCCACCCACACCACCCCACAAGCCGCCCTGCGCGCGGCACTTGAGGAGGTCGTGCAGGTCGACGCGGCGATGGGGCACTGGTACGGGCACACCGACTCCGTCCTGATCCGCCCCGACGAACGCACCCGGCACGTCGACGGCATCGTCGACACGTACTTCCCGGCGGGTGCTCCGCGCCCCGAGTTCCACGCGCTGCCCAGCCCCGACCTGCCCGGCTTCACCATCGCCTGTCTGCTGCGCCAGCCCCCGGGTCTGGTCCCGGAGGTGGCGATCGGCCTCGGCAGCGGCGCCTCGCTCGCCCGCGCCATGTACCGGGCCCTGCTGGAGGCGGCGGGCGTGCAGTGGCTCGCGGCATGGGTGGCCGTCGAGCAGGCCGTCGAGGGCACGCCCGCGGACGCCGACATCTACGACCTCGAAGGCAACGTCGGCCTGTACGCGACGTCCAACGGCGCCCGGACCGTCGAACGCCGCTTCGCCGCCCACACCGAGCGGCCCGCCTCCGACCTGCCACCGGACGACGACCGCCCCGTCAAGGAGGCGGTGCGCACCCTCGTCGACGCCTTCCGGCTCTCCGGGAAACAGCTCTACTTCGGCGACCTGACCACCTGCGACCTGCGGGCCCTCGGGTTCCATGCGATGCGCGTGTGGTCCCCGGACACCGTGAGCCTCCCCCTGCCCAGCGCCGTACCCGCCGCCCATCCGCGCTTCGCCGACTACGGGGGCTTCACCGATGACGTCCCTCATCCATATCCCTGAGCTGCGCGACACGGCACTGACCGCACTCGTCCTGTGCGCGCTCAGCGCCCTGGCGCTCGCCTCCCACCTGCACGTCCGCTTCTTCGACCGTCGCGGGGTGCACACGCTCCAGGTGTACGCGGCCGTGCTCGCCGCCGTGACCGGGCTCGGCCTGCTCGTGCTCGGCCCCGGCGCGCTCGGCCACGGCCCCGCCTGGGGGCTGCCGGCCGGCCTGGCCCTCGGCGCGGCGGCCGCGCCCCTGGTGGCCGCCGCCGACACGGCGGTCACCCGGCGTCTCGGGCGCCGCGCCGTCGCACGGCCGGCGCCGCCCGCCGCGCCGCCCGCACCCCGCACCCGCGGCACCCGCGCGGTCGGCCCCGCCGCCCGGCTCGCCGGGGCCGCGCCGCCGACGGCGACCGAGCGGCGCTGGACGGCGAACCGCCGCGACAGCGACGTGGCGCTGCCGCTGGCGTGGCTGGTGGCCGTCGGCGCCCTGGAGGAGTGTGTCTTCCGGGGCGCGCTCACCGGCGTGGCGCTGACCCAAGGCGCCCTGGCCGTACGGGCGTTGCTGCTCGTCCTCGCCACGGCGGCGTTCGCTCTCTCGCACATCTTCTTCGGCTGGGCCCAGGTGGCCGCGAAGCTCCCGCTGTCGCTGACCGCGCTCGCCCTCACCCTCCTGACCGGCAACGTCCTGGGCGCGGTCGTCACCCACGCCCTGTTCAACGCCCGCATATGGCGCTACCAGAACACGGTGCGCCCCTCCGGACCCGCCCGCCCCCGGCCGGCCCGCTCATGAGCGCCGCGGCCCAACTGCCCTGGGCGGTCACGGGTGGTGTGCTGGTGGGTGTGGTCGCGTCGGCCTACGGGGTGCTCGCCCCGTGGCTCGCGGGACGGCTCTCGGGAGGGGGCGCCGGAGCGGGCGCCCGGCTCGCGCCGGGCCGGGCCCGTTCGGTGGCCGGAGCGGTCGCCGGGGCCCTGGTCATCGCCGTGGCTCTCGCGCTCGGCGTGCTCCCGGGGGACCTGGGGCTCGGCGGGCTCAGCGGCGTCGACGCGGCGCTGGTGGTCCTCGGACTCGCCCTGGGCTGTGGCGAGTTCGCCGCCGCCGCCTTCCTCGCGGGACTCGCCGCGGACATCGGCGCAGGATTGCGCCACACCGCCGCGGGGCGTGCCGCCCGGCGCCTCGGCGACACCCTGCGCGGCCCCCGCTCCCGGCCGAAGACGGACCCGGCCAGGACGGCCGCCCGGGAGAGCCGCGCCCCACGCCCCGCCTCCGCCGCGGGGCAGACCCACTGGCTCGGCCTCGCGCGCGGGCACGCCGCCGACGAGGCACGCGCACGCGTGAGCGGACCCGGCGCCCGCTGGGCCGTCGCCGCGCTCGCCCTTGCCGTGGCGGGGGAGGAGACCGCCTTCCGGCCGGCACTCATCGAAGCGCTGCGCGGATCGGGCGCGGTGGCCGCCGTCGCCGTGGCGGTCCTCGCGCACGCCGCCCTCCGCGTGCGCGGCGCCCCCAAGGGTCGCCGCCTCACCCCGGAGAGCTGGGTGCCCGCCCTCCTCGTACCGGCCGTCCACGCCGTCCTGTACTGGCGCACCGGGACGCTCGTGCCGCTGCTCGCCGCCGACGCCGCCTTTCTCGCGCTGCTCATCCCGACCGAGAGGAAACGACCATGAAACACGGCATCTCGCTGCTCCCCGACTGCAGGCCGGCGACGCGCGGCGCCCAGGAGTACTACCAGGACGTGCTGCGGATCTCCCGGCTCGCGGACGAGGCCGGCCTCGACTACGTGAAGATGACCGAGCACTACCTCAAGGACTACGGCGGCTACTGTCCCAGCCCGCTGACCTTCCTCGCCGCCGTCGCCGCCCAGACCGAGCGGATCGGCCTGATGACCGGCTGCGTCCTGCCCGCCTTCCACCACCCCATCCAGCTCGCCGCGCACACCGCGATGGTCGACGCCATCAGCGGCGGCCGCCTGGAGGTCGGGTTCGCGCGGGCCTGGATGCCGTACGAGTTCGCGGCGTTCGGGGTGTCCATGGACGAGAGCCGCGACCGGTTCAACGACACCATCGCGGCCGTCCTGCGGCTGTGGACCGAGGAGAAGGTCAGCGAGGACAGCCCGTTCTTCTCCTTCCGGGACGCGACCTCGCTGCCGCGCCCCGTCCAGCGCCCGCACCCGCCCGTGTGGGGCGCGGCGGTCCGCTCCCGGCAGAGCTTCGCCTGGCTCGCCGAACAGGGCTTCGGGCTCCTGGTGACGCCCCCGCCGCGGCAGCAGGACCTCGCGGGCGTACGGGATCTGGTGGAGGTCTACCTCGACACCTTCGAGGACGTGCACGGCTCCGGCCCCGAGGCGCCGCGCCCCCGCGTCGCCGTCTCCATCCCGCTGTACGTCGCCGAGACCGACGACGAGGCGTACGCCACCGCCGACCCGCTGCTGCGCGAGTACCTGACGGTGTGGGCCGAGGCCGCCGAGGCCTGGATGCACACCTCGTCCAAGGACTATCCGACGTACTCCCAGATGGCCCT
This sequence comes from Streptomyces sp. NPDC041713, assembly GCF_055591085.1. Taxonomy (NCBI): domain Bacteria; kingdom Bacillati; phylum Actinomycetota; class Actinomycetes; order Kitasatosporales; family Streptomycetaceae; genus Streptomyces; species Streptomyces sp. NPDC041713. The sequence continues at coordinate 6,008 of NZ_JBVIZY010000010.1, forward strand.
GACCCTGCGCAACCTCGACATCGCGGACTTCCGCAGCCTCGGCACCGCCGTCGTCGGCTCACCCGCCACCGTCCTCGCCCGCGCCACCGAACTGCGGGACTTCCTGTCCGTCGACACGTTCCTGTGGCAGGTGGACTTCGGCGGCCAGGACGGCGCGACGATGGAACGCAGCTTCCGGCTCTTCCGGGACGAGGTGCTGCCGCACCTGAGGTGAGGACCGGGTGAAGGTGCCGGGCGGGGTGGCGGGACGTACGTCCGGCCACCCCGTTCCTCTAACATGGTTAGAGAACATCAGCGGACCGGGAGACCGGGAACCAGAGGGGGTCGGCGCATGCCAGGCCAGCGAGCCGCCAACACGGCCCGGCGCCAGCCGAGACCGTCCATCACGCTGGAGGCCGTCACCGCGGCGGCGCAGCGCACGCTCCAGCGGGACGGCCTCGACGCCCTGTCGATGCGCCGCCTCGCGGACGAACTGTCCATCCAGGCGCCCTCGTTGTACTGGTACGTCCGCAACAAGGACGAGCTGCTCGACCTGCTCGCCGACTCCCTCCTCGCCGATCTGCGCCTCGACGTCCATGTGCCCGCCGACGACGGCGACTGGCAGACCGGGCTGCGCGAGATGATGCAGGAGTACCGCAAGTACCTGCTGTCCAAGCGGGACTCGGGCCGGGTCCTCGCGGGCCGGCTGCAGCTGGGGCCGCACTTCCTGCGGCACGCGGAGGTCATCCTCGGCGTGGTGCGCGGCGCCGGCTTCGACGACCAGGACACCGCGGACTCGCTCTACTCCCTGACGCAGTACGTGCAGGGCTTCGTGCTGCACGAGACGTCGCCGCTCTCCGCGGACGTGGCGCGCGGCGCCGATCCCATGGAGTTCCTCGAGGCGGCGCGGGAGCGGCTCGCCGGCCTGTCGGCGCAGGAGTATCCGAACGTGGTCGCGGTCGGCGCCCGGCTGGCGCGCCCCGACATCGAGGCGCGCTTCAACTACGGCCTGGACCGGCTGCTCGACGGCCTGCGGGACCGGCTCGCGGGACGCGACTCCTAGCCGCGGCTCCTAGCCGCGGCTCCGGCTTCTAACTGTTGCCGTTCTGCCGGGCGTCCCGTTCGGCTTGCTCGCGCTGCTGGCGCTCGCGGTTGCGGGCCTGCTCCTCGTCCTGCTTCTTCTGCAGGACACGCTGCCGGGCGCGGTTGCGGGCCCGTTCCACGGGGTCGCCCTTCCACGGTGCTCGCATGGGAGTTGCCTCCTTGAGGTCGGGATGGATGCGGTACGGGGAATGGATCAGGTCGACTCCGCGGGCCGGGCGATCAGCACCGACTGGGGCGGTGTCGCGGGCAGGACGCGCTCCAGCGTGAAGCCCGCGCGGCGCAGCAGGTCGCGCCACTCGTCCTCGCCGCGCTCGCGTCCGTCGTTGTCGGCGAGCATCTCGATGTCGATGAGCTTGGCCCAGTGGAAGCCGTTGCCCGGCGGCACGACGGCCTCGATGACGAAGAGCCGGGCGCCGTCGCCGCCCGCCTCACGGACCTTGCGGAGCACGGTGAGGGCGGTGGCGTCGTCGAAGCAGTGCAGCATGTTCTTGATGAGGTACGCGTCGCCGCCCGCCGGGACGTCCCCGGTCGCGTCGCCCGCCACCAGGCGCACCCGGTCCGCGAGGCCGAGCCGGTCGAGCCGCTCGCGGGCCAGGTCGATGACGTGCGGCCGTTCGACCAGGACGCCGGTGCTCCCGGGGGCGTGGGCGAGCAGCGTGCCGAGCAACTCGCCGTCCCCGCCGCCGAGATCGACGAGCGTGCCGTACGCGCCGAAGTCGAGGGCGGGCGCGAGTTCGGCGGCGAGCTCCGAGGTGAGCTCGCCCATCGCGCTCTCGTACACCGACCGGAAGGCGACGTTCTTGTCGAGGTGCTCGAAGAGCGGCATGCCGTGGGCGGCCTCGAAGGCGGGGCACCCGGTGCGCACGGTGTCCAGGAGCCGGCCGAAGGAGTCCCACATCGGGCCCTCGGTGAGCATGAGCACCCAGTTGCGGATGGGAGTCGGGGTGTCCTTGCGCAGACAGTCGGCCATCGGCGTCAGCCCGAACCGCCCGTCGGCGAGCTCCTCGAAGACGCCCACCGAGGCCGTGGCGCGCAGGCAGCGGTGCAGCGCGGGGGCGTGCGCGCCGACGGCCGAGGCGATCTCCGCGACGGGGAGCGGACCTTCGGCGAGGACGTCCGCGACGCCCAGCGAGGTGAGCACGGAGAGGGGCTGGGACACCCACTTCGCCGCGGCGAGGGAGAGCACCCTGGCGTGCGGCGGGTCGTACGGGCCTCCGGGGAGGCCGATCGGAGCGGATGCCTCGGCAGTCACGTAACCCCCTGGGGACGGCGCCCTGACCGTGCCCCGCGGACCGGCGAGGCACGCTGCCTAACACTGTTAGGTGGTACCCAGGCTAGCACCGCGGCCGGATCGAGGCGAGGCCCCGGACGGGAGGCCGTCCGCACGCAAGGTCATCCGTGGGCCGGCTGCAAGGTCATCCGTGGGCCGGCTCAGCCCCGGGCGAGGTCCGCCTCCGGCACGCGCTCCGGGGGGAAGTGGCAGGCCACCTGGTGTCCCTCGCCGTTCGGTGTGCGGGCCTCCGGTTCGGTCGTGGCGCACACGTCCTGCGCGAGCGGGCAGCGGGTGCGGAAGCGGCAGCCCGACGGGGGCTTCGCCGCGGACGGGGTCTCGCCCTCCAGGGGGGTGCGTGCGGCACCGGTGGCCGCCTCGGGGTCGGGCAGGTTGACCGTGTCCAGGAGTCCGCGTGTGTAGGGGTGCAGCGGATGCGCGTACACGCGCTCGGCCGGACCCGATTCGACGAGCTTGCCCAGGTACATCACGCCGACGGTGTCCGCCAGATGGCGCACGACGGCCAGGTCGTGCGAGATGAACAGATACGTCAGGCCGCGCTCGCGCTGCAGATCGCGCATCAGGTTGAGGATCTGCGCCTGTACGGACACGTCGAGCGCGGACACCGGTTCGTCCGCCACGACCAGGTCCGGTGAGAGCGTCAACGCCCGCGCCAGGCCGAGGCGTTGGCGTTGGCCGCCGGAGAACTCGTGCGGGTAGCGGTGCACCGCGCCGCGCGGAAGCCCGACGGCGTCGAGGAGTTCGGCGACGAGCTTCTCGCGCTCCGCGCGGTCGCCGACGCCCTGGATGACGAGCGGCTCGCGCAGGATCTCGCCGACCCGCATGCGCGGGTCCATCGCGGCGGTGGAGTCCTGGAACATCAGCTGGACGCGGCGTCGGTGCGCGCGCCGCTGCGCCCGCGACATCCGCGCCGGGTCGGCGCCGTCGAACCGCACCGCGCCGCCGGTCGGCTCCTCCAGGCCCGCGACGATCCGCCCGAGCGTCGTCTTGCCGCAGCCGGACTCGCCGACCATGCCGAACGTCTCGCCCCTGCGGACGGTGAGCGACACCCCGCCGACCGCGCTGACGGTGCCCCGGCTGCGCGAGAAAGCGCCGCCCTTGAGCGGGAACTCCTTGACCAGCGTGTCGAGTTCGAGGAGTACGTCACCGGGGGCGCCGGTGGCCGGCACGGGCGGGGGCAGCACCACGTCGTCCTCGGACGCGACGACGTCCGGCACCGGGTGGAAGCACGCGAACCGGTGCTCCGCGCCCTGCACCGGGTCGGCCACGAGCTGCGGCTCCTCGGCGCGGCAGGCGTCGGTGGCGAAGGTGCAGCGCGGCGCGAAACGGCAGCCGGCCGGGGGTACCGCCAGGTTCGGCGGCAGGCCCGGAATGGTGTGCAGTTCGGTGCCCCGGTCGGCGGCGCGTTCGGGCAGCGCGGCGAACAGCGCCTCGGTGTAGCGGTGGCGCGGGCGCGCGAACAGACCGCGTACGTCGGACTCTTCGGCGACCTTGCCCGCGTACATCACCGCGACCCGGTCCACCCGGTTGGCGATGACGCCCAGGTCGTGGGTGACCAGGATCATCGCCATGCCGAGGCGGGTGCGCAGGTCGTCGATCAGCTCCAGGATCTGGTGCTGTGTCGTCACGTCGAGGGCGGTCGTCGGCTCGTCCGCGATCAGCAGCTTCGGCTCGCAGACCAGCGCCATGGCGATCGCCACGCGCTGGCGCATGCCGCCGGACAGCTGGTGCGGGTAGGCCTTCATGCGCTCGGCGGGCTGGGGCATGCCGACCAGGCGCAGCATCTCCTGGGCGCGCGCCCAGGCCTCCTTCCTGCCGATGCCGGGGCGGTGCAGGAGCAGCGGCTCCGCCACCTGCGCGCCGATGGTCATCGTGGGATTGAGGGAGGTCAGCGGGTCCTGGAAGACCATGCCGATGGTGTTGCCGCGGACGTCCTGGAGGACGGGGGCGGCCGCGGTGGCGAGGTCCTGGCCGTCGAACAGGACGCGCCCGGCGGTGATCTCGCCGCCCGGCGGCAGCAGTCCGAGAACGCTGAGCGCGGTCATCGTCTTGCCGCAGCCGGACTCGCCGACGACGCCCAGGGCCTCGCCGGGGGCGAGGGACAGGCAGACGCCGTCGAGGGCGTGGACGGTGCGCTCGCGCGAGGCGATGTCGACGCGCAGGTCCTCGATGGAGAGCAGGGGCTCGGTCATCTTCTCGTCTCTCCTGTTACTTCCGCAGCCGTACGTCGAACGCGTCCCGCAGCCCGTCGCCGATGAAGTTGAACGCGGCGACGACCAGCACGATCGCGATGCCCGGCGGGAAGATCAGCCACCAGTAGCCGTTCTGCGTGTAGGTGATGCCGGCCGACAGCATCGATCCCCAGTCGGCCGAGGGCGGCGGGATGCTCAGGCCGAGGAACGCGAGATAGCTGACGTAGAGGATCGCGTCGGCGATCTGGAAGGTGCAGTTGACGATGACCGTGCCGATCGCGTTCGGCACGATGTGCTGGAAAACGGCGCGGGTGCCGCCACCGCCCATCATCCGCATGGCCTGCACGTACTCGCGGTCGCGCAGCGAGAGCGCCTCGCCGCGCACCAGCCGGGCGGGGGACAGCCACGCCACCGCCGCGATGATCACGACGAGGACGCCCTTGCTGGGGGTGATGATCGCGGCCACCACGACGAGCAGGAACATCGCGGGGATGGCGAGCGCGGCGTCCGTGATCCGCATCATCGCGGCGTCCACCCAGCCGCCGAAGTAGCCGGATATCGCGCCGTAGACGGTGCCGAAGAGGGTGGCGAGGAGGCCGGCCGCCAGACCGATCTCCAGGGAGGTCTGCCCGGCGACCATCAGCCGGCCGACCATGTCGTAGCCGAGGTCGGTGGTGCCGAGGAGGTGGTCGGAGCTGCCCGGTGACAGGTTCGCCTGCGCGAGGTCGGTGTGGATCTGCTCGGTGTCGTACACCAGCGGCCCGAGATAGCTGAACGCGAGCAGCAGGAGCAGCACCACCACGCCCGTCAGGGCGAGTTTGTTGCCGGTGAAGACCCGGAGGGTGCGGCGGGCCAGCGAGGGCGTGGCCTGCGCGGCGTCCTCATGGCCCGGCGCGGTGACAGGGGTGACCGTGGTACTCATGCCACGCTCCGTATCCGGGGGTCGAGGACGGCGTACAGGACATCGGTGAGCAGCGAGCCGACGACGGTGGCGACACCGACGACGAGCGTCACGCCGAGCAGGACGGGGAAGTCGGATCCCTGCGCCGCGTTCCAGAACAGCAGCCCCATGCCCGGGTAGTTGAACATCGACTCGACGACGAGGGCGCCGCTGAAGAGGGTCGGGAGGTAGAGACCGAGGAGCGTGGCGAGCGGGATCAGCGCGTTGCGCAGGACGTGCCGGACCATGATCCGGCGGCTCGACTGGCCCTTGGCCATCGCGGTGCGGACGAATTCCTCGCTGAGGTTGTCCAGCACCGCCGAGCGCATGTAGCGGCTGAACATCGCGATGATGCCGAACGCCATCGTGACCACCGGAAGGACCAACCCGGTGAAGTCTCCGAGGAGTTGGCCGATCGTCTCGCCCTGCGGCGCCTCCGCCGGGAAGACCGGAAGGACCTGCGCGAACAGGATGATCATGATGAGGCCGAGGAAGAACACCGGCGTGGCGTACATCAGGAAGGCGAGGCCCGTGAGCGCGTAGTCGGACGCCTTGCCGCGCCGGACGGCCTGCAGCAGGCCCAGCGGCACCGCGATGACGACCGCGAGCGCGGTGGAGAGGACCGTCAGGAGCAGCGTCTTCGGCAGCCGCTGCTTCAGCAGGTCGAAGACGGGCGAGTTGAGCTTGAAGGACTCGCCGAGGTCCCCGGTGAGCAGCCGCTTCACATACATCGCGTACTGCATCGGCAGCGAACGGTCGTATCCCTGCTGGTGGTTGAAGTGCTCGATCTGCTGGGGCGTGCCCTTCGGGCCGAGGATCGCGCGCGCCGGGCCGCCCGGCAGCAGATGCAGCAGCACGAAGACGATGACCGACACCAGGAAGAGGACGACGATCGCCTGGAGGAGGCGCTTGACCAGAAAGCCGGTGAAGCCGGTCACTTCTCGGCTCCCTTCTTCTTGACGTAGTACCAGTGCTGGGGCGCGAACGTGACGGTCGGGTTCTGCGAGACGCCGCGCAGGTCGTTGCGGATCACCGACACCTGGTACGCCGGGTTGGGCATCCACATCACGGGCAGCTGCTCCGCGAGGTACTCGCCGTACTCGTGCACGGCCTTCATGTCGGGGGAGTACTGCACGCCCCGGATGATGCGGTCCGCCTTCTTGTCGCTGTAGTTGCCGAAGTTGGCGGAGGCGCCCGTGGAGAAGAGCTGCTCGCCGCTGGGGTTGAGTGGGTAGTACCAGCTGCCGGCGGTCCCGAAGAACGACATGTCCCAGTCGCAGCCGGGGTCCTTGGCCTTGCACGGCACGGAGTTGCCGAGCACCGAGTTCAGCGGCTGCTGGCGCACGGTCAGGTCGATGCCGGCCTTGGAGAGCGACGACTTGAGCTCCTGCATCATGTTCGTCGTCTCGGTCGAACCGGACTGGGAGAGCAGGGTCAGTTTCAGCGGGGTGTTCCGCCCGATGCCTTTGCCGCACCGGTCCGGTCCGGTGCCGGGGCGCACGCAGCGCGCGGTGCCGTCCTCGATCCGCCAACCGTGCCGCGTCAGCAGCGACTTGGCCTTGGCGACGGAGAACGGATACGGGTTCTCCGCCATCTCCGGTGAGAGGTACTGGCTCTTGGGCGTCACCGGCACCGGGCCGAGCGTCGGTGTCGCGCTGCCCTGCCAGATGACGTCGCTCATCGCCTTCTGGTCGACGAGGTGCTGCATGGCCTGGCGGATGTAGAGCTGGTCCATCGTCGAACCGCCGTGGGAGGAGTTGAAGTTGTAGACGATGTACGTCGCCGCCCAGCCCTCCCACGGATCGACCCGGTACCCCTTGCCCTCGAACTTCTCCTTCTGTGCCATCACCGACGGCGGGATGTAGCCGTAGTCGACACCGCCGGACCGCAGCACGTTGTACTCGGAGTCGGCCGTCGTGAACGGCTTGAAGACCACCTTGTCCAGGTGCGGGCGCTCCGCCTTCGGGCCGGTGAACTTCTCGTTCGGCACGATGGTGACCTGGCCGCTGTCACGCCAGCCGGCAAGCTTCCAGGGCCCGTTGACCGTCTTCCAGAGCGGGTCGGAGGCGTACGAGCCGAGGCTCTTGGCGTGCTGGGTCAGCCGGGTGAAGACGGCCTTGGCGCCCGCGGGCGTACGGTCCCAGTCGCCGACCTTCCCGCCGTCGGTCCTCGCGTCCCAGGCGTGCTGGGGCAGCGCCCTCAGCAGGGTGAGCTGGTTGGCCGTGAACCAGTCCGGGTTGTACGCGCGGGTCAGGTGGAGCCGCACCGTGTGGTCGTCGAGCGTCTCGAACCGCTTGACGTTGTCCGGCATCGTCCCGACCGAATAACTGCCCCAGTCCGCCTTGTTGGCCTTGACCAGGTGGAACCAGAACTCCAGGTCGCGGGCGGTGACCGGCTTCCCGTCGGACCACTTGACGCCCTCGCGCAGCGGCACCGTCACGGTCTTGTTGCCGTCGCTGTACTTGGGCTCCAGGCCGAGCGTGCTGGGGCCGTGCGTGGTCAGCTCGCCCTTCGCCTTGTCCTGCACGGCGTCGTAGACCGGCATGAAGAGCAGCGACTGGATTCCGTAGTTGTACGAGGCGCCGTAACCGGGCGCGCCGATCGGGAAGATCCAGTTGGGCGTGGCGGCCGGCGGCAGCGCCATCGTCGCCGTGCCGCCCTCGACGGGCGTGCCGCCGGTGGGGCCCATGTCGATGCTGCCGCCCTCGCGGGTGCAGCCGGCGAGGGCCGCCGCGAGGACGAGCAGCGCGGCCGCCGCGGACCTGAGTGAGCGCATGGCGATGGGCCTCCAAGGGGGACGGGGCCGGCCCGTGCCGGAGAACGACGGGGCGGCGCCCGAACGCTAGGCCGCCGGTGAAAAACAAGTCAATAGCTTCATTCGGCAAGAAGTGGAAAACCGGGGAGGGCTGGTCAACTTGGTTCGGTCCGACTTAGTGTTCGTCCTGTTGTCGAACGAACATGTCGAAGCAACTGGGGGCGCCATGACCGGAACACCACTCGGGGAGCCGGGATCGGCGCAGCACATCGTGCATCTGGTCTCCTCGGGCGCGGCCACGTCCCGGGCGGACCTCGTGCGCGAACTGGGCCTCGCCCCCTCGACGGTCTCCCTGCGGGTGCAGGAACTCGTCGACGCCGGGCTGCTCTCCGAGTCCGGCGAGGGCGCATCGCGCGGCGGGCGAAGGCCCCGGCTGCTGCGCGTGGCCCCGCAGGGCGGCGTCGCCCTCGCTGCGGACCTCGGCAGCCATCACGCGCGGCTCGGCGTCGTCGACCTCGGCGGCGAGGTCACCGACGCCGTCGACCTGCCGCACGACATCACCGCCGGGCCCGAGTCCGCCGTCGACTGGCTCTGCGGACAGGCCGAGGAGTTCGTGGCCCGCCGACGCGCCGAGGGCCGCACGGTGCGCGCGTTCGGCGTCGCCTTCCCCGGCCCCGTACAGCCCGCCACCGGCCGCGTCCTCAGCCCGTCCCGCATGCCCGGCTGGCACCGCTACCCGCTGCGCGACGTCCTCGCCGAGCGGCTCGGCATCCCCGTCACGGTCGACAACGACGCCACGATGATGGCCGTGGGCGAGCACCGCGTGGCCCGCCCCGGACTCGACCACCTCGTCGTCGTCAAGGCCGGGCGCGGCATCGGCAGCGGCGTCATCTCGGCAGGCAGGCCGCACGACGGCGCGAACGGCAGCGCGGGCGACATCAGTCACGTCCGCGTCGACGCGGCGGGCGACCGCCCGTGCAGCTGCGGCAACATCGGCTGCCTGGAGACCGTCGCGAGCGGCGCCGCCCTCATCCGCGAACTCGCCCTGCAGGGCGTCGAGGTGCACGACACCGCCGACCTGCTGCGGCTCGTGGCGGACGGCGACCCGCAGGCCACCACCCTCGTCCGCACCGCGGGACGGCACATCGGCACCGTCCTGTCCGTCGTCGTCAACTTCTTCAACCCGCAGGCCGTGGCCCTCGGCGGCGTCCTCGCCACCGCCGAACCCCTGGTGGCCGCCGTGCGCGGCGTCCTCTACGAACGCTGCCTGCCGCTCGCCACCGCCGACCTGGAGATCACCACCACCGTCACCGGCGCCGACGCGGGCCTGCTCGGCGCCGGCCTCACCGCCCTGCGCCACCACCTCCCGACCGCCCCGGCCGGCCACGCCCCCGCCCACCAGGAAGAGAGCGCACCCGCATGACCCCCTCCGCACACCCCCGCCGCCTGCGCATCGGCATCGGCGGCATCGGCATCGAGTCGTCCACGTTCTGCCCGCACCGCTCCACCACGGACGACTTCCGCCAGACCCGCGGCCAACAGCTCCTCGACCGCTACACCTGGACGCGCGCGGACTGCGACCTCGCCGCGACCGTCGAATGGGTTCCCCTGCTGCACGCGACCTCCCTGCCCGGCGGCCCGGTGGAGGCCGAGTCGTACCTGATCCTCAAGGACGAACTCGTCGCGCGCATCCGGGAAGCGGGACCGCTCGACGGCCTCGTGTACGACATCCACGGCGCGATGAGCGTCGTCGGCCTCACCGACGCCGAGGCCGACCTGACGGAGGCGGTCCGCGCCGCACTCGACGCGGTCGGCACCCCGGACGGCACCGGCCGCCCCATGATCTCCACCGCCATGGACCTGCACGGCAACGTCTCACGCCGCTTCGCCGACCCCGTCGACCTCCTCACCGCGCACCGCCTCGCCCCGCACGAGGACGCCTGGGAGACCCGCGAGCGCGCCGCCCGCAACCTCGTGCGCTGCCTCCTCGACGGCACCCGCCCGCACCGCGCCTGGGTCCAGGTGCCCGTCCTGCTCCCCGGCGAGAAGACCAGCACCCGCCTGGAGCCCGCGGCGTCCCTCTACGCGTCGCTCGCCGAGATCGAGCGGCGGCCCGGCATCCTCGACGCCGCGATGTGGGTCGGCTACGCCTGGGCCGACGAGCCGCGCTGCAAGGCCGCCATCGTCGTCACCGGCGAGGACGCCGAACTCGCCGCCGCCGAGGCCGAGAAGCTCGCCCGCCGGTACTGGGACGCCCGCCGCGACTTCGTCTTCGTCGGCCCGACCGGCACCGCCGAGGAGTGCGTGGAGCGCGCGGTGGCCTCACCGAAGCGGCCTTTCCTGATCAGCGACTCGGGCGACAACCCGACGGCGGGCGGCGCGGGCGACCTCGCGTACATGCTCGGCAAGCTCCTGGAGAACGACGCGATCCGCTCCGGCGAGGTCACCGCCGTCCACCCCGGCATCACCGACCCGGTCGCCGTCGCGCGCTGCTTCGAGGCGGGCGTGGGCGCGGAGGTGACGCTGAGCGTCGGCGGCAAGGTGGACGCGCACCACGGCGGACCGTACGAACTGACCGGCACCGTCGTCGCGTTGCAGCGCGCCGCCGACCAGAAGGACCGTGCGGAGGGCGGCGCGTACGACCGCGGCGTCGACATGGCGGCCGTGCGCCGCGGCGGCCTCACGGTCATCCTGGTCGAGCGCCGCAAGCCGTTCCACACCCTGGCCGACTTCCTGGGCCCCGCCGAGGGCGGCCTCGGCATCGACCCCCGTACGTACGACATCGTGGCCGTGAAGATCGGTTACCTGGAGCCCGAGCTGTACGACATGGCGGCCGACTGGCTGCTCGCCCTGACGCCGGGCGGCGTCGACCAGGACCTGCTGCGCCTCGGCCATCACCGGGTGGAGCGGCCCCTGTACCCGTTCGACGAGGACGCGTACGCCGGCGGGGAGCCGGACCTGACCCCGGCCTTCCTCACGCCGCTCGCTCCGTGAGAAGGGGGTTCATCCGCGGATGAGGGTCTGCGAGGGTGATCTCCCCAGCCGTCCGCCCCCACCGCAGAGGAGCCCCCTGTGAAGCGTGCCGCCACCCTGTCCGCCCTGGTCTGCCTGCTGGCCGTCACGGCCGCCGCACCCGCCGCTCCCTCCGCTTCCTCCGCGGCGGGCGCGCGGCCGGACCGTGCGGCCCGCCAGCACGGCAGCCTCCTGGACTCCGTCCCGAAGAAGGGGATCCTGAAGGTCTGCACGACCGGTGACTACGCCCCCTTCACCAAGCGGGACCCCGCCGACGGCACGTACCGCGGTGTCGACATCTCGATGGCGCGCGACCTGGCGAAGAGCCTCGGCGCGAAGCCGAGGTTCGTGGCCACGACCTGGGCGAAGCTGACCGGGGACGTGGCGGCGCGGCGGTGCGACATCGGCGTCGGCGGTGTCTCCATCACCCTGCCGCGCGCCCGGCAGGTCGCCTTCAGCGAGCCGACGCGCGAGGACGGCAAGACCCCGATCGTGCGCTGCGCGGACAAGGAGAAGTTCGGCGCGGGCACACTGAAGGACATCGACAAGCCCGGCACGACGGTCGTCGTCAACCCCGGCGGCACGAACGAGGAGTTCGCCCGCGCCCACATCGAGCGGGCGACGATCAAGCTGCACCCGGAGAACACCACGATCTTCCAGGAGATCGTCGACGGCCGGGCGGACGTGATGATGACGGACGCGAGCGAGACGCGCTACCAGTCGAAGATCCACCCCGAACTCTGCTCCCTCCACCCCGACAAGCCCTTCACCTTCTCGGAGAAGGCATACGCGACACCGCGCGGCGACGACGAGTTCACGGCGTACGTGGACCAGTTCGTCCACCTGGCCACACACGACGGCACGTACGCACGGTACGAGGGTGAGTGGATGAAGTGAGGGTGAGTGGATGAAGTGAGGCGGGCCGGCGGCCACAAGTGGCGGGAACCGCGCGCCGTTTGGAGGGGGCGGTGCGGGGGATCCGGTTCGTATGACCGTTCACAAGAACACCGTGCTCGTACTGGACTGCTCGGAGCCCGAGCGGCTCGCCGAGTTCTATGCCGGACTGCTGGGCGCCGAGACGCGGTTGAGCAAGGACCCGGACTACGTCGAGGTCACCAATGACAGCGGGGTCTGCCTCGCGGTGCACCGGGAGCGCGACTACATCCCGCCGAGCTGGCCCCGGCCCGAGGACTCGCAGCAGGCGCATCTGCGGATCATGGTGGCGCGCGACGACATGGACGAGGCGGAGCGCGAGGCGATCGGCCTCGGCGCGCGTCCCGTCGACACCAAGGACAACAGCGGGCCGCGCGACACCCGGACCTACTCCGACCCGATGGGCCACTCCTTCACCCTGGCGGCCATTCCCGAGTGACGGTGGCTCACGGGTCGTTCGGGACGCGGTCCGTCCACGGGCACAGCAGGCGCAGCACGCCGACCAGCGTGAGCGCCCACAGCCCGGCGAAGGCCCAGACGATGCCTGGCGTGGAGGTGCGGAGCCCGATGACGAGCAGCGTGCCGCTCAGCACGGCGAGGAACGCCACGGTGAGCGGGTGCGGCGTATGCGTCAGTACGGCCCGCACGTGACGCCGCAGACGGGGGAGCCCACACCGCAGCTGCCAGCGGATCCGAAAGGCCCGGTCGAGCCGGAGTGAGTCCTCCAGCTCGCTCAGTACGCGTTGCTCGTGCTCCGGAAGTCGCTCCGCGGTCATGGCCCGCCCTCCCGCGCCGCATGGGATCCGACCGTATCGGATGAGGTTCGGCGAACGGGTGCCCCGCGCCGCCCGGGGCTAACCGGGCGGCGACGCGGCATTCGGCGTGCGGCAGCCGTCAGACGGAGCGGTGGTACTGGTCCGGCACGTGCACCTCGGCGCCGAGCTCGCGTCCCGCGCGCCGCGCCCACGACGGGTCCCGCAGGAGCTCCCGGCCCAGCAGGACGGCGTCGGCCTCGCCGTTGGCGAGGATCTTCTCGGCCTGGGCCACCTCGGTGATCAGGCCGACCGCGGCGACCGGCAGGGCCGTCTCGGCCTTCACCCGCGCCGCGAACGGCACCTGGTAGCCGGGCTCGACGGGGATCCTGACGCCCGAGGCGTTGCCGCCCGTGGAGACGTCGAGCAGGTCGACGCCGTGCTCCTTGAGCGTGTCGGCGAAGCGGACGGTCTCGTCCGCCGTCCAGCCCGCCTCGTCCAGCCAGTCGGTGGCGGAGATGCGGAAGAACAGCGGCTTGTCCTGCGGCCACACCGCCCGCACCGCGTCGACGACTTCGAGCGCGAGGCGGGTGCGGTTCTCGTACGAGCCGCCGTACACGTCGGTGCGCTTGTTGCTGTGCGGCGAGAGGAACTCGCCGATCAGGTAGCCGTGGGCGCCGTGCAGCTCGGCGACCTCGAACCCGGCGTCCAGCGCGCGCCGCGCGGCCTCGGCGAACTGGCCGACGACCTCGCGGATCTCCTCGACGGTGAGCTCCGCGGGGACGGGGTGCCCCTCGGCGAAGGCGACCGCGCTCGGGGCGAGGGGCTGCCAGCCGCCCTCGTCCGTCCCGATCGGGGCGCCGCCCTTCCACGGGCGCTCGGTGGACGCCTTGCGGCCGGCGTGGGCGAGCTGAATGGCCGGCACGGTGCCCTGGCTCTTCAGGAAGTCCGTGGTGCGACGGAACGCGCGGGCCTGGGTGTCGTTCCAGATCCCCAGGTCGTACGGGCTGATCCGGCCCTCGGGGCTCACGGCGGTGGCCTCGACGATGATCAGGCCCGTGCCGCCGGCGGCCCGCGCCGCGTAGTGCGCGAAGTGCCAGTCCTGCGGGACCCCGGCCTCGGGCCCGTCGGGCGCCGCCGAGTACTGGCACATCGGAGGCATCCAGATCCGGTTCGGGATCGTCAGGGATCGCAGGGTGTACGGCTCGAACAGCGCGCTCACGGCGGGCTCCATTCGCTCACGACGACGGAAGTACTCGTCGTACGATAACCCTCGTAGTACGTCACCTGTCAAACTACGGTGACTCTCGTACAATGGAGCCCAGGGAACGTCCGGGCGGGGCCCCGGGCGCACAGGACGAAGTGGAGCCGCCATGACGACCGCCGCCGCGACAGGCAGCGCGAGCAGCAGGACGCTCGCCCATCCCGGGCCCGACGAGGTCCGCCTGGAAGGGGTGCTGCACGCCTTCGCCGACCCGATGCGGATGCGGGTGGTGCGGGAACTGGCCCGCGAGGAGGGGGCGGACGGGCTCTCCTGTTCGTACTTCGACCTGCCCGTCACCAAGTCCACCTGTACGCACCACTTCCGGGTGCTGCGCGAGAGTGGGGTAATCCGGCAGCTCTACCGGGGCACCGCGAAGCTGAACGTGCTGCGCCGCGACGACCTGGACGCGCTCTTCCCCGGCCTCCTCGACAGCGTCCTCGCCGCGGCCGCCCGCCAGGACGAGCGGCTGGCGGCCGGGGGCTGAGTCGGGCCAGGGGCCGGCCCGCGATAGGGGCGAGCGGGCAGGTCGGGCGGTCGTACGGCGCTACGGAGTACGCGTCGCCGCCGCCCGCAGCCCCTCCCAGTCCGGGATCTTGACCACGCCGCGCCCCAGCGTGTGTCCGAGCTCCGCCTCCGCGCGCTCGATCGCCAGCCAGCCCGGCCACTCGACCGGCCCGAGCCCCGCCGCGCGCAGCCCCGCCAGGGGGTCCGCGGCGACCTGCCGCGCCGCCAGCGCGGGGGCGTCGTCCAGCAGGGACGTCACCGTCTCCTTGGAGCACGGGCGGTTGGTGCCGATGACGCCGGTCGGGCCCCGCTTGATCCAGCCGGCCACGTACTCACCGGGTGACGGCACCCCCTCACGCAGCACCCGGCCCGCCGCGTGCGGCACCGTGCCGCGCTCCGCGTCGAACGGCAGCCCCTCGATCGGCACCCCGCGATAGCCGACCGAGCGCAGCACGAGCTGGGCCGGGACGTCCTCGTACTGCCCCGACCCCGTCACCCCGCCCCGGCCGTCCGGCAGCGTGCGCTCGAACCGGACCGCGCCGACATGCCCCTGTGCGCCCGCCGTCAGCGAGGCCGGCCGCAGGAAGAAGCGCAGCCTGATCCGCCGGGCGAGACCCTGCGGCGGACGGTCGGCCCAGCCGCGCAGCACCTCGACGTTGCGGCGGCTCGCGGCGGGCAGCCCTGACGGGTCGCCGTACGCCGGATCGAGCGCCAACTCCGCCGGATCCACCACGACTTCGGTGTCCGGGAGGGCGCCGAGCTCGCGCAGCTCCTTGGTGGTGAACCGCGCCTGCGAGGGCCCGCGCCGCCCCACCACGGACACCTCGCGCACCCGGCTGTCCGCGAGCACGCCGAGCGCCGCGTCCGGCATGTCGGTGGGGAGCAGTTCGGCGGCGCCGCGCACCAGCATCCGGGCGACGTCCACCGCCACGTTGCCGACGCCGATGACGACGGCGGACTCCACGTCCCGGACGAAGCCGGCCCGCGCGCCCCGGTCCGTCATCGCGTCCGGATGCGCGCTGTACCAGGAGACGAACTCGGTCGCCGAGTAACTGCCCGGCAAGTCCTCGCCGGGCACCCCGAGCCCGCGGTCCGCCGCCGCGCCGACGCAGTACACCACCGCGTGGTAGAGGTCGAGCAGCCGGGCCGGGGGCAGCGCTCCGGGGCCGATCTCGACGGAGCCGAGGAAGCGGACGCGCTCGTGTTCGAGGACCGTGCGCAGATTGTTCTGCAGCGACTTGATCTTCTCGTGGTCCGGCGCCACTCCGTAGCGGACCAGGCCGTACGGGCAGGGCAGGCGGTCGAGCACGTCGACCCGCACCCCCGGCACCCGGTCCTGCTGGACGAGGGACTGCGCGGCGTACACCCCGCTGGGGCCCGAACCCACGACGGCGACCTGCAGCACGGTGGCGCTCCTTCCGCGAGGCGACCTCGGGACGGTTTCAGGATCGCACCGTCGCCCTGCGCTGTCAGGGTGCCGCGGGGCCCGGTCCCGGGATCCGTCGGGCGGACCGAGCCGACGCAGCCGGGCGACCCCCGGGAGGACGTCCCCGCCACCCGGCACGCGCGCCCCTCGTGGCCGCGCGGCAGCTCCGGGCGCCGCGTCGTCGCCGACGCCTACCGTGCCGCGCAGCGAGAGGGGCGGGACCCGGTGCTCACCGTGATGGGCGCGGCCGGCCGCAGCCGCCGCAAGTCGCTCAGGCTGATCGCGGGAGCGCGCGACGCGGGCTTCCTGTCCCCGCGCCACAACCGCCGGAGCCGTTAGACCGACCGGAACCGGAAGGCTGTCCCGCGGCGCCGCACGCCGTCACTCCATGTCCCGCATCCGGCTGATCTCGCTCGACTGCTGCGCCACCACGTCGTTCGCCATCTCCTCGACCTGGATGTTGTTGCCGTCCGAGAGCACGTCCGTGGCCATGGTGAGCGCCCCGCTGTGGTGCGTGATCATCAGCTTCAGGAAGAGTTCGTCGAACGCCTTGCCCCGGGCGGCGCGCAACTGCTTCAGCTGCGCCTCGCTCGCCATCCCCGGCATCGTCCCGTGGTCGTGGCCGACGTGTTCGCGCGGGCCGCCGTGGTTCTTGAGCCAGCCCTTCATCGCCCCGATCTCCGGACGCTGCGCTGAACTGATGCGTGACGCAAGGCGTTTGACGCGGTTCGACCCGGCGCGCTCCGGAGCGAGTCCGGTCATCTTCAGCGCCTGGCCGTGGTGCACGATCATCATCTGCGTGTAGGTGAAGTCGGCCGCGTTGGGGGAGTCGTCCTCGGACCGCTTCTCCGCGGCGTCCTTCGCGGACATCGTCGCCGCGGTCTCGCCCGGCTTGCCCGGCACGATCACCGAAGGCCCGGGCGCCGCCTGCCGCTTGGCCTCCGGTCCGTCCTTGCCGCCCGCGTCCGCGTCGCATCCCGCGAGGACGAGAACGGCTGCCGTGAGGAGCGCGCCGACGGCGGACGTACGACGACTGAGCACAGCGACCTCCGGTGACACACAGGCGACTTGGGGTCCGTATGAGCACGTTGCCGCGCGTGAACGACCGGAAACTCTCGTCACGAGTCCGTTTCCTTCTGTTGATCTGTGCATGATGAGCACGATACTGCGGGTGTCCGTGAACCGTTCGACTGCGAACGGCGACAAGGGAGGACGCAGTGACCCTGTTGAACAACCCCCGAACGCGGCGCAGACGCCTGGGAGTCGGCGCGGCGGCGGCCGGCCTGCTGGCCGCGCTGCTCACCGCGGCGCCCGCGGGAGCCACCCCCGACCCCGGCGACTCTCCCGCCGCCCCGAAGAGCGTCTCCAAGAGCGATGCCGACGGGACGAAGAAGGCCATCCGGCGCGGCGAGATACCGGCGCCGGACGAGATCGTCCACTCGGGCAACATCGAGCACCTGGCCAACATCCCCAAGGACGCGCTGCCCGGCCTGAACACCGACATCGCGTTCCAGGGGAAGTACGCCTTCGCCGGCAACTACGACGGCTTCCGCATCTACGACATCAGCAACCCCAAGGCGCCCAGGACGGTCTCCCAGGTCCTGTGCCCCGGCTCGCAGAACGACGTCTCCGTCGCCGGGAACCTGCTCTTCCTCTCCACCGACTCCTCGCGCAGCGACAACTCCTGCAACAGCACCACGCAGCCCGCCACGGAGAAGTCCTCCTGGGAGGGCATGAAGATCTTCGACATCAGCGACAAGGCGAACCCCCGGTACGTCTCGGCCGTCGAGACCGCCTGCGGCTCGCACACGCACACGCTGGTGCCGCAGAAGCGCAACGTCTACATCTACGTCTCCTCGTACTCCCCGAACGCGACGTTCCCGGACTGCCGGCCGCCGCACGACGGGATCTCCGTCATCAAGGTGCCGCGCAAGGCCCCGCAGAAGGCCGCGGTCGTGAACTTCCCCGTGCTCTTCCCCGGTGAGGGCCCCGACGGCGGCGGCAACCCCGGTGGCCCCACCAACCCGGGCGTCTCCAAGACCACCGGCTGCCACGACATCACCGTGCTGCCGTCCGAGGATCTCGCGGCGGGTGCCTGCATGGGCGACGGCATCCTCTTCTCCATCAAGGACCCGGAGAACCCGCGGGTCATCGACCAGGTGCAGGACAACGCCAACTTCGCGTTCTGGCACTCGGCGACCTTCAATCAGAAGGCCGACAAGGTCGTCTTCACCGACGAACTCGGCGGCGGCTCCGCGGCCACCTGCAACGCGGCCACCGGCCCCGACCGCGGCGCCAACGGCATCTACGACATCAAGGGCAAGGGCGACAAGCGCAAGCTGGTCTTCCGGAGCTACTTCAAGATCCCGCGCCACCAGGCGGATACCGAGAACTGCGTGGCCCACAACGGCTCGCTGATCCCGGTCAGGGGCAAGGACCTCATGGTGCAGGCCTGGTACCAGGGCGGCGTCTCCGTCTGGGACTTCACCGACTCCAGGAAGCCCAAGGAGATCGGCTACTTCGAGCGGGGTCCGCTCACCACCGACACGATCACCACGGGCGGCTCGTGGTCCGCGTACTACTACAACGGCCGCGTCTACTCGAACGACATCCAGAAGGGCCTCGACGTCCTGAAGATCAACGACAAGCGGACCGACCCCGCCCAGCGGGTCCGGATGCGCGAGCTCAACGTGCAGACGCAGCCGGACTACTTCGACTAGGGCAGACCCTTCGGAGAAGGCCCGTCGGGCGGTGCGCCGCCCGGCGGGACACCGAGCTCCCAGTCGAGTCCGTACCGCTGGAACAGCTCGGCGCGCAGCCGCACCAGGGGCATCGGCGCCCCCGGGATGAGCAGCGCGAAGACCGCGCCCATCAGCAGGGCGCGCAGCAGCGGATAGTCCTCGTCGGCGTCCGGTGAACCGAACCGCACGACGGTGTCGCGCAGCAGCTCCGCGAGACGCTGCTGCTCGGGGCACTGCACGAAGCCCTCGGCCTGCAGGATGCCCGCCATGTGGGTCCGCATGAGCAGCGGCTCGTCGCAGGCCAGGCCCAGGATCGCGTCGACGGCCCGGGCCAGCCGCTCATGGCCGTCGTCCGTGCGCGGCTCCCGCTCCAGCGCCGCCTCCAGCGTGCGGTGCATGAGCCGGTGCACCGCGGACTGCAGCAACTGCCGCTTGCCGGGGAAGTAGTACGACACCAGACCGCGGGCGGCGCCCGCCCGGTCCGCGATGTGGCCGAGCGTGGTGGCCTCGTAGCCGTGCTCGCCGACCAGCTCCACCGTCGCCTGCAGCAGACGCTCCCGGGAACGTCTGCGCAATTCCTCATTGACCGATGGGCTACGCGGGGACATTCTGTAACTCCTGCGTTGACTGGCTCTGAGCCAATATACTCAGTGACGACCGGGGCGGAGTCTCCAGTGGGATTCCGCGCGGGTCGCGTCGGTCTGGGGCAGGCAGCACCGCGGGGGAGTGTTGCCTGCCCACAGGCCGGTGTGTTCGTAGGGTCGTGCGCGTCACGGGCCCCCTCGTCGGGCTCATCCGACGAGGTCGAGCACCCGGCGCAGGGCGGCCGGGCGCCGCGTCACCGGCAGATGGTCGACGAAGTGCACCGCGCAGCCGAGGCGTGCCGCGCCGGCGTCGGCCCGCCGGTCGTCGCCGACCATCAGCGCCTCCCGCGGATCGACGCCGAGCGCGTCGCAGGCCGCCGCGAAGAGCCCCGGGTCGGGCTTCTGGACGCCGTGTTCGTACGAGAGGACGTAGGCGTCGACGTACCGGTCGAGCCCATGGGCGCGGAAGACGGGCCGCAGATCCCATCCGATGTTGCTGACCACCGCGACCCCGACGCCGCGTTCGCGCAGCGCGCCGAGCACCTCGGCGGCGTCGGCGTAGGGCCGCCACGCGGACGGGGTCATGTGGCGCGCGTACAGGGCGTCGTACAGCCGGGGGTCGGGCAGCGGCACCTGGCGGGCCAGGCCGGTGAACGGCGCCCGGTGCAGCGCGGCGCTGCGGTCGCGGGTGGCCCACGCCTCGGCGAGGTGCGCGGGCACGGCGGCGGGGTGGGCCCCGCCGGGCAGCGCGCCCGCCCGCTCCAGCGCGGCTGCGGCCCGCGCCGACTCGGCCTCGGGGAGCGGCACTTGGAGCTCGGTGAGCACGGCCCGCAGCCAGGCCCCGGCCGATTCGATCCGGAACAGCGTCCCGGAGAAGTCGAAGAGCACGCCCTTGATCGTCATCGAGACCTCCGCAGCGGATGGGCCGGCCGCCGGACGGTCATGTGCCGTCCGTGACGCGCCTGCCGGGACCGTATGTGGCGCCCCTGCCGGGGCCGTACGTGTACGTGGCGACGGCCACCGCCACCGTCAACGCGCCGAGCAGCCACCCGCCGAGCACGTCCGACGGCCAGTGCACGCCCAGCCAGATCCGGGTCAGGCCGACCCCGGCGACCGAGATCACGGCGAGGGTCAGGGCGGTGCGCCACAGGACGGGGCCCACGCCGTGCGTGCGCAGCAGCCACAGCAGGAGACCGCACACCACCATCGCCGTCATCGAGTGCCCCGAGGGGAACGCCGCGAAGTGCGCCGAGTCGACCGGGTCCGGCCAGGACGGCCGAGGCCGGTCCACCGCTGCCTTGAGCCCCTGCTGGAGCACCGAACCCGCGGCGCAGGCGCCGGTGATCCAGAGCGCGAGCCACCACGCGCCGCGCAGCGCCAGCCAGACGACCGCCACCGCGACGAGTGCGCGCATCGCCCAGGGGTCCCACACCCAGTCGGTGAGGATGCGGCTGACGCGGGTGGTGGTGGGGTCGTCGACCGCCCAGCGGTGCGTGGTCCGCGCGATGTCGCCGTCGAGCGAGAGCAGCGGATGCCACTCCAGCGCGACCAGGAGGAGCAGCAGGAGCGAAGGGACGCAGAGGGCCACCGCGGTGCGGGCGGCCCGGGAGCCGGTCGGTCGGGTCGGGGTGTCGGTGGACGGGGGGTGCATGGAGTGATCCTCGCCGACGGAATCGGGGCGGCGGCCATCCCGGGGGCCGGGGCGTGGCGCGTACCCGAGGCTAACCCAGCGCGCGCAGACCCGGCACGAAGGTGACCAGGACGGGGATCACCGGCACGAGCGCCGCCGTCGCCGTCAGCCGCAGCCGGCGGCCCGCGGTCAGCCGGGGGCGGGCGGAGAGCAGCCGGTGCACCCGCTGCGGCACGTGCGCCAGCGGGGCCGGGCAGGGGCCGAAGACGCCGCGGTCCTCGTTGAGTTCCACCAGGGCGAGGGCGATCGTGAGGCGCCCGAAGCGGCGCGACGCGACGTCGTCGGCGGCGAGCTCCACGAGCCGGTGCATCTCGTCGCGGAACGCCGCGAACACCCGTACCTGCGGAAAGCCGACGGCCAGCGCGCCCGAGCAGTGCAGCAACCAGTCGTGCCTGGCCTGTGCGTGGCCTTGCTCGTGCGCGAGCACCGCATCGAGCTGACGGCCCTTCAGGCGACGCAACGCGGCGGTGGTGATGACCAGTTGGGGTGCCTGGCCCGGCAACCACCAGGCGTCCGGGCGCTCGCCCTCCAGCAGGACGAGGGGGTTGCTGCCGGGCTCCTCGCCGGGCAACAGCGGGGAACGCACGAGGAGTTCGGCCCGCCGCTCGGCCCGCCGGGAACGCGCCCGCATGATCTCGCGGGTCAGCATGACCGCCGTCCACACGCCGCCGCAGGCCAGGATCACGGCGGTCGCCGCGGCCCAAGGGCCGGGCGCCTGCAGGGCGTACGCCTCGACCACGGCGTGCGGCGCGGGCGCGAAGACATGGCCGCGCACGGCCTGCCACGCGGCGGCGGCGCTCAGAGTCATGGAGAGCGCGCAGCAGAGCAGGACACCCGCCACCACGCACTGCCAGGCCCACAGCGCGACCACGGGTTCGCGCTCCGGCCAGTCGGCCCGCGCGAGCATCCGGGGGGCCACGACAGCGGTCAGGGCGCCCAGCAGCAACAGTGCGACGGGGACCATCATGCGGCCCAGCCTATGAGGGTTGGGCTACCGGAGGGTATGACCTCCCGCTCCAAGTGACGCACGCCACGGTCGACACGGGTGTACCGCACGTACGAGTGGCGACGCCTGGTGAGGGGGTGCGACGCCGTAATGTGCTGACGGTGATCGAGACCATCGTGTTCGACGTGGGGGAGACCCTCACCAAAGACGACCGCTACTGGGCAGCATGGGCGGACTGGCTGCAGGTGCCGCGCCACACCCTCTCGTCGCTCGTCGGAGCCGTCGTCGCGCAGGGCGGGGACGGCGACGACGCACTGCGGCTCGTCAGCCCGGACATGGACATCGCGTCCGCGTACCACGCACGCGAGACGGCGGGCCGGGGCGAGCACCTGGCCGAGGCCGACCTCTACCAGGACGTGCGCCCCGCACTCGGCGGTCTCCAGAAGCTCGGCGTCCGCGTCGTCGTCGCCGGCAACGCGTCGGCACGCGCCGGGGAACTGCTGCGCGACCTCGACCTGCCCGCCGACCTCGTCGTGACGTCCGGCGACTGGGGCGTGGCCAAGCCGGACCCGGCGTTCTTCGCCCGGGTGCTCGAAGTGGCCCAGGCCGGACCGAGGGAGACGCTGTACGTCGGCGACCACCCCGCCCACGACATCTTCCCCGCCACCCGGGCGGGGCTGCGGACCGCGCACATCCGGCGCGGGCCGTGGGGGCACTACTGGGCGAGCGACCCCGCCGTCGTCGACACGGCCGACTGGCAGGTCGACGCCCTCACGTCGCTGACGGCGCTGGTCGGTCACTGAGGTGCGCTCTTGTGACGCGTGTCGACTCTCCTCGTGACGCCCGCTACAGCGTCAGCAGCATCGCCACCATCCCGATCCCCATCGACAGCCGGCACGCCAGCGCCACCTCGGAGCGGTCCGCCCACCCCAGGACGGCGCCGCCGCCCGCCGCGGAGGCGACCGCCCGAGGGGCGAGCCGGGCGCCCGACCACAGGACGTACGCGGCGAAGTAGAGCAGCAGCGCGCCGGTGAGGACCGGGACGCCGGCGTCCGCGTGACCGGCGTGACCCACATGGCCCGCGTGCGCCCCCGGCGCGGCGGCCATCGCCACCGACATGTAGGCCATGGCGAACGCGCCGACCAGATGGTGGAGGTGGTGGCGGTCGGCGCGGGCCGCCCACCCGGTGTGCAGCACGGCCGCGCCGAACACGACGGCATAGGCCAGCCACGCCCAGCGCGGCGGCGCGAGCACGGCCGCGGGCACGGCCATCACCGCCATCCCGAACCCCATGAGCGCCTCGCCGCCGGCCGTGCGGCGCTGTTCCTCGATCCGGCTGCGCATCCGCAGCAGACAGTAGGCCCCGGTCGCCGCGCACAGCGCGACGAGCAGCCAGGCGGCCTGTGCCGGTCCGTGCACCGCACCCTCCCCCTGTCGACGGTGTCGTCGCTTCGATGCCCAGGCGCGTGCGGCCGTACGCGAGCGCACGGGGGTGCAAGGGGAGCACGGGGGAGCGGGCGGCGCCGTGGGGGCGGTTCCGGGTCCTCGACGGGCGCTTTGGTCGTCCCTCGATATTTTTCGAGTAAAACACTTGCTAACCTTTTGGGTATGAGCAGTATGAGCAGTACGAGCAGTGCCACCCGTGACGACAGCAGTGGGCCCCCGCCCCCCGGCTCCGCCCGCGTCCGCCGCCTCCCGCTCGCCGGTGTGCTGCGCCCGGGCAAGCCGTCCGACATCTGGTTCAAGCCCGCGAGCAGCGTGGTCGTGGCCAATGCCGTACCGAACCTCACGCTGCTCGCCCTCGGCCGGCTCGACCTGGTGATGTACACGATGGCCGGTTCGTTCTGCGCCCTGTACGCCCACAACCTCCCCTACGCCGCGCGCGCCCGGACCCTCGCGCTGGTCGTCGCGGGCATGACCGCGAGCCTCGCCGTGGCCCTGGTCACCGCGTCGCTGACGGGCTCCGCCGCGGTCCTCGTCGCGGTCGGCGCGCTGCTCGCCGCCGCGCAGAAGACGCTCTGCGACGCCACGCGCGTCGGCCCGCCCGGCCATCTGATCTTCACTTTCATCAGCACCGCGACCCTCTTCGCGCCCCAGACGCCCGGCCAGATCCCGGGCCACCTCGCCCTGACCCTCGCGGGCGGCGCCGTCGCCTGGCTGGTCGGCATGGCACCCGCCCTGGTGCGCCCGCACGGACCCGAGCGCCGGGCCACGGCACGCGCGCTGCGGGCCGCAGCGGCGTACGTGGACGTGGCGCGCGCGGAGGCGCCGCAACACGCTGATCCCACCGCGGTCCGCGCCGAGCAGGCCCGTGCCGCCGCGGCCGGGGCCGTGCACGCCGCCTGGCAGTCGCTGCTCGCCACCGGCGCCCTCACCACCGCGGCCCGGCGCGCCCTGGCCCGGCTCGTCGTCCGCGCCGAGGAGGCCATCGCCTCGCCCGGAACGGCGGACGGCGAGGCGCTGCGCGCCTGGGCGGCCGGGCTGCGCGGCACGAGCGCCGTGCCGCGTCCGCGTGACGTACGCCCCGGCGAGGAGGACGAACTCCTCGGCGTGGCGGAGGAGTTGGCCGGGCCGAAGGTGCCGCTGTGGCGGCGGCTCGCGCCCGGCTCCCCGCTGCTGCCCATCGCGCTGCGCACGGCGGTCGGCTGCGCCCTCGCCGGGTACGGCTCGCTCGCCCTCGGTGTGGGCCGCCCCTACTGGGCCCTGGTCACGGCGGCCTCGCTCTATCAGGCCAACGTCACGCTGACCTGGAACCGGGGCGTGCAGCGGGTGGTCGGCAATCTGATCGGGGTGCTCGCCTTCGCCGCGATCGCGCCGTTCGCGCACCTCGGCCACGCCGAGCTCATCGTGTGCTGCCTGGCTCTCGCCTTCGGTGCGGAGGCCCTGATCACCCGCAACTACTGGCTCGGCACCGTGTGCGTGACGCCGATGGCGCTGCTCGTCACCGAGTTCGCGCGGTTCCAGCAGCCCGGCGAGCTGATCCTCGACCGCGTCGTGGACACCCTGGTCGGCGCGGTGCTCGGCGTCGTGGCCGCCGTCCTGGTGACCAACCGGCGCGCCGTCGACCAGATCGAGCACGCCATCGAGGCCACCGACCGGGCCAGGGAGCAGGCCGAGGCGGGCCTCGCCGGGGCCGGCGGGGTCGACCCCGCGCGCCGCCGCCTCACCGCGGCCCTCGTCGAGCTGCGCGCCGCCGCCGACGCGGCCGCCGGAGAGTGGTGGCAGCGCGCCCTGCCCGAACAGCGGGTGCTCGCCGCCGAACGCGCCGGACACCGTACGCTCGCGGCGACGGTCCGCAGGCCGAACGGTCGAGGCGGAGAGAACGGTCAGGGGACGCGGCCACGCGCGCGGGCCGCCGACGCCTGGGAGGGCGCACGAGCATGACGACGGAGAACGGCCCGGTGGTCGGAGCCGGTGGGGACACCGTGGCCGCGGTGGTGCGGCAGTGGCAGACGGTGCGGCCCGACATCGACACCGGGCCCATGGAGGTGATCGGCCGCATCAACCGCTGCGCGGCCCTCCTCCAGCAGGCCGAGGACGCGCCGCTGCGCCGGGCGGGTCTCACGCGCGCCGAGTTCGACCTGCTCGGCGCGTTGCGCCGCACCGGCCACGAACTGACCCCCGGGGAGCTGGCCCGCGAGACCTTCTCGTCCGGGGCCGCGGTCACCAAGCGGCTCAAGGCGCTCCAGGAGCGGGAACTGGTCGAGCGGCGCGCCGACGCGCGGGACCGCAGGGTCGCCCACGTCGGCCTGACCGACGCGGGCCGCGACCTGGTCGACGCGATCCTGCCGGAACAACTCGCCTACGAGACCGTCGTACTGTCGGTCCTCGACGGCGCGGGACAGGGCCAACTGAGCGGCCTCCTCGGAGAGTTGCTGGCGCAGCTGGAGGGGCGCATGGGGGTACGGCGGGGCTGAGGTGCCGTTGGACCAGTTAGAGGCCCGGCGAGGCAGCGCGAAGGAGCGGCCCCACCGGGAGTGACAGGTCAGGCGTGGGTCAGTTCCGGTGAGCCGATGGCGAAGTCGCCGGGGTCGACGCCGCCCTCCTTGGTGTCGTCGTTGGCGAACACGAACGCCTCGATGGGGACGCCGCGTTCGGCGCTCAGCGCGCGGACCAGTTCCTGGGCCACCACCGTCTCGAGGACGACGCGCGGGGCCGGGGCGGTCCGGGGGAGGCGGACCACCGCGAGGTCGTCGGTGGCGGGCACCTCCTCGGCGGTGACCAGGAGCGTGAGGTGACCGGCCCCGGACAGCGAGCGGGCCAGGTCGACCTCGCGGCCGTCGCCGAGGACGACGTGGAGGGTGTTGCCCGCCGACTCCATCTCGCCGTGCAGATAGGTGCGGGTCGTCGAGGCGGCGGCGGGCATCCGCGGCACCTCGCGCAGCAGCAGGGCCGTCTCCTCCGCGGCGGCGCGCGAGGCGCCGCTCGCGACGCAGTCGGCGGCGACGCAGCCGCCGGCCCGGGTGCTCACCGGGGCAATCGCCTCGGCGGCCCGTTCGCGGACCGTCCTCAGCTGCGCGGCGATGCCGTGCCAGGGGTCCTCGCCGCGGCCCGCGATGGCCCCCGCGAGCAGGTCGAGGGCGACCACCGTGCCGGTGAAGCCGACGGTGGAGGCGTACGAGTCGGGCTCGTTGCCCAGGTCGACGCGGAGCTCGGCGAGGTCGCCGAGCGGGGACGGGGTGACGTTCAGGACCGCGAGGGTCGACGCCTCGCCGGCCGCCTTGAACGCGGCGAGCGTCTCGGAGCTGCGGCCGCCCTGCGAGACGCCGAGCAGCAGATCCGTGTCGAAGCCGGTCAGCCCGGTCTCGACCTCGTCGGACTGGGCGCGCTGGGCGGCCACGCCGTGGGCGCGGAGCACCGCGACCGGCACGGCGAGCGCCGCGTACGAGGCGCCGATGCCGGTGAACAGCGGGCGCCGGACCGAGCGCAGGCCGGCCAGGGAGGCGGCGCCGAGCTGGGTGCGCAGGTGGGCGGCGATCCGCTCCAGGGCCTCGGGCTGGGCGTCCTGGCCGGCCTGGAAGGTGATGCGGGATCCGGACATGGGGGTGGTTCCTTTCGGGGCTGCCGCTCGGGTCGGAGGTGGGTCGTCGGGCCTTAGGCCTTGGGCGGCGTGGGGGAGTCCGGGGCGGCCGGGGCGGTGCCGGCCGGCTCGGGGCTCGGTGCGGCGGGGTCGCCGGCGACCGGAGTGGGCTCGTCGGCCGGGTCCTCGATCCGCTCCCGGCCCGGTGTGGGCAGGTCGAACCTGACGATGGCGAACCGGAAGAGCACGTAGTAGAGCGCGGCGAAGACCAGGCCGATGGGGATGAGCAGCCATGGCTTCGTGGCGATGCCGTAGTTGAGGACGTAGTCGATCGCGCCGGACGAGAAGCCGAAGCCGTCCCGGATCCCGAGCGCGTAGCAGACGGCCATCGAGACGCCGAAGAGCACCGCGTGGATCGCGTAGAGGACGGGCGCCACGAACATGAAGCTGAATTCGAGCGGCTCGGTCACACCCGTGACGAAGGAGGTCAGCGCGACCGAGATCATCATGCCCTTGACGACCTTGCGGTTCTCCGGGCGTGCGGTGTGCGCCATCGCGAGGGCCGCGGCGGGCAGCGCGAACATGTAGATGGGGAAGCCGCCGGTCATGAACTGACCCGCGCTCGGGTCGCCGGCGAGGAAGCGGGCGATGTCGCCGTGCGCCTGGGCGCCCGTCTGCGGGTCGGTGAAGCTGCCGGCCTCGAACCACGGGAAGAACGAGAAGAAGTGGTGCATCCCGACCGGGATCAGCGCGCGGATGACCAGGCCGAACAGGCCCGCGCCCCAGGCGCCTGTGCCCACGAGCCACTCGCCGAAGTGGAAGAACCAGCTGCCGACGGTCGGCCAGATGAGACCGAAGGCCGTGCCGATGACGACGCCTGCGAAGGCGCTGAGGATGGGCACCAGTCGGCGGCCGCCGAAGAAGCCCAGCCACTCGGGCAGCTTGGTGCGGCTGAACCGCTGGTAGAGCAGGGCGCAGACCAGGCCCATCACGATGCCGCCGAGCACCTTGGCGTCCAGCGGCTTGCCGTCGACGCCGTGCGGGAAGGCCGGGCTGGCCAGGACGTTCTTGAAGACGATGTAGCCGACGGCGGCGGCGAGGGCCGTCGAGCCGTCCGCCTTCTTGGCGAAGCCGATGGCCACGCCTATCGCGAAGAGCAGCGGCAGATTGTCGAAGACCGCCTGGCCGCCGGAGGACAGGATCATGCCGAACTTCCGGATGACCTCGGGGAACGCCTCGCGGCCGAGGAGGTCGTCCTTGCCGAGGCGCAGCAGGACGGCGGCGGCGGGCAGCACGGCCACGGGCAGCATCAGACTGCGCCCGATGCGCTGCATGACCGCCATGACTCCGCTGCCGGCTCGCTTCTTCGCGGTCGCCGTACTCATCCGTGTTCCTCCGTCGTGCTGGGTCGCGTCGGTGCACTCGCGGCACTCGCGCTGCCCTCACAAGGTAAGCAGTGGTCTGCAACTGGTCAATAGTGGTATTCGCTTGGTCGAGGATTGGGGTCTTGTGCGGGCCGGGTTCGGGTCCTAGGCCCTTTCCGAGCCGGGATCCAGGGCCGGTCCCAGGTGGTAGGCAGTGGTATTGTTGCCCCTCGCTGACCTGGAGGTTCACGCATGCCGGAGCAGGCCCCGTCGGGCCGGGCGCCCCAGCGCGCCAGTGGTGCTCAGCCCCTGTGGTCGCAGGCGGCCGACCTGATCCGCGAGGAGATCGACCGGCGCGGACTGGGCCCCGGAGCCCGGCTGCCCTCCGAACGGGACCTCTGCGCCCGCTTCGACATCTCCCGCGTCACCCTGCGCAAGTCCCTGCTGCACCTCGTCGAGCAGGGGCTGCTCACCGCCTCGCACGGGCGCGGCTGGTTCGTCGCCGAGCCCGTCCCCGCCCGGGAGTGGCCCAACGACCTGGAGTCGTTCACCGCGACCGCCCGCCGCAAGCACATGACACCGGGCTCCCTCGTGCTGCGCCAGGAGGCGGCCGTGGCCTCCCTCGACGACGCCGACCGGCTCGACGTGCCGGCGGGCACCGCGCTGCTGCGGCTCGACCGCGTCCGGCTCCTCGACGACGTCCGCGTCGCCGTCGACCGCACGCTCCTCGTCACCCGGTTCGCGCCCGGCATCGAGGACGCCGACTTCGCCTCCGCCTCCCTCTTCGAGGAACTCCGCTCCCGGGGCGTCGAGTTGGACCGATCCGAAGTGACCATCGAGGCCCGCAACGCCGACCCCGCGCTCGCCGGTCATCTGCGGATCCCGACCGGCTCACCCGTGCTCGCCCTCGACCAGACGATCTACACCCGCGAACAGCGGCCCCTCCTGCTCTCGACCGTCGAGTACAGCGGCGAGCGCTACCGCCTGCGCACGACGTTCCAGCAGAGCTGACCCGCACGGCCCGCGGTCGATGGGCCCGTATCCCACGGGTGAGGGCCCGAGCGTAGTCCGCCCGGGCCCTCGTCCGTCATCACACGTCACACCGAGGCGGCGATCCGTTCGTCGATCTGCTCCTGCGTCAGGTACGCGTCGGTCTTCTCGAAGTCCTTGAGCGTGGCCGGACGCTGGGCCTGGAAGCCGGTCCGTACGTAGTCGTCGCCGGCGAGCGCGTTGAGGCCCCAGTTGGCGGCCGTGCGGAAGCGTGCGGTGACCGTGCGCAGGGCGCCGAGGTGGTAGCCGCGCGCCACGACCTGGGCGGGCAGCCCGGTCAGCTGCACGCCCAGCGGCTTCGACACGGCCTGGATCCCGCCAAGGTCGACGACCAGACCCATGTCCTTGTGCCGGTAGTCGGTGAGGGGGAAGCCGCGCAGCGCGGCCAGGACGTTCTTCGCCGCCGCCCAGCCCTGGCGCATCGCGTGCTGCGCGGTGGGCGGGCAGATCGCGTCGCCGCCCTTGGCGAGGTCCGGCACGGCCGCCGCGTCGCCGAGCGCGAAGACGCCGTCGACCCCGGGCACCGTCAGGTCGGGCCGGACGACGAGCCGGCCCTTGTTCGTCTCGGCGTCCAGCGTCGCGATGAGCGGACTCGGCGCGACGCCCGCCGTCCAGATCAGCGTGCGGCACGGCAGGACCCGGTCGTCGGTGAGGGTGACGGTGTCCTCGGTCGCCTTGGCGACGGACACCCCGAGCGAGACGTGCACCCCGCGGCGCTGCATGATCTCCATCGCCTTCTCGCCGAGCCGTTCGCCGAGCTCCGGCATCAGCTTCGGGGCGACGTCGACCACGTGCCACTTGATCTGCGAGACGTCCAGGCCCGGATAGCGCTTGACCGCCGCGCACGTCAGGCGCTGCAGGTACGCGGCCGTCTCCACGCCCGCGTAACCGCCGCCGACCACCACGAACTGCAGTCGCTGCTCCCGTTCCTCGCGGCTGGAGCTCGCCGCGGCCAGGTCCAGCTGGGAGATGACGTGGTCGCGGATCCAGGCGGCCTCCGCGAGCGTCTTGACGCCCACCGCGTGCTCGGCGACGCCGGGGATGTCGAACTGCCGGGTGACGCTGCCGGGTGTCAGGACCAGGTAGTCGTAGCGCTCCACGACCTCCTCGCCGTTGATCTTCCGTACGACCACGGCCTTGGCCTTCGGATCGATGCCGACGGCGCCGCCCGGCACGATCCTGGTGCGGCGCAGCATCCGGCGCAGCGGCACGGCCACCGACTGTGGCGTGAGCACTCCGGACGCGACGTGCGGCAGCAGGGGCAGATACAGCTGGTGGTCCTGTGGGCTGATCAGCCGCAGCTCCGCCTCGTGGGGCGAGAGCTTCTTCTCCAGCTTGTGAGCGCACTCCATGCCGGCGAAACCGCCGCCGACGATGAGGATCCGGGGAGCTGCCATGTGATGTCTCTCCTGAGCTGTGGGGAGATCGACTTCAGGGCCGTCAGGTCGGTCAAAGCTGTATTTGATCTTCTGCGGACCGTACCCGTGGCCTTGTACCCCTGCATCCCGGATGGATTGCTCGTGTGACGTGCTTCACAGGGCGTGAGCTTCACAGGGTGTGAGGTGTGCGTGGGGTGCCGCGAGGAGGTGCACTCACGCCCTTCCCGTGTCACCGCCCCTCAGGTCCCGGGACGGAAGCGGATCGGATGGTCCTGCGGGACCTCGACGAGGACGATCCTGATCCCGTCCGGATCGGAGATCCACATCTCCACGAGCCCCCACGGCTCACGCTCCGGCGGCCGCAGCACCTCGACGCCGGCGCGGACCAGCTCCTCGTGCGCCGCCCGGACGTCCGCCACCTGGAGCCAGAGCCGCAGCCCCGGCGCGGGAGGCTCCTCGGAGCGGCCGGAGACCTCCAGGAAACCGCCGCCGAGGAAGTAGACCGTGCCGCGCTCGGGGCCCGTGCCGAACTCGCGGTAGACGGCGAGACCGAGCGCCTCTCCGTAGAAGGCGCGGGAGCGCTCCGGATCGTTGGGGCGTACCAGGGTCCTGCTGCTCAGTACATGCACCATGCGGCCGCACCCTAGCGGCTGCGGGCGAAAGGTTAGGCTCGGCTCAGCCACACCGTGCCGAGCATCGGAGAGTCAGCACCATGGACACCGCCCTGCGCCCCACCCCCGGCGAGCTCACCTACCGGGACGCCACCGCCGCCGACGTCGACGCGCTCGTCGCGCTGATCGAGTCGGCGTACCGGGGGGACTCGAGCCGGGCGGGGTGGACCACCGAGGCGGACATCCTCGAAGGGCAGCGGACCGACCCGCAGGGCGTCGCCGCGGTCATCGAGAAGGCCGAGAGCCGTCTCCTCGCCGTCGAGCGGGACGGCGCGCTCGTCGCCTGCTGCCAGCTCGAACACCGCGGCGACCACGCCTACTTCGGGATGTTCGCGGTGAGCCCGGTGCTGCAGGGTGCGGGGCTCGGCAAGGAGATCATCGCCGAGGCCGAGCGCACCGCCCGCGCGACCTGGGACGTCCGCGAGATGCACATGACCGTGATCAACGCCCGCGAGGACCTCATCGCCTGGTACGAGCGCCGCGGCTACCGCCGTACGGGAAAGACGACGCCCTTCCCGTACGGCGACGAGCGCTTCGGCATCCCGCAGCGCGACGACCTGGAGTTCGAACTCCTGGTCAAGGAGCTCGTCTGACACCGGTGGTCAGGCCGTGAAGCGGCCCGTGCGCTTGATCTCGGGATAGTCGGTGGTCGCGCCGTCCAGCTGCAGCGCCCGCACCAGCCGCAGATCGTCCTGGGTGTTCACGACCCAGCCGATGATCCGCAGGTCGGCCTTCCTGGCCCGCTCGACGATCTCCAGCGTCAGCCGCCGGATGTTGAGGACCAGCGTGGTCGCGCCGACGGCGGTGGCGCGGTCCACCACGTCGGTGCCGTAGCGGCTGGCGACGAGCGCGGTGCGCACCCCCGGGACCAGGCGCGCGATCTCCGCGACCGCCTCGTCGTGGAAGGACAGCACCTCGACGCGGGCGACCAGGTCGCGGCGGAGCATGACCTCGGCGAGGGCGCGGGCGGCCGCGACGTCCTTGATCTCCGCCTGCAGCGGCGCCTTCACGGCGTCCAGGACCTCTTCGAAGGTGGGCACCCGCTCGCCGCGGCCCGCGTCGAGCTCGCGCAGTTCGGAGAGGGTCTTCTCGGCGATCGGTCCCTTGCCGTCGGTCGTACGGGCCACGTCGGCGTCGTGCATGACGACCAGGGCGCCGTCCTTGCTCAGATGCAGATCCAGCTCGATGAGATCGAGGCCCGCCGCTTGTGCGGCGACGAAGGAACGCAGGGTGTTCTCGGGCTCGACACCCATGACCCCGCGATGACCGATGGTGAGGAAGTTCAAGATCCACTCGCTTCCGTCGACGGAGGCTCGGCGACCGCGCGACGAGGACGGATGGAGCCGCGCGGCAATGTCGCAGCCTAATGGCCGGGGACGGTGAGGGAACCGTGCGGACGAGGGTGACCGGAACCCTCTGCCCTGGTTCCGGCGATGCCGAGCAGGAGCCCGGTGATCAGGGCGGCGACAAGGACGGCGCGGGTGCTCACGGGTGCGCTGCTCCGGATGGCGGGGACGGCTGACCCCGCCCGTCCTACCGCTCGGGGAGCCACCGGGGCGAGCCGCTTCACCCGCGCGTGGGCGCGTCCTCGGAGGGTTGACGCGGGGGGTGGGGTGGTTGGGGCGGTTGGGGTGTGCGGGGTGGCTGGGGCTGGTGGGGTACGGGGAGCGCGGCGGGCGCCGGATCCGGGGAACTCTCGGGTGCACCCTGTGCCGGCGCCGGGGAAGCCCCGGACGCACCCTGTGCCGGACTCGCGGAAGCCCCCGACGCCCCCGACGTGCCCGACGTGCCCGGCGCCCCCGGCACCGCGAGGTCACCCAGCATCGCCTCCGCCAGCTCCACCTCCGCCACCAGGCGCCGCTCGCTCCAGCGCAGGGCGACCTGAGGGTGGGACCACGCCTCGGTCCCCGTGGCCCGCGCGAGCGCCTCCCGCACCTCCGCCAGTTCACGCTCCATCTGCGCGATGTGCTCCGCGACCAGGGCCCGGAGATGGTCCGGCGCCGTCAGATGCCCGAGCCAGACCCGCAGCAGCAACGGGTGCTTCAGGACGGGAGGCCCGGCGTCCCGGCCGCCGCCCGCCCACGCCGCGAGCGCGGCCCTGCCCTCCTCGGTGATGGCGTACGACCGCTTGGCGCGGGGCTCCTCGGGCCCCGAGCGCCGCGAGGTCGCGTAACCGAGCGCTTCGAGGCGGCGCAGCTCCGCGTAGATCTGACTGATGGCGGGCGACCAGTAGAAGAAGCGGAGCGAGGCGTCGGCCCATTTCTTGAGTTCGTAGCCGGTCCGCTCCCCGGGGAAGGAGAGCAGCCCGAGCACCGCCCAGGCGGTGGGCGGCAACTCCTCGGCCGCACCGCCCTCTTGCTGCGGCGACGTGCTGTGCGAGGTCGTGCGACGGGCTGCCATACGCCGCATTGAACGGAACGGCGCACCTCGGGCGCAAGGCCCCGGGCCACCCGCGGGCGGACGGCAGGGAGCGCTCCTGCTCGTGCCGGCGGGCGGAGGCGCCGCTGTCGCCCCGCGCTGACGTGGCGCACGGACAACCCGTCAGCTGGGCTCCGCGCCCTCGCCCGGACCACCCCCTCGCCTCCGCCCCTAAGGTCTAGACCCGCTCAACATCCTTTTACCCATTCGGCGTTGTTCCGCAGGGGGGCCAGGTGCGAGCGTATGGGGCGTCACCCTCCCCCCTTTCCTGAGGAGTTGCACGTGCCCATACGTGAACAGGTGAACGTCGTCGGCCCCGAGGGCAAGCTCGCCGGTGATCTTCACCTGCCCGACGCCGATGCGGCTGCCGCAGTGGCAGGCGTACCGGTCGCGGGTGCCTGGACGTCCGTGAAGGAGCGGATGTCCGACCGCGGCGACGGTCGGCTGATCGACACCGTGGTCATGACCGCGACCTGGGGTGACGGCAACCAGGCGCTGCCCGCGCAGGTGGCCTGCCGATGACGGCCGACCCCACGGCCAACAGCATCGCGTCACCACCGGTCACACCGCGCGGCGCGCCTCGCGCCGTGCTGGGCGCCGCGCTGCTGGGCTTCTTCCTGATCTCCCTGGACGCCCTGATCGTCACGGTCGCCCTGCCCGACATCGGGCGCGGCCTCGGTACCGGCATGTCCGGCCTGCAGTGGGTGGTGGACGGCTACACACTGATGTTCGCCGCCCTGATGCTCTCCGCGGGCGCGCTGTCCGACCGCATCGGCGCGAAGCGGGCTTTCGGCGGCGGTCTGGTGCTCTTCGCGGTGGCCTCGGCCGCGTGCGGGCTGGCGCCCGGACTCGCGGTGCTCGTCGCGGCCCGGCTGGTGCAGGGTGCGGCGGCCGCGGTGATGATGCCGGCCTCGCTGGCCCTGGTCCGGCAGGGCTTCCCCGAGCAGGCCGAACGAGCGCGCGCGATCGCGCTCTGGACGGTCGGCGGCGCGGTCGCCGTCGCTGCCGGGCCGGTGGTGGGCGGGACCCTCACCGCGTGGGCCGGCTGGCGGTGGATCTTCTATGTCAACCTGCCGGCCGCCCTGCTGGCGCTGGCTCTCCTGGCCCGTGTCCCCGCGTCCCGGCGGCTGCCGGCGCGACTCGACTGGCCCGGACAGGTGACCGCGGTCCTGGCCATGGGCGGGCTCACGTACGGGGTGATCGAGGGAGGAGCCGAGGGCTTCGGACATCCAGGGGTGGTCGCCTCCCTTGCCGTGGCCGCGGCCGCGGCCGTGGGTTTCGTCGTGGCGCAGGCACGGGGCACGCACCCGATGCTGCCGCTGCCGCTGTTCCGGACGCGCGTGGTGGCGGTGTCGTTGGTGGTGGGCTTCATGCTCAATGCCGCCTACTACGGAGGGGTATTCGACTTCAGCCTCTACCTCCAGCAGGAACGCGGCCATACGGCGCTGTACGCGGGTCTGATGTTCATCCCGATGACGGCCCTGGTCGCCGTGGTGAACCTGGCCTCCGCACGCCTCGCCGCCCGGTACGGACCACGCGTCCCGATGATCGTCGGGCAACTGGTCGGCGCGGCGGGCCTGTTGTCCCTGCTCACCGTGGGCACGCACACCCCCGTGTGGAGCGTGGCGGCGCTGATGGTGCCGGTCGGGCTCGGCGGCGCACTCGCGGTACCCGCGTTGACCGCGATGCTCCTCGACGCCGTACCCGCCGACCGCGCGGGCACCGCCGGGGCCGTACTCAACACCGCACGCCAGGTGGGCGGGGCCATTGCCGTGGCCGCCTTCGGAGCGCTGCTGGCCGGCGCGGACACGTTCCTTGCGGGGATGCGCTGGAGCGTGCTGCTCGCCGCGGCAGGGCTACTGGCCGCCGCCGTTGCGACGCTGACTCTGCCACGAGCCGGACGTGCCGTTCACCGCACTCGTCGATGAGCTGACGGCGCTGAGGCGGAGCCGGCTCGGGGCGGATTTCACTGCCACGCCCAGCCGTCAGGCGTGCCCGCCGCGCGGCCCGCGGTTCGCCGCCAGGGTCATGGTGCGGGCCCGCTGCGCGATCTCGTCCAGCGGCGCCGCGGGGCTGTAGACCGTCAGCGCGGCGTTCCGCTTGTCCAGGACCAGGGCGTCCGGGGCGGGCGCGGTCTCTCCGTCATACGCGAGGGACGCCACGTCCTCCAGGCCGCCGAGCCGCACCTCCTCGACCCGCTCGGCGCGAAAGACCCGGGAGCGCCGCAGCGCGCCGCCCAACGCGGAGAGGGCGACGCGGGTACGGGCCAGCGTCGCCTCCGCGTCGACCGTACGCACGTCGAGGAGCCCGTCGTCCATGTGTGGCCGGTGCGCGGGCGCGAGGCCGTCCGGCACGTACCGGCCGTTGCCCGCGAAGAGCAGCCACAGGACGCGGTCGCGGCCGTCGAGCCGGACCCGCAGCGGCGTCGCCGTCCGCAGCACCTCCACGAACGACACGGCCGCCGCCGGCCACTTGCCGATGCGCCCCTCCAGCTTCTCGCGCTTGCGCACCAGATCCGGGTAGAGCCCGATGCTGAAGGTGTTGACGAAGCCGGTGACGTCCGCGCCGTCGCCGTCCCGCACCCGGCCCAGGTCGACGCAGACGGCCTCGCCGCGCCGCACGGCGTGCGCGGTGTCCTCGAAGGTGGGCGTGCCGGCGTCCAGGGCGAAGTGGTTGAGGGTGCCGCCGGGGAACACCGCGAGCGGCAGCCCGGCCGACGCCGCGCGGCGGGCGGTCGCGTTCACCGTGCCGTCGCCGCCGCAGACCCCGAGCACGCCGCCCGACGCGGTCGCCCGTGCCACGGCCTCGTCCAGGACGGCGTCGAGGTCGTCCCCCGGTTCGCGGGCGAGGATCTCGGCCTTCGGCAGCAGCAGCTCCAGGTGCTCGCGGGCGGGCAGCCGCCCCGGAACGCCCTTGCCGGCACCGGAGTTGAGCACCACCACCAGGCCTTCGCCGTCCGGCAGCGCGGGCGCCGTCACCCTGGTCCGCCGGAGCCGGTCGGGTGAGGGGCGCGGCGGCCACCAGTAGCAGGTGACCGCGGCGG
Organism: Streptomyces sp. NPDC041713; assembly: GCF_055591085.1. Lineage (NCBI taxonomy): Bacteria > Bacillati > Actinomycetota > Actinomycetes > Kitasatosporales > Streptomycetaceae > Streptomyces > Streptomyces sp. NPDC041713. The sequence goes on from NZ_JBVIZY010000010.1 coordinate 43,066, forward strand.
CGGCCGCGCCGAGCGCGCACCCCGCGAGCACGTCGCCGGGATAGTGGACGCCCACGTACACCCGCGAGAAGGCCACGGCGGCGGCGAGCGGCGCGACCAGCACGCCGTACCGGGGCGCCTCAAGGGCCACCCCGACGGCGAAGGCGGCGGCCGACGCGGAGTGGCCGGACGGGAACGACGACGTCCACGGATCCTTGGCCAGGCGCCGCACCACGGGGACCGTGTCCAGGCCGGGCCGGTGCCGCCGCACGGCGTACTTGGCCAGGACGTTCGTGGTCAGCGAGGCCAGCGCGAGCGCGCCCGTCCCGCGCCGCGCGGCGCGCCGGGCCGCGGGGCCGCCGAGCGCCGCGACGACCCCCGCGGTGCCGAGCCAGAGCCGCCCGTGGTCGGACGCCGAACTCAGCGGCGGCAGCAACTGCTCGGCGCCCGGCAGCCGCGCCGACGCCACCCGTTCGAACCACCGCCGGTCGATGCTGCCGATGCGTCCCGTCATGGCCTCACTTGATCAGGACGGCCGGGCGGCGGCCCGTGATGCTCGCCCGAACGGGTACGGGCGTTGGCAGCGGCGCGGCACCGCCCGCAGCCTGGGGATGATCCCCGCCGGACGGAGAAACGGAGAGCAGAGGATGACGCCGAGTCGATCCACCGACGTACAGGTCAAGCGCGTCTACGACGAGGCGTCGCCCGACGACGGCACCCGCGTCCTGGTCGACCGGCTGTGGCCGCGAGGGCTCTCCAAGGAGCGGGCGCGGCTCGACGCGTGGGACAAGGAACTCGCCCCGTCCGACGAGCTGCGGCGCTGGTACGGCCACGACCCCGAACGGTACGAGGAGTTCGCCGAGCGCTACCGCCACGAGCTCACCGACGAGGACCGGGCCGCGGCAGTCGACCGGCTGCGGGCCCTGGCGCGCGAGGGCCGGCTGACCCTGCTCACGGCGACGAAGGACCTGCCGCACGGGCACGTGCGCGTGCTCGTCGACGCGTTGCGGCGGGGGAGGGGGTAAGGATGGGGAGGACAGGTAACAGGGGGAGAAGAGGTACGTCAGGTACGCGGAACACCGGACCTGACTCCAGGGGGGCCACACGTCGCCCATACAGCAGGAGGTAAGCACCGTGCTCGTCGACCTTTCCGGAAAGACCGCGCTCGTCACGGGTTCGACCCAGGGCATCGGCGCGGCGATCGCCGTGGGCCTGGCCAGGGCCGGCGCCCGGGTGGCGGTCAACGGACGGTCCCGCGAATCCGTGGACGCCGCCGTGGACCGGCTGGGGAGCGAGTGCGGCGGCGCCGAGTTCCTCGCGGCGCCCGGGGACATCGCGACCGACGAGGGAGCGGCGCAGGTCTTCGACGCCGTGCCGCGGGCCGACATCCTCGTCAACAACCTCGGCGTCTTCGGCGCGGAACCCGCCCTCGACATCACCGACGACGAGTGGCGGCGCTACTTCGAGGTCAACGTCCTGACCGCGGTGCGCATGATCCGCCACTACCTGCCCGGCATGAAGGACCGCTCCTGGGGGCGGATCCAGAACATCGCCAGCGACTCGGCGCTCGTCACGCCCGCCGAGATGATCCACTACGGCATGTCGAAGACCGCGCTGCTCGCAGTCGCGCGGGGCTTCGCGAAGGAGGCGGCGGGCACGGGCGTCACCGTCAACTCCGTGATCGCGGGCCCGACGCACACCGGCGGCGTGGAGGACTTCGTCTACGAACTGGTCGACCGCGCGCTGCCCTGGGAGGAGGCGCAGCGGGAGTTCATGACCAAGCACCGCCCCCAGTCCCTGATCCAGCGGCTCATCGAGCCCGAGGAGATCGCGAACATGGTCGTCTACCTCAGCTCACCGCTGGCGTCGGCCACGACGGGCGGTGCGGTGCGGGTCGACGGCGGGTACGTGGACTCGATCGTTCCTTAAGGCGTGGGGGGTGTGAAGCGGGGGGGCGTAGGGCGCGCGGCGTTTGCCGGATCGGCAACGAACGTCGCCCCGTCGCGGGCGCGCGCCGGATGATCGTGGCCGGAGCGGGTGCCCGACCGGCGGTCGGATCGCGACCGCTCGCCGGAGCCCGTTCGTCGCGGCCGCTCGCCGGAGCCGTTCGCCGGAACCCCCAGGAGGGTCCATGTCCACGCCCCTGCCGCAGTCCCCGCCCCCGGCCCCGCCCGCCGGGGACCGCGCCACGCACCGCCTCGTCGCGTCACCCGCGGGCCGCACCCACCTGGTGGAGCAGGGCGCGGGCCCACTCGTCCTCCTCGTCCACGGATTCCCCGAGTCCTGGTACTCCTGGCGCCACCAGTTGCCGGTGCTCGCGGCGGCGGGGTACCGCGCGGTCGCCGTCGACGTACGCGGCTATGGCAGGTCGTCGCGGCCCGCGGGGGCGGACGCGTACCGGATGCTCGACCTCGTCGAGGACAACGCCGCCGTGGTGCGCGCGCTCGGCGCCGAGACCGCGGTGATCGTCGGCCACGACTGGGGCGCGACCATCGCCGCGCACTCCGCTCTCGTACGGCCGGACGTCTTCCGCGCGGTGGGCATGTTGAGCGTTCCCTATACGCCGCCGGGCGGCCCGCGCCCCGGGGAGGTGTTCGCGGGGATGGGCGGCGAAGAGGAGTTCTACGTCTCGTACTTCCAGGAGCCGGGGCGCGCCGAGGCCGAGATCGAGCCCGACGTCCGGGGCTGGCTGGCCGGCTTCTACGCCGCGCTCTCCGCGGACACCATGCCCGAACCGGGCGCGCCGGACCCGCACTTCGTGCGCCGAGGCGGCCGACTGCGGGACCGGTTCCCCGTGGGCCCGCTGCCCGGCTGGCTCGACGAGCGCGATCTCGACGTCTACGCCGGGGAGTTCGAGCGGACCGGCCTGACCGGAGCGCTCAACCGCTACCGCGCCATGGACCGCGATTGGGCGGACCTCACCCCTGGTTACGCGGGCGCCCCCGTCACCCAGCCGTCCCTGTTCGTCGGCGGCGGCCTGGACGCCTCCACGATCTGGCTCGCCGACGCGATCAAGGCCTTCCCGGACACCCTGCCAGGGCTGCGCTCCTCGCACGTCCTGGACGGCTGCGGCCACTGGGTCCAGCAGGAACGCCCCGAGGAGGTCAACCGGCTCCTGACCGAGTGGCTCGCGGGGCTGCCGGGCTGACCGCGCCGACCGCTCAGACCGACCCGTCGTAGGGTGGCGGCCGGGCGGGGGATTCCGGGCGGCGGGGGGTTGGTGTGAGCGACGGGCGGCGTGGGGTCCGCAGGGTGGTGGCGGTCGTGCTGTGGCTGGTGGCCGTGACGGCCTTCGCGGTGCCGCTGCGGCACGCCCTCCTCGCCACGCACACCTACGTCTCCGGGTACTGGGCGACGGTCACCGACGGCGACGACCTCGACCACTTCGCGTGGAAGGACCCGCGCGGCCGTACGATGCGCGGCGCCATCCAGGGCGTCCCGGAGGACGGCGTCTGGGACGAGGAGGGGGAGGGCACGAGCGACATCACCGGTGAACGCGTCTGGGTGTCGCGGCACGGCGACGCCCACATCGGCGAGTCGCCGGTCGAGAAGGACATGGTCATCGGGTGCGCGGGGCGGGCGCCGTCGTCGCCGTCGTGCTGTTGGTGCTGCGCGCGCGACACCGGGCGCTCACCTGAGCTTGCACGGCCTGAATTACCGTGCCGCAACGGAAACTTGAAGCAGACACCGTCCTATAGTGACCGCCCATGACCACCGCATTGATCATCGGCGACATCCAGCGAGGCATCACCGGCACCTACCCCTTCACCCGGGCCGTCGTGTCACCGCTCACCCAACTGCTGCCACGCGCCCGCGAGTCCGGCGCCCTCGTGGTCTTCGTGCACTTCGCCTTCCGGGGCAACGGGGCCGACGTACCCCCGGACAACGCGTTGCTCAGGACCTTCTTCGAAGCCGGTGACGCCTTCCACGAAGGGTCGGCCGGTACGGAGCTCGCGCTGCCGGTCGCCGACGAGGATGTCGTCGTACTGAAGCGCCGCGCCAGCGCGTTCGCCGGCACGGACCTCGACCTCGTGCTCCGCGCCCGCGGCGTCACCACCCTCGCCGTCGCCGGTGTCGCGACCAGCGCCATGGTGGCGGCCACGTGTTACGACGCGGCGGACCGCGGCTACAACGTCACGGTGCTGCGCGACGGTTGCGCCGACGGCGACCAGTCGATGCACGACTTCTTCATGGACGCCGTGTTCCCGAGCCGGGGCTTCGAGGTCGTCACCTGCGCGGGATGGCGGCAAGGGTAGCGACGGGAACCCGGGGCCGGCCCTGGTCCCAAGGTCCCTGCCGGGATGGGCCCTTCGGCCGATGCCGCCCGCATCGCCGGAAGTGATCATCGAAGTGATCACGAAGGCGGATGTACGGCGCAGGAGAAGCGGGTGGGGCGAGTGGAGCAGGTGGACTGGGTCGACATCCCGGCCGGGACGCTGCGCAGGGGCACGCCGGCCGAGGAGTTGGCGGCGGTGGCCCGCCGCTACGCGGACACCGGGGTGCCGGCGAAGTGGTACCTGAAGGAGGAGCCGCGCGCGGAGGTGCACGTCCCGGCCTTCCGGATCGCCTGTACGCAGGTCACGGTCGACCAGTGGGCCCGGTTCGCGGCGGCCACCGACCGGCCGGCGCCCCGGGGGCCGGGGGACCACCCGGTCGTCGGGGTGACTTGGGAGGCGGCGAACGCGTACTGCCGGTGGCTCGGTGAACGGCTCGGCCTCGACGTACGGCTGCCCACGGAGGACGAGTGGGAGCGCGCCGCACGGGGCGACGACGGACGGGAGTTCCCGTGGGGCGACGCATACCGCACCGGCCTGGCCAACCTCGTCGACCTCGGCATCGGTACGACGACGCCCGTCGGTTCGTTCCCCGAGGGGGCCAGTCCGTTCGGTGTGCTGGACATGGCGGGCAACGCCGACGAGTGGACCTCCACGCCCTACGCCCCCTACCCCGATGCGCCCGCCGAGGTGCCGCTCACCGAGGACTGGGCGTTCGACCGCCACGTCACCCGGGGCGGCGCGTACCGCCACGACCGGGACCTGGCCCGCTGCGCCCGCCGGCACGGCGCGTACGAGCAGGACCTCGAAGCGATCGGCGTGGGCTTCCGCCTGGCGGCACCGGTCCTGGTCCCGGCACCGGCACCCGCCCCGGCACCGACCGCGCGCCCGGCCGGGCGGTGACCCACGGACACCGCTTCGCCCAATACATCGAGCATGACCTCGACGCCGTGATCGCGGGCCTGCTGTCTCAAGTGCGCCTCCGCAGCGGGCATTTCACCCTCCCGCGCCATTCCAACCGTGGTACCGCAGGGGTTTGTCAGGTCGAGTGTCGAACGGGGTGGCAGGGGCCGCGGCTGCCGGGCTCGTGGTGGTCACCCTGCGCGGAATGCGGGCGTCGTCCGTGGCGCGTGTCGCCTTGGACGACGCGCTCGGCGTCGGGACGGGGACGCACCGCCGACCGCCGCTGGCACGCCTCCTGCTCCGGCCCGTCTTTCGCCGTCGCCGTGACGTCAGGCGGGTGAGCAACCTCAGCTACGGGGACGCAGGGCCGTCGCAACCTCCTCGACGTCTACCACCACCGCTCACCCCCCGAGGGAGGCTCCGTACTGATCCACTTTCATGGGGGCCACTACGACCAGGGTCGCAGCACTCACCCCCAATGAACCGGCCTACCAGCCCGGATTCGAGGAGGCGGACACCTCCGTGACCACCGCCGTCGTACTCAACGGTTTTCTCGCGGAGTACTTCGACGGCGACCCGGCGACCTCGCCGGTGAATCTCGTCCGGACGGACGCACCACCGTTCCTCATCGCGCACGGGGACCTGGACGAGCTGGTGGACACGGAGAACCCCAGGGCTCTTGTCACCGCTCTGGAATCGGTCTCCGCCTCGCCGGTCGTGTACGTCGAACTACCGGGTGCCCACCACGCTTTCGACCTCTTCCATTCCTTCCGGTTCGAGGCGCTCATCGGCGATGTCGAGGACTTCGCCACGTGGGTGACGGCCCGGGAGAGCCGGCCCAAGAGCTTGTGACACGGGCGTCACCGGCTGTGACGTCTCCACGCCAAGTGGACCGGACCCCGACGTCAGGGGAACGTGACGGCCGGGTCCACCGGGGTCAGGACCAGCCAGCGCAGCGCCGCGTCGTCGTAGCGGCCGTACGTCGTGACGCGCACGTCGACCGGGTCGGGCGCGACCAGCGGGAAATACATGGGGTGCGGGCCGTCGTCCGCGGCCTCGCGGTCGTCGGCGGTACGGTCCCAGAGCTCGGCGACGCCCGGCGCGCGCCGCACCGTCCGCACCACCTCGTCGAGCCGCTCGTCGTCCGGCCTGCGCTGCCAGGCGAGGCGCAGCCGGGCGAGGAGCGGGACGGCCCACCGGGTGTCCCAGTCGCGCAGCTGGTACCGGGCCTCCGGGGAGAACGCCCAGATCATGACGTTCGCGTCGGCACGCGCCAGCCACGGACAGTGCCGCGCCGCCACGGCGTTGACGGCGAGCACGTCCCAGGCCTGGTCGCAGATCCAGCTCACCCGGCGCAGCCCGTGCAGTAGCTCCAACATCGCGGCGTCGGGCCGGGCCGCCTCGGTCCTCCCGCTCGGCGGTTCGTGGCCGGTGCCGCGGTGCAGCGTGGCCGCCTGACGCGGGGTGAGATCCAGGATGCGGGCGATGCCGGCGATCATCTCGCGCGCGTACCCGCGGTCCTCGCCCCGCTCCAGGGCGCGGTACCAACGCTCGGAGACACCGAGGAGCAGCGCCATGTCGAGCTGGGTGAGATAGCTGCGGTGGCCGCGGAACGGTACGGGGCCGGGCAGCGACCCCGGGTCCCGCGCCATCCGCCAGGAGCGCAGCATCCGTCCCAGATCCTCGCGTCGCGCGTCCGGCACCTGTAAAGACCTCGCAAAGAAGGGGCTGTCGTACGGAGGGTCCGCGCGCCCTCCGCGGATCACCACCCGGGCCGGGGCACGGTGTCAGCCTCGCACACGGGGCGGTGGGCCGGAACGCGGGAGTGCCGGTACCGCGGGGTGCCGACCTTTGGCCGGGACGGGCGGCCATGGTGAGCGCCGGGGCCACCGCCGACCGGCCGCGCCGGCAGGGTCGGAACTCTCGCGTGCCGGGTGCCCGGCCCGGAAGGGGGCTCCGGGTGCCGGGTCCGGCCTGGGGAGGAACTCTTGAGTTCCGGGTACCGACCTCGGGAACCCTTGGGTCCCGGGTACCGACCTCGGGAACTCGTGAGTCCCGCTTGTCACCCTCGTAAGAGAAGCCGCCTCGACCACCGCCCCACCTCGTCAACCGCACACCCCGGAGATCCGATGAGCCACTTCCTGCCGGAGAACGACGCCGTGCTGACCGCCGCCCGAGGGCTGGCCCAGGCGCACGCCGGACTGATCGAGGTGAACAGCAGCCCCCTCTACCTGCGGGCCCGCGACGCCGACCCCGCCCGCACGGTCGCCCTCGTCTCGGGCGGCGGCTCCGGGCACGAGCCCCTGCACACCGGGCTGCTGGGGCGCGGCGGCCTGGACGCCGTCTGTCCCGGCGAGATCTTCGCCTCCCCGCACAACCGGCAGATCTACGAGGCGAGCGCCGCGGCCGCCAAGCGCGACGGCGTCCTGCACATCGTGAAGAACTACACCGGCGACGTCATCAACTTCCAGATCGCGGCGGAGCGGCTGCGCCACGACGGAATCCCGGTCGCCACGGTCCTGGTCGAGGACGACCTGGCCACCGACAGCGCGGACAGCGCCACCGGCCGCCGGGGAACCGCCGCCACCGTCGTCGTCGAGAAGCTCCTCGGCGCCGCAGCCGACCGCGGCGCGACCCTGGAGGAGCTCGCCGACCTGGGCCGGCGCGTCGTGGAGCGGTCCCGCAGCATCGCCGTCGCCGCCCGCGCCCAGACCTCGCCCACCACCCTGGCCCCCGCCTTCGCGCTCGACCAGGACACCCTCGACTACGGCGTCGGCATCCACGGGGAGCGCGGCATCCGCACCATCGCCCGCCCCGCCACCGGCGACCTCGTCCGGCGCATGACCGACGACCTCCTGGACGCCCTGCCGGAGGGCCCCGACGAGGTGCTCGCCCTCGTCAACGGCCTCGGCGCCACCACCGAGCTGGAGCTCAACGCGATCGCCGTCCTGCTCGGCGACGAGCTCACCGCCCGGGGCCTGCGGCCGGTCCTGGTCGTCCCCGGCACCTTCACCGCGGCCCTGGACATGGCCGGCTTCTCGCTCACCCTCACCCGCCTCGAAGAGGGATGGGCCGAGCTGTGGACGACCCCCACCCGCACCCCGCTCGTCCTGCCGCGCCCCTCCCGCACCCCGGACCGGCCCGAGGCGACCACGCCGACGGCCACGCAGGGGACGGCCACGCAGGCGACGGCCTCTCCGGTACGTACGCCCCGTACGGGCGGCAAGGCCGGCGACCGCGCTCTGCTCGACCGGTACGCGCTCACCGTCACGCAGGTGCGCGACAACCTCACCAAGCTCGACCAGCTCGTCGGCGACGGCGACTTCGGCGACAACCTCGCCGGCGGCGTCCGGCGCGCGGTGAAGCTGGCCGACGAAACGGGAGCCGACGGTACGACCGCCCTCGCCGAGGCGTTCCTCAACGACGTCGGCGGCACCAGTGGCCCGCTCTTCGGGCTCTTCTTCCAGCACTTGGCCGCCGCCTCGCCCGCCGAGGGCGGGACCCCTTCGGTCGCCGCGCTCGCGGAGGCCGCCGCCGCCGGGCACGCCGCCATCCACCGGGTGGGCGGCGCGGTCCCCGGTGACTGCACGCTCGTCGACGCCCTCGCGCCCGCCGCCGAGTCGCTGGCCGCGTCGCGGGACGCGGAGACGGAGGCCCCGCTCACCGAGGCCGCCCAGGCTGCCATCCGCGGCGCCCTGGCCACCGCGTCCCTGCGCCCCCGGCGCGGCCGCGCGAGCTATGTCGGCGACCACGCCCTCGGCGTTCCGGACCCCGGCGCCCTCGCCGTGGCGCTGCTCTTCATGGCGCTCGCGGACATCCATGAACCCGCCACGGCCCCGCGCCTGCCCGCGCCCGGCCACATCACCGTGCCCTGACGGCCCCCGGGGCGGCTCACTGGCTCCCGGATCCATTCTCTGACTAAAGTCAGAGAATGGATCCACAGGCGGGACAGAAGCAGGGGCAGGCGCAGGGGCAGGTCGAGCAGGTGCGGCGGTTCAACCGCACCGTCACCGAACGCGTGGGGGTGCTGCACGACCGCTATCTCGGCCGCGACCGCCCCATCGGTGAGGCCCGGCTGTTGTGGGAGATCGGCGAGCGGGCCACCGAAGACGGCCGCGGGTACGGGGATGGGCACGGCCACGGGCGCGGGCACGACGTCCGACGGCTGCGCGAGCGCCTCGGGCTCGACTCCGGTTACGTCAGCCGGCTGTTGCGCGCCCTGGAGGCCGACGGGCTGGTGGTGGTCGAGCCGCACCCCGGGGACCGCAGGGTCCGCACCGTACGGCTGACCGACGTCGGCCGCCGCGAACGCGCCCTGCTCGACGAGCGCAGCGACGAGCTCGCGGGCTCGCTCCTGGAGCCGCTCAACGCGTCGCAGCGGACCCGGCTCGTCGCCGCCATGGCCGAGGTCGACCGTCTGCTCACCGCGGGGACGGTCACGCTGGACACCGTCGACCCCGACCATCCCGACGCCCGGCGCTGTCTGCGGTCGTACTTCACCGAACTGCAGGAGCGCTTCGACACCGGCTTCGACCCCGCGCAGAGCCTGTTGCCCGACGCGGGCAGCCTGCGGCCACCGCGCGGACTCTTCCTCGTCGCCCGGGCGCACGGCGAAGCGCTCGGCTGCGCCGGCCTCAAGCTGCCAGCCGACTCCCCGGCGGAGATCAAGCGGATGTGGGTCGCGCCCGCGGCGCGCGGCCTGGGCCTCGGCCGCCGCTTCCTCACCGAACTGGAGGCGCTGGCCGTCCGGCACGGACGCGATCTCCTGCGCCTCGACACCAACAAGGCGCTGGCGGCGGCCATCGGCCTCTACCACTCCTGCGGCTTCGAGGAGGTGCCCGCCTTCAACGACGAGCCGTACGCCCACCACTGGTTCGAGAAGCGGATCGGGACCGGGGCAGGGGAGCCGTACGAGCAGTCAAGCTAAACCAGAACCCCTCTTGCCTAAACCCTTTAGGTAAATGCATACTCTGTTAAGCAGAACGAGTGAGGGGTTCCCATGGTGCGCGTAGGACTGACCACGGAGCGGCTGGTCCGGGCCGGGGCGGAGCTGGCCGACGAGGTCGGCTTCGACCAGGTGACCGTGTCGGCGCTCGCCCGGCGCTTCGACGTCAAGGTCGCGAGCCTCTACTCGCACGTCAAGAACTCCCAGGACCTCAAGACCGGCATCGCCCTGCTCGCCCTGGCGGAACTCGCCGACCGGGGCAGCGAGGCGCTGGCCGGGCGCGCCGGCAAGGACGCCCTGGCGGCGCTGGCCAACGTCTACCGTGACTACGCCCGCGAGCATCCCGGCCGGTACGCCGCGGCGCAGATGCGGCTCACCCCGGAGGCGGCCGCGGCCAGTGCGGGCGGCCGGCACGCGGAGATGACCCGGGCGATCCTGCGCGGGTACGACCTGACGGAACCGGACCAGACGCACGCGGTCCGGCTGCTCGGCAGCGTCTTCCACGGCTACGTGAGCCTGGAACTGGGCGGCGGGTTCAGCCACAGCGCCCCCGACTCGCAGGAGACCTGGATCCGCGTCATCGACGCGCTCGACGCCCTGCTCCGCAACTGGCCCGCCCCCTCCGCCGAGCGCTCGCCCGCCCCGTGACCGGGCCCCTTCGTCACGGGCCCGCCGCGTGACCGGCCGCCTCGGTCGGCCCACGCCCGGCACCTACCCCTTCACATTGATCAACAGGTTGAGGCAATGGACACCGCAATGAACACCGCGAACACCGATCGGCAATGGACCACCACACCCGTCACCGCCGACCTCCTGCGCGGCGCCCTCGACGTCGAGCGCACCGAGCACGGCGTGCTGCCGCACCGGCTGCCCACGTGGGCCCGCGCGCAGAACACCGACGGACAGCTGGCCATGGCCGAGTCCCAGCCCTCCGGCGTACGCCTGGTGTTCCGTACCGGCGCCACTACCATCGAGCTCGACACGCTGCCCACGAAGCGCTCCTACACGGGGGCCCCGCCGCGCCCCGACGGCCACTACGACCTGCTCGTCGACGGACGCCCGGCCGGACAGCTGAGCGCGACCGGCGGCCACGTCCTGACCATCGACCTGACCACCGGCACCACCGAGCGCACCGAGGGACAGCCCTGCACCCTCCGCTTCGCCGAGCTGCCGGAGGGCGTGAAGGACGTCGAGATCTGGCTGCCGCACAACGAGACCACCGAACTCATCGCCCTGCGCACCGACGCCCCCGTCGAACCGGCCCGGGACCCGGGACGCAAGATCTGGCTGCACCACGGCAGTTCGATCAGCCACGGCTCCGACGCGGCGAGCCCCACCACCACCTGGCCCGCGCTCGCCGCCACGCTGGGCGGGGTGGAGCTGATCAACCTGGGCCTGGCCGGCAGCGCCCTGCTCGACCCGTTCACGGCGCGCACGCTCCGGGACACCCCGGCAGACCTGATCAGCGTCAAGATGGGCATCAATGTGGTCAACGCCGACGTGATGCGGCTGCGCGCCTTCGCCCCGGCGGTGCACGGCTTCCTCGACACCATCCGCGAGGGACACCCCGACGCCCCGCTCCTGGTGGTCTCGCCCATCCTGTGCCCGATGCACGAGGACACCCCCGGCCCGAGCGCGCCCGACTTCAGCGACTTCGGCGAGGGCAGGCTCACGTTCAAGGCCATGGGCGACCCGGCGGAGCGGGCGAGCGGAAAGCTCACGCTCAACGTGATCCGCGACGAGCTGGCCCGGATCGTCGAGCAGCGCTCGGCCGACGACCCGAACCTGTACTACCTCGACGGCCGCGAGCTGTACGGCGCCGCGGACTCCGTCGAACTGCCGCTGCCCGACCAGCTCCACCCGAACGCGGCCGCGCACCGCCGCATGGGCGAGCGCTTCGCGGAACGGGCCTTCGCCACGGGAGGCGCCTTCGCGGAAGCAGGGTGAGCCCGCAGTCCGGCAAGGCCGGAAGCCGATGAGCCCGGTGCGCCCGTCGGTCGCTACCCGCGGGACGCGAGCGCGAGCCGGTGCAGGTCCCGCAGCGCGTCGACGAGCACGGTCTCCCGGTGCCACCTGATCCAGGTGCCGAGAGCGCGACTCGTGCCGTCCAGCGCCCTCAGCTGGGTCTGGGAGAAGCCGGCGAGGGGGCGGGCGTGGTGGGAGGAGATCACGCCGCGGACCGTGTTCCGGTCGTCCACCAGCGGGACGCTGTGGCAGGCGCGGCTGCCGGAGGAGAGGATGATCCGGCGGGTGTCGTCGTCGAAGCCGGCCGACGAGGCCACCTCTTTGACGGTGACCTGGCGGCTGGCGGCGGCCGCCCGGGCACACGAGGTGTTCCCGTCGACGAACGCGAAGTAGTCGGTGAACTGGCGGGGGAGACCCGCGTGTTTCGCCATGCGCAGGATGTCGTCCTCGACGAGCTGGACGTTCCCCATGTCCGTGTCGGTGACGGACAACACACGGCGCAGCGCGGCGCCGAGGACCTCACCCTGGTTCGTCGCGTCGAGCTGACCCGCGCCGAGCACGGTCAGGTCGGGGGCCGGAAGCGGGGCCTGTCTGACGATCCAGGTCTGCTCTCCCGGGGCCGGCCCCGGCGTGCGGGCGACCGCGGCGGCGAGCTGGTGCAGCTTGACGTTGGCCCGCTGGGACGCCTGGCGCAGCAGCGTGAACGCGGCCTGCGCGTCGGCCAGACGGTACCGCTCGACCAGGATGCCCTCGGCCAGCGCGACCCTCGCGCGCGCACGCGACTGCACCCGCAGCTCGGTCACCTGGTCGCGCAGCTGCTCGGCTTCGGACGAGAGCGCAGGCTGAATGATCGAACGGTCTTCCATGGCTGCACCCTGCTCCGGCCTGCTCGTCGTCGGTGAACGGCAGTGGTGGCGACACCGGTCGACCGTGCCCGGCTCCGTCCACAGGAGGGGCCTGCTCCTTCACACTTCCGTGACCGTAACGCGACCGGTTGCCGATGTCATGCCCCGCCCTGTGGCCCCACAGGCTGCCCGGGCGCTTCCAGGCCAGCGGCCGCAACGAGAAATGCCCCCGCGGGATCCCTTGCATGTTGACGATGTGACGACTAGTCATATGGCTGATCGAAACAAAGGCCGTGCCGTGCAGGCACCGCGGGCATGGCACCGAGGGCACCACACCCTGGAGGGCACATGAAGTTCTCCGTCATCTTCGAGGCGCAGCTCGCCGACCCCACTGTCGACCGCGAGCACCAACTCATCCACGACTGCGTCGAACAGGCCGTACTCGCCGAGGCCATGGGCTTCGACCGGATATGGGCGGTGGAGCACCACTCGCTCAAGTGGTACGCGCACATGAGCGCGCCGGAGATCTTCCTGACCTGGGTCGCCGCGCGCACCAGCACCATCAGGATCGGGCACGGCGTCGTCTGCATGCCGTTCAACTTCAACCACCCGGCGCGGGTCGCCGAGCGCGCCGCCATGCTGGACCTGCTCTCCGGCGGACGGCTCGACCTGGGCGCGGGCCGGGGCGGCACAGAGCAGGAGACGTCGCTGTGCGGGGTCGACAGGGACCGTACGACGCAGGAGGTCGAAGAGGCGCTGCGGATCATCGGCAAGGCCTGGGAGAAGGAGGAGCTGGAGCACCACGGCGCTCTCCTCGACATCGGCCCGCACCCGATCCTGCCGCGCCCCGCGCAGACCCCGCACCCCCCGCTCTTCCTCGCGTGCAGCCGCACCGAGACGCTGCGGCAGGCCGCCGAACTCGGCGTCGGCGCCCTGGTCATGGGGTTCGCGGGCCCCGATGCGATCGCCGACATGCGCAGGGCGTACGACACCGCGCTCGCGGCCCGCACCGGCGCGCGGTTCGTGTCGAGCGCCGTCAACGACCACTTCTCCGTGCTCTGCCCGACCATCGTGCTGGACGACCGGGAGACGGCGCGGCGCGTGGGCATCCGGGGGCAGCGGTTCTTCGCCCAGTCCATCGGGCACTGGTACGGCGGCGCGGGCATCCCCGACGAGGCCGTCGTCGAGGGCAGCGACGAGGCCGCCGAGATGCGCAGGGCCGCCGAGCAGGTCGTCGCACGGCTGCACGAGCACGACATCCCGGTGCGGCCCACCTCGACCGCCACGTTCAACGCCGACCACGCCTACGGCACCGCGGACGACGCCATCGCCTACGTGGAGCGGCTGCGCGACGCGGGCGCCGACGAGATCATGTGCCTCGTCCAGATGGGCACCGTCCCGCAGGAGGCCTGCCTGGAGACCCTGCGCCAGTGGGGCGAGAAGGTCATCCCGTACTTCCGGGCCCAGGAAGCGGCCTCCTCCTGATGCGATCGGAAGCGGCGAGCGGCCCGGACCGCCGCACCCCCGCGCAGGCTCGCACTCCCTCCGTGCCGGATCCCCCTCCCTCCGCGCCGGACCGTCTCGACCCCCTCGCCCGCCCCCTGGTCTCCGCCCTGAGCGCCGGCTTCCCCGACCTCGGCGGCGCCGTCACCGACGCCGCCGAGGCGCGGCGGATCCTCGCCGCCTCCGCCGCGGCGACGCGCGGGAGGGCCGAGCGGCCCGCCGTCGGCTCGGTCGCGGACCGGACCGTCCCGGGGCCGCCGGGCGCGCCCGAGATCCCCGTACGCGTCTACCTCCCGGACCCGCGGCGTCACCCCGGTCCGCGCCCGACCGTCGTCTTCTTCCACGGCGGCGGCTACACGCTCTGCGGCCTCGACTCCCACGACGCCACGGCCCGCCGCCTGACCGCGCGATCGGGCGCGGCGGTCGTCTCCGTCGCGTACCGCCTGGCTCCCGAACACCGCTTCCCGGCGGCCGTCGACGACGCGTACGCGGCGCTGTGCTGGGCCGCGGGCCGCAGTGCCGTGCTCGGCGGCGACCCGGGCGCCCTCGTCGTCGCCGGAGACAGCAGCGGGGGCGGGCTCGCCGCCGCCGTGGCGCTCCGGGCGCGCGACGCGGGCGGCCCCGCGCTCGCCCTGCAGGTGCTGCTCTACCCGCTCCTGGACGCCGCCCAGAACACCGCCTCGTACCGCGAGAACGCCCACGGGTACTTTTTGACCGCCGCGCACCTGCGCTGGTTCTGGCGGCAGTACCTCGGCCCCCACGGCGACGGCGCCCACCCCCTCGCCTCCCCGCTGCGCGCCGCCGACCTCACCGGGCTGCCGCCCGCCCACCTCGTCACCGCCGGCTGCGACCCGCTGCGCGACGAAGGGATTGCGTACGCGGAGCGGTTGCGGGCAGCCGGGGTGGAGGTCGCCCTGGCCCACTTCCCGGGGATGTTCCACGGCTTCCTCGGCTTCCCCGAGCGGCTGCCCGACGCCGGGCGGGCGCTGACGGATGTGGCAGAAGCGATCGGCTCGACGGTGACCCACAGGAAAAACAGCGGTGGATCAGGGGGTCGCGCAGGATGATTTCCCGGGACCCCCCTTGTCCCGGAGAACCTCGCCCGCATACGGTGTGCTGACGCGAGGTTCTCCCGTGGAGGATGGGTTATGACGGAAATTCTTGTGCAGTCGGGTACGGAGGGTGCGGTTCCTTCCGCTGAAGGGCGTGTGGTGGACCACCCGGCGTGGCCGGTGCTCAAGGGCGCCGTAAAGGACATCCGGCCCTGGCAGTCGGCCGACGGTTCCATCGACTTCGAGGCGGACGGCGCCCCGGCGCAGGGCACCGCCGAACTCGCCGTGGGGCGCGTCATATCCGCGGTCGAGGAGCTCTCCCCGCTCCTCCCGCACGACGCCGCGTACCACCGGGCGCTCGTCGCGGACCTGCGCCGCTGGGCCGACGGCGGCTTCCAGGTGCCGGACTTCCTCGACTCGCTGCTCGCCTTCCAGCCCGCGGCGCACCGCGAGGACGGCCTGCAGCACCTCGTCGTCTTCCCGATGTACACGCAGAACGGCAACCCCGACCGCAACCTCGAGGCGGTCGTGCTGCGCATGGTCTGGCCCGAGTGGCTGGCCGAGCTGGAGCGCACGCGCTACGACAACCCGCTCTTCTGCGGCATCACCTTCGAGGACTTCACCGCCGGGTACGACACGAACTCGGCCGTCCTCTTCCCCGAGACCATCGCCGTGCGCGAGGCCCCCGAGCGTTTCTCCTGGGGCGGCATCTTCTGTGACCGCGAGGCGGCCCGCTTCCGCCGCGTCACCGAGGCCGCCGTCGGCCTCCTCGGGCTCGAACTGCCCGACGACATCCGCGAGATGGTCGGCGATCAGGACCGCTGCCAGCAGGCGTTCGTCCTGTGGGACATGGTCCACGACCGCACCCACAGCCACGGCGACCTGCCGTTCGACCCGTTCATGATCAAGCAGCGCCAGCCGTTCTGGATGTACGGCCTGGAGGAGCTGCGCTGCGACCTCACCGCCTTCAAGGAGGCCGTGAAGCTGGAGGCCGAGGGCGTCCCGCAGGCGCGCGACGTGCAGTACGCCGTGCTCTTCGACCGGATGTTCCGCTTCCCGGTCACCGGCGACCGCGTCAAGAACTACGACGGCCTCGGCGGCCAGCTCCTCTTCGCCTACCTGCACAAGCACGACGTGGTCCGCTGGACCGACAACCAGCTCCGGATCGACTGGGAGCGCGCCCCGCTGGTCACCAACCAGCTGTGCGGCGAGATCGAGGACCTCTACCGGGCCGGCATCGACCGCCCGAAGCTGGTCCACTGGTTCGCGGCGTACGACCTGGTCTCCCGCTACCTCGCCCCGCACCCCGGATCGCGCTGGGCCAAGGGCCCGGACGCCCTGGACACCTCGCTTCCGCCGCGCAAGCTCGTCGACGAGGTGCTTCCCGACGAGTTTCCGCTCAGCATGTTCTATGAGGCGCTCTCCAAGAAGCTCAAGAACGTGATCGCCTCCACGAAGGGGATCACTGCTTCCTCGGACGCCGAGAAGGTCGCCGCGTGAGCGGCCGCCAGGAGGAGGCGAGGACCATGTCCGCACTCGATGGAGCCGTGATCGCGGTGGCCGGCGCGGCCGGGCCCGCGGGACAGGCCACACTGCTCAGGCTGGCCGAGGCGGGCGCCACCGTCGTGGCCTCGGACGCCGACGCCGGACGCCTCGCCGAAGCGGTGGACGCCGCGCGGTACGCGCACGGCGGCGCGACCGTGATCGGTGACACGGTCGACCTGCTGGACCTGGACGCGACCCGCGAGTGGGCCACGCGCACGGAGAAGGAGTTCGGGCGGATCGACGGCCTGGTCCACCTCGTCGGCGGCTGGCGCGGCAGCAAGAGCTTCGCCGAGACCGACCTCGCCGACTGGGACCTGCTCGAAAAGCTCCTGATCCGCACCGTGCAGCACACCTCCCTCGCCTTCGAGGACGGCCTGCGGCGCAGCGACCGCGGCCGCTATCTGCTGATCAGCGCGGCGGGCGCCAGCAAGCCGACCGCGGGCAACGCGGCGTACTCCGCCTCCAAGGCGGCGGCCGAGGCCTGGACACTCGCCCTCGCGGACGCCTTCCGCAAGGCGGGGGGCGAGGACGGGCCGCGGGCGGCGGCTGCGATCCTGGTGGTCAAGGCGTTGGTGCACGACGCGATGCGCGCGGAGCGGCCCAACGCGAAGTTCGCGGGCTTCACGGACGTCAAGGAGCTGGCCGAGGCCATCGCCGGCGTCTGGGAGCGGCCCGCCGGGGAAGTGAACGGAAACCGCCTGTGGCTGACCGAGAAGCCGTGAACCCTCCGAAGACCGACGCCCGGCGGCATCACGACCCCGACGTCCGCGGCTTCGCGAGCGACAACTACGCGGGCGCCCACCCGGAGGTGCTGGCCGCCCTCGCGCTCGCCAACGGCGGCCACCAGATCGCGTACGGCGAGGACGACTACACGGCCCACCTCCAGCAGGTGATCCGCGGCCACTTCGGTCCCACCGCCGAGGCCTTCCCGGTCTTCAACGGCACGGGCGCGAACGTCGTGGCGCTCCAGGCGGTCGCCGACCGCTGGGGCGCGGTGATCTGCGCCGAGTCCGCGCACATCAACGTGGACGAGGGCGGCGCCCCCGAGCGCATGGCCGGCATCAAGCTGCTGACCGTGCCCACGCCGGACGGCAAGCTCACCCCCGAGCTGATCGACAAGCAGGCGTTCGGCTGGGACGACGAGCACCGCGCGATGCCGCAGGTCGTCTCGATCGCGCAGAACACCGAGCTGGGCACGCTCTACACGCCCGACGAGATCCGCGCGATCTGCGACCACGCCCACCAGCTGGGCATGAAGGTGCACCTCGACGGCTCCCGGATAGCCAACGCCGCGGCCGCGCTCGACGTCCCCATGCGGACGTTCACGAACGCGGTGGGCGTCGACATCCTCTCGCTGGGCGGCACCAAGAACGGCGCGCTGTTCGGCGAGGCGGTGGTGGTCATCAACCAGGACGCCGTCCGCCACATGAAGCACCTGCGCAAGATGTCCATGCAGCTCGCCTCCAAGATGCGCTTCGTATCGGTGCAGTTGGAGGCCCTGCTCGGCAAGGACCTGTGGCTGCGCAACGCCCGGCACGCCAACGAGATGGCGCAGCGCCTCGCGGAGGGCGTCCGGTCGGTGCACGGCGTGGAGATCCTCTACCCCGTGCAGGCCAACGCCGTCTTCGCACGGCTGCCGCACGACGTGAGCGAGCGCCTGCAGAAGCGCTACCGCTTCTACTTCTGGGACGAGGCGGCGGGTGACGTCCGCTGGATGTGCGCGTTCGACACCCGCGAGGAGGACGTCGACGGCTTCCTCGCGGCGCTCAAGGAGGAGATGGCGCGTTGACTGCATAGATATACGGTCGACCGGAAAGTCATTGACGTACGGTCGGCCGTATTTCTATGCTCCCGTGCCATGCAGCTGATCCAGGAAAACCCTGACCTCTTGGCGTACTTGGCGGCCGATGAGGTCATCGACCACCATCACCCGCTCGTGCGCGAGACCTCCGCGCGCCTCGCGGAGCACGCCGCTGATTCATACGTATACGCCCAGGCCGCCTACGAATTCGTGCGCGACGGCATCCCGCACTCCGCGGACAGCGGCGATCCGCGCGTCACCTGGCGGGCCTCGGACGTGCTGGCGAAGCGCACCGGCATCTGTCACGCCAAGGCGCACGCCCTCGCGGCGCTCCTGCGGGCCGAGGACATCCCCACCGCGCTCTGCTACCAGCGGCTGACCCACGACGCGGGCACCGGGCACTGTCTGCACGGCCTGGTCGCCGTGCGCTTCAACGGCGCGTGGCACCGGCAGGACTGCCGCGGCAACAAACCGGGCGTCGACGCCCAGTTCTCCCTGAGCGGCGAGCGGTTGGCCTTCGTCCCGGACGCCAAGGACAGTGAGATGGACCATCCCGTACTCTTTGCTGCACCGCATCCGGCGGTCCTGCGCGCCCTGAAGGACGCCCCGGACCGGCCGCATCTGTGGGAGAACCTTCCCGACGCGCTCTGAGCAGCCCCGACGCAGCAAGGCATCCGATGACCCTTCCGTCCTCCGAACCCCTCGCGCTCACCGTCTCCGACGAGGTGCGCGCCCTCGCGCCAGGCTTCACCCACGTCGCCATCGAGGCCCACGGGCTCGTCAACGGCCCCAGCACCGACGACACTTCGGCGCTCCTCGACGACGCGGCCCGCCGCCTCGCCGCACGCCTCGACGGGCGTGCCCCGCACGAGGACCCGCACATGGTCGCGTGGCGCGCCGCCTACAGCGCGTTCGGCGCGAAGCCCTCGCGCACCCGCAACTCCGCCGAGGCGCTGGCCAAGCGGGCCCTCGCCGACGGGGGGCTGCCCCGGATCAACGTCCTGGTCGACCTCTACAACGCGATCAGCGTGGCCCACCTGATCCCGGTGGGCGGCGAGGACCTGGACCGGATCGAGGGCGGCATGCGGCTGGTGCGGGCCACCGGCGACGAGGAGTTCGTGACCACCGCGGGGGGCGAGCGGGTCGTCGAGAACCCCGGCGCGGGCGAGGTCGTGTGGTGCGACGGCAAGGGCGTCACCTGCCGGCGCTGGAACTGGCGCCAGGGCCCGCGCACCGCTCTCACCGAGGAGTCGGTGAACGCGGTCTTCCTGCTGGAGGGCATGGGTCCGGACGCCGGCCTGGAGGCCGCGGGCGCCGAACTCGCCGAGCTCCTGGCGAAGTTCAGCCCCGGCGCACGGATCAACGTCCGCGCGCCGGAGTAGTCAGGTCGCCTCTGCGGCCTTCACCTCGGCCGGGGTCGGCGCGGTCCCGCCGAGGTGGGCCGGCATCCACCACGTGTCGTCCGGGCCCTTGGGGCGCACCGGATAGGCGCGCTGGGCGGCCTCGAGCAGTTCCTGGCAGCGCTCGCGCAGCCGCCGGGTGATCGCGCCCGCGTACTGGTCCTTGGGGGCCTCCACCGGCTCGCCCACGCGGATCGTGATCGGCAGGTGGCTGCGCCGGAAGTTGCGCGGGTGGCCCTTGGTCCACAGCCGCTGGGTTCC
This sequence comes from Streptomyces sp. NPDC041713, assembly GCF_055591085.1. Taxonomy (NCBI): domain Bacteria; kingdom Bacillati; phylum Actinomycetota; class Actinomycetes; order Kitasatosporales; family Streptomycetaceae; genus Streptomyces; species Streptomyces sp. NPDC041713. Next base: position 63,539 of record NZ_JBVIZY010000010.1, read on the forward strand.
CCACAGGGCCATCGGGATCAGCGGCACCCCGGCCTCCTGGGCCAGCCGCGCGGCGCCCGACTTGAAGGTCTTCAGGGTGAACGACTGCGAGATCGTCGCCTCGGGAAAGACGCCGATGATCTCCCCGGAGCGCAGCGAGTCGAGCGCGTGCGCGTACGCCGTCTCGCCCTGCGCGCGGTCGACGGGGATGTGCTTCATCCCGCGCATCAGCGGTCCGGAGATCTTGTGCCGGAACACCGAGTCCTTCGCCATGAAGCGGACCAGGCGCTTCTGCGGCAGGGCGGCGAGACCGTCGAAGATGAAGTCGAGATAGCTGATGTGGTTGCTGACGAGGACCGCGCCGCCGGAGCGTGGGATGTTCTCCGACCCTTTGCAGTCGATCTTCAGGTCCCATGCCTTGAACAGGGTTTTCGCGGCACCGATGACCGGACGGTAGACAAGCTCTGCCATGGGTGGGGAGGGCCCTTCGTTTCTGCCTGGGGAGGGGGCTCCCGGCGGGAGGTTACGCAGCCGTAGGTTTTTCGGCGTTGCGCAGATCGTGCCCCAAGAACGGACGGCTGACCAGCCTTGGTGCCGCAGATCCGGGAGATTCTCGTCACGTAGGAATGTTTGCGGGCCCACCCGTGCTGTACAGGGGAATGATCGGAAACCGGGCCCTCGGGGCGGGAGGCAAGGACGTGCCAGGAGGCGACGGCGGGCGGCGGCTCGGCGCGAGCGACATCGGCGAGCCACTGGGGGAGCGGGCGACGCTCGTGCAGTTCTCCAGCGCCTTCTGCCAGCCTTGCCGGGCGACGCGCAGAGTCCTCGCGGACGTGGCCGCACTGGTCCCCGGCGTGGCCCACGTCGAGATCGACGCCGAGGCCCGGCTCGACCTCGTCCGCGAACTGCGCGTGGTGAAGACCCCCACCGTGCTCGTCCTGGACGCCGCGGGACACGAGGTGCGCCGCGCCGCCGGACAGCCCCGCAAGGCCGATGTGATCGCCGCGCTCGGCGCGGCGGTATGACCGCTCGACCCGCAGGTCACCGGGGGTGGCGGGGCCCGTGGGGCGTGACGCATCTTTCATCTCCCGGAAAGGACTTGACCGCGTGTGGCATCTGTCGGGAGCCTGCTGTCATGCCTCGGGACCTCCTTCTGTACGAGCGCGTCCACGTGGACCTCGCCCGCCACGCCAGCGCGCGCTGTCCGCGCCGCTGAGCACCGACGTCTTCGCTCGTACCTCCGGCAGAAGGACAACTCCATGACGGCATCGACGGCCCTCGGCACACCCCAGCTCGCCACCCCCGACCTGCTGCGCTCGGTCTTCCGGCAGCACGCGGCGGGTGTCGCGGTGATCACCGCCGCCCAGGGCGCGCGCCCCGTCGGCTTCACCGCCACCTCGCTCACCTCGGTCTCCGCCACGCCCCCGGTGGTCTCCTTCGGCATCGGCACCGGCTCCTCCAGCTGGCCCGCGGTCTCCGAGGCCACCCACGTCGGCGTGCACATACTCGGCGAGCACCAGCAGGAGCTCGCGGCCACGTTCGCGCGCAGCGGAGCCGACCGCTTCGGCCCGGCCACCCAGTGGCGCGAGGGGCCGGAAGGGGTGCCCGTGCTGGACGGTGCGCTCGCCTGGCTGGTCTGCCGGATCGTCGCGCGCGTACCCGCGGGAGATCACCGCATCGTCCTGGCGGAGGCGGTCGTCGGCGACCGCGCGGGCGAGGGGCGCCCGCTCCTGTACCACCAGGGCCGCTTCAACGCGCTGCGCGACTGAAAGTTCCCGGTGGGGGCGGCTCTCGGGCGCTCACGGAGCGTTGGGAACGTCACAGTTCAAAGCGCTTGCTCAGCGGGAATGAACTGGGTGTACTCATGAGTAATATTTCGGTCGGAGCGCGGGCCGCCCCGACCGGGATCCGCCGCTTCAGGCGCCTATGCTGCTGCAAGAAGGCAGTAGCCATAAGCCAAGGCAGCAGCCCAGTAAAGACGATGCAGTAGGAGAGCCGGCGTGAGCTTGAGGATCGTTGTCTGTGTGAAGTACGTGCCCGACGCCACCGGCGACCGGCACTTCGCCGATGACCTGACCGTCGACCGCGACGACGTCGACGGCCTCCTTTCGGAGCTCGACGAGTACGCGGTCGAGCAGGCGCTGCAGATCGCCGACGAGGCGGACGACGCGGAGATCACCGTGCTGACCGTCGGCCCCGAGGACGCCAAGGACGCGCTGCGCAAGGCGCTCTCCATGGGCGCCGACAAGGCCGTCCACGTCGAGGACGACGACCTGCACGGCACCGACGTGATGGGCACCTCGCTGGTGCTCGCCAAGGCCATCGAGAAGACCGGCTACGACCTGGTCATCACCGGCATGGCCTCGACCGACGGCACCATGGGCGTGCTGCCGGCGATCCTCGCCGAGCGCCTGGGCGTCCCGCAGGTCACGCTGCTCTCCGAGGTCTCCGTCGAGGACGGCACCGTCAAGGGCCGCCGTGACGGCGACGCCGCCAGCGAGCAGCTCGAGGCCTCCCTGCCGGCCGTCGTGTCCGTGACGGACCAGTCGGGCGAGGCCCGCTACCCGTCCTTCAAGGGCATCATGGCCGCCAAGAAGAAGCCGGTGGAGTCGCTCGACCTGGACGACCTGGACCTGGAGGCCGAAGAGGTCGGCCTCGAGGGTGCCTGGACCAAGGTCGACTCCGCCGCCGAGCGTCCGGCCCGCACGGCCGGCACGATCGTCAAGGACGAGGGCGAGGGCGGCAAGCAGCTGGCTGAGTACCTCGCGGGCCAGAAGTTCATCTGAGCTTCAGTCACCCCCTCAACCGCCCCAACTTCTTGTAATCGCAGGAGATTGAAGTCCCATGGCTGAAGTTCTCGTCTACGTCGACCACGTGGACGGCGCCGTCCGCAAGCCCACCCTGGAGCTGCTGACCCTGGCCCGCCGCATCGGCGAGCCTGTCGCCGTCGCCCTCGGCACCGGCGCCGAGGCCACCGCCGCCACGCTCGCCGAGCACGGCGCGGTCAAGGTCCTCACCGCCGACGCCCCCGAGTTCTCCGACTACCTCGTCGTACCGAAGGTGGACGCGCTGCAGGCCGCGTACGAGGCCGTGTCCCCGGCCGCCGTGCTCGTCCCGTCGTCCGCCGAGGCCAAGGAGATCGCGGGCCGCCTCGCCGTCCGCATCGGCTCCGGCATCATCACCGACGCCGTCGACCTCGAGGCCGGCGACGAGGGTCCGGTGGCCACGCAGTCCGCGTTCGCCGCCTCGTACACCACCAAGTCCCGGGTCTCCAAGGGCACCCCGGTCATCACGGTCAAGCCGAACTCGGCCGCCGTGGAGGCCGCCCCGGCCGCGGGCACCGTCGAGGCCCTCACCGTCTCGTTCTCCGAGAAGTCCACCGGCACCAAGGTCGTCTCGCGCACCCCGCGCGAGTCGACGGGCCGCCCCGAGCTGACCGAGGCCGCGATCGTGGTCTCCGGCGGCCGCGGCGTCAACGGCGCCGAGAACTTCGCGATCATCGAGGCGCTCGCCGACTCGCTCGGTGCCGCCGTCGGCGCCTCGCGCGCCGCGGTCGACGCCGGCTGGTACCCGCACTCCAACCAGGTGGGCCAGACCGGCAAGTCGGTCTCCCCGCAGCTGTACATCGCCTCCGGCATCTCCGGTGCGATCCAGCACCGCGCGGGCATGCAGACCTCGAAGACGATCGTGGCCATCAACAAGGACGCCGAGGCCCCGATCTTCGACCTGGTCGACTACGGCGTGGTCGGCGACCTCTTCGAGGTCGTCCCCGCGCTCACCGAAGAGGTCAAGACCCGCAAGGGCTGACCCCGTCGGTCACCGAGGCCCTCGTCCCGCACCGCGCGGAACGGGGGCCTCGGTGCGTCGGACGGCGCCCAAGTGCGTCAGAGCGTCAGCGTCGCCTGGATCGGCAGGTGGTCGCTCGGGTACTGCCCGCCGAGCGTGAACGTGTTCACCGAGGCCGAGTGCACCTGCGCCGTCGGCCTGGTCAGGATCCAGTCGATGCGCCCGGCCCCCACGACGGGCGGCTTGTAGCCGCCGAACGTGCCGTACGCCGGCCCGCGTTCCTTCGCGGCGTCCCAGGTGTCGACGAGGCCGGCGCCCAGCATCGTGGTGTACACGGCGTTGTCGTGCGCCGTCGCGTTGAAGTCGCCCGTCACGATGAGCGGCGTGCTCGTCTTCATCAGGGCGATGCGCTCGGCCATGAGGGTCGCCGAGCGCTCGCGCGCGTTCTGGCTGACGTGGTCGAGGTGCGTGTTGAGGACGTACAACTGGGTGTTGGTGACCAGGTCGAGGAAGCGCACCCAGGTGGCCATACGGGGCGAGTTGGCGCCCCAGGTGTTCGAGGCGATGGTGTACGGCGTGTCCGAGAGCCAGAAGTGTTCGTATTCGAGCGGGAACAAGCGGCGGTTGTCATAAAAGACGGCCATGAACTCGTCGCGGCTGCCGCCCCCGACCCCGGTTCCGACCCAGTCGTAGTCGGCGCCGAGATCGGCCTCGATGTCCTGCAGCTGGAAGTACAGGCCCTCCTGGGAGCCGATGACGTGCGGCTTGGCGCGCAGCAGCAACTCGCGCGTCACCGGGCGGCGCTCGGCCCAGGTGTGCGGCGGCTTGCTGCTGGCGAAGCGCAGGTTGAACGACATGACCTCCAGCCGGGCCGCCTCCGGCGCGGGGGCGGCGTGCGCGGGGGTCGCCGACAGCGCCGAGCCGAACAGCGGGAGGGCCGCGCCCGCGGCGAGCGCGCGCAGTCCGGAACGGCGCGTGAAGGGGGAGTCGATCGGCATCGGCACGCGGTCTCCTTGGCTTCGGACCCGCGTGAGGAGGGCACCGGGGCACGCGGGGAGGATGGGGCCACCTTGTCGGCGTCGGCGCCCCGCGCGGCCCGGGACACGCGTGAAGCCGCGAGGTCGGGTACGGATGCAGGACACGGGAGGGTGTTGACCTGCACGAAGGTCACGGATAACTTCGCTATACGGATTGTTGATTCCGTGGAGCGGAAATGCCGGGCGCGGCACCGAGCGTGTGGAGGATGCAGGAATGGGTCAGCAAGAGAAGGTGGCAACGAGCCTCGCCGGCACGGTCAGCGAGGGCATCAGCGCTTCCCTCGCCTCCGTCGACGCGAAGCTGGAGCGCCTCTACCCGGGAGACCCAGGCACCCGCCAGCCCGTCCACACCGTGTACGTGCCCGGTGAGCAGTTCACCGCGGACTCCCTGCGCACCTGGGGCGACAAGGCCCTGGAGATGCTCGACGAGCACGCCCCCGACGCGGCCGCCTTCGCCGCCGTCCTCGGCCTGGACGGCGCGCTCGCCGACGACGTCTACACGCGCGTGCGCGCCAAGCTGGAGCGCGAGCCGGTCGAGGACCTGCGCATCGACTTCGAGGACGGCTACAAGGGCACCGACGAGGACCAGGACGCCGCCCGCGCGGCCCGGCTCGTCGCCGAGGCGTACAAGAACGGCACCGCCGCCCCGTACATGGGCATCCGCATGAAGTGCATGGAGGAGGCGGTACGCGACCGCGGCATCCGCACCCTCGACATCTTCCTGTCCGGCCTCATGGAGGCCGGCGGCCTGCCCGACGGCCTCGCCCTGACGCTGCCCAAGGTGACGTACCCCGAGCAGGTCACCGCGATGGTGCGGCTCCTGGAGGAGTTCGAGAAGGCGCGCGGCCTGGAGCGCGGGCGCATCGGCTTCGAGATCCAGATCGAGACCAGCCAGTCCATCATGGCCACCGACGGCACCGCCGCCGTCGCCCGGATGATCCAGGCCGCCGAGGGCCGCGCCACCGGCCTGCACTACGGCACCTTCGACTACAGCGCCTGCCTGCACGTCAGCGCCGCCTACCAGGCCAGCGACCACCCGGCCGCCGACCACGCCAAGGCCGTCATGCAGGTCGCCGCCGCCGGCACCGGGGTCCGCGTCTCCGACGGCTCCACCAACGTGCTGCCCGTCGGCACCACCGAGCAGGTCCACGACGCCTGGCGGCTGCACTACGGCCTCACCCGGCGCGCCCTGGCCCGCGCGTACTACCAGGGCTGGGACATGCACCCCGGCCACATCCCCACCCGCTACGCCGCCGTGTTCGCGTTCTACCGCGAGGGCTTCGAGGCGGCCGCCGCACGCCTGGCCGCCTACGCCGGTCACCACGAGGGCGGCGGCGTGGCCGACGAGCCCGCCACCGCCAAGGCCCTCGCCGGCTACCTGCTGCGCGGCCTGGACTGCGGCGCCCTCGACGCCGGCGAGGTGACCCGCCTCACCGGCCTCACCCTCGCCCGTCTGCAGGGCTTCTCGGGCCCGCGCCGCGGCGACCTCACCGTCTCGGGCAAGTAGCCGGACGGCCTGCCGGTGTCAGGCACGTAACAGCGGTCCCTGCCTGTCACAGCTGCCCCGTACTCTGTACGCCACGGAACGTGGTGTCGCAGGAACGGGGCAGCGGTGCATTCGGGGGACCAGGAACAGACGGACGGGGTCGGCAGACTCCTCGCCGGGCGCTATCGCGTTGTGGCACAACTGGGGCGCGGCGGCATGGGGGTCGTGTGGCGCGCCGTCGACGAGGTGCTGCACCGCGAGGTCGCGGTCAAGGAGCTGCGCACCTACACGGACGCGGCAGGCCCCGAACTGGCCGATCTGCGTCTGCGGATGCAGCGCGAGGCGCGCGCGGCCGCCCGCGTGCGGCACGCCGGCGTCGTCGCGGTGCACGACGTGACGGAGGTCGACGGGCGCCCCCTCATCGTCATGGAACTCGTGGACGGCCCCTCGCTGGACGATGTGTTGCGCGACCGCGGCACGCTCGATCCCCGCGAGGCCGCCGCCATCGGCGCCAAGGTCATGGAGGCCCTGGCCGCCGCGCACCGGGTGGGCGTCCTGCACCGCGACGTGAAGCCGGGCAACATCCTTCTGGAGGCCGGGGGCCGCGTCGTCCTCACCGACTTCGGCATCGCCACGATGGACGACCCGGGCGACGGCTCGGCCACGCACCTCACCCGCAGCGGTGAACTGGTCGGCTCCCTGGACTACTTGGCGCCCGAGCGCGCCCAGGGCCACGATCCGGGCCCCGCCTCCGACGTCTGGGCGCTCGGCGCCACGCTGTACGCCGCGGTCGAGGGCGCATCGCCCTTCCGCCGTACGTCGACGTGGTCCACGCTCACCGCGATCGTGGCCGACCCGCTGCCCGAGCCCCGGCGTGCGGGGCCGCTGACGCCCGTACTGCAGCAGCTCATGCACAAGGACCCGCAGACGCGCCCGGACGCGGACGCGGCGGGGCGGCTGCTCGCCGGGGTGGCGTCGGCGGCGGCGCCGTACGCGACCACGGAACGCAGCATTCCCAGCGCGCCCCCGCCGGGCTTCGGACCGCCACTCGCGGGAACGGGAGCGGCAACGGGAGCGGGAGCGGGATACGGACAAGGGCTGCCCGGGTCCGGGCAGATGGCGAGCCCCGTGCCGCAGGCCCCCGAACCCTACGTACAACACGTACAACACCAGATGTCGGCCGGGCCCGCGCCGGCGTCCGCGTCGCCCAGCCGTGCCGAGACCCGGGCCACCCGCAGCCGCCCGCGCCGGAGCCGCGCGGTGCCGGTCGCCGCCGCGGTGGCCGTCGTCCTCGCGGCGACCGGAGTCACCGTCGCCGTCCTCAACGCCAAGGATGATGGCGGCAGTCAGGCCCGGCAGGACACGGCGGCGCCGGGGCGCGCGGGCTCGTCCGATGACGACGACAGCCGCGGCCCGCTCGGCGGCGGCTCGAAGCGCCCCAAGCCCTCGCAGCAGGGGGACGGGAAGTCCCGCAAGCCCGACGGGAAACGCGCCGACGGCGCGAAGGACGCAGCCGACAAGGACTCGTCCGACGCGGCGAAAGGCGAGGACGGGAAGAAGGGGAAGGGCAAGGACGGCGACCCGTCCGGCGCACGCCCCGACCCCACCTCCAAGCCGACGAAGGGCGGTTCGGGCGGGCCGTCGGGCGGCGGCGATTCCGCACCGGCTCCCGTCTGTCATCCGGCAGGTGGCGGCAAGTACAACTGCGACGTGTGGCGCACCGCGTCGTCGTACACGGCGGGCGGCGCGCAGGTCGGCACCCTCAACAAGGGTGCCAACTACTTCTACTGCCAGCAGAACCTGGGCCGCCGCGAGACGTACGGGCGGTGGACCAACGTCTGGTGGGCCAAGACGGACGACGACAGCGGCAACACCAACGTTTTCGTGAGCGACGTCTACCTCAAAGGCGGCGACAACGACAAGCCGCTGCCGGGCCTGCCGACCTGCTGAGCCGGACGAGAAGGGAAGCGATCGGATGAACACACCCCGCGCGGGCGGTGACTCCGAGGCGTTGTACGCCCGGCTGGCCGCCGCGACCGCCGGCTCGGCGTACCGCCTGCGGCGCACGGAGCGCGGCTTCGACCTCGTCGTGGACGTCCCGCAGGCGACCCGCCGCGAGCAGGTGCTGCACACGTACCGCGTCGAACTCCTCGCGCGGGAAGGCACGTTCACCCTGACGGACGTGGTCCGCACCCGGCAGCGCGGCTCGCTCGCCGGGCAGGGCCTCAAGGTGGAGATCGGCCGCAGCAGATACCGGACCTGGGGCACATCGCCGGACGGCACCCGCTTCTCCTTCTCGTCGTCCGACGGCCACCGCCTGATCCGGGGCGCGGCCGAGGAGCTGGGCTGGCGCGAACGCAGGCCGGCCACCGCGAGAACCGCCCTCATCGCCGGCGTCGCGGGCGGCCTGATCGCCTTCGGCACCCTTCTCGAGCTGGCGATCGAGTTCTGGCTCTGACCGGGGATCGCGTCTGCCCCTGACCGGGATCGCGTTCCGGCCCTGACCGGGACCGTGGTCCGGTCGTGAGCCGGACGGGACCCCTCACCGCGACGGCGGCAGTTCCCCTGACCCGCGGGTGATGAGCCGCGTCGGCAGTTCGACCCGCTCCGGCCTCTCCGACGCCCCGTCCAGCTGGCGGAACAGCCGCTCCGCGGCCGTCCTGCCCAGCTGCGCCGCGTCCTGCGCCACGACGGTCACGCCGGGGCTCAGCAGGTCCGCGAGCTCGATGTCGTCGAAGCCGACGAGCGCCACGGGGCGGTCGAGCGCCGCCAGGACGCGGACGACGGTGACCGTCACCCGGTTGTTGCCCGCGAAGACCGCCGTGACGGGGTCGGGCGCGCCCAGCATCGCCTCGGCCGCCGCCCGTACCCGTTCCGGGTCGGTGACGCCGAGCGACACCCACGCCTCGTCGACCGGGATGCCCGCGTCCTCCATCGCTGCGCGGTAGCCGCGCAGCCGCTCTATGGCGGTGTGGATGCGCGGCTGGTCGCCGATGAAGCCGATGCGGCGGTGCCCGTGGGCGATCAGGTGCGCGACACCGTCCCGCGCGCCGCCGAAGCTGTCGGAGAGCACCACGTCCGCGTCGATCTTCCCGGCGGGCCGGTCGACGAAGACCGTGGCGACGCCCGCGGCGATCTCCGGCTCCAGGTAGCGGTGGTCGTCACCGGCCGGGATCACCACGAGCCCGTCCACCCGCCGGGCACAGAGCGCGAGCACCAACTCCTGCTCCCGCTCCGGGTCCTCGGCGCTCGACCCGTTGATGAGCAACGCCCCGTGCTCGCGGGCCACCTCCTCGACCGCGCGGCTCAGCGGCCCGTAGAAGGGGTCGGCGAGGTCCTCCAGGACGAGGCCGATGCTCGCGGTGCGCCCCTTGCGCAGCACGCGCGCGCTGTCGTTGCGGCGGAAGCCCAGGGCCTCGATGGCCTCCTGGACCCGGCGTTCGGTGTCGGGCGTGACGCCGGGCTCGCCGTTCACGACGCGCGAGACGGTCTTCAGGCCGACTCCCGCGCGCGCGGCGACGTCCTTCATGGTCGGCCGGTTGCCGTAACGGTTCTCGGGTCGTCGGGCGGCGGTCTCGGCCACGGTGCGCTGTCCTGTCCTGTCGTCCACGAAAGTCCGTCCGCGGAGATTCGTCCATGAGGTCGTCCACAGTGTTCCCACGGGACGTCCACGCTTCTTCCACGGGTCCGGCCATGAGCATGTGGCGTCGAGCATAGGGCCTGGACAACGTTGTCAGATGCAAGGGAGACTGACCTTCGCACTCTCCGGCCTGCCGATACACCAGGAGACCCGACACAGATGCACATGGACCTCGTCGCCGCCCTCGACATCGGCGGCACCAAGATCGCCGGAGCCCTGGTGGACGGCCTCGGCCGGATCCTCCTGCGCGCGCAGCGGCCGACGCCCGCGCGCGAGGACGGCGACACGGTGATGCGGGCGGTCGAGGAGGTCCTCGGAGAACTGGCCGCAGGCGAGCTGTGGGGCCGGGCGACGGCCGTGGGCATCGGCAGCGCGGGCCCCGTCGACGCGTCGGCCGGTACGGTCAGCCCGGTCAACGTCCCCGGCTGGCGCGGCTACCCGCTGGTCGAGCGGGTCCGCGCGGCCACCGGCGGACTCCCCGTCGCCCTGGTCGGCGACGGCGTGGCGATGACCGCGGCCGAGCACTGGCAGGGCGCGGCCCGCGGTCACGACAACGCGCTGTGCATGGTCGTCTCCACGGGCGTCGGCGGCGGTCTCGTCCTGGGCGGCAAGCTCCACCCCGGCCCCACGGGCAACGCGGGCCACATCGGGCACATCAGCGTGGACCTCGACGGCGACCCCTGCCCGTGCGGGGCGCGCGGCTGCGTCGAGCGGATAGCCAGTGGTCCGAACATCGCGCGGCGCGCCCTGGAGGGCGGCTGGGACCCGGGCCCCGACGGCGACACCTCGGCCGCCGCGGTGGCGACGGCGGCGCGTGCCGGGGACCCGGTCGCGCTCGCCTCCTTCGATCGTGCGGCGCAGGCGCTGGCCGCGGGCATCGCCGCGACGGCCACGCTCGTCGAGATCGACATCGCCGTGATCGGCGGGGGAGTGGCGAAGGCGGGCGACGTGCTCTTCACCCCGCTGCGCCGGTACCTGCGGGACTACGCCACGCTCTCTTTCGTCCGGCAGCTGATCGTGACGCCCGCGTTGACGGGTACGGACGCGGGCCTGGTGGGTGCGGCGTCCGCCGCGCTCGACATGGAGCCGAGCGCGACGGTGGGGCTGCGGCCGGCGGTGGGGGGCTGAGGGTGCGGGCCGGGGGTGGGGGTTGACCGTACGAGACGTGGGGAGCGTACGGGGTGTGCGCGGGGGACCTTGCCCATGAGGCGTGCGCATGGCCTGGCCCATGAGGCGTGCGCGAGGTCTTGCCCACGGGGCGTGCGCGAGGTCTTGCCCACGGGGCGTGCGCGAGGTCTTGCCCACGGGGCGTGCGCGAGGTCTTGCCCACGGGGCGTGCGCGGAGCCTTGCCTACGGGGCGTGCGCGAGGCCTTGCTCACGAGGCGTGCCCGGGGCCGTGCCCACGAGGCGTGCCCCGGGGCTGCGCGGGGCCTTGCCCACGAGGTGTGCGCGGGGCCTTGCCCACGGGGCGTGCGCCGAGGGCCTACCCCGGCGCCCCCTCCCCGCCCCCACTCAAGAACTCAGCAACTCAGCAACTCAGCGTGGCATCCGCCCAGTCGCCGTGGTCCGAGTCGACGCCGTCCCCGCCGTCCGTGGCGACGAGCCGTACGACCCGGGCGCCGCGCACGTCCGCCGACAGCGGCTGCGCCGGCATGGCGTGGGTGAGCACGCCGGTCGAGGCCGCCTTCTTCCCGTCCGCCCAGATCTCGAAGGCGACCGAACCCTTCGTGCTCTTCTCGTCGTCGACGCCGACCTGCGCGGTGACCTTCTCGCAGGCCGCTCCGGTGTAGTACTCGACGGCGCTCTCCGCGTGTACGCCGAGCCCCTTCTCGTACACCGTGCCGCCGATGGTGAGCGGGTTGCCGTCGCCCGCCTCCTGCTCGCCGTTGCTGGTGTCGCGCTCGACGGGTCCCCAGCCGTTGGTCGCCGAGAGCCACGGCTGGTCGCCCAGTGACGACGTGCCCGAGGGCGGTGCGACGACCACCTGTGCGGTGAGCGGCAGCACCCGTTCCGCCCGCGTGCCATGCGGCGAGCGGTACGTGGCCTTCAGGGGCACGTCGTACGAGCCCGGCTTCGCGGCGGCGGGCGCGGTGACCTTCCAGGACGTGGTGAGCGATGCGCCGGTCCGCAGTGACTTCACGGTGTTCGCCGACGTGGCCCTGGCGGTCCACCCCTTGGGGGCGTCGAGCGTCACGGACACCCGCTGGGCGGACGAGCGGCCCGCGTTGGTGATCTCGGAGGTGACCTCGGCCGGCGTACCCGCCTCCACCAACAGGTCGCCGTCCAGGCCCAGTTCGGTGGCCGGCGGCTGGTGCTCCCACGCGCCGTCCGCGGTCACGCGCAGCAGTACGGTGCCGTGCGCGGGCACCGTCGCCGCGATGCGGCCCGCGGTGTTGTAGCTCTTGTGCTGCCACAGGTCGCGCAGCGTGTACGCCTCGGCGTCGGGCAGGCCCGCCTCCTGTGCCGTCGTGGCCACGGTCTGCGCGCTGCCGGTCTCGTTGAAGAGGGCGACGGCCCGGCTGCCGTCCTTCATCTCCTTGGCGACGACCCAGCGCCCGTCCTGCGACGAGACCACCCGGCCCTGCTTGCCCAGGGGGTCCTGGTCGACGGCGATGACCTCGTCGTTGCCGAGGATCTCGAAGGTCTCCGGCGTGGCCTTGCGCAGGTCGGAGCCGATGAGCAGCGGTGCGGCCATGATCGACCACATCGAGAAGTGGGTGCGGTACTCGGTGTCCGTCATGCCGCCGTTGCCGACTTCGAGCATGTCCGGGTCGTTCCAGTGCCCGGGGCCTGCGTGCTCCGCGAGCGGGAGGTTCTGCTTCATGATCGACAACATGGAGCTCCAGTTGTCGCTGATGTCGCCGGTGGTGCGCCACAGGTGGCCGACGTCCGCCGCCCACTCCCACGGCTTGTTCTCGCCCCACTCGCAGATGCTGTAGACGATGGGGCGGCCGGTGGCCTCGGCGGCGGCCTTCAGCGCGTCACGCATGGCGACGTACCGCTGCTTGGCGTCCACGCCCTGGTTGTTGCAGTTGTCGTACTTGAGGTAGTCGACGCCCCAGTCGGCGAACTGCTGCGCGTCGCTGCGCTCATGGCCGAGCGCGCCGGGAAACCCGGCGGAGTTGCAGGTCTTGGTGCCCGCGCTGGTGTAGATGCCGAGCTTGAGCCCCTTGGAGTGGACGTAGTCGGCAACTGCCCTGATGCCGCCGGGAAAACGCGCCGGGTCGGGCACCAACTTGCCGTTCGCGTCGCGCTCGGGGAGCGCCCAGCAGTCGTCGAGGTTGACGTACTGGTACCCGGCCTTCTTGAGGCCCTTCTCGACGAAGATGTCCGCGATCCCTTTGACCATCGCCTCGTCGAACTCGGCACGGCACTGCGTGGAGTTCCAGTTGTTGAACCCCATGGGCGGGGTGAGCGCGAGCCCGTCGGGGAGCCGCACGCCACCGGCCTCGGGCCGGGTCGGTTCGGCGGTGTCATGTGCCGCGGCGGGTGTGGCGAGCCCGGCGGCGCACAGCAGGGCGGCGGCCAGGGATCCGACCACTCTTCGGCGGATGGTGCGGGCGGGGAGTTGACGCATCGTTACGTTCCTCCGTACTCGCGGAAGATGGGGGGTTTGCATGTACGGGTCACACGCGCGCTTACGGTAGAGGTTGTTGGACTCTGTTGGAAGGGGAGCGGTACTGGTTCGTCCGGTCCGCGCGAGAACCGTCGATGGCGGCGCCGCTCGGGAGGGAGGTCCGACCTTTGCGTTCGGTTGTGTGGGGTTGGTCTTGAGGTGGGAGTCCTCAGGCTGCGGCGGCGCGGAAGACGTATGCCGTCATGGGGGCGGTGACCGGTCCCGGGCCCAGGCGGGTCGTCATCTCCTCGACGACGGTGGCCTGGACGGCCGGCCCGTCGCCGCGCTCCTCCACGGCTGCGCGCACGGGTGTCCCCGTGAGGTACCCGGTGGCGAGGTCGGCGATCGACGCGGCCTCGCCCTGAAGCGTCAGCTTCTGCTCATGCTCGACCGTGAACCCCGCGGCCGTCAGATCCGCGGCCACGACCGTGGGGTCGGCGTAACCGTGCGGCACCGTCGGGAGGAAGCGCGGCGGGTCGGCCGGAAAGGCCCGCTCCAGTCCGGCCTGCAGCGCCACTTCAAAGGCGTGCTCGGCGAACGGGCCCCAGGTGTTGAACAGGAACCGGCCGCCCGGACCCAGCACCCGGCGGATCTCGGCGAAGGCGCCGACGCGGTCGGGAAAGAACATCACGCCGAACTGGCAGACCACCAGGTCGAACCCCCCATCCGGGAACGGCAGCCGCTGCGCGTCGGCCTGCCGCCACATCGCACCCGGAGCCCGATCCGACCCGAGCGTAACCATGGCCTCGTTCAGGTCGGTGGCCGTCACCTCGGCCGAAGGTGCCGACGCGAGCAGGCGCGAGGTCAACGCCCCGGTTCCCGCGGCGAGTTCGAGGATCCGCTCAGGGTGGAGGGCCGCAGCCCGGACCGCCAAATCCTCGGCGAAGGGCCGGAAGACCACCGGCACCAGATACCGCTCATAGGCCGCGGACATGGACGCGGTCCACCCCCGGCCGGCATGGGTTCCTGTCACGTTTGTGACGGTACCGCCGCGTCAGAACCCTTTCCCTGCGCCGCGCCGCCACGCACCCCGCGCGCCACTTGCCGCCGCTTCACGTCTTCATGTCACCGGCCGGCGGCCAGGACCGCCGCGAGGCCCTCCTGCAGATCCTTGACGAAGAACTCGGGAACCTCCAGCGACGGGAAGTGCCCCCCGGCCTCGGGCGCCCTCCACCGGACGATCCGCCGGTACCGCTGCTCCGCCCAGGGGCGCGGAGTCTTCTCGATGTCACGGGGATACATGGTGATCGCCGACGGCACGTCGACCCGGAGCTCCGGGTCGAGCGAGTTGTGGCTCTCGTAGTAGATGCGGGCCGCCGACGCCCCGGTCCGCGTCAGCCAGTACAGGGTGACGTCGTGGAGGATCCGGTCCAGGGGCATCGTCTCGAACGGGCTGTCCTCGGTGTCCGACCACTCGGCGAACTTGTCGAGGATCCAGGCGAGCAGCCCGACCGGTGAGTCCACGAGCGAGTAGCCGATGGTCTGCGGCCGGGTGGCCTGCTGCTTCGCGTACGCCGCGCGGTGGTGCCAGAAATCGTGGGTCTCCTCGGTCCACCTGCGCTCGTCCGCGGTCAGCCCGTCCGTCGTCAGCCCGGGCGGCGCCTCCGCGAACAAGGAGTGGATGCCGAGCACGTGCGCCGGGAACCCGCCGCCGAGCACGGTGGTGATGTTCCCTCCCCAATCACCGCCGTGAGCAAGGAACTTGGCGTACCCGAGCCGCCCCATCAGCTCCACCCACGCGGCCGCGATCTTCTCGGTTCCCCACCCGGTGGTTTCCGGCTTGTCGCTGTAACCGAAGCCGGGCAGCGACGGGACCACGACGTGGAACGCCGGCGCGCCCCCGTCCTGCGGGTCCGCCAACTCGCCCGCCACGTCGACGAATTCGGCGATGCTGCCCGGCCAGCCGTGCGTCAGGAGGAGCGGAGTGGCGTCCGCGCGTGCGGATCGGCGGTGCAGGAAGTGGATTCCCAGACCGTCGACGGTCGTACGGAGCTGACCGATCTCGTCGAGGCGTGCTTCGAACGCCCGCCAGTCGTACTCGGTGCGCCAGTACTCCACGACATCGGTGAGGTCGCTGAGTGGGACGCCCTGCCCCCATCGGCGGGGGCCGGGCGCGGCGCCCTGGACCGTCTCGGCCTCCGGCAGCCGCGCTGCGGCAAGCCGCGCGCGCAGATCGTCCAGGTCCGCGTCGGCCGCGCGGGCCGTACACGCTTCTACATCTGCTTCTACGCCTGCTTCTACGTCGCTGGTCAAGCGGGGCATGAGACCTCCTGGCCGTCGCGGACCCGGCCACGCCTCCCGTGAACCGGCTAAGACGGTTCTAAGAGTTCTCCGTGGCGCGCGGCAACCGGCTAGGGTGGTTCCATGCCTGCTGAGTTCCCTGACTTCCGCCTCGGTGCCGTGCTGGCGACGAGCTTTACCGGGACGCTGTCGGAGCGTCATGGCGACCCCGTGGAGCGCATTCCCGTGCCGCACCGACTCGTCGACTGGCTGGCGGTGTACGGCCTGGCCGTGGACTCCTGCACCCCTGACCAACTCGACCGCGCCAGGGAACTGCGGGAGGCGATCCACGCCGCCGCGACGGCGGCCGCGGTCCAGGAGCCTCTCCCCGCGTCCGCCGTCCGGATCATCAATGAGTGGAGCGCTCGGGGCCGGGCCGCGGCGTTTCTGACGCCGGAGGGCACACGGGAGTGGCGACTCGGCCCGGCCCCGGGCGTGGAAGACGCCCTCGGCGTGATCGCCGCCGACGCGATCGGCGTCATCGCGGGCGAACGCGACGGAAAGCTGGCCCTGTGCGCCTCGCCGACGTGCCGGGCCGCCTTCTTCGACGCCAGCCAGAGCCGCACCCGCAGATGGTGCGACATGAACACGTGCGGCAACCGTCAGAAGAAGGCGCGCTTCAACGCCAACCGGCGAAAGAGGCCCGCGGCGGCGGAGTGACGCGCGCGCGTAGCCGCCCGTGGCGAGGTCAGCGCCAGCGGTTGTTGCTGGTGTGGTCACCGGCGAGCCAACGGGCGAGGTCGGCGTGTGCGGTGGCGCGCTGCTCGGCGTCGATCTTCTCCACGTCGGGGTGGTCGACGGCGAACTCCAGGATCAGCCCGTTGGGGTCCGTGATGTACAGCGAGACGCAGAATCCGTGGTCGATCACATGGGGGTTCGCGTCCGCGGAGCCGGCTGCGGCGACGCGCTCCCGGATGGCTTCCTGTGCATCGGCCTCGACCTTGAAGGCTATGTGCCGCAAGGGAGTTGCGTTGATGCTGGTCCGGAACTCCTTTTGGTCCTCGGGGTCGGCGAACTGGAAGAAGGCGAGCGCGCTGCCGTCGGCCAGACCGTAGAGGGCGTGACTGTAGGCGCGCTCGACGCCGGCCATGACCTCGCGCTCGGTCCACGTGGCCACCAACGGCAGACCGATCACCTCCTCGTAGAAGCGTCGGTTGGCTTCCTGGTCGTCGGTGATCCAGGCGTGGTGGTGGAGGCGGAGGGGCAGGGGCTGGCCCTGTGCCTGCGGCCGGGGCATCGTCTGCGTCTGCGTCATGGCTGGTCATCTCCTGTATGTGGCTTGCATGTTGGGCCGCCACCGAGGTGGTTCGGTGGCGCCCTGAACAGCATGCCGCCACATCAGGTTGAACGTTAAATCATTTCGCGCCATATTCGTGGTGGGACGTCAGTGGGCCTCCGGGTGCGCCTCCGGCATACCGCTGTCCCGCCCGCGGAGCCGTTCCAACATCTGGCGCTGGTGGCGGTGGCCGATCGTCTCGTAGCCGATGACCGTGACGAAGGGGGCGACCATGATCACCAGCAGGCACACCGCGATGGCGACGCCCGCCGCGGCCAGCAGGACCGCCGCGAGGAGCACGGCGAGCGTCACGGAGATCAGGAGCAGGTGGAAGCGGTCCGTCGCGGACAGCAGCAGGGTGTGCAGCAGGTAGACCATCAGCAGATAGAGGCCGACGGGCAGGGCCAGCGACAGGACGACGGCGACGTCACCGAGCTCGGAGTGGTGCTCCAGGTGCAGCCCCGCCACGTGCAGTCCCGCGCCCGCGCCGGCGATCCCGATGAACAGGGGGATGTGGCCGTACCCGAAGAGATAACCGCGCCCGCGGCGGTGTACGAGGACGTCGCCGAAGGGTGTCGCGAAATACACCCACCACATGCCGAAGGTCAGTCCGACGCCGGCGACGACGACGGCGACGGCGTTCCCGCTCCAGTCCATGCCGTCCGCGCCGCCCAGCAGGTCACCGGAGGACGCGACCGTGCCGACGACGCCCTCGCCGAGGACGATGATGGCGAAGAGCCCGTACCGTTCGGCGACGTGGTGGGGGTGCCACGGCGTGCCGCCCGCGTTGCCCTGGGTGAGCACCGGCAGGACCAGCTCCAGGGCGCCCAGTACGACGAAGGCGGCGAAGACCGCGGCGAGCGGCATGGGCGTGAACGCGACCACGACCCAGCCCAGTTGGGCGACCACGGTCCACAGGATGTTCGCCCTGCCGATGTGCCGGAACGAGGGGGACTGCCGGGCCGCACGCCACCACTGCAGGATCATCGCGACCCGCATCACGACGTAGCCGATCACCATCACCCGGAGTTCGAGGTGGCCGCCTTCCTCGACGGAGTGGAACATCGCGGGCAGGCCGAGCGAGAACACGACGACGCCGATCATCTGCACCATCGTGAGCGCCCGGTAGAGCCAGTCGTCGGTGCCGAACGCGGAGGCGAACCAGCTGAAGCTGATCCAGGCGACGCTGATCGCGAACATCGCCAGGACGAACGCCGTGACGGCCTGCCCCGGGTGCCCCTCGGCCGCCATCTCGGCGAAGTGCGAGGCGGCCGTGCCGACCGCGACCACGAAGGTGAGGTCGAACAGGAGCTCAAGCGGCGAGGAGGTCCGGCCCCGTTCGTCCGGGTCGCGTCCGGTCATGGGCACCATGCTGTGCGCCAGCCTGCCGGTGGTGTCGTCGGCGGGCCTGCTGGGGTGTGCGGAGTGACTCATGGCCAGCATTATGTTGGGCGTCCAGCTGTACGACGGTGAGCCCTGCCGGGGCGGTCCGCAACTGCGTCCGGTCGGCGCCGGGCGGCCCCCGGTGCGCCCGGAACGGCGTACCTCTCATGTTGGCGCATTTCAGGGGTAGTTGACACGCCATGACACTTTCGAAGCCGATGAAGTACGTCCTGCTCTTCCTTGCGCTCTACGCGGTGGGGGTGCTGTACCTGCACTTCACGCCCCGTCACCCGATGAGCTGGGGAGAAGCGTTGCTGTTCTCCCTGCTGATCACCACCGTCATCCTGCTCTGGTGGCGGGTCCGCGACTGGATGATGGACCGTAGCCGGGAGGCCGGTGAGGGAATGCGCGAGGCCCGCCTGGCCCGCAAACGGGAGCGGAGAGAGGCGCGCCGGGCCGGATGAGCGCCCCGTACCCCTGGGACGCGTACTCCTGGAGGGGCGGGGGCTTCCCTTTCTCCCTCACCTCAAGCTTGTGGCTCCTCCGCGGAACCGGGCAGGCGGGCCAGGAGCACGACGCCCAGGATCGTGAGCAGGGCGCCGGCGGTCTGCGGCAGGAGCCACCAGCCGGTGCGGACGCGGTCCGCGGTGAACGTGATGCCCAGGACCAGGCTGGCGCCCGCCTCGCCCAGGGTGACGGCGGGCTGGGAGGCGATCAGCGGTCCTGCCTGCATCGCGTGGGCCAGGAGGAGCAGGGCAAGGCCGCCGGCGGCGACGCACGCGTACGTCTGCCAGGCGCTCACCAGGGCGGACACGCCTCCCTGCGCCAGGCGGGCCATGGCCTCCTTCATGAACAGGGCGGTCAGACCGTAGGCCAGGGCCGAACCGGTGGCCAGGAGCGCGGCCCGTGCCTTGCCCTCGGGGCGACGCAGTGCGGCGCCGGTGCACAGGGCGATGGCCAGGAGCGTCGCCGCCACGGCCAGGGCCCAGTCCCGGCCGTCGAGGCTCCTCGCCCCCTCGTGCGGGGCGGCACTCGCCAGCGCGAGCGCGAGCCCCGCCGCCGTCAGCCCGGCCGCACGCCAGCCGCCC
This sequence comes from Streptomyces sp. NPDC041713, assembly GCF_055591085.1. NCBI lineage: Bacteria > Bacillati > Actinomycetota > Actinomycetes > Kitasatosporales > Streptomycetaceae > Streptomyces > Streptomyces sp. NPDC041713. The sequence goes on from NZ_JBVIZY010000010.1 coordinate 83,111, forward strand.
GGGGGCATGGTCGCGGTGGTGGCGACGTGCGCGATGACCAGCGCGAGCGGCAGTTCGAGAACGAGGATCGGCTGGACCAGGGAGAGCGGACCCCACAACAGCGCCGTCGCCTGCAGCACGGCCGCGGCACAGATGACCAGAATGCTGCCCAGCCAGACCCGGCTGTGCACGAGCCGGTTCACGAAACGGGTGCTGAAGGCGTCGGTCGCGGGAATGCGGCGCGCCGCCTGCCGCTGCAGCACGGTGGCCGTCGCGTTTGCCCCGGCCGCCGCCACCGCGCACAGGGCCGACGCCCAGAGCACCTGCGTCACCGGCGGCCCACGTCATCCGGGCGTCGGCGGGACGTCCACGGCCGGGCACCCACAGGCCCCTTCCGAACGGCACGGACGCGGTGACTCGGGTGAGAGACCGGCCCCGCACGACAAACCGGCCGGGCGACCGCCGCCTCGCGGAATGTGCCCGTCACGGTGCCTGAGGAACGCCGGCGCCGGCCCGTACGACAGGAGGGTCCCCGGCGTCCGGCGGCGGGGCCGGGGCGGGTGCCGCGGAGCGGGCCGCGTACGACGCCAGTAGGACCAGCCACACTCCGACGAGCAGCACATGCACCCGCTGCGGAACCCCGTGCCAGCCCGGGTGGCCGAGCAGCGCCCCCACCGTCCCCAGCGCGGAGAGCAGCGCGGCGCCCGCCAGCCACCAGCCCCAGACGGCGACCGGGCCGCCGGGCGCGTCCTTCCTGTGCCGCGCGGCCCACGTGTGCGCCGCGAACGAGGCGAAGAGGAAGAAGTGGCAGAGGGCGCTCGTGATGGTGTGCGCAGGATGGACCGGGCGGCACGCGGGATCGAGCGAGGGCGCGCACGCCATCGGCCACAGCACGTCGCCCAGCGAGGCGGCGGCGAACCCCGCCAGCATCCACCAACCGCACCGCTGCGCCCGCGCGGCGGACGGCGGGAGGGACCGCGGCGTGCACCAGCGTGCCGCCAGGGCGCCGATGAGCACCAGGACCCCGCAGGTGAACTCGAACCCCGCGAACAGCTCGCGGTACGGCTGGTGTTCGGCGTACAGCTCACTGATGTAGGAGTGCCGGGGATCCAGCGACGTCGGCACGGTCCACTCCAGCACCCACGCGTTGTACAGCAGACCGCCCGCGACCAGCGCCGCCACCGCGGTGTGCCGGACGATCGCCGACCGCCGCCCTCCCGCTGGCTGCGCCGGCCGCCCGGCGGTCATGAGATCGGTCCTCACGGAATCGGTTTGCACGGAACCCGAGCCCTTCCTGCGCCACGGCTGAGTCGAGGAGGCCAAGTGGCCATTGTGGCCACGCACGACACCGGGTCCGGGCCGCGCCGGGCTGCTTTCACTCGTCCGGTGCGGCGGATGGGGGAGGGGGTCAGGAGGGGTGGGGCCGGGCCTCCTCGCACGGTGGTCAGCGGCGCGTCAGTTCCCGTCGTCTCCGCGGGAGTCGCGCAGCGCCGCCTCCACCGTCGGTGCCGGAGCCAGCACCGACGCGAGGCCCGTGACGTTCAGCATGCGCAGCATCAGCGGGCGCGTGCAGACGAGGCGGAGTCGGCCGTTCGCCGCGGCCATGCGCCGGTGGGCCCGCATCAGCAGGGAGAGCCCGGAGCAGTCGAGAAAGGTGACCCGGGTGAGGTCGACCACCAGGAGGGGCTCGGGTCCCGCGGCTACCGCGTCGAGCAGGGGGACCGACTGCTGGAAGGTCACGACGTCGATCTCGCCGCGCAGTTCGACCACGATCGCGTGGTGGTCCCCGTACACCCGAGGGGCCTGATCGGAGTCCTCGTACGTGGCGTCGTTCAAAGTCTCCTGTCGCATGCATCCCCCAGCACCGGGGGCTGCGGCGCCCCGAAGGAACCTGTCCGACGGGAGCAACCGTCGGATGAGGGCGCCGGGGGCCGGGGTGCCTGCGGGGAAACGCTAACGGGGCCGGGGGTGATCCGAGGTGAGGGAACGATTCATACGCCGTGATCACCACACGTTGGGGTGAAGGTGACACAACCCCCTTGACGTACCGCAGGGCGATGGCACTCCCATCAGTGCCGGGTTTCCATGGCAGGGTGTTGCGGGCAAGCCACAGGGGGCCAACAGAAGAGGGGGAACCGTGATCGTCTGGATCAACGGCACGTTCGGTGCGGGAAAGACCAGCGCCGCACGGGAACTGATCGAGCTGATCCCGAACAGCACACTCTTCGACCCCGAGGTCATCGGCGGCGCACTGCCGTACCTGCTGCCGTCCAAGCGCCTCGACGAGGTGAACGACTATCAGGACCTGCCGATCTGGCGGCGTCTCGTCATCGACACCGCCGCCGCCCTGCACGCCGAGGTGGGCGGCGTCCTCGTGGTGCCGATGACGCTGCTGCGCCAGGAGTACCGCGACGAGATCTTCGGGGGTCTCGCCTCGCGCAGGATCCCCGTGCGTCACGTGTTGCTCGACCCGGATGAAACGATCCTGCGCGAGCGAATATCCGGCCGCGACGTGCCGCGGGACCTGCCCGACGGGGAGCTGCGGGTGCGGCAGTGGTCGTTCGACCACATCGAGCCCTACCGCGCGGCCCGCGCCGCCTGGCTCGACGCCGACGCCCACCGCATCGACACCAGCTCCCTCACCCCGTACGAGACCGCCGAACGGGTCGCCGAGGCCGTCCGTAACGACACCGCCTCCGTGTGCGACATCGTGCAGACGCCCGAACCCACCGCCGAGACCCTCGCCGCCGGCGTGCTGCTCTTCGACGAGCACGACCGCGTCCTGCTCGTCGACCCGACGTACAAGGCGGGCTGGGAGTTCCCGGGCGGCGTCGTCGAGCCCGGCGAGGCACCCGCGCGCGCGGGCGTGCGCGAGGTGGCCGAGGAGACCGGCATCCAACTCACCGATCTCCCGCGCCTGTTGGTCGCCGACTGGGAGCCGCCGCAGCCGCCCGGCTACGGCGGCATGCGGTTCCTCTTCGACGGCGGCAGTCTCGACAGCGACGAGGCCCGCCGGCTGCTCCTGCCCGGCCCCGAACTGCGCGGCTGGCGCTTCGTCTCCGAGCAGGAGGCCGCCGAACTGCTGCCCGCCGTACGCTACGAACGGCTGCGCTGGGCGCTGCGCGCACGTGAGCGCGGGGCCACCCTCTACCTGGAGGCCGGTGTCCCGCTCGGCGGATAGGCGTCCGCTGCCCGCCATGAGAAAAGCCCCGCCCTGAGGCGAGGCATTCTGGCTGTCGGCAGGGCGACCGGGCCCCGTGCGAGGTCCCGGTCGCCGCCGCGTCAGTTCGCCGCGTACTTCCGCAGGAACAGCGCCTCTGCCACCGAAAGGCGCTCCAGCTCGCTCGGCGACACGCTCTCGTTGACCGCGTGGATCTGCGCCTCCGGCTCGCTCAGGCCGATCAGCAGGATCTCGGCCTGCGGGTAGAGCGTGGAGAGGGTGTTGCACAGCGGGATCGAGCCGCCCTGGCCCGCGTACTGCATCTCCTCGCCCGGGTAGGCCTCACCCATCGCCTCGGCCATGGCCGCGTAGGCGGGGCTCGTCGTGTCCGCGCGGAACGGCTGGCCCTGTCCGATCTGCTCCGTGCGCACCTGCGCGCCCCACGGAGTGTGCGCCTCCAGGTGCGCCCGCAGCAGCTTCGTCGCCTCGGCGGCGTCCACACCCGGCGGCACCCGCAGACTGATCAGCGCCCGCGCGGCGGCCTGCACCGACGGCGTCGCGCCGACCACCGGCGGGCAGTCGATGCCGAGGACCGTGACCGCGGGGCGCGCCCAGATGCGGTCGGCTACGGTGCCCTCGCCGATGAGCTCCACCCCGTCGAGGACCTTCGCGTCCTTGCGGAACGCGCCCTCCTCGTACTGCAGTCCGTCCCAGACGGCGTCGCTCGTCAGACCGTCGACCGTCGTCGAGCCGTCCTCCGCGCGCAGCGAGTCCAGCGCGCGGACCAGCGCGGCGAGGGCGTCCGGGGCCGCGCCGCCGAACTGACCCGAGTGCAGGTTCCCGCCGAGGGTGTCCACGCTGACGCGCACGAGCGTCATGCCGCGCAGCGTCGACGTCACCGTCGGCAGGCCGACGCGGAAGTTGCCCGCGTCGCCGATGACGATCGCGTCCGCCGCGAGCAGCTCGGGGTGCTGCTCCGCGTACCGCTCGAGGCCGCCCGTGCCCTGCTCCTCCGAGCCCTCCGCGATCACCTTCACGTTCACGGGCACGCCGCCGTTCGCCTTCAGGGCGCGCAGCGCGAGCAGGTGCATGATGACGCCGCCCTTGCAGTCCGCGCTGCCCCGGCCGTACCAGCGGCCGTCGCGCTCGGTCAGCTCGAAGGGCGGGGTGGCCCAGCCGGCCTCGTCGAGCGGCGGCTGCACGTCGTAGTGCGCGTAGAGGAGGACCGTCGGCGCGCCCGCGGGGCCCGGCAGGAAGCCGTACACCGACTGCGTGCCGTCCGGGGTGTCGAGCAGGGCGACGTCTTGGAATCCCTCGGCGCGCAGCGCGTCCGCCACCCAGCGGGCGGCGCCTTCGCTCTCGCTCTTCGGGAACTGATCGAAGTCCGCCACCGACTTGAAGGCCACCAGTTCGGTGAGCTCCGCCTTCGCCTTCGGCATCAGTGAGGCGACCGTCTCGGCGATGGGATCCGGCGACATGGGCACGCTCCTCGTGGGTGCGACGTTGTACGTGTGGGCCGTACATGTGGGTAGTTGTGATCCTCCCACAGGAGGGGCCCGCGGGGCTCCGCCGTAGGATGCCTTGGACAGCGCGGCCAACAGCGGGATCAGGAGCGGTAGACCAACGTGAGCAGCGAGAACTCAGCGGACGACGCCCGGCACGTGTGGGACGTGGTCGTGGTCGGAGCCGGCCCCGCGGGGGCCTCGGCGGCCTATGCGGCAGCGGTCGCGGGGCGCACGGTGCTCGTCCTGGAGAAGGCCGAGATCCCCCGTTACAAGACGTGCGGCGGCGGCATCATCGGCCCCTCGCGCGACGCCCTGCCGCCCGGCTTCGAGCTGCCCTTCCGGGACCGCGTGCACGCGGTGACGTTCTCCCTCGACGGCAAGTTCACCCGCACCCGCCGCTCCCGGCAGATGCTGTTCGGGCTCATCAACCGCCCCGAGTTCGACCAGCAGCTCGTCGAGCACGCCCAGAAGGCCGGCGCCGAGCTGCGCACCGGCGTCACGGTCGCGCGCGTGGAACAGCACGGCTCCGAGGTGCCCGACCGGCGCACCGTGGCCGTCGTGCTGCAGGGCGGCGAGACCGTGCTGGCCCGCGCCGTGGTCGGCGCCGACGGCAGCGCGAGCCGCATAGGAGCCCACGTCGGTGTGAAGCTCGACCAGGTCGACCTCGGTCTGGAGGCCGAGATCCCGGTGCCGGAGACCGTCGCGGAGGACTGGGCGGGCCGGGTCCTCATCGACTGGGGCCCGATGCCCGGCAGTTACGGCTGGGTCTTCCCCAAGGGCGACACCCTCACCGTCGGCGTGATCTCCGCACGCGGCGAAGGCGCGGCCACCAAGAGGTACTTGGAGGACTTCATCGCCCGGCTCGGCCTCGCCGGCTTCGAGCCCAGCATTTCCTCGGGACATCTGACGCGCTGCCGCAGCGACGACTCGCCGCTCTCGCGCGGCCGGGTCCTGGTCTGCGGTGACGCGGCGGGACTCCTGGAGCCGTGGACCCGCGAGGGCATCTCCTTCGCGTTGCGCTCCGGACGGCTCGCGGGGGAGTGGGCGGTGCGGATCGCCGAGGCGCACGACGCGGTGGACGCCCGCCGCCAGGCCCTGAACTACGCCTTCGCCATCAAGGCGGGGCTCGGTGTGGAGATGAGTGTGGGGCGCCGGATGCTCCAGGCCTTCGAGCACCGGCCCGGCGTGGTGCACGCGGCGATCACGGGTTTCCGCCCCGCGTGGAACGCCTTCGCGCGGATCACGCGCGGCTCGACGACACTGGGCGAGCTGGTCCGCGACCATCCGATGGTGGGGCGTGTGCTGCAGGCGCGGGATCGGAGCCGGGGCCGGGACCAGGATCGGGTGGTCGCGGACCAGGAGCGGGACGGGGACCGCTAGTCGGTCGTGTGTCGGCTGCCTCTGCGGCGTCCCAGGCGTCCCGCCGCTCCGGCCGATGCGGTGTCTAGCGCTTATTCTGCACGGTGATGCGGAAGACGGGGTGGTCGGGCGCGGCCGTCAGGATCTCCTCGTCGGAGGACTTGGCGGTCACGCCCTGGAAGTACTGGTTGACCTCCCAGCCCCACCGCTCCAGATAGCCGCGCAGCAGCGGCAGCTTCTCGGCGTCGGGAATCTCCACGGCCGTGAACTGCCGCACCTTGCGCCCCACTCGCAACTCCCCGCCGCCGGCTGCCCGCATGTTGCGCACCCACTGGGAGTGCCCGCGCGCCGATACGAGGTACTGGCTCCGGTCTCCCTCCGGCGTGTACGGGTTGACCGGGACGCGCTGCATCTTGCCGCTCTTGCGTCCCCGTACGGAGAGCTCGGCGCTGCCCATCAGACTGACCCCGTGCCGCGCCAGCCACCCGATCACGCCGTTGAAGCGGACGTTGAGGCTGCTGCCCTTGAGGTAGTAGGGGGAGGCGGGGGACGAGGGGGATGAGAGGGATAGGGCGGGGGTCAGGGGCGACGAGGACGACGACATGGGGCCCTCCAGGGCTGCGGAAACCTATTCCGAGAGCAGTGCTCTCGCTTGAGAGCAGTGTGCACGAGACGGGTGCTCCAAAGCAAGAGCACTGCTCTCGATTGTGTGCACCGCTTCCACTTCGTGCCACACTGGGCCCATGACCAGCGACACCAGCAACGCCGCCGCCACCAAGGGCGCCCGGGCCCGCGCCCGCGAGGAGATCACCGCGGCGATCAAGGACGAGGCGCGCAGACAGTTCGCGGCCGAGGGCGCCGCCAAGCTCTCCCTGCGGGCCGTCGCACGCGAGCTCGGCATGGTGTCCTCCGCGCTCTACCGCTACTTCCCCAGCCGCGACGACCTGCTGACCGCGCTGATCATCGACGCGTACGACTCCCTCGGCGTCGCTGCCGAGACCGCGCACGCGGGTGTCGCCGGGGAGCGGCCGGTGCGGCGGTGGACCACGGTGTGTGAGGCGGTACGGGACTGGGCGCTCGCGCATCCGCACGAGTACACGCTCATCTACGGTTCGCCCGTCCCCGGCTACAGCGCGCCGGACTCGACCGTGCGGGCGGCGGCGCGGGTGGGGCTGCTGCTCATCGCCGTGGTGCGGGACGCCCATCAGGGGCGGGGTGTCGCCGTGCAGCCGTTGCCGGCGGAGCTGCGGGCGGAAGGCGAGCGACTCGCGGCGGACCTCGCGCCCGATCTGCCGCCGGCGGTCATGACGGCGCTGGTCGCGGCGTGGGCGCAGCTCTTCGGCCTGGTGAGCTTCGAGGTGTTCGGCCAGTACAACCGCCTCGTCGAGGACCGCTCGGCGTTCTTCACACAGGCAGCCACGCAACTCGCCCATGGTGTGGGGCTGTTGCCTCAGGGGTGAGGGGGCGGGGGTGCCTGAGGTGTGTCCTGAGGTGTGTGGGGTGCCCGGCTTGAAGCCCGGCGCCTGCCCCCGGCCAGCAGTTCGCCGGCCGCCCCCGCGCTGAAGCCCGCCGACCGCCCCGCCCTGGAGCCCGCTGGCTGCCCCGCCCCTGCGGCTCGCTGACCGACCCCTGCCCTGAAGCCTGCCGGTCGCCCCCGCGCGGAAACCCGCTGGCCGCCCCGTCCCGGAGCCCGACGCCCGGCGGCCGTCCCAGCCCCGCGCCCCGCCCCCGGATACTCCCCCGGGAGTACCCGTGATCACCACGCCCGTCGGACGCCGCCAGGAGCCGTCGCGGTCTAGCGTTGCCGTCATGGATGAGCAGCGCGAACGCGGGCCCGGCGGGCCGTCCCGGGCGGGGGGCGGGCCGTCGATGTGGCGGCAGGGGCCGCCCTGGTGGAACTCCGGGGGTGAGGAGCGGGCGGGGCGCAGGCTGCCGTGGCTGACGACGCTCGCGCTCACCGTGTTCGTGCAGATCGGGTCCGGTTTCGCCGAGCACGCCCAGTCCGCCTCCCGCGAGCACCTCACGCCCTTCGCACGGGTGCTGCTGTTCCTGGCGACGGCGGTCCTTCTGCTGCGTCACCGGCACCCGGTGCCCGTCGTGTACGCCACGGCCGGGGCCACGTTGGTCTACGTCGGGGCCGGGTTCCCCTACGGTCCGGTCTTCCTCGCCGTCGCCGTGGCCTGCTTCGCCGCCGTCGTGGCGGGGCACCGGCGCGCGGGCTGGGGGGCCGTCGGCGGGCTCTGGGTCGGACATCTGCTGATCGCCCACTGGCTCTACCGGTGGCTGCCGCCCGGCGACGACGCCGTGCGGCCCTGGGGCGAGGAGATCATCGTCGCCGTATGGGTCGTCGCGATCGTCGCGGTCTCCGAACTCGGCCGCGTACGACGGGAGCAGTGGGCCAAGGAGCGTGCCGAGCGTGCGCGCGCCGCCGAGCGGCGCGCGGACGAGGAGCGGCTGCGGATGGCGCGGGAGCTGCACGACGTCCTCGCGCACAGCATCTCCGTCATCAACGTCCAGGCGGGCGTCGGCCTCGCCCTGCTCGACTCCGACCCCGAGCAGGCCCGTACCGCACTGACCACCATCAAGGCCGCCAGCAAGGAGGCGCTGGGCGAGGTGCGCCAGGTCCTGGGCACGCTGCGCGCCCCCGGAGAGGCGCCCCGCGCGCCGGCGCCCGGCCTCGACCGGCTGCCCGAACTCGTGGAGCAGGCCCGGAGCGCCGGCCTGACCGTCGAGGTCACCACGGAGACCGCCCCGGAGGACGGCACCCCCGAAGGCGGCATCCCTGAGGGCGGCACTCCCGAGGGCGGCACCCCCGAGGGTGCGACCGAGCCCGTCCCCAAAACCAGCCCACCCCCCGGCACCCCGCCCGCCCCCGCGGACAAGCTGCCGCCCGGCGTGGACCTCGCCGCCTTCCGCATCGTCCAGGAGGCGCTGACGAACGTCGTACGGCACTCCGGTTCACGCCACGCGCGCGTGCTGGTCCGCCACGAGCCGGCCGCGCTCACCCTGCGCATCGACGACGACGGTCCCGCCACCGGCGACGACGCGGGCGGCAGCGGCAACGGACTTGCCGGGATGCGGGAGCGCGCCGCCGCCCTTGATGGCACGATCGAGGCGGGCCCGCGCCCGGACGGCGGCTTCCGCGTGACCGCCGTACTGCCCCTGCCGGCGGGCCGGAACCCCCGGGGCCGGGGCCGCACCGCACCTCGGGAGGACCAGTGATCCGCGTACTGCTCGCCGACGACCAGTCCCTGGTCAGGGCAGGCTTCAAGGCGCTCCTCGACGCGCAGCCCGACATCGGGGTGGCCGGCGAGGCCGCCGACGGCGAGGAAGCCGTGCGGATGGTGCGGGAACTGCGCCCCGACGTCGTCCTGATGGACATCCGCATGCCGCTCCTCGACGGTCTGGCGGCGACCCGCCGGATCACCGACGAGCCCGCTCTGCAGGGCGTGAAGGTGGTCATGCTCACCACCTTCGAGCTCGACGAGTACGTCTTCGAGGCGATCCGTTCCGGAGCTTCCGGCTTCCTGGTCAAGGACACCGAACCGGACGAGCTGCTGCGCGCGGTGCGAGCGGTGGTCGGGGGTGACGCGTTGCTCTCGCCGGGCGTGACGCGCCGCCTCATCGCCGAGTTCGCGGCCCGTTCCAAGGAGCCCGCGGCCGCGGATGCCCTGAGTGGTCTGACCGACAGGGAGCGGGAGGTGATGGCCCTGGTCGGCATCGGCCTCTCGAACGAGGAGATCGCCCGCCGTCTGGTGGTCAGCCCGCTCACCGCCAAGACGCACGTCAGCAGGACCATGGTGAAGCTGGGCGCCCGGGACCGCGCCCAACTCGTCGTACTCGCCTACGAGTCGGGCCTGGTCCGCCCCGGCTGGCTGGGCTGACGCTTCGCCCTGGACCGGCCCAAGCCGGACCGGACCAGACCGGCCCGATCCCCACCTGTACGCGCGCCTCTGTACGCGCGCCTCCGCGCCCCCACCCCGCACCTTATATGTGCGCATGCATTTAATGACGATGCAACAAAAGTCGGAAATTCTGCTAGCGTGCGATGTCATGGCGGCGAAAACGGCCGAGCAAGGGCTCGTGGACCAATGGCGCGACATCCTCGCGGTGCATGCGCGCACCCTGTGCGAGCTCGACCGGGAGCTGCATCCGCACGGCCTGGGGGCGAGCGACTTCGAGGTGCTCGACGTGCTCGCGGAGGGCTCGTCGGACGACGGCGGCTGTACGTTCCGGGTGCAGGAGATCTCCGCGCAGGTCCACCTCAGTCAGAGCGCCCTCTCCCGTCTGATCGGACGCCTGGAGAAGGACGGTCTCGTGGAGCGCGGGATGTGCAGCGAGGACCGGCGGGGCGTACGGGTGTCGCTCACCGACAAGGGGCGGGCGCTCCACACCGAGGTGCGGCCGTTGCAGCGCGCGGTCCTCGGGCGGATGCTCGGCGGTCACGACGGCTGAACTCCGCGTGCCCCGTCAGTTGCCGCGTCAGCTCATGACGATCGCCGACTTCTCCCGCCACAGCTCGGCCAGCGTGGGGTCGCCCGCCACCTGCGGGAACGGCAGCCGGTTCCACAGCGCCGGATAGAGGCGTGCCGCGGGCCCCGACACCTCGCCGTCGGCAGGCGCCGTCGCGCCGCGCTCCGTGACCGGCGGCCCGTCGGAGAGGTGTACGGTCCAGATCCGCTCACCCGTTGAGCCCGGCGTATCCGATGGGCCTGAGGGACCTGGTGGACCCGACGCACCCGCTGCGCCCCGCACATCCGTGGCCCGCACCCGCAGCACGCGCGGCACGGCACTGCGTACGCGGCTCTTCTTACGCGCGTGCAGGCCGAGCAGCAGCTCCTCGATGCCGTCCACGGCGAACTCCGCGTCGATCAGGGACGGTTGACCCCCGCGGGCGGACTCGGCGTCCACCCGGTGGATGGTCGTCTCGTTGGCCTGGCGCCGGGCCCAGAAGGCCAGCGGGGAGGGGGCCGGCAGGAAGGCCCAGCACTGCACGTCGGGCGGCGCCGAACGGAGCGTATCGACGAGTGCGGCGTGCCCCTCGCGGAACCACTCGACGAGCGCGTCCCCGTCGAGGTCGGGGAGTTCGCCGCCGAGCCGGTACGCCGTGCGCCGCTCCCTGATGAAGGCGGCGGCCCAGCGGTGCACCATCCCGGTGTGCTGCAGCAGGTCCCGCACCTGCCAGTCGGGGCAGGTGGGCACCTTGGCGTCGGAGCCGGCCTCCGCTGCGGCACGGGCCAGCAACTCGCCCTCGCGCTCCACGACTTGGATGTGCCGGAAAATGTCCATGCGGAAGATTGTGTCGGACGGATTGCCGTCGAACGGGAACTCCGCGTGATGTCAGACCCTTTCCGTACCCTTCGTACGCTCCGTGATTTCCGTACGGTCCGTACCCTCCGTACGACGCGTCGCGAAGCCGATGACCGCGGCGACGCCTGCGAGCAGCGCGACGCTGGTCAGGGCGGTGGGCAGCGAGTACCAGTCGGCCATGAACCCGATGAGGGGCGGCCCGACCAGCATGCCGCCGTAACCGAGCGTCGACGCCGCGGCGACCCCGCCGGGGCCGGCGAGGGCGCCCGCACGCTCGACCGCCACCGGGAAGATGTTGGCGAGGCCGAGTCCGGTGACCGCGAATCCGGCAAGGGCGAGGCCGGTCGACGGGGCGAGCGCGCCGAGCAGCATCCCGGCGCACGCCGTCGCGCCGCCGCCGACCACCGTGCGGGTCCTGCCGAGCCGTTCGAGGAGCGTGGTCCCGGAGAACCGGCCGATCGTCATGGCGAAGGCGAAGCACGAGTACGCCGCGGCGGCGACGCCCGGGTGGACGTGCAGGTCCTGCTCCAGGTGGAGCGGGCCCCAGTCGGCGATGGCGCCCTCGCCGTACGCGGTGCACAGCGCGATGAGCCCGAAGACCGACACGAGTCCGCGGGTGCGGCGGTCCATGCGGCGCTCACTGGCACCCGAACCGCCCTGTTCCGCCGGGGTGTTGGCATCGGCGGCGGTTGTCGCGGAGGGAGGCGTGGCCGCCGCGTCGACGCTCGCGCGCGGCCGAAGCGACGCGCCGTGGCGCAGCAGGGTGGGAGCGGCCGCCACGGTGATGGTCAGGCCGACGACGGTGATCCCGAGCAGGTGCGGGGTGGGGGAGAGGCGGCCCGCGACCAGCCCGCCGAGGCCCGAACCCAGCATGCCGCCGAGGCTGAAGGCCGCGTGGAAGCTGGGCATCACCGGACGTCGCAGGGCGCGTACGAGATCGACGGCCGCGCTGTTCATCGCGACGCTGATGCCGCCGTACGCGGCTCCGAAGATCAGCAGGACGAGTCCGAGGACGAGGACCGAGCCCGTCAGCGGCGGCAGCGCCACGCTCAACGGCAGCAGGACGGCGCAGGCGACCGTCACCGGAATGCTGCCGAAGCGGGTGCAGAGACGCCCGGTGAGCGTCATGGTGACGACGGCCCCGGCGGAGACCGCCAGCAGGGCGAGCCCCAGCTGGGCCGCCGACGCCCCCGTCTGTTCCTTGATCGCGGGAATGCGGACGACCCAGCCGGCGAAGACGAAGCCGTCGAGGGCGAAGAAGACGGTCAGGGCGACACGCAGGCGGCGGAGGTCGGGTACGGAGGCGGGATCGAGGGGGCCGGTGGGCCGCGACGCTGCGTTCCCGAGTTTGTTTAGTGGCGGCACAAAGTCAGGGTAGAGGTGCGCGCGGGTGTCGTACAAGACGGTTGCAGGCGGCGAGGTGGTGTACGGATCATGGGAGACTCGCCCTCATGAACGGCAAGGCTGACCCCCGTGCCGAGGGGGAATCGACCACGCGTACCCGCCTGGAGCGGGGGCGCGGCGCGCTGGGCCCTGCGCTGGAACTGGTCCACACCGGACGCGCTCCCACCCGTGCCGTGCTCACCGCCGAGCTGGGTGTTACGCGCGCCACGGCCGGCGCGGTCGCCGCCGAGCTGGAGGCGCTGGGGCTGATCCGGATCGACGCGAAGCCCAGCGCCGCCGCGGGGTCGCAGGGCAGGCCGTCGCACCGGCTCGCGGTCGCGGAGGAGGGGCCCGTGGCCCTCGCCGCGCAGGTGCACGCCGATGGTTTCCGGGCCGCGCTGGTCGGGCTCGGCGGCTCGATCGTGGCGACCGCGCCGGGCTGCGAGACCGTCGGCGCCGACCCCGCGGAGGTCCTCGGCGCGGTGGTCGAGGCGGGCGCCGGGCTGCTGCGCGCGACCGGCAGGCGCTGTGTCGGCGCGGGCCTGGCGGTGCCGTCCGCGGTGGCCGAGCCCGACGGAACCGCCCTGAACCCGCTGCACGTGGCGTGGTCCGCGGGTGCACCGGTCCGCGAGATCTTCGCCGACTGTGTACGGGACGCGGGCATCGTGGGACCGGCGTTCGCCGGCAACGACGTGAACCTCACCGCGCTGGCCGAGCACCGGCACGGCGCCGGGCGCGGCGCCCGTGACCTGCTCTGTGTGGCGACCGGGCACCGCGGCGTTGGGGGCGCCCTGGTCCTCGACGGCCGTCTGCACACCGGGAGTTCGGGCCTCGCGCTGGAGGTGGGCCACCTCACCGTGCACTCCGAGGGACGCCCGTGCCACTGCGGCAGCCGGGGCTGTCTGGACGTCGAGACGGATCCGCTCGCCTTCCTGACGGAGGCGGGGCGTGAGCCGGGGCCGGAGGGTCTTCTCGTACAGGCCCGGGAGTTGCTCCGCGACGGGTACGGCGACCCGACGGTGCGCGCCGCGGCCGAGGCGCTGATCGACCGGCTCGGTCTCGGGCTCGCGGGCCTGGTCAACATCCTCAACCCCGACCGGATCATCCTGGGCGGGCTGCACCGCGCCCTTCTGGAGGCGGACCCGGAGCGGTTGCGCGCCGTCGTCGCGGACCGGAGCCTGTGGGGGCGCAGTGGTGGCGTGCCGATCCTGGCGTGCACGCTGGACCACAACAGCCTGGTGGGGGCCGCCGAGCTGGCTTGGCAGCCGGTGCTCGACGACCCCTTGGGGGCGTTGGCTTAGGCGGGCTGAGGGAGATCCTCGGTGGCCGCGGGCGTGGGTGTGGCCGTGGTGGCGGCGGGCGGTGCGGTATCGCCGACGCCCGGGGCGGTGGCCGGGGCGGGGTGCGGCGCCGTGGTGGCGGACGCGGTGCGGCGGCGGAGCAGATCCGGTACCAGGGAGAGCAGGCCGAGCGCGGCCAGGCCGGCGCCGATCCACAGCGGTGACCGCAGTCCGAACGTGTCGATGGCGGGCCCGCCGACGGACGTGGCGATGATGATGCCGAGCGTGATGAACGACGAGTGGACCGTGTTCACCAGTGGCCGCGCGTTGCCGACGCGCTGGACGCGGGTCACCAGGGCGGGGTTCATGGTGACGCCGACCAGACCGATGCCCAGCATGAACGCGACGGCGGGGACGGTCAGTTCGGCGAAGAGCGCGAACCCGGTGAGGAAGGTCAGGTTGAGCGCGAGTCCGACGACCAGGACGGGCACGGTGCGGCGGTCGGCGAACCGGCCGACGACGGTGTTGCCGAGGACGGTGGCGGCGCCGTACGCGATGAGGAGCAGCGGAACGGTCCCCGTGGAGAAGCCGGTGAGCTCCGTGAGGATCGGGTTGAGGTAGCTGAACGCGGAGAAGGTCGCGCCGATCACGAACGTACTGGTGGTGAGCGTCAGCCAGAGCCGGGGGTTGCGGAAGGCGCCGAGCTCCTGGCGCAGGCCGCCGGCCGCCTCGTCGTCACCGTCGGCGCTCGGCACACCGGCGAACGTGGCCGCGGCGGCCAGTGCCGTCAGTCCCGTGATCACCCAGAACGCGGCACGCCAGCCCAGGTGTTCACCGACGACGGTGGCGAACGGAAGTCCGAGCAGCGTGCCCAGCATCAGCCCGTTGAGCGCCACCGCCACGGCGCGGGCGCGCACTTCGGGCCGGGTGAGGCGGGATGCCAGCGATATGGAGACGCCGAAGAAGGCCTGGGACGCGATGCCGGTGAGGACGCGGGCGACGAGCATGGTGCGGTAGTCGGGTGCGAGGGCGGCGAGCACGTTGCCCGCGATGAAGATGCCGAACAGCAGTATCAGGGCCGACTTTTGACGCATCCTCAGCACGGCGACCGTGAGGAAGGGGCCGCCGAAGGCCATCGCGGCGGCGAAGGCGGTGATGAGATAGCCGATCTCCGGGATCGTGGCGTCCAGTCCGTCGGCCATCTGCGGCATCAGTCCGGCGACCACGAACTCACTGGTCACCATGGCGAAGATGCCGAGAGCCAGTACGTAAACGGCGCGAGGCATGGCGGGGTGCTCCTGTCGGGCAGGTTTTGGATGGTTCGGTACAGAAAAAGGGCGTGCGGGAGCGCGGAAGGGCGGCGCGGCTCTACAGAGGTGGGGTGGCGGCGGGGGTGTCCGGCTTGGACTAAGGGGCGGTCAGCGCGGCGAGGGCGGTTTCGGCGATGCCCTGCAGCGTGTCCCGGTCGGCGCCGCCCTGCGCGGCGACCCGCATGCCGCCGATGACTGCGTTGACGAACTGGGCGAGGGTGCCCGCGTCCCGCGCCGACGTGATGTCGCCGTCGCGCTGGCCGGACCGGATCGTGGCGCGCAGCACGGTGAGCCGTGCCGCGAGATCGCGTTCCAGTATCCGGGCGGCCTCGGGGTCGCGCCCGGCGAGCTCGACGGTCGTGTTGACGGTGAGACAGCCGATGCTGTGACCGTTCTCGCGGTGCTCGAACTCCCCGTCGATGATCCGGTCGAGCAGGGCGCGCACGCGGTCCACGGCCGCGAGTCGGGTGTCCTCCAGGAGCGCGAGCTGGTTCGCGTTCATCGTCTCCATGTACCGGGTCAGGGCGCGCCGGAACAGGTCGTGCTTGCTGGTGAACGTGTTGTAGATGCTGCTGCGGCCCAGTCCGGTGGCCTCGCACAGGTCCTGGGTCGAAGTGGCCTCGTAGCCGTTCGCCCAGAAGGCGTGCATCGCCGCGTCCAGGGCCCGCTCCTCGTCGAAACTCCTCGGTCGGGCCATGTCGGTACCGTACCGGTTCTGGAACGGGCAGTGCAATACGTTGTGGAACGCGCGATGCAAAAGTGCGGAGGGGTGCGGTCGAAGGGGGGCGTTGCCTGTGGTTGACGGCTAAAGGTGGAGTCGCGGGTGCTTATGAGTCAAGGGGAACGCAGCGCCGACGTCAGTTCCGGAGGGCACTCCGCGGCGGGGCAGCCCGCCGTCCGCAAGAACGTGTCGAAGAGATTCACTGCGGACAGGAACATGCCCCGGCCCTCACGCATGAGGTCCGCACTCTTGGCCCGTTCCTCCCGCTCCCCGCGCACATCGAGCAACCGTGTCCCCTGAAGGAAGCGGTTGATGCCGTCGGTCGCCTGCTGGGCCAGCTCGTCCAGCCGTTTCTGGTCCGCCGCCTCGCTGGCCAGACGGGCGATGCCCCTCCGTACTTCCACGTTCTCGCGCAGGGAGTCGGCGAGCTCGTCGGCCATGCGTATGACCATGGGGATCTCTTGTCGCGCCTGCACCGTTCCCAGCGGGGCGGGGTGGGTGACGCCGGTGCCGTCCGCGAGGGGGTCGTCGAGGCCGAAGCTCCTGACCGGCAGCATGGCCAGGGCGGCCTTCTTGGCGACCGAGTCCGACGTCGGCTCCCAGGCCGAGCCGAACTGCGCGCCGTGCCATCCGACGAGCTCGTCGGTGCCCTCCGGAACAGGGCGCCCGGCGGACCCGTCGGACGGCTCGTACACGGCCCGCTCGTGCCCCGCACCCGTCGCCTTCAGCCGGAGGAACTCGCGCTGCGCCTCGTCCGCGTCGAACGCGACGCCCGAACGCTCCCTCTCCTTCAACCAGTTGACGAACTGCTGCTGGTACTCGGGGTCGCGCGGCCGGTTCAACGAGTTGTATCCCGCCGCCTCCAACTGGTCGAGCGCGGCGAAGTGCTGCGAGGTCTGGTCCATCGTGAAGCCGGGCGACTGGTGGGCCTGGTACTCCCCGGTGCGTTCCTTCGTGCCGTATCGGGGGCCGTTCTTTTCGTGCGTGGCCCACTTCTCGGGACCCGACCAGAGGTTGTACTGCGTGAGGTCCATGGGCTGACCCCCCGATGCGAGGGCCCGTTCGCTCAACTCGGCCATGCTCGCGCGCATCTGGTCATAGATCTGCTGCGTGTGGAGCTGAAGTGCCGTCATCTTGTCGAGCACCAGCTGGTTGGACAGGCCGTCGTCGCCTTCATGGTCGTGCGCGAACGCCCCTATGGACTTGGCCCGTTGGAGTACGGGGGCCTGTTCGTGGCCGCTCCCGTCACCGCGCTGGTGCTGATCCTGCGCCCACGCGTGGCCGGCCGCACGGAGCATTTGGGCGACGGCCGCGTTCCCCGCGGCACCCGGCCCGGCGAGCGGGCCCGCCGCCGGGCCCATGGTGCGGGGGGACTTCGGTGCCGAGCGGCCGCCTGCCTTCCGCTCGGAGGCGCGGGCTTGCTCGTTTGCGTGCATCGGGTGCCTCTCGCGGACTGGGGGCTCGCGGCTCCATGCCCGCGCGGCCGAGCGGATCAGGCGTGAGAGAGCGAGCGTCTCAGAGGCAGGCTCTCAAGGGTGGCCAAGGTGTGTCCAGAGTCGCCATGGGCAGCCACGGGCCGACAACGGCACGCGCAATTGCCCTTTGGGGCAAGGGCAATTGCACGATGTGCCGACGGATCGAGATCAAGGGCAGCCGCGACTAGCGCCGGATGACCGAGCGGATCCAGGAGAGCTGCTGGGAGACCTCTCCGGCCTCGGCGCTCTTCTCCCGGTCGGAGCCGTTGAAGACGCCGATGAGGGTCTCGGTGCCGCGCGGGCCGATGGTCATCACCGGGCCCCCGGAGTCGCCGCCGGCGGGAATGCCGGACACCTTCTTCATGCAGAAGTCGGGGCCGCCGGGCGCGGTGTGGCCCGCGCACAGGGGGTCGTTCGCCCGGACGACCTTCAGCTTCGACTGCTTGAGGACGGGGGACTGGCAGGCGCTCTCATCGGTGGTGCAGGTGGCGCCCCACCCGTACTGCCGCACGAGCTGGCCGCGCTTGACGCCGACCGTGGACAGGCGGGCGGTGCGGACGTTCATCGGCGCGACCTTGACGAGCATCATGTCGGCGTGCGCGCTGCCCACGCGCTTGCCGCGGAGGGGGCGGACCGTGGTGCCCTTGCGCATGTCGAGATCGCCCACCCGGAAGGAGATCCGCTTGTCGGCGACCGGCTGTGCCTGCTCGTAGAAGCAGTGCGAGGCGGTCAGGATCCACTGGCGGGCGACCGCTGTCCCGGTGCACGCCGGTTTGCCGTCGACGAGCATGCGGACCGCCCACGGGCCGTAGGTGGCTTTCGAGCCGCCGATGACGGCGGAGGCGGGGGTGGAAGACATCACCGAGCCCACGACCAGCGTCAGCGCGGTCAGCAACAGGACACGAACGCGTCGCACCATGCGGAACAACTCCCTTTCAGCGGGTACTGCCGTACGGGTAGTGAGAGACCCCGCTGAGCCAAAGCGTTCCGCACGCGCCCTACGATTTCACCACTCCACTCCACTCCACTCCACATCACCACTCCACCCCGAACGCCCGCCCCGGGTTCACCGTCAGGATCCGTTCCACCAGTTCCCCGCCCACGGCGCGTTCGAGCCGGGGCCGCACCCCGTGCAGCAGATGCGGCATGCCGGGGCCGCCGTGCACCGAGCGCGCCCCGGCCGTCGTCGTGTCGCCCCCGAGCAGGATCCGGCCGCCGAACCCCGCCTCCGCGAGGGAGCGCACCGCGTCCGGCATGCGCCAGTCCGTGGCGTGGTGGGCGCGCGAGGGGCCGTCGAACGCCACGTACGCGCCCGCCTCCGCGGCTCCCAGGTGGCACGTCAGGTCGGGGGAGCGGTTCAGATGGCCGAGGATCACCCGGTGCGGCGGCACGTCGAACGTGCCGCAGAGCAGGTCGAGTACGAGGGCCGCGGCGGTCCCCAGCTCCAGGTGGACGCAGACCGGGGCGCCGGTCGCACGGTGTGCCTCGGCCGCCGCGCGCATCGTCCAGCGGGCGTGCGCGTCGAGTCCGTGGAAGCCGCCCGCGACCTTGACGATTCCGGCCCGTACGCCGGACTCACCGATGCCCTCGGTGAGTTCGCGGACGAAGAGCTCCGCGAGGTCCGTCGCGCGGAGGGCGTCGAGGAACTCCGGTGCGTAGTGGGCCGCCTGGTGCAACCCGGTCGCCGCGACCAGCTGGACCCCGGTCGCCCTGGAGAGGCCGGGCAGCAGCTCCGCGTGACGTCCCATCCCGTGCGGCGTCCACTGCACGACGCTCTGTCCGCCCGCGGCGCGGAACGCCGCCAATTCGGCGGCCGCGTGCTCGGCCGAGTCCAGTTCCTGCCCCGGCAGTTGGGGGCTGCGCAGGAAGGCATGGTCGTGGGCGTCGCACACGCCGAGGCGCTCCGGTGCGATGTCCCCGAGAACGGTACGGACGGCGGGGCCGGCCGCCGCCTCATCCGGCCTCGCGGGCCCGGTCACCAGTGCCGCCCCCGCGGCAGCTTCTCCCGCTCGGGCGCGGAGACGTGCAGCACCTCGAAGACCTCACCCTCCGCCTCGGGCGACGCGTGGTCCCAGAGCGAGAAGTGCACGGCTTCCCACGTGCGCGGATCGACGGCGGTCAGAACGCTCACCGCACCCTCCTTACGGCTCAACCGGGCTGCTTCGTGGACCAGTTCGTCCGCGAACTCGGGCAGTGGCGTCGGCTCGGCGATCCGCTGCCGGCGACGGACCGCCGCCCGCGGCACGGTCGCGGCCGCGCCGCCCTCCTCGTACGCGAGCACCGTCCAGTTCTGCACCACCGGCCGCCCGAAGTCGTCGACGATGCCACGGAAACCGGGGCCCCACAGAAAGGAGTTCATGCCCTCGGTGGCGTTCCAGAGGTAGAACGGGGCGTACTGGTTGACCGGCGATCCGTTCGCGCCGCGCTCACGTATCAGGTAGGCCTTCAGGCCCAACCCGGGGAAGTCGTCCAGGAGGTGGCCCTTGGACTCGACGCGGTGGCGGATGACGCCCATGTCGTAGTCGGCGGGCAGGGTGATCTCGTACTGCATCGCATGCATCGGGTACTCCCTGGGGCGCAGATGTGCAACGGAGGCGTCCTCACGGGTGGGCGTTACGGGGTGGGGGTGGTGCGGGCCACGGCGAGCAGGGTGAGCAGGCCGCGTACTCCCGCGTCGAACGCGGCGGGCGAACCGGACGAACGGGCCAGCACATAGCCGCCCTGGACCGTCGCGACGACTGCCGACGCCACGTCCCGCGCGTCGAGCGCACCGCTGAACTCGCCCTCCGCGCAGCCCTCTTCGACGATCGCGGCGATACGGTCGCGCAGCCAGTCGAGGGTCTCGGTGACGGGTGCGCGGAGCTCGTCGCTGGCGATGATGTCCGGGTCCATCGTGAGCCGCCCCACGGGGCAGCCCTTCAGCACGTCGCGCTCGCGCAGCAGATAGGCCTCGACGCGGGCGTACGCCGAGCCGGGACCGCTGAGGACGGCCTCCGCGGCGGCGCGCATCTCCTCGGCGGTGCGCCGGATCGCGGCGAGCGCGAGGTCGGGCTTGCCGGCGAAGTGGTGGTACATGCTGCCCTGCCCCGCGCCCGCGTGCTGCTGGATGGCCTTGGGGCTCGTACCGACGTACCCCCGCTCCCACAGCAGCTCGCGGGTGGACTCGATCAGCCGCTCCGAAGTGCTCATGACCTCACTGTACATACTAGTAGGTACAGAAACCAGGGCTGGTGGGAGCAGGCCGGCCCGCCCTACGTACTCCCGGGGTGGTACGCGCGGTGCCGCTGGCCGTACGACGACGTGAGGGCACCCGCGGAGCGAGTTTGGAGGCATCGAGGAAAACGCTCTGAAGGAGATGAGTTCAGATGGAGACCCTGGCGCAATGGGACGGCGGACCCGGCCCGTGGATCCTGTTCTTCCCGCTGATCTGGGCGGCCGTCGTCATCGGCGTCGTCACCCTGCTCCGCCGCACCGTGTGGCGCGGCCGGCGCGGCCCGTTCCGGGGCATGGCCGCACCCGCCGGGCACACCGGCGTCGACGAGAATTCGCCCATCGCCGTGCTCGGCCACCGCTTCGCCTCCGGCGAGATCGACGAGGACGAGTACTGGCGGCGGCTGACCGTCCTCAACGAGGAGTTCGGCCGTACCCGCAAGGACGGTGCGGCATGAGCACCGCCACCGGACGGGCGGCGCGGCCGGTGCGGACCGGCGCCGCCCGTGTCGCCGACGCCGTGAAGGTCTACGGCAGCGGGGACACCGCCGTACGGGCCCTGGACGGGGTGAGCGTCGCCTTCCCGGCCGGACGCTTCACCGCGATCATGGGCCCGTCCGGGTCCGGCAAGTCCACCCTGATGCACTGCGCGGCGGGCCTGGACACGCTCACCTCGGGCGCCGCCTTCATCGGCGACACCGAGCTCGGCACGCTCGACGACCGGCGCCTGACCCTGCTGCGCCGCGACCGCGTCGGCTTCGTCTTCCAGGCGTTCAACCTGGTGCCGACGCTGACCGTCGCCGAGAACATCACCCTGCCCATGGACCTCGCGGGCATCCGCGGCGACCGCGAGTGGACGGATGCCCTCATCGATGTCGTGGGGCTGCGCGACCGGCTGCACCACCGGCCCTCCGAACTCTCCGGCGGACAGCAGCAACGCGTCGCCGTGGCACGGGCGTTCGCGGGCCGGCCCGATGTCGTCTTCGCCGACGAACCGACCGGCAACCTCGACTCGCGCTCCGGCGAAGAGGTGCTGCGCCTGCTCGGCCGCGCGGTGCGCGGGATGGGCCGCACCGTCGTCATGGTCACCCATGACCCGGTGGCCGCCGCCCACGCCGACGAGGTCGTCTTCCTCGCCGACGGACGCCTGGTGGACCGCATGGAGGAGCCGACGGCCGACCGCGTCCTGGACCGCCTGAAGGCCTTCGACACACGGCCGCCCGCCGCAGACCCACGGCCATCCGCCGCAGACCCACGGCCATCCGCCGCACACACACGGCCGCCCGCCACGCCGGACGCACACTCGGCCAAGACCTCGGGCCGAGGAAGGAAGGAGCCGTCGTCATGAGCTCCCCGCATTCCACGAATGCCCCGAATTCCCTGAACTCCCTGAAGGCGTCGGCGCGCATCAGCCTGTCCTCGCTGCGGGGCCACAAACGCCGCTTCGCCGGTACGTTCCTCGCGGTCCTGCTCGGCGTCGCCTTCCTCGCGGGCACGCTCGTCATGGGCGACACCCTGCGCGCCAGCTTCGACACGATGTTCGGCAACGCCACCCGCGGCACCGACGCCGTCGTCCGCAGCGCCGACACCATCACCACCCCCGACGACACCCAGGGCACCCGTAAGCCCGTCGCCACCGACCTCGTCGCGACGATCGAGAAGTCCGACGCGGTGGCGGCGGCCGCCCCCAGCATCCAGGGCGCGGGCCAGCTCCTCGGCAAGGACGGCGAACCCATCGGCGGCCAGGGCCCGCCCACCCTCGCCGGCAACTGGATCGACGACGCCGGCCTGAACGCGTACCAACTCGCCGAAGGGCGCGCGCCGTCGAAGCCCGGCGAGGTCGTCGTCAACCGCGGGGCCGCCGAGTCCGGCGACCTCAAGGTCGGCGACACCACCACGCTGCGCACCCCCGACCCGCTCCGCGTGAAGATCGTGGGCCTCGCGACCTTCGGCGGCGAGGACGGCATGGCGCAGAGCACCTTCACCGGCATGACGCAGGCCGACGCCGAGAAGTACCTCACCCCGAAGCCCGGCCAGGCCTCGGCCATCCAGGTGCGGGCCGGACCCGGCGTGAGCGAGCAAGAACTCGTCGACGCGCTGAGCCCCGTCCTGCCCAAGGGGGTCGAGGCGATCACCGGTGAGGCGTCGGCCGCGGAGAACACCGACAACATCTCCGGTCAGTTCCTCTCCGTCTTCACCACCTTCCTGCTGGTGTTCTCCGGAGTGGCGCTGCTCGTCGCCACCTTCAGCATCCACAACACCTTCGCCATCGTCGTCGCCCAACGCACCCGCGAGAACGCGCTGTTGCGCGCCCTCGGCGCCTCGCGCCGCCAGGTCACCGCGTCGACCCTCGTGGAGGCGGGCGCCGTCGCCGTCGTCGCGTCGGCCGCGGGCCTCGCGGGCGGCATCGGCGTCGCGGCCGGACTGCAGGCGCTCTTCCCCGCCATCGGATTCCCCTTTCCCGAGGGCGACTTGGTGATCAGCGCACTGTCCATGCTGCTGCCGCTCGGCGTCGGTGTCGTGGTCTGTCTGGGCTCCGCACTCGCGCCGGCCGTCCGGGCCGGGCGCACCGCCCCGCTGGCCGCGCTGCGCGAGACCGCGGTCGACCACTCGGCCGCCTCCCGCCGCCGGGCCGTCGTGGGGGCCGTCCTCGCACTCGCCGCCGTGGCCCTCGCCCTGACCGGCACCCTGGTGAGCCCGTCCGTCTGGGCGGCGGGCGCCGGCGCGGTCCTCGCCCTCGTGGCCTTCGTGGTACTCGGACCGGTCGCGTCCTCGCGTGCGGTACGCGTGCTCGGCGGGCCCCTGGACCGGCTGCGCGGCGTCACCGGTGGCCTGGCCCGGCGCAACGCCCTGCGCAGCCCCAAGCGGACCGCCGCCACCGCGAGCGCGCTGATGATCGGCGTCGCCGTCGTCTCGCTCTTCACGGTCTTCGGCGCCTCGCTGAAGGCCACCATGGACCAGACCGTCAACCGCTCCTTCGCCGGCGACGTCGCGGTGAGCACCCCCGGCTTCGGCGCGGGCGGCAGCGGTCTCAGCCCCAAGCTGGCCCCGGCCCTCGCGGAACGCCCCGAGGTCGCGACCGCCGTCGGGCTCGGTGAGGGCACCGCCGAGGTGAACGGCGAGGGCCGCGCACTGACCGTCACCGACCCCGGCGCGTTCGCCGCGTCCTTCGAACTCGGCACGGTCGACGGGTCCTTGGCCGGGCTCGGCGCGAACGGCATCGCCCTCACCCGCTCGGAGGCCGACAAGCAGGACCTGAAGGTCGGCTCCCGCGCCGAACTCG
Organism: Streptomyces sp. NPDC041713; assembly: GCF_055591085.1. NCBI lineage: Bacteria > Bacillati > Actinomycetota > Actinomycetes > Kitasatosporales > Streptomycetaceae > Streptomyces > Streptomyces sp. NPDC041713. The sequence goes on from NZ_JBVIZY010000010.1 coordinate 107,086, forward strand.
CCTTCGCCGACGGCGAGAAGCAGACCTTCACGGTCCGCGCCGTCTACGGCCGCTCCGAGCTGGCGGGCGACTACGTCATCACCCGCGAGGCGTGGGCCCCGCACCGCATGCAGGACTCCGACCGCCTCGTCTCCGTCACCTTCAAGGACGGCGTGAGCACGGCCGAGGGCAAGGCGGCGGTCGCCGAGACCGCGCGGAAGTACGGCAATCCGGACGTGCAGACCCGCTCCGAGTACGCCGAGACCTCCGCGAGCGGCATCGACATGATGCTCACCCTCGTCTACGCGCTGCTCGCCCTGGCGGTGCTCATCGCCCTGCTGGGCATCGCGAACACCCTGACCCTCGCGATCCACGAACGCACGCGTGAACTCGGCCTGTTGCGCGCGGTGGGGCAGACCCGGGCGCAACTGCGGGCGATGGTCCGCTGGGAGTCGGTGCTCGTCGCCGCCTTCGGGACGGCGGGCGGCCTCGCGCTCGGCGGGTTCCTCGGATGGGTGCTCGTCAAGGCGTCCGACAGCACGACCGAGAGCGCCTTCGCGTTCGCCGTGCCACCGGTGCAACTCGTGGTGGTCGCCCTGGTGGGCCTGACGGCGGGAGCCTTGGCGGGCCTGCGCCCCGCTCACCGGGCGGCACGTCTCGACGTACTGCGGGCCATCGCCACCGAGTGACGGGCTGCCCGCCCGCGTACGGGAGGACAGAACCGTCCGTGTACGGGAGGACAGACCCGCCCGTGTACGGGAGGACAGACCCGCCCGTGTACGGGAGGACAGACCCGCCCGCGTACGGGGGAGGGTGCCCCCAGGGGGCGAACACCGGGACGATCACCGCCCGGTCAGCCGGCAACGGCCGACCGGGCGGGAGTCTTGGCGGCCACCCCGTACACGGGGTACGAGGACACGGCGGCCGCGGCGACCGGCGTGGGCAGCGTGAACCACACGGTCTTCCCGGCATCGCCCTGCGGGCTCACGCCCCAGGCCTCGCTCACCGCGGCGACCATCGCGAGTCCCCGGCCACAGGTGGCGAGGGGGTCCGGTTCACCGATCTGCGGGAGGCGGGGATCGTGGTCGTGGACGGAGACCGTGAGCCGGTCGAGCAGGAGCTCGATCTCCACGGTGCACACCTTGTCCGGTTCGGCATGCCGATGGACGTTGGTGAGCAGTTCCGTCACCCCGATGGCGGCCTGGTCGATCAATGGATCCAGATGCCAGTAGCGCAACTGCGCAGATACGATTCTGCGGACCTGGCGGATCCGCGACGGCAGGGCTTGGAGCTCTACCGTGCAATGCCTGCTCGGCTGGCTGATCACGGCTGCGACTCCCCGAATTGAGGTCCGGAAGAAGACGAGATTCGGATCCAGCAGGGGCCGCGTGGTCTGCCGCCTGCTGTGTGGCCGGCGGGGCTGGTTCGCAGCGTCATCGCCGGTAAACCCAGAGTGATGTGAGACCAGAGTGACCCAGGGGGTGCGGGCGTGCAACTCGCGCGTCTCGCGCGGCCCCGCTCAGCCTCGCGGGCGACGGTGCTCCGTGGCGCTGCGCACCGCCTCGATGAATCTGCGCACCGTCGGCGGTCCCGGCTCGCCGGGACGTGGCTCGTGCTCGCCGAGCGTGAGCCGGTAGCGGGTGCCGTTGACCTCTGCCAGCGCCCTGTCCTGCGCGGCGAACCACGGCTTGCCCGTGCGCACCGCCTGCAGCGGCGCGCTGTCGATCTCGGTGCCGTAGCTGGTGAGCAACTCCAGCCGGCCGTCCGTGATGCGTACTTGTCCGGCGCGCGTGAGCGAGCGCAGACGCCGCTCGATCCGCACACCCCTGGCCGTGAATTCCGGCTCCGCCATGGCACCGCCCCCTTGTGAGCGCCGGTGGTCCCGTTCCACGGGGCGAGTGCCCCGTGCGGTGAAGTCTGCACGCACCGTGCGTCGAGCACCAGTGTGCGGGGAGACGTCGGGCCATCGCCCCGGCCCGTCCCGCCCGGGCGTCCCGCACACTCTGGCCAAGGGTGCGCCAGGCGCGCCTTTGAGCTGCTCAAAGGTGTGTTTATGCAGGTGAGAAGCGTGTGGCGGGTGTCTAAGATCGAGGTGTACGGCCGCGTCGAATCGCGTCCGGCACGACGCGAAGGAGCCCCGCCGTGAGCACCCCACAGCAGGATCGAGTCGACGAGCCGATGCCGACGCTCGACGTCGACCACAGCGACGACGCCTACCGGAACTGGCTCAAAGAAGCCGTCCGCAAGGTCCAGGCCGACGCCAACCGGTCGGCCGACACCCACCTGCTGCTCTTCCCGCTGCCCGAGCAGTGGGGCATCGACCTGTACCTGAAGGACGAGTCGACCCATCCGACGGGCAGCCTCAAGCACCGCCTGGCCCGCTCCCTGTTCCTGTACGGCCTGTGCAACGGCTGGATCCGGCCGGGGCGCCCGGTCATCGAGGCGTCCAGCGGGTCGACGGCCGTCTCCGAGGCGTACTTCGCGAAGCTGATCGGGGTGCCCTTCATCGCGGTGATGCCCCGCACGACGAGCGCCGAGAAGATCCGCCTGATCGAATTCCACGGCGGTCAGTGCCATTTCGTGGACGACTCACGCACGATGTACGCGGAGTCCGCGGCCCTCGCCGTCGAGACGGGCGGGCACTACATGGACCAGTTCACCTACGCGGAACGCGCCACCGACTGGCGGGGCAACAACAACATCGCCGAATCGATCTACCAGCAGATGCGGTTGGAGCGCTACCCCGAGCCCACCTGGATCGTCGCCACGGCCGGCACCGGCGGCACCTCGGCGACCATCGCCCGCTACGTCCACTACATGCAGCACGACACCCGCATCTGTGTCGCCGACCCGGAGAACTCCTGTTTCTTCGACGGCTGGACGAAGAACGACGCGGAGGCGACGAGCGACTGCGGCTCCCGCATCGAGGGCATCGGCAGGCCCCGCATGGAGCCCAGCTTCGTGCCCGGCGCCATCGACCGGATGATGAAGGTGCCGGACGCCGCGTCGGTCGCCGCCGTCCGCGCGCTGGAACAGGCCATCGGCCGCAAGGCGGGCGGCTCGACCGGCACCGGGCTGTGGAGCGCCCTGAGGATCGTCGCCGAGATGGTGGCCGCCGGCCGCACCGGCAGCGTCGTCACGCTGATCTGCGACCCCGGCGACCGCTACCTCGACAAGTACTACTCGGACGCGTGGCTGGCCGAACAGGGCCTGGACATCAGGCCGTACGCGCAGACGATCGAGATGCTCCTCAGCACGGGGGAGTGGCGCCAGGGTCCTGCACGGGCGGTGTCCGACAGTGGCGGTCCAGTGCGGTGACCGCGTCGCGGAACGCCCGGCCCAGGCCCGCGCGGCCCAGCTTCAGGGCCCCGCGCAAGGGGGCCGGGCCGTCCAGGGCGAACGTCCACCGCACCCGGGTCCCGGTGCCGGCCGGGGAGAGCCGCCACTCCTCGACGAGGGCGCGCATGCCGGGTGCGTTGGTCTCGTCGACACGGTAGGTGTACCGCTCCGGTGCGTCTGCCGCGAGGATCGACTCCCGAAAGCGGGTGCCGCCCTTCAGCCGGACCTCCCGGCCCGTGCCGCCTCCGGTGGGCCGGCACAGGGTGACCGCGCTGAACCAGCGGGGCCAGCCGGTCACGTCGTCGGCCAGGGCGCGGTAGACCGCGTCGGGCGGGGCGCTCACCTCGCGCGAGAAGACCAGACGCAGCGGAGCGGTGTCGACGAAGTCGAGCCCCACGGGCTCCAGTCGGCGTGCCATCGGACTCTGCCCCCCAGCGGAACGGACGGTTGACCGGGTCCGGTCACCATAGCTGGCGGGCCGTCAGATGTCTGTGGGGGCCCCGGGGTTGCGGGTTCCGTCAGCGGCGCCGGACTCGCTCACCTCACCGGCCTGCTCGGCGCCGGCCTCCCCGTCCCCGTCCGGCTCGCCCTCACCCGCGACCACGAGCCGGTTCAGATGCTCGGCGATCTCGGCGCGGGCCTCCGCTGGCAGCCCCGCGTCGGTCACCAGCGTGTCCACCTGCGCGAGCGTGGCGAACGAACTCAGGCCCACCGTCCCCCACTTGGTGTGGTCCGCGACCACCACCACGCGCCGCGCCGACTGCACCAGACGCCGGTTCGTCTCCGCCTCCGCCAGGTTCGGCGTCGAGAGCCCGGCCTCCGGCGATATGCCGTGCACGCCGAGGAACAGCACGTCGAAGTGGAGCGAGCCGATCGCCTGGTCAGCGACCGGGCCGACCAGCGAGTCCGACGGCGTGCGCACACCGCCGGTCAGCACGACCGTCGCCGCGCTCTGCCGCTGCCCCGAGGTGCGCTGCGCGGAGTGGAACACGTCCGCCACGCGCACCGAGTTCGTGACCACCGTCAGATCCGGCACGTCCACCAGGTGGTGCGCCAGCGCGTACGTCGTCGTACCCCCCGACAGGGCGACGGCCGCGCCGGGCGCCACCAGGGACGCCGCGGCCCGCGCGATGTCCTCCTTGGCGGTCAGCTCAAGACCCGACTTGGCCTCGAACCCCGGCTCGTGCGTGCTCGCCTCGACCACCGGGACCGCGCCGCCGTGCACCTTCTCCAGGACACCCTGACGGGCCAGCGCGTCCAGGTCGCGGCGGACCGTCATGTCGGACACCCCGAGCTTGCGGGTCAGTTCGTTGACCCGCACGCCACCGCGCCGGCGCACCTCGTCGAGGATCAGGGCACGGCGTTGCTCGGCGAGAAGGTTCTGATGGTCACTCACGCCCGCTCCGGCCCCTCTGCCTCACCACGTACTCCGCGCCCCTGCGGCGCCGTCTCATCCTCGCACGCGCGGGTGACGGACGTCCCACCACCGTCCCACCACACGGTTCCGCCCGCGGCCCGGAACGGCACGGAAGGAGGAGATTGCGTGACGAGGGGTGCGCCGAGCGCCCCGAGCCGAGATCCTTGTCCCCTCACCATGCGCATCTCGGGGAAGCGGGACAGTGGAGAGAGCCACGCAGGACGAGACGGCCCTGGAACTCCTGGTCCACGGAGTCGGGGGCACCACACCGGAGAAGATGCTCGGCGACCCGCGCACCGTGCGGATCTCCGGCGACGACACGGCGGCCGTGTTCCGCCGCACCGAGGACGCCGACGCCGAGCGGCGCCCCGACGACTACCGTGGCAAACCGGTGCCGGAGGCGTACGTCTGGTGCAACCTGACGTCCGGCAACGGCTCCCGCGCCCTGTGGCTCCTGCTGCTGCCGTTCATGGTCGTCAACATCGCCCACTGGATGCGCCCCACCTCACGCCACCGCAGACGCCTCGCGCGCACCTACGGCCTCCTGGTGCGACTCGTCGGCCTCACCCTCACCGTGCTGCTCGTCGCCGCCGCCTGCGAGGTCGCGCTCGACCTCACGGCCTGGCAGTGCGCCGGCACCCCCCGGTGCGCCGACGACCGCGCCTGGCTCGGGTTCCTCGCCGTCGACGCCGACGCGCACGGCGGCTGGTGGTCGCAACCCGGCCGCCGCCTCGCCCTCGCCGCGCTCCTGCCCGCCGCCCTCACCGGACTGCTCTGGTACCTCTCCCACCGCACCTGGAGCGCGTACGAGTCCCAGCAGCCGCTGCCCCACCAGCCCGACCCGGAGGAGGAGACCAGCCGCACCGCGCTCGGCAGGCCCGGCTTCTGGTACGGGCGGCGCCTGGTGGCCCGGCTGCGCGCCGCCCACACGGCCGCCGGCCTGCTCACCGTCGCCGCGGCGGTCGGCACCCCGGCCGCACGGCAGGACCGGCGCGCGGACGGCCCTGCCCTCCTCGAAGCCCTCGGCTGGGCGCTCGACACCACGCTCGTCCTCGGCGGCGCAGTCGTCGTGTGGGTCGTCTGCCGCAGGGGACGCAGCGAGAACCGGCTCGACCGGCACCTGGACAAGACCCTGGTGCGCTGGTTTCCGACGGGCGCGCTCATCCTGCTCGTCCTCGCCCTGCTGTACGCGGGGTGGTCGCGCCCCGGCTGGCGCTCCGCGGGCAGACTCCCGGGAGACGCCACCTTCGGCGGCATCGCCCTGGTCCAGGGCGTCCTGGTGCTCTGCCTCGCGGCCGCCGCCCACGTCCTGTACCGCTCCTCACCCGACCCCCGCACCGCCATCCGCGGCTTCGGCGGCCCCGCCGTCGCGATGCTCTCCTGCGCGCTTGGCGGGGTCATGACCGGCGGCGGGGCGCAGCGCGTCGCCGACTGGCTGGACGGCAGCCACGGCTCGATCGACGGGCCGCCGGTGCTGCTCACCTGGCAGGCGTCCGTGATCCCGCCGCTCCTCGTGGTGGTCGCGGCGCTGTGCGGCTGGTTCGGCGTGCGGACCGTCCAGCGCAAGCACCAAGAGATGACCCGTATTCCGCTGGACTACCCCGGCGAGCCCAAGGACTCCACCCGTACCCGCCGCATCGCGGGCACCCGCGCGCGTGCCGCGCTCACCGACCGCGCGCCCCTGCTCGTCGGCATCATCTCCGCCGTGACGCTGCTGCTCGGCGCCGCCGCGCTCACCGGTGCGTGGGCGACCGGGAAGGCCCCGGCGCAGGCCGCGCAGGGCCTGCCCGACATCCTGGAGGGGGCCGCCGAGACCGCGCAGGCCCTCGGCTCCTGGCTGATCGGGTTCGGCTTCATACTGTTCGTCACCTGGGGCCGCCGCGCCTACAAGGATCCCTCGGCCCGGCGCACCATCGGCATCCTCTGGGACGTCGGCACCTTCTGGCCGCGCGCCGCCCACCCCTTCGCCCCGCCCTGCTACGCCGAGCGCGCGGTGCCCGACCTGACCTGGCGGATGGCCGCCTGGACGCGCGCCACCAGCGCCACCGGCGGCCGCCTCGTCCTCTCCGGGCACTCCCAGGGCAGCGTCCTCGCGGCGGCCGCGGCCTGGCAGCTGCGCCCCTCGGTCCGCCGACGCGTCGCCCTGCTCACCTACGGCTCGCCCCTGGAGCGCCTCTACGGCCGCTGGTTCCCCGCCCACTTCGGCCCCGCCGCCCTGTCCTCCCTGCACCGCGAGGTCGACTGCTGGCGCAACCTCCACCGCACCACCGACCCGATCGGCGGCCCCATCGACCTGCCCGGCGACTGCGGCCCCCAGGTCGACCGCCCCGCCCTCAAGGACCCCCTCGCCTACGGACGTACGGAGGAGCATCCGCTGCCCGCCCCCATCCTCGGGCACGGCGACTACCAGGCCGACCCCGCGTTCGCCGAGGAGCGGGCGCGGCTGCTCGCCCGCCTCAGGCCCGGCGTGCCCGCACCGCGGCCCGCAGCGCCGGACGGCGTCACAGCAGCTCCGGCAGATCCTCCGGATACAGCAGGGTGAGGTCGTCGGTGCTCGGCTCGTCGTGCTGGGCGACCCGGCCCGCGTGCCGCTCCACCATCGCCTCGAACGTCTGCCGCGCGGTGCGGCCGTTGCCGAACGCCGGCCCCTTGGGGAGCGCCGTGAAGTACTTCAGGAGCGCCTCGGGCGTGCCGGTGCCGAGACGGTACTCGTGCTCGTCGGCCTGCTGCTCCACGATCCGCAGCAGCTCCTCGGGGGCGTAGTCGCTGAAGGTGATGGTGCGTGAGAAACGGGACGCCACACCGGGGTTGACGGACAGGAACCGCTGCATCTCGGCGGTGTAACCCGCGACGATCACCACCACGGCCTCGCGGTGGTCCTCCATCAGCTTCACGAGTGTGTCGATGGCCTCGCGGCCGAAGTCACGCCCGGAGTCCTCCGGCGAGAGCGCGTACGCCTCGTCGATGAACAGCACCCCGCCGCGCGCCCGGTCGAACGCCTCCTGGGTGCGGATCGCCGTCGAGCCGATGTGCTCGCCGACCAGGTCGACGCGCGAGACCTCGACGAGGTGGCCGCTCTGCAGCACGCCGAGCGAGGCGAGGATCTCGCCGTACAGCCGGGCGACGGTGGTCTTGCCGGTGCCGGGGGAGCCGGTGAAGACCAGGTGGCGGCGGGCGGAGGCGGCCTTGAGGCCGGCCTGCTGCCTGCGCCGGCCGACCTCGATCATGTCGGTGAGGGCGCGCACCTCGCGCTTGACGCTGTCCAGGCCGACCAGGGCGTCGAGTTCGCCGAGGACCTCCTTGGAGGCGCGGGAGGGTTTCTCGGCGGGGGGCGCGGCCTGCGGGGTGTGCTGGGCGGGGAGCGAGCCGAGCAGCCCGACGGTCTGTGTGGCCGTCTGCACGGCCGGTGTCTCCGCGGCCGCCGACGCGGGGGTGCGCGGGACGCCGCTCTCGTCGCTGGCGCAGTCCTCGACGAGCGGCCCCTCCTCCGAGAACTCGAAGCCGCCCCGGGCGCACCGTTCGGTGCGGCACTTCTTCAGCGTCGTACGGCATCCGTCTATGACGTGGAAGCCGTAGCCGCCGCTGCCGCTCACCCGGCAGCCGTGGAAGCTGCCGCGGCCGCCCGCGGAGACGTAGAACCCCGCCTCGGCGGGGGAGGTGACCGTGCACCGCTCCAGGGTGGGGTCCGCTCCCTTGGTGACGATGACGCCCGTCTGGACGGCGTCCACCGTGCAGTTGGCGAGGGTGCCGCCGCTGCCGTGGTCGCGGAACCACGCGCCGGTGGCGGCCTCGCGGATGCGGCAGTCGTCGAGCTGCGCGGTCGCGCCGTCGCTCACCGACACGGCGGTGTTGCGCACCTGGGAGAGGTCGCTGTCGACTACGTCCGCGCGTGAGCCGCGGTCCAGGACGAACAGCGCGTCGGGCACGTCGTGCACCCGGCACGACTCCAGGACGGCGGTCGCCCCGTCGCTGACCCACACCGCCGGGTAGTCGCCCGTGCTGTCGTGGATCTCGCACTGGTTGGCGTCCACCCGGGTGCCCGGGTCCCAGACCGAGAGGCCGTTGCGGCCGAAGCGGCTCACCGTGGACCTGGTGAGGGTGAGCACGGAGCGCGAGCGCAGGTCGACCGCGTTCTCCGGGATGTCGTGGATGCGGCAGTCGGCGAGGGTGAGCACGGCGTCCGTGTCGAGCGTGACGCCGTCGGAGGTGGTGCGGTGCACGTCGCAGTCGGTCAGGTGCGCGGCGGCCCGTCCGGTGATCTGCACTCCGGAGCCCTTGACCTCGTACACCTCGCAGCCGATGGCCTCGAGCCCGGTGTGCTCCCCGGTCACCGAGAGCCCGGCGCCCGAGGCGTGGTGCACCCGGCACCGCTCCAGGCGGGGGTGGGCGCCGCCGCGCACCGACACGCCGGACTGGCCGGCCGCGACGATCTCGCACTCCTCGAAGACACCGCCGCCCCCGTCGAGCACCGCGATGCCGATGCCGCCGGGATTGTCGACGGTGCAGCGGCGCACCGTCGGACGCGCCCCGCCGCGTACCTCGATGCCGGCCGCGGACCGGGTCACGACGCGGATGCCGATGAGTTCGGGGGCGCCGTCCTCGACGAGCAGGGCGGGCGCGGAGGAGTCCTGCCCCTCGACGTGCAGGTCCTGGACGATCGCGGAGGCGCGGACCGTCAGCGGCACGCCGTCGGCCGGCGCGATGCGCACCGAGCCGGGGGCGCTCTCCGGTCCGCGCAGGGTCACCGCGCGCTGGACGACGAGGTTCTCGCGGTAGGTGCCGGCGGCGACGGTCAGTACGTCACCGTCGCTCGCGGCCTCCAAGGCAGCGGCGAGCGATGCGTACTCGCCGGTGCGGCGCCGCCACCGCGACGTGCCGGTGTGCGTCACCTGGACCGTGCCCTGTGCCATGGAGTTGCTCTGCCCCCACCTCGTCGTACGCGGGATCCTGCGTCGTCGTTCCGTGTCACTCGTGCCGTGTCACCGCGCAGGGAGCCGAAGAGTTCGGCCGGTCCACCGTAGCGCGCGGGAGCAGGCGGAGTTGACCCGATGGCCAGGCTCTCACCTGGGCGGCCTTGGGCAGAGGTGTTCGACGGCACCGGGCGGCCTGCGCCCGGCCGCGCCCGCGGGGCGGGTCAGGAACCGGTGCCCGTACGGCCCCAGTCCGGGCCCGCCTTGTCCCAGGCCCGGTCGAGGCGGGCGTAACGCCCCTGCACGATGCGCCAGAGGATCAGCCTGCGGGTGCCCTCGACGAGACCGGCCGTCGCGGCGGCGGCGCCGAGACCGGCGAGGAGCGCGTGCGTCGTCGCGGTCGCGGTGTCCAGCGGGCGGCCCACGACCCGGCCGCGCTCGTCGGTCCAGATCCTGAAGTGGTCGCCGCGGTCGGGGGACTTGAGGTCGGACAGCACCACGCCGTACCGGTCGGTGTGGTCGGGGGCCGTCCAGCGGGCGAGCACGCGGCTGTGCGCGTCACGGACCGACGAGGTCTCGGGGTCGGGGTCGAGCGGCGGAGAGTCGATCTTCCGCAGGACGGTGCCGACGACGCGGTGCCGATTCTCCTGCTGCTGGTGGACCGAGCCGAGGAGGGCGTCGCGCGTCAGGGTCGTGGTGAGCACCGCGGCGAGCGGGACAGCGGCGACGATCAGCACCAGGGCGACCAGGGACAGCCAGGCCTCGACGAGGTCGGTGCCGCGGCGCAGCGGATTGTGCCGCCACCGCCAGAGGCCGACGATCGCTCGCACGCCCCGCACCCCCTTCCGGTCCCCCTCACCCAACGACCGTGCCTCGTCAACGAGTTCCCCGTTCGAGCGCCGATCATTCGGGGAGCCCGCATCCGGACATGCGGCCCCCGAACGTCTGGACACGGGCATGCCGCCGCCGGGCCGTGGCTCGACGGCGGGCAACGCCTGAACGGTTGCGGCCGATCAGCGTCCGCGGCAGGTCGGTGTCCGCGACGGGGGCGTCAGTACCCGCGATAGGGGCGGTTGTACGGATCCTCGTACGACGCCGGGGCGGGGCGGGGCGCCGCCGGGCGCATCGCCTCGTATCCCGTACCGGGAGCCGGGCGCTGGGCCTGGGGTCCCGGGTAGCCGCGCGGGCCCGCGGCCTGTTGCGGGATGTAGGGCGACGGCGCCTGCTGCAGCGGGGCGGGCTGCTGGGCCTGCGCGTAGCCGTACGCGGGGTTGGGAGGGGAAGGGGCGGCCGGCAGGGCGGGCAGCGCGGCCGGGAGGGCGGGCAGGTGACTGCCCGTGTCGTACGCGGAGGGGACCCGGATCGGGGCGATCTGCGGAGTGCCCCGCTCTGCGACGAGAGAGTCGTAGATGGGAGTGTCCGGGAAGGACGGCGCGGAGTAGTAACCGCCGCCATAGGTGGAGCGGGGGGAGGTCATGCTCCATAAGTTAAGCCCTTGATGTGCCGGTTGGGGAGTCCCAATCTTGGGGTCATCCGATTTACACTGGTTTTGCCCGACTGACCTGCCGAAACGGCGCCGTTGAACGCGTCGCTCCGGGGGCGTTCCCGAGGGGGTCCGGTGGGGTTCACCACGGCTCGCGCAGAGGTGCGCCGCCTTCGCCGATGCTGCGCAGATCCGCGGGATCGGGGCAGAGGGATTCGAGGCGGGCCCGCGCATACGTAGAATCGCCGGGCTGTACGAGGGAAGGCGGGCGGTCGCGCCCGGCCGAGGGAGAGGCTCATGACGGAACCGGTGGAGAGCCGAACGGCACGGCGGCAACCCATGGTCGCGGAGGTCACGCTCGCGCGGCGGGGCCGGGCCGCGGTGGTACGGGCGAGCGGAGCGCTGGACTCCGAAAACGTGGCCGCGCTCGACGGCGAGCTGGCCAGGGCGGCGGAACTGTCCGGACAGAGCCGTACGGTCGTCGACCTGTCCGCCCTGGAGTTCGCGGACTCCTCGGTGCTGCATGTGCTCCTCGACGCCCAGCGCCGGCACCGGGCGGACGACCGGCAGCTGGTGGTGTGCGGGCCGCTGCGCCCGGTCGTGGACCGGTTGTTCGGCGTCACGGGGACCACCGAGTTCTTCGTCCTCACCGAGGACGTCGACGCCGCCGTGAACGCGGCCCGGTGAAGGGGACCTTGGCGTGAGCACCGACGTACCCGAAGTGAGCGCGGACGCACCGGACCTGCGCGGTGACGTGCCGGACGTGAGCATCGACGTCCCCGATCTGCGCGGTGAGCGCGGTCACGAGCTGGTGGCCCCGACCGTCTCCGCCCTCCCGGCCACCGCGGCCGAAGCGCGCGGACAGGTCGCGGGAGTCCTGCGCGCATGGGCGGACGGCCCGGGAGCCGCCGTCGGCGAACGTGCCCGGGCCGACATCATCCTCGCCGTCTCCGAACTGGTCACCAACGCGCTGCGGCACGGCGGCGGCGTCACCCGCTTCGACGCCGCCGTGGGCGACGAGGGGATACGGGTGACCGTGGGCGACCGCTCGGCGGACCTTCCCCGGCACCCCGACCCCGAGCGGCCCCGCGCGCGCGGCGAGGGCGGGTACGGATGGTTCCTCGTCCGCGAGCTGGCCACCGAGATCACGCTCGTGCTCGGGCGCACCGGCAAGGACATCACCGTCACCCTGCCGCTGCGCTGAGCCGCACGAATCGTCCGCGCCCCGGCGCGCCGCCACCCGGCACGTGCACCCCCGTCTGTACTGATGGGTGAACCTGTACCGATGGGTGAACCCGCCGCATCCGAACCCGGACCACGGGCCGAAGAGGAGACGCACGCCGGGACCACCGGAGCGGGACCGGCGGGCCCCTGTGCCCCTGCGATCCGGAGTGTGACGTGGACAGTCGATGCGTGCCCCCGGGAGTGGTCGTTCTCGGCGGCGGCGCGGCCGGACTCAGCCTGGCGTACCGCCTGACGGAGACCGGCGCGGACGCGGTGACCGTGGTGGAGCCGCCGACCGGACCGCTGCGGCCCGCCGAACGCACCTGGTGCTACTGGGACCGGGGCACCGGCGACTTCGACGCGGCGCTAACCGCCACCTGGTCCCGGCTGCGGGTGCACGACGCCGACGGCACCGCCATCACCGTCGATCCCGCACCCCTGAGCTACCGCATGCTGCGCTCGGGCCCCTTCGAACGCCTCGTGCACGCACGGCTGGCGCGATCCTCCGGGACACAAGTGCTGCGCGCGACGGCGGACGCGGTGCGCACGGTGGACGGCGGCGCCGAGGTCCGCTGCACCGACCCCGACGGGCGCCCCCTGACCCTGCGCGCCCGGCACGTCTTCGACTCCCGCCCGCTGCGCGCCCTGCCACCGGCCCGCACCCGGCTGCTGCAGCACTTCCGCGGCTGGTTCGTGCGCACGGCCACGGACCGGTTCGACCCCGCGGTCGCCGACCTGATGGACTTCCGCGTCCCCCAGCCGCGCCACGGTCTCGCCTTCGGATACGTGCTGCCGCTCGCCCCCGACCGGGCGCTCGTCGAGTACACCGAGTTCTCCCGCACCCCGCTCACCACCGAGGCGTACGAGCGGCACCTCACCCACTACTGCCGCGACATCCTCCGCATCGGCACGCCCACGGTCGAGTCGGCCGAGCAGGGCGTCATCCCGATGACCGACGCCCGCTTCCCGCGCCGGACCGGGCCCGCCGTCCACCGCATCGGCGCCGCGGGCGGCGCCACCCGCCCCGCCACCGGCTACACCTTCGCCGCCGTCCAGCGGCAGAGCCGGGCCATCGCCGCCGCCGTGCGCGCCGGGCGCCCCGACGTGCCCGCGCCGCACGGGCGCCGCGCGCTGGCCATGGACGCCGTACTGCTGCGCGCCCTGGACACCGGGCGGATCGACGGCCCCGACTTCTTCACCGGACTGTTCCGCACCATCCCCGCGGAGCGGCTGCTGCGCTTCCTCGACGGTGCCACCACGCCGTGGGAGGAGTGGGGCATCGGGATGCGCTGCCCCGTGGGGCCGATGCTCCGCACCGCCGTCGAACTCCCCTTCCTGCCGCGCCGGTTCACCCCGGCACCGGGCGGCCCCCGAAGCGAAGAGAGCCCCGGATGACCCTGCTGCGCGACCGCGACCTCGCACGTGCCTTCGACGCCGCCTCACCCACGTACGACCTGCTCACCGCCCTCAACCCGGGCTACCGGACCGACCTGCTCCGCTCGGCCCGCAGGCTGCGGATGCCCGGCCGAGGTGCCGGGCTGCACCTGCTCGACCTGGGCTGCGGGACCGGCTCGTCGACCCGCGCGCTGCTGCGGGCCGCCCCCGAGGCACGCATCACCGCCGTCGACGCCTCGGCGGGCATGCTGGCGCGGGCCCGCGCCAAATCGTGGCCGGCCGGGGTGCGTTTCCTGCATCTGAGCGCCGAGGAGCTGGCCACGGCGGACCACGGGCCCTTCGACGCGGTCTTCGCCGCCTACCTGTTCCGCAACGTCACCGACCCGGACCAGGTCCTCACCGCCGTCCGGAGCCTGCTGCGCCCCGGCGGCCGACTCGCCGTCCACGAGTACAGCCTCAGCGGGGTGCCGGCCCACCGGGCCCTGTGGAACGCCGTGTGCCGCGCGGTGATCATCCCGGCAGGCACGCTCAGCGGCGACGCCGCCCTCTACCGCCATCTGCGGCGCAGCGTCCTCGACTTCGACACCGTGCCCGACTTCACCGCCCGGCTGACCCGCGCCGGTTTCACCGGCGTGCGCGCCGTCCCGGTCGCCGGCTGGCAGACGGGCATCGTGCACACCTTCCTCGCCACAGGTGGCGCCGCCGCGGCCTCGGAGGGCGCCTCGTGAACACCCCGTACGACATCCCCCGCCGCGGCCGGGACCGCAAGGCCGAGGTGCTGCGGGCCATCCCCGGCCGCGCGCGGTTCGCGCCCGGCGACGCGCCCCGCGCCGCCGTGATCGGCGGCGGCATCGCCGGCCTCGCCGCCGCCACCGCGCTGGCCGAGCGCGGCGCCCGCGTCACCGTGTACGAGAGCGGCGATGCGCTCGGCGGGCGGCTCGCGGGCCGGCGGATCCGGCTCGCGGACGGCTCGGCGGCGACCATGAGCCGCGGCTTCCACGCCTTCTTCCGGCAGTACTACAACCTGCGGGGCCTGCTGCGGCGCACCGACCCCAACCTCTCCCGGCTCACCGCCCTGCCCGACTACCCCCTGCGGCACAGCGGCGGCCTCACCGACAGCTTCGCCCGCGTCCCGCGCACGCCGCCGCTCAGCGCGCTCGGCTTCGTCGCGCTGAGCCCCACCTTCGGCTGGCGCGACCTCGCCACCATTGACGCCCGCGCCGCGCTGCCGCTCCTCGACGTCCGCGTACCCGAGGTGTACGAGCGGTTCGACGGGATCAGCGCCACCGCCTTCCTGGAAGGCATCCGCTTCCCCGAGGCCGCGCACCACCTGGCGTTCGAGGTGTTCTCGCGCAGTTTCTTCGCCGACCCGCGCCAACTGTCGGCCGCCGAACTGCTCCTGATGTTCCACATCTACTTCCTCGGCTCGTCGGAGGGCCTCCTCTTCGACGTCCCGAACGAGCCCTTCCCCCAGGCGCTCTGGGAGCCCCTCGGCGGCTATCTGCAGCGCCTCGGGGCGGACATCCGCACCGGCACCCCCGTGCAGACGGTGCGTCCGCGTGACGGCGGGGCCGAGGTGCGCACCGAGGCGGCGGCCGACCGGTACGACGCGGTGGTCCTCGCCCTCGACGGCGCCGGACTGCGCCGGCTCGTCGCCGACTCGCCGGACCTCGGCACCCCGCCCTGGCGCGCCGACATCGCGGCCCTGCGCAACGCGCCGCCGTTCCTCGTCAGCCGGCTCTGGCTCGACCGGCCGGTCCGCGCCGACCGGCCCGGGTTCCTCGGCACCAGCGGCTACGGCGGCCTGGACAACGTCAGCGTCCTGGACCGGTACGAGGACGAGGCCGCCCGCTGGGCCTCACGGAACGGGGGCGCGGTCGTGGAACTCCACGCCTACGCCGTGGGGGAGGGCGAACAGCGGACCGACGTCGAGCGGCGCCTGGTACGGCAGTTGTACGAGGTGTACCCGGAGACCCGTGCGGCCCGCGTCGTCGACGCCCGGCACGAGTGGCACGCCGACTGCCCCCTCTTCCCGGTCGGCACCTACCGCCGGCGGCCCACCGTACGCAGCCCCCACCCCTGGCTGGCCCTGGCCGGCGACGTGGTGCGCTGCGACCTCCCGGTCGCCCTGATGGAACGCGCCGCCACCACCGGCTTCCTGGCGGCGAACACCCTGCTGGCCGAACACGGCGTCAAGGGCCAGACCCTGTGGACGGTCCCACGGACGGGCCGCTCGGCCGTGATGCGAGCCCTGGGATCCCTGGCGAGCACCCCGTGAGGGGTGTGGTTCACGGGCGGCGGTAAGGGATGTGACGACGGGTCACCTGCGCGGTGAGGCTCAGCCCGGGAAGGGTCATCTGGGGGCGCGGCTCAGCCCGGGAAGCGTTTCGTGCTGCGCAGCGCCCAGCGCCGTTCCGCGTACGCCAGGTCGTCGCGCCACAGCCGGCCCGCCGTGTGACGCATCAGGGGGCGCAGCGCGGGGGCGGCGGCGCGGGCCAGCGCGAAGCCGCGCCGGTCCGACGCGGCGACCACCGCCTCGACCACCGCGGTGCGCGGCCGCTCGGCGGCCGGGCCCGTCAGCGGCGTGGCATGGGTCTCCACCACGGACGTCGCCCCCTCGCCCTCGGTGATGCGCATCACCACGGTCCGCGGCTCCGGAGCGGTGAACTCGGCCCGCACCGGCACGACCAGACGGCGCGTCACCCGGAACGACACGTCGACGACGAAGGCGTCGTCCGCGTCCCCCGCGCCGCCCTCCGGCCCCCGGACCACCGTCAGGTCGACGAACGAGTACGGGTGGAACCAGGAGCCGTGCCACGGGTCGAGCCGGTTGGCGATCACGTCCTGCGGTTCGCACCGCCCCGCCGCCGTGAAGACCGAGGCCACCCCGCTGCCCGGCGCCGGACGCTCCGGAACCATCGGCCGGGGCGACGGCTCCTCGCCGCCCACCGCGTCCAGCCGCACCCACACCAGCACCCCGTCGTCATGGACGGGATAGGGCTCCCAGCCGGCGAACGGGCCGCCGTTCAGGGCCAGTCCGTGCCAGTGACAGACCAGGGTCCCGCACACCACCCGGCTGTCGCGCAGCGGCGCCCCGAGGTGCGGACAGATCCCCGGCCCCGCGCGCAGCTCACCACTGTCCGAACGCCACAGCACGACCTCCTCGCCGCCCACCGTCCGGCCACAGGGCCGGCCCCCGGCGCGCACGTCACGGGAGGCGCCGACGACGAACCAGTTGCCCGAGGGGCGCGCCGAGGCCCGGTCGAGCGCGCCGGCGATCAGCGCGGGCCGCGCCTGCTGCCAGGTGGGCGCCTGATCCGCCCAGCCGGGACCGCGCCGCCGCTGCAACGGAGGTGTCCAGCGGGCCCGTTCCGGTCGGCCGGTCACTGACTGGTCCTTTCCACGGGGGAGTTCGGAGAGCTCGGGGGGATCGGGGAGTGCGGGGAGTGCGGCTCCGGGGGCTTGGCACGTTCGGACGGGCTGAACCCCTGGGCGCGGGCCCGCCACCGCGCGCCGATCACGCGGGCGACCCCGGCCGCGGCGGTCGCCGCCCGGCGCGCACGGGACACCACGGCCCTGCGGTGCAGCACGTCGTACTCCTGGTCGGCGATCGCGTCGAGAATGCCGCCGTACAGCGTGGTCGCGGCCCGGATGCAGGGCCGCACCCGGGGGTCGAGCATGGCGATGCCCGGCTCCGCCTCCCGGTACACGCCCCGAGTCAGTGCCTCGGCGGCGACCAGGGCCGCGCGGATCCGCCGGTCGCGCCGTCCCGTGCGGCGGCTCCATTCGAGGAGCGGCCGGTCCACGCCGTGCGCGGCGAGCAGATCGGCGGGCAGGTAGACGCGGCCCCGGTCCAGGTCCTCGCCGACGTCACGCAGGAAGTTGGTGAGCTGGAAGGCCACCCCGAGGGCCGCCGCGTGCGGGGCCGCCTCCTCGCGGGGCACCACCGTGCCGAGCACCGGCAGCATCTGCAGCCCGATCACCGCGGCCGAGCCGTGCATGTACGTCCGCAGCTCCGCGTAGGTCGGATAGTCGGTGACGCTCAGATCGCTGCGCATCGAGACCAGGAAGTCGGAGAAGAGGGCGGGGTCGATGGCGTACCGCTCCGCGGTGTCGGCCACCGCGCGGACCACCGGCTCCTCGCCGCCACCGGTGCGCAGGCCCCGGGCGAGGTCGCTCTCCAACTCCAGGAGGAGCCGGTCACGTTCGGCCGGGGTCAGCCGCCGGTCCAGGTCGTCGACGATGTCGTCCGCCCACCGGGCGAAGCCGTACAGGGCGTGCACGGCGGTACGGCGTTCCACGGGAAGCAGCCGGGTGGCGAGGAAGTAGGTGCGGCCGTGGCGGGCGTTGAGCCGCCGGCACCGGGCGTAGGCGGCGCGCAGCGCGGGGTCGGTGATGCGGGCGGCGGCGAGTTCGCGACGGGTCATCGGCGGCCTTTCGCGGTCCCGGCACCGGTCACGCGTGCGGCGGCCAGCTTTCCGGAGATCAGGACGGTCGGGACGCCCACGCCCGGGGTGGTGCCGCAGCCTGCGAGGACGACGTTGTCGACCCCGCGCACCAGGTTGCGCGGCCGGAACGGGCCGGTCTGCGCGAAGGTGTGCGAGACGGAGAAGGGGCTCCCCGCGGCGTGCCCCTGCGCGGCCCAGTCCCACGGGGTCACCAGCAACTCCCTCTCGACGCTGGCCCCGAAGCCCGTGAGGCCGCGCCGCTCCAGTTCGGCCGCCAGCTCGTCGCGGTAGCGCGGACCCAGCTCCCGCCAGGTGGTGGGGGAGGGGCCGACGGCGGTGTTGGGGCAGGGCGCGAGGACGTAGTGCAGGTGCCGGTCCGGCGGGGCGAGGGAGGGGTCGTGGGTGGTCGGCCGGGTGATCAGCAGGGACGGATCGCTCATCAGCCGTCCCGTACGGGTCAGTTCGTCGAAGGTCTCCGCCCACTTGGCCCCGAACGACAGGGTGTGGTGGGCGAGTTGGGGCCAGGTGCGGTCGGTCCCCGCGTGCAGGACGACCGCGGACGGGGAGTGGCGCAGCGCCACCGGGCGCCGGGGCGCGCGGCCCAGGAGCCGGTGGGCGGACGGGAGTTCGCAGGAGAGCACCACGGCGTCGCAGGGGATGCGCTCGCCCGTCGCCAGGCGCACCGCGCGCACCCGGCCCGCCGACCGTTCCAGCGCGCTCGCCGGTGCCGACCAGCGCAGGTCGGCACCGGCGTCCCCGGCCGCGTCGGCCATCGCACGGGGCAGCGCGTGCATGCCGCCCCGGGGGAACCAGACCCCGGCCACGGTGTCCATGTAGGCGATCACCGCGTACGCCGCGAGCGCGCGGGCCGGGGCGACCCCCGCGTACAGGGACTGGAAGGAGAAGACCCGGCGCAGCCGCGGGTCGGAGAGGAAGTTGCCGATGCGGCGGTCCAGGCTGCCGAAGCCGCCGAGCGCCGCGAGCCGGGCCAGGTCGGGGTGGAGCAGCTGGAACGGCGAGTCGAAGTTGGTGTCGATGAAGCGCCCCATCTGGGCCGCGTAGAGCCGCTCCAGCCACCGCCGCAGCCTGCGGTACCCCGCCGCCTGCGCGGGACCGGCGAAGCGCCGCACCTCGGCCTCCATCGCCTCGCCGTCGGTGTGCACGTCCAGCGAGGTGCCGTCCGCGAAGGACGCACGGTAGGCCGGGTGCAGGGCCACCAGCTCCACCCGCCGGTGCAGGCTGTCGCCGACGGCGGCGAACGCCTCGTCGGCGAGGTGCGGCATGGTCAGCACGGTGGGGCCGGTGTCGAGGCGGTACCCGTCCAGCTCGACCCGTCCCGCCCGGCCGCCGGGCCCCGCGTCCCGCTCGACCACGGTGACCTTGCGTCCCGCGCCGATCAGGTGCAGGGCGCAGGCGAGGCCGGAGAGCCCGGCGCCGACCACCACGACGTGGTCGGTCGGCCCGCTCACGGTCCTCATCGGACCTGCTCCGCGCGGTGCTGTACGAGGCCTGCGGCGCGCTCGACCAGGTCCGCGAACTCCCGCTGTACGGCGGGGTCCGCGCCGGTCGTCGCGAAGTGGCGGCGGCTCCGGGCCGCCAGTTCCACGATCTTGGCGTGCACCACCGCGCGGGCCCCGGTCTCCTGCAGGGCCCGCCGCATGTGCTCCACCGCGGCGGGCGAGGGGTCGGCGCCGGGCGCGAGGGCGGCGGTGGCGGCCGCGTCGCCGGACGCCTCGGCGAGGGTGAGGGCCACCGCGAGCAGGTAGGTGAGCTTGCGCGTGCGCAGGTCGTCGTCGGCCGGCTTGCCCGTCTCGGCCGGGTCGCCGAACGCGCCGGCCAGGTCGTCGTGGAGCTGGAAGGCAAGGCCCGCGCACCGCCCCGCCGCGCGCAGCGCCTCCAGGGTCCGCTCGTCGGCGCAGGTCGTCAGGGCGCCCAGCGCCAGGGGGCGGGCGACGGTGTAGAGGGCGCTCTTGAGCGTGGCGATGGCCTCCGCGTCGTCGAGACCGGTCGCGCCGGTCGCCTGCGCGTGCAGGTCGCGGTACTGCCCCGCGACCATCTCGCTCCGCATGGCCCGCCATTCGGTGTGCAGCCGGGCCCCGTGGGGCGAGGTGAGCGCGGTCTCGGTCAGCAGGTCGTCGGCCCAGGCCAGCGCGAGGTCGCCGGTGAGCACGGCGGCGGAGGCGGCGAAGGTCCGGGGCGGTCCACCCATTCCGGCGGCCAGGTGCAGCCGTTCGAACTGGACGTGCACGGCCGGCGCACCCCGGCGCAGCGGCGATCCGTCCATCACGTCGTCGTGGACGAGGGCGCACGCCTGGACCAGTTCGAGGGCGGCGGCGGTGTGCAGGACGGCCTCCGGGTCCCCCGAACCGCCCGCGGCCCGCCACCCGCACCACGCGAAGGCGGAGCGCAGCCGCTTCCCGCCGCGCAGGACGAACGCGGCCAGCCGGTCGGCGACGTCCTCGGCGAACACCGGGTCGACGGCACGGGCCCACCGCGCCGAGGCATCGAGCACCCGCGTGAGCACCGCCTCCACAGCCTCGGCGGCGTCGACGGCCGTACGGGGTGTGCCGTCGGCGGTACGGGGTGTGCCGTCGGCGGTACGTGGTGGGCCTTCGGCCGTACGGGGAGTGCCTTCGGGGGTATGTGGTGGGCTTTCGGCCGTACGGGGAGTGCTTTCTGCCGTTCGTGGTGGGCCTTCGGCCCTACGTGGAGTGCCTTCTGCCGTACGTGGTGTGCCGTCGGCGGTACGGGGCGTGTCGTCGGCGGTACGTGATGTGCCGACCGGCCCGGCGGTTTCGGCCGGTTCGGCGGCGGTCGGCCGCAGTCCAAGCATGCACTGCCTCTTCTCGGTTTCTCGGTCGCCGATCACCTGCACACCCTTGGTTCCGCCGCCGACCCCGATACGGATGCGGCTCCGGCAGTTTTGCCCGCCCGGCGGCCCGAGCGGCCGAACGCCACACGGCGGGCCACCGGCGTGAGCCTCATGGCGGCGTCCCACCCCGCGCGGCCCCTCCTCGCGGGGCCGCCCGCAGGCGTGGGCCGTCAGCCCCGGCCACCCGGCCTGCGGCCCTTCGCGGCGGCCTCGGTGATGTTGCGGGCCATGCCGCCGAACACCACGGAGTGGAACGGGGCGACGGACCACCAGTAGGCGTGGCCGAGGAGCCCGCGCGGGTGGAACAGGGCGCGCTGGCGGTAGCGGGTGCGGCCCTGCTCGTCGGTCTCCGCGTACATCTCGAGCCACGCGAGGCCCGGCAGCCGCATCTCCGCGCGCAGCCGCAGCAGTCGGCCGGGCTGGATCTCCTCCACCCGCCAGAAGTCCAGCGAGTCACCGGCCCGCAGATGCTCCGCGTCCCGGCGCCCGCGGCGCAGCCCGACCCCGCCCACGAACCGGTCGAGCCAGCCCCGGACCGCCCAGGCGATCGGCCACGAGTACCAGCCGTTGTCGCCGCCGATCGCCTCGATGACCTTCCAGAGCCGGTCGGGCGACACGTCGACGGTGAGCTCCCGCTCGTCCTTGTAGAGGCTGCCGCCCGCCCAGTCCGGGTCGGTGGGCAGCGGGTCGCTGGGCGCCCCCGGCACGGACGCCGACGACCACCGCGTCGCCACCTGGGCCTCCCGCACCCTGCGCAGCGCCAGGGCCAGCGCCTCGGGGAAGGGCAGCGGCCGGCCCGGGCCGTCCGGCACGTACCGGGCGATGTCGTGCTCCTGGCAGACGACTTCGTGCCGGAGCGACTCGGTGAGCGGCCGGGCGATGGAGGCGGGCACCGGCGTGACGAGGCCGACCCAGTGACTGGACAGGCTCGGGGTCAGCACCGGGACCGGCAGGATGAGGCGCCGCGGCAGTTCGGCGACGGCCGCGTATCCGCGCATCATGTCGAGGTACGTGAGGACGTCGGGGCCGCCGATGTCGAAGGCCCGGTCGACGTCGGCCGGCATGCCGGCCGACCCGACGAGGTAGCGCAGCACGTCGCGCACACCGATGGGCTGGGTGCGGGTCTGCACCCAGCTGGGGGTGACCATGACCGGAAGCCGCTCGGTCAGATAGCGCAGCATTTCGAACGAGGCCGATCCGGAACCGATGACGACGGCGGCCCGCAGCACGGTGGCCGGTACCGGCCCGTCCAGGAAGATCCGCCCCACCTCCGCCCGCGAGCGCAGATGCGGCGAGAGGCGCCGCTCCGGTACGCCCTGCGGGGTCAGGCCGCCCAGGTAGACGATCCGGCGCACCCCGGCGGCCCGCGCCTGCTCGGCGAAGATCCGGGCCGCCTGACGGTCGGTCTCCTCGAACCCCGAACCGGAACCGAGGGCGTGCACCAGGTAGTACGCGACGTCGATCCCGTCCAGCGCCGCCCCGACGGACTCGGCGTCGGTCACGTCGCCCTTGACCGTCTCGACCTTTCCAGCCCACGGCAGGTCGCGCAGTTTGCCGGGGGAGCGGGCCAGACAGCGCACGCGGTGGCCCGCCGCCAGGAGTTCCGGCACCAGACGCCCGCCGATGTATCCGGACGCCCCGGTGACCAGACAGTGCAAGGGCTCTTCGGCCGGCTGTCCGTCCGTGGCCACGATCGTCTCCTTCGGCTGCTCCGCGCCCGTAACGGCCGTCCTCGGCCGATCATGACCGCAACGGGCCACTGGTTCACATGACCACTTCCCTGCGGAAGCGGCCGACGGATGCACGGACCAGGCCGGATGCCGAACGGGAGGCGTACGGCCGTTCGGGGTCATCGGCCCCGTCCGACGCACAAGACGCACAGGCGACGCGCAAACGACGCACATTGCGTCCCGGGCGGCGTGGACGTGAGGTTGGGGGGCACGGGAGAGGGCGGCGGGCGTGCACCGGCGCGCAGGTGGACGGCCCGCGACGACCGGCGCGACCGGCTCGCCGTACCACTGTGCCGGTGCCGCGCAGGACTCGGCTGGAGGGCGACGCACATGACCGCAACGGCACAGGCCGGCACCGGCCGGACGTCGGACGCGCTCGGTGGGCGGGCGGGCGACGCCGCGTTCGGCGGGCGGGCCGGTGACGCCGAAGAGGCGCACGCGCGCGAGGAGTTCTCCGTGGGCCTCGCCCGCGGGGACGAGCACTCCTTCACCGCGCTCTACCGCCGCTGGGGCTCCTTGGTCTACGCGCTCGCGGTCCGTTCCCTCGGCGACCCGAGGGAGGCGGAGGACGTCACCCAGCAGGTGTTCCTCGCCGCGTGGCGGGGCCGGCGCGGTTACCGGCCCGAGCGCGGGCCCGTCTCCGCCTGGTTGGTCGGCATCACCCGGCACAAGACCGTCGACGCCCTCTCGGCCCGCGCGCGGCGCGGCGAGGTCGTCGACCGGGGGCGCGCCGCCGCGGAGGCCGACCCCGTGCCGCAGGCGCACCTCGACGCCGCGCTCGACCGCGTCCTGCTGGGCCAGGAGCTCGCGAAGCTTCCCGCGGCCCAACGGCACGTCCTCGGTCTCGCGTTCTTCGAGGACCTCACCCAGGTGCAGATCGCCGAGCGGACCGGGCTGCCGCTCGGCACGGTGAAGAGCCACATCCGCCGGGCCCTCGGGCGGCTGAACCGTTCACTGCGCAACCAGCCGTCCACGCGGAGCTAGCCGTCCACGCGGAGCTAGCCGTCCACCCGGAACTAGCCGTCCCGCGGAATTAGCCGTCCCGCGGAATTAGCCGTCCGCGCGGAACCGCGCATATTCGACGCAGTCTGCTCCCGCCCAGGCGACCCGTCCCCCAAATGGGTAGAATTCGGGCATGGGAGAGTCGCGGTCCATGGCGTCGACCGCGCCCGAACTCGTCCTGGAGACCGATTCGGGCTCCACGGTGATGAGTCCGGGCCGGGACTACCACGTGGGGCGCGACCCCTTGAGCGACATCGTCATGGACGACGCCCGCGTCTCCTGGCACCACGCCGTCCTGCACGCCGAGCTCGACCACTGGACGATCGAGGACGAGCACAGCACCAACGGCACGTACGCCGACGGACGGCGCGTCCAGGAGGGCGACATCGGACCGGGCAGCGTCATCCGGTTCGGCAGCGTCACGGACGGCCCCCGCGCGGTGCTCGTCGGCCGCGCCCCGCCCGAGCCCGTCGCCGCCCTGCCGGTCGACGCAGGGCGGCCCTCCTCCGTCAGCATCCCCTCGGCCACGGGCACCTTCCGGCAGCCGACGTCCGTACGCCCGCTGCCCTCCCGCACGGTCCGCATCGGCCGCGCCGACGACAACGACGTGGTCGTCGACGATCTGGTGGTCTCCCGTCGGCACGCCGAACTGAGGGTGCTCGCCGACGGCACGTACGAGATCGTCGACCTCGGCAGCCACAACGGCACCTACCTCAACGGCCAGCCGGTGGCCCGCGCCCCGGTCGCGGTGGGCGACATCATCGGCGTCGGCCACCGCGCGTACTGCCTCGTCGGCGACGAACTGCAGGAGTACGTCGACACGGGCGAGGTGTCGCTCGACGTCCAGGGACTGACGGTCACCGTGGACAAGGGGCGCAAGACGCTCCTCGACCGGGTCTCCTTCCCCGTCGGCGAGAAGTGCCTGCTGGCCGTCGTCGGGCCCAGCGGCGCCGGCAAGTCCACCCTGCTCAACGCCCTCACCGGGCTGCGCCCCGCGGACGACGGCACCGTCCTCTACGACGGCCGCGACCTCTACCGCGACTACGCCGAGCTCCGCCAACGCATCGGTCTCGTACCGCAGGACGACATCCTGCACGCCCAGCTGACCGTGCGCCGCGCCCTCGGATACGCCGCCGAACTCCGCTTCCCCCAGGACACCGAGAAGGCGGAACGCCGCGCCAGGGTCGACGAGGTCATCCGCGAACTCGGCCTGGAACAACGCGTCGACCAGCCCATCCACAGCCTCTCCGGCGGCCAGCGCAAACGCGTGAGCGTCGCGCTCGAACTCCTCACCAAGCCGTCGCTGCTCTTCCTCGACGAGCCGACGTCCGGCCTCGACCCCGGCATGGACCGTTCGGTGATGCACATGCTGCGCGGCCTGGCCGACGACGGCCGCACGGTCATCGTCGTCACGCACAGCGTGCTCAGCCTCGACGTGTGCGACCGGCTCCTGGTGCTCGCCGCGGGCGGAAGGATCGCCTACTACGGGCCGCCGCAGGACGCGCTGCCGTTCTTCGGCTTCACCCAGTGGCCGGAGGCGTTCGAGGCCTTCGAAGGAGACCACGACCGGGACTGGGCCGAGGAGTACCGGGGCTCGCCCCTCCACCAGCAGTACATCGCCAACTCCTCCGCGCAGCCCTTCCCGGGCGGCGCGCGGAGCGGCGCGGCCCCGCCCGTCTCCTTCGCGCCGCCGCCGAAGGCGCAGAGCTGGGGATCCCAACTGCGCACGCTGGTACGGCGCTACGCGGCCGCGCTCGGCGCCGACCGGACCTTCCTCGCGATCATGATCGCGCTGCCGTTCGTGATGGGCGCCATGGCGCGTGCGCTCGCCGGGAGCAAGCTCACGCAGGAGACGGCGATGAACGCGCTGCTCATCCTCTGTGTGGGCGGCGTCCTGACCGGCGCGGCCAACGCCGTACGGGAGTTGGTCAAGGAGCGCGTGATCTACCGGAGGGAACGGGCCGTCGGGCTCTCCAGATCGGCGTACCTGATGTCGAAGGTCGTCGTCCTCGGCACGATCACCGTGCTGCAGGCCGTGGTGCTGACCCTGGTCGCCCTGTTCGGCGTCGACCTCAACGCCCCCGGCGGCAAGGGCGTGGTCCTGCCACCGCTCGTCGAGGTCACGTTGGCGGTGGCCCTGCTCGCGTTCACCGCCATGATGCTGGGACTCCTCGTGTCGGCGCTGGTGCGCAAGGAAGAGGTGACGATGCCGCTGCTCGTGCTCCTCGCCATCGTCCAGGTGGTGTTCTGCGGCGCGCTCCTCAAGCTGAACGGGGTGCCGGGCGTCGAGCAGTTGGCGTGGCTCGTGCCGTCCCGCTGGGCGCTGGGCGCCATGGCGGGGACCATCGGCCTCGGCAGGATCGTCCCCGGCGATTTGACCACCGACCCGCTGTTCCGCCACTCCCTGGGCGTCTGGCTGCTCGACCTGGGCATGCTGGTGGCCCTCTCCGCCGTCTTCGGGTACGCGGTCGCCAGGCTGCTGCGCCGCCACGAACCCGCCGTCATGCGGAAGTAGGAGCGCGAGCGATGACCACCGCGGAGTTCCGCCCCACACATGTCGTCCCCCAGGACGGGCTGCCCGCCTGGGAGGCGCCGGACGTGCGGCGCCCGACGGCCCCGCTCGACGCACTGCTGCCCGTACAACTGGTCGACCGGCTCGGCGACTGGGGCCGGATCGTCTGCGCCAACGGGTGGTCGGCGTGGGTCGACGGCAGGCTCCTGGTCGCCGTACCGCGGGACCCGCCGGGCGCGGGCGGCCCCCTGACCCGGACGGCCGACCCCGGGCCGCTCCTGTCCAGGACCGAGGACACCCTGGGCCGCTACCGGCGCGCGGCGCAGGAGCTGGCGGAGGGCGGCGTCGACGGGGAGTCCTTCCGGCGCAGGACGCGCGGGATGCGGGTGGGCGTGGTCGTGGAGGGCGAGTCGGTCTGGCTCTACGACGCCGAACACGAGCGGTGGGTGTACTGCGACGGGACACAGCTCAGTACGTACGCGGCGGGGGGCGGCCCCAGCGTGGAGGGTGAAGCGGCCGGGCCCGAGCCGACGCGGATCGTGGAGGTCGAGCCGCCGCAGAGGGCGGAGCCCGAGGAGACGCAACTGGTGGAGGTCGTGGCCGACCCCGGACAGGCCGCCGCTCCGCCCGGCGGACGAACCGCTCCCCACGGCGGGCGCCCCGCCCCGCTCCTTCCGCCCGAGACGGACGACTCCGATCCGCCCCAACGACCCGGTGATGCCTGATGTGCTCCGCACGGGTGCCCGCCGCTCCCGTACCCGCCCCGGGCGAACGCGGCCCGAGCCCGCACTCCGGCCGGCCCTCCGAGCTGATCGGGAAGCAGATCGCGGACTACCGGGTCGAGGACGAGATCGGACGCGGCGGCATGGCCGTCGTCTACCGCGCCAAGGACCTGCGCCTCGACCGGACCGTCGCCCTCAAGCTGCTCGCCCCCGAGCTCGCACGCAACGACACCTTCCGGCAGCGCTTCACCCATGAGTCGCGCGTGGCCGCCGCGATCGAGCACCCGCACATCGTGCCGGTCTTCGAGGCGGGGGAGACGGACGGCGTGCTCTATATCGCCATGCGGTACGTCCCCGGCCGCGATCTGCGGCACCTCCTCGACCACGCGGGCCCCCTCTCCGTCAGCGCCGCCCTCCGCATCGCCACGCAGGTCGCGTCCGCGCTCGACGCGGCCCACGACCACGGCCTCGTCCACCGCGACGTCAAGCCCGGCAACATCCTCGTGGCCAAGGGCACGGACAGCGATCACCCGGAGCACGCGTACCTCACGGACTTCGGCCTCACGAAGAAGTCGCTCTCGCTGACCGGGTTCACGACCGTCGGCCAGTTCGTCGGGACCCTCGACTACGTGGCTCCCGAGCAGATCTCGGGCCGCCCGGTGGACGGCAGATGCGACGTCTACAGCCTCGCCTGCGTCGTCTACGAGACCATGGCCGGCGGGCCGCCGTTCCAGCGCGACGACGACATCGCCCTCCTCTGGGCCCACCAGTACGACGAGCCGCCCCGCCTGACGGAGAAACGCCCCGGCGTCCCCGCGGCCCTCGACGACGTCCTCGGACGGGCGCTGGCCAAGAGCCCCGAGGACCGGTACGGCTCCTGCCTCGCGTTCACCGCCGCGCTGCGGGCCGCGGCCACGGGCGGCACGGCGCGGGACCACCCTCCGACGCGGGTGGACCGCCCTGCCATGGGAGCCTCGATGGGCCCCGGCGCGCCTCCCGAACCGCCCGGCTGGGCCCGGCCGGTCTTCCGGCCCCTGACCGGCTAAGCCTGTCCCGTCAGTCGGCTCAAAACGCCAACCGGCCCACCCTCAGGCGTGGTCGTTCTCCACCTCGCCCCGCCGGTGGACCCGCCGGGGCCGGTGGACCCGCCGGGCGAGCAGGCCGCCGAGGAAGCCCGTGACCAGTCCCCAGGCCACGGCCAGGATCAGCGCCTTCCCCAACTGGGGCCGCAGCCGCACCAGGCCGGACAGGCCGCCGCCGAGGTCACCGATGCCGAGGAGCGAGAGCCCGTAGTGGGCGGATACACCGGCGAGCAGACAGACGGCGAGGACCGTGAGGGCCAGCGCCACCGCCATGTGCACGGCGTGCTGCCACAGCCGCATCCGCGCCGGGGAACGGACCGCCATCAGGAACGCGGCACCCAGCACCAGGAGCGCCGCGACGACCAGCAGCCACCAGACCCGCCCGTCGTGGTCAGCGAGGGTGTGCAGGCTGAGCGTGGAGATGTCCGGCGTCCGCAGTACCTCATCGAGGACCTGCGGCATGGGCAGCCCGAACGGTCCGTCCACGCGGCCCTCCCACGAGGCGCCGAGCCCCAGCGTGAAGGCGAGCCAGACGAGGTTGGGCAACCCGAGCAGCACCACCGCGAACGTCTCGGTGGCATGACCCCGGGTCACCGCCACGACGAGCCCGATGACGATCCCGAGGGCGACGTACGACAGGAGCAGGACGACCATCGCGAAGGCCGCGGGGCGCACCGACTCCTGGAACCGCAGCAGGCGGGCGGGGAGCGGGGCCCCGCGCGAGACGACGAGGGCCAGGGCGAGGACGCCGGCCAGCCAGAGCAGTCCGAAGAGGAGGGTCAGCGGCACATCGGTCTCGAACCCGACCTTCGGCGAGGAGTCGAGAAGATCGCCGATCTCGTCGGCGGGGCCGCCCCCGAGCCCGATGGCGAAGCGGTGCCGGGCCAGCAGGCCGAGGCCGACGAGCAGCAGGACCCACAGCGCGGCGATCCGGCCGGCCCAGCCCGCGAGCTCCTTCGCGTCGGCGACGGCCCGGTGCCGCAGCGGCCGGAGGAACCCGGCGGCAAGCGTCAGGGCTCCGGTGAGGCTCACGGAGAGCGGGAGCACGGAGAGCCCGGCGTTCGTCTCGGCGATCATCCCGGCGTCACCGGAGAGCCCCACGGAGCCGCCGACCGCCATGACGACGACGGCCGCGACGACGCTCGGGAACGCCCCGCCGGGCAGATCGGCGGCGCCCGCGGCCCACAGGCCGAGCGCCGCGACGACCGCCATGACCACCAGCGGGGCGAGCACGGCCACCACGGCATGGGGCCAGCCGTGGGGTGCCCGTCGGCCCTGGTCCGCGCGTTGCGCCGCTGCCCGCCGGGGCGGTGTCTGCTCGCTCACGTTGTCACGCTAAGCAGCACCGGACCGGCCCGCCCGTCGGGAGGGCCGACCGCGTCGGCTTGCGGGCCCCCGGAAACCCAGGCACACAATAGGCGCGTAACGGACAAAACCGTACGTCGTGTTCCCCCTACGCAGGGAAGAAGTGTTCGTGAGCGTCGAGCCGCCGTCGTCAGGACGCCCCACGGGGCCCCCTTCGGGTCCGCTCTCGGGCCCCTCACAGCCGAGCCCCTCGGGGCCGGGCGAGACCCAGGCGGGCGCGACCCGCGCCGGTCCCGCGACGCCGCCGCCGGGAGGCGAGCGGCCCTCGGGAGCGCCTCCCGGCAGTGGTCCGCCGAGCGGCCCGGGCGGTCCGGGCGGCGGCGGAGGCCGTGGCGGTGGGCCCGAGGGCCCGGACGGGGGCTCCGGTGCGAGTCCAGGGCCGTCCCGCCCGTGGTGGAAGTCCGTGCCCCGCATCGCGGCGATCGCCGCCGCGGTGGTGGCCGCGGTGGTGCTGACCGTCGTCCTCACCCGCCCCGACGGCTCGTCGCAGGCCGGCGGCGAGGTCCTCCTCCAGCCCGCGGGCAAGTCGGGGCCCGACCCCTTCACCGGCTCGACGGCCCGCGACGCCTCCACGCCCCCGTCCCCGAGCGCCTTCCCGAGCTCCTCGGCATCGGCCAACGTGACGCGCGGCGTCGACGGCGGAGCGCCCGGCCTCTACGGCGGGACCCGGAAGGTCGCCAGCTGCGACGTGGAGAAGCAGATCGACGCGCTCCAGAAGGACCCGGCGAAGAACAAGGCGTTCGCCTCCGTCGTCGACGTCGAACCGTCCGGCGTCCCGGCCTACTTGCGTGCGCTCACCCCCGTACAGCTGCGGTGGGACACCCGCGTGACCAACCACGGCTTCCGTGACGGCCGGTCCACCAGTTATCAGGCCGTCCTGCAGGCGGGCACCGCCGTGCTGGTCGACGACCGCGGCGTGCCGCGGGTGCGCTGCGCGTGCGGCAACCCGCTGACGCCGCCCGTCGCGCAGAAGGGCACGCCGAAGCGGACGGGCGACGCGTGGCCCGGCTACCGGTCGTCGAACGTCGTGGCCGTGGCGGCCGCCACCCAGGCCGTGCACACGTTCGTCATGTACGACCGGGACAGCGGCGCCTGGTTCGAACGGCCCAAGGGCGACACGGGAACCGGCGACACCACGACGAAGCCACCGGTGACCGACCCCTCCTCGCCGCCGCCCACGTCCGCTTCCCCCGACGAGTCGTCCTCGACGAGCACTCCGCCGCCCTGCGCCTCGCGGTCGGCCGGTGCGTCGTCGTCGAGCTCGTGCCCGCCCTCGTCCGCTTCACCGTCCGCACCGTCCTCCTCACCGGCCACGCGGCCCCCCTCGTCGGCCCAGGAGGAGTCGTCCGCGTCCGAGTCCGCGCAACCGCCGTCGTCCCCCGGCACGGACGGCAGCCCGTGACCGAGGAGGCGACCGGCGCCGGCGGGAGTGGCCTTCGCGCGGTCCGGATATAGGTTGGCCGCGAACGTGAACAGCGACCCCGCCGGACGCGGCGACTTGTGATGGGGGCGGACATGACCATGCCTAAGGGATCGAACGTGCCCGTACCGGCACCCGCGGTACGGATCGAACTGGGATGGGGTGCCGGCGCCGGAGTACCGGACGCCGACGCGTCGGCGCTGTTGCTGGCCGCTTCCGGAAAGGTGCGCTCGGACGCGGACTTCGTCTTTTACAACCAGCCCGGGCACGCGTCCGGGGCGGTGCGGCACGAGGGCAAGCAGCGTTCGGACGCCGGGGTGTGCGACGTGCTGACCGTCGACCTCGCGCGCGTGGAACCGCAGATCGAGACCGTGGTCCTCGCCGCGTCGGCCGACGGCGGCACCTTCGGGCAGGTCCCCGGCCTGTACATCCGCGTCCTCGACGCGGCGAACGGCGCCGAACTCGCGCGGTACGACAGCTCCGACGCGACCGTGGAGACCGCGTTCGTCCTCGGCGAGCTCTACCGGCGCCAGGGCGCGTGGAAGTTCCGCGCCGTCGGACAGGGGTACGGCAGCGGGCTCGAAGGGCTGGCCACCGATTACGGCATCACGGTGGACGAGCCCCAGCAGGCGGCCCCCACGGTCTCCGCCGCGACGCCCCCCGCTCAGGCCGCCCCCGCCCCTCCGGCCCCGCCCGCCCCGATGACCCCACCCGCCCCGGCAGCCCCTCCCGCAGCCGCCGCCCCTGGCGCCCCCGCCGCCCCCGTACGTCTGACCAAGGTCACCCTGACGAAGGACGCGCCTTCCGTCTCCCTGATGAAGCAGGGCGGCACCTCGGGAGGCATGCGGGTCAACCTCAACTGGGAGGTGCGCAAGCAGTTCAAGGGGTGGGGCGCCAAGCTCGGCAGGGCCGTCGCCATGCACGCCGACCTCGACCTCGACCTCTGCGCCCTCTACGAACTCGCCGACGGCCGCAAGGGAGTCGTCCAGGCGCTCGGCAACGCCTTCGGGGCGCTGCACCAGCCGCCGTACATCCTGCTCGACGGCGATGACCGGACCGGCGCCGTCGCCACCGGCGAGAACCTCACCATCAACCTCGACCACATCAAGGACTTCCGCCGCATCCTCATCTTCGTGACCGTCTACGAGGGCGCGCGCAGCTTCGCCGACCTCAACGCCACGGTCACGCTCCAGCCGCAGCACGGCGCCCCGGTCGACTTCTCGCTCGACGAGTGCACGGTTCCGTCGACGGTGTGCGCGCTCGCCCTGCTCACCAACAACGGCGGCGACATCGTCGTCCAGCGCGAGGCCCGCTACCTGGTGCCGGACCGCGGCGTCAGCCCGCAGCGCACCGTCGACCACGCCTACGGGTGGGGCATGAACTGGACGCCCGGCAGGAAGTGACGCGCGGGTACTGCCCGGGTCGGTGCCATCCGGGTCCGTATCGCCCGGGTCGGCACAGCGCAGCTCAGTGCTGCTCGGGCGACGGCTCCGCCGAGGCGGTGTCGGGGCGGGCGTACGTCCGCCCCTTCCACGCCGCGCCCCGCCCCCGGTAGTGCTGCACCGCCGAGTCCACGGTCATCAGGAGGTACAGGAACGCGGTGGCCGGCAGCGACAGCACGAGCCAGAGCGGCTGCCGGTAGTAGCGCAGCATCGGCAGATACGTCCCGGTCATCACCAGCCACGCGAGACCACCCGCCACCGCGGCCGCCGCGCTCCCCGTGGCGAGCCCCGCGATCAGCGTGACGGGCGGGGCGAGATACACCAGCACGAGACCGCCGACCGTGCCGGCGAGCAGCAGCGGCTGGTGCCGCAACTGGGCGTACGCGCTGCGCGACACCATCCGCCACAGATCGGCGAGACGCGGATACGGGCGCACGCTGTCGACGCGTTCGGCGAGCCCCAGCCAGATGTGGCCGCCCGCGCGCTTGACCGCGCGGGCGAGCGCCACGTCGTCGATCACCGCCTGCCGGATGGCGTCGGGGATCCGGGCGCGCTCGGCGGCGTCCGTACGCAGCAGGACACAGCCCCCGGCCGCGGCGGCCGTCCGCGACCCCTTCCGGCCGATCCACCGGAAGGGATAGAGCTGCGCGAAGAAGTACACGAACGCCGGGACCACCAGGCGCTCCCACCCGCTCGCCACCCGCAGCCGGGCCATCAGGGAGACCAGGTCGTAGCCGCCGTGCCGGGCCGCCGCCACCAACTGGCGCAGGCTGTCCGGCTCGTGGGCGATGTCGGCGTCGGTGAGCAGCAGGTACTCGGGATCACGCGCGCGTGCCAGGCCGATGCCGTGCCGTACCGCCCAGAGCTTGCCGGTCCAGCCGCTGGGCGGCTCGCCGGGGGAGCCGACGGTGAGGGGCAGGCCGCCGTGGCGCTCGGCCAGCGCGCGGGCCAGCTCACCCGTCCCGTCGGTGCTGCCGTCGTCGACGAGGAAGACCTCGGCCCGACCCGGATAGTCCTGGGCGAGCAGCGAGGGCAGGCTCAGCGGCAGGACCTCCGCCTCGTCCCGGGCCGGGACGACCACGCAGACCGGCGGCCAGTCCGCGGGGTCCCGGCGCGGTGGCAGCCGGACGTCCGTACGCCAGAAGAAGCCCTGCCCCACCAACAGCCACAGCCACGCGGCAAGCGATCCGGCGGCGATCCACGCAACGGCGCTCATCCGCCGAAGTCTGCCCCACCGGAGGGGTGCTGTGGGGCCCATCGACTATGGTGACCGGGTGAAGATCGCGCTCATGGACTCCGGTATCGGACTGCTCGCCGCGGCTGCCGCGGTACGTCGCCTGCGGCCCGACGCCGATCTCGTGCTCTCGTCGGACCCGGACGGCATGCCGTGGGGACCGCGCACTCCCGAGGACCTCACCGAGCGCGCCCTCGCCGTCGCCGAGGCCGCCGCCGAGCACCACCCCGACGCGCTGATCGTGGCCTGCAACACCGCGACCGTGCACACGCTGCCCGCGCTGCGGGCCGTCCTGGAGCCCGGGATCCCGGTCATCGGGAACGTCCCGGCGATCAAGCCCGCGGCCGCCGGTGGCGGACCCGTCGCCATCTGGGCCACCCCCGCCACCACCGGCAGCCCCTATCAGCGGGGGCTCATCGCTGACTTCGCGCACGGGGTGGACGTCACGGAGGTGCCCTGCCCCGGCCTCGCCGACGCCGTGCAGTACGCGGACGAGCAGGCCATCGACGAGACGATCGCCGCCGCCGCGGCCCTCACGCCGCCTGAGGTAAGGGCCGTCGTCCTGGGCTGCACCCATTACGAGCTCGTCGCCGAACGCATCCGCGCCGCCGTCCAGCAGCCCGGCGTGCCGCCGCTCGTCCTGCACGGCTCGGCCGGCGCGGTGGCGGCCCAGGCGCTGCGCAGGACCGGAGCGCTCGCGGGAACGGACGTCGGTGCGGCGGCGCCCGGCCTCACCGTCCTGCTCAGCGGCCGCGAGGAGCAGCTGCCGCCCGCCGCGCTCGCGTACGCGGAGGGACGTCTGCTCGCCGCGGTCAGCCCGGCGCTCTGAGTCATAGCCGCACCGGGGCGCCCCCGCCACGGCCCGGCGCATGAGGGCCCGCCCGGAGTAGTGGTCACTCTCCGCGACGAGGTGGCTTCGCGGCGGAATCTGAGTAGTCTCGAACCATGAAGGACCAAGCCCCAGGTGAGCGGGCCGCATCCGACAGCCCGCCGGAAGTCTGGACCGGACGCGCGACCAACCGCGCCCAGTGGCTCCTCGCCTGCGCAGGCGCCGCCTGTGTGGCGCTCGGCATCGAACTCGCCGTGGACTCCATGTGGACGTCGGGCATCGCCCCGCTGGTGATGTCCGTCGTCGGGTGCATCGCGGTCGGGCTCCTGATGCTCTTCGGGACGCTCGCCTTCGTCCACGTGGCCGTGAAGGTCGACCAGGAGGTGCTGGAAGTGCGCTGCGGCCATCTGGGGCTGCCGCGCCGCCTCATTCCGCTCTCCCATGTCGTCGGCGCGGACTTCGCGCCCGCCGTCACGCCCCGGCAGTGGGGCGGCTGGGGTTACCGCTGGCGGCCCGAGAAGGGCACCGCCGTGGTGGTCCGGCGCGGCGAGGGCCTCGTGATCAGCCTGGGCGACGGCCACAAGTTCACGGTGACGGTCGACAACGCCGAGGCGGGCGTACGCGCGATCCGCGCCCGCCTGGGCCTCAAGGGCGGCAACGGATCCTGACCGGGGCGGCGGCCCCCTCCCTTATTGACCCCCTCCCTCATTGAGGGCGTGACGCCGGTCAACGAGGGCGTGACGCCGGACCGTCCCCGCCCCGCACCCCGTCGTCCAGCGGCCGTGCCGTCGCGATCCCCGCGAGCAGCCCCGCCCCCGTCGTCACCACCGTCACGCTCAGCGCGTTGCCCACCGCCGCCACGGCCGTCAACCCCGTCAGGGCCGCGCCCGCAGACAGCACGACCTGCGTGGAGCCGGGCGAACGCCACAGCGCGTACAACAGCCAGCAGTACACCCCCGCCAGCAGCCCCACCCCGACGAGCCCCTGCTCCGAGGCCTGCTGCAGCGGCGCCGAATGCGGCTTGCCGTCCGCCGGGACGTCCTCGGCGACCACCGGGGTGACGTCGCCGAACCGCCCCGGCCCGACCCCTGTCGCCGGGTTCCGTTCCGCAAGGCTCAGCGCGTCCTGCCAGAGCAGTACGCGATGCCGGCCGAGCCCGCCCTCCAGCGGAGCCGCGAGGCCCTCCGGCAGCGCTTCGTCGGCCACCGCCACCGAGACGCCGGTGACCAGCACCGCCGCGAGGGCGAGTCCGGCGATGCCGAACGTCCTGCCGCGCAGCCGGGCGCTCGCGAGCGAGCAGAGCAGCACCACGAGGGCGCCCGCGCACCCGACCGGCGACCCCAGCACCGCCGCCGTCCCCGCGATCACCGCGGCGAGGAGCCTCAGCGCGAGACGAGCGGACGGACGACCGGTGGCCCACGCCGCGCAGCACGCCGCACCCGCCGACAGGATCAGCAACCCGGCCGTGGCACCGGCGTGGCCGAGCGCGGACGGCGCACCGAGCGCGGGACGCGGCGCCGCCACCGAGAGCCCGAGCCCAGCGAGGGCCCCGGCGCAGGGTGCGGCGACCGGGAGCAGCGCCCCACAGATCCGCCCGCCCGCGAAGCCGGCGGCCACGGCGAGCACCGCCAGGAGCATCCCTTCGGGGCTGCCGCCGTACACCCCCGCCGTGATCAGCGCCCAGGCGGCACACCCGCCGAGCAGCGCCCCGCCCGTGGCGTCCGACGCGCTCCGCAGCTCCCCCGCCGCAGGACCGGTCGACACAGCTGTCCCCGTTGACCCCACCCCGTCGCCCCCCGGTGTATGACGGGCCCCTGCCGGCACGGACCGTTCCACGGTGGCGTGCACCGGCCGGGCCTCGGGGACTCGCCACACGCTAACCGCTGGCGCCCCCAAATGGGGTCAGTTGTGCAGGAACGATCCGGCGCACGAGGCGTGCCCCGGCCCGCGCCGTTCCCCGCCGACCGAGCTGTCGGCGCTCACACGGCGCGCCGTACACTCCCCGGGTGACCGCCACCACCACTCCCGTAGACGAACCGGATCAGCTGGATCCGCAGCCCCCGCAGGGCGGCCGTGCCCTGCGTGTCCTGCGACGGTTCGCTCCCGCCGCCGTGGCGGCCCTCTCCGGAGTGCTGCTCTACGTCAGCTTCCCGCCCCGCACCCTGTGGTGGCTGGCGCTCCCCGCCTTCGGGCTGCTCGCGTGGTGTCTGCACGGCCGGACCTGGAAGGCGGGCCTCGGCCTCGGCTACCTCTTCGGCCTCGGCTTCCTGCTGCCGCTCCTCGTCTGGACCGGCGTCGAGGTGGGCCCCGGCCCGTGGCTCGCGCTCGCCGCCGTCGAGGCGGTCTTCGTCGCCCTGGTAGGGGCGGGCATCGCGGCCGTCTCCAAGCTGCCCGGGTATCCGCTGTGGGCGTCCGCCCTGTGGATCGCGGGGGAGGCGGCACGCGCGCGTGTGCCGTTCCACGGCTTCCCCTGGGGAAAGATCGCCTTCGGCCAGGCGGACGGCGTCTTCCTGCCGCTCGCCGCGCTCGGCGGCACCCCGGTGCTCGGCTTCGCCGTCGTCCTCTGCGGCTTCGGGACGTACGAGGTGGTCCGCCTGATCCGCGCCGCACGTGAGCCCGCGGCGGACGGCGTCCGGACCGTACGCCGTGGCGCGGCAGCGGTGGCGGCCCTCAGCGTGCTCGTACCGGTGGCCGGCGCCTTCGCCGCGCTGCCGCTCGTCAGCGACAAGGCGGAGGACGGCACCGCGACCATCGCCGCCATCCAGGGCAACGTCCCGCGCGCGGGGCTCGGCTTCAACGCACAGCGCCGCGCGGTCCTCGACCACCACGTGCGCGAGACCGAACGCCTCGCCGCCGAGGTGAAGGCGGGCAAGGCGCAGCGCCCGGACCTCGTCCTGTGGCCGGAGAACTCCTCCGACATCGACCCCTTCACCAACCCCGACGCGCGCGTCGCCATCGAGGACGCGGTCAAGGCGATCGGGGCGCCGGTCTCCGTCGGCGGCGTCGTCGAGACCGAGGACGGCAAGCTGTTCAACGAACAGATCCTGTGGGACCCGGAGAAGGGGCCCACGGCCACGTACGACAAGCGGCAGATCCAGCCCTTCGGCGAGTACATCCCGCTGCGGTCCCTCATCAGCGCGTTCAGCAGTGACGTCGACAAGGTGCGCCAGGACTTCAGCCGCGGCACCGAGCCCGGGGTCTTCACCATGGCCGGCACCCGGGTGGGCATCGCCACCTGCTACGAGGCCGCCTTCGACTGGGCGGTGCGCGACACCGTCACGCACGGCGCGCAGATCATCTCGGTGCCCAGCAACAACGCCACCTTCGACCGCAGTGAGATGACCTACCAGCAGCTCGCCATGTCCCGGATCCGCGCGGTCGAACACAGCCGTGCCGTCGCCGTCCCGGTGACCAGCGGCGTCAGCGCCGTGATCATGCCGGACGGCAAGGTCAGGGCGAAGACGACCTGGTACACCGCCGACTCGCTCGTCGAGGAGGTGCCGCTGCGCTCCTCGCGGACGCCCGCCACCCGGCTCGGCGTACTGCCCGAGGGCATCCTCGTGCTGATCGCCGCGGGCGGCCTCGGCTGGGCCCTCACGTCGGCGGCGCGGGCACGGCGGGCCGCGCGGGGATGACCGGGGACCCTGCCGGGCGGACCGCACCACGCGGTTAGGGTCGGAGCATGGCTACCCCTGACTTCATCCGCGCGATCCGGGCCGACGCCGGCCAACAGCTCTTGTGGCTCCCGGGAGTCACCGCCATCGTCTTCGACGACGACGGGAGGGTGCTGCTCGGACGGCGCTCCGACAACGGCCGGTGGTCGGTGATCGGCGGCATCCCGGAGCCGGGGGAGCAGCCCGCGGATTGCGCGGTGCGCGAGGTGTACGAGGAGACGGCGGTGCACTGCGTCCCCGAGCGCGTGGTCCTGGTGCAGGCGCTCGAACCGGTCACGTACGACAACGGCGACAACTGCCAGTACATGGACATCACCCTGCGCTGCCGCGCGGTCGGCGGCGAGGCCAAGGTCAACGACGACGAGTCGCTCGAAGTGGGGTGGTTCGACGTGGACGCGCTGCCCCGCCTGCACGAGTTCTCGCTGTTCCGGATCAAGCAGGCGATGGCGGCCGAGGGCCCGGCCTGGTTCGCACCGCACACGCAGGACACCCGGGCATGACCGGCGAGGAAGGCGAGCAGCCGCCCCCGCCCGGCCGGAGCACCCCGCACGACGCGATGTCCGCCGACGAGATCGAAGCGGCCCACGTGGTCGCCGCGCCCAGGCTCGACGGCCGGATCACCCTGCGGGAGTACGACCCGCGCTGGCCGGACGTCTTCGAGCGTGAGGCGGCGCGGATACGGGAGCGCCTCGGCCACGTCACCCACCAGATCGAGCACGTCGGCTCCACCTCCGTGCCGGGCCTCCCCGCGAAACCGGTCGTCGACATGCTGCTGACCGTCCCCGACTCCGCCGACGAGGGCTCCTACGCACCGGCCCTGGCGGCGCTCGGCTTCGAGCTCGTGATCCGCGAGCCCGACTGGTACGAGCACCGCGTGCTCCGCAAGCACGCACTCGACCCGAGCGCCGAGACGGCCAACCTGCATGTCCTGTCGACGGGTTGCCCCGAGGCCGAGCGCATGCTGCTCTTCCGCGACCGCCTCCGGGAGCACCGCGGCGACCGCGAACTGTACGCCGACACCAAGCGCACGCTGTCCCGGCAGACGTGGGAGTACGTGCAGAACTACGCCGACGCCAAGTCCGAGGTGGTGGCGGGCATCATGGCCCGCGCCGGCCGGGAGCGCCGGGAGCGATGACGGCGACCGGGCGCAGCAGGCGGGAACCGGCGCCGGGCGGCGGGCTCGTCCTGGCCGTGACCGGCGTCCGGGGCGTCCGGCCCCCACTGCGGTTCGAGCGCACCGGAGACCGCGAATGGGCCCTTCGGCAGGGCGAACGGCCGCTGATCCGGGCCCGGTCGCAGGGCGAGGGGTGCTGCCGCGACCTCCGGCTGGACCGCCGCCCCGGCTACCGCTCCGTACTGCCACCCGTGTCCGCCGCGACGACGAGGGGCCGCCCCAACTGGCCCCACCTGTACGCGCGGTGGCTTGAGGAAGTCGCACAGGGGCCGGTGCACCACGGGCGCTGGCTGCTGCATCCGCGCGCCCGCTTCGCCCCCGGCATCTGGAGCTCCGACCTCGTCCAGGAGTGGCCGGACGCCACCCTGGAACTGCTCTGCGGCGGTGGCTGGCACGGCGTGCTGCCGCTGCGCCCGCTCCCTGCGCCCGACGCTCCGCGCGTGAAGGCGTACCGCAAGCACGTCCGCGACGGCACCCTCGCCCCGGTCCTGCTGTGGTGGGTGTCCTTTCTGGACGGCTGGCTGCTGCTCGACGGGCACGACCGGGCCGCGGCCGCCCTGGCGGAGGGCGCCGAACCGGCGGCCGTGGAACTGATCCGCACTCCGGACGACGCCGACTGGCGGGCGGTCGCGGCGCAGATCACCGACGGCCACGAGGCACACCGGGCAAGGCTGGCCGCGCACCCGGCGGACCCGCACGTCGAGCGGCAACGTCAGGCGCTGGCGCGGGGGTACGCCGACGCGATCTCCACGCTGCCGTACGAAGCGGACACCACCCCCGTGTTCCCGGCCGAGGACGACTTCCCGGCCGAGGGTGGCTTCCCGGATGAGGGCGAAGGCCGCCTCAGTTCTTGACGGCCTCCGCGATGCGCTGCGCGGCCTGTTCGGGACTGAGACGGGTGGTGTCCACGACCTCCGCCTCGGCGTGCAGCCAGGTGCGGGCGGCCTCGGCGTAGGGCTCGAGGTAGGCGTGGCGGAACTCGGAGGGGCCGAGGACGATGTCCCCGTCGATACGGCCGCGCAGGGTCTCCTGGTCGGCGTGGAGGACGAAGTGGCGTACAGGGATGGCGTGTTGGGCGAGGCCCGCGCTGATCTCCCGCCAGTACTCCTCGACCAGGACGGTCATCGGGATCACCAGAGTGCCGCCGGTGTAGTCGAGGACGTGCCGGGCCGTCTCGACGACCAGCGGCCGCCACGGCGGCCAGTGCTGGAAGTTGCCCGTCCACGGCAGTCCCGGCTTGATGTCCATGAGCGTCTCGCCGACCTTCTCGGCATCGAACACCCGTGAATCCGGCAGCAGTTGCTGCACGAGGCGGCTGGTCGTCGTCTTGCCCGCGCCGTGGGTTCCGTTCAGCCATACGATCATGCGGCCGAGCGTAGCGATCCGCCCGAGCGGGGCACGAACCTTCACGGCGGGCGGGCGAGCCGACACCGCCCGGCCGCGCTCCGTTAGCCTGAGGGCACGATGAACCGTTTGAGCACGTCATGGGGCGCGTACGACCTCACCCGCTTCCCGGAGGACCCCCGCGATCAGCTGCGCGCCTGGTCGGCCGCCGACGCGTACCTGCTGCGCCACCTCGCCGGGGAGGAGGGCGCGGACGCCGTCGCCCTCACCGGCACGGTGATCGTCGTCGGCGACCGGTGGGGCGCGCTGACCACCGCTCTGGCCGGGCACGCGCGCGTGCCCGTGCAGATCACCGACTCCTTCCTCGCCCAGCAGGCCACCCGGGCCAACCTCGCGCGGGCGGGCCACGCGCCGGACGCGGCCCGGCTCCGCACCACCCGGGACGCCCCGCCCGAGCGCGTCGACGTGCTGCTGGTCCGCGTACCCAAGAGCCTGGCGCTCCTGGAGGACCAGCTGCACCGGCTGGCCCCGGCCCTGCACGAGGGCACCGTCGTCGTGGGCACCGGCATGGTCACCGAGATCCACACGTCGACCCTGGAACTCTTCGAACGGATCATCGGGCCGACCAGGACGTCACTGGCCCGGCAGAAGGCGCGCCTGATCTTCAGCACGCCGGACCCGGCGCGCGCGCCGGGCCCGAACCCCTGGCCCGGCAGCTACGTGCTGCCCGCCGACTCCGGCGCCGCCGCCGGCCTGACCGTCGTCAACCACGCGGGCATCTTCTGCGCCGACCGCCTCGACATCGGGACCCGCTTCTTCCTCAAGCACCTGCCGCGCGCCCGCGGCGGGGCCCACGTCGTCGACCTGGGCTGCGGCAACGGCGTGCTCGGCACCGCCGCCTCCGTGACCGACCCCGACGCCACGGTCACCTTCATCGACGAGTCCTTCCAGGCGGTCGCCTCCGCCGAGGCCACCTTCCGGGCGAACGCCGTCGAGGACGCCGATGCGTACTTCGTGGCCGGCGACGCCCTCGCGGCGGTCCCGCCCGGCACCGTGGACCTCGTCCTGAACAACCCGCCCTTCCACAGCCACCAGGCCACCACCGACGTGACGGCCCGCCGGATGTTCTCCGGGGCCCGCGCCGCCCTGCGCCCCGGCGGCGAGCTGTGGGTCATCGGCAACCGCCACCTCGGCTACCACATCAAGCTCCGCAAGCTCTTCGGCAACGCGGAGGTCGTGGCGAGCGACCCGAAGTTCGTGCTCCTGCGGGCGGTGAAGGGCGGCCACTGACGCGCCGCCCGCAAGGGCCCCGTCCTCCTCGCCCGCGCCCCTCCCGGTGGCGCGCGTCCCGCACGGCTGATGTGCTGGACGCGCGCGCCCGCAAGGGCCCCGTCCTCCTCGCCCGCGCCCCTCCCGGTGGCGCGCGTCCCGCACGGCTGATGTGCTGGACGCGCATGAGCCGTTCCCGTACGACTGACCCGCCGCTCTCGTGGAACCCGGCCAGTACACCGCCGTACCGCCGAACCGGTCGTACGTCCCGAACCCCGCGAGGAGAGAAGCCCGTGGCAGCCCTGGCGAAGGAACATCTGGCGGCGCTCGACGCCCACTGGCGTGCCGCCAACTACCTGGCCGCCGGTCAGATCTACCTGATGAGCAATCCGCTGCTCACCGAGCCGCTGCGACCCGAGCACATCAAGCCG
Source organism: Streptomyces sp. NPDC041713 (assembly GCF_055591085.1). Lineage (NCBI taxonomy): Bacteria > Bacillati > Actinomycetota > Actinomycetes > Kitasatosporales > Streptomycetaceae > Streptomyces > Streptomyces sp. NPDC041713. The sequence goes on from NZ_JBVIZY010000010.1 coordinate 149,383, forward strand.
CGGCTGCTCGGCCACTGGGGCACCTCGCCGGGCCTCAACTTCGTCCACACCCATCTCAACCGCGTCATCAAGGAACGTGACCTGGACACCCTGTGCGTGTGGGGTCCCGGACACGGCGGCCCCGCGGTCCTCGCCAACGCATGGCTGGAGGGCAGCTACACGCAGGTGTACCCGGACATCACACGGGACGCCGCGGGCATGGCGAAGCTGTTCCGGCAGTTCTCCTTCCCCGGCGGCGTGCCGAGCCATGTGGCACCCGAGACGCCCGGGTCGATCCACGAGGGCGGCGAGCTCGGCTACTCCCTCGCGCACGCCTACGGAGCCGCGTTCGACAACCCGGATCTGCTGGTCGCCTGCGTGATCGGCGACGGCGAGGCCGAGACCGGGCCGCTGGCCGGCTCCTGGCACGCCAACAAGTTCCTCGACCCCGTGCACGACGGCGCCGTCCTGCCGATCCTCCACCTCAACGGCTACAAGATCGCCAACCCCACCGTGCTGGCCCGGCTCCCCGAGGCCGAACTCGACGCGCTGCTGCGGGGGTACGGCCACGAGCCCCTGTACGTGGGCGGCGACGACCCGCGCAAGGTCCACCAGACGATGGCCAAGGCCATGGACCAGGCCCTCGACCGCATCACCGCCATCCAGCGGGCCGCCCGGAGCAACGGGGCGCAGGGCCGCCCGCGCTGGCCCGTGATCGTCCTGCGCACGCCCAAGGGCTGGACCGGTCCGGCGACCGTGGACGGCGAGCCGGTCGAGGGCACCTGGCGCGCCCACCAGGTCCCCCTCGCCGGAGTGCGGGACAACCCGGAGCACCTGGCCCAACTGGAGCAGTGGCTCCTCTCGTACCGCCCGCGCGACCTCTTCGACGCGGACGGCCGCCCGACCCCGCAGGTCCTGGCCTGTGTGCCTGAGGGCGAGCGCAGGCTCGGCGCCACCCCGCACGCCAACGGCGGACGGCTCACCCGTCCGCTGCCGGTGCCGTCCCTGGAGCGGTTCGCGGTCCCCGTCGACAAGCCCGGCACCACCCTGCACGAGCCGACCCGCGTCGCCGGTGACCTGCTTGAGCAGGTCATGGCGGACACCTCGGGGCGCCGCGACTTCCGGGTGGTGGGCCCCGACGAGACCGAGTCCAACCGGCTCGGCGCGCTCTACAAGGCGACCGGCAAGGCCTGGCAGGCCCGCACCCTCGCCACCGACGAGCACCTCGCCCGCGACGGCCGCGTCATGGAGATCCTCTCCGAGCACCTCTGCCAGGGCTGGCTGGAGGGCTACACCCTCACCGGCCGGCACGGCCTGTTCTCCTGCTACGAGGCGTTCGTCCACATTATCGACTCGATGGTCAACCAGCACATCAAGTGGCTGAAGACCTCCCGCGCGCTGCCCTGGCGCGCGCCCGTGCCGTCCCTGAACTACCTGCTGACCTCGCACGTCTGGCGCCAGGACCACAACGGCTTCTCGCACCAGGACCCCGGCTTCGTCGACCACGTGCTCAACAAGAGCCCCGAGGTCGTACGGGTGTACCTGCCGCCGGACGCCAACACCCTGCTCTCCGTCACCGAGCACGTCCTGCAGAGCCGCGACTACGTCAACGTCGTCGTCGCCGGCAAGCAGCCCTGCTTCGACTGGCTCACCCTCGACGAGGCCCGGGCGCACTGCGCGCGCGGCGCCGGCGCCTGGGAGTGGGCAGGCACCGACGACGGCTCCCGCGAGCCCGACGTCGTCCTCGCCTGCGCCGGGGACGTGCCGACCCAGGAGATCCTTGCCGCGGCGGCGCTGCTGCGCGAGTACCTGCCCGATCTGGCCGTGCGCGTCGTCAACGTCGTCGACATCGCCCGTCTGATGCCGCAGGAGGAACACCCGCACGGGATGTCCGCCTCCGAGTTCGACGCGCTGTTCACCCCGGACAAGCCGGTGATCTTCGCGTACCACGGCTACCCGTGGCTGATCCACCGCCTCGCCTACCGCCGCACCGGCCACGCCCACCTGCACGTGCGCGGCTACAAGGAGGCGGGCACGACGACCACGCCGTTCGACATGGTGGTCCGCAACGACCTCGACCGCTACCGCCTCGTCATGGACGTCATCGACCGCGTGCCGGGCCTGGCCGTGCGCGCGACGGCCGTACGCCAGGCGATGGCCGACGCCCGCACCCGCCACCACTCCTGGATCCGGGAACACGGCACGGACCTGCCGGAGGTCGCCGACTGGACCTGGCCGTTCTGATCCGACCACTCGACCGCGACACGAGGAGGGGGCATGGCACCGGCCGACGAACTGTTCGCGCGCGCCCGGACCGAGCTCGGTCCGGGCGCGGTGCACCTGCCCGACTGGCTGCCCCCGCAGGAGCAACGGCGCCTCCTTGACGCGTGCCGCGAGTGGGCCCGGCCGCCCGCGGGCCTGCGGCTGGTCAGGACGCCCGGGGGCGGGACGATGACGGCGCGCCAGTTCTGCCTGGGCCGGCACTGGTATCCGTACGGGTACGCGAGCACCGTGGTGGACGGCGACGGGTCCCCGGTGAAGCCGATGCCGTCGTGGCTCGCCGAGCTGGGCCGCACGGCGGCGCGGGCGGCCGGCTACCCGGCCGGGGAGCCGTACGACATCGCCCTCGTGAACTTCTACGACGCGGACGCGCGCATGGGCATGCACCGCGACAGCGACGAGAAGTCGGACGCCCCCGTGGTGTCGCTGAGCCTCGGCGACACGGGCGTCTTCCGCTTCGGCAACACCGAGACGCGTACGCGGCCGTACACGGACGTGGACCTGCGCATCGGCGACCTGGTGGTCTTCGGCGGCGCGTCCCGCCTCGCGTACCACGGAGTTCCGCGGGTGCGCCCCGGCACGGGGCCGCCGGAGCTCGGCCTCGCCGGCAGGGTGAACATCACCCTGCGCGTGGGCGGGTTCGAGTAGGCCCGCGAGCGGCCGGCGCGGGGTGCCTACGACGCGTCGTGAAAGACCAGGCCCAGCGACCTCCGCAGTCCCGACCGCACCGTGCTCACCCCGTGGCGCACCGGGGCGGCCGACCAGCCGCGGGCGGAGCGGACCGGGCGGTCGCGGGTGGTGAAGATCAGGCCGTGGCCCTGGGGGAGGACCGTCGTCGTGCCCCGTGACTGTGCGCGGGGACGCTGTTCGACGAGCAGGAACTCGCCGCCCGTGTAGTCGGGGCCCTGCTCGTCCAGGCCGATGACCACCTGCAGCGGGAAGACCAGGTCGCCGAAGAGGTCGCGGTGCAGGGCGTTCCAGTCGCCCTCCTCGTAGCGCAGCAGGATCTGGGCCGACCTCGTCTGGCCCGCCGCGTGGCACCGGTCGAGCCACTCCTCCAGGGAGTCCGGCCAGGGCGCCGGGCGGCCGAGGCGGGCCGCCCAGTCGCGGGCGACGGCGAGCAGGTGCGGGTAGAGCGCGGCCCGCAGCTCGGCGACGGCGGAGGGGAGGTCGTGGGTGAAGTAGCGGTACTGGCCGGAGCCGAAGCGGTGCCTGGCCATGTCGACGGTGGAGCGGAACAGCGTCAGGTCGTCGTACAGGGCGGCGATGCGCCGGCACGCGGCCGGGTCGAGGAGCCGCGGCGTGAGCGCGCAGCCGTGCGCGTCGAGCTCGGCGGCGAGCGCCGTCCAGTCCGCGGTGTCGACCGCCGCGCCCGCGGACCGGGTGGTGGTGGTCATGCCGCCTCCAGGTCCAGGAGCCGCCGCTTGTTGTCGAGGCCGCCCGCGTATCCGGTGAGGGAGCCGTCGGCGCCGATCACCCGGTGGCAGGGGCGCACCACGAGCAGCGGGTTGCGTCCGATGGCGGAGCCCAGGGCGCGGACCGCGACCCGGGAGAGGCCCAGCTGCCCGGCGAGCCGCCCGTAGGTGGTCGTGGTGCCGTACGGGACCGTTTCCAGGGCGTCCCAGACCCTGCGCTGGAACGCGGTGCCCGCCCCGGGGGCGTACTCGATGTCGAAGTGGGTCAGGCTCCCGGCGAAGTACGCGCGCAGCTGCGCGGTGACCGCGTCGAAGGCCGCGTCGTCGCGCGTCCAGCCGTCCCGGACGACGGCGGCGCCCTTCTGCCCCGGCATGGACAGCGAGACGAGCGCGGTGCCGCCCTTGGCGGTGGCCGACTCCTCGCCCACCAGCAGCAGCTCGCCCAGCGGGCTGTCGAACGTCGTGTGGACGGTCATGGGACTCTCCTCGGTCGTGCCGTGATCCGTGATCCGTGATCCGTGGTCGGCTGGGTCGTTCTCGTGCCGACATGAACCAGTCTGCGTCGCGCGCGCGAGCGCGGCTGGCGGGATTCGGACATGGCGCTTTCCGGATTTCGGACATGGCCCTTTCCGGGATTCGGGCATGGCGGTCTCCGGGCGCCGGCCGGAGCGTCGCCGGTCACACCCTTATGCAACTAGTTGCATAAGGGTGTGGCGCTGGTCTACAACTGTTCCCGAAGACACCGCGTACGGAGGCGCCGCATGAGCCGATACCCGAACCTGCTGAACCCGCTCGACCTGGGCTTCACCACGCTGCCCAACCGGGTCCTGATGGGCTCCATGCACGTGGGCCTCGAAGAGGCCCCCAACGGCTTCGAGCGGATGGCGGAGTTCTACGCGACCCGCGCCCGCGGCGGCGTCGGCCTCATCGTCACCGGCGGCATCGCACCGAACGAGCTGGGCCGCCCCTGGGACGGCGGCGCCAAGCTGACCACCGAAGCGGAGGCCGCGGAGCACCGGACCGTCACGGCGGCCGTGCACGCCGAGGGCGGCAAGATCGCCATGCAGATCCTGCACTTCGGGCGGTACGCCTACCACGACAAGCTGGTCGCCCCCAGCGCGCTCCAGGCGCCCATCAGCCCCTTCGTGCCCCGCGAGCTCACCGACGACGAGGTCGAGCAGACCATCGAGGACTTCGTGCGCGCCGCCGAGCTCGCGAAGCTCGCCGGGTACGACGGCGTCGAAGTCATGGGCTCCGAGGGCTACTTGATCAACGAGTTCATCGCCGCTCCCACCAACACCCGCACCGACCGCTGGGGCGGCTCCTACGAGAACCGCATCCGCTTCCCCGTCGAGATCGTCCGGCGCACCCGGGAGCGGGTCGGCGCGGACTTCATCCTCATCTACCGCCTCTCCATGCTGGACCTCGTCCCCGGTGGCTCGACCCTCGACGAGGTCGTCCACCTCGCCAAGGAGATCGAGGCCGCGGGTGCCACGATCATCAACACCGGCATCGGCTGGCACGAGGCGCGCATCCCCACCATCGCGACCTCGGTGCCGCGCGGCGCGTACACCTTCGTCACCAAGAAGGTCATGGGCGAGGTCTCCGTCCCGCTCGTCACCACCAACCGCATCAACACCCCCGAGATCGCCGAGCAGTTGCTCGCCGACGGCGCCGCCGACATGGTCTCGCTGGCCCGCCCGCTGCTCGCCGACCCCGACTTCGTCGCCAAGGCGAAGGCCGAGCAGGCCGACGCCATCAATACCTGCATCGGCTGCAACCAGGCCTGCCTCGACCACACCTTCAACCTTCAGATCACCTCCTGCCTGGTGAACCCGCGCGCCTGCCACGAGACCGAGCTCGTGCTCTCGCCGACCCGCGCCAAGAAGCGCCTCGCCGTGGTCGGCGCAGGGCCCGCGGGACTCGGCTTCGCCGTGTCGGCCGCCGAGCGGGGCCACGACGTCACCCTCTTCGACGCCGCCCCCGAGATCGGCGGGCAGCTGAACGTCGCCCGCAGGGTCCCGGGCAAGGAGGAGTTCGACGAGACCCTGCGCTACTTCCGCACCCAGCTCGAACTGCGCGGCGTCGACGTCCGGTTGAACTCCGTCGTCACCGCCGAGGAGCTCGCCGGCGCCGGGTACGACGACGTGATCGTCGCCGCCGGCGTCACGCCCCGTATCCCCGAGATCCCCGGCATCGACCACCCCAGCGTCGTCGGCTACCTCGACGTGCTGCGCGACGGCGCGCCGGTGGGGGAGCGGGTCGCGATCATCGGCGCCGGCGGCATCGGCTTCGACGTCGCCGAGTTCCTCACCGACGGCGGCGAGAAGGCGAGCCTGGACCCGGCGACGTACTTCCGGCAGTGGGGCGTCGACATGGACTACCGCGAGCGCGGCGGTCTGACGGAGCCCGAGCGGCCCACCCCGCCGCGCACCGTCCACCTGCTCCAGCGCAAGGCGTCCAAGGTCGGCAAGGGCCTCGGCAAGACCACCGGCTGGATCCACCGCACCGAACTGCGCCACCGCGGCGTCGCCATGATCGCCGGCGTCACCTACGACCTGATCGACGACGCGGGCCTGCACGTGACCGTCGACGGCGAGTCGTCCGTGATCCCCGTCGACACCGTCGTGCTCTGCTCCGGGCAGGAGCCGCGCCGCGACCTGTACGAGGAGCTCGTCGCCGCCGGCGTCACGGCCCACCTCATCGGGGGCGCCGACGTCGCCGCCGAGCTGGACGCCAAGCGCGCCATCAAGCAGGGCACGGAGCTTGCCGCCGCGCTCTGAGAGAGCCTCGCCCGTACGGGGCCGTCCCTAGGATTGCCCCATGTCTCTCCCGCACGCCATCCTCACCGCCCTGCTCGAGAAGCCGTCGTCGGGCCTGGAACTGACCCGCAGGTTCGACAAGTCGATCGGCTACTTCTGGTCGGCCACGCACCAGCAGATCTACCGCGAGCTGGGCAGGCTGGAGCGCGACGGGGCGATCCGCGCACTGCCCCCGCAAGGGGCCACGCGCGGGCAGAAGAAGGAGTACGAGGTACTGCCGGCGGGCCGCGCCGGACTGGCCCGCTGGACGGCCGAGAGACAGGACCCGAAGCCGCTGCGCGACACCCTCCTGCTGCGCCTGCGGGCCGCGGCGGTCGTCGGCACGGACGGCATCCAGGACGAGCTGCACCGCCATCTCGACCTGCACCGACGGCAGTTGGCCGAGTACGAGGAGATCGAACGGCGGGACTTCCCGCCGGGCAAGGACGCCGTCGAGGACCGGCTGCGCCATGTGGTGCTGCGCGCGGGCATCGACCTGGAGACCTTCTGGACGCAGTGGCTCGCGCGGGCGATCGAGGAGCTGGAGGCGCCGTGACGGCACGGCGCCTCCGCCCGACCGCAGGGCCGGGCCGACGCTTTCGCGGCGCTAGCTGATGTTGATGTGCACGTTGAAGCGGATGTTGACCACCGTGACGAAGAAGTTGCCCTGCTTGGTGCGGCGCTCCAGGGTGTCTCCGGTGCTGCCCTTGCCCTTCTGCTCCTTGTTCTCGACCGGCAGGTAGTCGAAGCCCCGGAACACCTTGCCCTCGGCCGCCGCCGCGATCTTGCCCACCCGGCGCCAGTGGCCGCACAGGTCGTCGTAGCGGCTCTGGCCGAGCTTCGTGCCGTACGTCATGTTGAGGCCGCCGCCCCCGACGTACTGGGCACACACCTGCTGGAAGATCCGGACGGCGTGCTCGTCGAAGGCGTCGACGCCCTCGATCTGGCCCAGGATCTCCTCCTCGTCCCCGGCGATCTTCGCCTGCCGGGCCGCCTTCTGCGTCGCGTTCTGGCGCTCCTGCTGGTCCCCGAGGACGGCCTTCTCGGCGGTGTCGATGCCGGTGTCCTTCTTGCACGCGATGTCGAGCGTGTTCTGCCAGGTCGCGTCGGAGATCCACTCCCGCGCGAAGTCGATGCGGTCGCAGAAGGCCAGCAGCAGGACCTCGGCCTCCTTCTGGCTCTCCGCGTAGACGACGCCCTTGTACTCCTTCGTCATGGCAGTCCCCCTCCCCTGATGCCGCCGGGGCGGCGCTGTCGGCCCGGGCGTCCACGGCCCGGTGCTTCCCGGGTGCGCAACGTCTCACCGCGCGGGCCGGCCGTCATCAGGTGGCGCCGCCTCCGCTTCGTCCCGGCCGGGCGCCCTCGCCCGGTTCACCCGCCGAGGGTCGGCTCCTCGGGGTCCCAGTCGTCGGGGAGCGGTTGCGGCGGGACGAGCTGGGTCGCGAGCGGCAGGAACTCCGAGCGCGCCGCCGAGTCCGTGATCGCCGTCATCGCCTGCAGGACGTGCAGGGCGAGCGCGCCGGAGGCCCGGTGGGCGGCGCCCGTGCGCAGGGCGCGCGCCATGTCGACCACGCCGAGCCCGCGCCCGTCCGTCCGCCCGCGGACCGGCAGTTCGCGCCACTCGTCGCTGCCGTGGGGCAGTACGCGCAACGGGCCGCCGAACGTGTTCGGGTCGGGCACATCGAGGGTGCCGTCGGTCCCGGTGATCTCGAAGCGGATGCGGCGCAGCGCGGAGTCGAAGCTGAACGTCGAGGCGGCGCGCACCCCGGAGGCGAACCCGATGAGGGAGGCCACATGGGTCGGCACGTCGACGGGGAACACCTGCCCCGCCTTCGGCCCCGACCCGACGACGCGTTCCGCACGCGCGCGTGCCGCCACCGCGGCCACCTGAGCCACCCCGCCGAACAGGGCGACGAGCGAGGTCAGGTAGTAGGGGCCGAGGTCGAAGAGCGGCCCCGCGCCCGGCTGGTAGAAGAACGCCGGGTCGGGATGCTACGACTCGGGCCCCGGACCCTGGGTCACGGTCGTCGCCGCCACGGGCGCGCCGATGTGCCCGGCCGCCACCGCCCGCAGCGCCGACTGCAGACCCGCGCCGAGGAACGTGTCCGGCGCGTTGCCCACGCGCAGCCCGCGCTCGGAGGCCTCGGCGAGCAGCTTCTCCGCTTCGCCCGGCGCGAGCGTGATGGGCTTCTCGCCGTACACGTGCTTGCCGGCCCGCAGCGCGGCCGCGGCCACCTGTGCGTGCGCCGCCGGCACGGTGAGGTTGACGACGATCTCGACCTCGGGAAGGGCGAGCACCGCCGCGGGGCCGCCCGCCACGGGTATGCCGTGGGTACGGGCCACCGTGGCGGCCCGCTCCTCGTCGAGGTCGGCGACGGCCACGACCCGCACGTCGGGGAATCCGCGCAACGTACGCAGGTACTGGGCGCTGATGACGCCCGCGCCGGCGACGGCGACGCCGACGGGGCCCGCGCCGACTGGGGCGTGGTTCATGACGCCGCCAGGGAGGCGAGGTGGGCCCGGCTGGCGGCGAGCGCGTCGAAGAGGGCGTCCGCGTCGCCCGCGCAGGAGTCGAACTCGACGATCCGCCAGGCGTCGGGGGCGGCCGCGCCGAGGATGTCCCGCACCGGCATGATGCCGCCGCCGACGGCCACGTTCGGGTCCTCCTTGGTGCCGGGCCCGTCCTTGAGGTGCAGGGCGCGGACGCGGTCCCCGAGGCGGCGCAGCAGCGCGGGAACATCGGCACCGCCGACCGCGGCCCAGTAGGTGTCGATCTCCAGGAACACGGTGGGGTCGAGGAGTTCGGCCAGCACGTCGACGGCGTGCCGGTCGCCGAAGCGGGGCTCGATCTCCCACCAGTGGTTGTGGTAGCCGATCCGTATGCCGTGCCGTTCGGCCACCGCGGCAAGGGAGTTGAGGCGGTCGGCGGTCCGGGCCAGACCGTCGCGCGAGGTGAACTCCTCGGGCGCGATGCCCGCGGGGACGATCGCGTGGTCGGTGCCGAGCGTCGCCACCGCGTCGAGGACGGGTTCCGGCTCCGGGCCGAGCAGTTGCACGGCGTGCGTGCCGGAGACGGTGAGACCGAGCTCGTCCACGAGCTGCCGCAGCCCCTTCGGGTCGCCGAGGACGTCGTACGCCTCCACGGCGCCGTACCCCAGAGCGGCGAGCCGGCGCAGCGTCCCGGCCCGGTCGGCGACGAATTGATCGCGCACGGAGTAGAGCTGAACGCTGAGCGGTCGTGGCATGAGCACGCCCTCCCTGTCGGCTGGGAGGACGGTAAGTCGGTTCGCCGGGGCGGGCAAGGGCGCGTCGCCGTGAGGTGAGGGGAGGAGCGTGAGGCAGGGGGAGGAGGGGGCGCCCGCATGCGACTGCCGCCCACCTTCGTCCCGACAGGTGAGCGGCAGTCGTTCAGGAAACCAGGAACCGTGTCCGCGGCCTCGATCAAAGGATCAGAAGCGGCCGACCGCGCCCCGGCGCCGGCGCAGGTACCAGACACCGCCGCCGACCGCGGCCGCGGCCACCAGGCCACCGCCCGTGACGAGCGTGAGCGTGCCCCGGTCCTCCGAACCGCCCCCGAGCCCTCCGCGAACACCGCGCGAGGGCGCCGTCGTGGAGGAGGACGTCGGCGTCGCACCGACGGTGACGGTCCTCGGCCCCGCCGAGGAGCCGTCCTTGCAGGCGACGAGCACCGTGTAGGTGCCGGCTCCGACGTTCCGCCACGAAGCGGTGCCGTTCATCAGTTCCGTCTGCTGCCCGCCGGCGAAGCTCGCGTTGGTGCCGCCCATGAGCGACGCCGTGCCGCCACCGGTACCGCACGCGGTGGTGGTGGCCGTCACGGTGGACCCGGTGGCGGTGACGGTGAGGTCGCCGCCCGCGAACGCCGACGGGGCGCTCAGGGCCAGCGGCAGCGCGGCGGCGGCGACGGTCACGCCGGCCCGGACACATATCTGAGTGGTACGCATGAGTCTGCCCTCCGGTGACACGGGAGGCGGTACAACCCATGCGCCGCCGAGAGTCGGGGATCGCCCGTGCTACCTGACGAAGAGCCAACGTGGCGGGAGCGGCGGGCGCATGCGGACGGCCGCCGGGCAGGTGACGGAATCCATCGTCCGGCGCACACGTCGGGGCGCGGCCCGTCGTCCGGCGCACACGTCGGGGCGCGGCCCGTCGTCCGGCGCACACGTCAGGGCGCGGCGGGAACCAGGCCGTCGGCCACCAGCCCCTCGTACACGGCCTGCCCGAGCGCCTGGACGGCGGACTGCGGGCGGACCATCACGGTGAACTCCTTGATGCGGCCCTCCTCGTCGAAGTGCAGCAGGTCGATGCCGTGGACCTCCTTGCCGTTCACGGTGGTACGGAACAGGAGCACGTCCGACTCGGCCTCGGTGTCGTCGACGCTGGTCCGCGCCCGGCCCGCGTACTCACCGACGTACCGGAAGTCCTCGAACGTCCGCAGCAGGACACCGAAGAGTCCGAGCACCGCGGGGCGCCCGTCGAAGGGCGTGAACTTCACCGGGCTGTAGAGGCGGACGTCCGGGGTGAACAGCTCCCCGATCCCGTCGAGGTCACGCTGCTCGACGAGGGCGCGGAAGCGTGCGGCGGTGGGGTGGGTCATGGTGCCTCCATAGTCATGAATCTGAGTAGTCACATTGATGACTATGATGGGGGTACGAGGCGGCGCAAGGGAAGGGGGGCCGGACCATGGCTCTGCGGCACGCGGTGCTCGCGGCACTGCTGGACGGCGAGTACAGCGGCTACCAACTGGCCAAGGGTTTCGACATCGGCGTGGCCAACTTCTGGCACGCCCTGCCCCAGCAGCTCTACGCCGAGTTGGCCAGGCTGGAGGCGGAGGGCCTGGTCGCCGGGCGGGAGGTGGTCCAAGAGGGCCGGCCCAACAAGCGGCTGTTCACGGTCACCGAGGAGGGTCTCGCCGAGATGGAGCGGTTCGCCGCCCGCGCCGCGAAACCGTCCTTCATCCGCGACGACCTGCTGGTCAAAGTGCAGGCCGTCGACGGCGTCGCCGCCGCGCCCGTCATCGCCCAGCTCACGGAACGGGCCGCGGTCGCCGACGCGAAGATCGAGGTTCTGGAGACATTGTTGGTGCGGCTGCGGGGCGGGGCCGACGAGGAGGAGTTCCTGCGCACCGGCGAGCGCGTCGGTCCGTATCTGACGTGCCTGCGCGGGCTCGCCTTCGAGCGGGAGTCACGGGACTGGTGCCGGCGGGCGGCGGCCCTGCTGACCGAACGGACCTCCGCCATGTCCTGAGGACGTGGTGTGGTCTCCGGGTCAACCGAGCCGGTCGAGGGTCTCGATGACCTGGCGGGTGCCGTCCTCGCGGGCGAGGGCGTCGGCGACGTCCCGGGCGCGGGTGCGCAGGACGGGGCTGTGGACGGCCACGGTGATCGCCTGCGCCAGGCTCGGCGCGGTCAGCCGCTGGAAGCGCAACGGGCGGGGGGAGAGCCCCAGGCCGTGCAGGCGGTTGGCCCAGAAGAGCTGATCCAGCTGGACCGGTACGGGGACGGCGGGGATGCCCGCGCGGAGCCCCGCCGCGGTGGTGCCGGCCCCGGCGTGGTGGATCACGGTGGCCGTCCGGGGGAACAGCCAGGCGTGCGGGACCTCCTGCACGGTGATCACGTCGTCGTTCTCGGCGTGCAGACCGCTCCAGCCGGCCTGGACGACGCCGCGCACCCGGGCCCGGCGCATGGCGTCGACGAGCAGAGTGCTCAGCCGCTCGGACTCGGCGGTGACGAAGCTGCCGAAGCCGGCGAAGACCGGGGGCGGCCCCGCGTCGAGGAAGTCGAGGAGCCGTGGGTCGGGCTTCCAGTCGGGCGGTGTCTGTGGCCACCAGTAGCCGCTCACCCGATGCCCGGCGGGCCAGTCCGCGGGCCGCGGGACGATGCGCGGACTGAAGCCGTGCAGGACGTGGCGCTCGCGCGGCAGACCGAGCGGTCCGCTGAACCTCCGGCGCGGCAGGCCGAGTTCGCGGCGCAGGGCGGTGACGGCGGGGGCGAAGATCCGTTCGCTGCCGAGCCACAGGGCGTGTGCGGCCAGCCGGTTGCCGTGGGTGCCGAAGGTGCGGGCACCGGTGATCATCGGCGGGTGGGCGCCGGAGGGGTGGACCGGCTGGAGGTAGACCCCGATGCTCGGCAACCCCAGCGCCTCGCCGAGCGCCGCGCACATCGGGTCGGTGACGGTGGAGCTGAGGACGACGTCGGTGCCCGCCCGGACGGCGTCCGCGACCCCGGCGGCCAGCCCTGGCATGAACGCCCGTGCCATCCGCATCAGTTGGGCCAGGGCGACGGGCGGGCTCACCGCTTTGGCGAGGCCCTGGCCGGTCCGCGAGGCCAGCTCCTGCCGCGGGTCGACGGGCAGCGGCCGGAAGCCGAGTCCGTGGGCGGTCACCGCCCGCTCGAAGCGTTCATGAGTGGCCAGGGACACCTCGTGGCCCGCCGAGCGCAGCCGCACGCCCAGTCCCGTGTACGGGGCGACGTCGCCCCAACTCCCCGCCGTCACGATGAGTACGCGCACCGCGTCAGGATGTCAGACGCCGCCCGTGGGCGCAGGACGTCGGGGGCCCGGCGTGCCGTCCTCCCGGATGAGGTCCGCCGCCTTCTCCGCGATCATGAGGGTCGCGGCGTTCGTGTTGACCGACACGATCCTCGGCATGACCGAGGCGTCCACGACCCGCAGACCCCGGATGCCGTGCACGGTCAGGTCCGGCGCCACCACCGCGTCCGGTCCCGTGCCCATCGCGCAGGTGCCCACGGGATGGAAGTACGGGCCCACGGCGGCGGCGAGGTAGTCGCGCAGCCCTGCCTCGTCGGTGACGCCCGGGCCGGGCAGCACCTCACGCGGGGCCCACCGTGCGAACGGGGGCGCGGCCGCGATCTCCCGTGCCGTGGCGATGCCGTGCAGCATGCGCCGGACGTCCGACTCCCGGCCCAGGTAGTTGGGGTCGATGAGCGGCGGGGTCTCGGGGTCGGGTCCGGCCAGCCGCACCGATCCGCGACTGTCCGGAACGGTGGCCACCGCCAGGGTGAATCCGTTGGCCGGTACCGGCATCGTGGGCGGGTGGTACGGCACGTGGATGCAGAGCAGCTGCAGGTCGGGCCCCGGGAGGGCGGCGTCGCTGCGCCAGGACAGGGAGGTCTCGGCGAGGCTGGTCTGCGGCGGGGGAAGGGTGCGGCCGGCCTCGTGGACGACGGGGCAGAGCGGGTGGTCGTGCAGATTGCGGCCGACCCCGGGCAGGTCGTGCCGGACGGTGACGCCCGCCTCCCGCAGGTCGTCGGCGGGGCCGATGCCGGAGACCAGCAGGAGCCGGGGCGAGTCGACGGCTCCGCAGCTCACGATGGTCTCCGCCGTCGCGCGTGCGGTGTGCCGGTCGCCGTTGCGCTCGAACTCCACGCCGGTGCAGCGGTCCCCGTCGAAGAGCAGGCGCAGGGCACGGGAGTCGGTCGAGACGGTGAGGTTGCTCCTGCCGGCCCGGACGGGGTGGAGGTAGGCGTGCGCGGCGGACTGCCGCACACCCCGCGAGATGTTCAAGTCGTGCCACCCGACGCCCTCTTGGGTGCCGCCGTTGAAGTCGTCGGTCCGCGTGAACCCGACCGAGGTGGCGGCGTCGACGAAGTCCTGGGAGAGCGGATGGCCGCCGTCCTCCGCGGTCTCGGGCAGCAACGGCCCGTCAGCTCCCCGGTACTTGGGGTCTTTGCCGTGGACCGTCTCCATGCGCTGGAAGTACGGCAGTGTCTCGTCGTACCCCCATCCCGTGCAGCCGAGGGCCGCCCAGTGGTCGAAGTCCTCCCGGTGCCCCCGCAGGTGGATGAGCCCGTTGATGGCACCGGAGCCACCCAGTGTCCGTCCCCGGGGAAAGGCCCGCGCGGTCCCGTCGGCGCCGGTCTGCCGGACGGTGGTGTAGCCATGGTCGACCTCGGACCCCTGCAGCGCGGGCCAGGCCATGGGCACCGAGATCTCCGCCTTGCCGTCCTCCCCACCGTCCTCGATCAGCAGGACCCGGCACTCCGGGTCCTCGGACAGCCGAGCAGCCACCACACACCCGGCGGACCCGGCCCCCACGACGACGTAGTCCCACTCACCGAACAACATCTGCCCCATCCCTCACGGATTCCGTCAACTGGCCGAGTACACAAGCCTCTTGAGAGGTTCCGATTCTGACCGAGAGAGACGGGTCGGGCCTCAGGAATGCGCAGAAATAACAGTGGCCGACGAAGTCACAGCGGGGCCCGTGGCAACATCCGAACATGGACTTCGATCTCACCCCGCCACTGGGCGTCGGCCCACTGCGGATCGGCATGCCGTGCCCGGCGGGACATCGCGCTCTGGAATCGCTGCGCGACGAGCACGATTCCGCGCGCGACGGACAGGCCGCCGGCCGGCGGGTCTTTCGGTCGAGTGGCCTGATGGTGAGCATCGGGTGCACGCACGACCGGCTCGCTTACGTGGAGTTGGGCCGGCCTTCGGCTCCCTCGGATGCCGTACGGTTCCGCGGCATCGACGTCTTCGCACTGCCGGCCCGCACGGTCGTGAACCGCCTGGCCGAGATCACGACCGTGGAACCCGCCGGCGACGACCCCGCCTCCGTCGTCGCACCGGACCTGCTGCTCGGCTTCTGGCGACCGTTCGCGGCGGACGACGACCCGGACGAGGAGCAGGGCCATTACTTCAACTCCGTGCTCCTGGCCCGCCCCGGCTACTACGACGGGCTCGCCGCCGGCTGAACCGGGGCGCGGCCGCGCACGGTCGACGGCCCCGTTCGGTCCCGGTGAGGTGAGGTGCGGACGGCGGGGAGGTGAGGGTGCGGACGTCGGGGCGGTGTCAGTACCCGTACCGGAGTTCAGTCCGTCGTGACCGTCCGTTCCGGCGTGTAGCCGCCCCACGTTCCGTCCGGGAGCTTGGGGCGGACTCTCACCCGGTGGGGCTCGCCGGACTTCCTGCCGATGTAGAAGCTGTGTTCCGCCTTGTCCTTCGGTGCCGTGCCGCCGAAGACGAGGGACGTGGCGGTGCGGCCGTCGAGTTGGATCTGGTACTCCGCGACCGCCCCGCCGGTCCGTGGGGGCACCCAGGACAAGTCGATGTAGTACGCCCCGCCCTTCTCGTGGGTACCGGCCCGGAACGCCGTGGGCGCGGTGCCGCGGCCCGAGCCCTTACCGCCTCCCGCCGTGGTGAGGCGGACCCGCGAGCTGGCGGGGGAGAAGTTGTCGGCGGCGTCGCGCGCCTTCACCGTGAAGGTGTAATCGGTGCCCGGCCGCAACCCGGTGACCAGCGTCGCGATCTGCCCCCCTCCCACACTGTGGACCTTCGAACCGCCCTGATAGATCTCGTACGAGGCCACACGCCGGTCGTCCGACGACTTCCCCCAGGAGAGCATCGCCGAACTGCTCCCCGCGGCCCTGCCGGTCAGGCGCCCGGGCCGCGAAGGAGCCTTGCGGTCCGCCGCGGCCGCCGCGGGCATCGTGACGGACAACCGCTCGCTGTCCTCGCTGACGTTGCCCTCGGCGTCCCGGGCGCGGACGGTGAACGTGTACGTGGCGTCGGGTTCGAGGCCGACGACGTCCACCATCTGCTCGCCGCCCGCGACCTCCTTCACCTTCTTGGCGTCGCGGTACACCTCGTACCCGGTGACCTCCGTGTCGTCGGTGGCCCGGTTCCACATGACGTGCGCGGTGGTGGAGCTGCCCGCCTGCACGGTGAGCCCGCGCGGGGCCGCCGGGGGGTTCGTGTCGCCGGCGTCGTCGCCGCTCCACGCGCAGCCGCCGAGCGCCACCGCGGTCGCGGCGACTGCGGCCAGCAGGGCGAGAGGGGTGGACAGAGGGGGGATCCGTCGCACGGTGCTGCCTTCCACTCGACGGCATTGGTCCGGACCTATTTGACACAGGTGACGGGGGCACATCAAGGGGTCGGGTCGGAGTGCAAGGTCCAGTACGGGGCTTATGACCGCGCGCGACGTGGGATATGTGGCGCTGACGAGCCGTCAGCCTCCCCCTGCGAAAGGTCCCCTCTCGTGCGCATCAGAACGGTCGCCGTGGTCGCCGCGGTCGGCGTCGCCCTGCTGGCCCCCGCCTCGTACTCCGCCGCGGCGCAGCGGCCCACGGCCGAAGCGAGCACCCCGGAGCCAGCGAGCACCCCGGGCGGCGAAGGGGCCGTACGAGCGGCCGACCTGCTCGCCGCGACCCGGACCTGCACGGAGATCTCACACGGCAAGTACCGCACCGACGACGGCGCCAGCGCCGTCGTCCCCGTCTGCGGAACGCGCGACACCGTGTTCTGGACGGCGGACATGGACATCGACTGCGACGGCCGGCCGACCACCGCCTGCAACCGCCGCACCGACCCGCTGTTCCTCCACACCACGGCCTTCCAGCAGTCCGACGGCCGGCACCTGGCCGCGGAACACCTGCCCTACGTCGTCGTGCCCGGCCCGAGCCGCCGCTGGAACCACACCCGGCACGGCGTCACCGGCGGCACCGTCGCGGCCGTCGTCCACGGCGACAAGGTCCAGTACGCCGTCGTCGGCGACACCGGCCCGGTCGACCTCATCGGCGAGGCGTCGTACGCGACGGCCCAGGCGCTCGGCATCCGTCCCGACCCGCGGTCGGGCGGTACGGCCGCCGACGTCACGTACATCTTCTTCAAAGGTTCCCGGGCCGTCCCGATCGAGAGCCACCGGGCCGCGGTCGACCGGGGCGAGGCGCTGGCCCGGCAGTTCGTACGGGGGGATCAGGGCCTGCCGTCGCGTGGGTGAGGCAGTCGCGGAACCCCGGGTCAGACCTTCCGGTAGGTGTACGCCTCCGTGGCCGCCGCCGCGACCGCGGCGAGGTCGGCGCCGGCCGACGCGGTCACCACCGCCGCCACCGCGCCCTCCACGAACGGCGCGTCCAGCAGGCGTGCTCCGTCCGGGAGTTCGTCGCCCTCGGCGAGCAGTGCCTTCACGGTGAGGACGGCGCTGCCGAGGTCGACCAGGAGGACGACGCCGGCACCCCGGTCGACCCGCTTGGCCGCCGCCGAGATGAGCCCCGCGCTCGTGCCGAGGCCGCCGTCGTCCGTCCCGCCGGCCGCCGCCACGGGCGCGGTCGTGCCGCCGCCCGCGAGGCCCGTGGCGAGCGCGGCGACCGCCTCGGCGACGGGGCCGCTGTGCGAGACGAGGACGATGCCGACCAACGGGGCGTCAGCCACGGCCGCCCTCCGGCCCGTCGGCGCCCTCCGCGGTCCCGGTCTCGGCGAGCGCCTCGAAGAGCAACGCGGCCGACGTCGCGCCCGGGTCCTGGTGACCGATGCTGCGCTCGCCCAGATAGCTCGCACGCCCCTTGCGCGCCTGCAGCGGCGTCGTGGCCAGGGCGCCGTGCAGCGCGGCCTCCCGTGCCGCGTCGAAGGACTCGCCGAGCGCATCGAGCGCGGGGACGAGCGCGTCCAGCATCGTCTTGTCCCCGGGCGCGGCGCCACCGAGCCCGGCCACCGCGTCGACGCCGGCCCGCAGCGCATCGGCGAACTCCGCCTCGCTCACCTCGGCCGCATCGCCCAGCGCCTTGCCGGTGCGGCGCAGCAACGTACCGTAGAGCGGCCCCGACGCCCCGCCCACCGTAGAGATCAACTGCCGCCCCGCGAGCATGAGTACGGCACCCGGCGTGTCCGGCGCCTCCTTCTCCAGGGCGGCCACGACGGCGGTGAACCCGCGCCGCAGATTGCTGCCGTGGTCGGCGTCGCCGATGGGCGAGTCCAGCTCCGTGAGCCGGTCCGCCTCGCGGTCGACGGCGGCGGCGATGCCCACCAGCCAGCGGCGGAAGAAGTCGGCGTCGAGCACGGGGGTCTCCTTGCGTTGGGGTGGGTGCGGGGCGCCTGCGCTCAGGAACAGACGGCCGCGGTGATACGGAAGGGCGCTCAGACTCCCCAGCGAAGCCCGGGCGTGCGGACCGGCGCGTCCCACAACCTGAGCAGCTCCTCGTCGACCTGACAGAGCGTCACGGAGGCGCCGGCCATGTCCAGTGAGGTCACGTAGTTGCCGACGAGGGTGCGGGCGACGGGTACGCCGCGTTCGAGGAGGACGCGCTGGACCTCGGCATTGAATCCGTACAGTTCGAGCAGGGGAGTGGTCCCCATGCCGTTGACGAGCAGCAGGACGGGATTGCGCGGGTCGAGATCCTCCAGTACGGCGTTGACCGCGAAATCGGCGATCTCGCGCGAGGTCATCATGGGCCGCCGCTCACGCCCCGGCTCCCCGTGGATACCGACACCCAACTCGAGCTCGCCGGGCGGCAGTTCGAAGGTGGGACTGCCCTTGGCGGGCGTGCTGCAGGCGCTGAGCGCGACGCCGAAGCTGCGCGCGTTCTCGTTGACCCGCCGCGCGATGGCCTCCACCCGCTCCAGGGGCATGCCCGCGTCGGCGGCGGCGCCCGCGATCTTCTCGACGAAGAGGGTGGCCCCGGTGCCGCGCCGCCCGGCGGTGTAGAGGCTGTCGGTGACCGCCACGTCGTCGTTGACGAGCACCTTGGCCACCTGGATGCCCTCGTCCTCGGCGAGCTCCGCGGCCATGTCGAAGTTGAGCACGTCGCCCGTGTAGTTCTTCACGATGAACAGCACGCCCGCGCCGCTGTCCACGGCGGCGGCCGCGCGGACCATCTGGTCGGGTACGGGCGAGGTGAACACCTCGCCGGGACAGGCGGCCGACAGCATCCCCGGCCCCACGAACCCGCCGTGCAACGGCTCGTGCCCGGACCCGCCACCGGAGACGAGGGCGACCTTCCCGGCGACGGGGGCGTCCCTGCGTACGATCACACGGTTCTCGACGTCGATCGTCAGCTCGGGGTGAGCGGCGGCCATCCCGCGCAACGCGTCGGCGACGACGGTCTCGGCGACATTGATCAGCATCCTCATGGGTGTCTCCTGGGAAGGTGGGCAGACAGGCCCTTCATCGGCGCTTTTCCTGGTCGGGGTGGGTGGGGCCGGTGTGTGGTGTGGGCGGTGCGCGGCGCTGCGAAACGGCTTCGGCGGTACTGACGCCGACCCGCCGCCGACTTTGCCGACGACCGTCAGGCGGGTCGTCGGCTCGACCGGGGCGCGGCTGGAGTGGTGCTGTCGGCAGTATCGACCTTGCGGCGGCGAAGGTCACGCACGAGGGCCGTTGAGGCGACATCATGCAGGGGCCATGCGTCGATGTCCTGGTAGCGCCGCGGGCCAGAGTGACCTCGCACGGTGCTGCCGACCAAGTGAAGGCGCGCGGTCTGCCAAGTGCGCCCGCTGAACCCGTCGAGGCAGGCGGCCGCCGCCTTGACGGACGCGTTGTCGTAGCGGCGAGAACGGGCCAGCGTGAGGTGGGGGCGCAACGGACGTTCGACGAAGGCGACATCACACTCCCTGAGCCGCGCCCGTACCGCTTCGGCCAGCTCGTGCAGTGGGTCGAGATCACCCTCGATGCCGCTCCACAGCACTCGCTCGTCGAAGTGTCCGCCACCGGACAATGCCAATTCGAATGAGGGGCGGGCAGCCGCCAGGTCGGCGAGGGGTGAACGAAGCCCCCGCACGGTCCGCACGGGCAGCTCGCCCAGGAAGGCGAGGGTGATGTGCCAGTCCTCGATGCGGTTCCACCGCAGGTCGGGACAGGCGGCGTAGGCCGGGCTCAGCACCTGCGCCAGCTCGTGCTTCGCGTCGTCGGGTGGGGCCAGGGCGATGAACGCGTACTGGGTGGCGGTCTGAGGCGGTTCGGTCACGAATGCCTTCCTACCGCACGCGCCCATCCGTTTGAAACTGGCACAAGCGAACACGGCAGCCATGGCGACGGTACCGCGCTCCTCGAACCGCCACGGTCCTGCCGAACCTCCATTCGGTCGGCCTGCGGCTGCACGCGGGCGCCATGGGGCTGAGGGGGAGGGAATGGATCAGCACCATGTCCCGGTACGCGGCACAGTCCTGACCGTCCTCGTCGCCCTCGGCACATGCGTTGGCGTGGCCGGCTGCGGGGCCGAGGACCTCGTCGGCGGCAGCGTGGCCCGCACCGGCGCGTCTCAGGCCGGGAAGATCGCCTTCCGTGCTCATGACCACCCTCTGCGCGGTGATCTGAAATGCACGAGTCAGGGAGACGGCAGTGACGAGATGCGCGTGCGGTGCACGGGTACCACTGAGGACGGCCGCCCGGCGGAGATGACCGCGACGCTGGGCAAGGGCGCGAAGGTCACCAGCGGCGACAAACCCAAGATCACCGGCGCCACGGCCGTCGGCACGGTCGACGGCAGGGAAGTCTTCCGCGGGGACTGCATCGGCGCCTGCTGACACAGTTTGCCGTCGAAGGCAGTGAGACCGATGTTGCTGCGCGTACGGTGTCTCGGCGGTGAGCCGCGGGCGGTCCAGCCGGCTTGTCCACAGCGGCTCCAGTGGATGGTCCCGACCTTGAGGCCGCGCCGTGTAGCAGGTGGAGGGCGCCGGCTTCGGCCGTCCCGGCTGGTGGTGACCAAGATGCGTTGGGCGGCATCGGCGTAGGCGAGGTGGAGGGCGTCGCGGAAGACGCCCAGGCCGGGGCGCAGACACTCTCGGTGTGCGGGATCGGCCGGTACGGCGTTCAGGTACGCCGTCGTGGAAGGTCAGCGCGATGCTCCGGTCACCCGAGCCGCCGCGGTGCGCGCAGCAAAGACGTGACCTGTACTGGGCGGAGGTGCTCGCCGCGATCGTTGCAGATCAGTGCGGTGCCGTTGGCAGTCCCCGGTTCTACCTGGAGCGGGAACTCGAGGAGATTCCGGGCTGGGGAGGCCGCCTTGTCCGAGCCTGGAGTTCTTCAGGGCTTCGGCCGCGATTCGCACACCGGTCCTGGAAGGACGGCAACTTGCCCGTGCACGTGAGAGGTTGAGTGAGTGGACAACGACATAGCGGCCGCGGTAATTAGTGCGATCGGTGTGGGCGGCACCATCGCCGGAACCTTCGCCGGCACGGTCCTCGGCGCCCGCATCCAAGCTCGCGGTGGACACGACCAGGCCCAAGCTGCACGTGACGCAGCCGCCACCACCGCCACCGCCGCGGCGCGTCAGGCTATGGTCGAACGTCGTTGGGCGATCCTCGCAGAATAC
This sequence comes from Streptomyces sp. NPDC041713, assembly GCF_055591085.1. Taxonomy (NCBI): domain Bacteria; kingdom Bacillati; phylum Actinomycetota; class Actinomycetes; order Kitasatosporales; family Streptomycetaceae; genus Streptomyces; species Streptomyces sp. NPDC041713. The sequence goes on from NZ_JBVIZY010000010.1 coordinate 170,923, forward strand.
CTCCGTGCAACCGCGGCCCTCCACGAAAGCGCGAACCGCCTCTACGCATCGAGCGCGAACCTCCGTGTCGCTGGAAGTCTGATCACCGTGGACGGACCGGCCCTTGAAGCGGAGGCCGAGGAGGGGCGGCAGGCCCTCCTCTACGCCCATGCCCAGGCCGAACTCTGCGCACCCGCTGAGTTGCGCCCCCTTGTCTCCGACCTCAAGGCCAGAACGTTCTTTCACGTCGAGCAATCCATCAGGGGCAGAGACCTCATCCGTGCACATGCGGTGTTGCGCGACCTCGCAGCCACACGCGGTCACGACTCACCAGCCGGTCGGGCACACCTCGCCGTGACGACGCCCTCTGCGCCTCAACCGGTCGATGACACGACACACGAGGACCTCGCGCGCTGGCGTACCGAAGCCACGAGGACATTGGAAGATGTTCGCGAACTGACCTCCGAGCAGCGCCATCTGCTCGCCTACCTCCCCGAAGAGGACCAGACCCTCATCGTCATCGAGGCCGGGGACCGGTACACAGAAGCATGGGACGCCCTGGTCATCGGAGCACGCCAGACACTGGGAACCGATCCGGCTTAGCGGCACGAACAAGAACAGTGCGAGCAATGCGGCGCGCATGTGCCCCGGTCGGGCCCACGAAAGGCGGCGCATGGAGACGATGCCGGGTGTGCGATTCCTGGCGAGCGAGTAGGTCATCAACTGCGGTGACGGCGAACGGACCGACTCGCTGGGTCTCCGACGAGAACGGCACGCCCGTGATCGTCGAGTACAAGCGCGGCACCGAAGCCGACAGCATCACACTGGTCGGCGTCGAGATTCCATCGCCGCGCGCGTCCTGGTCGCTTGAACCGGGGCCATCGCCAAGGCGCTCCACGACATCGCCGAGACCGGCCGCACCACCCGAGGCGAACTGCTCGCCACCTTGAGGTGCTCAGGTTGGGTACGGAGGACGAGGGGGCCGGCGAGGCCAGGGTCCGCGTCGAGCTGAGTCTCGGGCGGGACGTCGAGCACTGTCAGGTACCTCCCGCGAGGGGCGCGCACCGCCTACCGCATCGTGCAGAAGGCGCTGACCATCGCGGTACGGCACGCGCGCGCAGCCTTCGGGCAACGCTTTCCGGGTATGGCCTCGTCTGGGTGCGGGAACGGGCCCGTACTGTCGGCGGAACCTGGACGCGGGGCTGAGGTCGGAAGACTTGCATGGTGTCCGCCGTGCTGTGTCCCTCGCGTCCGCGCCCTCGGGAGGCCGCACATGAACCGCCCACCGGCGTCCTGCCCGTCGACGACCAGACGCTGGAGCGCGAGGCGTTCGCGATGCTCGTCGACTCGGTGCCCGACATGGCCCGGACTGGGGCAGGCGGCCGTGGGCCGCTCGGCGGTCGAGCTGACCGCTCCGCCCGGGCCAGCCTCGTCGTCATGGAGAGCCGTATGCCCGACTCGACGACATCGAGGCGACGCGGCTCTTCCTCTCAGGGCAGGTCAGATCCCCCACTGATAGAGCAGGAGAGCCCGTTTATCGGGTGACGATAGAGGCACTGTAGGAGCTCAGCCCGATTCGGCTGTTGGCCTTCTTGGTGACACCCTTGCCGAACGACTTGACGGTTCCGGTGGCCTTGATCGTGGAGTGTCCGGAGACGTTGGCGCCCTTGACGCGGACGGGGGTGGTCTTGGGGGCCTTGATGACGATGGCCTTGTTGGTGTTGGTGACCTTGGTGGAAGCCGCCGGGTTGATGATCTTCTTCTTGCCCTTGAGGGTGTACCTGACGGTGATCCGCTCGCTGGTTACGGGGATGTCGTATATGCGCTCGGTCACCGTGAAGGTAACGACGCGCCGGCCGGACTTGCCGTTCTTTGACACCACAGTGCTGCGGGTGACCTCGGCAGGGGAGTTGAGCTGCTTGGTGCTGGTACGGGTGCCGTTCTTGAGGGTGCCCTTAGACCTGCCGGCAACGGCCTTGTAGATGTCGCGACTCTGGAGCAGTTTGACGAAGGCGTACTGCTTCTTGCCGTCGTCGAGCTTCTTGAACGCCTTGAGAGTCTTTGCGGCGGCCGGCGTCTTGTCGGCCTTGAGAGCCTTGATGTAACTCTTGACCGTGAGTTTTGCGGGCTTCTTTTGCGCGGCGGAGGTGGCGGGGGATCCGCTGGCGGTAGTGTCTGCAAAGGCGACGCCGGTGGGGGCCGCGACGGCGAGGGCGGCGATAGTGGCTACGGTTGCGGTACGAATGCGCACGGTTGCTCCTTGTTGGCGTGACCTCGAACGTGAACCACCGTAGGAATTCGTTCGGTTGTGCGGTATTGGACGTTCGGGTGATGCCCTGAGGGGCGTCGTCTGGGTGGGCAGTGTCCAAAGGTGCGTGGCAACTTCGGGAGTTGGGGCGGGCATCAGGTGTCTCGATTCCGGTATCCACGTGTTCACGCCGACGCAGACACCGGGGTTCGGCCGGAGTCTCCATCTGAACTGGGGCGGTTCACTCGAAATGAAGTGAGCCCACCCCCAAACCAGGCCCGTGGGATGGTCCGGTGCCGCACCTCGAAATCGTGACAACCGTCGCCGCGCCCCCGGAGCGGGTGCTCAATGCGTGCTGGGACGTTGAGGAGAGCGGTCCTTTCAAGCGGTGGCATCACAGCTAACGCTTCGAGTCGGACGGCGCCGCGGCAACACCAGGCGCGTACAGCCGACGTGCCTCATCAGTAGGCCTTCACCCGGAGCTGGGACGAACGTCCGCAGTGAGGTGATCTGCTCAGCTCGGTCGGTGCCTCCATGGCAGCTGCTTCGAGCTCACGCCGTTTCGAGCCTGGACGGATAAGGATCTGCCGCCCGGGCTCCAGGCTCTCATCGACTCGACGCCCGTATGGGGCAAAATAGGGCACTGCGGCCCCCTGTATGCCCCTTCGGGCAGCGCCCAACTAGACACTGACGCACCCCCGTTCGCCCGACCTATGGTCAGGTGATTCGAACCAATGAACGGGAGAAGTCATGCGCAACCGCCGCATAGCCCAGGGTCTCGTCGCTGTCGCGTGCGCGACAGGCGTAACCCTCGGCGTCGCAGGCCCCTCGTACGCCGCCGGAACCTGGCACAAGCAGTGGACTACCAACGGTAAGAGCTCCCAGCACTCCAAGGCGTACCACGTCTCCAAGGGCAAGCACTTCCTGCACTTCGGCATCAAGGGCAACGGGAGGACCAAGTTCACCGCGACCCTCTACAAGAAGGTCAAGGGGAAGGACCCGGTCATCCAGAGGCTGAAGAACAAGACGGCCAAGAACGTCGAGTGGATGGCCGACTGGAAGAAGATGAGCGCAGGTGACTACTACATCGCCTGGAAGTACCCGAAGAAGGGCCACAAGGCCTTCGGCGGCGTCGGATAGCCGGACTCCTGGGGGCACCCCGACGCGGGTGCCCCCAGGCCGCTGAGATCATGGGGCAACCAACCGCCGCACGCCCCGAAGGACTTGCTCGATGAAAACCCCCCGCCGCTCCCTTGTGCTTCTTCTCGGCACTGTCGCGCTCGTTGCCGCCGGCATCACGGCCGTCACCGTGGTCGACAGGCCCGATACCCAGCCCGGACGGCATTTCAACAAAAAAGACGGCACGATGAGCATCGAAGCTGCCCACCGGCCGCCCGCGCCGCGTATGACTGGGACCACCATCGACGGCAAGCCGTTCGACCTCGCCGACTACAAAGGCAAGATCGTCGTTCTCAACGCCTGGGCTTCCTGGTGCGGGCCCTGCCGTATCGAGACGCCGATGCTCGTCGACTACCACAACAAACACAAGGACAACGGCGTCGCGGTGGTGGGCCTTGACGAAGACAACTCGGCCCGCGCCGGCCGGACCTTCGCGCAGGGGTACAACATCAACTACCCCAATCTCCACGACAGCGCAGGTCGCGCCACTCTCGCCTTCCCCAAGGGGATTCTGCGCGCTACGGGCGTTCCCTTCACCATCGTGCTCGACGCGAAGCACCGCGTTGCCGCCTCCTCGTCCGGTGAGATCACCCGGAAGATGCTCGACAGCATGGTCGCCACCGCCCGCAAGGCCCGATGAACCCCGAAGGTGCACTGCGGGGCAGAGCCCAACCAGACAATGCCGCACCCCCGTTCGGGGCGCGTACCTTCACAAGATCGACCACTCGAACAGGAAGACAGTTGTATGCGCCCGATTAAAGCAGCGCGGTACGCGGTCACCGCGGCGCTCCCCCTGACGATCCTCGTCGGAGCTGCCCAAGTGGTCCCGGCCGCAGCCTCGCCTGCCGCTGCCTCGCCGGCCGCGCAGATCACCCTCGACGCAGACACGGGTCAGTTCACGACTGCAACTAAGGGCAGCGGCGCTCTGTCGGGAGTGCGGACCCTTTCCACGCTCGACGGTGCCGCCTCCACCAGCCGCATCCTTTCCGTGCCGGGCGTCGGGCCGGTCCTGGCGGATGCGACCCTGGCCGACTCACCGGAGAAGAACGCACGCGCCGGGTGGGCGGCGACCACCGAGTTCGCCGACCTGTCCTGGCCTGACCTCGGCGGCTCCTACACCATTTATAAGGACGACCGGCCGGTAGCCACGACCAGCGACAACAGTTTCCGCGACACCCACGTGACGCCCGGGAGCGAGCCGTTCTACCGGATCACCGCCGATGGCAAAGAGGGTGGGTCCTGGGGATTGAACACCACCATCCCGGCTGCCCAGGACGCCGCCGGCTTGGCGGTCACCGCCAAGTCCATCGAGGCCAAGGCGAAGAAGTACACCCACACCAAGATCACCTGGCGTTCTTTCATCCGTCAGACGTGGGCGTACGTCCCGAGCTGGGCCAAGAGGATCTCCGGATGCAAGTACGCGGGCGGCTACAAGTACGCGGGTGACAGCCGAGGCTTCAGTAAGAAGGTCTCCGGTCCCACCTACCGCGCCGGACTGTTCGCGGACGTCTCCTGGAAGCACAAGGACGTCACCCACAAGGCCAAGACCGGCAAAACCCGCGTATACAAGAAGAGCAACTCCCGCCTGGTCGATACCCGTAAGGCCAGCACCAAGAAGATCAAGTTCAAGACCATGACCAAGTTCAACGGCAAGACCCGCTCCGTGCGCTTCAGCGTCGAGGCCAAGGACCCGTTCTGCAAGCGCGGAGGCATCGGCGTCAACGCCAATCTCCGTTTGTCCCGCTCCGGCAGCTACTACGCCGAAGGCAACTACAAGCAAGCGCCGGACCACGAGCTGTACATCTACGGCTACAAGGGCAGGAAGCACTCCGGCCGCGCCGTGCACAAATCGAAGATGGGTGACATCAAGTGCCTGTTCAAGGCGGCCTGCGAGACCTCCCGAATAGGCAGCAACGGCGGCTACTAGTGCAACTGGCCCCCAGCTCAACCACGTTGGTCGGCCTGGTGACACACTGATCACGAAAGGCCGGTGACCCTCCGGCCCTGTACAGAAGGGGGAAGCCCATGACCATCACGTGGCTCCGCTCCGCCGCCTACGCGGCCAAGGTCGTAGCCGTCTCGCTCCTCGTCCAGGCCGTCATGGGCCTCCTCCTGCTCACCGCCTCAGGGAACAAGGCATCTGACCTCGGCGACTTCGCCGGGGCCCGCCTGTGGGGCTTCGCTCTCGTGGCTACCGTCGCCCTCACCTTCGCCCGGCGCGTGACCCCCACCGCGCCCCGCTGGAAGGCCGTCACAGTCGATTCCAGCCTTTATGCGGCCTGCCTGCTGTTGTTCACCATCGCCTGGTACGTCTCGGTCTCCGGGGCAATCGCCGACGCCGTCGACATGGGCTTTATCTTCCTCATCGCGGGCCTGTTCACCCTCCAGATCCCTGCCGCGATGCTTACCGCCACCCTCGCTCATCCGCGTCTGGCCAACCCTTAGTAGTGCTTCGCCAGCTTCTGGGTCGGGTTCTGTTGCGGGCAGGCCGGTGTGCGGGCTTTGGGTCGAGCGCCGGGACATCCTGAGGCCGGTCGGAACGTCCTGGTCGGCGGGCCATTCCACTCGCGGTGTCGGGTGGGCAGGGCGCCCTCCCATCGGATGCGGCCGCCGCCTGCTTACAGGGCGGCGGCCAACAACCGCGGTCACTCCCGAGGCAGATACAACTGCCGGACTGGCGGCCAGGCTTTCAGCTCGCGGCGCCTTACGGGCAAGACGTGGCGTATCGCCACTGTGTATCTGGCAGCGGTTTTAAGGCGGCTTTTCCGATCTACCAGGAGCCCGGGCAGACGCCCGTGCCGCGTGGAGTTAGAAGAGCCGCCTCAGTCATCGTGGTTCGTCCAGGAGCACGACTGCATCCCCAGAGCCAACCGCGGTGTGAAGACTTCCATCCGGTAGATCGCTGCCGAGCTGGTTCGCAGCTCCTTCACCATTAACCGTGAGACACGACGCAACCGGCGAGCCCGGCCAAGTCTGGGTGCCCCAGCCTTCTCAGCTGACCGCCGTGCCGAACGGCGTAGCCCTCGGCCCAAGGTGAGAGCGGCCACAATACCGAGCCGCTGGCCTTCATCCGGGACTACCTCACGATGCGATGGAGCCCCCGGGCAGGTCCGTGACGAAATGATCTACCGGGCCCTCTACGTCCAAGGCCGCGGTGAACGTCGCCGCTGGGTGGCTCCGGCTCTGTTCGCACCGGCCAGAGTCGCCGACGCCTGCGCCGCCAGGCCCACAGACGCAGCTCACTGTACAGATGGAGGGGCGGCCTGACGGTGAGGCCGTGGGTGCTTTCGAGGCCTGCCTCCGTGTGGCTTGTTTCTTTTCTTGCCGTCCGAGGCCGCCAACGCGTGGTGCGAAGTTCGGGGGAGTGGCACAAGGAATTCCGGCTCCGGGCATGGGAGTTGCCGACGAGGGGAAGGCCGGCCGTCCGACGTCACATGAGCCCCTGGTGACGCCTCGTGATCCCCAGGAACGCTGCCAGCCCTTGGCCATCAGGATCGCCTGCCACGGGTCGCCTCGGTCGATGTCCTGAGCAGCTGCTCGTAACGATCGAGGCCGTCACGACCGTCGCGCCCCGCTTCAGGCTCCGCCTTAGGCATCCGCATTGGCGCGGGCACTTCCGCGGACCACAGGACCTGAAAGATGTCTTCAGCGGCCGTCATGGCGCTCTCTGGACAGGGCACGCAGGGCGCCGGAGGAAGGTGTGAGGGTGTTGGCAACAGGCGAAGAATCAGGATATGAAGGCAGGAAACCGTTACGTCAACAATTTGGAGATGCCACACCGTGGCTGGTTCAGGCCGGTCAGGAGGCGCGGTCCCGCTCAGGGATGTGATCTTTCTGCGCCTTCGCACCAAGGTGTCCACAAGCGGGATTCGCGCAGGTGGGGCCCGTGCGAGTGGCTTTCCTCTGAACGCCGCCATGCCCCGCGGACCTTGGAGACCTACAGGTGAACACAGACGGCGCCCCGAGAGGCGGCGACATCGAACGCCTGCTGGTTGAAACCGGCGCGGACAAGTTCCGGGAAGGGATGCCCCGCCAGGACCTCCTGAGGTTCGCCATCGACCGCCTTATGGCCGACGTCGATGCCTATGCCCGCTGGTTGGAGAAGAGCAGGGACCAGCTTCTGCCTCCCGAGCACGTCTCCCTCACGACAGGGATGGCTCCTGAGCGCGTGCAGTCCCTGCTCGATGGCGCCCCCCTCACCGAGGAAGGGCCGGAGAAGGGTGCGGAGCAGGACAAGTTCCGAAGGGAACTGCTTTTCCCGCGCGCGAACTTCCTTCGCGACACAAGACTCGATCCAGACACGGGGAAGAAGTACACGTACACGGCGATTTCCGAGCAGACCGGCCTCAACAAGCAGAACGTCTGGAACGTGTTCAAGGACAGGCGGACGCCACGGCACACCACGGTGTCCAGACTTGAAACCTTCTTCGGGGCCCCCCTCGGCTTCTGTTACAGGACCGAGGGCGAGGCGCTTGCTGTGCACCTGCGACGTATGGTCCAAGTCGACTTGCCGCAGTTGGCGACCAGGGTGGCGCTCAAGCGGCTCGCGGCTGACGGCCTCGCCCTACGGAGCAGTGGGGAGATCGATGTTCTGCGGGACGTTCTTCCGGTCCTCGACACGTTGGCGATTCAGGAGCGGGCGCGACGTCAGGAGCGTTGGGCTGCGAGGTGACAAGCACCTTAACCACGCTTCAAGATCTTCCAAATTGTTGACAGGGTGGCTGAGCGTGCACAAAGATCTACTTGAAGTCAGGGCCGGGACGACCAACCGGCTCCTGGCTCAACGAGCAGGCTCGATCAGGCGGGTGTCGATGCATCGGTCCGTTTCTGCTCCTCAACGGGGTGGTGATGGACGATGAGGAGGAGCAGTCTCGGGCGCGCCCGCGTCAGTGGAATGCGGACGCAACTCCTGCCCGGGCGCCTCTCGCTGTCTCGCCCTGAGACACCTGCCAACCAATGACCAGGCACTATCTGAAACTGCTGAGGCGCTTCAGCGGTGTGTTCGATCACGCCCCGCGCAGCGAAACGGCTCCCTTCACCGCGTCGTTCGTTTCGAACGACGAAGCAAGGAGCCGGCCTTGCTGATCGAGCACCCGGCTGCCTCATGAAGGAGATGCTGCTGTGCCCCCAGCCCTGCTCGCGCCTCTTCCCCACTGGCGCGGCCCTGCGCCATCGTACGGCGGTGTCTCAAGTCCCGGCCGCTGAGCTGGGTTTGACGGCGCTCGGCCGACCGGACTCGTTGCGGACGATGACGAGGCCAGGCGTTGCGCTGTCTACATGAGTTGGGTGGCCGCCTGCTCGCAGTGAAGTGACGGCCTGGCTCTTTTCGGCCCGCGGGACCATGCCGCCGTGATTGTTGACGCATCTCAGCGCCTTACCTAGGGGGATTCATGCTGCTTCACCACGGAAGACCACGGATGTACAGCAGCTGACGCTCAGCCGAGCAAAGCACCTCCGCCGCCCGGAGGCCTGTTTCCATAGGATTCACCCGGACGTCCTTCCTCCGCCGTCGAGGACGAGTGGTGGGTTCCTTGTGGCCGCCCGCAACGTGGCTCTGGTGGCACTGTGTGGCTAGCTATATTTTCGCCGACCGCTCCGGCTTCGACCCAGCCTGGCGGTATTGACCGCAGTGCCGAGAACCATTCAGCCCAACTCGGTTCCTGCAAATTCTTGTACGACGGGGTCCGTTCTATCTGACCAGGAGGTCACCTTGTCCTGTCGGAATGCGACAACAACCCGGCCGCCTTAACTCTGTTGAGTGTTGATGGCGCATGTCGTTCGGGTTGTTCCGTGCGATGTACGCCTTCGGATGTGCGTGCTAGCGGCTTGCGCCGGCGTGCCGGACGAGTCGCACTTCTCATGGGGGATATGTGTTCGAGGCCAACTCAAATAAATCGACTGCCAGTTGCCCGTACCGGGTTCCGGGGCGTGATCCGATCGCCGAGACGGTAGAGCTCGGACGGCTCACGCGCAGAGAGCGTCAAGTCCTCCTGCTCCTCGGTACAGGCATGAACAATCGCGAACTCGCCCAGGAACTGCGAATCGCTGAGCGCACGGTCAAAGCGCACACGGCGAGAGTCTTGGACAAGCTGTCGGTGCCCTCCCGGCTCGATGCCGCGGTCCTGTCTGTGCTCCTGCACCACGTGCTGTGTGACGATCCCTCTTGCACACGCAGAGACGCGACCGTAGAGGCAAGCGATTCTCGCCACGATGACGAAGACGCCGACGTACGCGGCATGAAAGCCGACACGATGGCGATCCCGGGGGGCTGTGCGCCTCCGCGCTGGTAATCGTCGCCATCGGGGTGAGCGGCGTATGGACGACGCAGGAAAGCTGCGCCGTCAGAACAAGGGCCCTGCCTACCCGGCTGCTTCTGGATTCCTGTTCGCTGCCCTGGATTCCGGTTAAGAGGATCGAACCCTGTTGGTCGCCGAATGGGAGCGAGTGATCGCGGTGAGGTTCAGGAGCGACCGGACGCACCAGACGTAGGGCCCGTACCTCTACGGGTACGGGCCCTACGTCTGGTCGGAGGCGGCGGTGGGGGCAGGAGCGGTCGAGTCCATGCACCGGCGGTCGTTCTTCGGCAGGTTCTTCATTGCGGCGGACAACTCCACCAGGGCGACATCGGTGGGGACGTCCGGGCTGAGGACGGCTTCGGCAGCCGGGGACCGGCCATAGGTGACGATCGTCTTTTCCTCGGAGCCCTCGCCTTCGTTCTTCAGGACCCAGTCGACGCCTCCGATGCTCACGCACATCTCCTCGGTGGGCAGCAGGGCTGGCAGCCCACAGCGCAAGGTGAGGGCTCCTTCGCCGTAGGTGGCTGCTGCGGCGGCGGTGTCGACGGAGGTACGCCGGAGGGTGCCGATGCTTTCGGGGTAGGCAGCGGCGACGCTACGGCAGGATGCGCTACCGGCGTGGGGAGCCGGTTCAGGGGCGTCGCTTGCCAGGCCCTGGAAGGCCAGGATCGCGGCGCCGACGGAGGCACCCAGGGTGAGGGTGATCGCGAGACGGCGTTTGAACATGGCGGTCACTGTACGGGGCGGGAACCCATTGCCCTCAAGTGCGTTGCCCCGCAAGCCAATACCGCGAGGTGATCTTTCTGCATAGTGTCTCCGGCCGTTGGGTTGTTCGATTTGGAGGTGCGTGGTGCGGCCGGTGGTGCGTGGTGTGGCGTGGGCGGTGGCCTCGGCCGGGTTGGTGGCCGGGTGTGCAGGTGGTGCTCAGGAGCCGGACACGGACACGGCCGCCGCCGGGACGAAGAAGAACCCGTATGCGTCGATCCAGTTGGAAAGGGTGCTGGGCGAGCCGGGTCTGTGCTGGTCGTTGGGCTCGGACGAGAGGCATGTGGCACCGCTGAAGCTTGCCCCATGCGAACAGCCCGGCCGGCGGAACCAGACGTTCACGCTCACCCGCGTTGAGACCAGTGCGGGCGGGCGGAACTGGTACCAGATCCGCAACGACCGTACGGGTCAGTGCCTCCGAGTTTTCGATGGCAAGCCCGGGGCCCGGGTGGTTCAGGACCGGTGCGCCGAGGGCAAGGCGGCGCAATGGTCGATCAGTGGCAGTCGGTTCAGCAACCGGGGGTCGGGGCTGGTGATTACAGCGGTCGGTGAGAAGCCGGGCAGCCTTTTGACGACTGCGAAGTTGTCGACGGGTGCTGGCGAAAATCAGAAGTTCGACATTCGCGGCCTTTAGAGGGCGCTGAGGGAGGGGTCATGATGAAGCAGATGATGAAGGTTGTGGTGGCGTCCGGAGCCGCGGTAGTGGTGTTGGGAGGCGCGGCGGTGCCTTCGGGGGCCGCTGAGGCGGCAGGTGACCCGTACAGAAACACGGGGCTGACGAAGGTGTACGGCAAGGTCGGGCGGTGCTTCTCGCTGGACAACTCGAAGAAGAACAAGGCCACACTGAAGCTGCGCAAGTGCAACAAGACGTCCAAGGGACAGCGATGGAACGTCCTGTGGCTCAACAGTGGCTCGCCGGCGCAGCAGCCCCGCTATGCCATTCAGAACCGGAAGTCCGGCAAGTGCCTCTACCCGAAGTCGAAGAAGTCGGGTGCGGCGGTGCGTCAGTACACATGCAACAAGAAGTCGAAGTCGCAGTGGTGGCTTCTGAATGACAGGCGGATCTACTCCTACGGTTCCGGCGGCCGAGTGATGTCGGCACAGTCCGACAAGTCGGGTACGACGATCACGCTGATGAAGCATTCGAACAAGACGAAGAATCTGAAGAAGCAGGCGTTCGCGTTGATCTGGAAGACGAACGACCCGACGTTCTGGTAGCCGTCGGGAGATGCGAGGGGTCGGTACTACACGGCGGGCCCAGCTGTTGAGGTCCAGAAGCTTGGCCAGACGCTCGGCTGAAATTCTTCAGCCGAGCGTTTCGCGTGGACGGTTGTTGAGTTCGGCGGAACTGATCTCCAGGTGCCCGGGTGTGCTGGCAGCCAACCGCGCCGAGGAGTAGGTCCTAAAGCGACCTAGCCGCGGCGCTTGCCCACCGATCCCGTCTCCCGCCGCGACAGCGGAATCTGCGGCTCCACCGTCACGGGGTAGGCGATCACGCCGGCCAGGTGAAGCGCCGCCTCGAAGGCCCTGATTGCCGACGAGCTGCCGCCCCGTCCTTCGTCCACCTGGATGTTGGTGAGGCGCTGCTGGTTATGGGAGCGGGGCGGGACGGGCGAGCCGACAGGGTGAAGGCTAGAGGCCGGACGGTAAAGGGCGTCTGGGCGGCGCGGCCGGCGCATCCGGCCGTCGCACCTCGGCATCGCCGAGCTCAGCCGTCCTCCCCGGGCGGCGTGCCGCAGCTCGGGCCGCCCGGGCCGTCGAACTGCACCGAGCTGAAGAAGTCCCGGTACGTGGGGAAGAAGTTGCCCTTGCCGGACGGGCCGGACGAGGTCACGGTCGTGCAGCCGCTGTACCCCGTGTCGGACCAGAGGTACACGGTCGAGGACGTCCGGTTCCAGTCCGACTTGGCGCGGTCGTTCATACCGAGCGCCGCGAGGTCGGGTGTGCTCGTCCGGAGCCTGATCATGTCGCCGGTCCCGTCGAGGCCGGAGAACATGCAGTAGTAGCCGGTGGGGCACCGGTCGTACCCGTCGGCCGCGTGCGCGGCGGAGGCCGGCGCCACCACGGCGGCCGCGGCGGCGGCGGCCACGACCAGTGCGGAGAGGCTCGTGGGCTTGGTCCTGGTCTTGGACTTCGACTTGAGCATGGTCTTCGTCTTCCTCATCGCTGCTCCTCGACTGAGATGTGTGAACCCCTTGGGCAGGCGTCCGGAACGTCATCGCCTTGCCCTCAAGTGCACTTGAGGTTCTACGGTATCCGCATGATCTGCACCGCGTGCGGGACCCGCACCGAAATGCGGCGACAGATGACGCGGTGCCATGAGGGGGATGACATGAGGAACCAGCAGATGTCCGACGCCGAGCTCGCCGGGCAGCCCGCCGCGTACTGGACGGGCGTCGCGTATGAGGCGCTCATCGCCTACACCCGGGCCCAGCAGGCCGAAAAGGGTTACACCCAGCCGCAGTTCTGGCTGCTGCGGAACTTGTCGGTGAACGACATCTCACCCGACGGCGCCGGGATGACCCTGCCGGAACTGCGGGCGGCCATGGCCTCCTACATCCGGGCGGAGGACGATCTGGCGGCTGAGGCGGCGGTGCTGGTGGAGCGCGGCTGGCTGGCCCGCGACGCCGATGGCCGCCTGTGGCTCACAGAGGAGGGCGAACGGGCCCGCGTCGACCTCGCCCGCAACGCCCCCGCGATCCGGGCCGCCCTCCACGCGGGCATCGACGACGCGGACTACGTCACCACGGTGAAAGTGCTCCAACGGCTGATCCGGAACGCGGGAGGGACGGCGGCCTAGCGGTCCGGGGGCTTGCTCCGGGCAGACCACGGCCGGGAAGGCCGGCGCCCGCGGGGGCATTGACCGCCGGACTCGCCCCCGCGCATCGGTTCGACACAGGGGAGAAACCGGCCCCTAGGAGCGGCGATGAGAAGCCGATACGTGACGTGTCGTGCCGTCCGGGTCCGGGTCCACTCGTTGGATGCGGGCGCGTTGGACGACCTTCGGTCCCACCTCCGCCGCCTTGCGGACCAGCGCGCGTCCGTCCCAGGTCGTGGGCCAGCCCTCCCACAGCCGGAGTTTGCCGTCGACGAAGACCGCGGTGATCTGGTCGCGGTCGGCCAGCCTGACCAGTTCCCACGACAGGTCGTAGGACGGGGTGAGTTCGGGCACCTGGAGGTCGACGAGCAGGAAGTCCGCGGCCTTGCCCGCCGCGATCTCGCCCGTCACCTTGCCGAGCCCGACGGCGTCGGCGCTCAGGCCGGTGGCGTGGGTGACCCAGGTGCGGCCGGCGCCGCACACGGAGTCGCCGGACAGCAGGCCGTAGGTCAGGCGCTGGGCGCTCTCCGCGGCGTCGATCAGCCGGAAGCCGTTGCCACGGGTGCCGTCGGTGCCCATGCCGAAGCGGATGCCCATGGTCTGCCACATCAGCGCGTGTGCGACCGCGTTGCCCTTCCAGGCGCTGGCCACCGGGTTGTAGCTGACCGCGGCGCCCGTGTCGGCGAGCATGCGCATCTCGTCGGGCGTGAGCAGGGTGGCGTGGGCGCCGAGCGTGTGCGCGTTGAGGGCGCCGACGTGGTGCAGGTAGGAGAGCGGGCGGCGCCCCACGCTCTTGAGCGAGCGTTCGACGGAGGCCAAGTGTTCGTTGACGTGGACCTGGAAGACCGCGTCGGCGTCCGCGCACAGGTCGGCGGTCTTCTTCAGCACCTCCGCCGTGGCGTCCTCCGGGACAGGTATCGCCAACGAGGGGTGGACCAGCCGGGAGCTCTGGAAGCGCTCCAGGTGCTCCTTGCCGCCCTTGCCGTCGGAGACGACCTTGGACAACACACAGCGCAGCCCGGCCTCCTCCGCGGCCTTGGCGATGACGCCCACGTCGACGGGCGCGCGCGTACCCGCGTCGGCAGCGGTCGTGAACCCGCCGCGCAACGCCTCCAGGGCCGCGAGCTTCGCCGAAAGGTGCGCGGTCTCCTCGTCCAGGGCGTGTTCCAGCGGCTCCCACACGGTCTTGAAGATCTCCGACGGCTGCCCGAACGCCTGCGCCTTGCCGAAGCTCTGCGTCAGATGGTGGTGGGCGTCCACGAAGCCCGGCATGAGCAGATGGCCCTTCAGCCGCACCGTGCGGGCGTCCCGGTGTTCCTGGGTGAGCTTGCGGACCGGGCCGACGGCCCGGAAGGTGCCGTCCTCGACGAGCACCGCGCGGTCCCTGACCGGCCCTTCGGGCAACAGGACCACGTCCGGTACGAGCAGCAGCCGCTTCGCGTGGAAGTCCTTGGGGCCAAAGGCGTCGTCGTCCTCGTGGCTGTCGCGGCCCGCCGCGGCCGTGGGTGTGGCCGCCGCAGCGGGCGTGGCCCCGGCACCGGCGGCGCCCAGCAGGCCGCCGGTCCCGACGAGCCCGGCCCCCACGACGAAACGCCGGCGCCCCACGCCACGCGCCCCGCCGCCCGCCTCCGGCGGCACGCCCCGCACCGCGTCCGCGGCGTGCGCGACCTCTCGGTCGACGTCGTGCCCGCCGTCGCCGTCACCCTCGCCCGATGACCCGACCTGCCACGCCTGCTGCACCACAGCACGCTCCTTCGCGTTCGCACAGGGAAGGCTCGACCGCGCGGGGCGGCCGAGCCGGGGGCGCTGACCCTAAGCGAGTCCGGAGGACGGAACAAGGGTTTCGACAGACGGAAGTGGAGGGTGAGGTTCGGGAGGAGGGCAGTGACCCGACCCTCCGCACCGGCCCCGTCGGGACCGCTGGGTGGCGCAACTCGTCCGCGCCCCGCACTGCACCGCACGTCAGGGGTGTCGTAGCAGGTCAGGGTAGGTGGCGTAACGTGCCGGAAACGTCGGCGCCTTAGGTTTGCGGGTGGCGTACGGGCCGTGGCGGTTCGTGGCTGGGCGGTGAACGAGGTACGCGGCGGTCGGTCCCGTTGCCGTCCATCCGGACCTGTTCGGCAAGCGGAGTGCGGGCGTGGCCGCCTCCGGCTCGACTCCCCGAGCAAAGGGGTACGCGAGGGCGCCCCGTCAGGCCTCGCCGGTCCCGGTCCCACACCCGCCACCCGTACTCGTATCCGCCCCGACGTGTAGCGGAGGTCCCATGAACACCTCGCCCACCGACCCCGCACTCCCGCTCGCCGGCGCGGGGCAGGCCGCCGCACCCGGTACGTACAGTCCGACCTCGGAAGGACGCAGGCGGACGCGGGCGGACCGGGCGCGGCAGGTCGCCGAGGTGCTGCGCCGGCAGATCGCTTCCGGTGCGTTCGACTCGGACGTCCTGCCCGACGAGCGGGTGCTGATCGCCGACTTCGCGGTGTCCCGCAACACCGTCCGCGAGGCGCTGGGCGTGCTGCGCGACGAAGGCGTGGTCGAGAGGCGTCAGGGCGTGGGCACGGTGATCGTGCGGCGGCCGTACGAACACACCTTGGAGCGGCTGACCGGCCTCGCCGAAACGCTTGGCACGCACGGTGCGGTGGTCAATCAGGTGCGGGTCGCGGACGTGGTGCGGCCACCCGGCGAGGTGGCACGCAAGCTGCGTGTCCCCGAGGGCGGGCGCGTGGTCTACATCGAACGGCTGCGGCTCCTGGACGGCGTACCGCTGTCCCTCGACCTGACCTACCTGGCCGCGGACATCGGGGAGCCGCTGCTGACCGCGGACTTGGCCGGCCGGGACCTGTTCGGGCTCATCGAGCAGTCCACGGGCGAGCCCCTCGGCTCGGCGAGCGTCACCGTGCACGCGGTGGGCGGTGATGCGCACACGTGCGCGCTGCTCGACATCCCGCCGGGCTCGGCGCTGTTCACAGTGGAACGGCTGAGCAGAATGCCCGACGGGCGCCCGGTGGACCTGGAGTTCCTACGGATCCGCGGCGACCGCCTGGCGTTCCACGCGGAACTCGTACGCGCGACGGATGGGAGGTGAACGGTGAAACCTGAGCCCAGGACCACGGACGGGTCGCCGACTGGCGAGCACCATGTACGTGAGGACCGAAGCCCACAAGCCCCCCAGCACCCCCAAACCCCCCAGCACCCCCAAACCCCTCAACTCGCCCAAGGCCCAAGCCGGTTGACGGTCATCGTGATGTGTCTGTGCGTCACCCTGGTGGTCGGCATGGTCTCCGCGGTGAACCTCGCCATCCCCGCCCTGTCGCGCAGCCCGCTGCGGCCCTCGGCCGAGTCGGTGATGTGGGTGGTCGACGGTTACGTGGTGGTCTTCGCCTGCCTGCTCATCCCGGGCGGCGCGCTCGCCGACCGCCTCGGCCGCAAACGCGTACTGGCCGCGGGCATGGGCCTGTTCACCGCCGGATGCGCGCTCTGCGCCGTCGCGCCGGGGATCGGCACGGTGATCGCGGGCCGCATCGTCAGCGGCGCAGGGGCTGCGGCGGTGCTGCCGACGACGCTGGCGCTGATGGTGGGCGGCGCCCCGGCGCACCGTCGGCCACGACTCGTGGCGGCGTGGGCGTCGATGACAGGTCTGGCGGCCGTGCTGGGCAATGTCGGTGGCGGCACGGCGCTGCAAATCGGTTCGTGGCGCGCGCTGTTCTGGTGCGTGGTGCCGTTGTCGCTGGTGGCACTGGCGCTGGTGGTGGCGTTCGCTCCGGCGCCGCCACGGCTCGACCGGCCGGTGTCGGCGGTGTCCGCGGGGCTGCTGACGGCCGGCTTCCTCGCGCTCCTGTCGGGCATCGTCTCCGGGCCGCAGGCCGGTTGGGGCAGCGTGCGCGTGCTGGGCGGGTTCGGCGCGGCGGCGGTGCTGCTGACGGGCTGGGTCTGCTGGGAGCTGCGGCGTCAACACCCGATGCTGGACCCGCGGTTGTTCACGGTCCCGGCGGTGCGGGCGGGTGCCGTCGGCATGGCGCTTGTGTTCGTCGGGATGTTCGGCCTGTTCTACGTCAACGGGCAGTATCTGCAGTACGCCAAGGGCTACTCGCCGCTCGGGGCAGGGGTGCGGCTGCTGCCGATGGCGGGAGCGCTGCTGCTCGCGCCGCGTTGCGCGGTCGCGCTCGAACGGCGCACCGGCCCGCGGATCACCCTTGGTGCGGGTCTCGCGGTGCTGGCGGCCGGTCTGGGCACGGTGTCGCTGGTCGGGCCGAGCACCCCGTACTCCTTGTACGCGCTCGGGGCGACGCTCACCGCGGCCGGCTGCGGCCTGGCCACGCCGCTGCTGTCGCACGGCATGATGTCCGCGCTGCCGCCGCACCGGGCCGGGGTGGGCTCGGGGCTGCAGAGCCTGGCCCGGGAGCTGGGCAGCGCGCTGGGTGTGGCGGTCAGTGGCAGCGTGGTGGCCGGGGTGTTCACCGCGGGCCTCCCGGAGGTGCTGCGGGGCGGCCCCGGTGTGCCGACCACCGTCCCCGCCGCCGAACAGCGCCTGGCGGAGCAGGGGTTGACCTCACCGGGCCTGCGGCACGCCGTCCTCACGGACTTCACCACCGCCCTGGACACGTCGATGCGGGTGCTCGCCGTCCTGGTGGTGGCGGTCGGTGCGCTGGTGGTCGCCTGGTACCCGGCCCGCGGGACCCGGACGGGGGACCGGCGGGGCGGGTGACGGTGACGGTGGCGGAAGCGTCCCGTACGGCGCCCACCCCGAGCCCCCCCGGGCTCCTACCGAGGAGGAGCCTGGAAGCCGCCGATCTGCCGCTCCAGCAGTTCGGCCAGCCGCAACGGCGTGCGGTCCTCGTGCATCGGGCCGATGAGCTGCACTCCCACCGGGAGACCCGCCGGGGACGGGCCCGTCGGAACCGCGGTGGCGGGGAGGCCCGGCATGGTCGCCAGCCCGGCCCAGGCCAGTTGGTCGAAGTACGGGAACTCGGCACCGTCGATGTCGATCCGGCGCCCCAGGAGATCGGGGTCGTGGTCGTGCGGGAACGCGGGGGTCGGCGTGATGGGGCACACCACCGCGTCGAACTCCGCGAACAGCTGTCGCCAACCGTGGCGGTGGGCCTCGCGGAGGGCGTTCGCCTCCATCCAGTCGCGGTGGCTGAACACCATGCCGCGCAGCCGCGCCGCGCTGAGACTGCGGTCGTCGGGGCTCAACTCACTCACGTGCGCGCGCAGTTGCTCGTACGTGTCCAAGGGGAAACGAGCCGTGGAGCCGGAGAACAGCAGGTGCATGTAGAGCGTCGCGGCTTCGGTCAGGTCGGGAAGGAGCGGGCTGTGCCACTCGACTCGGGCGCCGCCCTCGACGAGGCCGTCGGCCACCCTGCGCACACCCGCCCGCACGTCGGACCCGGAGGGAAGCAGCGGGTGGTCGTCGAGGACCAGGACCCTGAAGTCGCCGAGCCGCTCGTGGCGCGCGGGCGGCAGCGCCACGGTGTGGGAGAGGCCGAGGGTGAGTGGGTCCGGTCCGGCCATGACGTCGAGCAGGAGCGAGAGGTCGCGTGCGCTGCGCGCCATCGGGCCGACGACGGCGAGGTCCGGCTCGGGCGGCAGGGTGGGCGTGGCCGGCGGCACCATGCCGCGGATCGCCGCCAGTCCGAGCGTCGGCTTGTGGGAGTAGACGCCACAGAAACTGGCGGGGGTGCGCAACGATCCGGCGAGGTCGGAGCCGAGGGAGAGCGCACCGAACCCGGCGGCGAGGGCTGCGGCGGAGCCGCCGGAGGATCCGCCCGACGTGCGAGCGTGGTCCCAGGGGTTGTTGGTGGTGCCGTAGATCTCGTTGAAGCTCTGGATGTCCTGCAGCCCCAGCGGGACGTTGGTCTTGCCGAGCACCACCGCGCCCGCGGCCTTGACGCGCGACACCTGGACCGCGTCCTCGGCCGGCACGTGGTCCCGGTGCTGCGGCATGCCCCACGTGGTGGGAAGCCCCGCGATGTCGTACGACTCCTTGACCGTCATCGGGAGGCCGAGCAACAGCCGGTCCTCGCCGCGGGCCCGCGCCCGGTCGGCGGCGTGCGCGGCATCCCGCGCCCGGTCGAAGTCCGGCACGCAGACGGAGTTGATCTCTTTGTCGTCCCGTTCGATACGGGCGATCGCCTCGTCGGTCAGCTCTACCGAGGTCACGTCACCGGCGCGCAGCGCGGCCATGAGTTCCTCGGCCGTCGAAAAGTTCGAGTCCATGCGGGGAACGTACCGACCCTTTGGAGAAGGCACGAAATGTCGCTTCCCACAACAGTCTGAGACCGTGAACCGGACGTGGATCGGCGCGTTTCCCGGACCGGCCGTCGGCTGAGGAAAGGGGCGTGGGGGGGGGGGGGGGGGGGGGGGGGGGGGGGGGGGGGGGGGGGGGGGGGGGGGGGGGGGGGGGGGGGGGGGGGGGGGGGGGGGGGGGGGGGGGGGGGGGGGGGGGGGGGGGGGGGGGGGGGTGGTTTTTCCTCCGCGGAGGGGGGGGGGGGGGGAGAGGTGCCCCTCCCCCCCCCCCCCCCCCCCCCCCCCCCCCCCCCCCCCCAGGGCAGGCAACGGTCGGGCCCGGCCGCAAAGATCGGGCCCGGCCGTCAGACGCTCGGACGCCGCTGGTCAGGCGACCCTGGTCCAGGCGTGCCACTTGCTGGAGTAGAACTCCGACCGCCACACCTGGGAACTGCCGACCTTGACGTCGATGGCCCGCCGGGTGCCGTTGTGGCTCCACCCCCAGTCATACGTGTCGTCGGCACGGCCTGAGTTCGGCATCTCCACCCACTTGCCGGCGTTCTTCCAGTCGTGCCAGATGTGGCGGTTGCCGGTCACGCCGAACACCTCGTCGACCGTGCCGTTGCCGTCCCAGTCGGCGGCCTGGGCGTGGGAGCCGCACTTGAGGTAGCCGACGTGGCCCCACGGCGACGTCACCCTGCAGTCCCGCGCTCCGGTCACCCCGGCCGGTCCGGCCTGTCCGGCCGTTCCGACCTGGATCGTGCTGAACACCGGCTGCTTCGCTGCCGAGTTGTTTCCGGTCGGAGCGGCGCTGGCCGGCTGAGCGGCCAGCAACAGGCCCACGGCAACTGATACGCCTGCTGCGGCGAGCCCTGCATTCGGGATGGTGCGCATGTGTTTCCCCCTGTGCGTCGATGAGCTGTGTGGTCGAGCAGGACGCTACGGGGGCTGGGCACATGCGCGCGTCAACCGGTGGTTTGAGCCGTCGCCCCAACCAGTGCATCAGTGGGGTAAACCTGACTACCGCCCAGGTTTACGCGGAGACCAACCGTGCGCGGGATGCCCGGAATTGCAGGCCTCATTAGCTTCTCCACTGACCACGATTGCTGCCCCGGGTGGCAATCCACGTATCTCGATCGAGACGAGAGAAGGGTCTGCAGGTGAAGTCAATGATGCAGCTGAAGTGGGCGACAGGAGCGTCGGCCGTTGCCGGCCTGCTCCTCGCCGGCCAGGTCGCCCATGCGGCACCGTCCGGTACGGACACCGGAACGCGGCCGACGGCAAGCGGGGTTCAGGCCAGGGGGAGCGAGGACGGCAACGCCCTGGCGTGCACCAATTACTGGACCTTCAAGTCGCCTTGGGGTCACACCGGAAAGTTCAAATGTGGCTCCCATGTGCTGCGTGCCGACTGGGACAACAACGGTACGGCGGATGAATACTTCGGCATCGCCCCCAACCGCACCATCTGGCACGACTGGAAGAATGCCGGACGGTGGGTCGAAATGCCGAACAATGGGCGTGCCGACGACACCCTGAACATCGGACGCACCGGAAACGGGCGGTACGTCCGCGTGAAGGCCGGGGGCCACATTTGGGTTTCGATCTTCGGCAGCGGCAAGTGGCACAAGTGGTACATGGTCGAGTGAGGAGCGTGAAAGTCCGGGTGCGTGTGGGGTTCAGCGCTGGCGCGCGGGGCGTACGACGATTTCGTTGACGTCGACCTCGGGCGGCTGCGCGAGGGCGTAGGAGACGGCGGAGGCGATCGCGTCGGGGCTGATCGCATGGGCGCGGTAGCCGCGCATGGCCTCGGCGGCGGCCGGGTCGGTGATGGTGTCGGCGAGCGCGGAGTCGACGACGCCGGGCGAGACGGTCGTGACCCGGATCGAGGGGGCGGACTCCTGGCGCAGGCCTTCCGTGATCGCCCAGGCGGCGTACTTGGTGGCGCAGTAGACGGACCCCGTGGGCACCACCTCGTGGGCGCCGATGCTCGCGACGGTCACGAAGTGTCCCGAGCCCTGCGCGGTGAACACGGGCAGCGCGGCGGCGATGCCGTGCAACAGACCGCGCACGTTCACGTCGATCATCCGGTCCCACTCGTCGACGAGGAGGGAGTCGAGGCGGGACAGTGGCATGACGCCGGCGTTGTTGACGAGGACGTCGACGCGGCCGTGGCGGTCGTGGGCGTCCCGTACGAAGGCCGCCGTGTCCGCGCGGTCCGTCACGTCCAGTTGTGCGGGCTCCAGAAGGCCGCCGGAGCGGCCGGCGGCCTCGGCGGTGCGGGCGGCCAGTGCCTCCAACCGGTCGGTGCGCCGGGCCCCGGCCACCACCACATGTCCCTGTGCCGCCAGGTGTGCGGCGACGGCCTCACCGATGCCGCTGCTCGCGCCGGTGACGAGGACGACCTTGCGGGAGGGGGCGGGCTCGACGGGGGCGGGTTGCTGCGTGGTCAGGCCGTGTGGGGTCGTGCCCTGAGCGGGCGTGCCGTGTGAGGTCACGCCGTGTGTGGTCGTGTCGTGTGAGGTGACGCCGTGTGTGGTCATGCGTCGAGGCTGGCCCGGCCGGGGCGGCGGGGGGAGAGGTGAGGTCCTCCTGGGTGCAGCGCACCCAGGCAGAGCGGCCGGGGCGCGTCCTACCCTGGCGCCATGCCAAGCACCGAACTCGGCGCCTACCTCAGCGCCCGGCGCGCCCGCGTCACTCCGGCCGACGTGAACCTTCCCGTCACCGGGCACCGACGGGTGCCGGGCTTGCGGCGCGAGGAGGTCGCCCTGCTGGCCGGGGTCAGTGCCGACTACTACGTACGTCTGGAGCAAGGCCGGGAACGGACGCCCTCCGCCCAGGTGCTCGACGCCCTGGCGGGGGCCCTGCGCCTGGACGAGGACGGCCGCCACCATCTGTTCCGGCTCGCGGGACTCGGCCCCCGCGCCAGGTCCGCGACCGCGCCCGACCGGGTCGAGCCGAGCCTGCTGGCGCTCATGGACGCCTGGCCGCACAATCCGGCGATCGTCTACAACCGTGCGTACGACGTCCTGGCGTCCAACGCCATCGCCGACGCGCTCTTCCACGGCTGGACCCACTCGCACAACCTCCTGCACGTCGTCTTCACCGACCCGGCGGCCCGCACCTTCTACCGCGACTGGCACGACGTCGCGCGCAACTCCGTGGCCGGCTTCCGGCTCGGCCTCGGCGCGGCGCCGAACGACCCTCGAATACGTCAGGTCCTCGGCGAACTCCTGGACACCAGCCCCGAGTTCGTCGAACTGTGGAAGCACCACGACGCCCGTGGCAAGGCGCTGGAACGCAAGTCCTTCGAGCACCGCGACGTCGGCCCGCTGACGCTGACCATGCAGACCTTCGACGTGCGCTCGGCCCCGGGGCAGGAGCTGGTCGTCCACCACGCGGACCCGGGCTCCCCCAGCGGCGAGGCGCTCGCGCTGCTCGGCTCACTGACGGCGACGGCGACGGCGACGGCGCGGCGCGGCGGGAAGGCTGAGGGCTGATCGCTGGCGGGCGGTGGGCTTGGGGCGGGGGCCTGCTGAACGGGCTCGGAGGAGGCGCGCCCCGTGTCGCCGGGTCGTGGCAGGTCGGGGCCGGTCGGGCGGGCTAGGATCGCGGCGTGATGACGGCCTGGTCTCCCTCCGGTGCCCGGCGGAACCGCTCGGTGGCGGTGCTGTGGCGGGTGGTGGGGCTGGGGCTCTTTCTCTTCGGTCTGGTGTTCGTGCATGTGGCCAGCCCAGAGACGACGAGTCGTCACCTCACCGTGTTCGGCGGCGTCGGCATGCCGGGGGCCGGTGCGGTGGTACGCGTTGCCTCGTCGGGCGGCGCGGCGGCCGATGCCCCCGTTTCGGTCGGGGCGCCCGGAGGGTCGCGTCATGACCACCGTCAGCAGCACACCGTCGAGGAGTGCGCGCTGAGCCAGCCTCCGCAGGGGCCCGACGTGGACCTGCCGTGCCTCTCGCCGCTGGGTTCACGGTGGCGGCCCGGCGCGCCGGCCTCGACGCACGCCGCCCACCGGATCGCGGGCCGGGACTTCGTGGTCCCGATAGCGCACGCGGCCGACTCCACGATTCTGCGCATCTAGGCCGAGGGGTTCTCCGAACCGGTCCACGTCCCACTTACGACGACTGCCGCCGGCGCCTTCCGCCGACGCACTCCGTCGGCGCCTTTCGTCGTGCGTTCACGGCGGGCTCCGGCCGCTCGTCGTACTGGGACGTTCGCCCCGTGGACATTCCGCCCCGCCTTTCCTCGACGCGCCCACCTCCGGCGCGCCCACGTACACCCGCTGAACGAGAGCGAGTAACCAAACGTGCACCGTCACCCCCCGATCGCGTACGAACCCAACCCCGCCACCGCCACCCTCCCCGCCCTCGTCGGGAACACTCCCGTCCTGCACGTCTCGCGGCCCTTCGCCCCGCCCGGCCGCGGTTTCTGGGCCAAGCTGGAGGGGTTCAACCCCGGCGGCATCAAGGACCGAGCCGGACTCCACATGGTCGAACGGGCCAGGGCCCGGGGCGCGTTGCGGCCCGGAGGCCGCATCGTCGAGTCCACCAGCGGCACCCTCGGCCTCGGTCTCGCCCTGGCCGGAACCGTCCACGGGCACCCGGTCACCCTCGTCACCGACCCCGGCCTCGAACCATCCATGACCCGGCTGCTCACCGCGTACGGCGTGCGTGTCGACACGGTTCCCGAGCCCCACCCCGTGCGCGGCTGGCAGCAGGCCCGCCGTGACCGCGTCGCCGAACTCCTCGCGGAGCACCCGGACGCATGGTGCCCCGACCAGTACGGCAACCCCGACAACGTCACCGCGTACACCCCCCTCGCCCTCGAACTCGCCGCTCAGCTGGGCCACATCGACGTCCTGGTCTGCAGCGTCGGCACCGGCGGGCACTCCGCGGGCATCTTCCGCGTCCTGCGGCAGCTCTGCCCCGGACTGCGCCTGGTCGGCGTGGACACCGTCGGCTCGACCATCTTCGGGCAACCCGCCCGGCCCCGGATCATGCGCGGTCTGGGATCCAGCATCTACCCGCGCAACGTCGCCTACGACGACTTCGGGGAGGTCCACTGGGTCGCCCCCGCCGAATCCGTATGGGCCTGCCGCCAGTTGGCGACATCCCACCATGCGACCGGGGGCTGGAGTGTCGGCGCGGTCGCGCTGGTGGCGGGCTGGCTCGCGCGGACGCTCCCGCGGGACGCGCGGATCGTCGCGGTCTTCCCCGACGGCCCCCAGCGCTACCTGGAGACGGTGTACGACGACGCGTACTGCGCCGAGCGCGGTCTGCTGGGTCACACCCCGGCCCTCGAACCCGACGTACTCGACCGGCCGGACGAAAGGGAGGTCACCCGCTGGACGCGTTGCGCCACGGTGCACGACCCGGCGCCCGTGCGGCCGCAACAGGCCAACGGTGCGGCCCCGTTGGCGGAGGGTGGCGGAATCCGATGAAGCCGATGAAGGCGGCGAGGGTCAGCCAGACCACCCTCGCGCAGTACCGCTCCTACGATAGGAGCGTCCAACTGCTCCTGGCCAACCAGTTCACCATCAACCTCGGCTTCTACATGCTGATGCCGTATCTCGCCCAGCACCTCTCCGGCACGCTCGGTTTCGCCGGCTGGCTGGTCGGACTCGTGCTCGGCGTACGGAACTTCAGCCAGCAGGGCATGTTCCTCGTCGGCGGCACCCTCGCCGACCGGCTCGGCTACAAACCGCTGATCGTCGCCGGCTGCGTCCTGCGCACCGTCGGCTTCGCCACGCTCGGGCTCGTCGACTCGGTGCCTGCGCTGCTCGTCGCCTCGGCGGCCACCGGCTTCGCGGGGGCGCTGTTCAACCCGGCGGTGCGGGCGTACCTCGCCGCCGACGCGGGGGAGCGCCGCGTCGAGGCCTTCGCCTTGTTCAACGTCTTCTACCAAGCCGGCATCCTGCTGGGCCCCTTGGTGGGGATGCTGCTCACCGGGGTCGACTTCCGGGTGACCTGTCTCGCCTCCGCGGCCGTCTTCGCGATGCTCAGCGTGGTGCAGATCCGTGCGCTCCCTGCTCGCAGGGGGAACGACGCGGTGGACCGGGCGCCGGGCCGAGCGGGAGTCGGGCGAGTCGGAGCCGCCGGTCCCGGCGCCGGCGTCCTCGCCCAGTGGCGTGGCATCGTACGCAACCGCGCCTTCCTGCTCTTCTCGTCCGCGATGATCGGCTCGTACGTCCTCACCTTCCAGGTCTACCTGGCACTGCCCCTGGAGGTACGACGGGTGGGCGGCGACGGGGAGTTCGGTACCGTCGCGGTGGCACTGCTCTTCGCGGTGTCCGGACTCGCCACCATCCTCGGGCAGACCCGCGTGACGGCCTGGTGCAAGGAACGGGTGGCGCCGGGACAGGCCCTCGCCTGGGGCCTGTTGAGCATGGGGATCGCCTTCGTACCGCTGCTCGCGGCGACCGCGGTGCCGGAGCCCGGCGGGGGAGCGGGGCGGTGGCTGTACGCCGCGGTCCCGCCCACGCTGGCGGCGCTGCTGCTCACGCTGGGCACGATGATCGCGTACCCCTTCGAGATGGACACCATCGTCCGGCTGTCGGGGGACCGCCTCGTCGCCACCCACTACGGCCTCTACAACACCATCTGCGGGGTGGGCATCACGGTCGGCAACCTGCTGACGGGAGCCGCCCTCGACGCGGCGCGGGAGGCGGGCATGCCGGCGCTTCCCTGGTGCGCGCTGCTCCTCCTCGGCCTCGGCTGCTCGGCATCCCTGTACGGACTGCACCGGGCAGGGCGACTGTCCACTCCGGCGCCCAAGATGCAAGAGCCGGCGGTGGTCTGATGGGTAGTCACTGACAGTCAGTCCGATCCGGACCGGCCGGCGCGCGGTGGTGCACGGCACCCCCTGCGCGTCGGCCGACCCGGGCAGCGGTCACGCCGAGTCGACGCCTCCCGTGCAGGCAGCCCCGGGCTCGGGCGTCTGCGCCCCCTGCACGTACTTGCTGAAGAACTCCGCCACCCGCGGATCCGCGGCGCTGTCGACGGTCAGCTGGCGGCCCCAGGCGGACAGCATGAGCGGACTCCGCTGCTTCGCGACCGGACTCATCAGGCTGTACGAGGTCTTGGCGACCTTGGCACCCAGCTTCTTGACGTCGGCGTCGGGCGCCTTGTCGTTGTACGTGACCCAGACCGCGCCGTGTTCGAGGGAGTGCACCGCGTTCTCGTTCGGTATCTCCTGCTTGTAGACGCTGGCGTCGCAGGTCATCCACGCCTGGTGGTGGTCACCGCCGACCGGTGGCGTCATCGGGTAGGCGACGCTCTTGGCCACGTGGTCGCGCCCCAGCTTCTTCGCGTCCCATGTCGTCTCACCCCGCACGGGCTTCTTGGCGGCCGCGGAGTTCTGCGCCTCCTTGTCGTTGGCGCTGTCGATCGCGTACGCGCCGAAGCCGATGAGCGTGGCGACGATCACCGTGCCGGCCGTGACGGTGAGAACGCGGTTCCGTCGCTCGCGCGCCTGCTCGGCGCGGCGCATCGCTTCGACCCGGGCCTGCCGTTCAGCGGCGGCCGCCTTCTTGCTCGGTCTGTTGCCCGGCCCCTTGGGGGAGTTGGTGGTCGATGTGCTCGCCGATGTGCTGCTCGATCTGTCGGTCGTCTTGCGGGACTTGGCCTTGGCCATGAGTGTTCCTTGTCCCCGCCGCTGGGCGCGGCGGTGCCTGCGGTCCGGTGGATGCCGTGAGGCGAGGGCCGGCCCCCGTACACGGGCCGCCCTGCCGGGATCCTCTAGATCCGCTGCACCTGGAGCATGTGGAGATCGGGAGAGCCGCGGTCCGAGGGATGCTCGGACGCCGGGCCCGTCGCCGACTGCGCCGGGGGACGGGGTGCGTACGACGGTGTGCCGGCCACCGGCGACGCGCCGGCCGGCTTCGGTGCGGCCCGTACGCCGTGGGTGAGGGACGCGCAACACCGGTCGGCGGGCGGGCAGTCGGAGTCGTCGAGGGGCGCCGTACAGACGGCGTCCGAGACCGAATCCGAGTAGACGGAGCCCGTGCCCGCACCCGCTAGCGCGCCCGCGTTCGTGCGGGCTTCATGGGACGCCGTGGCGCCGAGACACATCAACAGCGCGGCGACAAGCGACACGAACGCGGCGGCCGACACGGCGCGGCACCAG
The DNA here is from genome assembly GCF_055591085.1 of Streptomyces sp. NPDC041713. NCBI lineage: Bacteria > Bacillati > Actinomycetota > Actinomycetes > Kitasatosporales > Streptomycetaceae > Streptomyces > Streptomyces sp. NPDC041713. Next base: position 198,551 of record NZ_JBVIZY010000010.1, read on the forward strand.
GCGTGCCGAGCGGCTCCGGTCCACTGCGTATGTCTCATCGCAGCGCATCGTAGCGAGGGTCGGCCGCCGGGCCGAGGGCACCCCGGCCGGCCTCCCGCGCCGCGAGCTCGACGCGGATGAAGTACTCCGCGCGCCACTCCATTCCGCCCAATCCGCTTCCGCACGGTCACTCGTCACAGCACGCCGCCACCGATTTCGAGAGGCGGGGGCCCGCGAACCGGGTGCCGGTCACGAGGCGCAGCGCGGGGCCGAAGGACGCGGCCGCCGACGGACCCGTGAAGTACAGGCCCGGCACGCTGGAGGAGAACCCCTTGTCCAGGACAGGGAATCCGCCGATGCGTATCAGGTCGGCGCGGAGTTCGGGGGAGAGGAAGTCCAGGGCCTCCAGCTGGACCCGGAAACCGGTGGCGGCCAGGACGTGTTCGGACTCCACGGTGTGCGTGCGCCCGTCCTGCGTCACCGTGCGCAGGGCGATCCCGCCCCCGTACGTCTCCGCCGCCGTGATCCGCTGCTCCGTGAGAACCGGGACTCTGCCCTCGAACCGCTCCTTGAGCCACCAGGCCCCGCGCGGCCGCGAGGTCCGTTCGGCGAGCCGGAGCCGGGCGGCGGGGGGCAGTCGCCGGAACGCGGCCGGATGGCGGGTGAGGCCGTACAGGGACCACGAACGGCCCGCCGGTGTGTCCGGCTGCCAGTGCGGGCGGCCGGACGGCGGCGCCTCGAACCGGACCCCCGCGCCGCGCGCCAGCACTTGCACGTCGGCGCCCGCCTCGTGCAGCAGCGCGGCGCTCTCCAACGCGGACTGCCCGGCTCCGACGACGGTCACCGTGCGCCCGGCGAAACTGCGCGGGTCGGTCTGCTGCGAGCTGTGGGAGATGAGGCCGAGGGCCGAAGGCCCGCCGGACGCCGCCGCCGCGAGCGGCGCCGGCAGATGGGCGAAGCCGCTGAGACCGGTGGCCACGACCACGGCGCCCGCCCGCACCACCTCGCCCGACGACAGCTTGACGCGGAACCCGTCCGCGAGCCGGTCGACCACGGCCACCCGCTCGTCCTCGACACGCGGCACCAACCGCTCCCGGAACCACCCGCCGTACCGCATGAACAGACCGACGGGCACCTGGTCCTCGGCGTCGATCCACCGCTCGCCCGCCTCGCGGCAGTAGTCGCGGAGCGTGAAGCCCTCGCGCGGGGTCGCGAGCGCCGAGGCGGCTGCCGTGGTCCGCAGCAGCATGCCGGCGGGCATGCGCCGGGACCAGTTCGCGACGGGGGCGCCGAAGACACGGACGGGCAGGCCGCGCGCCCGCAGGTGTGCGGCGGCGGACAGGCCGTACGGGCCCGCGCCGATGATGACGACGGTCTTGGACATGGGGGTCCCTCCTGGCACCACCCCGCGCGGCGCTGTGGGCACGGCTCGGGGCGCGCCGGAATCAGCTGGAGAAGAGGCGGAATCGGGCGTGCCGGAGCCGCTCCCGTCCACATGACCCGGCGTACGCACGCGCCTCACAGGCACGCGCCGCGGCACGGATCAGACGGTGAGCGGCGGACGGGCCGGCGGGCCGCGCCGTACGAGGGCGCCCGCGAGGAGGAGGGAGGGGGAGATCGCGCGGGCCGGTCGGCCGGAGCGCGGAGCCGGAACCGGCCGGGGGAGCGGTACCGCGCGTGGTGTGCGGGCCGGGTGCAGGACGCGTGCGAGGAGGACGCACAGCAGGCGCACCATGTGCAGGATCCGGGCCAGGGCGTCGCGCGTCCGGCGGAGTGCCCGGTGGCTCCCGAGAGCTGCGTCGTGCCTGGTGAGACCCGTGGCGTGGCGGAGGAGGCGGCGAAGGCCGCCCGGGGGTTGGTGCGCGGGGGCCTGCGTCATCGGTCGACCGGCGAGAACCACCCGGCGGGTCCACCGTCGGGCTGCGGCCCGCCCGGCGAGGGTCACGCATTGCCTGCGCGCGCTCCGGGGCACGGGTGAAGGGCCGGGCGGCCGGACAGCGGAATCACCCCCGAGAGCGGAATCGCTCCGGAGAGCGGAGTCGCTCCGGACGGTGGAGTCGCTCGGGACGGTGAAGTCGCTCCGGGCCGCGGCGCCGCGGGACAGCGCCGCGCAGCACAGGATCGCGGCGGCGACCGCCCGTACGTCCCATGACGGCGTCGGACCGAGGACGAAGTGGTACGAGGCGACGGCGAGGAGGGCGCCCATGACGGAGAACGCCGTGGCCTGCGCCACGGGCGCCCGCGCCGCAGCGCTCGACCGCCCGGCCACCCCGTGGCCGCCGCGTGGTCGAGGACGAGGTGCCACCGCTCCCGAAGTCTTCATGACACACCCATCATGCGGCGTCGCCCCTCCGACTGTCACCCCGGTGCGGGTGGGGCGGGGTTGAGAATGGGTGCCGAGCGAAGGGGAGTTGACGGCCCGGCGGGTCACGGTGACGCGAGGCCCTCCTGCCTCCGAGGGCTCCCGAACCGTACGAGACCCCTGCCCCCGAGCTCGTACGCGACCCCTGCCCCCGAACCCGTACGCGCCCCCTACCCCCTGCCCCTCTGGACCCGTACGGGCCATCAGAACGCGCCGTGCCCCGCCGTCCCGGCCTTGAATGGACAGGTGACCGCGCCCCCCGACGACTGCCTCGCGCGCAACGAGTGGATCTGCGGTGAGTATCTGAGCACCCGCCGCCAGATCCTGCTCGACGCGGTCGTCCAGCATCTGCAGCTGACCGCGGTCTCCGTGCTGATCGCGCTGGTCGTCGCCGTGCCGCTGGCCGTGGTGGCGCGCCGCTGGGGGTGGGCCGCGGGCCCCGTCCTCGCGCTCACCACCGTCCTGTACACCATCCCGTCGCTCGCGATGTTCTCGCTGCTGCTCCCGGTGTACGGGCTCTCCGCCTCGCTCGTCGTCGCGGGCCTGGTCCTCTACTCGCTCACCCTGCTCGTACGGAACATCCTCGCCGGCCTGCGCGCCGTCCCCGATGACACCCGGCAGGCCGCCCGCGGCATGGGCTACGGCCCCATCCGCCTCCTGCTCACGGTCGAACTGCCGCTCGCCCTGCCCGCCGCGATGGCCGGGCTGCGCATCGCCACGGTCTCCGCGGTCTCCCTGGTGACCATCGGCGCGATCGTCGGCTTCGGCGGGCTCGGCAACCTCATCTACACGGGCATGAACACCTACTTCAAGGCACAGGTCCTCACCGCGTCCGTGCTGTGCGTCATCATCGCCGTCGCCGCCGACCTGCTGTTGCTCGGCGTGCAGCGCGTCCTCACCCCCTGGGAACGGGCGACGAAGGCGGCCCGCTCATGAAGACACTCGGCGACGCCTGGGCGTGGCTCACCGACTCCGCGCACTGGGCCGGCGACGACGGCATCTGGCACCGGCTCACCCAGCACCTCGTCCTCACCGTCGTCTGCCTGGTCCTGAGCTGCCTCATCGCGCTGCCCGTCGCGCTCGTCCTCGGCCACCTCGGCAAGGGCGGCGCGCTCGCCGTGAACATCTCCAACGTCGGGCGCGCGGTACCGACCTTCGCCGTCCTCGTCCTGCTCCTCCTCACCCCGCTGGGCAAGTGGGGCGAGGGGCCGACCGTCGTCGCGCTCGTGCTGTTCGCCGTACCGCCACTGCTCACCAACGCGTACGTGGGCATGCGCGGCGTCGACCGCAGTGTCGTCCAGGCCGCGCGTGGCATGGGGATGACCGGACGGCAGATGCTGTGGCGGGTCGAACTGCCGCTGGCGCTCCCGCTGGTGCTCAGCGGGGTCCGCATCGCCGCTGTGCAACTCGTCGCCACCGCCACCATCGCCGCGCTCGCGGGCGGCGGTGGCCTCGGCCGGATCATCACGGCGGGCTTCAACCTGGCGAGCACGCCGCAGGTCGTGGCCGGCGCCGTCCTGGTGGCCGTGTTCGCGCTGCTCGTGGAGGGCGTCTTCGAAGTGGCCGAACGGTTCGGGCCCGCCTGGGCACGCGGCCGCGGGAGCGCCGGATGAGGCGGCGCACCGGCGCGGCGGCGGCCGCCCTCCTCGCCCTCCTCCCGGCCCTCATCTCGGGCTGCGCGACCGGACCCTCACTGGAGGACCAGGGCGAGGTCACCGCGCCGCCCGGCGACAGCAAGCATCTGGTCGTCGGCTCCGCGGGGTTCACCGAGTCCGACCTGATCGCCCAGATGTATGCGCTGCTCCTGAACAAGGCCGGATACAGCACGAAGATCCTTTCCGTCGCCAACCGCGAGCTGTACGAGCCCGCACTGGAGTCCGGTCAGATCGATGTCGTCCCCGAGTACGCGGCGACCTTCGCGGACTGGCTCAACGCCAAGAAGAACGGCGCCGACGCGGAGCCCGCGGGCTCGCCCGACCTCGACGCGACGATGCGGGCGCTGCGCCGCCTCGCCACGCCACGCGGCCTCACCGTCCTCGACCCCGGCAAGGCCGTCGACCAGAACGCCTTCGCCGTCGCCAACTCCTACGCCCGTCGGCACCGGCTCAAGACCCTCAGCGACCTCGGAAAGTCAGGACTCAAGGTGCGCCTCGCCGCGGGCGACGAGTGCGTGAAGCGCCCCTACTGCGCGCCAGGTCTGAAGAAGGTGTACGGGATCGACATCACCGGCGTGGACCCCAAGGGCGTCGGCACGACCCAGGCCAAGAAGGCCGTGCAGGGCGGCCAGGACCAGATGGTGCTCACCACCTCGACGGACGCGACCCTCGACGACTTCGGCCTGGTCCTCCTGAAGGACGACAAACACCTGCAGAACGCCGACTACATCGTCCCCGTGGTCAACCGCTCCCGAGCAGGCAGCAAAGGCGTGGCCGCAGCCCTGGGCCGCCTCAACCCCGTCCTGACGACGCAGGATCTGGCGTCCCTGAACGAACAGGTGGACAGCTGGCGCCGCCTACCCCAAGACGTAGCAAGAACGTACCTGGAGAAGAAGGACCTCTTGTAGCCCGGAGGACCCGGGGCCCCGGGAGGCCCCGCCAGGGGCCACTAAGGGGCGCGGGGAACTGCGCGACCAGCCCCTACCGGCAGGCAGACGAAAAGCACCCCCGCCCCCACCCACCCACCCACTCCGCTCAGGCCAAGCGCCAGCGCCTACGCATCGGCAACCGAGTCGAACTCCACCTCATCCCGCGCGACCCCCTGCGCATCCGCGTCCACCGACCGCCGTAGCGCCTCGTGCAGCTTGGCCGGGGTGAGGACACCGAGGAAGCGGGCGCCGTCCAGAACGGCGACCCACCCCGCGTCGTGCTGCAACATCACACCGAAGGCCTGCTTGAGCGGGGCGCCGACCGGCACCCAGGAGTTCATGCGGTGGGCCAGGTCGCCGACCGTGCCACCCGTGCCGGCCAGCGCCACCTCGTCGACGCCGACCCAGCCGTGCAGATCGCCGTCCGCGTCCAGGACGACCGCCCAGCGCGCCTCCTCCTCGCGCATCCGGGCAGCGGCCTGCGCGGCGGGCTCGTCGAGCCGGGCGATGGGCGGCGCTTCCAGGTCGTCCGACTGGATCTCGGTGACGGAGAGCCGCTTCAGCCCCCGGTCGGCGCCCACGAACTCCGCGACGTACGGCGTCTCGGGCGCCCCCAGCACCGCGCCCGGCGTGTCGAACTGCTCGATCCGCCCCTGCCCGTACACCGCGATGCGGTCGCCGAGCCGGACGGCCTCCTCGATGTCGTGCGTCACCAGGAGCACCGTCTTGCGCACCGCCGCCTGCATCCGCAGGAACTCGTCCTGCAGCTGCTCGCGCACCACCGGGTCGACCGCGCCGAACGGCTCGTCCATCAGGAGCACCGGCGGGTCCGCCGCCAGCGCCCTGGCCACGCCGACGCGCTGGCGCTGGCCGCCGGAGAGCTGCTCGGGATAGCGGGAACCGAACGTCTTCGGGTCCAGGCCCACCAGGTCGAGCAACTCGGCCGCCCGCGCCCTGGCCTTCGCCTTCTTCCAGCCGATCAGGGCCGGCACGGTCGCCGTGTTGTCGAGGATCGTCCGGTGCGGGAAGAGGCCGACCTGCTGGATGACGTATCCGATGCGGCGGCGCAACTTGACCGGGTCCACGGTGGCGATGTTCTCGCCGTTCACGAAGATGCGGCCCGACGTCGGCTCGATGAGACGGTTCACCATCATCATCGTCGTGGTCTTGCCGCAGCCGGAGGGGCCGACGAGCGTGACCAGTTCGCCCTCGGCGACCTCGAAGGAGAGGTCGTCCACGGCCATCGTGCCGTCCGGGTAGCGCTTGGTCACCTGCTCGAACCGGATCATGTCCTCACGCTAGCCGCGCCCGTCACTCACCGCTCATCAACACCACCTCCAGGGTGCGCGGCCCGTGGACCCCCTCGACCCGGTCCAGCTCGATGTCGCTGGTCGCGGAGGGGCCGGAGATCCAGGTGAGCGGGCGGGCCGGGTCCAGCCGTTCGAGCGCCTGCGGCACGGAGGAGACGACCTGGTCGGGGACGCGTACGACACAGATGTGGTGGTCGGGGACGAGTGTGATGCGGCGGCGCCCCTGGTCGGGGGAGCCGTCGAGCACGAGCGTGCCGGTCTCGGCGATGGCCACGGCGCAGCCGGTGACCACGCCGTCGACCCGGTCGAGCTGCTCGGTCGTGAGCGCGGCGCGGTCGTGGACCAGCACCGGATCCGCCTCGGCCATCCAGCCGTGCGGCAGCCGCGGCGGCACGAGCACCGTCTGGGCGCCGCTCTCCGCGAGCAGCCGCATGAGTGTCGTCGGGAGCTCCTCGCGGGTGGCGCGGTGCACGATCGCGCGGTAGTCCGCCAGGTTCGCCGCGAGCAGATCGATGGTCTCCTCGGTGCTGCGGACGCCGTGCTCGCGCGCGTACCCGCGGTCCACCGCGCTCTCGTACGGGGGGTCGCCGGCCGGCACGTCGGCGAGCGCCCGCCGCACCCGGCCCAGGATCCGGTCCCTGCTGCTCACTTGCCGCCCTCCTGGTCGTCCTTGCCGCCGTTCGTCCGCTGCCACCAGTCGCGGAACGGCTCCGCCGGCACCTTCGGCAGCTCGCGGGTCGCGCTCCACGCCTGGCCGGGCCCCGGCAGGGTGCGCGGATGGAAGCGGCGGGTGCGCGAGGCGAGACGCTGGCCCGCGCGCAGCGCACCGGGCCGCGCGAACGCCAGCCCCGCCGCCCGCATCGCCGCCCGCTCCGCCGCATGCCCCTTGGCGGGCTTCAGCGTCACCCTGTTCCCGTCACGGGTCGCCTCGCCGCCCTGCACGACGCGCTCCCGCAGATGAACGAGGACCTCGGGGATGTCGATGGTGACGGGACACACGTCGTAGCAGGCCCCGCAGAGCGAGGACGCGTACGGCAGGGAGGCGTCGATCTCGCTCTGGGTGCCCCGCAGCTGAGGGCTGAGGATCGCGCCGATCGGGCCCGGATAGACCGAGCCGTACGCATGCCCGCCCGCCCGTTCGTACACCGGGCACACATTGAGACACGCCGAGCAGCGGATGCAGCGCAGGGCCTGCCGCCCCACCTCGTCGGCGAGGGTGTCGGTGCGGCCGTTGTCGAGCAGGACCAGGTGGAAGGTGCTCGGACCGTCCGCCGTCTTGGCGTCCGTCGTACCCGTCCACATGGACGTGTAGGGGTTCATGCGCTCGGCCGTCGAGGAACGGGGCAGGGTCTGCAGGAAGACTTCCAGGTCGCGCCAGGTCGGGACGACCTTCTCGATGCCGACGACGGAGATCAGCGTCTCGGGGAGGGTGAGGCACATCCGGCCGTTGCCCTCCGACTCCACGACGACCATCGTGCCGGTCTCGGCGACCATGAAGTTCGCCCCGGAGACGCCGACCTTGGCGCGCAGGAACTTCTCCCGCAGGTGCAGCCGGGCCGCCTCGGCGAGCTCGGCCGGAGTGTCGGAGAGCCCTGCCGGCGCCGGCCGGCCCCAACTCCCCATCTCCTTCTCGAAGATGTCGCGGATCTCGCCGCGGTTGCGGTGGATGGCCGGCACCAGGATGTGCGAGGGGCGGTCCCTGCCGAGCTGCACGATGAGCTCGGCGAGGTCGGTCTCGTAGGCGCGGATGCCCTCGGCCTCCAGGGCTTCGTTGAGGCCGATCTCCTGGGTGGCCATCGACTTGACCTTGACGACCTCCGTCTCGCCCGTGGCCTTCACCAACTCCGCGACGACGCGGTTCGCCTCGTCGGCGTCGGCCGCCCAGTGCACGGTGCCGCCGGCCCGCACGACCGACTCCTCCAGCTGCACCAGATAGCGGTCGAGATGGCGCAGGGTGTGGTCCTTGATGTCCTTGCCGGCCGCGCGCAGCCCGTCCCAGTCGGACAGCTCGGCGACGGCGCGGGCCCGCTTGTCGCGGATGGTGTGCGTGGCGTGCCGGAGGTTGGCCCGCAGGGTCGTGTCGCCGACCGCCTCGCGCGCGGCCTGCGGGAAGGCGGGCATGCCGACGAAGGCGCCACCGCTCATGACCTGGCCTCCTCTCCAGCGTGTACGGGGCCTGGGTCCGCGTGGAGGGGTTCGCTCTCCGTGCTCGCCAGGATCTCCGCGATGTGCACGGGGCGCACCGCCGTGTGCAGCCGGGCCATCGTGCCGCCGATGTGCATCAGGCAGGAGTTGTCCGCCGCGCAGAGCACCTCGGCTCCGGTCGACTCGGCGTGGCGCGCCTTGTCGGCGCCCATCGCGGCCGAGACATCGGAGTTCTTCACCGCGAAGGTGCCGCCGAAGCCACAGCACTCCTCGGCTCCCGGCAGCTCCACCAGGTCGAGACCCTTCACCGCCCGCAGCAGCCGGGTGGGCCGGTCGCCGAGACCGAGCGCGCGCAGCCCGTGACAGGTCGGGTGGTAGGTGACCTTGTGCGGGTAGTACGCGCCGACGTCGGTGACACCGAGGACGTCCACCAGGAACTCCGTGAGCTCGTACGTCTTCGGCACCACTGGCGCGAGCGTCCGCGCGAGGTCCTCGCCGCGGCCCTCGGCCCGCGCCCGCTCGCCCATCCGCGGATACAGCTCGCGCACCATCGCCCCGCACGAGCCGGACGGCGTCACCACGGCGTCGTACGCGTCCGAGCCGAATACATCGGAGAAATGCCGGGCCAGCGGCTCCGCCTGATGCCGGTAACCGGTGTTGTAGTGCGCCTGCCCGCAGCAGGTCTGCGCCATCGGGAAGTCGACGTCAACTCCCAGTCTGGTCAGCAGCTTCACCACCGCACGGCCCGTGTCCGGGTAGAGCGTGTCGTTGACACAGGTCAGGAACAGGGCGACTCGCATCGCGGGTTCCTCCTTGTCGATCATCGGATGGATGCAGCGTACGCGCGCGTACGGGGTTGCGGGAGGCGCGGGCACGCACGTGGTGTTGCGCCGCTCTTGTCACGTGCCGCCCCGCTCTCGTAGCGTGCCGCCCCCCTCATCTCGTGCCGAGCCGTTCCTGGGCGGACTGCCAGGGGGTGGTGTCGCCGCGGGGCTCGTAACGCGCCGGGGGCAGGGCGTGGGCCACCAGGGCGCGGGCCTCGGCCCGGCTGCCGAGGAGGCCGTGGGCGCGGGCCTGCACCAGCACGTTGCCGAGCGCCGCCGCTTCCGCCGGGCCCGCGAGCAGCGGCAGTCCGCAGGCGTCCGCGGTGAGTTGGCACAGCAGGGCGTTGCGGGCGCCTCCGCCGACCAGGTGCACGACGTCGATGGCCCGTCCGGTCAGGCGTCGGGCGTCCGCCAGGGCACGCCGATGGGCGAGCGCCAGCGAGTCCAGGACACAGCGGGTCGTTTCCGCCGGGGTGGCGGGCACCGGCTGCCCCGACGCACGGCAGGCCTGCGCTATGCGCTCCGGCATCCGGCCGGGCGCCAGGAACTCCGGCGCGCCCGCGTCCACCACCGAACGCAGCGGCGCGACCTCGCCGGCCGCGACAAGCAGCGGCCCGAGGTCCGGGTCGCCCCACGCGCGCAGACACTCCTGGAGGAGCCAGAGACCCATGATGTTGCGCAGATATCGGACGGTTCCGTCGACGCCCAACTCGTTGGTGAAGTTGGCCTCGCGGCTCTCCTCCGTCAGCACCGGCGCGTCCAGTTCGACGCCGGCCAGGGACCAGGTGCCGGTGCACAGATAGGCGAAGTCGGCACCGTCCGCCGCGGGCACCGCGGCCACGGCGGACGCGGTGTCGTGCGAGGCCACCGCCGTCACCGGAACCGGGCCGGACAGTCCTGTGTCCGCCAGGACGTGGGGCAGCAGCAACCCGGCCGGGTCGCCCGGCCGTCGTAAGGGTGGGAAAAGTCCGACGTCCACGCCGAGCCGGTCGGCCGCCCCGCGCGACCAGGCCCTGGTACGGGGGTCGACGAGTTGGGTGGTGGAGGCGTTGGTCAGCTCGGTGCCGAGCGTGCCGGTCAGCCAGTACGCGATCAGGTCCGGGATCAACAACGCGTGCCGGGCGGCGTGTAGTTGAGGGGTCCCTGCGGCAGCGGTCAACTGGTACAGGGTGTTGAAAGGGGCGTACTGCAGGCCCGTTCTGCAAGCCTGCCCGCGACCCCCGGGCCCGCCCGGCCTCAGTACGCTGGTCCGCACGGCCCGGGGAGGCCGGACAGCAGGATGGAGCACCTGGAACGCATGGTCGGCATCAAGGACGTGGCGAAGCACGCCGGGGTTTCGGTGGGCACCGTGTCGAACGTGATCAACCGCCCGGACACGGTCTCGGAGGAGACCCGGGACCGGGTGCGCGCGGTCATCGACCGGCTCGGCTACGTGCGCAGCGAATCGGCGCGCCAACTGCGCGCGGGCCGCAGCCGCATCATGGCGCTGCTCGTCCTCGACATGGGCAACCCGTTCTCCGTGGACGTCGCGCGCGGCGCCGAGCGGGCCGCCCGCGAGGCCGGCTACCGCGTCATGGTCTGCAACAGCGGCCAGAGCCCCGCCGAAGAGGCCGATTACCTCGCGCTCTGCGCCGAGCAGCGGGTGCGCGGCGTGCTGCTGACGCCCGCCGACGCGACCGGACGGAACATCGACGCCTTCCGCCGGCACGGCATCCCGTTCGTCCTCGTCGACCGGGTCGCCGAAGCGCCACCGAGTGCTCGGTCTCCGTGGACGATGTCATGGGCGGCGCGCTCGCCGTGCGCCACCTCGTCGACGCGGGACACCGCAGCATCGCGTACGTGAGCGGCCCGCCCGGCCTGAACCAGGTCAAGGACCGCCGCGTCGGCGCGCTCCAGGCCCTCGCCGAGGCGGGCCTGGACTCCTCGGCGATGCGCGAGCTGCCCACCGAGCGCCTCGACGTCGCCGCGGGGCGCGACGCGGGCGCCCGCATCCTCGGCCTGACCGAGCGGCCCACGGCCGTCTTCTGCGCCAACGACCTGCTCGCGCTCGGTGTCCTCCAGGCGATGTACGCGGCCGGGGTGCGCGTCCCCGAGGACGTGGCGATCGTCGGCTACGACGACATCGAGTTCGCGGCCGCCGCGGTCGTACCGCTCACCTCGGTGCGCCAGCCCGCCGTCACCATGGGGGCGATGGCCGCCGAGCTCCTCCTGGAGGAGACCCGGACACGGCCGGACACCGTGGGAGCCGCCGGCGAGGCGCACGAGCACCGGCGTGTGGTGCTCGTGCCCGAGCTGGTGGTCCGGCGCTCCAGCCTGGCGCCCCGCTGACCGGAGCTTCGGCGGTCCCGGGGACGACCGGCCCGGAGCGTGTGCTGGACTGGGCGTGTGCTGGACTGGGACGGAAGATCCGTTCACCGATCCGAACCTCGTCCGTGTCCCGTCCGACGCAGCGTCCAGGAGCAGCCTTGACCGTCACGTACCGCCAGCCGGGAGTCGTCTTCACCGACCGTCGCTTCAGCGTGCCGCTCGACCACGACGATCCGGCGGGGGAGCGCATCGAGCTCTTCGCCCGTGAGGCGGTGTCGGCCTCCCGCGGCGGCGCCGACCGGCCCTGGCTCGTCTATCTGCAGGGCGGCCCCGGCTGCCCGGCCACTCGCTTCCACGGCACGGAGTCATGGCTCGGCCGCGCGCTGCGGGACTTCCGCGTCCTCCTCCTCGACCAGCGCGGCACCGGCAACTCCACGCCCGCCACCCGGCAGACCCTGCCGCTGCGCGGCGGCCCCCGCGAACAGGCCGACTACCTCGCCCGCTTCCGCGCGGACTCCATCGTCCGCGACTGCGAGGCGATCCGCCCCGAGGTGACGGGCGGCGCCCCCTGGACCGTCCTCGGACAGAGCTTCGGCGGCTTCTGCGCCACGCACTATCTGTCGGCCGCGCCCGAGGGCCTGGCCGCCGCCATCATCACCGGCGGCCTGCCCGCCCTCGACGGCCACGCGGACGACGTGTACCGCGCCGCCTACCCGCGCATGGCGCGCAAGTCCGCCGCCCACTACGCCCGTTACCCGCAGGACGTCGAGCGCGCCCGCCGCGTCGCCGCCCACATCGCCGAGCACGAGCCGGTCCTCGACAACGGCTACCGGCTCACCGTCCCGGCCTTCCAGTCCCTCGGCATGCTGCTCGGCTCCGGCGACGGCAGCCACCGCCTGCACTACCTCCTGGAGGACGCCTTCGTGACGACGGCGTCCGGGCCCGCACTCTCCGACGCCTTCCGGGAGGACGTCCAGGCCGCCCTCTCGCACGCGCGCGTGCCGCTCTTCGCCGTCCTGCACGAGTCGATCTACGGCCAGGACGAGCGGCCCACCGCCTGGTCGGCCGAGCGGATGCGCGCCGAGTTCCCGCAGTTCGACGCGGAGAAGGCGCTGGCCGGCGACGCCCCGGTGCTGTTCACCGGCGAGGCCGTGCAGCGCTGGATGTTCGACGGCGATCCGGCGCTGCGCCCGCTGCGCGAGACCGCCGAGCTGCTCGCCGCGCGTACCGACTGGCCGCGCCTGTACGACACCGAACGCCTCGCCGCCAACGAGGTGCCGGTGGCCGCGACGATCTACCACGACGACCTGTACGTCGACACGGAGCACTCCCTGCGCACCGCCCGCGCCATCCGGGGCCTGCGGACCTGGGTCACCGACGAGTACGAGCACGACGGCCTGCGCGTGAGCGGGCCGCGCGTCCTCGACCGGATGCTCGCGCTGGTACGCGGCGAGGCCTGAGGGGCTCCTCCTGAGGGGCACCTGGAGAGGCTTCTTGAGGGGGCCAGGACCGGTCTTGTGCGGCACTCGCCGGGCGCGGCGGGTTGTGCCCAACTCGCTGTCGTACCCCGGGGTTAAGCTGCCCATCATGACCGAGCAGACAGCAGCCACGCTCCCCGACCAGCTCGCCCCCATGCCTGAGGACTGGCAGCGTGCGCTCGCCGTCGTCGCCCACCCGGACGACCTGGAGTACGGGTGCGCGGCGGCGATCGCCGGCTGGACGGACGGCGGCCGCGAGGTCTCGTATCTCCTGGCGACCCGCGGCGAGGCGGGCATCGACACGATCGACCCCGTGACCTGTGGTCCGCTGCGCGAGCGGGAGCAGCGGGCCAGCGCGGCCGTCGTCGGCGTGGAGACGGTGGAGTTCCTGGACCACAAGGACGGCGTCGTCGAGTACGGCACGGCGCTGCGCCGTGACATCGCCGCCGCGATCCGCAGGCACCGCCCCGAGCTCGTCATCACGCTCAACTTCCGCGACACCTGGGGCGGTGTCTCCTGGAACACCCCCGACCACGTGGCGGTGGGCCGGGCCACGCTGGACGCCGCGGCGGACGCGGGCAACCGCTGGATCTTCCCGGAGCTGATCGAGGAGCAGGGGCTCGAACCCTGGAACGGCGTGCGGTGGGTCGCCGTCGCCGGTTCGGCGACGCCCACGCACGCGGCGGACGCCACGGCCGGACTGGAGCGCTCGGTGGCCTCGCTCCTCGAACACCGCACCTACATCGAGGTGTTGACGGACGAGGACCCCGAGAAGTACTGCCGTACGTTCCTGCTGGGCAACGCGCAGGCCCTCGCGCCGCGCTTCGGCGGGAAGCCCGCGGTCGGGTTCCAGGTCTTCAGTCGGTGACCCCGCGCCCGTAACCTGACGCCCCATCAGAAGCATCAGGCGCAGGGGAGCGCGGATGATCGACACCACCGGCACGGACATCCCGGAGGGTACGGCGCGGCTGCGCCTCGACGTCGAGGACGGGCTCGGCGTCCTCACCCTCTGCCGCCCGGGCAAACTCAACGCGTGGAGCTGGGAGTCGACGCGGCAACTGGGCCTGTTCGCCGACCGGATCCGGTTCGACGACTCCATCAGGGTGGTGCTGCTGCGCGCCGAGGGGCGGGCGTTCTGCGCGGGCATCGACATCACCGCGCCGGGCGGCGCGATCACGGGCCGTTCGGGAGCGGAGCGCGCCCACAACTACTACGAGGGCATGCGCTGGGTCCACGAGCGCTTCCGGGCGTTCGCGGAGCTTCCGCAGCCGGTCGTGGCGGCGGTGCAGGGGTACTGCCTGGGCTTCGGTTTCGAGCTCGCGCTCATGGCCGACGTGCGGATCGCGGCGGACGACGCGGTCTTCGCGCTGCCCGAGGCGACGCTGGGGGTGGCCGTGGACGCGGGCGGCGATCTGCGCATCGCCCGGGAGGCGGGCGCGGGCTGGGCCAAGCTGCTCGCGCTCACCGGGCGCCGCATCGACGCCGCCACGGCGGAGCGGCTGCGGCTGCTCCAACAGGTGGTGCACGGAGCCGAGTTGGGGGCGGTTTCCCGGGCGCTGGCGGCGGAGATCGCCGCGAACGGGCCGCTCGCCGTGCGGGGCATCAAGCGGGGCATCGACGCGTTCGCCGACGCGGGGATGGCGGGGGCGCTCGACCGCGTCGCGATGAACGCGGCGATCACGCTCACGTCGGAGGACGCGCGGGAGGGGTACGGCGCGAAGGGGGCGGGGCGGGCGGGGGTGTTCGAGGGGAAGTAGGGCTTCGCGGGGGCCGGCCGTACTGGAGCGAGGGGGAGGCCCCCTCGGGCGTAAGGGGTAGTCCCTCTCGCGTAAGGGGCAGCGCTTCTCGGGGGCCAGGGGCAGAGCTCCGTGGGCACGAGGGGGCAGCGCTCCACGGGGGCGAGAGAGGGCGGCGCCCCTCGGGTGCGAGAGGCTCACCCCTCGTACGGCCCCCTCCCCATCTGCTCCCGCACCGGCACCACCGGCGGGCTCACCAGCCCCCTGCGCTGCCAGTTCGCGCCGTCCACAACCAGTGTGTGGCCGGTGATGAAACGGGCGTACGGCGAGGCCAAGAAGGTGGCGGCCCAGCCCAGTTCGCGGGGGTGCCCGGTGCGGAGGGCGGGCTGGCGGGCGGCCAGGTCCCGGGCGCGGTCGAGGTTGCCGCGGATGTCCGCGGTCATGTCGTCGTGCGGCATCAGGCCCGGCACCAGGCCGTTGACCTGGATGCCGTACGGGCCCCACTCCACAGCGAGCGTCTCCACCAGGCTCTTCACGCCGGCCTTGGCCGCCGCGCTGTGCGCGAAGCCGGGGCCGCCCGTCCAGGCGTACGACGCGCCGACATCGATCACGGAGCCGGGGGTGCCGGCCGCGAGGTGGCGGCGGGCGAACTCGCGCGTCATCAGGAACGTGCCGGTGAGGGTGATGTCGACGACCGCGCGCCAGGCGTTCGGGGACATGTCCTCCGCGGGCACGGGGAAGTTGGCGGCCGCGTTGTTGACCAGGACTCCCGGCAGACCGTACGCCGTCTGCGCCGCGTCGAAGGCCTCGGCGACGCGGTCGGCGTCCCGGATGTCGCAGACCACGGTGGTCACGCGCCCGCCCAGCTCGGCCAGTTCGTCGCGCGCGGCCAGGAGCCGGTCCTCCTGGCGGCTCGCGATCACGAGGTCGGCGCCGAGGCACGCGAACTCCGCCGCGATGGCCTTGCCGAGGCCCGTCCCGCCGCCCGTGACCAGGACGACGGTGCCGTCGTACGTGCCGGGCGGCAGCGCGGACGCGCCCCGCGGGGGAGGCGGCGGCAACCCGGGCAGGACCTCATCGTTCGCCATGCGCGCATCGATACCTCGTACGGGGAGAAACCTCCAGGCCCGGCGCGCTGCGAACTTTTGGAGGCGCGACGGGTGGGACCGTGGCGCGGCCGAGGGGGAGGGTCGGCACCCGGCGCACTCCCCGCCACCGTCCGGACCGGTTGCCGGGGCTCGGCCGGGTTGCCGCCCTGGGCCCGAGGAGATCGTCCCGCCGAGGCGACCATCAAGTCAATCCTCGGGTTACCTTGCCCACTCCCAAGCTCGGGCTTTGCTCCTGGGCGGTAGTTTCACTTCCCATGACCCTCGACGACCTCCGCGTCTTCGTCGCCGTCTGCCGCACCGGCAGTCTGAGCGCCGTCGCACGCGAACTCACCTGCACCCAGTCCGCGGTGAGTCAGCACATCAAGCGCCTGGAACGGGAGACCGGCATCGCCCTCCTGGAGCGCCACCCGCGCGGTGTCGTGCCCACGCCCGCGGGGCGGCTCCTGCACACCGCCGCGGCGGGCGGGCTCGGTGACATCGACCACGCGCTGCGCCGGCTGCGCGAAGTGGTGCACGGCGAGGCGGGTTCGGTGCGCATCACCACCGGGTCCACCACGGTCCGCCACTTCATGTCCGGTGCCGTGGTCGACTTCCGGCGTCACCACCCCAACGTCAGCCTGGAGTTCCAGACCACCCACTCCAGCCGCAGTTGCTTCGACGCGCTGCTCGCCGGCGGCCTCGACCTCGCCTGGATCACGCTGGGCGAGCCCGTGCGCGGCATCGAGCAGCGGCCGGTCGTCGAGCTCCCGTGGGTCCTCGCCGTCGCCGCGGACGACCCCCTGGCCGCCAAGTCCCGTGTCGACACGGCGGACTTGGCGGGCATCAGCCTGATCGCCCTGCCCGAGAACGCCACGTCCCGCTCCCGCCTGGACGCCTGGCTCGCCGCGTCCGGCACGGCGCCGACGTCCGACACCAGCGTCGCCGACTGGGACACCGCGATCCTCCTGGCCGAACTGGGCCTCGGCCACGCCATCGTCCCCGACCTCCCAGCCTGGCACGGCCCGGCCCACCCGGGCTTACGCCTCGTCCCGATCCCCGACCTGCCGACCCTGTGGACCGGCTGGGCGGTACGCCGCTGGGACGCCCTGTCCCCCTTGGCCCGCGCCTTCGCGAACACGGTGGAACAACACTGCGCCGTCACCTTCGGTGAGGGGGAGGGGGAGGAGGAGGGGGTGACGTGAGGTGGCGTTGCACCTACTGGGACGGAACGGGTGCGTGGGTGCCCGCCCGCACCCGCGTCGCCGTCACCGCTGCCTCCGCTTCCGGTGTGAAGACGCCTGCCCGGCGCCTTGTTGCCGTTCGTTCGATGTCCGTCATGACGAGGTCCGCGTTGATCGACGTGCCCGCGAGGTAGCCCGCGCTCGTTGCGTTGATCACCTGGCCCATGGGGTGGGCCGCGTTGCCGACCGCCCAGATGCCCGGCACGCTCGTGCGGCCCGTCTCGTCGACCGCAGGGAAGGGGCCGAACGGTGTCTCCCGGAACTCGGCGCCGAGCGCGGGCAGCAGGCCGCCGCGCGGTACCGGGCGCGGGGCGGCGAAGAGGACCGAGCGGGCGAAGTGCCGCCCGTCGGCGAGGCGTACGCCCGTCAGCCGGTCGTCCTCGACCGTCAGACCCGCGACCTCGCCCTCGACGACCCGCACACCGGCGGCCGCGAGACGCTCCCACTCCGCGTCGGGGAGCTCGCGCACGGTGTGCAGGAACAGCGTCACGTCCTTCGACCACTGGGTGACGAGCAGCGCCTGATGGCCGGCGAACGGGTCCGGGGCGAGCACGCCGAAGGGCTGGTCCCGCACCTCCCAGCCGTGGCAGTACGGGCAGTGCAGCACGTCGCGGCCCCAGCGGTCGGCGAGGCCCGGCACGTCGGGCAGTTCGTCCCTCAGGCCCGTCGCCACGACGACCCGCCGCGCGTGCACTGTCCCGCCGTCCGCCAGGGTGACCCCGAACTCTCCCGTGCCGTCCGGCGTCACCTCCGACACCTCGCCGCTCAGCAGCCGCACCCCGTACCGCCGCAGCTCCCGGCGTCCCTCGGCGAGGAACTCGGCCGGCGGCATGCCGTCCCGCGAGAGGTAGCCCTGCATATGGGCGGCGGGGGCGTTGCGCGGCTCGCCGGAGTCCACCACCAGGACGCGCCGACGGGAGCGGCCGAGCGCGAGCGCCGAGCTGAGACCGGCCGCGCCGCCTCCGATGACCACCGCGTCGTATGTCTGGTCCTGTCCGCCGGTGTCTCCCTCGTGGAGTGCGCCGTCTTCGTTCCTCGTCTCGCTCATCGCTCTTCGCCTCTCCTCGTCCGTCCGTCCGTCTGTCGGTCGCGGTGACCTTTCACGTCTCCCGACTCTCGCTCCACCGTGCGATTACGACAAGCTCCCTTGCCGTAACCGCAAAATCCTGCATCATGGGGGCATGACAGAAGACGAGACGGCCGCAGCCGAGTCGATGGATCAGGTCCTCACGGAGGTCGGCCCCCGGCTGCGCCGCATCCGCAAAGAGCGCGGCGCCACCCTCGCCGGCCTCTCCGCCGCCACCGGCATCTCCGTCAGCACCCTGTCCCGGCTGGAATCCGGCCACCGCAGGCCCAGTCTCGAACTCCTCCTGCCGATCGCCCGCGCCCACCAGGTCCCGCTGGACGAACTGGTCGGTGCCCCGCCGGTGGGCGACCCGCGCGTGCGGGCCAAGCCGATCGTCCGGCACGGCCGGACCATGCTGCCGCTGACCCGGCAGCCCGGCGGCCTCCAGGCGTACAAGGTGGTGGAGCCCGCCCGCGCGACTGCGGCACCGGACCCGCAGACCCATGAGGGTTACGAGTGGCTGTACGTGCTCTCGGGAAAGCTCCGCCTGATCCTCGGGGACCACGACGTGGTGCTCGGACCCGGCGAGGCGGCGGAGTTCGACACCCGGGTCCCGCACTGGTTCGGGGCCACCAGCGAGACGGGCGCGGAGTTCATCAGCCTCTTCGGTCCACAGGGCGAGCGCATGCACGTACGGGCACGGCCGACCCGTAAGGGAGACGCCGGCTGAGCGGAGGGCCGGGACTGTTCCCTTACGGGCAAGCGACCGCTTAGTATGCCAACGAGCCCGGTCTACGACAGCCCCCGTGGAGGCCCCGCATGCAGGCATGGCAAGTGCACGAGAACGGCGAGCCGGGCGAGGTGATGCGCCTCGCCGAGGTGGACCGCCCCGCGCTCGGCGAGGGGCAGGTGCTGCTGAAGGTGCGCGCCGCGAACATCAACTTCCCGGACGCGCTGCTCTGCCGGGGCCAGTACCAGGTGAGGCCGCCGCTGCCGTTCACGCCGGGCCTGGAGATCTGCGGCGAGACCGAGGACGGGCGGCGCGTGATCGCCAACCCGGTGCTGCCGCACGGCGGCCTCGCCGGGTACGCGGTCGCGGAGTCCGCCGCGCTGCTGCCCGCCCCGGACGCGCTGGACGACGCCGAGGCCGCCGCGCTGCACATCGGCTACCAGACCGGCTGGTTCGCGCTGCACCGCCGCGCGCACCTCCAGGCGGGCGAGACCCTGATGGTGCACGCCGCGGCCGGCGGCGTCGGCAGCGCCGCGGTCCAGCTCGGCAAGGCGGCGGGCGCCAAGGTCATCGGCGTCGTCGGCGGCGCGGACAAGGCCGCGGTCGCCCGCGAGCTCGGCTGCGACCTGGTCCTCGACCGGCGTACGGACGACGTGATCGGCGCGGTCAAGGAAGCCACCGGCGGCCGCGGCGCCGACGTGATCTACGACCCGGTGGGCGGCGACGCCTACACCAAGTCCGCCAAGTGCGTGGCCTTCGAGGGCCGCATCGTCGTCATCGGCTTCGCCAGCGGCGCCATCCCCTCGCCCGCGCTCAACCACGCCCTGGTGAAGAACTACTCGATCGTGGGCCTGCACTGGGGCCTGTACAAGACGAAGGACCCGAGCCTGATCCTGCGCTGTCACGAGGAGCTGTCCGCGCTCGCGGCCAAGGGCGCCATCAAGCCGCTGGTGAGCGAGCGCGTCCCGATGGCCGACGCCGCCTCCGCCGTGCAGCGCGTCGCCGACGGCGTCACGACCGGCCGGGTCGTCGTCCTCCCGCACGGAGCCCTTTCGCACGGAGTCCTTCCGCACGGAGGTGCCGCATGACCGACGCAGCCGAACTGCGCACCCGCACCGAGGAGTTGCTCGCCGCGCACCCGCCCGCCACGACGGACCGCGCCGACTTCCTCAAGGCCCGCTTCGACGCCGGCCTCGCCTGGGTCCACTACCCCGAGGGCCTCGGCGGCCTCGGCGCGCCGCGCTCCCTGCAGGCCGTCGTGGACGCCGCACTGGAGGCCGCGGGCGCCCCCGACAACGATCCGCGGCGCATCGGCATCGGCCTCGGCATGGCCGCGCCGACCGTCCTCGGCTTCGGCACCGACGAACAGAAGCGCCGCTTCCTGCGCCCGCTGTGGACCGGCGAGGAGGTGTGGTGCCAGCTCTTCAGCGAGCCCGGCGCCGGCTCCGACCTCGCCGCGCTCGGCACCCGCGCCGTCCGCGACGAGGCGACCGGCGACTGGATCGTCAACGGCCAGAAGGTGTGGACCTCCAGCGCGCACAGCGCCCGCTGGGCCATCCTCATCGCCCGCACCGACCCGGACGCCCCCAAGCACCGCGGCATCACGTACTTCGTGTGCGACATGACCGACCCCGGCGTCGAGGTGCGGCCGCTGCGCCAGATCACCGGCGAGGCCGAGTTCAACGAGGTGTTCCTCAGCGACGTACGCATCCCCGACGCCCACCGCCTCGGCGAGGTCGGCGACGGCTGGAAGGTCGCCCAGACCACCCTCATGAACGAGCGCGTGTCCATCGGCGGCATGCGCATCCCGCGCGAGGGCGGCATGATCGGCACGGTCACCAAGACCTGGCGCGAGCGGCCCGACCTGCGCACCCACGACCTCCACCAGCGCCTGCTGAAGCTCTGGGTCGAGGCGGAGGTCGCCCGGCTCACCGGCGAGCGGCTGCGCCAGCAGCTCGTCGCCGGACACCCCGGCCCCGAGGGCTCCGGCATGAAGCTCGGGTTCGCCCGCCTCAACCAGGAGATCAGCGGCCTTGAGGTCGAACTCCTCGGCGAGGAGGGGCTGTTGTACGACGACTGGACGATGCGCAGGCCCGAGCTCGTCGACTTCACCGGCCGCGACGCGGGCTACCGCTATCTGCGCTCCAAGGGCAACAGCATCGAGGGCGGGACCAGCGAGGTCCTGCTGAACATCGTCGCCGAGCGCGTCCTTGGCCTGCCCGCCGAGCCGCGCACCGACAAGGACGTCGCCTGGAAGGACCTGGCCCGTTGATGACACAGAGCGAGCAGCGCGACCTGCTCTACTCCGACGAGGAAGAGGCGCTGCGCTCGGCCGTGCGGGCCCTGCTCGCCGACCGCTGCGACGCCGCCACCGTCCTCGCGCGCATCGAATCCCCGGCGGACGGCTCCCCGCACGACCGTGAACTGTGGAAGGCGCTCACCGAAGGCATGGGCCTGGCCGGCCTCCTCGTACCCGAGGAGCTGGGCGGCCAGGGCGCCACGCACCGCGAAGTCGCCGTCGTCCTGGAGGAGTTGGGCCGTGCGGTGGCGCCCGTCCCGTACCTCACGAGCGCCGTCGTCGCCACGGAGACGCTGCTCGGCTGCGCCGGCCCCGAGGCCACCGAGCTGCTCGCGGCGCTCGCCGCCGGCCGTACGGTGGGCGCCCTCGCGGTCGGACTCGCCGTCGCCCCCGGTGACGCGTCCGGCGCAGTCGAGGGGGTACGGCACGAAGCGGGCGCCCTGCACGGGGAGTTGACCGGCATCGCGGACGCGGCGGGCGCCGATGTGCTGCTCGTCCCCGCCGACGGTGGGCTGTACGCGGTCGACACGGCGCAGGACGGTGTCACCGTCACCCCGCAGACCTCCCTCGACCTCACCCGTCCGCTCGCCGCGGTCACCTTCGACGCGGCCCGCGCGCGTGAGCTGACGCGGGACGCGGGCGCCGCCGTACGGCGCGGGCTGCGGGCCGGTGCCGCGCTGCTCGCCTCGGAACAGCTCGGCATCGCCGAATGGTGTCTGACGGAGACCGTCCGGTACACCAAGGAGCGGAACCAGTTCAACCGGCCCGTCGGCTCCTTCCAGGCGCTCAAGCACCGCCTCGCCCAGCTCTGGGTGGAGGTCGTCAATGCCCGTGCCGCCGCCCGCAACGCCGCCGACGCCCTCGCCGCCGACAGCGCGGACGCGGACGTGGCGGCCGCGCTCGCCCAGGCCTACGCGGCCGCGGTGGCGGTCCACGCGGCCGAGGAGGCGCTGCAGCTGCACGGCGGCATCGGCATGACCTGGGAGCACCCCGTCCACCTCCACCTCAAGCGCGCCAAGGCGGACTCGATCGCCTACGGAACGGCCGGACGCCACCGCGAGGAGCTGGCCGCCCTGGTCGACCTCCAGGCCCCCTGACCCACCCGCCACACCGGCGCGAGAGCCCACTGCAAGATCCCGACGCGAAAGTCGATGCAGCCCGCACCTACCAGGTGCGGGCTGCACGTTTTACGCCCCCATTACGTAGTGCATAATTGCGAGCTGTTCGCAATAACGGATGATCTTCAGTAGGGGTGTGGAGCATGAGGGCCCGATCGACACGGGGCGCGGTGGCGACGGCGGCCGCGATAGCGCTCGCCGCCTCCGCCTGCTCGGCGCCGGCCGACGGCGACGGTGGCGGTGCGAAGGACTCGGCGGTCGTCGGCATCGCCTACGAGCCGGAGACCCTCAGCCCGCTCCTCGGCTACGGCAAGGACGGCAACTCGAAGATCTTCGACGGGCTGCTCACCCACGACGCCGACATGAAGCTCAAGCCGGCCCTCGCCGCCGCGCTGCCCAAGGTCGCCGACGACGGCAAGACCTACACGTACGAGCTGCGCAAGGGCGTCAAGTTCAGCGACGGCAAGCCCTTCTCGGCCAAGGACGTCGTCTTCACGTACGAGACGATCCTCGACAAGAAGACCAACAACGCCTCCAAGACCGAGCTCGACGCGGTCAAGAGCGTCGAGGCGAAGGGCGACGACACCGTCGTCTTCCACCTGAAGTACCCCTACGCGCCGTTCGCCGAGCGGACCGTGCTGCCCATCGCGCCCGAGCACATCGCGGCGAAGCAGGACGTGAACACCGGCGCCTTCACCACCAAGCCGATCGGCACGGGACCGTACGAGCTGGTCAAGTGGTCCAAGGGCGAGAAGCTGACCTTCAAGGCCAACCCCGGCTACTGGGGCGGCGCTCCCAAGGTCAAGAACTTCACCATGGCGATCATCAAGGACGACGACATCCGCGCCACCCGGCTCGACGCCGGTGAGCTCGACGGCGCGATCCTGCCGCCCAACCTGGCGAAGAAGTACAAGAACGACAGCGGCAAGAAGCGCTACGCCGCCAAGACCTTCGACTACCGCGTGGTGACCCTGCCCACCGGCAACAAGGTCGCGGGCGACACCGCCGTCCGCCGCGCGCTCGACGTCGGCGTCGACCGCAAGGCGATGGTCGACTCGATCCTGTACGGCGAGGGCAAGGAGGCCTACGGGCCCGTCCCGACCGACAGCCCCTGGTTCACCCAGGGCACCGAGCGCAAGTTCGACGCGGCCAAGGCGAAGAAGATCCTCGACGACGCGGGCTGGAAGCCGGGCAAGGACGGCATCCGCGAGAAGGACGGCATCAAGGCGTCCTTCCCGCTCTGGTACCTCTCGGGTGACAAGCTCCGCCAGGACCACGCCCTCGCCTACGCCTCCGACGCCAAGAAGCTCGGCATCAAGGTGGAGGTGCAGTCCGGCACGTGGGAGGTCATCGAACCCCGCATGCCCAAGGACGCCGTCCTCGCCGGCGGCGGCTCCCCGGCCGACCCGGACTTCGACCAGTACGCGCTCCTGAAGTCCTCCCTCGCGGGCGACGGCTTCAACAACATGGCGCACTACGACAACCCCAAGGTCGACAAGGCCCTGGAGGACGCCCGCAAGAGCGGCGACCACGCCGAGCGCCAGGCCGCCTACGACACGATCCAGCGTGAACTGGTAAAGAACCCCGGCTACACCTTCCTCACCCACATCGACCACCTCTACGTCGTGGACAAGAAGTTCGGCGACCTGACCACCCAGGTCGAGCCGCACGACCACGGCCTGGCGTCCGGCCCCTGGTGGAACGTCGAGGACTGGCAGCCGAAGAAGTGACACCCGCGACGACCAAGGCACCAGGGGAGATGACCAAGGCACCAGGGCAGGCGACGCGCCGTCGCCTGCCCTGGGGGCCGATGGCCCGGCTCGCGGGCCGGCGCGCCCTGTTCGCCGTGCCCGTGCTGCTCGTCGTCACCTTCGGCGTCTTCGCCGTCGCCGCGGCCTCGCCCTTCGACCCCGTCAAGGCGTACGCGGGCACGGCCGGGCTCACCGCCTCGCAGGAGAACCTGGACCAGCTGCGCGCCAACCTCGGCGTCGACCGGCCACTGGCCGCCCGCTGGTGGGAGTGGCTGACCTCCGCGCTCTCCGGCGACTTCGGGGACTCCAGCACGCTGCGGCAGCCCGTCGCCGACGTCATCGGCGAGCGGGTCGGCTGGTCCGTGCTGCTCGCCGCGACCGCGTTCCTCGTCGCGATCCTGCTCGGCACGGCCCTCGGCGTGCTCGCCGCCCGCCGCCCCGGCGGCTGGGTCGACCGCGCCGTGACGTCCCTCGCGTACACCCTGGAGGCGGCGCCGCCGTTCTGGCTCGGCCTGCTCGCCGTCTGGCTGTTCGCGCTGAAGCTCGGTGTGCTGCCCTCCGGCGGTCTGACCGACACGGCCAGCTCGACGGTGACCGCCGGACAGGTCGCGAGCCATCTGGTGCTGCCCGCGGGCGTCCTGGCGATCTCGCAGGTGCCCTGGTTCGTGCTCTACGTGCGCCAGGGAGTCGGCGACGCGCTGGGCGACGATCCCGTACGGGGCGCACGCGCGCGTGGCCTCGCCGAGCGCACCGTGCTCCTCGGGCACGCGCTGCGCTCCGGCATGCTGCCCGTGCTCACGCTCATCGGCTCCCGCGTACCCGAACTGATCACCGGAGCGCTCCTGGTCGAGACCGTCTTCAGCTGGCCCGGCATCGCCGCGGCCACCGTGCAGGCCGCCACCGCCGTGGACTTTCCGCTGCTCGCCGCGCTGACCGCACTCGCCACGGTGGCGGTGCTGCTGGGCAATCTCGTGGCCGACCTCCTGTACGGCCTCGCCGACCCGAGGGTGGGATTCGATGGCTGAGACCACCGGGACGACGGGGACGACTGGGACGAAGGGGTCGGCCGGGTCGGCCGGCATCGTCTGGCGGGCCCGGGGCGGTGTGCGCCGCTCCACGCGCGCGTGGCGGGTGCGTACCTCCGCGGTGCTCGTCGCCGCGGTCGTCCTCGCCGTGCTCGTCGTACCGCCCCTCGTCCATCTCGACGAGCAGGCCGTCGACCTGGCCTCGAAGCTGCGGCCGCCGTCGCTCGCGCACCCCTTCGGAACCGACGACGTCGGGCGCGACTTGCTGCTGCGCTGTGTCTACGGACTGCGCGTCTCGCTGCTCGTGGGGGTCGTCGCGGCCGTCGTCGCCACCGTCATCGGCACGGCGGTCGGCGCCCTCGCGGCCGCCTCCGGAGGGTGGGTGGACCGGCTCGTGATGCGGCTCGTGGACGTCTTCTCCTCCGTGCCGCACCTGCTGCTCGGCATCTTCATCGTCGCCATGTTCCGGCCCGGTGTCTGGCCGGTCGTCGTCTCCGTGGCACTCACCCACTGGCTGTCCACCGCCCGTATCGTGCGCGCCGAGGTGCTCTCGCTGCGCGCGCGGCCCTACGTCGACGCGGCGATATCCGGCGGCGCCTCGCGGCTGCGCGTCGCCGTGCGGCACCTGCTGCCGGGCGTCCTGCCGCAGGCCGGCCTCGCCGCCGTCCTGATGGTGCCGCACGCCATCTGGCACGAGTCGGCGCTCTCCTTCCTCGGCCTCGGGCTGCCGACCCACCAGGCCAGCCTCGGCACGCTCGTGCAGAGCGCGCGCGGTTCGCTGCTCGCGGGCGACTGGTGGCCGACGCTCTTCCCCGGCCTCTTCATCATCGTGCCCACCCTGGCGATCGCGGGCCTCGCGGGCGCCTGGCGGGAGCGGATCAATCCCCGGCGCCGATCGGAGCTCATGCTGTGACGGTTCCCGTCCTCTCCGTGGAGGGTCTCTCCGTACGCTTCCGCATGCGCGGCGGCACCCACGTCCGCGCGGTCACCGACGCCACCTTCGACCTCGCGGCGGGGGAGTGCCTCGCCCTGGTCGGCGAGAGCGGCTGCGGCAAGTCCGTGCTCGCCTCCGCGCTGCTCGGGCTGCTCCCGGAGAACGCGGAGACCGCAGGCAGCGCGCTCATCCCGGCGGCCGACACCGCCGCCACCGCCGCCACCGGCGACACCTCCGGCACCGGCAACCGCGTCGACCTCCTCACCGCCGACGAGCGCACCCTGGCCCGTACCGTGCGGGGCCGCCGCGTCGGCCTCGTCCCGCAGAGCCCCGCCGCCCACCTCACGCCGGTCCGCACGGTGCGCTCCCAACTGGAGGAGACGCTGCGCGAACTCACGGGAGTACGACGGCCACACCTCCCGGCCGCGGCGGAGGCGGCCGCCGAGCGCGCCGCGTTCCCCGCGGGCCACCTCGACCGCTACCCCCACGAGCTGTCCGGCGGCCTCGCGCAGCGGGCCGCCACCGCGCTCGCCCTCATCGGCGACGCGCCGCTGCTGCTCGCCGACGAACCGACGACCGGTCTCGACCGCGACCTCGTGGACCGCACGGTGGACGAGCTGCGCCGGCACGTCGGTGACGACCGCGCGCTGCTCCTGATCACCCACGACCTGTCCGCCGCCGAACGGATCGCCGACCGCGTCGCCGTCATGTACGCGGGACGCATCGTCGAACTCACCGACGCCGAGGCCTTCTTCGGCGCTCCGGGCCCCCGCCACCCGTACGCCCGCGGGCTCCTGAACGCCCTGCCCGAGCGGGAGTTCACGCCCGTCCCCGGCATGCCGCCCGAACTGTCCGCGCTCCCCGAGGGGTGTGCGTTCGCGGCCCGCTGCGACCGCGCCGACGAGGCGTGCCGGGCGCTGCCCTTGCTTACCGACGGCACGGCCTGCCACCACCCTCACGCGGACGTGCTGGAGGCGCCCCGTGCTTGAACTGCGCTCCATCACCGCCGGTTACGACCGGCGCGCGCCCGTCGTGCGCGGCGTCGACCTCACCATCGCGCCCGGCGAGTCCGTGGGACTGCTCGGCCCCAGCGGCTGCGGCAAGTCCACGCTGGCGCGGGTCGCCGCGCTGCTGCACCGCCCCGACGCCGGGCAGGTCGTCGTCGACGGCGAGGCCGCCGCCGGGTGGCGCCACCGGGCGCCGCGCGCGCAGCGGACCGCGTTCGGCGTCGTCTTCCAGCAGCCCCGGCTCTCCGCGGACCCGCGGCTGACCCTCACGGCGCTGATCGCGGAGCCGCTGCGGGCCGTCGGCCGTGGCGCCGACGCGGCCGCGCTGGTCCCGGAGCTCGCGGCCCGCGTCGGCCTCGGCACTGACCTGCTGGGCCGCCGCCCGCACGAGGTCAGCGACGGCCAGCTGCAACGCGCCTGCCTGGCCCGCGCGTTGGTGCTGCGCCCGCGCTGGCTGATCTGCGACGAGATGACGGCGATGCTGGACGCCTCGACGACGGCGGCCCTGGTCCACGTCGTGGAGGAGTACCGCGCCGAGCGCGGCGCGGGACTCCTCGCGGTCGGCCACGACCGTGTCCTGCTGGAACGGTGGTGCGACCGCACGGCGCACTGGGACGACCTGACGGCCCCCACCACCGGGTAGCAGACTGCCCCACCCCGGGCGGACGTGAACGCACGGCGTCGATAGCGCCAACTCCCGTACAGGCAGGGTCTCCCGGCGCGGGCTGGGCCTCATACTCACTGGGTCCCGCCCGTCGTCGTCCCCCGCGCCGTCGCACCCCGACGGCGCACCGACCCGCCTTCCCGGGAGGCAGACATGGCCCTCACCACCCGTCGCAGAGCCCTCAGCACCCTCGGCGCCGCCCTCGTCGGCGGCATCGCGACGCCCGCCTACGCGCACGTGAGCCACCGCGGCCACCCACCCCGGCCGCTGCTCCGCGCCCACGCCCACAACGACTACGACCATCCGCGGCCCCTCTTCGACGCGCTCGACCACCGCTTCCACAGCGTCGAGGCCGACATCTACCTCGTCGACGGACAGTTGCTCGTCGCCCACGACCCCGTCGACCTCGACCCCACCCGCACCCTCGAATCCCTCTACCTGGACCCGCTGGCCGCCCGGGTGCACGCCAACCACGGCTCCGTGTACCGGGGTTACCACCGCACCCCCTTCCAGCTGCTCATCGACATCAAGACCGAGGGCGCGGCCACGTACACCGCGCTGCACGAGCATCTGCGGCCCTACCGGCGCCTGTTCAGCACGTACGTCCACGGGAAGGTGCGTCGCGGCGCCATCACCGCCGTCGTCTCCGGTGACCGCGCGGCGCGCGGTCCGATGGCGGCGCAGCGTGTCCGGTACGCGTTCTACGACGGGCGGCTCACCGACCTCGACACCCCGGCGCCCGCCTCGCTCATCCCGCTGATCAGCGACAACTGGGCCCTCAACTTCAGCTGGGTGGGAACGGGCCCGATGCCTGCCGCCGAACGGGCCAAGCTGCGCGGCATCGTCTCCGGGGCCCACGCGCACGGACAGCGCGTCCGGTTCTGGGCGACTCCCGACCTGCCGGGACCCCAGCGCGATGCGGTCTGGGGCGAGCTGCTCGCCGCCGGTGTCGACCACCTCAACACCGACGACCTCGCCGGCCTCGAAGCGTTCCTCGACGCGCACAGCCGCTGACCGCGCTGATTAACACCACAGCCAACACCACAACAAGGAGCACCCGTTCGGAGCACAGGTCAGACGCCCGGACGCACCCTCCGCTACGCCACACTGACGGCCGTGAGCCCGCGGTGTCGCGTGGCGGAGGAGGTACTCCCGTGGCCATTTCGATCTCAGTCGTACTGCTGCTCCTGATCCTTGCGGTGGTCTTCCTGCGCAACGGAGCACTGAAGATCTCGCACGCCATCGTCTGCGCCCTGCTGGGCTTCTACCTGGCGAGCACCAGCATGGCCCCCACCATCCGCGAGGGCCTGACCGCCACCGCGGGCATCGTCAGCGGCATCCAGCCATGACCGACGGCCTTCTTTGCGTCTTCATGAACAACTGACGCCGTTTCATGGACACTTGCGGGGCCCCGCTCTAGCTTCGGCGCATGCCCAGCAGACTGCGCCGCCTCGTTCCCGTCAGCGCCGTGGCCCTGACCGTCTCCCTCACGGTCCCCGCGTACGCCGACGAGATCCCCAACGCCCCCGGCCACCGGCTCGTCGAGAGTTACGAGGGCGCGCCCGCCGACGCCCACCCGCTGCCCGGCACCCCACCGCCCCAGCACCCGTACCTCGCCGCCAACGGCCGCAGCGGCATGCACGCCGACGCGACGGGCAGCGGAACGTACCCCTGGAACGGGCCGCTCGGACAGCGGCCCGCGGTCACCAGCGAGAAGATGGCCGCGCTGGGCGGCGAGTGCGCCACCGTCACCTTCGACCGCGCCGGGCGCATCGTCACCGTCTGCGGCACCTTCACCGGCTTCCTGGTCAAGCTGCTCGACCCGACGACGCTGGACACCCTCGCCGAGTACAAGCTCCCGCAACGGCCCTCCACGATCGAGGCCATCACCCGGCTCGACTTCTCCAGGATCTTCAAGGACACCTCGGGCGGCGCCTACTCCTACCTCGACAACGAGGACAGGCTCGTCCTCGCCGACTCCCGCCAGCACATCGTCCGGCTCGCGCACGAGCAGGCGGCGGACGGGAGTTGGCGCTTCGTCGTCGACAAGGAGTGGGACCTCACGGCACACGTGCGGCACGACTGCGTCAGCTGGACCAACCTCCACCCGAGCGGCACGTGCGACCCGGTCACCTCCGTGATGCCCGACTGGGAGGGCCGCATCTGGTGGGTGACCCGGCAGGGACGCATCGGCACCGTCGACCCGAAGAGCGGCGACATACGCTCCGTCCGGCTCGACGGCGAGGAGATCCAGAACTCCTTCTCCGTCGCCGACGACGGCGTCTCCATCGTCTCCGACCACGCCCTCTACAGCTTCCGGGCAGGCCCGGACGGCACACCGAAGGCGATCTGGCGCCAGACCTACGACCGGGGCACCGGCACCAAGCCCGGCTCGGTGAACCAGGGTTCCGGCACCACGCCCGACCTCTTCGGCGAGGACGACGACTACGTGGCGATCACCGACAACGCCGACGACCGGATGAACGTCCTCGTCTACCGGCGCGGCGCCGACGTGCCCGCCGACGAGCGGCTCGTCTGCAAGGTCCCCGTCTTCGGCTCCGGCGCCTCCACCACCGACAACTCCCTGATCACCTGGGGCGACAGCCTGGTCGTCGAGAACAACTACGGCTACGAGAACATCACGTCGCTCACCTTCGGACGCAGCGTCGTCGGCGGCGTCAGCCGGATCGACGTGCGCGAGGACGGCAGCGGCTGCGACACGGTCTGGGAGAGCGGCGAACGCTCACCGTCCACGGTGCCCAAACTCTCCACCGCCAACGGCCTGTTGTACTTCTACACCAAGGAGCCCAACCGCCTCGGCATCGACGCCTGGTACCTCACGGCGGTCGACTTCCGTACCGGCGACACGCGGTGGAAGCGGCTCGCCGGCACGGGCATCGCGTACGACAACAACTGGGCGCCGGTGACGCTCGGCCCCGACGGAACCGCCTACGTGGGCGCCTTCAACGGCTTGGTAGCGGTGCGCGACACGAAGTGACCGGCCGCCCCGCGACGGGCCGGCCGGTCACCCCTCACTTCCGGGAGAACACGCCGATGCCGTTGGGCACCGGGCGTTCCGCACCACCGCTGGGGTGGTTGCGCACCGTCACGGCATCGGCGCCCGGCGCCCGCGCGACCAGCGTGGACGTGGCCGACACCAGGGTGGAGGAGCCGCCGCCGTCCAGGCTGAAGCCGTCCCGCGCGCCCAACTCCCGCAGGGTGTCGGTCACTTCGGCGATCGTCAGGCCGGTGCGGAACTCCGGGGAGCCGTCGAGCGAGAGGAGCAGCAGCCGGCGTCCGTCGTCGGAGATGCCGGCCGCCGTGCGCACCGCCGAGGTGGCGTTGTCGAGGCCGGGCAGCGGCACACCGCCCCGCAACACGGGGAAGCCGCCGAGGGCGAAGCGGAAGGGGACGTGCGAGGCGGCGGCCACCAGGCGGTGGCTGACCGAGATCCGGTCGCCCGTCGAGAGCTTGCGCAGCTGCTGCGCGCCCTCCTCGCGTCCGACCAGGACCGTGCTGCCGCGCGCGATGGGCCCGGTGCCCGGCGTGTCGGACGAGGCCACCACCCGGCCGCCGCGGACCGTCACCTCATGGGTGTCCGTGCTGCAGGGCGCACCGCGGCTCGTGTCGGTGCCGCAGGTCGCGCGCGTCCGCGAGACGGAGCCCCAGTCGTCGGTGAAGGCGCCCACCGACCCCACCGGCAGCGCGTACTGGTTGAGGCCGCCCAGCGGGAGGCTGCCCCCGGGGGTGCGGACCTGCCCCTCCAGGGCGAGGTCGTCCAGGCGGGCCCGGCGGTCGGTCCCGACCCCGAGGACGGCCTCGGTGGTCACGCCCGGCGGCATGGCGGGACCGAAGCGCTGCCCGTTCGGCACGGCGGCCTTGAGGGCGCGGCCGTTCGCGACGGCGGGGCCGACGGGCGCGCCGGTCGCCTCGACGCCGGGGTGCTGGGTCTCGGTGATGTTGAAGAAGTCGCCGTTGATGCCGCCGACGGCGCCGACGCCGTCCGCGAGCGCGGAGACGGGTGCCCGCGCGGCGACCTTGCCGGGGTAGAGCAGCCCGACGCTCGTGCGCGGGTCGCGCAGATCCACGTCGAGGACGTGGGCGCGGGCCGTGCCGCGCGCGGTGGGGATGTCGAAGTACCGGTACTCCACGCCCGGTGCGATCGGGCTCGGCGCGCTCCGGCCCGCAGGGCCTCGCGCGGTCCCGGCGGCACCGTCGGCCGGGGCCGCTCCCAGGAGAGCCGCGCCGGCCAGCGTGCCGAGCGTCGTGATGAGGGTGCAGGCCGTTCTGAACCGGCCGCTCCGTTGCGTGCGACGTGTCACAGGTACCCCCTGTTGTCGACCGATCGGCGGACCAACTGTCCCAGCAGTCAATGGAGTTCACCAGATGCCGGTGGCTCCGCACCGACCAGCCGGGAACGGATGAGGAAACGTACGCCTTCCGGGGCCTCCAGCGAGAAGCCGCTGCCCCGGCCCGGCACGACGTCCACGATCAGCCGGGTGTGGCTCCACACCGCGTACTGGCTCCGGGACATCCAGAACGCGACGGGTTCGGCCACCCCCTCGACCGCCAGCGACGCGAGGCGCACGTCGGAGTCGCCGGTGCGGAACTCGCCGTCCGGGTAGCACATGGGGGCGCTGCCGTCGCAGCAGCCGCCGGACTGGTGGAACATCAGCGGCCCGTGCTGCTCGCGCAGCTTGCGCAGGAGCCGGGCGGCCGCCGGGGTGAGCTCGACCCGGGGATCGACACAGCGGGGGTCAACACCCCGGCTGTCCTTGGTCTCATGACGGTCCATGGGATCACTCTTCCTCCAGCCACGTTGCAACAGGGTTGCACGGCGGGGGCGCAGGATCCCCGATGGACCAATCGTGGGCTTGTCGTGCCGTGTCGCCCGGGTCGCGGCCGTGCGGCGGTGAAGCTGGGGCGATGCGCTGGCTCCTCTCGTCGATCGTCGTCCTGTCCCTGGCCGTGCCCGCCCCGCACGCGTCCGCCGCCTCCGCCGGGGGTGCCGAACCGCCGTGCCGCGCGGGCACCGCGCCCTACCAGCGCGAGCTGGAGCGGGAGCTGCGGCTGCCGGTCGACGGACGCCAGTCGCCCGCCGACTGCGCGGCCATCCGCCGCCTCCAGCAGCGGCTCGGCATCCGTCCGGCGGACGGGCGGGCGACCCTGCGGACGTACCGCCTGGTCCTCGCGGACCGGATCCGGCGCGACCCCGCGGCCCGGCGGGCCTGCCCCGTCAGGCCGTACCGGATCACCTGTGTGGACCTCACCCGGCAGATCCTGTGGTCCCAGAGCGGCCGCAGGCTGGTGTTCGACCCGGTGCCGATCCGCACCGGCCGGGACGGTCTGGAGACGCGTCGCGGCTGGCAGCGCATCTACTGGAAGCACCGCGACCACTATTCGACGCTCTACGACGTCGAGATGCCGTACGCCCAGTTCTTCAACGGCGGCCAGGCCCTGCACGGTACCCGCAAGGACCTGTTCTCGTCCGGGTCGGGCGGCTGCGTCAACCTCGCCATGAACGACGCGAGGCGCCTGTACGACCTGCTGTTGAAGGGCGACCGCCTCTACCTTTGGGGCACGAAACCGGGTACGGGCAGCTGACATCACCCGTACCCGGTGCGCGGAAACCACGCGGCCCGCGCCCACGGCCGCGTGCGTCACTTCCCCTTCTTGCCGCCGCCGCGCTGGTTGGTGAGCGTCACGGTGACGCCCTTGGCGGCGTTGCCGGCGGTCACCTTGTGCGGCCCGCTGACCCTGTTCCTCGGCAGGACGTAACCGTCGGGCACGGCCGTCTCCCTGAGGTAGTACGAGCCGAGGTCGAGGCCCCGGTACGCGCACCGGCCCCGGCCGTCCGTGGCGCAGCCCGCGTCGACGAGGGTGTCACGGGACGCCCCGGACGTCTGGAGACCCGTGCGCCCGTTGGTCTCGCGCCACAGCTGGAAGACGGCGCCCGCCAGCGGCTTGCCCGTCTTCTTGTCCTTCTTGACGACGGTGACGCTGCCTTCCTCGACGGTCGGCTTCTTCTTGTTGGTGGCGGTGACCGTCACGCCCTCCTCGGCGTTGGCCGCGGTCAGTTCGAGGGGGCCGAACACGTTCGGGTCGGGCCGGACGTGACCTGCCGGGGCCTTGGTCTCGCGCCAGTAGTACGTGCCGAGCGGCACGCTCGACGCGCACGTGCCCGGCTTCTCGGTGACGCAGCGGCTGCCCACCTTCGTGTCCGGGTCGGCGCCGCCGGTCTGCAGGCCGTCGTCGCCGTTGGTCTCCCGCCATAGTTCGAACTCGGCGCCCGCGAGCGGCTCTCCGCTGTCCTCGTCCTTCTTGACGATCTTGACCTGGCCCGTGGTGGGCGCCGTGGCGCAGTCGGGCAGGTCGCCGTCGAAGGGGTAGTTGTGGAACTCCTGCCCGCCGCCGCCCGACGCCGAGCTGGTGTGGGTGAGTGAGCCGGTGGTGAAGAACCGCCCGTTGATGCCGGGCACGCTGACCGTGGTGTTCGACTTCTGGTGGCCGACCAGGATGCTGCCCTGGAACTGCCCGGTGCCCTTGACCTCCACCGACGTCGCGTCGGGGAAGTTCCACAGCAGCCGGGTGCGCAGCTTGTTGAGGCCGCTGCTGTCGTCGATGGTGCCGCTGTAGGTGTTGATGGTGCGGTTCGCGCCGAGGATGTTGACCAGGACCGTGGCGCCGTCCGGGATCCCCTCGAAGCGGATGCCCTCCTGGCCGCCGTTGCCGCCCATCAGGTCGAAGTCGACGTTGAAGACCTGGAGATCCGAGCTGTTGTCGCCGCGGAAGAGGGTCTCGCCGCCCGAGTGCCGGACCGTTCCCGTGGGGGTGCGGGTGCCGCCGTCGGGGTGGGCGTAGCACTGGCTGGCGGCCGTCAGCTCGTCCCGCAGCCGGACATAGGGGGTGGCGGCGTCGGGGTCCTTGCGCAGGGTGCCGACGATCCTGCCGGAGGCATCGCCGGCGTGCCGCACCACGCCGCCCTCGGCGAGGAGCCGCTGCCCGCCCGCGACGGTGACGTCGCCACCGGTGGTGAGCCAGTCCGCGCCGACGGGCGGTGCCACCCGGGAGCCGACGCCGGCCTCGCCGACGTTGTAGACGCTGCTGGCCCCGGCCGTCTTGTTCTGGTCGAAGTCGCCCAGGACCACCACGCGGCCCTCGGCCTCCGCGGCCCGCCCGCGGACCAGGAAGTCCTCGCCGACATAGACGTTGACGGCGTTGTCGCGGTACTTGATCCGGTCGTTGTTGACGGGCGGATAGCCGCCGTCGGGGCAGGTGCCCGGCACACACGGGCCGAGCCCGCCCGGCAGGGGCTGGGCGGCGGCCACGAAGGACCCGGCCGGGGCGTGCCCCGGGTGCGGGGAGGAGTGCGCGGCGGCGGGCACGGCCGACAGGCCACCGCCCGCGACGACGCCGAGGAGACACAGGTACCTCATTCCGGACGGGATGAGGGAGGGGAAGGTTGCGCGCACATCAGCTCCTCACGTGATCACAGAGACGTCGAGGAGGCTCGCACGATCGGCGGGCGCGACCGCTGAAGCCGTCCGTGCCCCGAACGAAGAGCACTGCAAAGGACGAGTACTGCGCCATACGGGACGGGTCCCGGAGCCATCGGGGACGGGTTCCGCCGACATCCGGCGCACCCTTCAGACACCCGCTCCCGTCCCGCAGGCATCCGGGGCGGGCCCGTCCGCTTCCCGGGCCCCGTACCACGCGCCCTCATGCAGATGACGTACGGCGACTACAGCGTCCGCATCAACGTGGTCCGGGCGCGCAAGGAGCTCCGGCACGTCGTACAACCCTCGTGCCGCATCCCGTGTCGAACAGGGCGCCGGACAAGGAACGGGCCCTTTCCGGACACCCCCCGCGCCTGCCCGGCCACCTTCATTCTCAGGAGCCGCTCGTGCGCAAGAACCGTTCGGCCGCCCTCGCCGCGGCATCGTTCCTTCTGCTGACCGGGGCCGGTATCGCCGCCGCCCCCTCCGCCCTCGCCGGCACGCCTGGGGGAACCCACGCCGACGACCGCAACAGCGACTTCAACGGCGACGGGTACGAGGACGTGCTGGTCGGCGCCCCCGGCGCGACGGTGAGCGGTGCCAAGGGCGCGGGACTGGTCACGGTCCAGTACGGCTCGACCAGAGGCATCGGCACCACGAACGTCGCCCGGTTCAGCCAGTCGACGGCCGGTGTCTCCGGCGCCGCGGAGGCGGGCGACGCCTTCGGCAGGGCCGTCGCCACCGGCGACCTGGACGGCGACGGATACGACGACGCGGTCATCGGCATCCCCGGCGAGGACCTCGACGCCACGGCGGACGCCGGCGGGGTCGCCGTCCTGTGGGGCTCCAAGACAGGTCTTTCCGGCACCGCGAGCGACTGGCTGCAGGCCGGGGAGCCCGCCGCGGGCGCGCAGTTCGGCTCAGCCCTCGCCGCCGCGCACCTCTCCGGGGTCACGCCGGGCGACGAGCTCGCCGTCCTGGACCGCGACCACATGCAGCTGTTCGCCTACGAGCCCGCGCCGCAGCCCGGCGAGCGGGCGCCGCTGCGCCGCCAGGCCGGCGAGCGGCTCGCCGCGTCCGCCGCGGCGGAGGGCTTCCGGCCCAAGTCGCTGACCACCGGTGACTACGACGATGACGGCTACGCCGACCTCATCGTCTCCGGACTGACCGGGGGCGACGATCCGGGGCGCGGTCTGTCCGTGCAGTTCGCGGGCGGCGCGGACGGCCTCACGTACAAGAACGACCTGAAGGGCGGCCCCGCGACCGCCTCCGGTGACATCAACAACGACGGCTACGACGACCTGGTGACCGGCGAGCCGGCCTCCCCGGACGACGGCGGCGCGACGATGACCGGCGGCCAGGTCGGGGTGCGCTACGGCACCGAGGACGGCCTGCTGGAGGAGGCCAAGTGGTGGACGCAGGACTCCGCCGGCGTGCCCGGCACCGCCGAGCGCGGTGACGGCTGGGGTGCCGACCTCTCCGTGGCGGACACCAACGGCGACGGCTTCGCGGACGTCGCGATCGGCGCTCCCGGCGAGGACATCGGGACGGTCGCGGACGCGGGCGCGGTGTGGGTCCTGAACGGCTCGGAGAACGGTATGACGGCCACCGGCGCCAAGTCGTGGGACCAGGACGACGCGGACATCCCGGGCGCGCCCGAGAAGGGCGACAAGTGGGGCGGTCAGGTGCGGCTCTCGGACCCGAACCGCGACGGCCGTTTCGGGCTCCTCGCGGCCGCACCCGGTGAGAACGCCGGGGACGGCGTGGTGTGGGTCCTCTCCGCCGGGTCGGGCGGCGTGACCGGCTCCGGTTCGTGGACGTACGGCGCGGGTTCGCTGGGGGCGCCGGCCACCGGGTCCGCCTTCGGCGCGGCGATCGACGAGTGACGCCGACGCCCTGAGGGGCAGACCTCCGGGCCTGGTGGTGAGCGGGCGGCTCCGCAGCAGCGCGGGACGTGCTCACCACCGCGTCCGGAGGCCGCCCCCGCACGTACCCCCTGCCGCATGCGCTCCGTACGCATGCGGCAGGGGGCATTTTGCGTCTCGTGCCCATGTCTCCCGCCGACCCATGTCTCCCGCCGACCCGTGATCCCCGCCAAGGCGCCCCCGCGCCGGGCGGTGCTTCACGGTGCCCTTCACCGCTCAACCATTTCCTCTGGTCTGGACCAACTACCGCTCAGTAGGCCGCAGTTGAGCTGCGGAATCTTCGCCAAATCCCCTTATGGCGGGCGCGTGAACGCGGGGTAAATATCGCCCTTTTGGCCCTCAAGACGCCCAATTCAATTGTTGACACGGAGAGTTGGTCTAGTCCATTTTGGTGGTACGCAAGTTCGACAGGGGGCGGGTGAGTACGCGCTGCCCCGGCGGGCCCTTTGTGGCCCGACCCGGCGTGGAGTCCTGCCGCCGGACGACAGAACCGAACCTTGGAGCACCACATGCCAGCGAGCGACCGCTACCTCCATCGCGCCCCCTCCGACGTCCCCTACTTCAGCGCCGACGGCGACACGTACCTGGCGCAGACCCAGCTGCGCGACCTGCAGAAGACCCGGCCTCTGCGCGTCCTCTCGGAGGAGGACTTCGCCCACTGGCAGACGTACGGCTACGTCGTCGTGAAGGAGGCGATACCCGCCGACGCCGCGAAGGACCTGCTCGACTTCGCCTGGGAGTTCCAGGGGCTCGACCGGGGCCGCCCGGAGACCTGGTACGAGGAGCGCGAGTTCCGCTCCGACCTCGACCGCGAGCTGCACGTCTACGGCTTCGTCGAGGCCTACCACCACCAGCTGATCTGGGACAGCAGGCAGACCCAGCGGGTCTACGACGCGTTCGTCGACGTATGGGACTGCGAAGAGCTCTGGGTGACGCTCGACCGGCTCAACCTCAACCCGCCCAACGTCAAGAACCGCTCCCGTTCCCTGATCGCGCCCACGGAACGCGGCTTCGACATCAACCTGCACTGGGACGTCGACACCACGCTCGGCGTGCTGCCCCAGCGCGTCCAGGGGATCATCGCCCTGGACGACACCCGCGAGGACCACGGCGGCTTCCAGTGCTGCCCCGAGCTCTTCCGCCGCTTCGACCGGTGGAAGGCCCTCCAGCCCGACGGCCGCGACCCCATCCGCCCCGCCATCGACCGGGACGACATGCCCGTCGTACGGCCGGAGCTGCGCGCCGGCGACCTGCTGATCTGGAACGGCCTGCTCGCGCACGGGGTCGCCCCCAACACCTCCGAGAACGGCGTCCGCGCGGTCCAGTACCTCTCGATGATGCCCGCGCTGGAGGGCCACGAGGAGCTGCGCCGCTCCCGCGTCGAGTCCTGGCGCGACCTGAGCACGCCCGACTGGAACGCCACGCTCCTCGGCGACGCGCACAAGCACGAGTCGCTCCGCTACGGCACCGCCGCCCTCAACGAACTCGGCGCCAAGCTGCTCGGCCTCAAGTCCTGGAACGAGGAAGCCGCATGCGCCGCATCTGCCTGACGCTGCCCACCAACCGGGCCTGCCCGGACACCCTCGCGGCGATCGGCGAGGAAGCGGCCTACGCCGCCGGGCACTTCGACGTCGAGGCCCACCTGCTGATCCTCGACTCCTCCGACCCCGCCACGTACGCCGCGCACACCCGTGCCGTCCAGGCGCTGCCCGACGTGCCGCGCGTCGTCGTGCACCACCTGGACGAGGCCGCGCAACGCGCCTTCCTGCGCCGGGTGATCGCCGCGGCCCAGGTCGCCAAGCCGGAGCTCATGCTGGACCTGATGCTCCCGAACGGCCTCTCCTACGGCGCCTGCACCAACCGCGCCTTCCTCATCGCCGCGGCCCTCGGCTGCGAGTCCGTCCACCGCAGGGACTCCGACAGCCGCTACCAGACCCACGACGGCGAGCCCGTCTTCCCCGTCCACCACGAACTCGCCTCGCTCGGCAGGCCCGCCGCCGACGCCGCCCCCGGCGTCACCGAGAACACCCTGGAACCGCGCCACGCGCACCAGCGGGTGGCGATGGTCGGCAGCTCCTTCGTGGGCGAACTCTCCGTCGACATCGGCGAGATCCGCCGGCTCGACCCGGACGTGTACCACGACGTGGTCAGCCTCTGGGCACCCGACGACTGGTCCGAGAGCCAGAAGCGCGACCTCGTCGAGGACTCGTTCCGGGGTGCGGGCACGGAGCCCTTCGTGAGCGACCACACGACGCTCGGCCTCGTCGACCCGATGCGCGTCGACATGTGCAACATCAGCTTCCACGGCGTGCAGGAGAGCGTGCCGCTGCCGCCCGCGACCGACACCATCGGCAGCGACTACTTCCTCATCCACCTGGTCCACGACGCCGCGCTCCCCGGCGTCCTGCACAACCGCAACATCGTCAACTACTACACCGCGGAACGCAGGACCGACGCCGGCTTCCTCGCGTACCAGACGCGCTTCGTGAAGTTCTTCCTGTCGATGCTCTACTTCAACCACATCTACGACCGGATGACCGCGGCCGGCGAAGCCCTCCTGGACGAACGGGGGCAGGTCCGCCCCGACGTCATCGCCGGGTTCGCCCGCGAGAGCGCCCTGCTCGACCAGGCCGGAAACCACCGCCGACTGGACCGGATCGACACCGCTTACCGTTCGCTCGGCGGCCGCTACGCCGACTTCGCCGACCACCTCGCCACCCGGCGCGAACGCCTGCTCGACGAGGCGCGCCGCGACATCGAGGACTTCGCCCTGCTCACCGAGGCATGGCAGCCCCTGGTGCGCGCGAGCAAGGACGCGGGACCCACCCTGACGGCGGGACACCCGGCGTGAGCGCGACGACGACCCACGAGAGAGAACAGCCGCACCACACCCCGGCACCCTGGCGGGACGGCGCCCGCCTCCTGGACGCGCTGGCCGCAGCCCCCGAGGACCGGATCATCTTCGACCTGCCCGGCATCGAGGAGGGCTACGAGGCACTGCTCCGCGAACTTCCGGGCGTGGCCGTCCGGTTCGCCATGAAGGCCTGCCCCGTCGACGAGGTGCTCACCCTGCTGGCGCGGCGCGGCTGCGGCGTCGACGCGGCCGGACCCGCCGAGGTGGAACAGGCGCTGCGGGCCGGCGTGCCGATCGAGCGGATGCACTACGGCAACACCGTCAAGTCCGACCGGAACATCGCCGACGCGTTCCGGCTCGGCATCAGGGACTTCGCGACCGACAGCCTGGAGGACGTGCGGGCCGTCGCCGTGCACGCCCCGGGCAGCCGGGTGTTCTGCCGGCTCGCGACCACCGGCGAGGGCGCGCTGTGGGGGCTCAGCAACAAGTACGGCTGCTCGCCCGAGGACGCCGTCACGATCCTGGAGACCGCCCGCGACCTGGGCCTGACACCCGCCGGTCTCTCCGTGCACGTCGGCTCGCAGCAGATGACGGCCGACGCCTGGCAGGGCGCCTTCGACCGCATCGCCGACGTGCTGACCGCGCTCGCGGCGCGCGGGATGTCCCTGGACCACGTCAACCTCGGCGGCGGCCTGCCCGCCCGCGGCTACCACGACAAGCACGGCAGGCCCCTCGACCCGCCGATGGACAAGATCTTCACCGTGATCCGCGAGGGCATGGCCCGCCTCGGCGACATCCCCGGACACCGGCTCGGCTTCGTCGTGGAACCGGGACGGCACCTCGTCGCCGACCACGGCGCGATCCGCGCCCACGTCTCCCGGCTCTCCGCACGCGGCCGCCCCGACGGCGAGCGCCGGCACTGGCTCTACCTCAGCTGCGGCAAGTTCAACGGCCTCTACGAAATGGACCAGTTGCAGTACCGCCTGGTCTTCCCCACCCATCCCGGCGCCCCGTCGGTGTCCGCCGTGGTCGCCGGACCCACCTGTGACAGCGACGACGCGTACTCCCACGAGGACGGCCTGGTCCAGGTGCCCGCCGGGCTGGCTTCCGGCGACCCGGTCTGGGTGCTCTCCTGCGGGGCCTACGCGACCAGTTACATGACGCAGGGTTTCAACGGCTTCGGGCCGCTGCCGTACGTCTGCGTCGACGACCGGGGCGAGGGCGCATGACCGAGGAGGTACGGGTGCGTCCCATCGCCGAGGGGGACTGGGACGCCATCACGGCGTTGGAGTCCCGCGCCTACGGCCCGCTCGGCCTGTCGGAGGGGCGGCCCGCGCTGGAGTCCCGCGTACGGGCGTCCCCGAGTACGTGCTTCGCGCTGGACGCGGGGCGGCAGTTGGCCGGCTACCTGCTGGCCCTGCCGTATCCGGAGAGCGAGTACCCGGAGCTGCGCGGCACCGAACGGGGACCGGCCCGCACCACCGGCAACCTGCACCTGCACGACATCGTCGTCGCGGAACACCTGCGCCACCGCGGCCTCGCGCGGCACCTGCTGCGCCGCCTCACGGCGACGGCGCGCTCGCTGGGCTACGACCGGATCTCGCTGATCGCGGTCGGCGGCAGCGAGACGTTCTGGGCGGGCCGCGGCTTCGTGGCCCGGCGCGGGGGCTCGCCGCTCGCCGGATACGGCCCGACGGCGGTCTACATGGCGCGTGCGATCCCCGCTGGCGCGGACACCGGCGCGAACACGGGCGCGGACCTGCGGGCGCGGAGCGGGACAGAACCATCGACGGACACCGAGAAGTGGACTGATACGAGTGCTCAGGTTGCGTGATCCCTTCCACCGGAGCCAGTTGGCGATCGCGGCGCTGTTCTGCTCGCTCGGCTTCCAGTACGCCACCTGGGCGTCGCGGATCCCGGCCATCAAGGCGGACCTCGACCTGAGCGACGCGGAGGTCGGCGTACTCCTGATGGCCGCGGGCATCGGCGCGGCCGTGTCGTTCCCCCTGGTCGCGGTGTTGATGCGGCGCCTCGGCTCGCAGCGCCTCGCGCTCCTGTCGGCGCTCTGCCTGGCCCTGCTCCTGCTGGCCCTGGCCGGGGCGCCCAACTACCCCGTGGCGCTGCTCGTCATGTGCGTCGACGGTGTCCTCGTCGGCGCTTTGAACGTCGCCATGAACGCCCAGGGCGCCGAGCTGGAGAGCCGGTACGAGCGCAACGCCATGGCCCGCCTGCACGCCACGTTCAGCGGCGGTTCGCTGCTCGCCGCGCTGCTCGCCTCCGGCATGAACGCGGTGACGTCGACGGTCGCCGTGCACTTCGCCGCGGCCGCGGCGTTCCTGCTCCTGCTGGTCGCGTACGCGCGGACGGGGCTGCTCACCGAGAAGGCGGACAGCGCGAAGGAGACCGCCGAGGCGGGGGAGGAGCGGCAGCCGGCCACGCCGGCGAAGAGCAAGTGGACCGTGCCGTCCAGCATGACGCTGTGGATGTGCGTCGCCATGGCGTTCGGCACGGTGACCGAGGGCGCCATGAACGACTGGTCCGCCCTCTATCTCAAGGACGTGGCCGACGCCTCCGCCGAGCTGGCACCCCTCGGCATCGCCGTCGTCTCGGGCATGATGGTCGTCGCCCGCCTCTTCGCCGACGGCTGGCGCAGCCGCTGGGGCGACGGCCGGATCGTCCTGTCCGGGAGCGTGCTGGCGGGGGCGGGCCTGGCTCTCGCCCTGCTCAGCGGGGGTCTGGTGCCGGCGCTGCTCGGCTTCGCCTGTGTCGGCCTCGGCATCGCGGCCGTCACTCCGTGCGTCTATGTGGCCGCGGCAGGACAGGGCTCGGACTCGCTGACCCTGGTCGCCGCCATGGGCACCACGGGTCTGCTGGCCGGGCCGCCGCTCATCGGCTTCATCGCCCACGCGAGCAGCCTCGTGTGGGGGCTTGCCGCCGTCGCCGCGTCGGCGCTCGTCGTCTCCGCGTGCAGCACGCGGATCCGGTGGCCCGCGACGACGAGCGGCTGAGCGCCCGCGCGGGCTCTCTCGTACGGGCTCCCTCACGCGATCCCGCGCGCGGTCTCGTTCGGCGGCCCGCACCGTCTCATCCGCCCCACCTGCACTGCCGCATCTCGTACTTACCCGAGGGTAGGCGCGCCCGGCCCCCTTGTTATACATTCCGTCTAACAAGGGGGTCGCGGCCTGCCGTGCGACGCGGCGCCGTGCCCGCTGCCCGGACGTCGAGAGCCAAGGGAGCCGCAGCATGGCAAGCAGCACTGTTCGGCCGAGCACACAGGGCGGTTCACCGGAGGGCGACATCGCCCGGCGGCTGTTGGACTCGGCCGCCGTGCTGGCGTACGACCCGGCCACCGAGGTCGACTGGGAGACGCCGCTGGACCGCGAGTACCACGGCGCGAGCCCCGAGTGGTGCACGCTCTACGGCACCGCCTACTGGCAGGAGCTGACCGAGGCGCAGCGCAAGGAACTGACCCGCCAGGAGGCGGCGTCGGTGGCCAGCACCGGCATCTGGTTCGAGATGATCCTGCAGCAGATGGTGCTGCGCGACGTCTACGCCAAGGACCCGACCAGCGCCGAGGTGCAGTGGGCGCTCACGGAGATCGCCGAGGAGTGCCGCCACTCCATCATGTTCGCCCGGGGTGCCGAGAAGCTCGGCGCGCCCGCCTACCGGCCGCGCCGGTGGGCCGTCGAAATGGGCCGGGCGTTCAAGTCGGTGGCCTTCGGCGAGGCCGCGTACGCCGCGATCCTGGTGGCCGAAGAGGTCCTCGACGTGATGCAGCGCGACTGGATGCGGGACGAGCGGGTCGTGC
Organism: Streptomyces sp. NPDC041713; assembly: GCF_055591085.1. Classification (NCBI taxonomy): domain Bacteria; kingdom Bacillati; phylum Actinomycetota; class Actinomycetes; order Kitasatosporales; family Streptomycetaceae; genus Streptomyces; species Streptomyces sp. NPDC041713. Next base: position 242,282 of record NZ_JBVIZY010000010.1, read on the forward strand.
CGTTCGTGCGCACCATCAACAACATCCATGTCGTCGAGGAGTCCCGGCACATGAAGTTCGCCCGCGACCAGACGCGCAAGCGGCTCGCGGGCGCCGGGCGGGCGCGGCGCCAGATCAACGCCCTCGTCATCGCCATCGCGTCGTACGTCATCGTCACCAGCATGGTGAACCGCAAGGTGTACGCGAACGCCGGACTCGACGAGGAGCGCGCGCTGGCCGAGGCGAAGGCCAACGAGCACCACAAGTCCATGATGCGGTCCAGCTGTTCGGGACTCATGGAGTTCCTCGCCTCGTGCGGGCTGCTCACCAAGCCGGCCCTGGCGTTCTACAAGCGCGCCCACCTCATCTGAGCCGATCCGAGCGAGCTGAGCCGACGACCATGACCTATGCCATCACGCAGACCTGTTGCAGCGACGCCACGTGCGTCGCCGTGTGTCCGGTCAACTGCATCCATCCCACGCCGCAGGAGCGGGCGTTCGGCAGCACGGAGATGCTGCACATCGACCCGAAGACGTGCATCGCCTGCGGCGCCTGTGCGGATGCCTGCCCCGTCGACGCGATCTTCCCGGTGGACAGCCTGCTGCCCGGACAGCAGGAGTACGCCGCCATCAACGCGGCGTACTACGACGGCGATACGGGTACGGCGGACGACGCCCGCGAGTCCGAGTCCGAGAACGAGACCGTGTCGGCGTCCGAACCCGCCCGGCAGGGGCCGAACTTCCACGTCTGGGGCGAGCCGTCCTTCCCCCGGGTTCTGCCCGCGGACTTCGCCCCGCTCAAGGTCGCCGTCGTCGGCACCGGGCCCGCCGGGATGTACGCCGTGCAGGATCTGCTGCTGCACACCAGCGCCGAGGTGACGTTGATCGACCGGCTGCCGGTGGCGGGCGGCCTGGTGCGCTACGGGGTGGCGCCCGACCACCCGGCGACCAAGAAGGTCGGCGACACGTTCGCGCGCTTCCACGGACATCCGAGGGTACGCATGCACCTCGGCCTCGACGTGGGCACCGACGTCACCCCGGAGGAGATCGCCGCCCACCACGACGCGGTGATCTACGCCGTCGGCGCATCGGCCGCCCGGCGCCTTGCGATACCGGGGGAGGAGTTGCCCGGCAGCACCTCCGCGAGCGCGTTCGTCGCCTGGTACAACGCCCACCCGGACGCGGCGGCGGACGGCGTCGACCTGTCGGCCGAGCGCGCGGTCGTCGTCGGCAACGGCAACGTCGCCCTCGACGTGGCCAGGATCCTGCTCGCCGACCCGGACACCCTCGCCCGCACCGACATCGCCGACCACGCGCTGCGGGCCCTGCGCGACAGCGCGGTGCGCGAGGTGGTCCTGCTGGCCCGGCGCGGTCCCGAGGACGCCGCGTACACCCGGTCCGAGCTGCTGGCCCTGAAGCATCTGCCGGGCGTGGAGCTGACGGTGGACGACCACGACCCGCGCGTCGCGGAAGCCGTCGACGCCGCAGACGCCCACGAAAAGGCGGCGGTCCTGCGCGGCGTCCCGCGCTCCCGGCCGGACTGGGAGCAGGCGCCCGCGCCGGGCCGAAGGATCGTGCTGCGGTTCTTCTGTGAACCCGCCGAACTCCTCGGCACGGAACGGGTCGAGGCGGTCCGGGTGACCGCGGCCACGGGGGAGCGGACGGTGGCAGCGGGCCTCGTGCTGCGCGCCATCGGCTACCGCGGGGTGCCCGTCGCCGGGCTGCCCTTCGACGAGAGCAACGGCACCGTGCCCCACGAGGGCGGCCGCGTCGCCGGACAACCGGGCACCTACGTCGTGGGCTGGATCAAGCGCGGCCCCACCGGCGGCATCGGCGCCAACCGCACCTGCGCCGCGGAGACGGTCTCCACCCTGCTCGCCGACGCGGTAGCGGGCACGCTCCCGGCGCCTCGGCACGCCGCGAAGGCCTTCCACCGGCTGGCCCGGCGCCGCAACCGCCAGGTGGTCGACGCGCGCGGCCTGGCCGCCATCGAACGGGCCGAGGTCACGCGGGGAGCGGGCACGGGACGCCCGCGGGTCAAACTGGCCACGGTGGACGAGCTGGTCTCCACGGCGAGGGCGGGCCGCGGCGGCCTCCTGCGCTGACGGCCACCCCGCGCCCTCGCGGATCCTCTCGGACGGGCGGGACGGGCATGCCCCCGCCGCCTCCCGCGACCGCAGGAGCATGCTGCTCGGCGGGTGACCGTACGGCCAGCGTACGCCGGGGAGGGGGCCACCGCGGACGAATGGCCGTGCAGGTCCGGCCGCGCCGGGCTCACCCCGTGCGGCGCGGCCGACCCGCCTCAACTACGGCCTCGGTGCGCGGGAGTTCACCAAGACAGTAGGAGCATGGAAGGCGAGGGGCGCAGGGCCCCTTTCCATCTCTACCCCGAGCACACCGCGCACACCAATTGAAGTACGGAGCACCACACGTGCCCCACGCCTCGCCCCGGGCAACAGGCGGACCCGGGGGCCAGGCGGATTCGGTGGGGACAGCAGAAGGCCCGGTCTCCCTGGGGAGACCGGGCCTTCCGTCGCGAGCGCTGGGCAGGCCTTGCACCTGCATCTCCCCACAGGAAGTGGGGCGCCTTTCCTTGGACCACCAACGCCGGGCCCGGCACCGTCGTTCCGGCGGCGAGCACATGATCGACTTTAACCCATGACCCGTCCGGGGGCCAACTCGGCGGAGGGCGCCCGTCCGGGGCGCCGACCGCCCTACGATCGCCTGCATGCTGCTGCGCCGGAAGTTGCGTACGTTCATGGCCCTCGTCGCGGTGCTCGCCGCCGCGCTGCTCTGGGCCCCCGGGGGTGGGGCGTGGGCGGCGCCGGCCGGCGAGGACCGGCCCGCGACCGGCCGCCAACTCCTCTTCTTCAACCATGCGTACGGCGTCCTCGACCGCGAGACCGCCGACGCCATCGAGCACTCCGCCTACCTGCGGGACTTCGCCAACTTCCAGGTCCGCACCACGACCGGCTCCGACGGCCAGACCTGGACCGGCCGCTATCTGATGGGCCGCGAGACCTACGTCGAGCTGTTCGGCGTCGGTGATCTGCCGGGCAAGGACGGCGAGTTCGGCGCCGGCGGCATGGGCCTCTCGGTCGAGCGCGCGGGCGATCTGGCGACGGTGCGCGAGCGGCTCGTCGACCTCGGGGTCACCCCGGCCGACTTCCAGCAGACGCGCGACTTCGGCGACGGCGTCCCGGTGCCGTGGTTCGACGGCTTCTTCGCCATCGCCGCCGACGCGTACGACTCCTTCGGCGCCTGGACGATGGAGTACCGGCCGGAGTACTTCGCCGACCCGCGCTCCAAGACGGAGCCGGCCGCCCACCCCGGCGACGTCGGGCGCGAGCGGTACCTCAACGACGACTACCGCGACCACCTGATGCGCGACGTGACGTCGATCCGGCTCGCCACCACGGCTCGTGACGTCGCGAGCACCGTACCGGTGCTGCGGGCGGGCGGGTTCGAGGTCCGCACCCTGCCGGACGGCAGCGCGGTCGCCCTGCGCGGCGGCACCACGATCCGCTTCGACGCGACGCCCCGCGCGGACGCCGGCCTGCGCGAGATCACCTTCGCGCTCAACAAGAGCGTCAAGCAGCGGCACGTGGAGCAGATCGGCCGGTCGACGCTCACGGTCGGTCCGGGCGCCCGCGCCGTGTGGACGTTCGCCGGGGCGCAGTAAGACGGCAAGGAGCGCTCCGCTCGTCGGGCACGCGGTGGTTGCCCGGGGCCAACCCCGGGCGACCACCGCGCGTCGAACGGTCGTACGGCAATGAATCCCTGGTGAACAACGGTCGTGGGAGTGCAACGGCCGCCCGCGCACGCGGTCTGAACCGGTGAGGTGGCACACCGCCACCGACGGCACCCGAGGTGCCGGCCGCACCACCGGACCACCAGGAGAACCCCGCATGTCCGCTCGACCCTTACGCACCCACCGCCTCCGCCCGCTCGGCGTCGCCGCCGTACTGGGCTGCTCCGCCGTACTCGCCGGCCTCACCGGCGCGCCGTCGGCGACCGCAGCCGCGCCGACCGCCGCCGCACCAGCCGCCACCGTGGAGCCGGTCTCCGGTTCCCGGCTCGAGTACCGGGCCGCCCCCGGACAGGTCAACCAGCTCGACGTCAAGACCCGTTACCGGTCCGTCGGGGAGAACGAGGGCGTGTACGACGTCACCCTCGACGACCGCGTCGCCATCGCCACCCCCGAGGGCTCCGGGTGCGGCCACCCGGACGCGGCCGACCTCACCCGTGTCCTGTGCACCATCGCCGACCCCGGTGACCGGGCCTCCGACCTGATCACGCTCGGCGCGTACGTGGGGGACAAGGACGACAGCGTCACCGTGGCCGCCGGGAACAGCGCCTACCTGCAGTTCCACGGCGAAGCCGGCAACGACACCCTCAAGGGCGACCTCAGCACCGCCCTGTACGGCGAGGACGGCGCCGACCACCTCGACACGAGCGGCGGCGTGTACAGCGAGGGCTCCTTCGGCGGCGCGGGCAACGACACGCTCACCAACTGCGTCTCCGACTGCGACGGCGGCCCCGGCAACGACACCCTGCGCGCCGCGTCCGGCACCGTCGACCACACCCTGACCGGCGGCGACGGCGACGACACCGTGTACGGCAACGCCGACGGGGAGCGGATCCTCGGCGGCCGCGGCAACGACAAGCTGTACGGCGCCGCGGGCGACGACGTCATCTACGGCAACAGCGGCGACGACCTGCTGCACGGCGGCCCGGGCAACGACACCCTCTCCGGCGGGCCGGGCCGCAACAAGGTGTACCAGGACTAGGACCTTTCGCCACCAACGCGCGGCAGGGCGCCCGGCATCAGCCGGGCGCCCTGCCACGTTACGACGGGGATCGGGCCGGCCCCTCAGACCGTGCTGAGGGGATGGGCCGCCGTGGCCGAGCGCGGGGGCCAGGCGCGCGGGGAGAGGATGCCGAGGACGTAGGCGCGTGCCACGAGCGCGGGGCGGGTCGCGGCGCCCAGGAGCTGCCGCAGCCGGCTGAGGTGGTAGTCGACCGTCTGCCGGGACAGCCTCAGCGAGGTGGCGATGTCGCTGTTGGTGCTGCCCTCCGCGAGCAGGGAGAGGATGCGGACCTGCGCGGCCGTGAGCGACGGATGGGCGTCGTGGGCGAGGCTCTGGTGGGTGACGACGGCCCAGACGTGCCGCGCCCGCGCGGCGGAGTGGCCGACCGTCGTCAGATGGAGCTGGGCGCGGCGCAGGCGCCCGTCCGCGTCGACGAGCACGGTGGAGGTCTCCACGCGTCTGGTGCGGCGGGCTATCAGCCCGTGCCATCTGCGGTGCAGCCGGCCGAGCTCCGGGTCGGGGGCGAGCAGGGTGTGGGCGCGCCGGCCCACCAGGTCGGGCAGGCTGAGCCGGAACAGTTCGGCGGCCGCCGTACTCGCCTCCACCACCCGCCCGTTGGCGGACAACAGCGCGCATGGCAGACCGCTGTGGTCGCGCAGCGCCTGGAGGTGCTCCTCGGCCTCCTGGCGCTGGACCAGGGTGCGCAGGTGGTCCGTGATGTCCACGTAGATTCCGGCGACACAGGTCTGCGCGTTCTCCCGTACGGGGAAGCGGTGCCCGACCGCCTGGCCCGCGCTGCCGTCCGGGCGGCGGTAGCCGAGGGTGTGCCGCACCGGTGTGCCCAGGGTGAGGATCTCCTGGTCGAGGGCGCGGAAGCGGGCCGCCTCGGCAGGGGCGTCGAAGTCCTCGATGCGCTTGCCGGTGAGCTCCGCCGGAGTGATGCCGTACAGGTGCGCGTAGGCGTGGTTGGCCCACAGATAGCGGCCCTCCCGGTCCCGTATGAAGGCCGCGGCCGGGGCCAGGTCGACGAGGTCCGCGAACGCGGCGTAGCGGCGCGGGACTTCGGTCTGGGCGTCGACCTCCATGGCGAGGCCGCGGGTACGGCTGCGGGCGCCGTTCCCCTCCGGCGGCCAGCTCACGTCGAACGTACGGCCGTCGAACCGGGCCTGCCAGCGGGCCTCCTGCGGCGGATGGCCCGAGGACGCGCGCTCCTCGTGCATCCGGTCCAGGAAGCGCTGGGCCGTACCGGTGTCGGCGAAGGCGCCGCCACCTCTCTCCAGCACCTGCCACGGCTCGTCGACCTCCCACCAGAACACGGGAAGGTGCTCGAGCAGCGCCTTGAGGCTGGAATCGTCCACAGCGGTCTCTCCGTCCGTAGTACAGCTGGCTGACGCTCCGTCACCACGCCATGGGTGCCCCGCGGTCCGGGTGGCCCGACACGGCGTGCGACTCAGGCATTTGCCTGAACGGCGGGCGCCCCCTGTGGCGCCGGGGGCGCCCGCCGCCTGGTCCCCTTGAGTGTGCGGGTGAACACGCCCCGCTACATACCCCCGGTGATCCCCCACGCTCTACGCGCGTCACCGGCCCGCAGGACAACGCGCACCAACCGGATGAATGGAGACGAACTTCTGTGAGCAAGGTGCTGTTAGTGCATGCCAAGGGTGGTCCGCCGCTCGGGCACGTCCTGTCCCGGACGGCCGCGAAGGCGGACGTGCACCTGCTGGCGCTCAGCGCTCTGCCTCCCTCCGTGGCAGGCGCCGCACGGACACTGTGCGCCTCGGTGGTGACGCCCACCGAAGCGCAGCGCTCCGACCTCGTGTCCCTGATCGTCGCGCAGGCCGGGGCTGTGGGGGCGGACGCGGTGCTGACCTTCTCCGAGTACGCGGTCGTGGCCGTCGCCGAGGCGTGCGAGAAGCTCGGCCTCGCCGGTGCGGGCGGCGCCGCCGCGCTCGCCAGGGACAAGCGGCTGATGCGCCGCACCTGGCACGAACACGGCGTGCCGCAGCCCCAGTTCCGCCCCGTCGCCACCGAGGCCGACCTGCACGAGGCGGCCGAGCACCTGCCCTTCCCGCTGCTCCTCAAGGCGGCCTGGAGCGCCGGATCCACGGCGCACCAGATCATCGCCTCCCCCGATGAGCTCTCCGCCGCCTGGCGCCGGTCGCGGGAAGTGATGGACGAGTCCGCCCAGTTGGGGTACGCCGAGCTGCATGTCGCCGAGGCGAACGCGGACTTCGTGGTCGAGCAGATCGTGACCGGCACCGCGGGGGACTGGTTCGACGAGCCCGGCTGGGGCGACTACGTCAGCGTCGAGGGGGTCGTGGCCGACGGCGTCTTCCGGCCGGTCTGTCTCAGCGGCCGGATGCCCACCGTCGAGCCGTTCACCGAACGCGCGGGCATCACCCCCGCCCTCCTGGCGTCGGGGGACGCCCAGGACCGGATCGTCGCCCTGGCGCGGCGGTCCGTCGACGCCCTCGGACTGCGTGACTGCGGCACCCACACCGAGATCAAGCTCGGGGCGGACGGCGCCATGTGGCTGATCGAGACGGCGGCCCGGTTCGGCGGCGCGATGACGGTGCCGCAGATCGAGGAGGTCTTCGGGCTCGACCTGATCGGCATGCTCGTCGACCATCTCCTCGGCCGCCCGGTCGAGTGGCCCGCGCAGGCGCTCACCCCCGAACAGGCGCGCGGCGCGGCCGGTTCGCTCGTCGTCCTCGCCGTCGACGGCAAGGGCGAGGCGTGGCAGGACCGCAGGATCTGGGACGCCGCGGTCGCCGCCGACGTGCCGCTGAGCCCGGGCAGCGAGCTGTCGGTGGTCGCGGAGAGCTCCCTGCCCGACGGCGATGTCGTGCCGGTCTACGACCCGGCCGCCGGCGCCAACACCATGGCGGCCCTGTGTCTGCTCTCCGCCACCGACCCGCGGACCGTGCTCCGCGACTTCCAGACCCTGATCGACGCCCTGCCCCGCGTCCTGTCCGCCGCGGAGCCCGAGGAGGTTTCCCGATGACCGCCCAACTGTTCGCAGGCGCCGCCGAACCGGCCACGGACCGCACGGTCGTCGGCGAGAACCTCTCCCTGCCGCTCTTCCGCACCCTCTCCGGGGTCCTGGCCGGCCACCCGTACCTCAAGGTCGTGGTCGACCGCGCCGAGAACACCTGGCACCTGCTCGACACGGCCGCGCACCCCTTCCACGTCAACTACATCGCCACCCACGTCCTCGGCATGGACCTCGCCCAGCTGGACGCGGACCTGGACGCGTTCAACGCCTCCGTGTACATGGACCCCGGGCGGCGCTTCCTGCTCGGCGTGCTCTCCCTGCACACCGCACAGGAGACGGAGGGGCGCGAACGCACCTTCCTCGTCCTGGAGACGACCGAGGCCGACACCATGCACGGCGAACTCCTCGCGTTCTTCTACGACTTCGTACGGGAACGGGTCGACGGCAGGCTGCCCCTCCTGCTCAAGCCCGCCAACCACGGCCAGGAGGAGGAGCTCGCGGCCATCAGCGAACTGCGCGTGCCGCGCATCCTGAGCCACGAACTCTTCGGCTCCCGCACCCGTACGCCGCTCAACCCCGGCGAGGCCACCGGCCGACTGCGCTTCTTCCGCACGGACGAGGAGTACGCCCGGGCGGAGGCGGAGCTCGGCTGGGCCGACATCGTGGCGATGCCGTGCCTGCCGGACGACGTGCCCCGGGTGGCCGGATTCCTCAACACCGCGCCGATCACCCCGCTTTCGCACACCAACGTCCTCGCCTCCGGCTGGGGCATCCCCAACGCGATCGTGTGCGACCTGGAGCAGCTCGTCGAGCGGGACGACCTCGACGGCGCCTGGATCCGCTACCGGGTGCGCGAGGACGAGATATCCCTGGAACGCCTCGAGGCCGAACCGGAGCTGCGGGCCCCGGCCTGGCACCAGCAGCGCATCCGCCTCGAACCGCCGCTGCTCGCGGACGTGCCGGTCCTGGCCCTGCACCGGCTGCGCAGCGCCGACCGGGACCGCTACGGCACCAAGGCGGCCAACCTCGGCGAGCTGCACCACGTCCTCGACAGCCGCACCGCCGACCTGATCGCCTTCTACGGCCGGCCACGGCCGCCGCGCGAGGACCTCTACGGCCACCTCGCGGCACGCTTCGGCCTGCCGGCGGCCTCGGCGGGCGAACTGCGCTCCACCGCCGCGGACTTCGTGGCCGCCACGGTCGACGCACCGGAGGGCGTGGCGCTGCCCTTCGCGCTCCAGCAGCACTTCCTCGCCTCCTCGCCCGCCCTCCAACAGGGCATCGGCAAACTGAAGATGGCGCTCGAACTGGACGCCACCGACGTCCTGGACTCGCTCTGCCTCCAGCTGCAGCAGCTGATCCGGCAGACCCCCGTCCCCGAGTCCGTCGTACGGCAGATCTGCCAGGCCTTCCCCGCGCCGGTGGCCTCGCGCGGACGCCTGGTGGTGCGTTCCTCGTCCAACGCCGAGGACCTGCCGGGCTTCTCCGCGGCGGGCGTCTACGACTCCGTCACCACCGTCCACGGCACCGGCGAACTCCTGGACGCCGTACGGCAGGTGTGGGCCTCGATGCTGTCGCCGCGCAGCGTGCGCCTGCGCCACCAGGTCGGCATCTCCCTGGACGACACCTACATGGGCGTGATCATCCAGGAGTACGTGCCCGCCTCCCTCGGCGGCGTCCTGGTGACCTGCAACCCGACGCGCCGCGAGGACTTCCGCAACGTCTACCTCAACTGCTCCCCGGGCTCACCGGAACAGGTGGTCGACGGCTCGGTGCTGCCGCAGCAGTACCTCTACAACACGGTGGAGGGCGGCGGCCGCACCGTCGCGCTCGGGTCCTGGGGTGAGGCACTCTCCGCCGGCACCCGCGCCAAGCTGGCGGACCTGTCCCTGACCGGACGGCTCCTGCAGTCGCACTTCAGCGGGTCGCACTTCGGCGGCGGCGACGTGGACAAGCCGCTGGACATCGAGTGGCTGATGACCGAGCGGGGCGACTTCCGGCTGGTCCAGATCCGCCCGTACGCGCTGTGAGCCCGCGACCGTGGCGGACGGCGACCGGCGAGGGAACGCGCCCCGGCAAGGGCCCGGCCGCCGGCCTCACCGACACCGCCCGCCGGATCATCCGGCTCAACTACGGCTTCCAGCTGCTGTTCAACCTGCTGTGGTGGATGCCGGTCTTCTACGCCTACCAGAAGACCGCCGGGCTCTCGGACGCGCAGATCTTCGGCATCCAGAGCATCTACTACGTGGCGTTCTGCCTGTTCGAGATCCCCACCGGGCTGATCGCCGACCGGATCGGCCCCCGCAACTGCCTGCGGGCCGGCGCGGTGGTCATGACGGCGGCGAACCTGGCTCCGGTGTTCAGCGCCTCGTACACCGGCTTCCTCGTGCACTTCCTCGCCATCGCCGCGGGGCGCTCCCTCACCTCGGGGGCGGCCAGCGCCTATCTGTACGACGGGTTGCGCGCCGAGAAGGCCGACGAGCACTACCTGAAGGCGGAGGGCACCGCCCGGGCCCTGGGGCTCGCGGCCAAGGTGGTGTGCTGGCCGCTGGTGGGGCCGTTGATGGCCGTCGCCCACGCGGCGCCCTACGTGCTGAGCGCCGCCAGCGCGGCGGGCTCCCTGGTGTGCGCGATCGCGCTGCCCCGGCTCGCCGGGGAGGCCGGCGCGGGCCGAGCGGCCGACAAGGCCGGTGGTGGGCGCAGGGGCGGCGCGTTCCTGCGGGACGCGGGCTCCGCGCTGCGCTGCGTCTTCGCCTCGCCGTGGCTGGCCCTGGTGATGGTGCAGGGCGTCGCGGTCTTCACGCTGTCGCGGATCTGCCAGGTCAACCTCTTCCAGCCGATCCTGCTCGACCACGGCATCGCGGAGGCCTCGCACGGCGGGGTGCTGGCCGCGATGACGGTGGCGGAGGCGGTCGCGTCGGCCCGGCCGCAGTGGCTGAGCCGCCGGCTCACCCCGGTCGCCTGGGTCTCGGTCCTCAGCGTCGTGCTCGCCGGCACCCTCGCGGCGATGACGCTCGGCGGCCCCTGGGTCGTGGTGGGGCTGCTCTGCCTCTTCGCCGCGGCGACCGGGTTCGCGTACCCGGTGCAGCGCAAGCTCGTGAACGACGCGGTGCCGCCGGACGCCCCGCGCGCCACCCTGCTCTCCGTGGAGAGCATCGTGGACCGCGCGGTGTGCGCCCTGGCCGCGGTCGCCGTGGGCGCCTATCTCTCCGCGGGGCACCTGGACGCCCTGCTGTGGCACAGCGCGCTGGCCACGGCGGTGCTCCTCGGCGCCTTCCAACTGCTCCTGCGCAGCGGGGCGGTGCGGCGTGACCAGGCGGGCGCGGTGCCGGAGGCGCGACCGGCACCCGATCCGGCCGGCCGCACCACCTGACCTCGGCCGCACCCCCTGACTCCGGGCGAGCCGCTCACCTGGCCCCGCTCACCTGACCCCGGTCAGCGGGAGCGGCGGCCCAGGAGTTCGATGAGCCCCACCGGCAGATACGCGGGCCGGTGGGGCCGCGCGACCTGGTACGGCACATAGCCGAGCGAGGCAGCGACCTCGACCTCCTCGGCGGTCTCCGCCTGGTAGACGACGCGGCACCGGCCCGCGTCCGCCTTCGCGCGCTGCCACAGGACGGGCGCCGGCTTGCGCTCCGCCTCGGTGCGCGGCGTGCGGATCCGGTCGCCGAAGTCCTCCCAGGCGAAGGGCGCGGACCCCTGCCAGGTGGCGTCGACCTCGTGCTTGAGCCGAGCGGCGCGTTCCGCGTCGGTCTTCCCCCAGGCCGACGGAACGTTGGTGATCAGGCCGATCCGGATGTGGTGGGAGCGCAGGGCGCGCAGGTAGGAGGCGGCGCCGGGCCGATAGCCGGTGCTGCCGTCGTCGGCGGTGTGCACCAGCGTCTCGCCCAGGTCGAAGTAGACGACGGGGCAGCCGCGCGCGCTGTCGCCGTGCACGGGGGCGGCGGCGGCCGGAGCCGTACCGCACAGCACGGTCGACGCCAGGGCCGCGCCGAGCGCGAGGCCCATGCGGACCGGGGCCCTGGAAGCGGATCTCTTCATGGCGTCGCCGCCCTCTCTTCGGTACACCCCGAGGGTGCAGGAATGTTCGGTGCATGACATACCGGCGCCGCAAGATATCCCATGCGGGACCCTCGTGTCCGGCGGTTCTCCCGACGGCTCGCGACCAGCGGAACCCCGCCGACGCCGCTCCGATAGCATGCTCGGACTCGCGGCCGATCGCCCCGATCGACCGTTCTTCACCGGAAGTACGCCCACCGGCACAATGCGTTACTCACGTAGCTGACATCTCACACATCGGCCAAAAATTGAAATCCATAGCATCGCGGGTGTCGTCCCGAATAGACAACAGAAAGACGTTGTTCGCCGCCTGGCGACAGCCACGGGCGATTCTGTGGACCGTGGCGGCCGTCGTGGCGCTCGGATTCCTCGTCGCGCTGGAGATCGCCGTGCGCCACTACGGCGAGGCCGGGCCGATCACCAACCAGGCGCGCGAGATCATCTTCGCGCCGAAGTCGGGACCGCTGCTGTACGCCAGCATGGCCCTGATGATGGTGGTGCTCACCTGGCGCGAGCGGTTCATCGCGGCCGGCGTCGCGGTCGGCATCGATGTCGTCTTCTTTCTGGTGCGGTGGATCGTCGGCGCCGACATGATGTTCGGCAACGGCGCGTTGTGGGTGCTCCTCGGCTACGGAGTCATCGCGCTCACCCGCCGCACCGGCGCGGAACGCGTGCTGCTCCTGAAGGGCGTCGGACTCGGCCTGCTGCTGGTGGCCGGCCGCAAGACCGGCGACGCCTGGCTGCTCATCACATGGAAGACCCGCCCGACGGTGCTCGACCAGTACGTGGCGACCGCCGACCACGCGCTGGGCAACCCGTCGTGGGTGGTCGGCCGCATGGTCGAGGCAACCGGCACGGTCGGCACGCACGTCCTGGAGTGGGTCTACATCCAACTCGCGGTCGCCGCCGTCGTGGTCGCGCTGTACCAGCTGCGCCACGTGGCGACCGAACGCCGCTTCCCCGGCCACCACCTGGTGCGCACGTTCCTCGTCATCGGGCTGCTCGGCCCCGCGATCTACATGATCTTCCCGGTGGTCGGCCCGGTCTTCGCGTACGGACCCGGAGCTTCCGGAACCGGTGGGGTGCAGTGGGCGGTGGCGGACCTGTGGCCCCACACGCCGCCCTCGCTGACGGCGCCGAGCCAGATGACGTACGACGACCTGACCCCGCGCAACTGCATGCCCAGTCTGCACACGGCCTGGGCCACCACCATCTTCATCCACTCCCGCAAGGGCCCGCGGGCGCTGCGGATAGCGGGCGCGTTCTGGCTCGTCGCCACGCTCGGCGCGACGCTCGGCTTCGGCTACCACTACGGCGCGGACATCATCGCCGGCGTGGTGTTCGCCGTCACGATCGACGCGGCGCTGCGCTCGCACGACCGAGGCTGGGACCGCTCGGGGATCCTGCTGGTCGCCTACGGAGCGGCGGTGTTCACCGCGCTCCTGGTGTCCTACCGCTTCGTCCCGATGGAGATGGCCAGGCACCCCTGGCTGTTCGGACCGCTGCTCGTGCTGGCGATGGCCTCCGTCGTCCACATCTACCTGCGGACGACCCGGCTGTGGGAGCCGAAGCTCGCTCCCGCCCAGCAGCTGGAGCCGCAGCCCGAGATGGTCTGAGCCGGGCCGCGCCGCGCCGGGCGGGAGCGGTCGCTTCGGTCCGTCAGCGGTGTGTCGGACGGTGTCAGACGGCCGGCGGCCCCGCCTCGACCCGGCGCAGGACCGGGGCCAGCCGGTCCAGTTCGGGGGTGTCCTGGATCTGCCGCTCGTCCCACCAGGTGGCACCGGCGTCCCGCAGCGGACCGACGATGTCCCTGGCCTTGGCCGCGTCGGCCGGGGTGGCGCCACCGAGCACCAGGTCGAACGGGCGCCCGGCGTCGTCGGCCCGCTGCTCCCGCAGGTAGGCGACGAGGTCCCGTACCTCCGTCACGTCGGGCGCGTGCCCGTGCAGGGCCGTCTCGAACAGCGGCGCCGCACCGTCCCACCGCGCCGCCCGCCGCATGGGCGCGCGGCGCGGCCAGAACCCGCCGATCCAGACGGGCGGCCCCGGCTGCTGCACGGTGGCGGGCAGCAGGGTGACGTCGTGGGCCTCGTAGTGCCGGCCGTGATGGTTCACCGGTTCGCCGGACCAGAAGCACCTCAACAGCTCCAGCCCCTCGTCAAGCCGCTCCGCCAGGACCCGCGGCTCGGCGGTGTCGCCGAAGCTGCGGTACTCGTCATCGAGCGGGCCGCCCAGACCGGCGCCGAGGGTCACACGGCCGCCGCTGAGCCGGTCCAAGGTGGCCACCTGCCGGGCCAGTTGCTGCGGGCGGTAACGGGGGACCGGCGTCAGGAGCGTGCCGAGGCGGAGCCGGGAGGTCGCCAGTGCGGCCGCCGTGAGCAGCATCCAGGGGTCGCCGAACGGCCGCCCCTGATGCTTGCGGTGCAGGACGTGATCCCACACGAAGAGCCCGTCCCAGCCGGCTTCTTCGGCGGCCGAGGCCAGGGTCGCGACGTTACGGGGGTCGGCGAAGTCGCCGAAGTTCGGGATGTTGACGGAAAAGCGCATGCCGGCAGCATGCGCATCCGGCCGCGGCGCGGCAACCCGAAAAGGAACGCCCGCGTCACTTCTCGGAGGCGTCGGCCAGGGAGCCGATCTGGTGCAGGGACATCCCCAGCTCGTCGTGGAGGAAGCGCACGACCGTCCAGTGCGGCAGCGCCGCGTCGTCGTACGGCCCGAACGCCGCCGTGTACAGCGGAATCCACCGCAGCGCCTCCTCCGCGGCCGTCTCGCGCCCCGGCGCCTGCTGGTAGGCGTCGTAGGACACGCTGCGATGGTGGATGAAGTGGCCGCCGGGCAACCGCTGTTCGCACAGTTCGCGGTACTCGCGGGTCTGCAGGATCAGGTAGTGCCAGATCTCGTCGATGTCCTGTTCGACGGGGAGGAAGAGCCCGCCGAGCCGGTCCGGGTGGCGGGAGACCAGGTAGAGGTAGCGCAGACACTCGCGGACCTGGTGGGTGACGTACGGGGTGTCGGGGGCGCCGGGCTTCGCCGCGAAGTGCCGGACGACCTCCTCGTGGAGGGCGGGACCGAGCAGCTCCTCGGCGGTGGGGGCCTGCGTCGGGGCCGCGGCGTACGGGGAGGGTGTGGCGGGGTGGGACGTGGTCGGCATGCGCAATCCTGTCGTGGTCGTCACTAGGGCGTGGTCAGCCAGGCGTACTTGCCGGAGCGGCCGATCGGCACGTGGGCGCGGTGCTCCACACGGCAGGCCCTGCCGGTCAGCGCGCCCACCGAGGCCGCGAGCCCGGTCTCCACGGCGGGCGTGAGCGGCTCGCCGTCGCAGGTCGTGCACCACAGCACGCACGCGCCGTCGCCGGTCAGCCGCAGCTGGTGCAGGAAGACCCGCGGCGCGACGGCGGCGACACGCGTGTCGAGATCGGCCTGGGCGACCGGGCCGTCGGGCGTGGCGAGGAGTTCCTTCTCGCGGCCGCAGAACGAGACGATCCGCGCCGGATCGGCGCTGCCGTCACGGGTGCGCACGCAGTCGCCGGACCGGTACCGGACCAGCGGCATGTACGGGTTGCGCACGCTGGTGACGATGAGGCTGTGGATGCCGCTGCCCGGCTCGACCGGGATCAACTCCACGCTCATGTCGTGCAGATACGGGTGGTAGAGCCCGCCCCCGGCCGCGTCCCCGTTCCCGTCCCCGTAGAAGAGATAGCCGAGTTCGGTGCTGCCGAAGAGGTCGACGATGGGGCAGTCGAAGTGGGAGCGCAGATAGGCGCGGACGTTCAGCGGCGTGTACTCGTAGGCGTGGATGATGCCGGCCGGCCGAGGGAAGCGGTCCCACAGGCCCCACGCGTCGACCCTGCGGACCAGATGCGCCAGGTGGTAACCGGAGCAGTCCAGGAGGTAGCTGCCCCGCGGATGCGCCGCGCTCACCTCCGCGATCTCGTCGAGCATCCGCCCGACTTCGGCGCGGTCCCAGTCGGCCGGGTCCAGGACGCGGTTGAGGTACAGCGTCCGGTCGTCGAGCCAGCGCTCACCCGAAGTCCGCCCGGAGTTACGGGCGTTGACGCGGGCGACGTGCTCGGTGGCCAGCACGGTGGTCAGCGAGACGCGCCGGGCGCCGTCGTGCCAGAGCGCACCCAGCGCGGGGTGCTCGCTCCACAGGCGGTAGTAGGAGCGGAGCAAGAAGTAGGGCGGACGGATGATCTGCATGCGGGCGTGGTTGGTCCCGGTGGACAGAACGAACTCCGCCTCACCCGTCTCCAGGGCGCGGGCCAGCTCCGGCGTCATCCAGTTGGCGGGGAAGTCCCGGGCGATCTCCGGCTTCTCCAGGATCGGGAAGTCGCCGCGCTCGATGGAGGGGCGGTAGAGGGGGATGTCCCGGACGCGGTCCAGGACGTCGGCGCTCGGCAAGCGGTTCAAGAGGGCTCCGGTGCGAGGCGGGGACAAGGGGTAGGAGGTAGGGGCGAGGGGAAGGGGCGGCGGCCGCAGCCCGTGACGATGCGGCCACCGCCCCTGCCGGTCGACGGGGTGGGAGCCCCGCGGCCAACCGCCCCTACCAGTCAGCCGTCAGCGGGTCAGGAGATGCAGCCGGTCTTGCCGGTGGCGCTGATGCAGCCGCTCTTCGGCGTCGCGCTGATACAGCCCTCCTTCGCGCCGGCCGCACCCTGAGCCGAGTTGGCGGCGACCCACTTCTGCCACACGGACTCCTCGGTCATGCGCTTGATGAGCTGTTCCACGGTGAAACCTCCATGATCGGTCGGCAGATCGTGCCGAGTGCGGGACCACCGGGGGCCGAGCGTTCGGTGCTCGCCCCCGGAGCAGGGGGGGGAACGGTGCGCGGTCACAACGAGAGGCGCACCAGGAGGGAAAGGGGGCCTTCAGAACCCCCAGGTCCTTCAGGACCGGACTACCGGCAGAGTCTTCATCCGGACCGCCTCGGTGCCGCTGTCGTTGTGCCGCAACGCCCAGTTCTCCAGCGTCGTACGGCAGGCGTGGTCCAGATGGCGGGCCTCGGTCAGGTCCAGCTCGATGGGCCGGTCCTTGGGCAGGGACTCCAGCGTCTCCAGGATGCGGGGGAGCCGCAGGAACGTCGCGTTGCCCATGAGGGTCACGACCATCCGTCCGTCGGTCAACTCCCGTACGTCCACCTGCACATGGGAGGTGTCCCAGGCGGACTTGACCACGGCGAGCACCAGGCCGAGCACCACGCCCTCGAACATGTTGGTCACCACGATGGCGATCGC
Source organism: Streptomyces sp. NPDC041713 (assembly GCF_055591085.1). NCBI lineage: Bacteria > Bacillati > Actinomycetota > Actinomycetes > Kitasatosporales > Streptomycetaceae > Streptomyces > Streptomyces sp. NPDC041713. Next base: position 259,356 of record NZ_JBVIZY010000010.1, read on the forward strand.
CGTGACGCTGAGGACGACGGCCTCGCCGCGGTGCTCCCGGGCGAGCGGCACGATGTCCTTGAAGGGGATCAGCTTGCATCCCGCGTGCACCAGGACGCCGGCGAGCGCCGCCAGCGGGATGATGCCGAGCGCGGCGGGCAGCAGCACCGCGAACAGCAGGAGCCACGCGCCGTGCAGGATCCGGGAGAGCGGAGTGCGGGCCCCCGCCTGGACGTTGGCGGAGCTGCGGACGATCACGGCGGTCATCGGGAGCGCGCCGAGCACACCGCAGACCGTGTTGCCGACGCCCTGGGCGACGAGCTCCTTGTCGTAGTGCGTACGCGGCCCGTCGTGCATGCGGTCCACGGCGGCCGCGCTGAACAGCGACTCGGCGGACGCGATCAGGGTGAACGCCAGGACGGTGCCGAGCAGCGCCACGCTGCCCAGCTCGGCGAGGTCGCCGAAGCCGGGCGGCTGGATGGCGTCGACCATGCCGCGCACCGACACGTTCGCCACGTCGAGCCGGAACCCGGCGGTGACGGCGGTGGCCAGCGCGACCGCGGCCAGCGGGGCGGGCACCAGACGCGCCGCCGAGGGAAGCTTGGGCCACAGCACGAGCACACTGATGGTGCCGAGGCCGACCGCCGCGGCGGTCAGTGAGGTGGTGTCCCGCACGGTGTCGGCGATCAGACCGGGCACTCCGGTGATCTTGTCGACGCCGGAGAGCGGCTGCTTCGCCCCGGCCATCGTGTAGAGCTGGCCGAAGATCAGCACGAGTCCGATGCCCGCCAGCATGCCCTGGACGACGGAGACGGATATCGCGCGGAACCACCGCCCGCAGCGCAGCAGTCCGAGCGCTATCTGCAGGGCGCCGGTGAGCAGCACGATCACGCCGAGCATGCTGAGCCCGAATTCGCGGACCGCCTCGAAGACGAGCACGGTCAGGCCGGCCGCCGGGCCGCTCACCTGCAGGGCGCTGCCCGGCAGGAAACCGACGACCAGGCCGCCGACGATGCCGGTGACCAGGCCCAGTTCGGCGGGCACACCGGAGGCGACCGCCACGCCGACGCACAGCGGCAGGGCGACCAGGAAGACGACGAGTGAGGCCAGGATGTCCCGGCGCAGCACGCCCGGTTCGCGCAGGGCGGCGAAGGGCGAGCGAAGGGGGGAGGGCGGTGTGGGAAGGGAGGACATGAGGGTGGGGGTCCTGTCGTGGGAGCGGGCCGGTCAGGGGGGTGCGGCGGCTCTCACAGCGGTGCGAACGCCGGCCGGCCGGTGTCCGAGGGGCGGTGGGCGGTGACGGTGCCCGTGTGCACCTCGTAGTACCAGGCGTGCAGGGTGAGCGTTCCTTCGGCGACGCGCTCCCGTACGCAGGGGTAGGTCCGCAGCCGCTCCACCTGCGCGAGCACATGGGTCTGGACGGCTTCCGCCACGTCCGGTGAGGACGGTGCGAGCGAGCGCAGGGCGTCGTCGGGGGCGACGGAGTGTTCCAGCCAGTCCCGTACGGCGGGCACCGCCGACAGGTCCTCGCGGCGCACCAGCGCGCCCACCGCGCCGCAGTGCGAGTGTCCGCAGACGACGATGGAGCGGACGCCGAGCACGCACACCGCGTACTCGATGGTGGCCGCTTCGCTCACCGGGTGGTGGCCCGGGCCCGCCTCGCCCGTGCGCCCGGCACGTTGGCCGGCGGGGTAGGGCGGGACGACGTTGCCCGCCGTGCGGAGTTCGAAGAGCTCGCCGGGGCGTGCTCCGGTGATCAGGGTCGGGACGACACGTGAGTCGGAGCACGTGACGAAGAGGGCCTCAGGCGACTGCCCGGCTTCGAGTGCCTCGAACGCCGCGGCGTTCCGGGGGTCCGCCACATGTGTCGTGGCGAACGAACGGGCGTGGTCCATCAGGGATTTCAAGGTGGCCTGCCTCCTGCGTCTCTCCGGCGGGGCCGGGGCGCGGTGTGGTCGGGTCGTTGGTGACGAACAGCCTGGGCGGCCGTCGTGTCCTCCACTTTGCCATCGCATTACGGTTGGATGTCAGGGCAAAATTCTGCCAAAGAATGAGTAATAACCGCCCCTCAGCTGGGGGTTGGTCCAGTAATCAACCGTTGGGTAAAGATCGAGGTGCAGATTGTGTGGGCGAAGTGAAGGGAATCCCTTCGCGCGCCGTTGCATTCGCACCGGATCGAGGCGAGCGGAAGAGCAGGGGTACATGCCGGAAACGTCGTTCCAGGGGCAGGCCGTCGACACCGAGCCGGCCCCGCACGTCTTTCTCGTCGTCGGCATTCCGGGCTCGGGCAAGAGCTCGGTCTCGGCGGAACTGGCCCGGAGGTTCCCCCTCGGCGCCCACATCGAGGGCGACCACCTGCACGACCTGATCGTCTCCGGGAACCGGCTGCCCAAGCCGGAGGAGGACCGGGAGGCCGACCGCCAGCTGCTGCTCCGCGCGCGCAACGGAGCGGTGCTCGCCCGCAGCTTCCATGCCGCGGGTGTCGTCCCGGTCATCGACGACGTGGTGGTGCGGCGCGCGCATCTCGACTTCTACCGGGAGCAGTTGAAGGGTCTGCCGCTGCGCCTGATCGTGCTCGCGCCGTCGGTGGAGGTCGTCTCCGGCCGGCTCACCGCACGGGACAAGGTCCTCGCGGACGACTGGTCGTTCCTGGACGCGGCGATGCGCGCCGAACTCGCGGGCGAGGGCGAGTGGTTCGACAGCTCTGAGCAGTCCCTCGACGAGACGGTGGACGCCATCGTGGCGAAGGGCTGATGCCGGAGGGGTGATGCCGGCGTGCGCTCGCCGGTCGGCTCCGCCCACCCGGCCTCAGTCCAGGATGACTTCCCTGCGCAACAGGCTGTACACGACCATGTCGTGGTAGGCGCCGTTACGGAACTGGGCGCCTCTCATGACGCCCTCTCGGGTGAACCCGGCCTTCTCCAGGGCCCGTTGCTCAGCAATGTTCTCCACGTGCGTGTGCGCGTCGACGCGGTTCACCTCGGTGTGGGCGAAGAGGTACCGGGAGAGCAGGACCTGCGCCTGGGTGCCGACGCCTCGTCCGCGCGCCTCCGCCCGCAGCCCGATGCCGATGTTCCAGCCGTGGTTGAGCGGCCCGAAGGGGTTCCGCCGCCAGCCGACGGATCCGAGGAACTCCTGGTCGTCGGCGACCACGAGCACGCCGGAGTCCGGCCCCAGCAGACCGTCCTCCGCCCACCTCTGCCGCCGGGCACCGGCACCGGAGAAGCCGAACCAGTCGAAGGCCGCGCCGGATTCCGGCTCGGTGGCGTGCGGCGCGTGCAGGAGGGGCAGGTCCTCTTCCGCCACGGGGCGGAGGTGTACGCCTCGGATCATGCCCCGAGTAAACGCACGCGCCGCCACGTCCCGCTACGGGCCTTCGGCGTGATCCACGTCATAAGGCATGCGTAGGCAGGCGTGGGCGGGCGCATGAGGTGGCCGTGCCGGGTCAGGCGCGCTGCGCCCGGTCGTACACCTTCTGGGCCGTGGCCCCGAAGATCTCCCCGTACATCTTGGTCGGCTCCAGGGAGTCCAGCGCGCTGTTGACGGAGACCAGGGTGCCCTTGCCGGTGGCGGCGTCGAAGTCCGCCAGCCACGGGCCGCCGCTGGAACCGCCGCTCATGTCGCAGGGGATGGCCTGGGTGGTGCCCTCCTTCTGCGCCGGGCCGGCGCAGCGCAGGAGCTCCTCGCCGAGCTGCGGGCGGGTCGCGGAGTAGCCGAGGGCCGAGATCGTGCCGCCGACCGGCCGGTCGAAGGCGACGGGCGTGCCGCCCACGGCGTCCGTGAGCTTCTTGCCGTCCTTGCCGGCGTCCACGACCAGCGTGGCCAGGTCGTCGGTGGAGTCCGTCTCCCAGGCGCGCGGGGTCACCGCCTGGCGCACCGCGAACGCGCCGTACGGCATCGTGCCCTTGTGGTACGCGGGCACGAAGACCATCGCGACGTTGGTGTTGGCGGGCGAGGAGCCCCGGCGCACGCAATGGGCCGCCGTCATGACGGCGGAGCGGTTGACGCTGTTCACCGCGGTGGCCGTGCACCAGGTGTCGGCACCGCCCGCGTTGACGAAGAAGAGCCGCCCGACGGTCTTCAGGGTGGGGCCCCGCCACGGCTTGGCCTTCGGCCCGGTCGGGCCGAGATCGACGGACTCGCCCACGGCCTTGATGCGGCCGGGAGTCCAGTAGGAGAGGGCCTCCGTGCGCTCCTGGGCGGTGTACTTCAGTACGGAGACGGGTCCGGCGGCGGCCCGCATCCGGCTCGCCTCGGCCTTGGCCGTGGCCGCAGGCTTGGTCGGGGTCGGTGCCGCCGTCGCCGGGGCGGGGACGGCGAGAGCCAGGGCCATGCCGACGGCGGCGAACCTCGTGGCCCGGACAAGATGACGACGGGCCACGAGGGCGGAAGTCTCGGTCACAGCAGTGGTCTCCTTGACGGTGCGGCGGGTGCGACAAGTGCGATGGGTGCGGCAGACGCGCCGGACACGGCGGACGCGGACGGCGGAAGGGCCGAAGCCGAGCCGCCGTCCGCACCGCCGGACCCGCACTGCTGGAGCGGAGAACCCATTACACAGGTTGCGTCACCACCGAGCCGTGTCGACGAGCTGTGACACAAGCCGGGTCACGGATAGGAGACCACCGTCGACGGCACCGTCGACGTGCCCGACGTGGCGGCGCCCGTGTCGTTGATGACGTGCTCGTACTGGCCCTTGCCGCCCAGGGAGACGACCAGGAGGTCGTGGAACTTCACGCCCGACGTCCTCGGCGCGGCGAAGCCGTGGTCCTGGCGGATCGACGGGTCCGACGTGTAGTTGCAGTAGCTGCCGAGGCCCCAGCCCTCGTGGGAGGTCACGGAGTTCTCGACCTTGTAGGCCGCGAACCCCTTGACGTTGTCGTCCTGGACGGCCGCCTGGTTGGGCGCGTCGTACGCCTTCTCGTTCTGGAAGAAGACCGTGCGGCCGCGCTGGCCGAACCACTGCACGTCGTACTTGTTGAAATGCTCCACGAACAGGCCGGTCGCCAGGACGTCGTCGCCGTAGACGCGCACTCCGTAGTCGGCGCGGTTGGTCTCCCAGCCCACGCCGGCGCCGTGGTCCGCGCGCCACACCCAGGTGTGGTCCACGATCGTGTGGCGGCTGTTGACCTCCATGCTGACCGTGGCCTTGCCGGGGCCCGCGCCGCCGATGCGGATGAAGACGTCCTGGACGGTGATCGGGTTCGCGGAGTGGTCCCTGCTCGCGCCGCGGGGCCCGACCTGCAGCAGCACGGGGGAGTTGACGGGGCCGGCGTCGATGAGGAACCCGGCGAGCCGCACCCCGTCCACGTCGGCGACCTTCATCGCGGCCACGCCGCCGTCGGGCACCAGCGTGGCGTAGCCGAGACCGAGCACGACGGCGTCGGCGCGGTTGACCTCGATCGCCCGGTCGACGTGGTAAATGCCGGGCGTCAGCAGGAGGTTGAGCCCCTGGGCCAGGGCCTCGTTCATCGTGGCGGCGCTGGTGCCGGGCTTGGCGACGTAGAACTGGGTGAGGGGCAGCGAGGTGCCACGGGGCGTGCCGTTGCCCCAGGTCGTCCCGCGCGCGTTGGTCCGCTTCTCCGGCAGGAACACCCGGTACTCCGAGCCGTTGAGGTACAGGAACGGCTTCTCGCGCGAGATCGGCGTGGTCTCCAGGGTGGTGTACGGCGGGTTCGGGAAGCTCTGCCCCGGCGCGCCCTGCACCCCCGAGAACACCATGTTCCAGACGGCGTTGACCCAGCCGCCCACCGAGCTGTCCCGGGTGTACCACTGCTGCTGCGAGTAGGGGCCCACGCTGCCGTCGATCCGGCTGTCGGCGATGTAGCCGCCGCTGGCCCAGCCGTAGCCGTTCGGGGCGAGGTTGAGGCCGCCCCTGATGTGCATGCGGCGGAAGGGGGCCGCCTGCGCCACGGCCCACCGGTTGGTGCCGTTGACCGGAGTGAGCGCCAGGTTCTCCGCCGAACGCCAGAAGTTCTGGGTGGCGTTGCCGTTGAACCAGCCGGCGTCGACCGTCACGTCCCCGTTGATCGACGTGTCGTCGGGGGAGAGGCCGAGCCCCGCGATCGAGGTGTAGAAGCCGAGTTGGGCGTTGAGGCCGTTGTACGTGCCCGGCTTGAACAGCAGCGCGTAGCGCCCGGTGCCGAACTGCGCGCTCTCCTGCTGCTTGAAGATCTCGTCGAGTCTGGCCTGGATGCCGGAGGTGGACGGCGAGAAGACGATCACGTTGGGCCCGAGGTCGCCGCCGCCGGGAAGACGCTTGGCGGAGGTCCGGGCGGCGGTGGACGAGTCCGGGGAGGCGGCGGCGGTCGTGGGGGCGAGGCTCGCGGCGGCGGCCGACGCGGCGATCGCGCCCAGAACCGTGCGGCGTGTGGGGGAGGTTGGCATGGGGCTCTCCTGTTTCAGGAAGTGAACGATCAGGGGCCGTGGGAGCGCTCTCTTGACCGGGAATAGTTCATCCGCGTGAAGGGCGCGTCAAGAGGTAGCTCTGTAGTGACGGATGTTCTCGCTGTTGAAGCGTCAAAAAACGTATGAAGTCGGCTAGTTGGGCCGAGTCGGTGCAGGCGTGACGGCGGAGAGGCCACGCTCCGGAGGCCGGAAGCCGGGGGGAGTGTCGAGCGTTCACTTTCTATTGACACGGTCACGCCAGGACCGCAACACTCCGGAAACGGGAGAGCGCTCTCCCGATGCGCTCGCAAGGTCCCCCAAGGCAGTTCCTTCCGACGTGGCAGGAGGTCTCCATGGCACGGAGATCGAAGATCATCTCAGGGTTACTGGTATCCGGCGCGCTCTTGGTGACCTCGCTGGGGGTGGGCGGCATGGCGCTGGGCGCCGACGCCGCCCCCGTACCGGCGAGTGCGGCCGGCGCGGGGTCCGCGCACGCGGCGCACTCCCCGCAGCGGGCGGGCCACGCCATGGCGGCGTCCACCGTCCCGGCCGCCGAGGACCGTGACGGCGACGGCTTCATCCCGGCGAAGTCCCCGGTCACCGACGTGAAACCCGCACTGAAGGACCCGCCCCACCGGTACTTCCACGAGTTCCAGGCCAACTGTTCGGTCACGCACACCAGGCCGGACGACCCGATCGTCTACCCGGGCCAGCCGGGCAAGTCCCACGACCACACCTTCATGGGCAACACGACGACCGACGCCCGCAGCACCACGGACTCCCTGAAGCAGGGGAACACCGCCTGCAAGGCGCCGGGCGACAAGTCGGCGTACTGGATGCCCACCCTGTTCAAGGGCGACGAGCCGGTGCTGCCGATCGGCCCGCAGACCATTTACTACAAGGCGGGCGTCACCGACTACACGAGCGTGCGTCCGTTCCCGGAAGGGCTGCGCTATGTCGTCGGCAGCCCCATGCAGTCCGCGGACGAGTTCCGTCACCACCCCGGCTTCGTGGAGGGCTGGGAGTGCGGTGAGAGCTACTTCAACGTCGACATCCCCAAGAACTGTCCCTCCACGCAGTCCACTCAGCTCAACATCCGCTTCCAGGCGCCAAGTTGCTGGGACGGTGTGCACCTGGACTCTCCCGACCACCAGAGCCACATGGCCTATCCGCAGGTGAAGGCCGGCACGAACGACAACGTCTGCCCGGCGTCCCACCCGGTCGCGCTGCCGATGATCGAGTTCAAGATGGCGTTCCCGGTCAACGGCGATCTCTCGCAGGTACGACTGGCCAGCGGCGCGGGCCACTCGTTCCACTACGACTTCTTCAACGCGTGGGACCCCGCGACGCTCAAGGCACTGGTCGACCACTGCGTCGTCGGCGGTCTGCAGTGCAACGCCCGCGGGTACGACGAGACGCACCCCGAAGCCGGCGCGGCGCTCGACGAGAACTACGAGCTGCCGTGACCCACGCCGGGGGTGGCCCGGCTCCCCCGGGCCGCCCCCGGCCTCTCTCGGCCCCTTCCTCTCCCCGGGTTCCGTGTCGCACCCCGGAACCACCTCCCTCGCAAGCCTGCTCCTCACCCCCGTCAGGAGATCCCCCATGCCTTCGATCCCCGCGCGCCGACCAACGGGCGGCCGCCGCCTGGCCGTTCCGCTCACGGTCGCCCTGTTCGCCACCGGCTGTCTCGCACTCCCCGCCCAGCAGGCCGGAGCCGCGGGCAACGTGGTCAAGGTGACCGGCTCCCAGGGCAACTGGCAGCTCTCGGTGAACGGTTCGCCCTATCAGGTCAAGGGCCTGACCTGGGGCCCGAGCGTCGCCGACGCCGACAAGTACATGCCGGACCTCAAGTCCATGGGCGTCAACACGATCCGCACCTGGGGCACCGACGCCTCCAGCAAGCCGCTGTTCGACTCGGCCGCCGCCCATGGCGTCAAGGTGATCGCGGGCTTCTGGCTGCAGCCGGGCGGCGGCCCGGGCAGCGGCGGCTGCGTCAACTACCTGACCGACACCACGTACAAGAACCAGATGCTCGACGAGTTCCCCAAGTGGGTGCAGACCTACAAGGACCACGCCGGTGTGCTGATGTGGAACGTCGGCAACGAGTCGGTGCTCGGACTGCAGAACTGCTACACGGGTGACGAACTGGAACGGCAGCGCAACGCCTACACCACCTTCGTCAACGACATCGCCAAGAAGATCCACTCCGTCGACCCGAACCACCCCGTCACCTCCACCGACGCGTGGACCGGCGCCTGGCCCTACTACAAGAGGAACGCCCCGGACCTCGATCTGTACGCGGTGAACTCCTACAACGCGGTGTGCGACATCAAGTCCACCTGGGAGCAAGGCGGTTACACCAAGCCGTACATCGTCACCGAGACCGGACCCGCGGGGGAGTGGGAGGTCCCCGACGACGCCAACGGGGTGCCGGCGGAGCCCACCGACCGGGCCAAGGCAGAGGGGTACACCAAGGCCTGGAACTGCGTCACCGGCCACAAGGGCGTCGCGCTCGGCGCCACGATGTTCCACTACGGCACCGAGTACGACTTCGGCGGCATCTGGTTCAACCTGCTGCCCGCGGGCCAGAAACGCCTGTCGTACTACGCGGTGAAGAAGGCCTACGGAGGCGACACCTCGCACGACAACACCCCGCCCGTCATCTCTCAGCTGAGCATCGAAGGGGACGCCGCCAAGGTCCCCGCGGGCGGCGCGCTGACCCTCGCCACCCAGGCGACCGACCCCGACGGGGACGCCCTGTCCTACGAGGTCCTCGCCAACAGCATGTACATCGACCAGGACAAGAACCTGACGCCGCTGCGCCTCACGAACCTGGGCTCCGGCCGGCTGAAGGCCACCGCGCCCGACCGCACGGGCGTCTGGAAGATCTATGTGAAGGTCACCGACGGCAAGGGCAACGTCGGCGTCGAGACGCGCTCGGTGCGGGTCGTGGCCCCGCCCGTCAACGGCACGAACATCGCCCTCGGCAAGACCGCCACTGCCTCCTCCCACCAGAACGGCGGCGGCGACTGCCCCTGCACCCCCGCGGCGGCCGTCGACGGCAAGGTGACGACGCGCTGGGCCAGCGACTGGAGCGACCCCCAGTGGCTCCAGGTCGACCTCGGCTCCACCCAGTCCTTCAGGCACGTCCAGCTCAACTGGGAGACGTCGTACGCGAAGGTCTACACCATCCAGACCTCCGACGACGGGCAGAACTGGCGCACCGTCCACGAGGTGCGTGACGGCAACGGCGGCATCGACGACTTCGACGTCAGCGGCACCGGCCGCTACGTCCGCGTCAACGGCACCGCCCGCGGCACCGGATGGGGCTACTCGCTCTACGAGTTCGGTGTCTATCGCTGAACAAGCCCGCCCGCGACGAGAACGACGAGAACAAGGCGGTCCCGATGAACGACGAGGAACTCCTCCGGCTGCTCGACAAGTTGAGCACCGAGCAGAAGGTGCGCCTGCTGACCGGCGCGACGACCTGGCGCACCCACGCCGAACCGGCCGTCGGCCTGGGGGAGATGGTGACCTCGGACGGGCCCGCCGGGGTACGGGGCGAGGCCTGGGACGAGCGGGAGACGTCGGCGCTGCTGCCGTCGGCGTCCGCGCTCGCGGCCATGTGGGACGAGCCGCTCGTCGAGGAGCTCGGCGGACTGCTCGCGCGGGAGGCCCGGCGCAAGGGCGTGCACGTGGTGCTCGCCCCCACGCTGAACCTGCACCGCTCGCCGGTGGCCGGCCGGCACTTCGAATGCCTCTCCGAGGACCCGGAGCTCGCGGGCCGGACCGGGGCCGCCCTGGTCCGCGGCATCCAGGCGCACGGCGTCGCCGCCACCGCCAAGCACTACGTGGCCAACGACTCCGAGGCGGGCCGCATGACGGTGGACGTCCGGGTGGCCGAGCGGACCCTGCGGGAGGTGTACCTCGCCCCCTTCGAGGCGGCGGTACGGGCCGGGGCATGGGCGGTGATGGCGGGCTACAACGGCGTCAACGGCACCACCATGACAGCCCATCCGCTGCTCGCGCGGCCCCTGAAGGACGACTGGGGCTTCGACGGGGTGGCGCTCTCGGACTGGGGCGCGGTCCGCACCACCGTCGACACCGCGACCGCCGGCCTCGACCTCGTCATGCCGGGGCCCGGCGGCCCGTGGGCCGAGGCGCTGCTCGAAGCCGTCCGCGCGGGCCGCGTCCCCCTGGCGTCCGTCGACGACAAGGTGATCCGGATCCTGCGGCTGGCCGACCGGGTGGGCGCACTCGACCCCGCCCGTACTCCGGCCGCGCCCGTCCCGCCGCCCGTGTCCGCCCGCCGGTTGCTGCGCCGCGCCGCGGCGGCCGGCACGGTCCTCGTGTCCAACGACGGGCTACTTCCCCTGGCAGCAGAGGAGTTGAAGACCATCGCGGTGATCGGGGCCCATGCGGTACGGCCTCAGGTGCAGGGCGGTGGCAGTGCCGGGGTCTACCCGGAGCGGATCGTCACGCCCCTGGCCGGAATCCGCGACCACCTGCGCGGCCGGGCTCGGGTCCTCCACGCCCCCGGCCCGGCCGTCGGCGCCCCGCCGCCCCCGCTGGACACCTCGAACTGCGTCGACCCGCGTACGGGGGAGTCGGGCGTCCTCGTCAGGCTCCTGGACCCCGAAGGCCGAGAGCTCCACGCCGAACACCGCGCCACCGGGCGCCAGTTGGAGCCGCCGACCCCACCGGGAGCGCACACCGTGGAGGTCAGGGCGTTGCTGATCCCGACGGCCCCGGGCGCGTGGACCTTCGGCGTCGGCGGCTTCGGCCGGCTGACGCTGACCGTCGACGGGCGGCCGGTGGTGGACGGCGACTTCCCGTGCCGCACCGACGACCCCGCCGTCAAGCACGTCACCCCGCCCTGTCAGTACGGACGGGCGGAGCTCGGCGGCACCGAGCCGGTGCTCGTGGTGGCCCGACGGGAACTCGCCCCGGACACCGGCCGCGCCACCGTCGTCACCGCCGGGCCGCCCCACCCCGATCCGCAGGAGGCGCTGGCCGAGGCCGTCGAGACGGCGCGCCGGGCCGACGTGGCGGTCGTCGTGGTCGGAACCGCCGAGGGCGCGGAAGCCGAGGGCCACGACCGGAGCTCGCTCGCCCTGCCCGGCCACCAGGACGACCTGGTCACCGCCGTCGCGGCCGCCAACAGGCGGACGGTGGTCGTCGTCAACGCCGGCGCACCGGTGGAACTGCCCTGGCGCAACGCGGTCGCCGCCGTGCTGCTCACCTGGTTCCCCGGACAGGAGGCGGGCGGCGCGCTCGCCGACGTCCTCTTCGGCGGGACCGAACCGGGCGGCCGGCTGCCGACCACCTGGGGCGCCCGCCTGGACGACGCCCCGGTCGCCACCACCCACCCCGACCGGAACGCCGTGACCTACGCCGAGGACCTGCACATGGGCCACCGTGCGTGGCTGCGCGCCGGACGCTCGCCCGCGTACTGGTTCGGACACGGGCTCGGCTACACGACCTGGGCGTACGACGACGTCGAGGCACCGGCCACGGTGGTGGCGGGCGACGACTTCCGCGTACGGGTCAGGCTGCGCAACACCGGTGAGCGCTCCGGGCGCGAGGTCGTCCAGCTGTATCTGTCCAGGCCGGGGTCTGCGGTGGAGCGACCGGTGCGCTGGCTCGCGGGCTACACGGCGGTGCGGGCGGCGCCGGGCGAGACGGTGGAGGCGGTGGTGCGCGTCCCGGGACGCGCCCTGCGGCACTGGTCGACTCCGGCGGGATCCTGGCGGATCGAGGCGGGCCGGTTCTCGGTGCTCGCGGGGCGCTCCGCGGGCGACCTGCCCCTCGCCACCACCGTGGACGTGCAGGAGGGCTACTTCTCCCAACCCACCGTCTCGGGCAGCGGGTTGTAGAAGATGGTCGCGCCCACGTTCGCCAGACCCTTCTTGACGCTGTACGTCGACGGGCCGCTGTACAGCGGGAGCTTGGCGTACTCCTGGAGCGCCTTCCGCTCGACCTTGTTCACCGCCGTCGTCTGCCGCCCGAGGTCGGCGATGTCCGCCGTGGCGCGGATCTCCTTGTCCAGCGCCGGGGACCCGGCCCCGGTGATGTTGGAGTCACGGTCCGAGCAGTAGGTGTCGCACAGGTAGCGGGTCCCGAAGGGGTCCATGGAGCGGTTGCCCGAGAGGAACAGGTCGAACTTGCGCTCGTTGATGATGTGCGAGAAGTCCGCGTCGTCCGCCTTCTTGATGACCAGGCGTATGCCGACCGGTTTCAGCATCGCGGCAAGCGCACCGGCGGTGGCCTTGCCCAGCGGGTCGTCGCCGAGGAGCGTGTATCCGACCTCGAGCTTCTTGCCGCCCTTCTCCCGGACCCCGTCGCTCCCCGGCTTCCAGCCCGCCGCGTCGAGGTCCTGCTTCGCCCGGTCGGGACCGTACTTCAGGATCGCCGAGACGTTGTCCTCGTACCCCTCCTGGAAGCTGTAGAGCACCGCCGAGCCGGGCAGCGGCTCCTTGTAGTCCAGGCCCTGGAACTGGATCTTCGCGATCTGGGTGCGGTCGATGCTCTCCTGGATCGCCTTGCGCACCGCCTTGTCCCCGAGGACGGACGACTTGGTGTTGAAGTTCAGCGAGTACTCGAACGGGCTGCCGCCGCTGCGTATCTCGGTGCCCTTGAGCCCCTTCACCTGCTTGAGGCTCTCGGCGTCGACCGCGGAGACATAGTCGAGCTGGCCGTTCTTGAAGGCGTTGACCGCCGCGGTCGACTCCAGGTTCACGTAGACCCGCTTGTCGAGCTTGCCCTTCCTGCCCCACCACTTCGGATTGCGGACGAAGGTGATGTTGCCCGAGTGGGTGTCCCACTTGCCGACCGTGTACGGGCCCGCGCCCCACTCGGGGTGCGCCTTCTTCACGTACGCCTTGTTGAAGGTGTCGACCTTCGCCGCCTTCGGATGCAGGAACGTGCTGAACAGGCTCGGCCAGGCCGCGTCGACGCCCTTGAAGGTGATGACGGCCTGCTTGTCGTCCTTGCCCCGCGCGACGTCGGTGATCCGGTCGTAGCCGTCCGTGGACGACGCCGCGAAGTCCTTGTCGGAACCGTTGTTGGCCTTCCAGGTGGCTCTGATCGCGGTCCAGTCGATCGGCGTTCCGTCGTTGAAGACGGCCTTCTTGTTGAGCGTCAGGACGACCCGCTGGTTGCCGCCCCGCACGGACACCTTCACATCGCTGAAGTAGTCCGGGTTGTACCGCACTTCACCGGTCGGCGAGAAGGTGATCGCGTTGGCGTTGTACCAGGCCCACACCCGGGAGGCCGTCAGCGTGCCGTTGACGTTGAAGGGGTTGCCCTGTTCGTCGAACGTCCCCACCGTCGTGTAGGTCCCGCCGTCCCTGACCTCGTCGTACGGCGTCGGGTTGTAGTCGGCGGCTCCGGAGGCGGAGGCCGGGGTGTTCTTCGCGTTCGATGCCGCGGTGCCGTCACCGGATGGGGACTGGCAGGCGGTGGCGGTGACGGAGATGGCCGCTACGAGGGCGACGGGCAGGGCAAGTCTTGCGCGCATGAGGAAGGGTCCTTGAGGTGAAGTGTGGCGTGTCGAAAGGGGAGTTGGACGTGTGCCGCCGTTACGCGGCGTGGCAGGCGTAGGCGTGGCCCGGCTGGTCCGGCACCGCCCTGGGCGCGGGGCGTTCCGTGCGGCAGCGCTCCCGGACGTCGTCGTCGGCGAGGCGGTACAAGGGGCACCGGTCGACGAACACGCAACCGGGCGGCAGGTTCGTGGCACGCGGCTGCTCGCCCTCCAGGACGATGCGTTCGCGGGCACGTTCGCGCTCCGGGTCGGGTACGGGGATCGCCGACAGCAGGGCCTTGGTGTAGGGGTGTTTCGGGTCGGAGAAGAGCGTCTCCGTGTCGCCGGTCTCGACGATGTGCCCGAGGTACATCACCGCGATGCGGTCGCAGATGTAGCGCACCACGGCGAGGTCGTGGGCGACCATGAGGTAGGCGAGTCCCAGTTCGCGCTTGAGCCGGCCGAGCAGGTTGATCACGCCGGCCTGCACCGACACGTCCAGGGCGGAGAGCGGTTCGTCGAGGGCGAGCAGCTTCGGGTCCGTGGCCAGGGCGCGGGCGATGCCGACGCGTTGGCGCTGGCCTCCCGAGAGCGCGGTCGGGAAGCGGTCGCTCACCGAGGGGTCGAGGCCGACGAGCGTCAGGAGTTCGTGGACGCGGGAGCGGACCGTGTCACGGTCGCGGCCCACGGCCCGCAGGGGTTCGGCGAGCAGGTGGTGGACGGTCAGGCGCGGGTCGAGGGCGCCCATCGGATCCTGCATGACGATCTGCACGTCGTGGCGCAGGGTGCGTGCGCGTCCGCCGGGGCCGGATGAGGTGACCGTGGCGCCCACCGGGGCACCGGCGTCCTTGCCCGCCGCCCCGACCTCCTGCCCCGCGATCTCGATCCGGCCGCCCTCGGGGCGTCGCAGCCGCAGGACCTCCATCAGCGTCGTCGTCTTGCCGCTGCCCGACTCGCCGACCAGCCCCAGCGTCTCTCCGCCGCGCAGCTCGAAGCTGACCCCGTTGACCGCGCGCAGGGTGCCGACCCGGCGCTTGATGAACGCGCCCTTGGTGACGGGGAAGGTCTTGACGAGGTCCTCGACGCGCAGCACCACGTCGCCGCCCGTGGCACGGCTCGTGCCCGCTTCCCGGCCGACGGATACGACGCCTCCGGTGGGGTCCAGCGTGCCGGCGGCGATCTCGTCCGCGCGCAGGCAGGCCACGTCCCCGTGCCCGGCGACCTGGCGCAGCTCCGGTTCGTCGGAGCCGCACGCGTCGAGCGCGACGGCGCACCGGCTCGCGAAGGGGCAGCCGTCCGGCAGGTCCGACAGGGCGGGCGGCTCCCCACCGATCGGTACGAGGGGCCGGCGGACCCCGCCGTCCACGGTCGGCACGGCGGCGAGGAGCCGTGCGGTGTACGGCATCGTCGGCCTGCGGAACAGCGTGTGCACGTCCGTCTTCTCCACGAAGCGGCCCGCGTACATGACGGCGACGTCGTCCGCGTGACCGGCCACGACGCCGAGGTCGTGGGTGATCAGGACGAGCCCGGCGCCGGTCTCCCGCTGCGCGAGGCGCAGTACGTCGAGGATCTGCGCCTGCACCGTGACGTCGAGCGCGGTGGTGGGTTCGTCGGCTACCAGCACCCTCGGCCGGTTGGCGATCGCCAAGGCGATGACCACGCGCTGGCGCATGCCGCCGGAGAACTCGTGGGGGAAGGCCGAGGCACGCCCCCGCGGGTCGGGGATGCCGACGAGGTCGAGCAGTTCGACGGCCTGCTCCCAGGCCGCCTTCCTGGACAGGTCCTGGTGGACCCGCAGCGCGTCCGAGAGCAGCCTGCCCACGGAGAAGATGGGGGTGAGCGCGGACAGCGGGTCCTGGAAGACCATGCCGATGGATGCGCCCCGCACCCGCGACAGTGCCCGGTCGTCGAGGCCGATCAGGTCCTGATCGCCGAGCAGCACCTTCCCGCGCAGGTCGGCGGTGGGCGGCAGCAGGCCCATGACGCCCATCGCGGTGGCCGACTTGCCCGAGCCGGACTCGCCGACGATGCCGAGGGTCCGGCCCGGCAGCAGGTCGAAGCTGACACCGCGCACCGCTTCGACGGGTCCGGCCTCGGAGGGGAAGGAGATCCGCAGGTCCCGTACGGAGAGCACGGGCGTGACGTCGGCGGTGGAAGCCGGGTGGTCGTGCAGGGGGCTGGTGAGTGTCGTCATCGTCGGCCTCCCGCCGCGCCGGTCACTGAAGTGGGGTCGAGGGCGTCGCGCAGCCCGTCGCCGATGAAGGTCATCGACACGGTGAGCAGGACGACGAGACCCGCTGGGAAGGCGAAGAGCCAAGGGGCGCTGGTGACGGTGGTCGCCCCATCGGCGAGCATCGTGCCGAGGGAGACGTCCGGGGTCTGGACGCCGAATCCGAGGAACGAAAGGGCGGTCTCGCTGAGCACGGTCGCGACGACGCCGAGCGTCAGGTTGACGATCAGCAGGGAGCCGAGGTTGGGGATGATGTGGCGCAGGACGATGCGCAGCGGGCGGACGCCCATGAACTCCGCCGCCTTCACGTAGTCCCGTTCGCGCAGCGATGTGGAGACGGACCAGACGACCCGGGCGGTGGACATCCAGCCGAACACGGTCAACACGAGGATGAGGGCACGCCAGTCACCGGCCAGGCGGTTGGAGACCAGCGCGAGGATGAGGAACGAGGGGACGATCAGCAGGAAGTGGATGACGGCGAGCGTCAGCCTCTCCACCCGGCCGCCGAAATAGGCGGCGCTGGAGCCGATGACCGCCGCGACGACGATGGTCAGTACGGACACACTCACGGCGATCACCAGCGACCGCCGCAGACCGTGCACCGCACTCGCGTAGATGTCGTTGCCGCCCTGGTTGGTGCCGAACCAGTGCACGTCGCTCGGCGGCCGGGTGAGCGCGGTGAAGTCGGCGTCGGAGTGGGTGTAGGGCGTGAACAGGCCGCCGAACAGGCTGAACAGCACGAGGAGTACGAAGATCACGACCCCGGCCACGGCGAGGCGGTTGCGCAGGAAGCGTCGCAGGTAGAGCCGGCCGCGGCCGAGGTCTCCGGGCGGCTGGACGGTGTCGATTGCTGTCGCCATGTCAACTCACCCGCACCCGAGGGTCGAGGAAGACCGTGGCGATGTCCGCGAGGATGGCGCCGATCGCGGTGAGCACCGCGGCGAACGCGGCCGTCGCGACGGTGCCGTGCACGTCGTTCTTGCTGATGGTCTGGACGAAGTACCGGCCCATGCCGTTCCAGCCGAAGACCGTCTCGGTGATGACGGCTCCGGTGAAGATGGCGGGCACGCTGAACGCCACGGAGGCCACCGTCGGGATCAGCGCGGCACGCAGGGCGTGCCTGCGGACGGCCTGCCCGCGGGTGAGGCCGGTGGCCTGGGCGGTACGCACGAAGTCGGCGTTGATCGTGTCGAGCAGCAGCGAACGCTGCGTCAGGTGGTAGCCCACGTAACCCATCAGCGTCAGCGTGAGCGTCGGCAGAATCAGATGGAGGAGCCGGTCACCGATCGTGGGGAGCAGCCCCTCCACGTCGGGTGAGTTCTCCCCGGCGACGTAGAGGAAGTCGAGCCCGGCATGCTGGTTGAGCCAGATGGCGACGAAGACCACGGCGAGCGCGGCGACGGGTGTCGGGACGTTGAACACCGCGATGGATATGGCCTGTGAGACGCGGTCGGCCACACCGTACTGGCGGGACGCTGTGTAGACGGCGAGGGCGACGCCGATCACGACGGACAGCACGGTCGCGGTGACGACCAACTCGGCGCTGACGAGCGCACGGTAGCCCACCTCGCCGTTGACGGAGACACCGGTGGGCGACGTGCCCCAGTCGAAGTCGACTACCACCGAAGTGAGCCAGTTCCACCACCGCTGCACCACCGGCACGCCGGGGTCGAGGTTGTACGGGGCGAGGGCCCGGCCGATCTGTTCCTCGGTGCGGGCGGGGCGCAACTCCTTGTAGTTCGATCGCGGGTCCAGGAGCCAACTGGCCAGGAAGTACGTCGCGTTGGTCGCGACCGCGATCATCAGGAGCCAGCCACCCGCCTTGCGCACTACATAGCGCATGGCAGGAACCGCCCCCTCACCACACGCGCGGGACGCGCCGGGACGGCGCCGGAGGGACAGGTCGAGTACATGTGTGGTGGAGCTTTCTGGGACGTACGGGTGACGTACGGATACGGAACGCTGCCTCGAAGGAGGTGAATGTCAGCTTGATCCGCACTGGGGGGGCCGCGCCAGGTTTTGGGCCCTTTCGCCATGAGGCCGCAATGCTGCCGTAGAGATCGCAATGTTGGTGAAGCAAAAATGATCTCGGGTGCGCGGCGACGGGCCTGACGTGCCGGTCTCTGCGGCGTCCCGTACCCGGCCCGGACCCGGAGAGCGCTCTATCTCCGTGTGTGGAAGGGAAGTTAGAGTGCACGCATGGAGAGACGGTCGCTGACGCTCGAGGACGTGGCACGGGAGGCGGGCGTCTCCCGGGCGACCGTGTCACGGGTGATCAACGGCGTCCGCAACGTCGACCCGGCCATCCGGGACGTGGTGCGCGCCGCGATCGAACGCACCGGCTACGCGCCGAACCGGGCGGCACGCTCCCTGGTCACCCGGCGTACGGAGACCATCGCCCTGGTCATCTCGGGCGCGGGCGAGGAGAGCGAGCCCCGGACGTCCGGGGACGCAGCCACCGACGCCGGCCCGGACGATGCGGACGACGACCCCCGGTACGGGGCGGATGACGACCCCCGGTATCGGGCGGACGACGAGGCCCCGTATGGGGCAGACGACGACGCCCCGCAGAACACCTTCGCCGCCCGCGTCTTCGCCGACCCCTTCTTCGGCCGGGTCGTCAGCGGCGTGGTCGGCTTCCTGCGGCCGCGCTCGATGCACCCGGTGCTGATGGTCGCCGAGACCGAGGCGGCCCGGAGGCAGGTGACCGCCTTCCTCCGGCAGGGCAGCGCCGACGGGGCCCTCGTGGTCTCCACGCACGCCGCGGACCCGCTGCCGTCGATGCTGGTGGCCGAGGGGCTGCCCGCGGTGTGCTTCGCGCGGCCCGCGCGGCCCACCCCGATCAGCTACGTCGACCTGGCGCACCGGGACGGCGGGCGGCTGGCCGCCGAGCATCTGCTGGCCCGGGGCCGGCGCGCGCTGGCGAGCGTCACCGGCCCGCTCGACCTGCCGGCGGGACGCGAGCGGCTCGCCGGTTTCCGTGCGGCGCTTGAGCGCGCGGGGACGGCGCACGTACCGATCGCGGAGGGTGGCTTCACCCGCGAGAGCGGCGCCGAGGCGATGGCGCGGCTGCTGGCCGGGCACCCGGAGCTGGACGGGGTGTTCGTGGCCAACGACCTCATGGCGCAGGGCGTGTGCGAGCTGCTGCGCGAGCGGGGCAGGCGCGTGCCGCAGGACGTGGCGGTGGTCGGCTTCGACGACTCCAGCGTGGCGCTGACCTGCCGGCCGCCGCTCACCACGGTGCGGCAGCCGGTCGAGAGGATGACGGCCGCCATGGCCGGGCTGCTCCTGGAACACGTGCAGGGCACCCGCACCGAGCCGACCTCGTTGATCTTCGAGCCGGAGCTGGTGGTGCGGGACTCCGCCTGAGGGCTGACGCGCACGGCCTGAGGGCTGCCACCCCCGGACTGAGGGCTGCCGCTCACGGTGGCGCCGGGTCCCGGACAGAACGTGAGCGGCCGCGTCCCTGTCCCACGAAGGCGCGGCCGCTCAGCTCGGAGGTGGGCCGCCCACTGACCATTCTCAGCGGCCCCAGCAGGATGTCACCCCTGCACTGGTGCGACTGCCCACGACGGATGGGGTTACACGGATCTTTTCCGAGAGATCTCGGACGGCTTTCTCCGAGAGGCCTCGGACGGCTGTCTCCGACACATCTCGGACGGCGTTCCGGTCAGCGCGTGGCCCAGGCCAGGACCCCGCAGAGGACGAAGAACAGACTCATGGCGATGTTCGTCCGCTTGTAGGCGACGAGGACGGCCGCGAACTCGCGGATCGTCGCGTTGGGCCAGAAGTACGCCGCCGTGGTCGAGCCCACCACCTGCCCCCGTACGCCGACCCGGCGCGCCGTGAGCGCGGCACGGAAGGCGTGGTAGTTGTTCGTGACGACGACGCACCGGTAGCCGGGATCGGTCTTCTCCATGATCGCCTTGCTGAACCGCAGGTTCTCCTCGGTCGTCGTCGACCGGTCCTCCCGCTCGATCAGGTCGGCGGGGAAGCCGCGCTCCGTGAGGAAGTCGGCCATCGCGTGGGACTCCGGCAGCTCCTCGTCCGGCCCCTGACCCCCGGAGGCGATGAGCACGGGTGCGCCGCCGCGCTTGCTGAGCAGCGTGTGCACCTCCTGGGCCCGCAGGAGCCGGCTGGCGAGCAGCGGGGGCACCTTGGAGCCGCCGATGAGGCCGGACCCCAGGACGACCACGAAGTCGGCCTTGCGGCGGATCCGCATGCGGCCGTACAGGAACGCGTACACGACGAAGCTCAGGAACAGGAACGAGACGTAACAGGCCAGCCCCAGCGCCGCCACCCCTACCCCGACCAGCACGGGCGTGCGCAACACCGCCGCGGTGATCACGAGGGCCACGACGGCGACGACGCACACCGCGCCCATCAGGGAGAGCAGATTGGTGGGGCTCCTGCCCTCCTTGCGGACCATGTTCAGGCCGTTGAGGAAGAGCAGGCAGACGAGGACGAGGATGCCCAGCGCGCCGAGGCCGAGCAGCGCGGCGGCCACCACCCGCCCCGATGTGGAGCCCGCCGTGACCAGCTGGTACATCCACGCCGCGAGCCCGCACAGGGCGGCGAGGCCGAGCAGTACGGCGTTGCCGAACCGGCGGCGCTCGCGCACCATGCGCCAGCAGAAGACGAGGAACAGCAGCGCCGCCGGGGCGTAGATGACCATCCGCACAGGGTCTCCGAGTTTCCGATGGTTCAGGTCTCCGGTCGTCCGGGCCTCAGCGGACGACGTCGAAGACGTTTTTCTGCAGGCCGTTGGCGTAGACCTCGTGCTCGACCAGGCGCAGCTTCTGGGCGTCCTTGTCCGTGTCGCTGAACAGCCGCTTGCCCGCCCCGAGCAGCAGGGGGAAGACGAGCAGGTGATAGCGGTCGATGAGGCCCGCGTCCGAGAGGCTCCGGTTGAGGGCGGCGCTGCCGTGGACGATGATCGGGCCGCCCTCGGTCTCCTTGAGCGCGGCGACGTCGTCCGGCGAGCGCAGGATCGTGGTCTCGCCCCAGTTCTCCACCAGGTCCTTCTCGTCGAGGGTCGTGGAGACGACGTACTTCGGCAGCACCTTGTACCGCGCGAACTCCGCCATGTCGGGCCAGACGGCGCTGAACGCCTCGTAGCTGGCGCGGCCCAGCATCATCGCGGCGGCCTCCTGCTGCTCCCGGCCCTTGATCTCGTACGCCTCCGGGAGGAACTCGACGTCCTTGAACGTCCACCCGGAGTTCCGGTAGCCCGGCTCGCCGCCCGGGGCCTCCACCACGCCGTCGAGCGAGACGAAGGCGGTGCTGATGAGGGTGCGCATGGGCTTCTCCTGGGTGCATCGGGTGTTCGGGACACGGTCGGTCGGTGCCCCGAAGGCCGACGGTCCGGCCCGGTGCACCAACTATCCCTGAAGACCCCGGGACGTGGAGAAACTCATCGCAGGGAGACTCATCGGACTCCGCCCGGTTCGCCGTGCGAGGGCGGCGGGTCAGTGGCCGCGGTCAGGGGCCGGGGGTCAGTGGCGGCGTCCGCGCAGACGCGTGAGCAGCGAACGGGCCTGCGCCCGCTTGCGCGGGTCGGCGGCGGCGCGGCGCACCGTGTCGACGGTCTGCCGGCCCTGCGGGGTGCGGCTGTAGGCCTTGAGACGTGCGATCAGTCCGGCCATGAGGTCCTCCCGGGTTCTCACCGCCGTGGCGGCGGATGTGTGGTTGTCGTCGGGCTGCTGCTCCGGTACCCCGTAGCCGCGCCCGTACCCAGATCGGCCCGTGCGGACGCCGGGGGAGTGCGGCCCTGTGACCCGTTCGGCGCGAAAACGTGTCTGGAGGCGGCCTTTGCGGGAAGCCGAAAGACATGGCTCTTCTCAGGAAATGCGCACGTCCGATGCTCGCCTCCGTCTTCGTCAGCGGCGGGGCGCAAACCCTCCGTAACCCGGAGCGCGCGGCACCCGCCGTCGAGCCGCTCGCGGCCCCCGTCGCCTCCCGGGTCTCCTGGCTGCCCGAGGACCCCGAGAAGCTGGTCCGCATCAACGGTGCGGTGCAGCTGGGCGCAGGCCTGATGCTCGCGACCGGGCGGGTGCCGCGGGTGGCCGCCCTCGCGCTGGCCGGCACGCTGGTGCCGACGACCCTGGCCGGGCACGCCTGGTGGAAGGAGAAGGACCCCGAGCAACGGGCCACCCAGCGCACCCAGTTCATCAAGAACGTCTCGCTGTTCGGCGGACTCCTGATCGCGGCGGCCGACACGCACGGCAAGCCGTCCGTCGCCTACCGCGGCCGCGCCGCCGCGGTGACGGGGCGGCGCACCGCCCGGCGCGCCCGACGCGACGCCGTGAACGCGCTGAGCGGGGCGGCGGAGGGCGCCGTGGGGACGGTCCGCTCGATGTCCGAGAGCGCGCAGCAGGCCGTCACGCGGCATCTGTGAGGAGGGGCCGGGGCTGCGACCGGCCGACCCGACAGTGGACCTGACGGCGCGTCATCGGTACTCCGGTGGTGCGCCGTTCGGGTGTCGCGTGCCGGAGTCGTGAAGGTCGGAATCTCCGGTGTGAAAGCGCTTGCTGTCCCTGCGGGCCGGTGCCATTCTCGGCCGGTGGCCGAATCCGCCACCCTCCCCGACGCGCAGGAGCAGCCGTGCACCGTACCGGGAAGACACTGACCTCGGCGGGCGGCGTCGCCGTCGCCGTCCTCGCCGCCTGGGTCCTCGCCGCCCCCGAGTCCAGCGGCGCCCCGGCCCCCGAGCGCGACAAGAGGCCCGGCGAGACCAGGAGTGTGCTGTGGGACGGAGACGCCTCGAACGGACTCGGCGTGTTCGGCACCACCCTGTGCGAGTCGCCGGGGAGCGTCACCGTCGACAACTGGGGCGGCTCGCGCGGCGACATCTTCAAGTTCAACAAGCCCATCGGCGTGCCGCGTTGTGAGGCGCACAACGTGCGGACCGCGTCCGGCGAGTACCCCTGGCGGGAGGGCGGCACCTACTGGTTCGGCTGGGACTCGATGACCAAGACGGGCGAGGCCCAGACCGTCTTCCAGTGGAAGTCGAACGGCACCAACGACCAGCACAGCCAGAACTATCCCGTGATCATGAAGGTGGAGGACGGGAAGCTGAAGGTCTGGTACGTCGCGCCCGGCGAGGTGTGGACGCCCATCGGCTCCGCCGCGTGGTCGGCCGGTGCCTGGCACGCGATCCAGCTCGGCATCACCACCAGCTCGGGCAGCTCGGGCAAGATCTCCGTCTACCTTGACGGAGAGGAGATCGCCTCCCGCACCGGCGCCCGCACCTGGGACGACCTCGGCAACAAGCCGCGCTGGGGCACTTATTGGGGCACCGACACGAGTACGGCGTCCATCAACTGGATCGACGGGCTCGCGCTGGGGCAGGCCCGGTCGGACGTCGACTGACCGCGCTGCGGCGGAAGTTGGACCATCGCGCCGTGGAGGTTGGTTCACGGAGTCCGGGGCATTCGGCGGAGTATGACGACGCATGAAGAGCACAGTGGACCGCCCGCCATGGGGGAGATGGAACGCGGTACGTCGCAGCGACTCGAGGCGCGCCAGCGGATGTGGGGCGTGGCCTGGACGGGTCTGTGCGTCCTGCTGGCCTTGTGGTCGCTGGTCTGGGCGATCGGCGCGGCCACGGGCGAGACGAACGCGTGGGTGTACTCGTTCGCCGGGCTCGTGCTCCTGGGGTGCGCGCTGTGGGCCCGCCGCTCGGTGATCCGCAACAGCCCGCCGCGCCACCTGTAGGTGCGTACGGCCCGTAGGTGCGTACAAGAGGTGTGCGAGCGGCATACCTGGATACGCTCCGCATATGCGACACCATGATCTTCTCGTCCTCGGCGTGGGCACCGGCAACGCGGTGATCGACGACCGCTTCGCGCACCTCGACGTCGCCCTCGTCGCGGAGGGGCCCTTCGGCGGCACCTGCCTCAACGCGGGCTGCATCCCCAGCAAGATGCTCGCCGTGACGGCCGAGGTGGCCGACACGGTCCGCGATTCCGGCCGGCACGACGTACGGGCGAACCTGGAGGGCATCGCCTGGCCGGACGTCCAGGAGCGCGTCTTCGGGCGGCTCGACGCCACCTCGCGGGACGGCGAGGACGGCCGTCGCGACGACGACTTCGTGACCGTGTACCGGGGGCGCGCACGGTTCACCGGCGAGCGGGAACTGCTGGTGGACACGGCGGACGGTCCCGTGCCGGTGAGCGCGGACCGGATCGTCGTGGCCGCGGGCGGGCGCCCCGTGGTGCCGCCCGTGGTCGCCGAGTCGGGGCTGCCCTACGAGACGTCCGACACCGTGATGCGGCTCGACGAGGTGCCCCGGCGCATGGTGGTCCTCGGCGGCGGCTACATCGCCGCCGAGCTGGCCCACGTCTTCCACGCGGCGGGCACCTCCGTGACCGTCGTGGAGAAGCGGGACAAGCTCCTCGCCGAGCAGGACACCTCGGTCGCCTCGGCGTTCACCGAGATCGTGCGCCCCGTCCACGACCTGCGGCTCGGCCGCGAACTGGTCCGCGTGGAGGGGAGTCCCGGCGCGCTGCGGCTGACGCTCGACGACGACTCGGTGATCGAGGCCGACACCCTGCTCGTCGCCGTCGGGCGCACGCCGAACAGTGACCGGCTCGACCTGGACCGGGCCGGCGTCACCTGCGACGACAACGGCCTGATCGAGGTCGACGAGCAACTGCGCACGAGTGCCGACAACGTGTGGGCCCTCGGCGACATCGTCCCCGGGCCGCCCCTGAAGCACGTGGCCAACCGGGAGGGCGAGGTGGTCGCCCACAACCTCCTCCACCCCGACGAGCCCCGCACGATGTCGTACGACGTGGTGCCCTCGGCCGTCTTCACCCGCCCCCAGATCGCCCAGGTCGGCCTCACCGAACAGGCGGCCGCGGAGCAGGGCCTGGACTACGCGATCGGGACGTGCCGCTACGAGGACGTGGCGTACGGCTGGGCGCTGGAGGACACGCAGGGATTCTGCAAGGTGCTCGCCGACCGCGCTTCCGGACGCCTGCTCGGCGCGCACGTGCTCGGTCCGCAGGCCGCCACCCTCATCCAGTCGTTCGTCCTCGCCATGACCTTCGGGCTGGGGGCACGGGAGCTCGCCGAACGCCCGCTGTGGATCCACCCGGCCCTCACCGAGGTCGTCGACAACGCGCTGCGTGATCTTGACGTGGGGGAGGGCGCGTGACGGTCACGGGTGGTACGGCGGGAGTTGCCGGCCCGCCCTGTGCGGTCAACGGGCCGGTCGCTGCCGCGATGTGACGCGGCGGCGCAGGCGTGGAGTCAGGGGAGGTCACAGGGTGTGCCTCCCCTTCTTCACGCCCTTCTGCTGCGTAAGTTAGGTTAGCCTTACCTCGGTAGCTGTGGGGGAGGGGAGGCGCGTGCTGCGCTGCGTCGACGCTGCCTGTTTCGCCGCGCCGGGTGGGGGAGCGCCCCCCGTATCCCCATGCCCGTATCCCCGTATCCATGTATGCCCGTACAGCCACCGCTCGTCGGCGCGCGCAGACCGCGGCGGCGAGCAGTGACCGTCCCGAAGGAGTCATCCGATGAGCCAGACCCTGTCGCCCGAGCGTGTCCGCGCCGACATCGCGGAGCTGCTCGACTGCGACCCCGCCGAGATCATGCCCGGGGAGGACCTCTTCGACCTCGGGCTCGACTCGGTGCGGATCATGACGCTGGTTCAGCGGTGGCGCGCCGCGGGTGCCGGGGCGCTGGAATTCCCCGACCTGGCCGAGCAGCCCGAACTGGCCCACTGGACCGTGCTCCTGACGGGGCGTGCCGCATGAGACGGGTCGACCACCGCCACCGGCACCTGGAGCGGATCGCCGAGGTGCGGGAAGGGCTGCACGCCGAGAAGGTGGCCTACCCGATCGGTCTGCGCGAGGCCGAGGTCGTCCGCACGGCGATGGTCGGCGCCGGTCTGTTGCGGCTGACCCTGGGCGGCACGGGCGTCGAGGGGTTCGAGTCGCACGCGCCGGACGAGCACGTGAAACTCATCTTCCCCGAGCCGGACGGGTCGTTGCGGCTGCCCGAGCGGAACGGGTCGATGCTGCGCTGGCCGCGGCCCGCCCCCACCTCGCGGGAGTACACCGTGCGCCGGTACGACCCGGCCGCCCGTGAGCTCGACATCGACATCGTCCCGCACGACGGCGGACTCGCCTCGGACTGGGCGCACCGGGTCGAGCCGGGCGCACGCGTGCACGTGGCGGGCCCGCCCGGCGGTCTGATCGTCCCGCACACCTACGACCGCTACCTCCTCGCGGGCGACCTCACCGCCCTGCCCGCCATCGCCCGTCGCCTCGAAGAGCTGCCCCGGGCCGCGAAGGGCTGGGCCTTCGTCGAAGTCGCGGGCGCCGCGGAGGAGATCGAGCTCGCGGCGCCCGAGGGCTTCGAGGTGCACTGGCTGCACCGGGGAGCTCTCCCGGCGGGCACCGGCGGCGCGTTGGAGCGTGCCGTGACCGCGGTGACCGTACCGGAGGGGGAGCGGCTGTACGTGTGGGTCGCCGGCGAGGCGGGACAGATCAAGCCGCTGCGCCGCTGGGTCCGTGACGAGCTGGGGCTCGGCAAGGCGGACCACGACATCACCGGTTACTGGAAGCGCGGCGTCGCCGACTTCGACGAGGACGACCACTGACGCCACGGCCGACCGGCCGAGGCCGCTGACCGGAGGTCGGGCGGAACGGTTCGGATCCCGGGGTGTCCTGTCCCCCGAAAACATCAACTAAGGTGAGCCTTACCTAAGCAACAAGGAGTGAACGTATGTCCATACGCAGATCGTCGGGGCTGATCGGTGCCGTGGCGCTGGCCCTGGCGCTGACCGGGTGCGGGTCGTCGGACGGTGGCTCGAAGGACTCCGGGAAGGGCTCGACCCGGGTGTTCGCCGCCGACAACGGCAAGATCAAGATCCCCGCCGACCCGAAGCGTGTGGTCGCCACCGGCTACGCCGTGCCCGTCCTGATCGAGGCCCATGTGCCGCTGGTCGGGGTCTCGTCGTGGAAGCGCGGCGAGCCGATGATGAGCAAGCGGGATCTCACCGCGTACAAGAAGCTCCCCAAGGTGGCGGGCGAGCAGGCGGCCGAGACCAACTACGAGGCCGTCGCCGAGGCGAAGCCCGACCTGATCGTGATCGGCGTGCCGAAGCCGGCCCTCGGCGACGTCGACGTCAAGCGTCTCGAGTCCATCGCGCCCGTCGTGGCGATCGGTCCGACCGTGCCGTCCATGTGGCGTCAGCAGTCGCGTCAGCAGGCCGACGCGGCGGGCGGGCTCGAGAAGTTCGACGCCATCAAGGACACCTACGAGGCCAAGGCCGCGAAGCTGGCGAAGAAGTACCGCAAGGTGCTCCCGCAGCTGAAGCTGGGCCACGTCGGCGCGTACGGCGAGAGCGCCAAGGGCACCTGGCAGCGGGAGTTCGGCCACTCCTGGGGCACCAACATCGCCGAGGACGTCGGCGCGACGTACTACGGCAAGGTCAAGAAGAAGGGCCCCGGCTCGCGCGCCGTCAGCGAGTACCCCTCCCTCGAAGAGCTCCCCGACGCGCTCGGCGAGGCCGACGCCATCACGTACTCGGTCAACGCCGACGGGAGCATCCCGCAGCCGGTGAAGTACGTCATGGACTCCAAGCTCTGGAAGAACCTGCCCGCCGTCAAGGCCGGCAAGACCTTCCCGCTGCGCTACACCGAGGCCGCCACCTACGGCCAGGCCATGCGGACCCTGGACGCGATCGACACGTCGTTCGCGCCGCTCCTGAAGCGGTGACCGTCGCGGGCCGCGCCCCCGAGGCGCTCGCAACCCGGCGGGCCGGCCCACGGATCGGACCGCAGATCGCCCTCCTCACAGGCGGAGTCGTCCTGCTCCTGGTGGTCGCCGTGCTGAGCGTCGGCGTCGGCGCCCGGCACATCGCACCCACCGAGGTCGTCCGCGCCCTCGTCGACAGCCGGGGCACCGACGACCACGTGATCGTGCGCGACGTCCGCGCGCCCCGCGCGCTGCTCGCCGTCGCGGTGGGCGCGGCCCTCGCGGTGGCGGGCGCGCTGATCCAGACGCTGGCCCGCAATCCGCTGGCCGAGCCCGGCATCCTCGGGGTCACCGCGGGCGCCGGGTTCGCCATCACCGTCGGCTCCGGACTCGGCCTCGCCGCCGGGCAGACCGGCCAGTTGGGCTGGTCGGTCACCGGCTCGGTGCTCGCCGCGCTCCTCGTCGCCGCCGTCGGGCGCAGCTCCCCGCTGCGCCTCGTGCTCACCGGCGTGGCCCTGACCGCGGTGCTCGGCGGCATCGCTCTGGGGCTGCGGTTGATGCTCCCCGACACCTTCGACGTCTACCGGTTCTGGTCGGTCGGCTCGCTCGCGTCCCGCGAACAGGCACCGCTGGCTTGGCCGTTGACCGCCATCGCGGTGTCCCTGCTCGGCGCCCTGCTGCTGAGCCGGGCCCTCAACGCGCTGGCGCTCGGCGAGAACGTGGCGCAGACCCTGGGTGCGAGCGTGGTCCGCGTACGGTCCTTCGCTCTCGTCCTGATCACCGTGTTGAGCGGGGCGGCGACGGCGGTGGCCGGGCCGATCCTGTTCGTCGGGCTGATCGTGCCGCACCTGGTGCGCAGGCCGGCCGGCGGATCGGTGCCGTGGCTGCTGCTCCACTCGATGGTCCTCGGGCCGATCCTGCTGCTGATCGCCGACATCGGCTCGCGCGTGCTGCTGCCCACCGGCGAGGTGCCGGTGGCGATCGTCACCGCCTTCCTCGGCGGCCCGATGCTGATCTGGGCCGTCCGCCGCCATGGGGCGGAGTCGCTGTGAGCCTGCTGCACGTCCGCGGACTGCGGGCCGAACGCCGCACGGTGGTGCTCGTCGCCGTACTGGTCCCCCTGATGCTCGCCCTCGCCCTGACCGGACTCTGCTACGGCGCGTCCTGGTCCACCCCCGCCGAGGTGTTCTCCGCACTGAGCGGCACGGAACCCTCCGTCGTCATCTCGGACTGGCGGCTGCCGCGGGTCCTCGCCGCTCTGGTCTTCGGCGCCGCACTCGGCGTGGCCGGGGCCCTCTTCCAGAACCTCACCCGCAACCCGATGGGCAGCCCCGACGTCATCGGCCTCGACGCGGGCGCCTACACCGGCGCCCTCGTCGCCCTCACCGCCCTGTCCGGCACCTCCGCCCAACTGGCCGTCGGCTCCGTGACCGGCGGACTCGTCGTCGCGGCCGCCATCTACCTCCTCTCCATCGACCGGGGCTTCTCCGGACTCCGCCTCGTCGTCATCGGCATCGCCGTCAACGCGATGGTGACCGCGGTCAATTCGTGGATCGTGCTCCGCGCCGACCTGGAGGTGGCGATCGCCGCGGTCAGCTGGAGCGCCGGGTCGCTCAACGGCGTCGGCTGGGCGGACCTCGGCATCCCGTTCACGGTGATCGGCGTGCTGCTGGCCTTCATGGCCATCCGGGCGCACGCCATGCACCAAGCGTCGCTCGGCGACGCCGTCGCCGTCACCACCGGCGTCGGCCTCGACCGGCTCCGCCTCGTGATGGTCCTCGTCGGCGTCGGCTGCACGGCGACGGTGACCGCGGTGGCCGGGCCGATCGCGTTCATCGCGCTCGCCGCCCCGCAGATCGGCCGCCGGCTCGCCGGCGCCGCCGGTGTCCCGCTGCTGCCCGCGGCGCTCACCGGGGCGGTGCTGCTCCTGGGCGCCGACCTGATCGCCCAGATGCTGCTGGCGCCCGTCGCGTTGCCGGTGGGCGTGGTGAGCACCGCGATCGGCGGTTGTTACCTGATCTGGCTGCTGACCAAGGAGGTGAGGCGCGCGTGAGCGCCCGCCCGCTGACCAAGGAGGTGGTGCGCGCATGACCGCACGCCTGACCGCGCGGGACCTCACCCTGCGCTACGGGGACCGCGTGGTCTCCACCCGGCTGAGCCTCGATGTCCCCGACGGCGCGTTCACCGCCGTCGTCGGCCCCAACGGCTGTGGCAAGTCAACCCTGTTGAGGGCCTTCGTACGGCTGCTGCGCCCCGACAGCGGCCACGTCGAGCTCGACGGCCGCGAGGTCGCCGGCTACCCGGCCAAGGCCCTCGCCAAGCAGCTCGGCTTCCTGCCGCAGGACCCGCAGGCCCCCGACGACATCAAGGTCCGCCAACTGGTCGGCCGGGGCCGCTTCCCGTACCAGTCGCTCCTCGCGCTGTGGTCCGCCGCCGACGAGAAGGCCGTCACCGGGGCGATGGACGCCGCGGGCGTCAGCGACCTCGCCGAACGGCCGGTGCGGGAACTCTCCGGCGGACAGCGCCAACGGGTGTGGATGGCCATGGTGCTCGCCCAGGAGACGCCCCACCTGCTGCTCGACGAGCCGACGTCCTTCCTCGACATCACCCACCAGTACCAACTGCTCGGCCTGCTGGCCGCGTTGCGCGACCAGGGCCGCACCGTCATCGCCGTCCTGCACGACATCAACCAGGCGTGCCGCTACGCCGACCACCTCGTCGCCATGAAGGACGGCCGGGTGGCCGCCGAGGGCGACCCCACGGACATCGTGGACGCCGCCCTGATCAAGGACGTCTTCGACCTGCCGAGCGTCATCGTCCCCGACCCGGTGACCGACACGCCGATGGTCGTCCCCACCCTGCAAGGAGAATGAGTTGAGCACCGCAAGCGTCTCCTCGGACGGCCTGCTCCCGCTGACCGGCGCCCAGATCGGCATCTGGAACGCGCAGCGCCTGGAACCGGACTCGCCGTACTACGTCGCCGGCGACGTGGTGGAGATATCCGGCGGCGACCCCGTCGACGTCGACGCGCTCGTCGAGGCCGTCCGGGCCACCACCGAGGAGGCCGAGACGCTACGGCTGCGGGTGTACGACACTCCCGAAGGGCCGCGCCAGAAGGTGGATCAGGAACCGGTCCCGCCGCCCCGGATCGTCGACGTGAGCGGGGAGGCCGACCCCGTCGCCGCGGCCCACGCCCTCGTCGACGCGGAGCGGGCCCGGGTGGGCGAGGCGTGCCGGGGGATGGTGGACCGGCCGCTGTACGCGCGTACCGTCATCAGGCTCTCCGACCGCGAGGTCTGGTACACCCAACTAGGCCACCATCTGGTCTTCGACGGTTACACCGCGGCGATGCTCGCCCGCCGCACCGCCGCCCGCTACACCGCCCTGGTCCACGGGACCGACCCGCGCGCGTCAACCTTCGGCGGCTTCGCCGACTTCGTGGCCGCCGACCTCGCCTACCGGGCGAGCGACCGGGCCCGCGAGGACCGCGCGTACTGGGTCGAGCGGTTCACCCCGCTGCCCGACCTCGGCGAGCACGACGCCGCCGTCGGCGCGCCCGGCACCACCCTGACCGCCCGCGCCGCCCTCTCGCCCGAGGAGACGGCCCGGCTGCGCGCCTACGCCGACGAGCAGGGCGTCACCTGGGGCGAGGCGCTGATCGCCGGCTACGCCGCCTTCCTGCACCGCATGCTCGGCCGCACCGACATCGTGTTCGCCCTTCCGCTGATGTGCCGCGCCGGCTCGGTCGAACTGCGCACCCCCGCCATGGCGGTCAACATCCTCCCGGTCCGGCTGACCGTCCAACCCGGCGACGTACTCGGCGAGTTGAGCCACCGGGTCGCCGCCGTGCTGAAGGAGATGCGCGACCACCAGCGCTACCGAGGCGAGGACCTGCCGCGCGACCTCGGCGTGCCCGGCGCGGGCGCGCTGCTGCACGGCCGCGGGATCAACCTCAAGGCCTTCGACCTGGCCCTCGACTTCGCCGGGGCGAGCGGCGTGATGCGCAACGTCGCGGGCGGGCCGCCGGAGGACATGGGCCTGAGCGTCCTGCCGGCCCGCGACGGCGGACTGCTCCTCGGTTTCGAGGTCGACGCGCGGACCAACGACCAGGCCGCCGTCGACGCCCTCCTCGCCGCGCTGCGGACCCTGCTCTCCCGGCTGATCGACGGCCTGCCCGTGGGACGCATCGCCCTGGCCGACGACGCGGACCGGCTCCTCGCGGACCGGTGCCCGCCCGCCCTGCCCGGCACACCCCTCGACGTGCCGACGGCGTTCGACGCGATGGCCGCCGCCGACCCCGACGGCACGGCACTGGTCTGCGGCGAGCACCGGCTGACGGCCGCCGCGCTGGCCGACCGCGTGCACCGCGTCGCCCGTGCGCTGCGGGCCCGCTCCATCGGGGCCGAGGACATCGTTGCGCTGGCCCTGCCGCGCTCCGCCGACTCGGTGACCGCCCTGCTCGCCGTCATGGACGCGGGCGCCGCGTTCCTGCCCCTGGACACCGCCCACCCGGCGGAGCGGCTGCGCGACCTGCTCGACGACGCCCGCCCCGCCCTCGTCCTGACCGCCACCGACGCCGTCGACGGGCTGGCCTGGCACACCCTGCTCGACGAGGCCGCCGCCCTCTCCGGCGCGCCGCTGACCGCCGCCGAACTGGCCGCGCCCCGCCACCCCGAGCACCTCGCCTACGTGATCCACACCTCCGGGTCCACCGGCCGGCCCAAGGGCGTGCTCGGCCGGGTCGGCGGACTCGCCGCGCTCCTGCACCACCAGCGCGCCACGGTCGTCGCCGAGGCCGAACGCGCCACCGGCCGACGCCTGCGCGCCTCCCACACCTACTCGTTCGCGTTCGACTCGGCCTTCGATCACCTGGTCTGGCTGCTGTGCGGCCATGAACTGCACGTCTACGACGCCGACACCGTCCGGGACGCCGACGCGCTGCTCACCGCGTACGACCGCGACGGCATCGACATCGTGGACACCACGCCCTCCATGGCCACGCCGCTGATCGACGGCGGGCTCCTGGAGCGCCGCCCGGCGCTGCTCGTCCTCGGCGGCGAGGCCACCCCGCCCGCCCTGTGGCGGCGCGTCGCCGCCTCCGGGATCACCGCGCGCAACCTCTACGGGCCCACCGAGGCCACCGTCGACGCCACCACCGCACGGATCGAAGGCGACACCCCGACGATCGGCCACCCCCTCGCGGGCACCCGCGTCCACCTCCTCGACAGCGCCCTGCAGCCGGTGCCGCACGGTCGTACGGGTGAGCTGTACCTGGCGGGACCGCACCTCGCGCGCGGCTACCTCGGCAGGCCCGGGGCGAGCGCCGAACGGTTCGTCGCCGACCCCTTCGGCGCTCCGGGCGAACGGATGTACCGCACCGGTGACCTGGCCCGCTGGGTGCCCGGCCGGGGCGTGGAGTACCTGGGCCGCGCCGACGGACAGGTCAAGATCCGCGGCCACCGGGTCGAGACCGGCGAGGTCGAGGCCGCGCTCGGCGCGCTGCCCGGCGTCACCGCGGCGGCCGCCACCATCCGCTCCTCCCGCCTCATCGGTTACGTGGTGTCCAGCTCGGTCACCGCGGGCGCGGTGCGCGACCTGCTGGCCGAACGGCTGCCCGACCACCTGGTGCCCGCCGCGGTCGTCGTCCTCGACACGCTCCCGCTCACCCCCAACGGCAAGCTCGACCGCGCCGCCCTGCCCGCCCCCGCCTCCTTCGGCGGCGGCCGGGAGCCCGGCACCGAACGGGAGCGGCTGCTGTGCGCCGTACTCGCCGAGGTGTTCGAGGTCGAACGGGTCGGTGTCGACGACGACTTCTTCGCGCTCGGTGGCGACAGCATCACCGCCATCACCCTCAGCAGCCGGCTCCGGGCCAAGGGCCTCGACCTGCGGCCGCGCGACCTCCTGGCCCGCCGCAGCTTCGCCGCCCTCGCCGCTTCCGCCCGGCTCGTCGAGGAGGCCGCCGGACCCGTGGACGAGCCGACCGGGCCGGTCCCCGCGCCGCCCATCGTGCGCGGCCTGCTCGACCCGCACCCGGACGTGAACGTCGTCGCCGGGTACGCGCAGTGGACCGCCTTGAGCGTCGACGCACTCGACCGCGCCGACCTCGTCGCCGGCGTCCAGGCCATGCTCGACCACCACGACGCGCTGCGGCTGCGCGTGGACGACGGGCTGGAGGCGTTGCCCCGCGACGGCTTGGAGGTGCTGCCCCGCGGCGGCCTGGAGGTGCTGCCCCGCGGTGCCGTGCGTGCCGTCGTCGACGAGATGCACGGCGCGGACACGACCACCGTGGCCGAGCACCTCGCCGGTCAACTCGGCCCCCGTACCGGCGACTTGGTGCGCGCCACCCTGATCCGCACCGCTGGCGACGAAGCCGATGTGCTGGTCGTCGTCGTCCACCACCTCGCCATGGACGGCGTGTCCTGGCGCATCCTGCTCCCCGACCTGTACGCGGCCTGCACGGGCGCCGCCCTCGAACCCACCGGCACCTCATGGCGCCGCCACGCCCTGGACCTGGCCGCCCAGGGCGAGTCCGGCGCGCGACGCGGCGAACTCGACCACTGGCGGACCGCGCTCGGCTCCGCCACCCGGCTCGGCGCCCGCCCCCTCGACCCGGCGCGCGACACCGTGTCGACCGCCCACCGGTCGACCACCGTGGCGTCGCCGGAGACCACCGAGGCCCTCCTCACCACGCTGCCCGCGGCCTACCGCGCCGGCGTCGACGAGGTGCTCCTCGCCGCCCTCGCCCTCACCCTGCGCGCCTGGGGCCTGCCCGGGGACGCGGTCACCGTCTCCCTGGAGGGCCACGGCCGCGAACACCTCGAACTGTCCCGCACGGTCGGCTGGTTCACCGGCGAGTACCCGGTGCGGGTGCCCATGGAGGGCGAGGCGGGACGCGCACTGCGCGCGGCCAAGGAGGCCCGGCGCGCCGTCCCCGACGGCGGCATCGGCTACGGAGTCCTGCGCCACCTGGACCCGCAGAGCAGCCCGGAGCTCGGAGCCGTGCCGCCCCCGGACGTGCTGCTCAACTACCTCGGCCGGTTCGGGTCCCTGCCCGGCACCGGCTGGCGGCTGCCCGAGCGCGACGCGTTCTCGGTGACCGAGCCCGGCGCCAAGGCACTGGAACAGGTGCTCGCCCTCAACTGCTTCGTCCACGAGGAGGGCGCGCCCCGGCTCGCCGTCGAGTGGACGGCCGCCTCCGAGGTGCTCGACGCGGCCACCGTGACGGCCCTGCGGGACACCTGGGCCGCGACGCTGGACGCGCTGGCCGAGCACGCGCGCCACACCTCCGGCGGGCTCACCCCCTCCGACCTGGAGCACGTCGATCTCGACCAGGCCGCCATCGACGCCATCGAACGCACCGGCCGCATCGCCGACGTACTGCCCGCCACCCCGCTGCAGGTCGGCCTCTCCTTCCACACCCTGGTCCGCGACGACCAGGACGCCGACGTCTACGTCGTCCAGGCCGTGACCACCCTCGTCGGCGACCTCGAAGCCGGCCGGATGGCCGAGGCCGCCCATGAACTGCTGCGCCGCCACCCCGCGTTGCGCGTCCACCTGGCCACGGCGGGGGACGACGTCGTCCAGGTGGTCCCCGCCGACGTCACCCTTGACTGGCGCGAGGACGACCGGTTCCCGGAGGCCGCCCGCGCCGACCTGGAACGCCCCTTCGCCCCGGCACGGCCCCCGCTGATCCGCTTCCTGCTGTCCCGCGTCGGACTAGCCGAGCACAAGCTGGTCATCACCAACCACCACGCGCTGCTCGACGGCTGGTCGATGCCGCTCGTCGGCCGCGCCCTGCTCGCCCTCTACGCCGAGCTGAGCGGCGGCCCCGCCGCCCCCGCCGCCCCGCCCCTGTCCGAGTACTTCCACTGGCTGGCGGGGCGCGACCACGACGTGGCGCTCACCGCCTGGCGGGACGCGCTGGCCGGCGTCGACGACGCGACGCGCCTCGCGCCCGCGAGCGTCGAGAGCGGCGTCCAGCGCCCCTGCCGCGAAACCATCACGCTCGGAAGGGAGTTCAGCGACCGGCTGCGCGCCTTCGCCCGCGAACAGGGCGTCACCCTGACCACCGTCCTGCAGACCGCCTGGGGCCTGCTCCTCGGCAGGCTCACCGGCCGCCGCGACGTCGTCTTCGGCTGCCCCGTCTCCGGGCGGCCCGCCGAGGTCGACGGCGTGGAGTCGATGATCGGCCAGCTCGGCACCACCATCCCGGTCCGCGTCCGGCACACCCAGGACCAGACCGCGCGGGACCTCATGGCCCAGGTGCACGCCGAGAGCGTCGCACTGGCCGAGCACCACCACGTCGGACTCCCCGCGATCCAGCGGGCGGTGGGCGTCGGCGAACTCTTCGACACCATGCTGGTGATGGAGAACTTCCCGCTGTCCAGCCGTAAGCGCACCCCGCTCGCCCCGGGCCTCGACCTCGCCGGCGTCGACATCACCGACGCCACGCACTACGCCCTGACCGTGATCGTCATCCCCGACGACGAGATCACCATCGGCCTCGGCTACCAGCCGCGCGCCTTCGACGCCGCCACCGTGCGCGACCACGGCCGCCGGCTGCACACCCTGCTGCGCGAACTCGTCGCCGACCCGGCGCGCCCCGCGCTCCGGCTGCCCACGCTCGACCCCGACGAGCGCGAGCGGATCCTGCGCACCGGCACCGAGACCGTCCCCGCCAAGACCCGCGGCCACTGGCTGACGGAGTTCGCCGCCTGGGTCGACCGCAAGCCCGACGCCGAGGCCCTGGTCTGCCGCGACCGCAGCCTCAGCTATGCCGAGCTCGACCGGCGGGCCAACCGGCTCGCCCACGCGCTCATCGCACACGGGGTGCGGCCCCAGGACTCCGTCGCCGTCCTGCTCGGCCGCGACGTCGAGATGACCGTCGCCCTGTTCGGCGTGGCCAAGGCGGGCGCGGTGTACGTGCCGATGGACGCGAGCTACCCGCGCGAGCGGCTCGCGTTCATGTTCGACGACATCGCCCCGGCCGCCGTCGTCTCCACCGGCGCCGAACTGCCCGTCGCCCGCGAGATCCCGGTCCTGCGCCTCGACGACCCGGCCACCCTCGCCTCCGTACCCGACACCGACCCGGCCGAGGCCCGCGCGAAGCTCACCGACGACGCCCTCGCGTACGTCATCTACACCTCCGGTACCACCGGCAGGCCCAAGGGCGTCGGCGTGACCCACCGCGGCGTGCCCGACCTGATCGCCCTGCAGGAGGAGGTCGTCGGCGTCACCGAACACGACCGCTACCTGCACTTCGCGTCGACCAGCTTCGACGTCGCGTTCTGGCAGACCATGGTGCCGCTGCTGTCCGGCGGCACCTCCGTCATCGCCCCCGAAGAAGTGCGCGTCCCCGGCGACGAACTCCTCGACTACATCGCCGAACACCGGGTGACCGGAGTGAATTTGCTGCCGTCGTTCCTCGCCGCGATGCCCGACGACCGCACCGTCGACCCCGACGTGTTCTTCGTCGTCGGCGCCGAGCGGCTCGACCCCGAGCTGGCCCGCCGCTGGGGACACGGCCGCCGGGCGCTCTTCAACGCGTACGGCCCCACGGAGGTCACCATCAACGCGGTGACCTGGCAGTACGACCCGCAGGACGAGGGTCCGCTGCCGATCGGGCTGCCCGACCCGAATGTCCGCGCCTACGTGCTCGACGGCGGACTCCAGCCCACCGGCACCGGCGTGACGGGCGAGCTGTACCTCGGCGGGCCCAGCGTCGCCCGCGGCTACCTCGGCCGCCCCGGCCTGACCGCCGAGCGGTTCGTCGCCGACCCGTTCGGGCCGCCCGGCGAGCGGATGTACCGCACCGGCGACCTGGTGCGGTGGCGGCCCGACGGGCAGCTGGTGTTCCTCGGCCGCGCCGACCACCAGATCAAGGTCCGCGGCTTCCGCGTCGAACTGGGCGAGATCGAGTCCACGCTGACCGGCCACCCCGACGTACGGGCCTGCGCCGTGATCGTGCGCGAAGGCCGGCTCGTCGGGTATGTCATCCCGGCCGACGGCGCCGACCTGGACACCGCACAGGTGCGCGCGTACCTGGCCGACGCGCTCCCCGACCACATGGTGCCGACGGCCCTCGTCCCCATCGACCGGCTGCCGCTCAGCCCCGGCGGCAAGCTCGACCCCACCGCGCTGCCCGCCCCCGAGACGGTCACCGCCGCACGGCGCGCACCCGCGACCGAAGCCGAAGCGGTGCTGCTCGACGTCCTCCGGGACGTCCTCGGCACCGACGCCGTCGGCCCCGACGACGACTTCTTCGCCATCGGCGGCGACAGCATCGTCTCGCTCCAGGTCGTCTCGCGCGCCCGGCGCCAAGGCCTCGGCCTGACCGCCCGCGACGTGTTCGAGGGACTGACCGTCGCCGGGATCGCGGCCCGCGCCCGCGCCCTGCGGGCGGGGGAGGCGCCCGCCACCGGCGACGCGCCGCTCACCCCGATCATGCGGGACCTGCTGCGCCGGGCCGGCGCGGCAGCGGACGGGTTCTGCCAGTGGACGGAGATCTGCGTCCCGCCCGGCGGCGACGCCACCACCTGGCACACCGTGCTCGACACCCTCCTCGCCCGGCACGACGTCCTGCGCGCCCGCCTCACCGAGGATGCCCTGCACATCCCCGAGCCCGGCACGGTGACCGGCGCCGACGTACTGACCTGCGTACGGGCGACCGACGACGCCCTGCGTCCGGTCATCGACGCCCACGTCGCCGCGGCCCGCGCCACGATGAACCCGCGCACCGGCCCCCTGCTGCGCGCGGTCTGGGTCGACGCCGGGCCAGGGCGCCCGGGCAGGCTCGTCCTGATCGCCCACCACCTCGTCGTCGACGGCGTCTCCTGGCGCATCCTCCTCGACGACCTGGAACACGCTCACGCCGGAGACGCCCCGGCCCGCCACGGCGAGTCCTTCCTCGGCTGGGCGCGGACCTTGCGCGACGCCGACCGCCGGGCCGAACTGCCGCACTGGCGGCGGATGACCGCCACCCAGCCGCTCGCCGCCCGCCCCCTCGACCCCGCGCGGGACACCGTGGCGACGGCACGCCACCACGAGCTCCGCCTCGACGCCGCGTCGACCCGTGCCCTGATCACCACGCTGCCCGCCGCCTACCGCAGCACCCCGGACGCGGTCCTGCTCACGGCGCTCGCCCGGGCGGTACGGGAGTGGCGCGGCGCGCCGGAGGTGCTGGTGGCACTGGAGAGCCACGGACGACCGCACCAGGTCGACCTCTCGCAGAGCGTCGGCTGGTTCACCGCCGTCCACCCGGTACGGCTGCACGCCGACGACGACGTACGGGCGGTCCGGGAGCGGCTGCGCGCCCAGGGAGACGCGCTCGGGTACGGGATCCTCACCTCGGCGGGGCTGCTCGACCCGGTGGAGCCCGAGGTCGCCTGGAACTACCTCGGGCAGTTCCCCGGCGCACCGTCCCGGGAGACCCCCTGGCGGCCGGCCCCGGACGCCGACCCGCTCGGCTCCGGCGGCACCGACGAACTGCCCCTGCCGCACGCCCTGATGGTCAACGCCCTGGTGCGCGACGACACACTCGGCGTCCGGATCACCTGGCCCGCCGCGCTGTTCACCGCAGAGGAGATCACGGAGCTGGCCGCGTGCCTGCGGGCCGCCCTCCTCGACCTCGCCGCCGCACCGGAGATCTCCGCGCTCGACCACGACCGGGAGATCGCCGAGATCCAGCCGCTCACCCCGCTCCAGGAAGTGATGCTGCGGCACTCGCGCACCGAGCGCCCCGACCCGTACACCGTGCAGTCGACGTTCTCCCTGGCGGGCGCGCTCGACCTCGACGCCCTGCGCGGCGCGGGCGCCGACCTGCTGGCCCGTCACCCCAACTTGGGCGCCGTGTTCCCCGCCGACCTCGCGGTGATCCCCAAGTCGCCGACGCCGGACTTCCGCGTCGTCGACGGACCGGCCGACGCGGTCCTCGCGGCCGACCTGGCCGAGCCGTTCGACCTCGCCGCGGGCCCGCTGCTGCGGCTCACGGTGATCCGGACCGGACCCGAGCGCGCGGACCTGGTCATGACCAGCCACCACGTGCTGTCCGACGGCTGGTCGGCGCCGCGCATCCTCACCGAGTTGTTCGACCTCTACACCGCGCGGGTCCGCGGCACGGCACCCGACCTGCCCGCCCCCGTGCCGTTCGGCGACTACCTGCGCTGGCGCGCCGACCACGAACCCGAACTCGCGGCGTGGGTAGCCGAGTTGGACGGACTGCCCGAGGGTGCCTACCTCGCCGGGAGCGACACGGGACCGGCCTGGCAGGACCCCACCCTCATCAGCTTCGACGCGGAGCTGGTGGCCGACCTCGGCCGGCTCGCCGCACGCCGCGGACTGACCCGCAACACGCTGGTGCAGGGCGCCTGGTCGGTCCTGCTCGCCCGGCGCTCGGGCCGCACCGACGTCTGCTTCGGCGCCATGGTCGCCTGCCGCCCCCCGGAGCTGGCGGGCGTCGAGGAAATCGTCGGCCTGCTCGCCAACACCGTGCCGGTACGGGCACGGCTCACCGGCACCCTCGCGGAGACGCTCACCGAACTCCAGGCCCGGCAAAGGGCGTTGGTCGACCACCACCACGTCGCCCTCTCCGATCTGGAGCGGCTGACCGGACGGTGCAGGCTCTTCGACAGCCTCGTCGTGTTCGAGAACTACCCGGTCGACCCCGACCGCCTCCGCGAACCGGCCCCCGGCCTCACGGTCGTCGGCACCCGGTTCCGCGAGTCCACCCACCACCCGGTGACCCTGACGGTCATGCCGGACGGCGACGGCTGGACGGGTGTCCTCGCCCACCGTGCCGGAGTGGACGTCGACGGCCTCGCCGACGAACTCGTCGCCCTGCTCCGCTCCCTGGACCGCCACCTCGACGACGACGTCAGCACGTTCCTGGAGGTGCGATGACCAGCGACGTCGCACCACCGCCCGAGCGGGTCGACGGGAACCTGCTGCGGATCGCGTTCATCCTGGTGCTCGGCACCTTCATGGCGACGCTCGACGCCACCGTCGTCAGCGTCGGGATCGACAGGCTGACCAAGGAGTTCGACGCCTCCGTCGCCGACATCCAGTGGGTGAGCACCGCCTATCTGCTGGCCGTCGTCGGCGCGGTGCCCGCCTCCGGCTGGCTGGCCGACCGGTTCGGCGGCCGCCGGGTCTGGCTCACCGCCGTGGGCGTGTTCCTGCTCGGCTCGGCGCTCTGCGCGCTGGCGTGGTCGGCGGCCGCTCTGATCGTCTTCCGGGTGGTCCAGGGCCTCGGTGGCGGGCTGCTGCCCGCCACCGGGCAGGCGCTCCTGGCCCGGGTCGCGGGACGGCACCGCACCGGCCGGGTGATCAGCGTCGTCGCCGTCGTCCCGCTGCTCTCCCCGGTGTTCGGCCCGCTCGTCGGCGGCGCCCTGCTCGGGGTGGCCTCCTGGCCGTGGCTGTTCCTGGTCAACCTGCCGATCGGCGTGGTCGCTGCCGTCCTCGCCCGCCGGTACGTGCCCGACGTGCCGCCCTCGCCGCGGCGCACGGCGTTCGACCTCAGGGGCGCCGCGCTGCTCTCGCCCGGTCTGGCCGTCCTGGTCTACGGGCTGACCGAGGTGGCCCACGGCCGCACCCTGCCGGCCGTCGTCGGTGTGGTGGCGGGCGCGGCGATGCTGGCCGCCTTCACCGTGCACGGGCTGCGGACCGCAGGGACGCCGCTGGTCGACCCGCGCCTGTTCACCCGGCCGCCGTTCGGCGCCGCCGCGCTCGCGCTGCTCGTCCTGGGCGCGTCGGTGTTCGGCACGACGTTCCTGCTGCCGCTGTACTTCCAGACGGGCCGGGGCCTGACCCCCTGGGAGGCGGGACTGCTGCTCGCGCCCCAGGGGCTCGGGGCCGTCGCAGGATCGGTCCTGGTCAACCGGACCATCGACACGGTGGCGCCGCGGACCCTGGTGGTCACCGGCATCGTGCTGATCGTCGCCGGCACGGTCCCGTTCACCCAGCTCGGCCACGCACCTCCCGATGCGGTGATCATCGCGGCGCTCGCGGTGCGCGGCACCGGTATGGCGATGATCGGCGCGCCGGTGATGAACATCGTCTACAGCCGCATCGAGCCCGAACACCTGCCGCGGGCGTCCGGCGCCCTCAACCTCCTGAACACGGTGGGTGGTTCGGTGGGCACCGCCGCCCTCGCCGTGGTCCTGCAGAACCGGCTGTCCGCCCGGTCCGCGGAGTCGACGGAGTCCACGGACATCGCGTCGGCGTTCGGCGACACGTTCTGGTGGGTGCTCGCCTTCTGCCTGCTCGCGGCGGCGGGGGCGACGCGACTGCCCCGTACGCGGCCCAAGAGGGCATAGGCGAGGGGGCGGGCCCGCGACTGTCGGGCCCGCCCCGGTCGTTCCGTCGCTCAGACGCGGTCGGCCGCGATCAGCAGGTACTGGAAGGACCCGTCACGGTAGGAGTTGATGAACGCGTCCTCGATCCCCGTCACCAGCGAGGACGTCGCCCGCAGCTCCCAGTAGGGCAGCGTGTCGGGCGTGAGGTCGATGACGGCCTGCGGCACGAGACGGTTGTCGGCCATGGCGCGCAGGTACTCACGGCGCGAGTGGATGTTGCACTCGAAGTGCGCGTTGATCTGCGAGACCCACTTCGAGGGCTGGCCGTACCGCGGGTTCCAGCAGCCGGTGATGGTCACGTAGCGGCCGCCGACCTTGAGGACTCGTGAATGCTCCGCGAAGAGGTCATCGAGGTCGACGTACATGCTCGACTCGTTGTTCCACGACGCCGCGGCCTGCCCGGTCTCGAAGGGCGTGGCGAGCATGTTGCAGACGCGGGCCCGGACGTGGTCCTGGATGCGCAGTTCGTGGGCGCGCCCGTTGGCGAAGTCGGCCTGCTTCGCCGAGAGCGTGACCCCCTCGACCTTGCAGCCGAACCGCTGGTGCGCCATCACCATCGAGCCGCCGCGACCGCAGCCGGCGTCCACCAGCATGTCGTCGCGTCCGATGTCGCCGAGGTGCCCGAGGAGATACTCGGCCTGCGCCGACTCCAGCCGGTGCAACTCGGCGATCAGCTTCTTCTCGCTCTCGCTGTCCCCGGGGTCGCCGAGCGCGCTCCGGTCGACCTCGCCGATGCCGTAGTGGTGGTGGTACAGACCGTCGACATCGCCGAGACGCAGGTTCACGGGCCGGGCCTCGCCGTCCCAGTAGCGGGCGATGTCCCCCTGGTAGGGCGTCGCCGGGCCGGGGATGCGCAGCGGGGTGGCGGCGGTGGCCGGGGTGGCGGTGAGTTCGGTGCTGGTCACAGGTGTATCCATTCTCTTACCAGAAGTCGGGCAGGCTGTAGCGGTAGGTGTTCGTCCGGTGCCAGTGGTGGTTGCCGTCGACCCATGCGGCCACGCCCCGCAGGAAGCGCTGCACGGTCGGCACCGGACAGGCGGCGGCCAGGGCGGCGGCCTCGGCCTCGAAGTCGTGCATGAGGTCGTTGTGGACCTCGACCGACTTCAGATAGGCGTCCCGTTCGGAGAGCCCCTCACGCTCGGCGATCACCACCGGCAGGTTCAGGTGCCGGCCGGGGGAGGCGAGCTCCTTGGTGTACGAGTACAGGTCGTTGACGATGGTCGTCGCGTTGCCCGCGAGCGCGATGACCTTCTGCATGGCGGGCTGTGCGTGCAGATCCGCCG
Source organism: Streptomyces sp. NPDC041713 (assembly GCF_055591085.1). Lineage (NCBI taxonomy): Bacteria > Bacillati > Actinomycetota > Actinomycetes > Kitasatosporales > Streptomycetaceae > Streptomyces > Streptomyces sp. NPDC041713. Next base: position 302,811 of record NZ_JBVIZY010000010.1, read on the forward strand.
GCAGTTCGTAGCCGCCGACGGTGTCGGTGATGGTGGGGCAGGGGCGGAAGTTGTTGAACTGGCGCATCGCCAGGTACTCCCACACCTCCGGTACGTGGTCCAGCTGCGCCCAGGCCGCCTCGGCGAGGTAGCCGAGGTGGAGCCTGGCCATGTCGTGCCGGTACCGGTCGGCCTGGGAGGCGCTGGACGCCTCGACGAAGTACTCCATGGCGGAGCGGTAGGCCCGCCGGGGGGCGTCCGAGTGGAGCGACTTCTCCCACTGCGGCTGGTACTCCCGTGTGGTGTACAGCGGGTCGAGGGCGGTGTGCGCCAGGAGCAGCCGCTCGCCGAGACCGTCGGGGGAGCCGCCGTGGTCCTCGCAGTAGCAGTCGTCCACCGCGTTCTCGGCCACCATCAGCCGGGTGGCGAGCATCAGATGGTCGACGGTGGGGGCGTCCGGGTGGCAGCCCACCATGTAGCGCCCCACCAGGAAGCCGTCGAACTCCTCCTCCCAGTCGTCGGGGTAGAGGCTCACCTCGTCGAGGGCCCAGGACTTGATCCGGCGGCTGACCTCCTCGACCCGCGCGGGGTCCGGCTCGGGCACCGGGTGGTGGTAGAGGCCCGGGATCGGGGTGCCCTCCGCCGCGGAATCGGACGGCGCGGCGGCCGGGGCCGGGGGCACTTCCGGCGGTGGTGGCTCCTCGCGCGGGACCAGGCGCAGCCCTGCGGTGCCGATCCCGCTGGGGCCGCTGAGCAGCCGCGTCAGGCCGCCGCCGGTCCCCGGCACGTCGGCCGGTGCCTCGGCGGCGGAGGCCTCGGCGGCAGAGGCCTCGGGCGGTGCGGCAGGCGCGGGCAGGTCGGGCACGGGGGGCGCGGCGGGCGCGGCGGGTGGGCCGCCGAACGCGGCCCTGATGTCGCGGGCGCGGGCCGTGGCGTCCGCGAGGACGCCCGCCCCGAAGGGGGTGACGGCCTCCGGCGCACTCGGCTGCGGGGGTGTCGGCTCAGGCGCGGGCATCGATGGCTCCTTGAAGGTGGGCCGCTACGGGGGTCGCTACGCGACCGCTACGGGGATCGCTACTTGGGCCAGCGGCCGATCTGTACGTTCTCCAGGACGCCGACCGCGTCCGGCACGAGGATCGCGGCGGAGTAGTACGTGCTGACGAGGTAGGAGGTGATCGCCTGCTCGTTCAGGCCCATGAAGCGGACCGAGAGGCCCGGCTCGTACTCGTCGGGGAGGCCGGTCTGGTGCAGACCGATGACGCCCTGGTTCTCCTCGCCGGTACGCATGCAGAGGATCGAGCTGGTCTTCTCCTTGGTGATCGGGATCTTGTTGCAGGGGAGGATCGGTACGCCGCGCCAGGCGGGGACCTGCTGGCCGCCGAGGTCGACGTGGTCCGGGTAGACGCCGCGCGCGTTCAGCTCACGCCCGATCGCCGCGATCGTCTTCGGGTGTGCGAGGAAGAACTTGGATCCGCGGCGGCGGCACAGCAGTTCGTCCATGTCGTCCGGGGTGGGCGGGCCGGAGTGCGGCTGGATGCGCTGCTTGAAGTCGGCGTTGTGGAGCAGGCCGAACTCCCGGTTGTTGATCAGCTCGTGCTCCTGGCGCTCCCGCAACGCCTCGATGGTGAGCCGCAGTTGCTCCTTGGTCTGGTTCATCGGGCCGTTGTAGAGGTCGGCGACCCTGGTGTGGATCCGCAGGATGGTCTGGGCGACGGAGAGTTCGTACTCCCGGGGCTTCTCCTCGTAGTCGACGAACGCGCCGGGCAGTTCCGCCTCGCCGGTGTGGCCGGCCGACATCGCGATCTCCGCCTCGCCGCGATGGTTCTGCCGGCGGTCGGCGCGCGACTTGTACGCCTCGATGTGGTCGCGCAGGCTCGACGCCGAGTTGAGCACGGAGGCGAAGTCCTCGCGGGACAGGGTGAGCAGCGTGCCGGAGGTCTCGGCGGTCGCCGTCTGCTCCCAGCGGGCGTCCTCGTCGAGCAGCGCGTCGTCCCCGAACCGGTCGCCGTCGGCCAGCACGTCCAGGGCGACCTCTTCGCCGTACGGACCCTCGGTGGTCTGGCCGATGCGGCCGTGGGCGATCAGGTGGAGCCGGTCCGCGGGGGCGCCGCGCTGGACCAGCGTCTCGCCGACCTCGAAGTCGCGCTGGACGCACCGGTCGGCGAGGGCGCGGAGCACCTCCTCGTCGTCGAAGCCGCGCAGCGGGGCCAGTTCACCGAGCTCGCCGGGGATGACCCGGACGGTGCCGCCGTCCTGGATGAAGTCCACGCGCCCGTCGCCGACGGTGAAGGTCAGCCGGCGGTTCACGCGGTAGGCGCCGCCCTTGGTCTCCACCCAGGGGAGCATCCGCAGCAGCCAGCGGGAGGTGATCTCCTGCATCTGCGGGGCGGACTTGGTGGTGGTGGCGAGGTTGCGGGCGGCGGCCGTGCCCAGGCTGGACTGCTTGGGCGGCGCGGTCCGGGCTTCCGGGCTGGAGTCAACGGTCATCAGGCGGGCTCTCCTCGGTCATGGCAGGGACGCGCCGATACGGGCGCCATCGGGCAACAGGAGGGAAAAGGGGTATAGGAACGGGAATCCGTCCAGATCCAGGGGAACACTAAGGGCCGCTCCGCTCGCCGGACCAGGAAAAGCCGACGACATTAACTCGATACGATGATCGCGCCCTTGCGATGTTTGCCTGGGTACCGACGGGATCCAGCCGTGATGTGCGGGGTGTTCCCCGACGCGCCGTGCGGCTCGGTTGCGCCCGCACCCTGCGCATGCCCGTCGCATGTGCCGCCGTCGAGCTCACCGACGGCCGTCCGAATCGGGTCAGAGCACGGCACGACGGGGCGGCGTGTGCGGTCACACTTCGGTGAGCGCCGCGTCATGTCCCGTGCGCGGCACGGCACTTCCGTCCGAGCCCCTCGCGCCCGCCGCCCGGAGCGCGAGCGGGGCGCCGCGTCGAGAGAACGGACCGGCCATGGCCGACCACCAGCACCGCCCGTCGTCCGGTACGCGCTGGGGGCGGGCCGTCGTCGTCGGCGGCGGATACGCCGGCCTCGTGACGGCGCGGGTCCTGTCCGACCACTTCACCGAGGTGCTCGTCCTGGAGCACGACCCGGTGGGCGCGGAGACCGGCGTCCACCCCCATGTCCCGCAGGGCTATCACGCGCACGCGCTGCTCGCCCGGGGCGGCGAGGCGCTGGAGGTGCTCTTCCCCGGGTTGCGGGCCGAGCTCGCCGGGCTCGGCGCCCCCGTCTTCGACTACGGGGAGCGGATCAGCTTCCTGCTGCCGACCGGATACGCCCCGCCCGACCCGGTCGGCGTCCCCGTCCAGACCTTCACGCGTGACGAGCTCGAACGGCGCCTGCGGCAAAGGGTGTCGGCGCTGCCGACGGTCCGCGTGCTCGCGGCGACCCACTGCGAGACGGTGACGTCGAGCACCCCCGGGCGCCTGGACCGGGTCCGTTACCGCGCCGACGACGCCGACCCGGCCGACGGCGCCACCGACCTCACCGCCGACCTGGTCGTCGACGCCTCGGGCCGCGCCACCTCCGTCGACCAGTGGCTCGCGGACGCGCGGCTGCCCGCCTCCGCCAAGACCGTCGTCAAGGCCAAGATCACCTACACCTCGGCCTGTTACGAGCGCCCGGCCGGCGACGCGCAGGACTTCGACATCGCGTACCAGATGGCCTTCGCGCCCGACGTGCCGCGCGGCGGTGTGGTGCTCGCCGTGGAGCACCACCGCTGGATGTGCTCGCTCCTCGGCGTGGACGAGCACGTGCCGCCCACCGACGACGAGGGCTATCTGGACTTCGCCCACAGCCTCGGCAACCCGCGCCTGGCCGAACAGATCAAGCGCGGCACCCGGCAGGGGCGCATCCACCGCTACACCAACCCCGGCAACGAGTGGCGCCTGCACCACAAGAACGACCGCTGGCCCGAACGCCTCGTCGCGGTCGGCGACTCGCTCTGTGTCTTCAACCCCGTGTACGGGCAGGGGCTCACCGTCGCCGCCCTGGAGGCGGAGCTGCTGGGCCGGCTGCTCGGCCGCCGGCGGGCACGGGCCGCCGGACTCGACGGCCTCAGCCGCGACTACCAGCGCGCCGCCGCACGGATCATCCAGGTCCCCTGGACCATGGCGACCAGCTCGGACCTCATGTGGGCGCCCACCCGGCCGCCCCGGTCCGCGCGCTTCGCGCACTGGTACAACCGGCACGTCTTCGCGCTCGCGGTGCGGGACCCGGATGTGTGGGCGCGGTTCGTGCGGGTCCTGAACATGACGGCCCCGCCCTCGCTGCTGTTCCGCCCCTCCGTGCTGGGCAAGGTGGTACGGCGCGCGCTCACCCGCTCCACGCCCTGAGGACGCGGGAGGTCAGCGCACCCCGTGCGGCCGGAACTGGACGCTGATGCGTCCGCCGGCGGCCCGGGTCGACTTGGGGATCGCGTGCTCCCAGGTGCGCTGGCAGGAACCGCCCATCACGATCAGGTCGCCGTGTCCGAGCGGCCGCCGTACGGTCCCGCCGCCGCGCAGCGGGCGCAGCAGCAGGTCGCGGGGTGCTCCCACGGAGAGGATGGCGACCATCGTGTTCTCGCGGGCGCCGCGTCCGATGCGGTCGCCGTGCCAGGCGACGCTGTCCCGCCCGTCGCGGTAGTGGCACAGGCCCGCCGTCGTGAACGGTTCGCCGAGCTCGTCGGCGTAGTGGGCGGAGAGGGCCTGCCGGGCCTCGTCGAGGACGGGGTGGGGGAGCGGTTCGTCGGCGCCGTAGAAGGCGAGCAGGCGCGGCACGGCCACGACCCGCTCGTACATCTGCCGGCGTTCGGCCTTCCAGGGGACGTCGGTGGCGAGGCGTTCGAACAGTTCGTCGGCGCCCTTGAGCCAGCCCGGCAGGAGGTCGATCCACGCCCCGTCGCCGAGGACCGTCCTGCGGATGCCGTTCAGGGAGCCCAGGCGTACGTCGTCGCTCTGGTCGAAGAGCGATCCCTGGAGCTGGTGGCCGGACATGCGACAAGGCTACACCGGATTCGAACGTGTGCGCTAATGCCGCCGTGAGGGTGTCGGCGCCCGGCCGACGGTGTCCACGCACGAGCGCGTACGAAAAAGCGCCCGCCCGGTGCCGACGGCGGAGAGGACCTCCGCGTCGTCGGCACCGGGCGGGCGCCGCGCGTTGCGCCGTTCGGGTCAGTGCGCCCGCCGGCCGGTGATCAGCCGGTACAGGAACAGCACGATCACGGAGCCGATGATGGCGGCGATCCACGTCGACAGGTGGAAGAAGCCGTTGATCGAGTGAACACCGAAGATGACCTTGCCCAGCCAGCCGCCGAGCAGGCCGCCCACGATGCCGATCAGCATCGTCACGAGGCAGCCGCCCGGGTCCTTGCCGGGCGTGAGGGCCTTGGCGATGGCTCCGGCGATGAGACCGATCAGGATCCAGGCGATGATGCCCACGAGTACGTTCCTTTCGCTTGTGTACATGACGGTCGCTTGCGTGCGTACGGCACGCGATCCGCCGTCCGACACCGTGACGGATGTCCCGCCCCGGCCCTTTCACACAGGACCAAGGTCACCTGCCACGGGACCAAGGTCGGGGTTTCGACGCCAGCCGGTGGCGGGGGGCCTGCGGTCACCATCGTCGCCCGAGGTGCCCGGCCGCGCGCGCCGGACGGTTGGCGCATAGGGTGGCGGGGCGGCATACCGGAGACAGACATGACGTCAGCCAAGAAGCCCTCCATCGATCTGGAACAGTGCCTGCTCCTGACCGGCGTGGGCTGCTTCGACTGGGACCTGCGCAGTGGTGCGCTCAGCCTCGACGCGGGTTCTCTGGCCCTGCTCGACCTGCGCCCCGAGGAGTTCGAGGGCACTGTCGGCTCGCTCCAGCGCAGGCTGCCCCCCGAAGAGGCCGTCCGGATCAACTACGCGGTCACCGAGGCCGTGAACACCGGCGCCGACCACTACGGCGTCTACTTCCGCGCCCGGCACCGCGACGGCTCCCTGCACCTCGGCCACGCCCGCGGCCACATCACACGCTCCCCGGAGGGACTGGCCGTACGCGTCCTCGGCACGCTGCGGGACGCCGCCAACGACGGGACCGAACTCGCCGCCACCGACGCCCGTGAGGAGCGCCGCCAGGGCATCGCCCTGATGGTGCAGGGCACCACGGAGGCCCTCTCGCGGGCCGTCACCGTGGACGACGTGGTGGCCGTCCTCTCCGGCGCGTCCGGCCTCGACCGGTTCGCCGCCGACGGCCTCGTGCTCGGCCTCGTCGAGGGCGAGAACCTGAAGCTCATCGCCCTCGTCGGCCACTCGATGCAGGTCCTCGACGAACTCAAGCTGTACAAGGTCGACGAGTCGCTGCCGCTCGCCGAGGCCGTCATGACCCGCCAGCCCCGCTTCGTGGGCTCGCTGCCCGACCTGGCCCGGCGCTTCACCCGGCTGCGGCCCTACATCGAGAGCATGAAGCTGGACTCGGCGGCGTTCCTGCCGCTCGTCGCGCAGGACCGCGCCATCGGCGGGCTCGCGCTCTTCTACCGGGGCCGCAGGGACTTCAGCGACGCGGACCGCAACCTGTGCATCGGCCTGTCCGGCATCGTCGCCCAGTCGCTGCAGCGCGCCATGCTCTTCGACGAGGAGCGCGACCTCGCCAAGAGCCTGCAGGCCACGATGTTGCCGCGAGGGATCCCCGAGGTCGCGGACACCGAGGTCGCCGTGCGCTACCACGCCGCCTGGGGCGGCCGCGACGTCGGCGGCGACTTCTACGACGTCATCACCCTGCCCCGCGGCCGCATCGGCCTGGTCGTCGGGGACGTCCAGGGACACGACACCCACGCCGCCGCCATCATGGGGCAACTGCGCATCGCCCTGCGGGCCTTCGCCGGCGAGGGGCACCCGCCCGCGACGGTGCTCTCACGCACCTCCCGCTTCCTGGCCGAGCTGGACACCGAGCGGTTCGCCACCTGCACCTACGCCCAGTTCGACCCCGCCACCGGCATCGTGCGCGCGGTGCGGGCCGGGCATCTGCCGCCGCTCGTACGCCACCAGGACGGCCGGGTCGGCGTGCCCCGGGTGCGCGGCGGGCTTCCGCTCGGGCTGGCCACCGAGTTCGGCATGGAGGACTACCCCGAGGTCCGGCTCGACCTGGTGCCGGGGGAGACCATGGTGCTGTACACGGACGGGCTCGTGGAGGACGCCGGGCTCGACCTCGACACCGGGATGCGCAACCTCGCCGAGGTGCTGGGCGCCGGCCCCGATGCGGCGGAGGACCTGGCGGACCACCTCTCGAACGCGCTGTGGGAGCGCTGGGGCACCGGCGACGACGTGGCCCTCCTGGTGCTGCGCCGCCACCCCGACCCCGGCACCCCCCAGGAGCCGCGCATCCACCGGTACGTGCACCAGGCCGACCCCGAGGGCCTCGCCGACGCCCGCGCGGCGCTGCGGGAACACCTCGCCTCCTGGGGCCTCGGCGAGGTCGCCGACGACGTCGAGGTGGCCGCGGGCGAACTCCTCGTCAACGCCCTGGTGCACACTGAAGGCGGCGCGATCCTCACCCTGGAGGTGCTCACGGGACCGCCGCGCCGCGTCCGGCTGTGGGTGAAGGACCGCTCCAGCGACCGCCCGCGCAAGCGGACGCCGGGGGAGACCGCCACATCGGGGCGGGGGATGCTCCTGGTGGAGGCGGTCGCGTCCGGCTGGGGCGTCGAACCCCGGGGCGAGGGCAAGGCCGTCTGGTGCGACTTCGCGGTGCCGGACGCCTGATCACCCGTACGCGGACCCGACCGGCGGCACACACGCGGCAGACCGGTGCACATGGGTGTGCCGCCACCCCTCGGGCGGCGGCACACACCGGGTGTCACGTCGGACGCGGGTCAGACCGTCAGGCCTTGTCCTGCATGCTGCTGCGCGCCGGGTTGGCCTGCGCGGCGGCCTTGGGGTCCTTCTCGTTCGCCTTGGCGCGTACCCCCTGCTCGATGCGCTCGCCCACCGACTTGTCGATGTTCTTCCAGTACTCGAAGGCCCGCTGGAGCACCGGCTCGGTCACGCCGTTGAGGAGATGCCCCACGACGTTGTCCACGAGGCGGTCGCGCGCCGCGTCGTCGAAGACCTCGCGCACCATGGTGCCCGGCTGGCTCCAGTCGTCGTCCTCGGCGTGGTCGACGTAGGCGGCGCGGGTGATCTCGCCGTCCGCGTGCCAGCTGGGCGGGTTGCCGTAACGGGCGGTGTCGGCCGCCGGGCCGCCCTTGGAGTTCGGCGCGTACACCGGATCCGTGACCTTGCGGTAGGCCATGGCTCCGTCCTTGGAGTAGGAGTGCACCGGCACGACGGGCGCGTTGACGGGCAGCTGCTGGTAGTTGCCGCCGATGCGGTGACGGTGCGCGTCGGCGTAGGAGAACAGCCGCGCGAGGAGCATGCGGTCGGGGCTGGGACCGATGCCCGGCACCAGGTTGTTCGGCTGGAACGCCGCCTGCTCGATCTCGGCGTGGTTGTCCGTGGGGTTGCGGTCCAGGGTCATCCTGCCGACCTCGACCAGCGGGTAGTCGCCGTGCGGCCACACCTTGGTCAGGTCGAACGGGTTGAACCGGTAGGTGGCCGCCTCCTCGTACGGCATGATCTGCACGTACAGCGTCCAGCTGGGGAAGTCGCCGTCCCGGATGTGCTCGAAGAGATCCCGGGTGTGGTAGTCGGTGTCGGCCGCGGCCATCTGGTCGGCCTCGTGCTGGGTGAAGCACTCCACGCCCTGGTCGGTCTTGAAGTGGTACTTCACCCAGAACCGCTCGCCCTGCGCGTTGATCCACATGTACGTGTGCGAGGTGTAGCCGTTCATGTGGCGCCAGGTGCGCGGGATGCCCCGGTCGCCCATCAGCCACGTGACCTGGTGGGCCGACTCCGGCGAGAGGGTCCAGAAGTCCCACTGCATGTCGTGGTCGCGGAGGTTGTTGTCCGCCCTGCGCTTCTGGGACCGGATGAAGTGCTGGAACTTCATCGGGTCCTTCACGAAGAAGACCGGGGTGTTGTTCCCGACCATGTCGTAGTTGCCCTCGGACGTGTAGAACTTCAGCGCGAAACCGCGCGGGTCACGCCAGGTGTCCGGGGATCCGCGCTCGCCGGCCACGGTGGAGAACCGGGCCACGAGCTCGGTCCGGGTCCCGGGCTGGAAGACTGCGGCCTTCGTGTACGCGCTGACGTCCGCGGTGACCTCGAAGTGACCGAAGGCGCCGCTGCCCTTGGCGTGCGGCTGCCGTTCGGGGATGCGCTCCCGGTTGAACTGGGCCATCTGTTCGATCAGATAGCCGTCCTGCAGGAGGATCGGGCCACCGGCGCCAACGGTGAGCGAGTGTTCGTCGCTCTCGACCGGAACGCCGGCATCGGTGGTGGTCGCTTTACCTGTGGCGTCGTTCATGAGGTACGTGTGCCTTTCCTGCGGCGGTGTCTGGCGTTGGCGCCAAGTCCATATTGCGGCTTTTTCGACAGTGCTGCTCTGTCGCCGAACCGGGCGCGGCCTACGACTCCGGTGCGACCCGGGTGGATCTCTCACCGGACAGCCATCGAGTGCCCTGCTTGGCGCCGCCAATACCTGCTCCGCACATCTGTTTGGGCGGATGCGGAGGGCGACGGGTTCAGTGCCCTGAGGAACTGGATCAGTGCCCTCCCGGAACTGGATCAGTGCCCTCCCGGAACCGGATCAATGGCCTTCGGAGCTGGTGAGGTTCTCGCGGATCTTGGCGATGGCGAAGCCCCAGCCCTGCTGGACGGTCGGCTTGGCCGGCACCGCGATCTCCTCGGGGTTGGTGAGGACGTCCAGGAGCACCGGTCCCGGCGTCGCGAAGGCCCGCTCGACGGCCTCGGTCAGCTCCTCCGCCCGGGTCACCCGGATGCCCGTGATCCCCATCGACTCGGCGACGGCCGCGAAGTCCGGGTTGTCGAGCTCGGTGCCGAACTCCGGCAGGCCCGCCTCCTCCTGCTCAAGCTTCACCATCCCGAGCCGCTGGTTGTCGAAGACGACCAGCTTGACCGGCAGCTGCTTGCTGCGGATGGTCATCAGGTCACCGAGCAGCATCCCGAGGCCGCCGTCGCCGCAGAAGGCGACGACCTGCCGTTCGGGGTCCAGGAGCTGCGCGCCGATCGCCTGCGGCATCGCGTTCGCCATCGAGCCGAGGTTGTACGAGCCGAGCAGCCGGCGGGACCCGCGCATCTCGACGAAGCGCGACAGCCACACCGTGGCCATGCCGGTGTCGGAGGTGAAGACGGCGTCGTCGGCGGCGATGGTGTCCACCGCGGCGGCCAGCGCCTCCGGGCGCACCAGATGGTCCCGGTTGTCGAAGGCGGACCGCACCTTGCCGATCAGCCCGTCGTCGTGGTCGGGGCGGGCGAGCCGCTGCTGGCCCTGCTGCCACTTGGCGAACTTCTCCCGCGCCCCGTCGAGGTGCCCGCGGTCCTCACGCCGCTTCAGGCGGGAGAGCAGACCGCGCACCGTGGGGCCGACGTCGGCGGCGAGCGCCACGTCGACCGGCACGCGCCGGCCGATGTGTTCGGCGACCCGGTCGACCTGGACGACCTTCTTCCCCTCCGGATACCACTCCCGGTAGGGGAAGTCCGTGCCGAGCAGCAGCAGGGTGTCGGCGTCGTCCATCGCGTGGGCGGCGGCCGGGTTGCCGATCAGCCCCGTCTGGCCGACCTGGTAGGGGTTGCCGTCGCCCTCGAACCCCTCCTTCGCCTTGAGGGTGAGCACCATGGGCGCGGCGAGCCGGTCGGCCAGGGCGAGGACGTCCTCGCGGGCGCCGCGTGCCCCCCGGCCGACCAGCATGGTGACCTTGCCGCCGTCGTCCAGCGCGGCGGCCGCCTCGTCCAGAACCGGGTCGTCGGGCCGGTTGGCGGACTCGGCCACGGAGAGCCGGGCGGGCCGGTCGTTCTCCAGCTCCTTGCCGCCGATGTCACCGGGCACGGTCAGCACGGCCACGCCGCGGCGCCCGATGGCGGAGCGCACGGCGATCTCCAGCAGGCCGGGCAGCTGCTCCGGCGAGGTGACGGTGGCGCGGAAGACGGCGACGTCACGGAAGAGAAGGTCGTTGTCGACCTCCTGGAAGTAGTCGGTGCCCACCTCGGCGAGCGGCACCTGGCCGGCGATGGCGAGCACCGGGGTGCCGCTCTTGGCGGCGTCGTACAACCCGTTGAGCAGGTGCACGGAGCCCGGCCCCACGGTGCCCATGCAGACCCCGAGTGTGTCGGTGAGCTGGGACTGGGCGCCGGCGGCGAAGGCGGCGGCCTCCTCGTGCCTGCAGCCCACCCAGTCCACGGAATCGGAGGCGCGGATGGCGTCGGTGAAGGGGTTCAGGGCGTCGCCCACCACGCCGAAGACGTGGCGCACTCCGAGCTCTTCCAGGGCGTCGACCACGACACGGGCAACAGTGCGGGACATGGGGATTCCTTTCGGGGGGATCGAGGAGTGATCGGGAAGGTGGGGGCGCCGTCAGAGGGTGAAGGCGTCCGGGTCGGCCGCGCGCCAGTCCGCGGCCCAGCTCTCCGGGGGCTCCGCGAGCAGCTGGCCGGGGGAGAGCCACTCGTACAGCTCGGCGTAGGAGCGGAAGTGGCCGCGGTCCTCGCGGCGCCGCAGCAGGTGCGGGCCGAGCTGCGCGGTGTCGTGCACGCCCATCGCGGCCATGATCCGCAGCGCGCTCTGCACGGTGGCCTGCTGATAGCGCGTGACGCGGGCGGACTTGTCGGCGACGTCGAGGGCGCGGGCGCGGCGCGGGTCCTGGGTGGTGACACCGGTCGGGCAGCGGTTGGTGTGGCAGCGCTGGGCCTGGATGCAGCCGACCGCGAACATCATCGCGCGGGCCGCGTTGGTGTAGTCGGCGCCCATGGCGAGCCGCTTGACGATGTCGGCGCCGGTGGCGACCTTGCCGCTCGCGCCGATGCGGACGCGGTCCCGCAGCCCGGTGCCGGTCAGCGCGTCGTGGACGGTGATGAGGCCGTCGGTGAGCGGCAGACCGAGGTGGTCGGCGAACTCCAGCGGGGCCGCGCCCGTGCCGCCCTCCGCGCCGTCCACGACGATGAAGTCCGGGGTGATCCCCTCGGCCGCCATCGCCTTGCACACGGCGAGGAACTGCGTCCGGGAGCCGGGGCACAGCTTGAACCCCACCGGCTTGCCGCCCGTTAGCTCCCGCATCCGGGCGAGGAAGAGGACGAGCTCGCGCGGGGTGGAGAAGACGCGGTGGTACGGCGGTGAGACGACGGTCCCGCCCTCGGGCACCCCGCGTACGGAGGCGATCTCGCTGTTGACCTTGGAGCCGGGCAGGACGCCGCCGATGCCCGGCTTCGCGCCCTGCGACAGCTTGAGCGACACACAGCGCACCGCGGGGTGGGCGGCCTTCTCGGCGAACTGTCCGGCGTCGAAGTCCCCGTCGCGGGTGCGGCAGCCGAAGTAGCCGGTGCCGATCTCCCAGACGAGGTCGCCGCCGGGCCCCAGGTGGTACTCGGACAGGCCGCCCTCGCCGGTGTCATGGGCGAACCCGCCGCGCGCCGCGCCGGTGTTGAGGGCCAGCACGGCGTTGGCGGAGAGCGAGCCGAAGCTCATCGCCGACACGTTGAGGAGCGCCATGTCGTACGGCCGGGTGCAGTCGGGGCCGCCGACGCGGACCCGGGGCGGCTCGTGGGGCACGTCCACCGGGGCCATGGACGGCACGAGCAGCTCATAGCCGCGCTGGTCCATGTCGCGCTCGCTGCCGAACGGCTCCTCGGCGGAGACGCCCTTGGCCCGCTCGTAGACGATGCTGCGGGTGTCGCGGTCGAAGGGCCTGCCGTCGTAGTTGCGCTCCACGAAGTACTGCTGCAGCTCCGGGCGCACGGCCTCCATCAGGTAGCGCAGATGCCCGAGCACGGGATAGTTCCGCAGCACGTTGTGGCGCCGCTGGACGAGGTCGTACGCGCCGGTGAGCGCCACGGCCACGAGGGGCGCCGCGAGCAGCCACCACCACGGCGACACCAGCAGGGCGAGGAGCACACCGCCCACCGCGCCGACCACCAGCAGGCCTACCGTTGCAAATCGGGTCATGATCCTCACGTGACCCGAATCCGGCAGGTCACACGTCCCCCGGGCCACCGAATCCATGGCCCGGGGGTGCGCGGCGGCCGGACGTGCGGACGGCGCCCTAGCCTGCCGCCTCCAGGCACTCCTCCGCGATCTTCTCGTCGAGCGCGGCCCGCACCAGCGCGGCGGCCACCACGCTCGGCCGCTCGTCGGTGAGCCGCAGCAGCGCGGACGGGTCCCGCGGCAGGCCGAGGCGCTCCGCCCCCTGCAGCACCTTGGCGTCGAGGTGCGGCCGGTACTCGGGCCACACGTCCTGCACCTCGCGGAGGAAGATGTCCACGCCGGTGGGGCCGAGACCCGGCACCCGTCGCAGCATGCGCTGCACGGCGGCCACGTCGCCGTCGGCCTCCTCCCGGACCCGGCGCAGGTCGCCGTGCCACGCGTCGAGCACCAGCCGGGCGCCGTCACCGAGCTGGGTCGCGGTCCGTTCGTCGTAGCGCCGGTAGCCGCCGCGCCCCAGGGCGTCGACGCGCTGCTGCCAGGTGGCGTCGGCCATCTGCCGGGGCCCGCGCATCCCCGCGTCGTACAGCGCACGGGTGCTCGCCACCGCGGCGGAGGCCCGGATGCGGGCGCTGAGCAGACAGGACAGGACGAGCGTGCGGTAGAGCGGCTGCGGGGTGCCGGTCAGCCGGATGCCCGCCTCGGCGGCGTACGTCTGTCCCGAGATCCTGAGCAGTTCCCGCAGCACGGCCTGCTTGCCGGCCATGGCGCACCTCCTTGGCGTGGTTCTCGTCCGACCGGGTTCTCCTGCCCGCTACGACGCGGTGTCCACGGAGGGACGCGAGAGCACGAGGAGGCTGTGCGGGGCGACGGTGACCTCGGCGCCGGCCTTGTGTTCCGTCTCGTCCGAGAGGCCCCGCGGATCGGTGGTGTCGAGGCGCGTCTCCCAGCGCTCGCCGTACGCGGCGTCGGGCAGCCGGAAGACGACCGGGTCCCCGCAGCTGTTCAGGAGCAGCAGGAAGGAGTCGTCCACCACGGGCCTGCCCTGCGCGTCGGGCTCGGCGATGGCGTCGCCGTTGAGGAAGACGCCGACGGCGTGGGCGTCGGGGCGCTGCCAGTCCTCGTCCGTCATCTCGCGGGCGTCGGGCCGCAGCCACACCAGGTCGGGCAGGGGCCGGCTGTCGCGGGCCGGCGGCTCGCCGCGGAAGAAGCGGCGCCTGCGCAACACCGGGTGCGCGGCGCGCAGTTCGATGGCCCGGCGGGTGAAGCCGATCAGGTCGCGCTGCTCGTCGTCGAGGTCCCAGTCGACCCAGGAGAGTTCGTTGTCCTGGCAGTAGGCGTTGTTGTTGCCCTGCTGGGTGCGGCCCAGCTCGTCGCCGTGCGCCAGCATCGGGATGCCCTGCGAGACCATCAGGGTGGCGAGGAAGTTGCGCTGCTGGCGGGCGCGCAGCTCCAGGATCCGCTCGTCGGTGGTGGGGCCCTCGGCGCCGCAGTTCCACGAGCGGTTGTCGCTCTCGCCGTCCCGGTTGTCCTCCGCGTTGGCCTCGTTGTGCTTGGCGTCGTACGAGACCAGGTCGCGCAGCGTGAAGCCGTCGTGGGCGGTGACGAAGTTCACGCTGGCCCGCGGGCGGCGCCGGTCGTGCTGGTAGAGGTCGGACGAGCCGGTCAGCCGGGAGGCGAACTCGGCGAGCGTGTGGTCCCCGCACCGCCAGAAGTCCCGTACCGCGTCCCGGTACTTGCCGTTCCACTCCGACCACAGGGGCGGGAAGTTGCCCACCTGGTAACCGCCGTCACCGACGTCCCAGGGCTCCGCGATGAGCTTGACCCGGCTGACCACAGGGTCCTGCTGGACCAGGTCGAAGAAGGCCGAGAGCCGGTCCACGTCGTGGAACTGCCGGGCCAGCGTGGCCGCCAGATCGAAGCGGAAGCCGTCGACGTGCATCTCGGTGACCCAGTACCGCAGCGAGTCCATGACCAGCTGCAGGACGTTCGGATGCCGCATCAGCAGGCTGTTGCCGGTGCCGGTGGTGTCGAAGTAGTGGGCCCGGTCGTCCTCCGGCAGACGGTAGTACGAGGCGTTGTCGAGGCCGCGGAAGGCGAGTGTGGGGCCGTTCTCGTTGCCCTCCGCCGTGTGGTTGTAGACCACGTCGAGGATCACTTCGAGGCCCGCCGCGTGCAGCGCCTTGACCATCGACTTGAACTCGTCGACCTGCTCGCCCCGGGCGCCGCGCGCCGCGTACCCGTTGTGCGGCGCGAAGAAGCCGATGGAGGCGTACCCCCAGTAGTTGGAGAGACCGCGGTCGCGCAGGAAGCCGTCCTGCACGTACTGGTGCACGGGCATCAGCTCGACGGCGGTCACCCCGAGGGAGGTGAGGTGGTCGATGACGGCGTCGCTCGCGAGGCCCGCGTACGTGCCGCGCAGCTCGGCGGGGACGCCCGGATGCCGCTGTGTCAGACCGCGGACGTGCGCCTCGTAGACGACCGTCTCTGCGTACGGCCGACGGGGTGGCCGGTCGTCCCCCCAGGCGAAGGACGTGTCGACGACGACCGAGAGCGGGGTGTGCCCGGCGCTGTCCGCCCGTTCGGGTCCCTGCGCCGCGCGCTCGTACAGCGAGGAGTCGTTGTCCATCTCCCCCTCGATCGCCCGGGCGTAGGGGTCGAGGAGCAGCTTGGCGGGGTTGCACCGGTGGCCCGCGGCGGGATCCCAGGGGCCGTGCACCCGGTAGCCGTACCGCTGGCCGGGGCCGACCCCGGGGAGGTAGCAGTGCCAGACGAAGCCGTCGACCTCGGTGAGGGTGACGTCGTCGTGCGTGCCGTCGTCGTGGAAGAGGACGAGGACGACGCGCTGGGCCACTTCGCTGAACAGGGCGAAGTTCGTGCCCTCCCCGTCGTAGGTGGCGCCCAGGGGGAAAGGGGATCCGGTCCAGGTGCGCACACGGCTGCCTTCCTGACGATGGGCGGAGGCCCCGCGCCCGTAAGGGCAGGGCCTCCGCCTCCAGTTGCGGGAGTGGCGTGGGGCCGTCGCCGGTGGGGCGAACGGGCCGCTGCGCGCCGGGTTCACGTCTCCGGCACACCCGCCAGGACTGCCATGATCTCCTCCCGCGGCACCTCGAGCGACTCGGGCACACAGGGCACCGGCGTGATCGGGGAGAGGGTGGCGTGGTCGGGCGTACGGTCGCGGTGGGCGAACCAGATGATCTTGCCGTCGGCCGCCGGGCAGCTGCCCCAGCCGTCGCTCAGCGCGGCGATCTGGGCCAGGAACCCCTGCGGTGCGTAGTGCGGTCCGAGGTCGCGGTCCTTGTCCGACACGCCGGTGATCAGATGGTGCCCCGTCCACCACAGCTCGACGGCCGCCTGCTTGTTCGTTCCGTGCTCCTCGATGGCCCGCAGCAGCACACGGGTGCAGTGGCCGACGGGTTCGACGAGGATCCCCAGGCCCCAGTGCCGGAGATGGGCCGCCAGAATGCGATCGATCTGGTCGATCCTCTCCGGGCTGATCTCCACATCGAGGTGGTAGTAGCGGGGGGTTGCCGACTTCATTGCGCTTGGCTCCTCTCGGCGGAGCTCTCGCTCCTCTTCGGCCCTGCGGACCGAGCCCCGAACACGAAGCGTGAGCACTGATCGCTCCTGAGTAAGTCTCAGGGTGAGAGCACTACTCCATTCGCGCAACACGAGCACCTGAGGCCACTTGTTGAATAGCCAACAAGACGCTGCGTGGTCGAGCGTGCACCATGAGTCTGGAAACACCGATGTCGGCGCGAGCCGTCCGGTCCTCCATGTGCGGTGCCGTTCCGCGTCGGCCAGGCGCTCCGGTCGCACCCGTCGCAGAACGTAGGTGAGCAGCATGGTGCTGTTGCCCGCCAAAGATGTCGTCGCACGGCATCTGAGTCAGTACCGGTCGTGGGAACGGCTGTTGTTCGTCCGCCCCGCCGACCGTGACGTGCGCACGCACTTCGAGAACACCGCGTACACCCTCTGCGTGCTGATGGGGGAGTGCACGGCGCGGGCGGCCGCCGAGGCGGCCGAGGAGTACCTGCGTCCGCGCGCCGCGTGCCGGCCGAGGCCGGCGCCCGAGCGTCTGGGGCAGTAGTCACGCGCGGTCCTGCTCGGGGCCGCGCCCACCACGAGCGCGGCGGAGGAGAGATTCGATGACCGCAGTTCCGGAGACGAACGCCGCCTCCGCGGCGCCGAGTTCCCCCCGCGCGCGGACGCGGACGCAGCAACGGACACAGGCGCAGACACAGCCACGGACACAGGCGCAGGCGCCGGTGCTGCCCGTGCCGGTACGGGACGTACGGCCGCGCGTCGACGACGGACGCCGCCCGGCGAAGGCCGTGCCCGGCGAGACGTTCCAGGTCACGGCGACGCTGTTCGGCGAGGGGCACGGGGCGGTCGGCGCCAACGTGGTGCTGCTCGGCCCCGACGGGCGGAGCGGCCCCTGGACGCCGATGCGCGAGCTGTCCCCGGGCTCCGACCGCTGGGGTGCCGAGGTCACCCCGGACGCGGAGGGCCGCTGGACGTACGCCGTGGAGGCGTGGACGGATCCCGTGGCCGAGTGGCGTCGCGCGGCCGAGGTCAAGATTCCCGCGGGCATCGACGTCGGGTTGGTCCTTGAGGAGGGCGCGGCGCTGTACGAACGGGCCGCGGCCGGCGCCCCGGAGGGTACGGAACGCCGGACCCTGCTGGCTGCCGCGGCCGCGCTGCAGGACGACCTGCGCACGCCCGCCGCACGGCTCGACGCCGCGCTGGCCCCCGCGGTGACCGCGGTCCTCGCACGGTTCCCCCTGCGCGAGCGCGTCACCCGGTCGGACGCCCTGCCGCTGCTGGTCGAGCGGCGCAGGGCGTTGTTCGGCTCCTGGTACGAGTTCTTCCCGCGCTCCGAGGGCGCCGAGGCGCGCGAGGGCGCGCCGCCGGTCTCCGGCACCTTCCGCACGGCGGCGCGACGCCTCCCCGCGATCGCGGCCATGGGCTTCGACGTGGTGTACCTGCCGCCGATCCACCCCATCGGCACCACCTTCCGCAAGGGCCCCGGCAACTCCCTGTCGGCAGGCCCCCACGACGTCGGTGTGCCGTGGGCGATCGGTTCGCCCGAGGGCGGTCATGACGCGGTCCACCCGGACCTGGGGACGCTGGAGGACTTCGACGCGTTCGTACGCGAGGCCGGGCGGCTCGGGCTCGAAGTGGCGCTCGATTTCGCGCTGCAGTGCTCGCCCGACCACCCCTGGGTGGAGAAGCACCCCGAATGGTTCACCCATCGCCCGGACGGCTCCATCGCGTACGCGGAGAATCCGCCGAAGAAGTACCAGGACATCTACCCGATCGCCTTCGACCGCGATCTGCCGGGCCTGGTCGAGGAGTCCGTGCGGCTGCTGCGCTTCTGGATGGGCCACGGCGTACGGATCTTCCGCGTCGACAATCCGCACACCAAGCCGGTCGCGTACTGGGAACAGGTCCTGGCCGACATCAACGCCACCGACCCCGACGTGCTCTTCCTCGCCGAGGCGTTCACCAGGCCGCCGGTCGTGCGGGCGCTGGCCCAGGCCGGGTTCCAGCAGTCGTACACCTACTTCACCTGGAAGAACACCAAGCAGGAGCTCACCGACTACCTCACCGAGCTCGCCGGGGAGACCGCCCCGTATCTGCGGCCCAACTTCTTCGTGAACACCCCCGACATCCTCTCGGAGTTCCTCCAGGCGGGTGGCCGTCCCGCTTTCGAGCTGCGGGCCGTGCTCGCCGCGACCCTCGCGCCGAGCTGGGGCGTGTACGCCGGGTTCGAGCTGTGCGAGAACGCCGCGGCCGGCCCGGGGAGCGAGGAGTACCTCGACTCGGAGAAGTACCAACTGCGGCCGCGGGACTGGGCGGCGGCCGAGCGCGAGGGACGCACCATCGCCCCGCTCCTCACCGCGCTCAACCGTGTCCGACGGGACCACCCGGCCCTGCAGCAACTGCGCGACCTGCACTTCCACCAGGCCGACAACGACGCGGTGATCGCCTACAGCAAGCGCTCCGGTGACGACACGGTCCTGGTGGTGGTCAACCTGGACCCGCACCACGTCCGCGAGGCCACCGTCCGCCTCGACATGCCGCGCCTGGGCCTCGACTGGGACGAGTCCGTGCCGGTACGGGACGAGCTCACCGGCGACACCTACCACTGGGGCAGGACCAATTACGTGCGCCTCCAACCGGGCCAGGCCCCGGCGCACGTCTTTGAGGTCCTGCGACCGTCTCCACCACTGAACGGAGGGTCACCCACGCAATGATCATCAACGAGCCCGTCAAGGACACCTTCGAGGACACTCCGGAGAAAGATCTCGATCCGGAATGGTTCAAGCGTGCCGTCTTCTACGAGGTGCTTGTCCGTTCCTTCCAGGACAGCAACGGTGACGGCATCGGCGACCTGAAGGGCATCACCGCCAA
>NZ_JBVIZY010000011.1:0-264636 GCF_055591085.1 Streptomyces sp. NPDC041713
CCGCTACGAACGCAAGCCCGAACACTTCCTCGCCTTCACCGCCATCTCGGCAACCCTCATATGCCACCGCCGAATCGCCAAATGAAATGGCGTCTAAAGGCACATCGACAGCACCGCCCCGCACCAGAACCCTGACGCCGGCCATCCGCCCCGCATTCGAAACGCCGTCCACCCCCAAACCCAGCCCCCTCCCCCAACCCGCGCCAGGCACGAGACAGACCCGGCTC
The DNA here is from genome assembly GCF_055591085.1 of Streptomyces sp. NPDC041713. Classification (NCBI taxonomy): domain Bacteria; kingdom Bacillati; phylum Actinomycetota; class Actinomycetes; order Kitasatosporales; family Streptomycetaceae; genus Streptomyces; species Streptomyces sp. NPDC041713. Next base: position 228 of record NZ_JBVIZY010000011.1, read on the forward strand.
AGCTAACAAACCGTCACCACGCCCTGCACGCCAGCACGTTAGACACGCGACACCAGGAACAAACAGCCTCAAACGACGACTACACGACCACCAGGGAAACATTGCCCCCCAACCACACCGCCCGGTCGGCGCGCGGGCCACTAAGCACACAACAAGTCGGAACGCACAAAGAGCAGGAGGCAGGGCAGCACAACCCGCCCCCAGCAAGACCACAAAAGGAGAAGCCCCTCAACAGACCGAAGAGCGCCCGCACCAGCCGCACCAGGAACCCTAAAAGCGCCAAAAGCACCAACCCCGCACTACCCCGCAGCAGCCAACGACCCCCCGCCTCGCCCCACCACGGCCCCCTCTCGCCCGGCCATCAGGATGGACCGCTGCAACCGCCGCAACCGGACCGAAGGCTCCAGTCCCAGATCGTCCACCAACCTCGCCCGCAACCGCTCGTACACATCCAGCGCCTCGCCACGTCGCCCCGACCGGTGCAACGCCAGCATGAACTGCGCATGCAAACTTTCATGCGTGCGATAGCCGTTCACCAACACCGTCAACTCCGCCAACAACTCCCGATGACGGCCCAGCCGCAAGTCCGCCTCGATCCGCCGGTCCAACGCACACAACCGGCTCTCCTCCAACCGCTTCGCCTCCACCTCCAACACCGGCCCACGCGACACATCGGCAAACGCCGCGCCCGACCACAGCCCCAACGCCCGCCGCAGCCAGCCCGCCGCGCCTGCGAAGTCACCCCCGTCCAAAGCCCGGTACCCCAAACCCGCCCACTCCTCGAACACCCCCACATCACACACCGCACCAACCTCGGCACCCTCACCGGCGCTTCCGCCTGCACCAGCCCCCGTACCAACTGCCGCGCCCGTACCGGCCGCCAACACGTAGCCACCCGGCACCGTCACCAGCACATCCTTCGCCCGACGCCGCCCCACCCCCGACCCCGAAGGCGACGAACCGCCGGCCTCACCCTCCAACGCCCCCGCGATCAACTCCCGCAACTGCAACACATACGTCTGCAACGTCGTCCGCGCACTCCGCGGCGGCGCCGAGCCCCACAGCTCCTCCACCAGAACCGACACCGGCACCAACTGCCCCACCCGCAGCGCCAACACCGCCAACACCTGCCGCGGCTTCGGCGCCGACGGCACCACCGATTTGCCTTCTACCCGCACCACCAGCCCGCCCAGCACCCCAATATCCACAACAACCCCCAAAAACAAAGATCAAAAAACCCGACCACAAAACCACGCCCAACCGCACCCAAAGTCAATTGGATCCCCCCACCCCCTGTCAATAGAAAACCGCACAGCTGGTTTCTACCCAGTCCCCACCCGCAACCGACCATCACACCACCCACGCACCAGCCCAACTGCCCACTAAAACAGCCACCTTTCGCTGTTTCTGCTCGGGGAACCCAATGGACCGCAAGAGCACACAAGCCGGACACATGGCGGCCACTGGCTGGCCACGCACACCCCTTTGGCTGGTCACGCACACCCCTGGCCCTCATCCGATCCCCTCGGAATCGATCACCTAGGCTGGCGCGGTGACTGGTGATCAGCAGGGTGAGCAGGAAGGTGAACAGGAGCAGGCGCAGCCCTCCGGAGTGTGGGCGACAGCCGTAGGGGTGGCCAGGGTGCGGGCGCTCGAGACCGAGCGGCAGGACGCACTGTTCCGCGACCCACTGGCCCAGGCCTTCGCCGCCGCCGGCGGCCTGTGGCCTTCCTCCCCGGCCCCCGACGACGAGGCAGCACGGCGCCGCCGGCTGGCCGTCTCGTACTCCATCGTCATCAGGACGAAGTTCCTCGACGACCTGTTGCAGCAGGCCTCCGCGGCCGGAGTCCGGCAGGTCGTGCTGCTCGGCGCCGGTATGGACAGCCGGGCCTTTCGCATCGACTGGCCCGACGGCACACGGCTGTTCGAGGTCGACACCGCCGCACCACTCGACTTCAAGGCTTCCGTGCTGCGCCAGGAGCGCGCCGTCGCCCGCTGTGAGCGGATCGCCGTCGCGGTGGACCTGCGCGAGGACTGGCCGGCCGCGCTCGCCGCCGCGGGGCACGACCCAACCGAGCCGACTGCGTGGATCGCCGAAGGACTGCTGATCTACCTGCCCGAGGACGCGGTGGAGCTACTGCTGGCCCGGATCAGCGCGCAGTCGGCGCCAGACAGCCGCATGGGTCTCACATTGGGCTCGCGCGGCGCGATCGAACGCTTCGGTACGGACGCCGCGCCGGGGTCGGCCGCCTCCATGTGGGTCTCGGAGATGCCCGACGACCCGGTGAGCTGGCTGGCCGGGCACGGCTGGGAGGCCGAGAGCCACACTTTGCGCGAGCGCGCTGCCGCCTACGGCCGTCCGTTCAGCAGCCCGCCCCAGGGCGAAGAGCGGCCCGGCGGCCTGATCTCGGCGATCCGCCGATAACCACCTCCGGGCGCGGGGTACTCGTTGCCCTGCTGCGGACCGGAACGCTCCGCTCCTGCGCACCGACATTCCCTCTCACCTCAGTAGAACGCTCTCTCGCCCGCGCCCCCGGCGACGGATTCGTGAGCAGTGACGTCGCCTTGCTCACCGTGGCGACGCCAGCCGATCATTTCGCCCATGCGACCTGACGTACAGACATTCATCGCTTGCGGCCCGCTCCCCGACTGGGACGCGAACGATGGAGAAATCGAAAGGCGCGTCCAGCAGCTCGACGCGATCCCCAAGCCGGTCACGGGAGAGGAAGCCGAGGCACTCGCCTCCTGCTTCGGTCCGGACGACTGCTACGGCGCCGCCTGGACGCTCCTGCACCTCATCGAAACCGGCCCGAATCCCGTGCTGACCACCCACCCAGGACCGGACGCCAACGAGTGGCATCAGCTGCTCTACGACCGAGCCGTACGCGCAGGGCTCATCCCGCGAAGTTGACGCATAACAAGGCGAGGTGTCTTGCGATCAGCCCCGGAGGGGAGTGTGGCCGCGTGCGTCAGGAAACCGCGGGTTCCTCGGGGTAAGGGGCGAGGCAAGGGAGCATCACGTCCCAGTACTGGGACAGCGCGTCCTGCGAGAGCCACTGGGACTCCTTCATGCCCAGCGCCGCGAGACCGACCGTGGCAGCTACGACAGCGGATGAAGCTCCGGCAGGCGAGACCCCGTCGGCCAGCGTCCCCTCGCGCCGCGCCGTGCCCAGCAGTGCCTCCACCCAGCCCTGCCAAGCACCACGCAGATCCAATGGTTCGGTCCGCCACGGAGCCGGGCCCACCAGTTGGAACCCCGCCCTCACCACCACGTCCTCCTCCAGGGCTCGCATCAGACCGTGCCCCGCCCCCACAAGTTGCCGCAACGCGCCTTCGTACTCTTCCCCGGCCTCCCGCGTGATCCGATGCAGAGCGACCAGCGCCGCCGCCTCCACCGCACGCGCCAGAGTCTGCTTGTTCGCGAAATGGAAGTGGAATGCTCCAGGCGTCACTCCCGCCCGCTTGCTGATGACACCGACCCGTGCCGACACGAACCCTTCCTCGGCGAACACCTCCGCCCCCGCGCGCATCACTAACTCCCGGGTACGCGCAGCCCGTTCCGCCCTCGACACCCACACCCCTCCCTGCCCGTCCGCCTTCGCTCTGGTCCGCTCGGTCCGCTTCGCTGGGCAGGAGCGCAACCCGAGGCGGGCACCGCGGTCCTGCCACACCCAGCCGTAGAACTTCCTCGGAGAACTACTGCGGCGGATTGCCGTGTTTACGAGCCGGCAAATCCGCATGCTTCGTACGCAACATCGCCAACGACCGGACGAGCACCTCACGCGTCGCGGCAGGATCGATGACATCGTCGACCAGCCCGCGCTCAGCCGCGTAATAGGGGTGCATCAGCTCCGCCCGGTACTCCTTCGCCACCCGCGCGCGCACCGCCTCCGGATCGTCGGCGGCCGCTATCTGCTTGCGGAAGATGACGTTCGCGGCCCCCTCCGCGCCCATCACGGCGATCTCGTTCGTCGGCCACGCGAAGGTCAGATCGGCACCGATCGACTGACTGTCCATCACGATGTACGCGCCGCCGTAGGCTTTGCGCAGCACCAGTGAGATCCGCGGCACGCTCGCGTTGCAGTACGCGTACAGCAACTTCGCACCGTGTCGAATGATGCCGCCGTGTTCCTGATCGACCCCCGGCAAGAATCCCGGCACGTCCAGCAGCGTGAGCAGGGGAATGTTGAAGGCATCGCAGAACTGCACGAAACGGGCTGCCTTTTCGGAGGCCTCGATGTCCAGCACACCGGCGAGCACGGCCGGCTGACTGGCCACGATCCCCACGGTCTGCCCGTCCAGCCGTGCGAGCGCACAGATGATGTTGCGCGCCCAGCGTTCATGGACCTCCAGGACCTCGCCGTCGTCGACGATCTCCTCGATCACCCGGTGCATGTCGTACGGCCGGTTGCCGTCCGCCGGGACCAGGTTGAGCAGCGCCCCTGTGGCACGGTCCGCCAGGTCCTCGGCCGGGACGGCCGGCGGGTTCTCCCGGTTGTTGGCCGGCAACATCGAGAGCAGATAACGGACCTCGGCCAGGCAGGTCTCCTCGTCGTCGTACGCGAAGTGGCACACGCCCGACGTCTCGGCGTGCACATCCGCGCCGCCGAGCCCGTTCTGGCTGATCTCCTCACCGGTCACCGCGCGGACCACATCGGGCCCGGTGATGAACATCTGCGAGGTGTCCCGGACCATGAACACGAAGTCCGTCAGCGCCGGCGAATAGGCGGCCCCGCCCGCGCACGGGCCGAGCATCACGCTGATCTGCGGGATGACCCCCGAGGCCCTGGTGTTGCGCTGGAAGATCCCGCCGTACCCGGCCAGCGCGCTGACACCCTCCTGGATACGGGCGCCCGCCCCGTCGTTGAGGGAGACCAGCGGCGCACCGGCCGCGATGGCCATGTCCATCACCTTGTGGATCTTCTCGGCGTGGGCCTCGCCGAGCGCGCCGCCGAAGATACGGAAGTCGTGGGCGTAGACGAAGACCGTACGGCCCTCCACCGTCCCCCACCCGGTGACCACCCCATCCGTGTGCGGCCGCCTCGCCTCCAATCCGAAACCGGTCGCCCGGTGCCGGCGCAACTGCCCCACCTCGTTGAACGACCCCGGATCCAGCAGCAACTCGATCCGCTCGCGCACCGTCAACTTGCCCTTGGCGCGCTGCGCCCGAGTCGCCTCCTCCCCCGGCCCTGCTACCGCTCGCGCCCGGACGGCGACCAGTTCCGCCACCCGCCCCCGCACCCCACCCAACTCAGCCCCCGCCACAGCGTCCCCCTAGCCCAGCCGATTCGTACGCCAACCATCGGCCGCCTACCTAAAAAGAGACTCGGATGCCCCTGGAACCCCCGCAGAAACGGGAGCTTGAATCCCCTATCGAACGGGTCCAGCGATACGCATCCTTCAAAACCGGCACGCCGGTTTCATAAGCCCCCGGTCCTCTCCTTCACCTCGGCACCGGAAACGACCGGCCAGGGCCAGCCGGACTTGGGTGCTGAAGCGCCTCCCCGGCGCCGATAACGGCCGACGGCCGACGGCCGACGGCCGACGGCTGACAATGAGGCCATCAGCTCGCTCGCTCAGAGCCTGCAGAGCGCCCGCATCGCATCGCGTTCGATACGCGAGAGTTCACGGAGGAGAGATCCCGCCTGCGCCAAGTCCACCACGATGTGTTCCGCGACCTGCGTCCACAGGTCGGCGGCCTCCGCGTACTGCCTGTGGCCAGTACGCAGATGACTGCTGTCCACCAACTGCCCGCACTCCGCGAGAAAGTCCCGATAGAGGTTCCGGAACAGGGCCCCGCCCGTGCCCGCCTTCTCCATCAGGACAGCGGCCCGCGGCAAATCCTCCGCCGGATTGCCGCTCCGCTCCAACCACTTCGGAACTTGTTTGGCCGCCTTCTCGATTCCCCTGTATCCCAGATTCGCGATAGGCGGATTCAGGAAGGCCTCGGCGCAGGACTTGATGGCGGGAATGATCCGTTCCTGCGGTGACGTCAGGGTGCCGGGCACCGCGATGGTGAACGAACGGTGCCTTGCCGCCATGGGGCCGCGCTCCGCCCTCGCACTGGCCAGGGCGCCCAGGCTGGTCGAGACGGCTCCGCCCTGCGGGGCGGTGTCCACCAGGTAGGCGTCCTGGTCGTCGTAGCCGTACATGGCCACGACATGGCCGGCGAAGTGCACCTTGGTGCTGAAGTAGTCCAAGTAGTAGCTGTCGAGCTGCAGGCCGACCGGTCGACCGGCGTCGATGGGCGCCACCACGTTCTGCCACGCCTTCCGCGCGGACATCGTCTCCGCGACCACCAGGTCGAGCCCGAGTTCGGCCGCCAGGTTCCTGGTGAGCTCGAACGGCTTGACCCGGCCTCCCAGGAACGGGAAGTCCATCGCCTTGCTGTCCCAGTAGATGAAGGACAGCCCTGAGCCGAGTCCGAACAGCATGGGCTCGGACAAGTCGATGCCCTCATGTCGCAACAACACGCCCAGCGCTGTCGTCTCACAGTGCTGCATGCCGCGGACATCGAGGTCCTTCACCATGGCCATGCCGTTCATTCTTCCTTCCTCCCGATGCGGTGCCGTCACACATCGAGCAACTGCTCCTTTCTTGATCTCTTGATCTCTTGAGCGATATATCGAGGAACGCATAGCGTCAGAACGGTGGAGACAACGCAACCGCACCGCCCCGCCGCCCGGGTCATCTGCCTGGACGCCGCCCACCGCCTGCTTCTGCTGCGCTGGCGGGACCCGTTCGACGGGACGTGGGTCTGGGAACCGCCCGGTGGCGGCATCGAGCCCGGCGAGACGCCGCTGGTGGCGGCGCGGCGTGAACTGGCCGAGGAGACCGGGCTTGATCCCGACGCCGTACTGGATCGGTCGGTCCTCGTCGACCGCGACCTGCGGTGGAACGGCAAGCGGCATATCGGGACAGAACACTTCTTCGTCGCTCGGTTCGCCGAGGAGCAGCCGCCCCTTACGCGGACCGGGTTGCTCCCTGACGAGCTGGCCAGCCTGGACACGTACGCCTGGGTCGTGTGGCCGGAACTCGGCTCCCTGCCGGACCCGGTGGAGCCGCCGCAGTTGCTGACCGTGCTCGACACCTTGGTGCCGGACGGTCCCTGGCGCCCCGCAGGCCCTGGCACCAGGCGGTCCCTGGCGTCCGGCGGTCCCGCACCGGACAGTCCCGCATCGGACGGCCACCGGCGCCGCTGATCTGAAACGCCAGCGCCACGCCGACGGTTGAGGTTCTCAGGCCGCTTCGAACCTCGGCCGGAACCCCACCTTCGGAGCGCAGCAAGACCCTGACCTGCAGCGACTCAAGGGCATCTCCTAGAATTGGTGGCGAGTACGCGGATATCCCGACCCCCGGACCGCCGCCGATGCCCACGTTCCCTGCCGACCGCGAGGGAAGCCGGGCCGAATCCTGTCCCCCCCGCCTTCGCCGTCCGGGTCTCCCGTCGGCCCTGCCCTGGAACCACTGTCTTGAGCACCGACGAAATCACCGAGACCCCGGCCTCACCCACCGGCTCCCGCGTCCTCACCGGCCCCCATCCCCTCCCCTCGGCCCCCTCCCCTATCCACACCCGCCCCCGGATCCGCACCCGCCTCGCCGGTCGCGCGCCCGCTCCTCCCTCGCCGGGCGCCGTCGCGCACAACATCAGCGCGGCCACCGCCGTCCTGCTGGCCCTCGTCGCCATAGGCTCCTTCATTCACGAGCCCGTGCTAATACCTCCGCTCGCCGCGTCCGCCGCGATCATTCACGGCGCGCCGAGGTTGCCGCTGGCCCAGCCGCGCAGCGTGATCGTCGGACATCTGCTGTGTGCCGCCGTCGGGTACGCGGTTCTCGCCGTCTCCGGCAGTACGTCCTGGGCCGCCGCGATGGCCGCCGGGATCAGCCTCGCCGTGATGACCGTGGCGCGTACCCCGCACTCGCCCGCCTGCGCGACCTCGGTCGTCATCGTCCTCAATACTCCGCACCCCGCGACCTTCGTCCCCCTGCTCGTGGGCTCCAGCGTGCTGCTCGTCCTCGCGGGCTGGGCCGCGTCCTGCGCGCGCCCCGGCGCACCGCGCTACCCCGTCTACTGGTGGTGACGAGGTCCACTGGTGGTGAGAAGGCGGCTGCCCCACCCGCCGAGCGCGGCAAGACGATGACCGAGCGGTTCGGTGCCGTGCCTGGGCCCGTCGAGGTCGCATGGCACCCTCATGCCGTCGCCACCGCCACCTCGGAGTTCGCCGGCGAGATGGTCACGTGGAACACGGTGGACGAGGGTCTCAAGACGTTCGCGCGCATGGCCGTCGCGACCCAGGTGGGTTGCAGCTGGTGTGGTGAGCCCGTCGGAACAGCGGGCCGTGGTCGAACGCCTCATGGCCGCGCTGCGCACCGGGCAGATACAGGAGCTCATGGAGGTCATGGCACCTGAGTGGTCCTGGTCGCCGACGGTGGCGGGCTCGCGCACGCCGCTCTGGTGCCGGTCCGCGGGGCCGAGGTGGTGGCGGCGTCCCTCGCCCGCCCCGGCCGGACCGTGTCACTCGTCGCGCTCAACGGCGCGCCTGCGGGGCGAACCGAGTTCGACGGCCGGGTGGCCGCGGTGAGCCTCGTGGATGAGAACGGGCGGGTCACCCGGATCTATGCGGTGTCGAACCCAGGCAAGCTGCTGACGCGTCTGAACGTGCCGGCGGAACTCGCCCGCTAGGCCCGATTGGGTGTTGGGGGGGGCGGTACAGAGCGTCCGGCCCCGCCCCTCCTCAGGTCCCCGCTCCCGCTCCCCCTCCCCCTCCCCCTCCCCCTCCAGAAAATCATGTGACTCGGTGGACCGAGCGCGTTACCGTCGGAGGCATGAACGTCATCGGCCGACGCCTCCCGTGGAGGCTCACCCGCTTCACCGCAGCCGCGCGAGCGACCAGCTCGCCGGTTGCCGCCGCCTGACGTCTTTCTCTCTCCATCGGCGACCGGAAACGGCCCGCCGATGATCCCGTGGCCCCTCACCTGCCGCGATTTCCTGTTCGTGCGGACCGTTGTCCGGCGCCTTCCCCGCTCGTATGCGTGAAGGAGCCACACCATGAACACCGACCCCACCGTGCCCACCGTGGGCACCACACCCACCGTGAGCACCGAGGACGTCGTCCGCACGTTCGTCGAGTACTTCGAGGAGCGCGGGCATCGGCGCATCACCGGGTCCACCCTGATGCCACCGTCCGGCGACGACTCCGTGCTCTTCACCACCTCGGGCATGCACCCCCTCACCCCGTACTTGGAGGGACGACCGCACCCGCTCGGCCGGCGGCTGGTCAACGTGCAGCGCTGTCTCCGTACCACCGACCTGGAGGAAGTAGGCGACCCCACCCATCTCACCGTCTTCGAGATGCTCGGCAGCTGGTCGTTGGGCGACTACGAGGGGCCGCAGAGCCTTCGCTGGGGCTACGACCTCCTCACGGACGGCTTCGGCGTCGATCCACGGATGATCCACGCCACGGTCTTCGGCGGTGACGACCGGGTCGGCCCTGACACCTCCTCCCTGGAGGTCTGGGGAGAGGTCGGGGTTCCGGTGGAGCTGACCGTCGAGGACAACTGGTGGGACAACGGCCCGACGGGACCGTGCGGTCCTGATTCGGAGATCTTTCTGTGGACAGGCGACACTCCGCCGCGGTCGACGCCCACCCAGGACGACCGTTGGGTGGAGGTCTGGAACCACGTGACCATGCGCTTCCGCAGGCTCGACGACGGTTCGCTCGTACCGCTGCCACAGCGCAACGTCGACACCGGCATGGGTCTGGAGCGGCTGGTCTCGCTGATCCAGGGCACGTCGTCGGTGTTCGAGTCCGACGTCTTCGCCCTCTGGCGTCTGCTCGTACCGGGACTGTGGGAGGTGGACGACACGTCGCAGCGGATCGTCTCCGATCACCTGCGGTCGGCCGTCGTCGTGATCGGTGACGGGGTCCGTCCGGGCAACACAGGTCGTGGCTACGTGCTGCGTCGGCTGATGCGGCGACTTCTCACCGTCCTGTGGCGCGAGGACCCCACCCGCACCGTCGGAGACCTGCCGGATCAGTTGATCCGGCGCACCCTCGATCACTTCCGGCAGGGCATGGACCCCATGGCCGTACGCGAGATCCTGCTCGAGGAAGAGCAGCGGTTCCGTCGGCTCCTGGAACGCGGCCGCCAGATCCTGACCCGCCCCCGGTTCCAAGGCCCGTTCGACGAGGAGGACTTGCACTACCTCCACGACACGCATGGCCTGCCGCGCGACCTCGTCCTGAGCCTTCGACCGGAGTGAGGAAACAAATACCCTCGATGAACTCTGGTGGGACGCTCTCGCCGGGCACGCGAGACGGCGTCCGCTGATCCTCGTCCACGGTTGGTCCCGTCCGCTGCGGCGACTTGATCCCCGGCACGAAAGCCCGGGCGCGATGTTGCGCGACCGCTATGGCAACCAGAGCCGTTGGACCACGCCCGAGGTCCTCAACGACATCAACACCGTCAGCTCGGCGCTGGGTGCGGACATCCTCGCGCGGCTCACGAAACGCGAGGTGACCGCGGACCATCTGCTCGGCAGCGACGGGCTGATCAGCGCCGGGCCGGGCGAACGTCTGTGGTGGCAGGGGAACCGGCTCGTGGAGAGGGAGAACCTCGTCGGTCCACCGACGGGCGTGAACACGGGTCTCCTGGAGCGGGCGCGTCCGGGCCACGTCTGTGTCGTCACCCCGCTGGCGCGCAACACGGTCGGTCGAGAGGTCAATACCGATGCCGACCGGGCGGCGGCTGCCATCGCCGGGGCGGTCGGCGCACAGGTCCTGGTACTCCTCACCGACGTCCCCCATCTGCGTGTCGATGGCAGCCCGGTGCGGCACATCACCCGAGAGGCCGCGATCCGTCTTCGGGACACCGTCGCCACGGGCGGGATGAGGAAGAAGCTGCGTGCCGCGAGCGAAGCGCTGGATCGGCGCGTCCCACGCGTCGTCATCGGCAACGACACGGTCACGGCGCTGCTCGCCACCCGTACGGGAACCCTCGTCACCAGAGCCTGAGGAGGCGGACACGTGCCACGGCCGCACGTCCTGGTCGTCGACAACGGTACGTTGTCGCTTCCTCAACTCTGCGCGCTGCTGGACGACTTGGGGGCCAGCACGACGGCTGTCGATACGGCATCCGTGCCGTCCCGGCTCGCGGGCCGCCCCCAGGCCGTCGTACTCAGCGGAACGAAGGTACGCGCCCACGACCTCGGCCACTACATGCGCCTCCTCGACCTCCTCGACTCCCTCGCGAACACGGACGTCCCGGTCCTCGGAATCTGCGGAGGCATGCAACTCCTCGCCGTCGCCGCCGGTGGCCGTCTCTGCCCTGGGCCGCAGCGGGTCGGGCGCAGCGACGTCCAAGTCGACACCGACGAACCGCTCTTCGCCCACGTACGCCCGACCGTCCCACTCTTCCAACGGCCCACCCTCTACTTGCGCGAGGCCCCGCAGCGGTTCCGGGTGATCGGCCGGTCCGCGCAAGCGCCCGTGGAATTTCTGCGTTCGCAACGGCCGCGTCATGGGCTCCCAGTCCCACCTGGAATTCCGCCCCCATGGCCGGGAGATCCTGCGGGGGTTCACGGACTTCTTTCGGTGAATTACAGGTACCGGGACGGGCGCCGAAGAACAGCGCCCGTCCCGGTACCGATCAAGCCCTCTGCGCGGCCTCGGCATGCCTGCACACGAGGGCACGGTTGCGCTTTGGCCGTTCCGACAGCGATCTTGCCGACGCCTTTGGTGGGGTCAAGGCCGGAAGTGCGGTGGTGCCACGCGTCCGGATCAGGTGTCGATCTCGTCCACCCAGGCGTAATTCAGCACCGCCTTCGGCAGGTATTCGGAGTCGACCTCGATGGGGAAGCCCTTGTCCCGCGCCAGGCAGGCGATGGCCAGCGGGCCGAGAGCCACGTAGCCTTCGCTGCTCATGGCACGGTCGTCGTCCCCGCTCCAGTAGGACTTGTGCCACCTGATCGCGTCCGTGAGCGCCTCGTTGAATTGAGCGTGGTCCCCGCGCAAGTAGCGGTGGAAGAGAATGACCGGCGGATAGAGGACCATCGACATCTGTTCCTGGTCGACGCACCGTGCCGAGTCCGAGCCGGTGCCGTCCGCGGCGGCGGCCAAGTGGGTGCTCACATCCTCCTGACCCAGCCAGAAGCGCTGGAGAGTCTCGACCCAGAAGTAGATGTACGCGTCGAACGTCGCACCCGACTCACGCAGCAGAGAGACCGGCACGCGAGCGAGTTTGGTCAGCCGCTCGTTCTCACGGCAGATCATCGCAAGGTAGAAGGCCTGAACCCAGGAATGGGCGTTCACATGCGGCTGAGGGCCGGTGGCGGGAAGATGCCATTCCTTCTCCTTGATCCTGCACGTCACGGTGCTGCCCGCAGGCGCGGTGGCCATGGCGAACTGGGCGGAACCCAGCTGCATGGCGGTGACCCACGCTTCCCAGGTCTCGAACTCCTCGGCGTCCGGGTCGACCTCGCAGCGAGCCTCGGCGACGGTGAGCGTCACGTCCAACGCCTCTTCGCGGGAGAGCTCCGACCGCTCGATGCGCTCCAGCATCCGGTTAGCGGTCCCAGTAATGGCCTTCAGGCCCGCGGCTACGTTGATATCGGTCTCGACGTCGATGCTCGACGGGTAGCCATGGCGGGGAATGCGCGTCACCACAGGTTCTCTTCTCCTATCAAATGCCGAAGTACTCCAGCTTCGCACCGGCATAGGTGCCTCGGTTCTCCGAGGCTCCACCATGACCAGCGATGGGGACCTGGTACACGTGGCCCGGCTACGTGCGGGCCGGGCCACGGCAGACGCACCTCGGGCCTGAAGGGCTGTCAGAATGTGCAGTCGCCTGCTCCCCCCTGGAGCACCCCGGCGAGCACCTGTGTAGCGTGTGACCGGAAGGTGACGTTGTGTCACACGTGCATGCTGGCCAGGAGTTATGAAGTGACCTACCCGTATCCGCCACCCCCGGAAAGTACGCCCCAGGGGCCGTATGGCTATCCCGCAGCACAGCCGATACCTGAGGCTTCGCAGCAGCACCACAACCCGCAGTACCCGCAACATCCCCAGTACCCCCAGGGGCAGCACCCGCAGTACCCGCAGTATCCCTACCCTCAGTCTCCTCACCCCCAGCACACGCCCTACCCGCAGTACCCGTACTCACAGGACCCGGGGTACACGCCTTACGCGGGGTGGGGTCAGCGGGCAGGAGCGTTCCTCCTGGACTGCGTGATCAACTTCGGGCCGCTGTGGCTGCTCATGCAGGCCGCTGACGAGATCGGAGATGGCAACACCGGTGAGGGCCCGGCCCTTTACGTGAGCTGGTTGGGCATCGCCTACATGATCGGCGCCTGCATCGTGCAAGCGGTCCGTGAGGGCCGTACCGGGCAGAGTGCGGGCAAAACAGTCCTCGGCATTGTCGTTGTCCGAGCGTCTGACGGGCACCCGCCCGGCGGGCCCCTGGCCTTCGCCCGCCGACTCTGCCAGTTCCTCAACTTCCCGGCGCTGTGCCTGGGTTGGCTGTGGGCGAGCTGGGACCCCAAGGCGCAGACATTCGCCGACAAGCTCACTGGCGCCGTGGTCATCAGCGCCGACGCCGCAGTCGCACCGCATCCTGCTGCCGCCGGTTGGTGAGAGCTCCGGGGAGAGCGGGGGCGGCCACCGGCTGATCTCACGGGCGTGCCGGCCACCGCGAGCGGGCCCTCACCCGTTCCTGGACGGAATGCCCAACCGTCCGTCATGGACCTCCGCGACCTGGTCGACCGCCGTGAGGTGGGCGCGGTCGTGGGTGACCAGGACCGTTGCGGTGGCCCGCTGGCGGGTCAGGCGGGTGATGAGGTCCAGGACCGCGGCGCCGCGTTCGTGGTCGAGGGCGCTGGTGGGCTCGTCGATCAGGAGGACGGTGGGGTCGTTCATCAGAGCGCGAGCGATGTTGACGCGCTGGCGCTGGCCGCCGGAGAGCTGGTGGGGGCGGCGATGGGCCTGATCGGCGAGGCCGACCGCGTCCAGGAGTTCCATCGCGCGGGTGCGGGCGGAGCGGGGTTTACGGCCGTCGATCTGGGCCATGACCTGAAGTTGTTCGGCGGCGGTGAGGGAGGGAAGCAGGTTGGGCTGCTGGAAGACGATGCCGATCTTGTGGCGGCGCAGCTCGGTCAGTTCGCCGCGGGCGAGCCCGGTGGTGCGCTGACCGTCGATGGTGACGGTGCCGGTGTCGGGGCTGATCAGGGTGGCGGCCACCGCGAGGAGGCTGGACTTTCCGGAACCGGAGGGGCCCACCACAGCCGTCAGGCTGCCCTTGGCAACCTCCAGAGTGACCTGGTCGAGAGCGGTCAGACGGGTTTCGCCGTCGGGGTAGGTGAGGGTGATGCCGGTCAGGTTCAGGCTCATCGGGCGCTCCCCAGAGCGGTCAGCGGGTCGACGGAGGTGATGCGACGGATGGACAGGGCGGCCCCGAGCGCGCCGAGAAGGATGATCACCGCGGCCGGGACCAGGACGGTGGCGGGGGTCAGGAGGAACGGCACTGCGGAGCCGGATACGAGTGCGCCGAAAGCCGCGGCGATGCCCGTGCCGATCAGGGTGCCGCCGACGAGCAGGACGACCGCCTGGCCGAGCGCGTCCGCAAGCAAGTTGGCGGTAGAGGCGCCGAGGGCCTTGAGGACGGCGACGTCACCGCTGCGCTGAATGGTCCAGACGGTGAAGAACGCCCCGATGACCAGGGCGGAGATGGCGAAGAGGAAGCCGCGCATCAGTTGCAGGGAGCCGTTCTCGGAGGCGTAGGAGCCGATCGCGGACAGCGAGTCGTCGATGGAGACCGTCTTGGTGCCGGCCCGGTGGTCAGTGACCGCCGTATCGGCTTCGGAGGTGGTGCTCAAGGCGATGACGGTCGCGGTCGCGGTCGCGGTCGCGGTCGGACCGTCGTCGTTGCCGACGGGTGGGGCGGTCTCGCGCCAGGTGTCCAGACTGGTCCAGATCACCGGGGTGTGGCTGTAGTGGGCATCGCCCCGGACGGCGGCCACCGTCAGTCGCCGGCCCGCCAGGGTGAGGGAGTCTCCGGCCTGTACGCCGAGGTCGTCGGCGGCCGTGGTGGACAGCACCGCCGTACCGTTGGTGATCCTGTCGCTGTCCGGGGCGAGGCGGGAGCCGGGCTCGACGCCGAAGACCGAGACCCCGATGCTCGTGTCCGTCGCGGTGGCCCTGGTCGTGGTGATCCCCAGTGGTTCAGCGCTTTCGACACCGGGCGCTTCGGACCACTTCCTCCACTGCGCCTGCGTGACGGTGGAACGGGAGTACGACAGGTCCTGACCGCCGCCAGGATCCTGGAAGGCGATCTTGTCGGCGGGCAGGGACGTGATCGCGGAGATGTTCTGCCGGCCCAGTCCGGCCGTCAGCCCGGACAGCAGCCCGACCAACAGGGTGATCAGCACGATGACGGCCCCCATCAGGGCGAAGCGCCCCTTGGCGAACTTCAGGTCTCTCCAGGCGACGAACACGGCCTCGGCCTGTCCTTTCCGGCGGTGGGAAGCGGTGAGCGGTATGCCTCCACCGTCGCCGCCGGCCCCGCGTGCGCGCGTCTGGCGCAGGAGAGCTCTTGGCGGGCCGAAGGGCGGAACCCGGTTGCTAACTTTCGATGGAGGCGCCGCCGGCGTCGGCTTTCGTAACCTGGGACGCACTGTGAACAACGCCGCCCCGCCCTGACCCCGACCACGCGGACCCTGGCCTGGTGCCTGCACCTGCTGATCATCGGCCTGCTGGCCCTGGCCGTCGCCCGAGCCCCGGCAGCCGACCAAACCGTGGCCACCGGCCAAGCCGGGGCCGACGACCACCCCCACGCCGGATGGATCATCGCCACGGCAGCCGTGTGCGTTCTGGTGTACGCGGCCGGGCCCACGCTGCCGCCCGTACGCCGCTCACAGCGGGCCGCCGGACTGTGGCTGGGCATGGTGGGCGCCTGCTGGCTGGTGCTGCTGGCCCTGTCCCCCGACGCGGTGTGGGTGGCCTTCCCGCTCTACTTCCTCCAGCTGCACCTGCTGCCCCGCCGCACCGCACTGGCAGCCGTGGCCGTCACCGCCGCCGCGGCCATCGCGGGCTTCGCCGCCCACCAGCACTCCTTCAGCCCCGCCATGGCCATCGGCCCCGCCCTCGGCGCCGCCGTGGCCGTCGCGGTGGTGTGGGGCTATCAGGCCCTGTACCGGGAGAGCGAACACCGCCGCCGACTGATCGAGGAACTCACCGCCACCCGCGCCGACCTGGCCGCCGCCCAGCACACCGCGGGCGTACTGGCCGAACGCGACCGTCTGGCGCGCGAAATCCACGACACCACCGCGCAGGGCCTGGCCAGCATCCAGTTGCTGCTGCGCGCCGCCGATCGAGCACTGCCCCACGCCCCGGAGAACGCGGCCCGCTACGTCGGCCAGGCCCGGCAGGCCGCCGTCGACAACCTCGCCGAGGCCCGCCGCTTCGTCGCCGCCCTCACCCCGCCCACGCTGGAAGGCACCACCCTGGCCCGCGCCCTGGAGCGCCTGTGCTCCACCACGTCCGCCCGGCACGGGATCACCGCACGCTTCCGTCTCACCGGCGCCCCCGCCCCGCTCCCCACAGCGCACGAGGTCGCACTGCTGCGCATCGCCCAGTCCGCCCTGGCGAACACCGTCCAGCACGCAGGGGCCACCGCCGTCGCAGTCACTCTCGGCTGTCTCGACGAGTACGTCGCCCTCGATGTCGTCGACGACGGACGAGGCTTCGACCCGGCCCTCCTGCCCACCCCCGACCCCGAGACCGGCGGCTTCGGGCTGGCCGCGATGCGCGCCCGCGCCCAGGCCCTCGGCGGCACCCTCACCGTCGAGTCCGACCCCGGCCACGGCACCGCCCTGGCCGTCCAGTTGCCCTGCACCCCCCAGGCCGGCACCGAGCCCGAGGAGCGCCCGTGACCGACGACGCACCCATCCGTCTGCTCCTGGCCGACGACCACCCGGTCGTACGGGCCGGACTGCGCGCCGTGCTGGAAACCGAGCCCGGCCTCGTCGTCGTGGCCGAAGCCGCCACCGCCGAGGACGCCGTCAGCCGCGCCGCCGAAGGTGACATCGACGTCGTCCTGATGGACCTGCAGTTCGGCAAGGGCATGGGCGGCGCCGAGGCCACCGCCCGGATCACCGCGCGGCCCGGAGCCCCCCGCGTACTGATCGTCACGACTTACGACTCCGATGCCGACACCCTGCCCTCCATCGAGGCCGGCGCCACGGGTTATCTCCTCAAGGACGCCCCGCCCGAGGAACTGGCCGCTGCCGTACGTACGGCGGCGGCAGGCCGCACCACCCTCGCGCCCACCGTCGCCGACCGGCTGATGAACCGGCTCCGCTCTCCCGGCGCCGCCCTGACTCGGCGCGAGACCGAAGTTCTCACCCTGGTCGCCGAGGGCCTGTCCAACCAGGCCATCGGCGCACGCCTCCACCTGACCGAGGGCACGGTCAAATCCCACCTCGCCCGCATGTACGCGAAACTAGACGTCGACTCCCGCACCGCCGCCGTCGCCACGGCCACGGCCCTCGGTCTCATCCGGCGTTGAGCGGGGCGCACGCCACCTTGAGCCGCCCGGGAGGGGTGGGGCACCATCGCGTCTCACTCACTGCAGCCAGTCGTCCGGAGCGAGGCGTTGTGGGGCTACGTGGGACTGGGCACCCGTCCCCGATGTCGGTCGGTTTGAGTTGGTGGATCGTTACCCAAGCTGCTCGCTCGGTCAGTTCTTGAGCCCACTCTCCGAGATCGTCTCCGGCATCGTGGAAGAACCACGAGTCGAAGCTGCCGAGGGCCTACAGGGTGGGTGCGAGTCCGTATCTGAGCTCGCAGTGGACCTGCACGTAATGGTCGTGCTCACCGTCGCTGTCGGAGAACTCGGACTGCCACCGGCCGTGATCACGATCGAGGCGAGAACCAATAAATGGGCCGGGGAGGTCAGCCCCAGGACCAAACGGAGCGGCGCCGAGGGGTCACGCGGAGGCCGGCCCTCCCTTCAGTTCTGGGGGCGCGTGTCACGGGGATTCTCCGGTGCCGCTGGGGCGACCGGAGGCAGCGGCGGCGCTGGAGGGTAGTGCGGTCGTGGTGGCGTCCTGGGGACGGCTGGACGGGCCAGTGGAGGTGGGGGTGGAGGTTTTGAGGGCAGGCGCTGTGGATGTCGGGCAGGCCGTGGCATCGGGGTAGCGGGCGGTTCACCCGGCGGTGGCGGCGCGGGCGGCTGCGTGGCCGGCAGCAGCGGCCCTCCCGCGCGCAACCGCTCCATTGACAGGTCGGCGCGGCGACGAGCCTGCGGGCCGTCATCACGTTCGGCGTCGAACCGGACCCGGCCGTAACCCAGGTTCTGTGTCCCGCGCAGCCGGTAGCCGAGTGCGTGTGCGATCTCCTCGATCCTGTCTCGCTGATGTTGCGATGGGCGATGCACGACGAAGTCGATGCGGCCCCGGCCGTCGAATTTCGCGCGTATCTGCTCCTCGTCCACGTGTCCTTCCCTCCCTGCAGACCGGTCTGCGCCGCTCCGTTGCATGACCGGCGGCGGCCACCGGCACCCCACGCATGGGCCGTGCTGCCCGCGGACGCTGCACGTGGTCACGTGTATACGCGACGGGCAGGTGAGATCTCGGTTCCCTCCTGCGCTTGCCGTGCCCAAGCAGCAACTCGGCGACCCCCGGGGCTGCCCCAGTTCCGGCCGCTCGCACTCAGCTCCGCGCACTCGGCGCACAACTCCTCAGGAACGCTCCCTGTGGTGTCTTTCTACCTACGACGCACCCTGGCTGCGGGCCCTGTTGCCCGGCCCGTCTCTCGTCTTGGAGGCGGGCCGGATTGTTTAGCTGTGCGGTCTAGTGAGCCCTCGGCTGGGACTCTGCCCGGATGGGTCGGCGGCCTTTTCGTCACTGCAGGAAGGTCAGCAACCGGGAGTTCAACTCGTCCGGTGCGGTGGAAGGCAGGGAGTGGTGGGTGGCGCCGCCGAGCACGTGCACCTCGGCCTGTGGGAGTTCGCGGCGGGCCCTGGCCGCCACCCGGTCGGCGTGGTGGGTGCGGCTGAGCTGAGCGAGCAGAACCAGCACCGGCATGCGCAGGTGGGCGGTGTTGGGGCGACCGCCAGTGACGATTTTGCGGCCGGGGACGGTGCCGGCCGCCGCGTAAAGGCGCTGCCAGGTCTCGTCCAGCGAGGCACCGCTCGTTTCCCAGGCCAAGAAGGCCCGGGCGCGGGACTCACTGGGGCGGATGAGGGTGGGCAGGGCGCGCAGCAGGTAGCCGGGGCGGAAGCCGGCGAAAACCTGGGTGGGGTCGATGAGGGCGAGGCGGTCGGTGCGCTGCGGTGCGTGCAGGGCGTACGTGGCGGCCAACCAGGCGCCGTAGGAGTGGCCGCACAGGTGGGTGCGGTCGAGGCCGAGTTGGTCCAGGAGTGCGTCCAGCCAAGCCGTCAGGTCGGCGGCGCTCCTCAGTGCGACGCCCTGGTGTCGGGTGCGGCCGGCGTCCCCCAGGAGGTCGACGGCGTACACCCGGTAGCGCTCGCCGAGGGCGGGCACGTTGGCGAACCAGACCAGGCCGGTGGCCGATCCACCGGGCAGCAGCACCAGGGGCTGGCCGTTCTCGGGTCCGTACACGTGCACCCGGGTGGGTCCGTACAGAGTGTCGACATCCCGCTCCTGGGTCGTGGCGGGCCACCGGGCGCGCAGGTCCTCATAGGCACGGTCGAAAGCGGACACCGGCACAGACCTTCCCCTCGCTCAACGAGAATCTTGCTGAGCGAGATAATATGCATGGAACCCAAGGAGTGTGCGTGAACGACGATCAGAACCCCGCCATGGGGCTAGTGCACCTGCTGCGCGCGGTGACGGTGGAATTCGACCTGCTCGGCACCGAGTTCGCCGCCCGCCATGACCTGCACACCACCGACGTACGCGCACTGATCCACCTGCTCGACGCCACCCGGCAGGGCGTCCGCGCCACCCCCGGCTGGCTCGGCGAGCAACTGAGCCTCAACTCCGCCGGAACCACCGCCCTCATCGACCGCCTGGAGCGACTCGCGCTGATCCGGCGCACCAGGGATACCGCCGACCGGCGCCGCGTGCTCCTGACCGTGGAGGAGAAGGCACATGAACTCGGCTGGGCCTTCTTCGGGCCGGTGATCAGCGAAGTGACCACCATCGCCGAGGGCTTCGACGCAGATGAGCTGGAGACGGTGCGGCGTTTCCTGACAGCGGTCCTGCAGTCCACACGGCGAGCCATGTGAAGGGTCATCAGCTCGGCTGACTCCGCAGTGCGGAGGGAGGGTTGAGCGAGTTACCGTCTGCGCCGCCGACCAGTAGCGCCAATCCGGGCCTCACACGACCATCGAGCAGTCCCTAGGTCGGCGGCGAGCAAGGTGACGAGGGGTGGGCTACATCTGTCCGCCGCACTGCCGATAGTCCAGCGCGATCCGCTGGGTGCCCATCGCCGGAAAGGAAGGGCGCCACTGGAGGCGTGCTGATCATGGATGCCGTACTGGAGACCTACGGCGTCACCGACTTCGCTCTCCGGCCCCCTCGCCGGCCCGCCCGCAGACCACCTACTGGCCCTGTCTGGCGCACTGTCTGAGCAAGAGTTCGGCACAGCAATGGCAGTTCTGACCAGCTACAACCTGGACGTTCATGAGACCGAGGCCAACGGTCCCCGCGAAGCCTCGGAGCGTACAAACCGACTGCCGAGGACTGAGGGGGTCGCCGCTACCGGCGGACCGAGGATCCGGGACACCGACACCGGCGCCACCGTGTCGCTCGTGGTCGTCGTCAGGACCCCCGATGTGACAGATCATCCAACGCCCAACGCATCGAGAGCCTGCTGACCGAGCGCGGCCGGGCCGTTACCGAGTAGCGACCGAGAGGATACCCAGTGCCCTCTCGGGAGCCTCAGAAGCCGTGTCACATCCACTGGAGTGACGGAAGTTGAGGTATCGGTCGGGTTCGGTCGTTGGGGAGGCAGGTGCGGACTGTTGCCTGGGAGGCGGATCATGTGTCCGGTGGGGCGTTCTCCGGTCGTTGCTGGTGATCTGGACTAGCTGGAGCGGACCGTGCCAGTAATGGCGGGACGGAGTTCGTGTCGTCGGCGATGTGCCGCATCTTCGTCCCGCCCGTGGGTGGTGATCCGCCGTGCCCGAGATCGGGAACGTTGCCGTAAGCCGCTACCACGAGTTGGTGGCCTCTTCGCTCCGCCAAGTTGAAGTCCACTCCAGCGTCCAGTGGGCCGTCGGTGATGCCGCGCTGGAGATCGAACCGCTGCGCGGTTGGGGTGGTCATCTGCGGGTTCCCGACGAGGGACAGAGCGTGGAGGAAGCCCTGAAGTGCTTCGCGGAAGACGTGGGTCCGTCGGCGGCGACGGTGCGGACCTACCGCTGGGCCGCCGCGAAGTGTCCCGCCGAGCAGTGGGTGGCCGGGGTCTCCTGGGAGGTCCACAAGATCCTTGCCTCGGCCGAGGACCCGTTCAAGGTGATCGCGCACCCGCCGCTGAACGAGCGCACCGGGCGCCGGGCCTGGGACGGCGACGCCGCGAAACGCGCGGTGGGCTGGAAGACCTCCACGCCCATCACCGTGCAGGAGAAGGTCGAAGCCGCCGCCGACCTCGTTCAGGACGAGGCGGCGGCCTGCCAAGTTGTGGCTGCCCTGCTCAAGCGCCACGAGGTGGCCTTCGTGGCCATGCCGGGACGCTGACGACCGCTACATGGTCAACGAGATCCAGTTCGAGCAGGCCGACGAAGACGACGACCTCGACGAGGAATTCCGCGACGTCTACCCCGCGACGGCGAAGACGGCGGTGAGGACGAACGGGTTCCACGACCCGGCCACGATCGTGCACGGGTGGCACCGGCAGGTGGAGTTCGCCGATCTGCTGGCCGTCTGCCAGGGCTTCATCGCCGGCGCCGCCCGGCTGGTGCCCAAGCTGCGCGGGCAGGAGTTCAACGAGCGCCAGCACGCGCAGGTCGGAACCACCCTGGAGAAGCTGCTGGCGACGGACGACTGGATCGAGACCGCGGTCACAGCCGGCCGCACTGATTTGGACGAGGCCCTCGCTCAACTGTTTCGAGGCCAGTAGCTAGGGGGCGGGGAATGCCCGCCCATAACCATGGTGAGGCGGTACGCAAGGCGCTGAGAGAGGCCCGGCCGGCGGGGGTCAGCCTGGCCCAATTGTGCCGATCGGCCAAGCGCACACCCTCCCAGGTCTGGGCCGGTATCAAGTTCCTGCGCAAGGTCGCCGCCAAGGAAGGACTCCCGCCGGTGACGCACTCGCGCTCCGAAGGGTTCCAGCTGTCGGAGGACCCGGAGGTCTGGGTGGCCTACGAACGGGCGATCTTCACCACCGAACTCCACCGGATCACCAATGTCATCACCGGCATCATCGCCCCGCACGCCAAGCGCGAGCCGACGGACGAGTGGGTCCGCCTGGTCCTGGAACAGCTCGGCGGGGTCAAGGCCACCCTCGAAGTTCTCATCCGCAGGGAACGATAGGACTCAACTGACGTGCGAGAACACAGCTATCCGTCCGACATGAGTGATGCGGAGTGGCTGCTCATCGAGCCCCTGCTCCCGCCACCATCCTGCACCCTGCCGACCGGCGGAAGGCCGGAGAAGCACAACCGGCGCGCTGTGATCAATGCGATCCGCTACGTCAATCGGACTGGCTGCCAGTGGCGTGCGGTCCCCTTCGACTACGCCGTGCCTTGGCGCACGGCCTACCGGTGGTTTCAGAAGTGGCACGCGGCCGGGGTCACCGCCCGGATCTGCACCGAGCTGCACGAACAAGTCCGCCTGCGGGAGAGCAAGAATCCACGGTCAGTGACCGTGGTGGTCGACTCTCAGACCCGTAAGGCCGGCACCACCGTTCCCAGAACGACGTCGGGTTACGACGCGGGGAAGAAGGCGACGGGCAGGAAGCGCCACCTGTGCGTGGACACGCGCGGCCTGCCGGTGATGATGATGGTCACCCCCACTAACGTCCACGACGCCCATGCGGCCCGCGACTTCCTCTTCCGACTTCGTCTGGCCCCCTCCGAAGTCATCCTCGTCTGGGCCGACTCCGCATACGGCGGTGAGCTCGTCACCTGGGCCAAGGACCGGCTCCATCTCACCCTCAAGGCCGTCAACCGGCCCAAGACCAAAGGCTTCGTCTTGTTACCCAAGCGCCGGGTGGTTGAAAGATCCATTTCGTGGATCATGAGATCCCGCTGCAACTGCCGCGACTACGAAACGCTGCCTCAACATGCAGAAGCGCACCTAGCTTGGCGCCTCATGGCCTTGATGACCCGCCGCCTCACCAAACCCGTGGCTACCTGGCGTGAGCCTAAGCTCCCGCCACCCCCACCGGCCTCACCCCTACGGGTCCGTCTCCATCCCTGGACCGTCCGGCTCGCCCAGGCACCCCTGTGACCGGTCGGACTACACAGCCAGCCTCCGCATCAGCGCGTCCCGGAGGTCCAGCCTGCACCACTTGCCAGCCCTGTTGACGTGATGATCGCTGACCGACTGGCCGCATTGTCAGTGGCCGCTGTTACGTTCCGCACGACAGGAGCAGATTCGGACAGGGAGGCGCGCGGATGGATCCAGAGGTCAGCACGGCAACCAGGCACGTCCCTCAGCAAGGAGGCGAGAAGGAAAGCCTGCACGTTGCCCTCCACCGGCACCGGGACGTTGTCCTGTGG
Organism: Streptomyces sp. NPDC041713; assembly: GCF_055591085.1. NCBI lineage: Bacteria > Bacillati > Actinomycetota > Actinomycetes > Kitasatosporales > Streptomycetaceae > Streptomyces > Streptomyces sp. NPDC041713. Next base: position 23,910 of record NZ_JBVIZY010000011.1, read on the forward strand.
AAGCTGGAAGGGCTGGATGAGGAACAGGCCCGGCGACCGATGACCCCCTCAGGAACGAGCCTTCTCGGCTTGGTGAAGCATCTGGCGGCAGTGGAGTACGGCTGGTTCTGCGAGACATTCGGACGCGAGACAGAACCACTGTGGTTCGACCCGGAATCGGAAGACATGACAGTCGCCGATGACGAGACCGCCGAGCGCATCGTCGCGTTCTATAGGCGTGCCCGCTCTGCGGCCGACCATGCGATCGCCGAGACCGGACTCGAGGAAACGGGCACGGCCTGGGGCGGGCGCCAGGTGACGATGCGCTGGGTGCTCATTCACATGCTGGAAGAGACGGCCCGACACGCGGGGCACCTAGACATCGTGAGAGAGCTGATCGATGGAGAAGCGGGGGACCACCGGGAGTACGCGAATCTCTAAGTGACCACGTGGCAACCTGCGGGCTATTCTTGGAAAGCTCAGGAGCAGCCCGTTCTGACGAGCAGGAACTACTCACAGCGAAGATGTGACACGGCTTCTCAGTCGCAATGGGCGACCGGCTCGGGATCGGCGTCGAGCGCATCGAGCACTGCGTCGCCGTTCGCCCTCGCCCACTCGGTCAGCATGTGGATCGGGTCGATCAGCGTCGCTCCGAGCGGGGTGAGCTCGTACTCGACGCGGGGTGGCGCCTCGGCGTAGGCGTGGCGGTGGATGAGTCCGTGCGCCTCGAGCCGTCGGAGCGTCTGGGTCAGCATCTTGCGGGAGATGCCGCCGATCAGCTCGATCAGATCGCCATGGCGCACCGGGCCCTTGCTGAGGCCGTAGAGCACGACCACCGTCCACTTGTCGGCGATCAGCTCCACCGCCAGACGCGCCGGGCAGTCGGCGAGAAAGGGATCACCGGGACCGAAACCGCTCATGGCGCCGAAGGTACCTGCGCCACAGGTACCTGATGGTTCCTATCGGAAACATAGCCTGGCTTCTCTCCCCCTCCAGAGCCAGGAGAGTCATGCGAGCCATGCGAGTCATCACCCAGCAGACGCTCGGCTGTCCCGAGGTGCTCACCATCGTGGAGGCGCCCGAGCCTCAGCCCCTCCCGACCGAGGTTCTCGTCCGCGTCAAGGCGATCGGGCTGAACCCGCTGGAACCGCGCCTGCGCGCCGGCGAGTTCCCGCTGCTCGGCCGGCCACCGTTCGTCCTCGGCTGGGACATCAGCGGTGTGGTCGAGGAAGGGCCGCAGACGTGGCGGTTCAGGCCCGGCGACGAGGTGTTCGGGATGCCGCTGTTCCCGCGGGCGGCGAACGCGTACGCCGAGGTCGTGTCGGCGCCGGCGTTGCACCTGGCGCGCAAGCCGGCGTCGCTCTCGCACGTCGAGGCGTCGGCGCTGCCGCTCGTCGGGCTGACGGCGTGGCAGGGCCTCGTCGACCTCGGCGGCGTGACCAAGGGCGACCGCGTCCTGGTCCATGGAGGTGGCGGCGGGATCGGCCACGTCGCGATCCAGATCGCGAAAGCGCTCGGCGCGCACGTGGTCACTACGGCGAGTGGGAGCAAGCGGGAGTTCGTCGAAGGGGTCGGCGCCGACGAGGTGATCGACTACACGGCGGTCGACTTCACCGAGGCGGTCCGCGACATCGACGTCGTGCTCGACACGATCGGCGGCGACACCGTCGAGCGGTCGCTCGAAGTGCTCCGCCCAGGCGGTCACCTGGTGACGGCGGTCGCCGAGGAAGATGCGAGGCTCATCACGAAGTTCGAGTCGGCCGGCATGCGCTTCAGCGGCATCGCGGTCGACCCCGATCCCGTCGGCCTGCGAGGTCTCGTCGAACTCGTCGAACAGGGCAGGCTTCGGGTCCACGTGCAGGACACCTTCCCGTTCGAGCGCGTCGCCGACGCGCACCGGCTGCTCGAGAGCGGTCACCTCCAAGGCAAGCTCGTCCTCACCGTCTGATCCCGTCGTGGGGCATGTGATCCCGTGGTGGGGCATGGCGTGAGCGAAGCCCCACTGAGAAAGCCCCACTGAGACCCGTGCCTGACGAAAACTCCACGTCAGACGGCTGCCCTTGGAGCTGAGCTTCTGTCACCTGCGCAGATGCCAGTTGATGAGATCCGCGCGGGCGGCAGCGTTGTCATCTCCTGTCACAGAGGAGGCGTTGATCCCGTGACCAGTGGCCTGCGTTCGGGCCACCACCGCTGGACGGCCTCGACGGTCGTCGTCGGACTCACGTTGAAACAGAGCTTGGCGTCGGGTGCCAGTTCGCGGGTGGCGTCGACCAGGACTTCGAGAAGCGGGGTCAGCACCGGGTCCAGCCGGATGCCGGCGCCGATCACCACGAGGTCGTACTCCTTCGCGGACAGCGCGGCGCGGTAGACCGCCTCGGCCGTATGACCGTAGTCGAGCAGGCAGAGGTCGACGGTGAAGCCGAGCTCCTGGAGCCGGGCCCGCTCGGCGGCCACCCCGACCCGGACCACTTCGACGTCGAGATCGGGGAATGCCGCCCGCGACCAGGGCGCGTCGGCCACCAGCGTGGGATCAAGTCCGACGGTGAGTATGGACGGTGACATGCCGCGATACCTCCTGCGCCTGTGCTTTTACCTGTCCGAACTGAGGATAGGCATGGGGGCAGCCACGCGGGCATCCCGTACTTCTGCGGGTACCACTCGGCCCGTGAGTTCCGGCTGCACATCACCGCGACCACGCTGTGCCGCTCCATGGCGGGCTCCAAAGGCGCAGGGCCCTTCACCGTGACGCACAACACCATCCCACTGTCCGCTTCAGGACCTTCAGCCCGTCCGTTTCAGTGCTTACGGCCCCCTGATTCACGAAACTCTCGGGCTAACTTTCCCTCCTCTTGATCTTGTTTTTACTGGGAGGGGAACTTGTGACGACACGTCGCAAGCGCAGATCCGGGCGTGTGTTGACCACATGCCTCGCGCTGTCCGGACTACTGGTCGCGGAGGCCGCCGTATCGGGTCTCGCCGCCGTCAAGGCCGCTGCCACCGCGCGTGTGGGCGCCGTGGCCCAACCGGCGGCCGGGGACGACGCCACCGCCGCCATCCTTCGGGCCCGCCTCGCGGACAAGCGCGTCGAGGTCGTCGGGGAGCGCACCGAGACCAGGACCGTGTGGGCCAATCCCGACGGGACGCTCACCGAGGACCAGGCCGCGGGGCCGGTGCGGTTCCGCGGCGATGACGGGGACTGGACCCCCGTGGACATCGGCCTGGCCAAGCTGGCCAACGGCCGGGTCGGGCCCAAGGCGCACCCGCTCGGGCTGACGCTGGCAGGGGCGACGCCCGAGCGCAAGGACACCGCCGCCACCCGCCGCCTGCGCGCCGCCGAGGCCGTCCCCGCCGCGACGTCCCTGGTCTCGCTGACCACGGAGAAGGGGCAGCGGGTCGAGCTGGGCTGGCGCGGCGCGCTGCCCGCGCCGCGCATCGACGGCACCAAGGCCACCTACCGTGACGCCTTGCCGCACGCGGACCTCGTCGTGGACACCACCAGGACCGGCTTCGAGCAATCCGTGGTCCTGAACTCCCCGAAGGCCGTGGCCGAGGCGGGCACGCTGCGAATGACGCTCACCGCCAAGGGGCTGACCGCCAAGGCGGAGCCCGGCGGAGGGGTGTCGTTCACCGACGCGGCAGGAAGGACCGCGGGGACGCTGCCGGCCCCGGTCATGTGGGACTCCAGGTACGACGAGCGCTCCGGCGAACACACCCACCGCGCACCCGTCGCCATGGCGGTCGCGCAGGACGGCGACCGGGTCGACCTGACGCTCACCCCGAACGCCGCGTTCCTCACCGACCCGAAGACGACGTTCCCGGTGACCGTCGACCCGTCGGTGAACCTGCTGACCACGTTCACCACGTTCGTCCAGGAGGGCTACAACACCGACCAGTCGGCCTCCAAGGAACTCAAGCTCGGCAACAACGGCGCGGGCCGGGTGGCGCGTTCCTTCCTCAGGTTCGACAACAAGCCGGTGAAGGGCCGCGAGATCAAGGCGGCCACGCTGAAACTGTGGAACCACCACTCCTGGTCGTGCAAGGAAACCGCCTGGGAGGTGTGGGACACCTCCGCCGCGGGCACCGCGAGCCGATGGACCGCGCAGCCCACCTGGCACCGCAAGTGGGCCACTTCGACCCAGACCAAGGGTGGCGCCGGCTGTGCCGAGGGCTGGGTGAGCGCCGACGTCAGGTCACTGGCGCAGGCGTGGGCGGCCAACCCGCACAACGAGAACACGCTGGGCCTGCGTGCGCAGGACGAGAAGGACTCCTACGCCTGGAAGCGGTTCGCCTCACGCAACGCCGCCGCCCACGTGCCCGTTCTCTCGGTCACGTACAACAATCCGCCGAGCGCGCCGAGTTCGGTGGCCTTGTCCCCCTCGGCGTACAACTCGTACAACAAGCGCACCTACGCCACCTCGCTCACCCCGACTCTCTCGGCCAAGGTCGCCGATCCCGACGGCGGTACGGTCAAGGCGCAGTTCGAGGTCAGCGCCGACCCGGCGTTCGACGATGCGGGCGACTACCTCTGGACCGGCACGAGTGCCGGTGTCGCCTCGGGCGGCATCGCCAAGCTGGCCGTTCCGGCGGACAAGAAGCTGGGCTCCTTCGGCTACCGCGTGCGCTCGCGCGCCCACGACGGCTCCGCCTACGGCGCCTGGAGCGGCTATCTGCGGTTCCGTGTCAACGTCAGCAAGCCCGCAACGCCGGCGGTCCGCTGTGAAGGATTCGCCGCCGAGCAGTGGACGGACAAGCCGGCCGGCGAGGTCGAGTGCACCTTCACCACTGCTTCTTCGGACGGCCGCGGCTTCCTGTGGGGCTTGGACGACGCACGGACTCCGAAGTCCGTCGACGACTCCGCGGGTACGGGCGGCAAGCCGCAGACCGTGAAGGTCAAGGTGGCCAAGGGCTGGCACACGCTGCACGTCCGCACCGTCGACTCGGCGGGGCTGCTCTCCGGCACGGCCGCGTTCCAGTTCGGCGTCGGTGCCAAGCCCTCTGTCGTGCCCGTCCCCGACGTCCCCGAAGCACTGCAGGAAGGCGCGACGGACACGCCCACGCCGATGCTCTCCGGCGTGCTGACCTCCGCCTCCCAGGAGCGCGTGCACGGTGAGTTCGCCCTGTTCGACGCGGAGGGGGTGGCGATGGCGGACGTACCGCTGGTTCCCGCCGACGCGGACAGCGGCAGCCGGGTTGCCACGATGATCCCCGAGGACACGCTCACGGCAGGCTCCACCTACCGCTGGGCGATGCGTGCCTGCGGTGTGGAGGCCTGCTCGAAGTGGACGCAGAGGCGGTCCTTCACTGCGAAGGCCCCCAAGGAGGCCCCCGACCCGGCGACCCGTACGGTCGAGATCTCCGGCGGCGCACTCTCCGACGCCGGCGCCCCCGTGGGTGCCAAGGACTGCGACGGTGCGGCCTGCGCCGCCGTCGAGGACGAGTTGCTGCGGGTCGGCACGCCGGGCTCCACGGCCTGGCGCGCCTGGTTCAAGGCGGACCTCTCGGCCGTTCCCTCCGGCGCGAGGATCACCGACGCGCGGCTGGAGCTGCACCGCGCCGACTGCCCGGCGGGCACCGACGCCGCCGACGGGTGCGAGGAACCGGCCGCGACCGCGCGCGACCTCGCCGAGTCCTGGTCACCCGAGCAGGACGGTCAGGCGCTGATGGCGGCGGCCGGTGACGAGGTGTTCGAGGCCGACGACGAGCTTCCGGCACCGATCGGAGACCTCAACATCGCCCCGCTCGTGGACGGTTGGCTGTCTCCCGACGACAATCACGGTCTCAGCCTGCAGCTCGGCGACGAGAAGACCGCCGCACCCGGCGTCGGCTACCACTCCTCGCGCGCCACCGACCCGGCCAAGCGCCCCAAGCTGGTGGTCAAGTACATCGCCGCCGGGGCACCCGGCGCACCCACCAGTGTCCGTGCCGTGCCGGGTGACGGGGGCCTCCTGGTCACCTGGAACGCCCCGGCCGACCCCGGCGCCGCGACCGGCACGAGCGAGGCGGCCGACGAGACCGGCGGGGCCGACGCTTCCGAGGCGCTGAAGTACACCGTGGTCGTACGCAAGGGGGACACCGAGGTCACCCGCACCACCACCGAGGACACCCGGCTCGTCGTACCGGACCTCACCAACGGCGCCGACCACACGGTGACCCTCACCGCCGCCACCAAGTACGGCACCTCCCCCGCCGCCACCTCCGCCGCCGTCAAGCCGGTGGCCGTGGCCGACGAAGCGAAGTAGGGCCCGACGGCTCCGTCGTCGTACGCGGCCGACTCACCGAGCAGAGCGTGCTGACCGACAAGGACGGCACCGAGGAGCAGGAGGAGGGCGAACTCGCGGGCCGCTACGTCTTCACACGCGGTGTCCTGCGCATGGAGGCGGACGACGCGGGCGTCGAGGTGACGCTGCCCACGACCGCCGACGCCGCGAAGTCCGCGACGGTCGCGCCACCGGCCGAGGACAGCATCGACGAGGTCACCGAGGGCGGGCAGGAGGCCCCGCTGGTCGAACTGGACGCCGACGGCATGCTGCCCGAGGAGTCCGCACCGGCGACCGGTTCGCCGATGCTGCGCGCCGCCGCCCCCAAGGGCAGCGGCACCGCGAGCTGGGCCAAGCGCCACGTCGGCATCAAGTGGGAGTACGGGCAGGACTGCACGAACTTCGTGTCCAAGGCCCTGCACCACGGCGGCAAGATGAAGCAGCGCAAGGGTGGCCGCAAGAACCTCTCGCGCTGGTTCCGCAACAACATCGGCCGCAAGCGCCTCGACAGCTACACCTGGGCCGGGGCCGCCAACCTCCGCCAACACCTCAAGAACCATCGGGGCGGCCGCGAGATCTCCCGTTACGACGTCCGTCCTGGTGACGTGATCTTCGCGTACTACAAGAAGGACCGGCAGTGGAATCATGCTGGTGTCGTCACCGGTGGCAGCCGAGGCAAGATCTCCATCACCCAGCACGGCAGCAAGAACCACACCACGCTCAGCCAGTGGCTCAAGCCCAAGAAGATCACGGCCGTGAGCATCATCAGGCCCGGGAGGCGCAGTTGAGACGCGGAAGCCGATACGGGCGGGGGCGGGGCCGTCCGCTTGCCGCCGCGGTCGCACGTGCCACCGTGGTCGCGACAACGGCGCTCCTGCTCGGGGCGTGCACGACCGACCACACGCCCCCGCACGTCAAGGACGGCAGAGCCGACCTCGACCTCTCCGTGACCGGGCAACCCTCCTCGGAGACCCTGGCCCTGGTCGAGAAGGCCCTCGTACGCATCCAGCGGCACGACGAAGAAGGGCTGGCGAAGCTGTCGTACGACGGCGAGGACGCCGAGAAGGCCGCGGAGAAGTGGGTGGCGAAGTGGGGTGACGCGGCGCAGCGGCCGATGACCGCCGACTTCGCCGTGGACCCGAAGAAGTACGTCGTCGTGAAGATCCGCTTCCGTGGCGTGCGGGGCGTCCTGCCCCTCACCCTCGAAGCGGACACCGACGACGACTGGGCCTACGGAATCGTCACCAGCAAGGAGGACGACAAGCGGTGAAGGGCTAGGACCCGGTTTTCCCCGCGCTGTCCGGCTCCTGCCACGCCAGCCGTTCCGCGCGGGTCAGCCAGTAGAGGTACCACCGGGCGAAGGTGACCCGGTCCGTGCTGTCGAGGAACTGGAACGGGATCATGCCCTCCGCCGCCGCGCGGACGTCCTGCCACATCGTGCCGCGCTCGGGACCGGTCAACACCAGCAGCGTGTAATAGGCGCACCCCTGATCGGTCACGTAGAGCGCGCCGTCGGCCAATGATTCGAGGAGCTCGTCGTCGCGCTCGTCCCAGGCGGCGTGGGCGGCGCGGAACCGCTCATCGTCCTCGGCGGAGTCGCCGTAGGCCGACCGGTAGGGCTCCGCCGCCTGGTGCTCCTCCCACTCAGCCGTGGCCTCGGGGCGGAACGGCGGCGCGGAGGACGGGGCGGCCGCGGCCTCGCCGGGCTCAGGCGGCTCGATCGGGAACAGCCCGTAGTCCGGGCCCGCACCGCCCGCCCCCACCTCAAGCAGAAAGCTCCGGTACTCCGCGGGAAAGCGCACTCCGCGCTGCCGCTCCACGGCGTCCACCTGCTCCTCGGTCAGGACCGGCCGGAGCTCGAACTCGTGCCCGGACTCCTTGAAGTACGCGCCGAACACCGCTCGCCGGTTCGGCGCGTACCGAAGCGCGAGCACGCGTTCCCTCACGCCGGTCCACATCTCGCCCACCCCGCGCACCTCCAGCTGCGGTCCTTCGCATTCTGACGTGCGAAGGAGCCTTGTGGTGTCATAGAGTAATCAGGCTTCGGCGTCGGAGACCTCGACGGCCGAGGCTCCTGTTCCTTCTGTATCGATCTTGAGGTGACGACCTATTAACCAGGCCATGTAGTCGTCCGCGTTCCCCGCGTGCTGTGTTGTCGCACGCGTCCGGGGGCGGACGTCGCGCTGGCCTGAGTTGCGTCACCCCCCCCCCGCAGTTTTCTGTCTTTTTCCCGGGTGCAGCTCTGCCGTCTGCCCCGGGTTTCGTGTTGTCCGGCCCCCGTGTGGCTGTCTGCAGGGCTCTCCCGATTCCTCTCTCCCATGGATCAGGAGTCCCGTCGTGTCTTCCTCCGCGCTCGACCACGAGCCGCAGCACACCACCCAGTGCCCGACCCAGTCCCCAACCCGCCCAGCGCCTGGTTTGTCGAAGATGGGCCTGGCTGCCTGGATCGCCCTCCTGGTGCTGCTCGGGGCCGAACTGATGGACATGATCGACCAGTCGGTCGTCCTCACCGCCCTGCCCGCCATCCAGGAGTCGACCGGCGCTGGACCGGACGCGGTGCAGTGGCTGACCACCGGCTATTCACTGCCCATCGCCGTCGGGCTCATCACCGGCGGCCGCCTCGGCGACCTCTACGGCCGGCGCAGGATCCTGCTCATCGGCACCGTCGTGTTCACCGCGGCCTCGCTGCTGTGCGGCCTCGCCGCCGGCCCGGGCGTGCTGATCGGTGCCCGCGCAGTCCAGGGCGTGGGCGTGGCCTTGATGATTCCGCAGATCCTGGCCACCCTCCATGTCACCTTCGAGGGGCAGAACCGCAGCAAGGTCTTCGGTCTGTACGGAGCCGTCATGTCCCTCGCCAACGTCCTCGGCCCGGTGATGGGCGGCCTGCTGACCGAGGCGGATCTGTTCGGGCAGTCGTGGCGGCCGATCTTCCTGGTCAACGTGCCCGTCGGCCTCACCGTCCTTCTCCTGGGCCGCAGATTCATCCCCGAGTCGACCGTGCAGAAGGCCGACCGGCTGGACCTCATCGGCATGCTGCTGTCCGCGCCGGCCATCGTCCTGATCGTCTTCCCCCTCACCGAGGGGCACCTGCGCCACTGGCCGCTGTGGTGCTTCGCGATGCTCGCCGCGGGCGTTCTCGTCCTCGGTGCCTTCCTGCGTCAGCAACAGCGCAAGCAGGGCCACGCGCCCCTCGTGGCCCTGTCCCCCTTCCGGAGTCGGCAGTTCTCCGGCGGCATGGCCGCGCAACTGATGCACGGCCTGCTGTGCGGGCTGTTCTTCATGACCTGGACGCTCTACCTCCAGCACGGACTGGGCATGACCCCCTTCCACGCGGCCCTGGCCTTCGTACTGCTCTCCCTCGGCGAACTGGTCGGCGCGACGGTCACGGCGAAGAGCGGCGGACGCTTCGCCCGCCGGTTGCCCCAGGTCGGAGTCCTCGTCACGCTCGCTTCGATGGCTGCCTACGGGATCCAGGCCGGTGCGGGTGGGGCGGAGTTGACCCTATTGGCGATGACCGCTCCGGTGGTACTGATCGGGTTCGGCCTCGGCATGGTCAGCGGTCCGCTCGCCGACATGTCGCTGGCCCGGATCCCGCACGCGGACGCCGGATCGGCCTCGGGCCTGTTCAACACCGTCATGCATCTGGGCATCGCCCTCGGCACCGCGCTGACCGCCGTGGTGTTCTTCGCCACCACCGGCGGCTCACCCGACGCCGCGCTCAACCGCGACGCGTTCATCACGGTGCTGTGGTGGGTCGGTGGCCTCCTCGCCCTGATGTGGGCCCTGATGTTCTGCCTGCCCAAGGAGGCGAACGAGCAGGCCGACTGAGCCATCCCCTGGTCCCGTCTCCGGGCTGGGCCGCGCCTTCGTGACGTTCAGTAACCGAGCGGTCTACGCTCCGGATGATCAGTGACCCCACGAGCACTTCAGGAGGCTGCAGCCGATGACCGACGCCACCCTGCGGACCAGGTACGCCCACCGCTTCTCCACCCAGGACACCGACGGCGATGGAGTGCTGGAGCTCCGGGATGTGACCAGCCGGGCCGAGAAACTGCTGGCCGGCATGGGCGAAACCCCTGACTCGCCGCGAGGCACCGCCGTGATGCGAGGGGCACGGGCGTACTGGGATCGCCTCGCCGAGCTGGCGGGTGTCGACGAGCACGGGAAGATCACCGAGCAGGACTTCGTCGACGCCCTCGTGCGGGCACGCGAGGCAGGGGTGCTCGACGAACTGGTGCGGCCGTCGGTCGAGGCGCATGTCGCCCTGGTGGACAGCGACGGCGACGGTGTCGTCAGCCTGGAGGAGTTCAGGCAATCTCAGGCAGCTGTCGGGATGTCGGACGAGTCGGCCACCGCCGCCTTCCACGCGCTGGACCGTGACGGGGACGAGCACGTGTCCGTGGACGAGTGGCAGGAAGCCGTCGTCGGCTTCTACACGGACGCGGAGGTCGACGGCCCCGGCAGCCTCATCATGGGCATGCGGGCCTGAGGGCGGTCAGCAGGCGGTGCGGCCCGGGGCGTCTCCGCGTACGGCCGTGTCCACGGTGGCCCGACCGGCGCCGGCCCGGCTTCCGTAGGCGAGCCCCGTCCGCCCCCCCCTGCACCCTGGACGGGCCCCGACGCCTCCTCGACGGTGAACGGAGGACCACCCCGCAGCGCCGTTCCCGAAGGCTCCGGAGGCAACCGTGATCCACATCAGTGAGACCCTGGCTCTGCAGACCGTCGAGGAGTTCCTGACCCCCGACGAACTCTCCCAGCTCCGCAAGATCATGGACGTCGAGCAGCGCAACACCGGTTGGACCCCGCGATTCCAGGCCGAGGTGCTCCCCGCGCCCGCTGCGGCCCAGGAGATCCTCGGATTCGCCACCGAGCGGGCCCTGCCGGCGATCCGCCAGTCGATGCCTTCCATCAGAACCGCAGCGCCGTGGGGTTATACCGAGCTTGCGCCCGGCGCGGCGGTGCCCACCCATCTCGACGGGATCCCCGCGCCCGGCACCGCGCCCCGCCGTCTGGGACGCCTCGGCGTCGTCCTCCAAAACGCGGAGCTGGGCGGCGAGTTCTACATCGAGACGACTTCCAGCAACAGCGTCTGGACCGGCGAGGTGGTCGGTGAAGCGGAAGGCTTCCTGCCCGGCACCCCGCTCACCCAGCGGCTCCCGCACGCGTCCTCTCCGGACACGCACGTGCACGACAGCGAACCCGCCTGGCTGCGAGCGGCACAGCGCACCCGCTGGATCACCGACGCGGCAGTGGGTACGGGTGTCGCCTACGGCTCCCAGGTCATCCACGGCGTGCTGCCCGTACGGGCAGGCCTGCTGCGCAAGTTCGTCACCGATCTGCTGGACGCTCCGTAACGCGACCACCGAGTGGTACGTGACTTCGTCGGCGCCCTCACACGCTCGTGAGGAGGTCGTCGAGGGGAGCGGGTGCCTGCTCCGGGGCCAGTGCCTCCACCAGGAGGCGGCCGTAGCGGATCTTGCGGCCCTTCTTCGTGCCCAGGAAGCGCCGCAGCTGCTGTTCCCGGGGGCGGCCGTGTTGTGCGGGCTGGCGTACGAACGTCTGCCACGCCCGCAGGTCGCCCTCCACCCGGACGATCTCCTCGACCGACTCCGTGCCCAGCGCGCGGATGAGCTCCTCCTCCAGGTCCGCGTCACACACGAAGAAGCCGTCGTGCGGCGCGCCCGCCCGCTCCAAACCCCTTTCGTAGAAGCCCTGTTCGTTCACGTCGCACAGGCCCGTCAGGCGCAGGCCGAGTCCGGGCGGGCCGAGGAGGGACGCGTAGCGGCCGATGCTCATCGCGCCGCCCATCGGCAGCACGCACACGCCCTCGGCGGCCAGGTCGCGGCCCCGCCGTTCGGCCAGCGCCTCCACCGCCTCGAAGTCGCTCGGCCCCTCCAGCAACACCACGGTCCGCACCCCGAGTCGCGCGGCCAGATCACCCGCCGCTGCGCCGGCGCCGTCAAAGCCGCCACTCGCCCACGCGTCGACCGCGTCCCGGAACGCCTTCATGTCCGCCATGGGGCGAGTCTGCACCTCCGGCGCCGGGACGGCACGGAATATTCCGCTCGCGAGGCGGCGGGCGGCAGGCGGTCGGCGGCTGGCGGTCAGCGGCCAGCGGCCAGCGGCCAGCGGCACTCAACTCCGGTATCAGCCATCAGCCGACCTGGAGCTCCTCCGCCCTCCTCCAGAAGGCCCGCATCAGCGGTGTCGGCGTGGGGCTCTCCATGCCCACCTGCGTCAGCAGGATCGCGGCCGTGCCCCTGGACGGGACGATGTACGCGGTCGTCCCGGTGCCGCCCACCCAGCCGTAACGGCCCGGAACGCTCCAGGGATCGGCCGAGGTGACGTCGACCTGACCCCCGTAGCCCCACCCCTGGCCCTCCAGGAAGAGGGTGGCCTTCTCCCGCTGTTCGGTCGTGAGGTAATTGGTCGTCATGCGGGCGACCGAGGCGGGGGTGAGCAGGCGCCGGCCTTCGCTCTCGCCGCCGTTCAGCAGCATGCGGGCGAAGGCCAGGTAGTCGTCGGCCGTGGAGGCGAGGCCTCCGCCGCCCGACTGGAAGCGGGGGACGCTGCTCCACTCCCCCGCCGGCCCGTCCGCCAGTCGCAGGCCGCCCTCCGGAGCCGGGGTGTAGAAGGAGGTGAACCGGTGCCGCTTCGCCACCGGTACGTCGAAGGCCGTGTCCGTCATGCCGAGCGGCTCGAAGACGCGCTCCGCGAGGAAGTCGGCGAACGAGCGGCCCGAGGCGCGGGCGACCAGAATGCCCTGCAGGTCGGACGACGTCCCGTACAACCAGGCCGCGCCCGGCTGGTGCAGCATCGGCACCTCGGCGAGCCGCCGCAGCCAGGTGTCCTGGTCCGGCCACTCCTGCAGGGCGCGTCCGTCCTTCTGCACGGTGAACAGGGCCTGCACCGCCGGGAGCCCGAAGTCGGAGGGGAAGCCCCAGCCGGTGCGCGAGGTGAGCAGGTCCTCGACCGTGATCGGCCGGGCCGCCGGGACGACGTCCTCGACCGGGGAGTCGGGGGTGCGCACCACGTCCGGCTTCGCCAGCTCCGGCAGCCATGTCCCGATCGGGGCGTCGAGGTCGAGCCGCCCCTCTTCCACCAGCATCAGGACGGCCGCGGCGGCGATCGGTTTGGTGATGGACGCGATGCGGAAGATCGAGTCCCTGGCCATCGGGGCGGTGCCCGCCACGTCCACCGAGCCGACCGTGACCACGTCGACATCGTCGCCGGTGCTCAACAGGCCGAGGGCGCCCGGCACCGTGCCGTTGTCCACGTAGTGCTGCAGGGTGTCGCGCAGAGCGTTCATCGGGCGGCCGGCCTTCCGATCGTGAGGTGTCGTGAAGTCGTCATGTCGTCATGGGGACGACTCCCGCGGAGACGAAAAGTCATCGGTGGCGGAGGTGCGGACGGTCACGAAGGGGCGCGGGCGTCGCGCAGGGAACCGCGTTCGCGGAGGTCCGCGTCCAGCATGCGGATCAGTTCGCCGACCCGGCCCCCGCCGCCCGGCGCCAGCGGAAACCGTGCGAGCACGTCGACCACGGCGACGGTCGCCCGCCGTACCGTTTGCTGCGCGTGTTCGGCACCGACGTTCCGGTCGTCCCCGGCGACCAGTTCGGCCGCTCTGGCCGCGTGTGCCCCGGCGCCGAGGATGTGCTTGACCTGCGTGGCCTTGGCCAGGGGGTGCAGGTAGGCCGCACCTGCGGCGGCCATCGCCGCCCGGGCCGCCTCGCGTGCGGCCGGCGTGTCCGTGTCGTTGGCGGCCTTGAGCGCGGCCCACGCCGTGTCGCGCAAGGCCTTCCCGCGCTCGCCGCCCCGGGCGAACGCCCGCGCCGCGTCGATCGCGTCCCGCGGGCGCGGGTCGTCCGGTCGGTCTGCCTCGAATACGTCGAGGACGGCCTCCGCACACGCCGCGGCGAAGGCCGTGACCTCGCGGAGGTCCTGCTTGCTCAGGACGATGTCATCGGCTTCCGCCGCCATGCCGCTCTCCCCTTCAGCCTCCACCACAGGTTCCCCTCCACGAGTCCCCTCCACCATGGCTCCCTTATGCCACCGCCCCGGTGCCCCCGCCGTTACGGCTTGCGGCCCCACGCAGAGATCATCGGCGCGGTGGCGAGGTCGAGCGTCCCGGTGGCCACGTTCGCCAGGTGGCGGCCGATCTCCTCGTCGGTGGCCAGGCCCTCGGCCACGAGCAGCCTGCGAATCTGTCGTACGGTCGCGGCCTCCAGGACGACACAGGCCGGCGACGTGATCGGGAAGTACGCGTCGGCCTGCACGCCGTCCAGACCGGCCTCGCGCAGCAGTCGGGGCAGGGTCCGCCCGTACGCGAGATCCGCGCCGCGCGCCGCCATCAACGCGCGGAAGCCGGACCGCAGCCGATTGGCGAGCCGCTGCTCGGGGCCCGACTCGTCCGGGCACAGCAGGGGCTGCAGCCCCGGGTCGGCGTCCTCGAGGAGCAGCCGGCCGCCCGGGCGCAGCGCCTGAACCATCCTGCGCAGCGCCTCGGCGCGGTCGGCCACGTGGACCAGGACAAGCCGGGCGTGGATGAGGTCGAAGCCGCCGGGCGGCGGCGGGTCGGCGGCCACGTCGTGGCGCAGCACCTCGATCGCGCCGCCCGCGATGCCGCGGGTCCAGGACACGTCGATGTCGGTGGCGACCACGGCTCCGGTGGGTCCGACGCGCTCGGCCAGTCCGAGGGGTACGGACGGGCCGCCGGCGCCGATCTCCCAGCACCGCATGCCCGCGGTGAGGCCGAGCCCGTCGATGTGCCGGAAGGTGACCGGGTCGAACAGCTCGCTGAGCGCCTCGAACCGGATTCCCGCCTCAGATTGCCGGTTGTCCAGCAGGTACCCCTGATCCGCCAGGTGCCCGTGATCCGTGTCGTGGTCAGCCATGGGGCGATTCTGGCAGAGGGGCGGCAGGCCGCCGATTGCCCGGTGTGTCATAGGTCACCCCGTATGCGGCGGTCGGTCCGGAACAACCCGGGACTGGGCGTCGTTCTTTGAGGTGTGGCTGCGGAGGGGACAGTGTCCCCGGGCCTCACCTATAGCCCATGGGGACGATCGTTCGGCTGAAGCCCCATGGAGCCTTTCGCCGAGAGGCGACCGCCCTCCGCGTGCCACCTTTCACGGCCCCGGCTGGTCTCCCCCGTCCAGCCGGGGTCTTTGATCTTTTCTGAGCTCGACGCCCGACACGCTCACGGGTGATCCCGGGCCATACGCCGTGCCCTGCGCCGCCTTCTCACCGTTCACCGCAGGTGAAGCGCCAGCAGACGGACCCGAGGGGCGAGCCCGTGGCCCCCGCCTCCAGGAAGGCGGGACCACGCCGGGCGGCCCTCCTGCTCCCCCTCCTCTGCTTGCCGTTGACCGGCTGCTCGTCCGCCACGCCCGAGCCGGCACCGGCACCGGCACCGCCACCGGACGAGGTCATCAAGGCGGCCACCCAGGTGCTCACGGACGCCTGTCTCACGCACCGGGGCATCACCCCGCCCCGTCCCGGGCGAAGCTCGCCCCCGGCAGATGAGCGGCGGATCGCCGCCGCCTTGTTCGGCACCGGCCCTGCGGAACTGTCCCTCACCCTGCCCACCGGGTATGCCGTACGCGCTCACACCGACGGATGCCTCGGCGCCGCCCAGCGACAGCTCTACGGCGATCAGCGCCGCTGGTTCCGCGTGTCGGTCATCGTCAACAACCTCAAACCCGAGGCCGACCACACCCATCGCACCCTGCGCGAGGTCCGCGAGCGGCACCGCGCCGACATCGCGGACTGGGAGCGCATGCGCAGCCGTGCACTCGCCGAAGCGACCACCGTGCTCAACCACCCCTGACCGCAAGGAGACACCCCTCGATGCAGCGCCTCACCGTTCTGCTCGCCACCGCCGTCCTCTCCACCGCCGCGGTCCTGGCCACCGCCGCCGCCTCGCAGGCGGCCGACTGCCGACGCGGCTACTTCTGCGTCTGGACCCACGCGAACTTCGACGGCATGAAGATCGAGCACTCGGGCGACGACCGCTGGTGGGAGGGCGACATGTCCAACCAGGACTCCTCCTGGGCCAATCACGGGGTCTCCGGCCCCGGCGTCAAGGACCACGTCAAGGTCTACGACGGACGCGAGCTCACGGGCAGGGTCACCCTGTGCCTGGCCCCCGGCCAGGAGGTCGGCTACAACGGCGGCGCCAACGACAAGGGCAGCTCCCACACTTGGACCTCGGGCTGCTGAATTGACCCAGGAACAACGCCCCCAAATGCACCTCATCACAGGTCTATTGGCTCCATAGAGTTGTGCTCACAAGGAGCCGGGAATGCCCGGAGCCGCACAGCTGAGGAAGAACCCGTGATGAACGAGCAGACCGCGCCCAAGGCCGTCCTCACCCGCGCCGCCACCGCCGAGACCACCGCGGACCTGAGCAGCGTGATGACCCTGCTCGCGGACCACGGCAGTGACGGCAGCGAGCTCACCAGTTACCGCTCCACCTTCGCCAAGGGCGCGGTCGGCGCTCCGGCGCATTTCCACACCAGGGCGTCGGAGATGTTCTTCGTCGTCGACGGCGCCCTCCAGGTGTTGGTCGACGACGAGGTGAAGGTCCTGGAGAAGGGTGACTTCCTGCTGGTGCCGCCGCACACTCCGCACGCCTTCGCCGCGGCCCCGGGCCGGGAGGCGGACGTGCTGTTCGTCTTCAGCCCGGGCATGCCTCGCTTCGACTACCTGCGCCTGCTCGGCCGGGTGATGCGCGGGGAGGCCGGCTTCGAGGAGATCAAGAACTCCTCGGAGCTGTACGACAACCACTACGTGGACAGCCCGGTCTGGCAGGAAGCCCTTCAGACCGCCAAGTAGCGGCTCCAGCATCGGCTCCCCCGGCCTTACCGGGCGTAGAGGAAGTGCTGGCCGTCCTCGGTCGCCTTCCTCACGCTCAGCCGGCCGGTGAGCCCGCCCCCGTCGAGCGTCAGCTCGGTGCCTTTCAGGGGGACGCCGTCCTTGCCCTGGGCGTCGGCGTTCAGCAGGGCGACCGTCCCGATCGCGTAGGGTTCCACGCCCTTGGAGGCCACCGTCATGGGCTTCAGCACCTTCGCGAGGTGCTCGCGCACCTGTCCGGCGTCGGTGGCGTCGTCGACCTGTGTCATGCCGAGCGTGTACTGCTCGAAGTACTTGGCCGTGCCCTCCAGGAGGTCCGTGGCCTGCTGCCCGTCGGCGCCGTCGGGGTAGTCCCTGCGCCACCTGGCGTCCCACCACGCCGCTTCGGACAGGCGCTCGGCTGCCTCGTCGGGATTCCGCAGGCCCTTGAGCAGCGAGTTGTAGACCATGGACCGGTCGACGCGGGGACCGGTCTGCAGTGGGTACGACTCCGTACGGTCGCCCCCCGACCGTTCGTCGAGGATCTTCAGCGACTTCCACTCCTGAGGCTTGCTCTGCACATACGGATGGAACTGCTCGTGGCTCGCCAGGGCGAAGGTGTTGCCGGGCTGCGGCGCCGTCAGGCCCGTGGGGTCCGGTTGCTGGCTCGCGCCGAGATCCTTGGGCACGTGGATGATCAGTGACGGCTTGTCGTCCCAGGTGACGACGTCGAAGGCGTCCTCGGCCGGAACCTCGACCTTCGCCCGTGCGAGGTCTTCGGCCGACACCTTTCTCCGGCCGTCGCGGTCCATCGCGTAGGTGGTCGTCCCGTCCGTGAGCAGCAGGTTGTGCCCGGAGAAATCGGCACCCGGCCACACCTGGGCCATGTGCGGCCAGGCGACGGCGATGTCGTGCTGCACGTCGGCTGCCAGCTCGCTGAACGAGGCCGGCACGTCCGACCGCGCCGCCGTGCGCTCGGTGGCCTGCGTCGTGGTGCAACCCGCGGTCACCGCCGTCACCATGGCTACGAAGAGGGCGGAGCGTGTGCTGCGAGAGCGGGTCATGGCACCGGTTCCCAACGTCGAGCGGCCCGTACTCCGCTCACGCTGGAACCAGTCGCCCCTTCTCGCCCGCCCGGGCACCCCCGGGAGCTATCGGATTGGCCCACCTGGACCATGTCGGCGTGGGGGGCGGCTCGTCGGTGGCCGGTCCCGATGATTTTGCCGGTCGGCCGGAGTCTTCCTGGTCGGCAGGACCAGCCACTCCGCGGGTGATGGGCAGGCTCACCCTCTCCGCGGGTGAAGGGACGCGCGCCGGACGTCGGCGCCATGGAGGAGAGACGGAGGCCAGGATGGACCACCCGATCCGGCTGTACATGTCGATGTCGCTCGACGGCTACATCGCCGGCCCTGACGATCGACCGGGGCAGGAACTGGGACGCGATGGGGGACGCCTCTTCAACTGGCTCGACGACCGGGAGTCCGACGGCCCGAGCGGCCAGATCTACCGCGAGGCGCTGGCGACCGGCGCGGTGATCTCCGGCCGTCGGACGTTCGAACTCGCCGGGCGCTGGCAGGGGGATCACCACGACGGCGTGCCGATCTTCGTCCTCACCCACCGGGTGGACGACGCGGACGTACCCCCCGGCCACGCGCGTTTCGTGACCGATGTCGAGGAGTGTGCCCGGCAGGCTCGCGCTGCCGCAGGGGGCCGGGCCGTCATGGTCCATGGAGCGGGGGCGGCCCAAGCGCTGCTCCGGGCCGGGCAGATGGACGAGATGGAGATCCACCTCGTTCCGGTCCTCCTCGGCGAGGGCCGGCGGCTCTTCGACCACCTGGGCGGCGACCACATCGAGCTCGACCTCGTCCGTCGACTCGAGGACCGCGACGTCACGCACCTCCGCTATCGGGTGCGTCGGCCCGATAAGGCCGCGTGAAGACGCTTTTCGTGCCGTGGAACGCGGATCACCCGGGAAGAGGTGACACCGGGCGCTCGAAGAACGTCTCGAGGGAGACCGTGGCGTGCGTGCCGCTGACCCCCTCGATCGCGTACAACCGCCGCAGCACGTCCTGGAGTTGGGCGGTCGTCCCGGTGCGGACCTTGACCAGGATCGAGGCGCTGCCGGCGATGACGTGCGCCTCCTGTATCTCGGGGATGGCCGCGAACGCGTCCGCGGACTCCCCCATCCACGCCGTCGAGTCGACCATCACGAAGGCCAGCACCCCTCGGTCGAGCGCCGCGGGGTCCACCTCGACGGTGGTGCGCCGGATGACCCCCCGCTCGCGGAGCTTGCGCACCCGCTCGTGGGCGGCGCCCGCGGAGAGACCGGCGCCCTTGCCGAGTGCGGCGTACGAGATGGTCGCGTCCTCCTGGAGGAGGGCGATCAGCCGGCGGTCCACGTCATCCACATTCACCATGGCGCAACCATACAGCGTTCTGGCATAGTCATGATCGACCGAACGACATTCACACGAACACCCACAAGGGGCAGCCATGTCCGGCAACGACAGCACCTCTCCGTACGAGATCCTGGACGAGCGGTTCCGAACCGGGCGGTGCGCGAACGGGGACGACCGGCTCGAGAAGCTGTACGGGGACTGCCGGTGGGCCGAGGGGCCGCTGTACCTGCCCGCCTGGCGTCAGCTGATCTGGAGCGACATCCCGAACGACCGGCTGCTGCGCTGGGACGAGACGACCGGCGGCGTCACGGTCTTCCGCTCCCCCGCCGGGCACGTCAACGGCAACACGATCGACCGCGAGGGCCGGCTGATCAGCTGTGAGCAGGGCAATCGCCGGGTCACCCGCACCGAACCCGACGGCCGGATCACCGTGCTCGCCGACCGGTACGACGGCAAGCGGCTGAACAGCCCGAACGACGCGGTCGTCCGCTCCGACGGCTCGGTGTGGTTCTCGGACCCGGACTTCGGGATCACCAGCGACTACGAGGGTTTCCGCGCCGAGCCCGAGATCGACGGCCTCAACGTGTACCGGATCGATCCGTCCACCGGCGAGGTGCGGCTGGTCGCGGACGGCTTCGGGGCGCCGAACGGCCTCGTCTTCTCGCCGGACGAACGGCAGTTGTACGTGTCCGACACGCGGGGCGGCTGCATCCGGGTCTTCGACGTGCGCGAGGACGGCACGCTGTCCGACGGGAAGGTCTTCGCCGAGGCGAAGGACGGCGTCAGCCGGTTCGACAACATCCGCTTCGACGACGGCGACCGGTTGTGGGCCGCCGCCATCGAGGGAGGCGTGCACTGCTACGACCCCGACGGCACCCTCATCGGGCGGCTGCGGGTGCCCGAGCCGGTGTCCAACATCGCCTTCGGCGGGCCGAAGAACAACCGGCTCTTCATCACGGCCACCACCTCGCTCTACTCGCTGGTGATGGCCGTGACCGGGCTGCCGAGGGTGCACGCCTGACCGGCCGCCCGGCGGCCGGCGCGCACGCTCACTCCGTGGCTTCCGCCTCCACCGGCTTGGGGATGAGGAAGGACGTCGCGAAGGCCGCCGCGATGAGGACGACTCCGGCGATCATGCCTGCCGTGTATCCGGCGGGCGAGGTCTTGTCCGCAGGTTCCGCCGCGGTCTGCACGGCGTACAGGACGGCGAAGCTGAGCCCGGCGCCCAGGTTGAAGGCGCCCGCGTTCAGCCCCGGCAGGAAGCCCGGGTTCTCCTTCGGGGAGAGCACGATGCCGAGGCCGTTGAGGACGATGTTGCCCACGCCCGCGTAGGTGACGCCGATGAGGACCGAGGCGAGCAGGAGCAGCAGCCGCGAGTCGGCGTGCAGCGTGAACAGCATCAGGGCGACCGTCACCGCCGAGCCGATGAGCCCGAGGCGCAGGATGCGGCCGTAGCCGTACGTGGCGGCGAGGCGTCCGGCGAGCGGTCCCATGGCCAGGCCCGCGAGGGCGTACGGCGTCAGGGTCCACCAGGCGGACTGCTCGGCGCCCATGCCGAAGCCTGCCTGGGCGTCCTGGGCGAAGGCGGGGATCATGCCGTTCATCACGGCGAAGACGCCGGTCATGGTGAGGACCGTGGTGAGCAGCAGCGCCCAGGTGGAGCGCCGGCGCAGGTGCCGGGTGGCGACCAGGGGGTGGCTGCTGCGGTCCTCGGTTCGCCAGAACAGGGCGAAGGCGATGGCCGTGACGACGAACAGGGCGACGACGAGGATCCAGTTCGCGGCGCCGAGCTTGCCCGCCTCATTGAGGGCGATCAGGGCCGCGCCGACGGAGATGACCAGGAGGGTGACTCCGGGCCAGTCCATGCGGGTGTCGGTGGCGCCGGCGGCCTTGGACTCGGGGGTGAGGGTGGCGACGAGGAGCGCGGCGATCGCGGCCACGCCGGCCATCGCCCAGAACACCGCCCCGAAGCCGTAGTGGTCGGACAGGAAGCCGCCCGCGAGGGAGTCGAGACCGGCGATGCCGCCGTTGACGGCGGTGATGACGCCGAGCAGGGTGCCGTACTTCTTCGGCTCGTGGACCTCGTTGCGGAGCATGATGAGGCAGAGCGGCACGGTGGGTCCCGAGACGCCCTGGATGACGCGGCCCGCGAAGAGCATCGGCACGCTCTCGGCGAGGGCGGCGACCACGCAGCCGACCACCATGAGCGCCAGCATCCCGGCGAGCACCTTGCGGCGGCCGACGAGGTCGCCGAGGCGCGGCAGGAAGAGCGAGAAGAGCGCGGCCGAGGTGAAGAACGCGGTCTGGGTCAGGCCGACCTCGGCGGAGGTCGCCCCGAGGGAGTCCTCGATGTTCTTCAGGGCGGGGCTGAGCATGCTCGCGTTGAGCTGGAAGGCGAAGCAGGCCGCGAGGAGCGCGGCGACCAGGACCCCGATGCGCACCGGTCGGGAGGCGCGGGGGCCGCCGGGCGCGGCGGCGGGTTCGGTGAGGGAGGCGTTCATGCGCGCACGTCGCCGATCCGCTCGAGCGCGTCCACGACGAGGTCCCAGAAGCGCTGGTGGTCCAGGTCGACGGCGACCTGGGTGTGGCAGTCCTCGGGGGCGATGGCGCGCAGGTCCGTCACGGTCATGCCGAGCGTGAGGGTACCGGTGAGCTCGATGTCCACGGGGGCCTTGCGGACCGTCATGACGCCGGGGTCGATGACGTAGGCGACGGCGCACGGGTCGTGGACGGGCGGGGCGTCGAAGCCCTGGGCCTCCAGGTACATGGCGCCGAAGAAGTCGAGGAGCTCGTTGACGAAGAGGGCGGGGGCGGTGCCGACCTTGCCGATGCGCTCGACGACCTCGGGGGTGGCGAGGGCCTGGTGAGTGAGGTCCAGGCCGACCATGGTGACCGGCCAGCTCTCGTTGAAGACGATGTGCGCGGCCTCGGGGTCGATCTTGATGTTGAACTCGGCGACCGGGCTCCAGTTGCCCGTGTGGTAGCCGCCGCCCATCAGCACGACCTCGCGGACCCGCTCGACGATGCGGGGCTCCTTGCGGGCGGCCAGGGCGATGTTGGTCAGGCCTGCGGTGGGCACGATGGTGATCTCGCCGGGCTCGTGCGCCATGACCGTGTCGATGATGAGGTCCACGGCGTGCCGCTCGTCGAGGGCCAGGGTCGGCTCGGGCATCACGGGGCCGTCGATGCCGCTCTCGCCGTGGATGTCCGGGGCGGTCTCGACGTCGCGTACGAGGGGACGGGGGCAGCCCGCGGCGAAGGGGACGCCGGTGATGTTCGCGATGCGGGCCACCGAGAGGGCGTTGCGGGTGACCTTCTCCAGGGTCTGGTTGCCCACCACGGTGGTGACGGCGACCAGCTCGACATCCGGGTTGCCGTGCGCCAGGAGCATGGCGATCGCGTCGTCATGTCCGGGGTCGCAGTCCAGGATGATCTTTCGGGGCATCGCGGAACCTCTTTGTTCGGCTGAGCGGTCGCCGCACGTGCGGCGACGCTCGGGAAAACGTTCTCCCAAGACTTTGTGCACCGGCGCGAATTCTGTCAATGGTCAACGACACACCCTGGCAAACTCGCCCGGAACGGACAGCGGTCCGGGGTACGCCGACACACATGGAAATGGGTCAACCGGGAGAATACGCCCGGAAAATCGGGTCTGGTGACGGCGGTGGGCCGCTGATAACGTTTGCCGAAACCTATCGGAGAGTGGGCGCGGCGTGGCCGATGTAACGCTGAGAGATGTGGCCCGGGCCTCAGGCTGCTCCGTCGCCACGGTCTCCCGGGTCCTGGCCGGCACGCGCCCCGTCGGCGCCGAGACCGCCCGCCGCGTGCGCGAGGCCGCCGAAGCGCTCGGATACCGTCCCAACCACGCCGCCCGCGCGCTGCGCAGCCGCTCGACCGGCACGGTCGGCCTGGTCCTGCCGCAGATCACGAACCCCTTCTACCCCACGCTGGTACGGGAGTTGACGCACGCCCTGCACGCCGAGGGGCGGGCCGTGCTGCTGGCCGACTGCGACGACGACCCGGCGGCGGAGGCGGAGTACATCGCCGACCTCCTGGGTCGGCGGGTCGACGCGCTCCTGGTGATTCCGGCGCACGAGGAGCGCAGCAGGGAGGCCGTGACGGCGGCGGCGGAACGGGTCCCGCTCGTCCTCATGGACCGGGGCTGCGGGCCGGCGGTCGCCGACTCCGTGGCGGTCGACAACGCCGCGGGCATGGCTCTGGTCCTCGACCACCTGGCGGCGACGGGCCGCCGCCGGGTCTGTTTCCTCGGTGCCACCGGGACGGCTTCGGCCGCGGCGGAGCGGCGCGCGGCCTATGCGGCGGGGGCGGGCGCGCTCGATCCCGGCGCCCCGGAGCAGGTGGCCCTCGGTGACTTCTCCGTGGAGTGGGGCAGGGCCGCGGTCGACGAGGTGTGGCCCGCGCGGCCCGACGCGCTGGTCTGCGCCAACGACCTGATCGCGATCGGAGCGCTGCAGCGCCTGCAGCAGCTCGGCGCCGATGTGCCGGGCGAGGTCGCGGTCACCGGTTTCGACGACATCCCGATGGCGGCGCTCTCCGCGCCGGGCATCACGACGGTCCGCCAGCCGGTGGCCGAGCTGGCAGCGGAGGCGGCACGGCTGCTGGGGCGGCGTCTCGGCGGGGGCTCGGGGGCGGGGGCCGGCGTCGGTGCGGCCGGTGTGGGTATCGGTGCGGGGGCCGGCGTCGGTGCCGGGGCGCGGCATGCGATTCGGCTGGCGCCCGAGCTCGTCGTGCGGGAGTCGAGCGAGTGCGGCGGTGCGGCTCTCGTACGCGGGGGTGTGGGTCGGCAGCGAGTGTCTGCCCCCTAGGTGGCGCGGCGTAGGGAGGACTGCGGAGGTAGTGCTGCCTGGAGTCTGCCTCTCGGCGTCGGAGGTGCGTGCGCTCGGCTTCGTGGCCGCGCTACGTTCACGGGATGCAGCAGCCCCCGGAAAAGGTTCCCACTCCTCTCGAAGGACCGGCCGTGGACGTCTCCGACGCCCGCGAACTCCTCCTCGGCTATCTGGACTGGTACCGCGAGGCCCTGATGCGAAAGCTCGCCGGCCTGTCCGACGACCAGCTCCGTGCGCCGGTGGAACCGCTGGGCTGGTCGCCGCTCGGCCTGGTCCAGCATCTCGGCTGGGTCGAACGCCGGTGGATGCGGTGGGGGTTCGACGCCCAGGACGTCGTTGCCTACCCCGGCAGCGAAGACGCCGAGGAGTGGACGATCGCGCCTGACACGTCCGCCGCACAGGTCATCGCCGCCTACGAAGCAGAGGTGACCATGGCGAACTCCCTGATCGCCGGCGCCGTGTTGACCGACAAGGCTCGCCTGGGAGGCCGCTTCAAGACGCCCGACCAAGCGCCCTCCCTCGGCAGGATCCTCTTCCACCTGCTCCAGGAATACGCCCGGCACGTCGGGCACCTCGACATCGCGCGCGAACTCGTCGACGGCCAGACCGGCGAGTGAGTCGTCAGCAGCACCGCGCGGCCCAGCGCGGGACGGCCCGGTGGGTCGCCCCGCGCTTCAGTCCGTCAGCGGCGCACCTTCCACGTCAGTGTGTTCGTCAGCAGGGTGCGCAGTGCCGGGTCGCGGACCGCCTTGGTCGGGTCCGTGGCGCGGAGCGACAGGGTATGGGGGCGGCCGTCGGCCGGTGTGCCCAGGGAGCGGGGCGTCACCGTGGTGTCACCTCTCGCCTTCCTGGCCTCGCGGCCGTCCACGCTCCAGCGCAGCTGGATGCCGTCCGCCGCCCGCACCCGGACCTTGTCGGCACGCCGCACCGCACGGTCCGTGCGGGTCTGCGCGGTGACCACGGACGCGTGCCGGTGGAAGCCCGCGATCATGGCCTCACGGCCGGGCAGGTTGAACTCGCGGCCGAGCGTCCGCATGATCGAGTCCTCCGTCGGGCGGTAGAGACCGCGCGGGTAGTAGCCGCCGCCCTGGTACGCGCCGACCGTGCCGCCGTCCGGCGAGGTCTGGCCGATCCACCGGTACCACTTCTTCTGCTGCGCGGTGAGTTCATCGGCCGTCAGCTTGCTGGTGTTGGCCTCCCAGGGCTCGGCGCCCGTGTACGTGCCGTACTCGTCGTACCAGTACTCGTCGGCCAGCTTGCCCAGCGAGTGGCCGGTCTCGTGGACGGCGACCTGGTCGGACTGTGCGTTGTCCGAGGAGGCCGTGGCGATGCCGTCGTAGCCGGACGGCGAGGTGATGTCGTTGTAGCCGGCGCCGCCGTACTTGGTGGAGTTGCCGAGGACGATGACCAGGTCGGGGTCCGCGGCCTTCTTCGCGTACGACTCGACCTTGTTGGTGTCCACGCACAGCAGGCGTTCGATGCCGTCGCAGAAGAAGGCCGACCCTAGGGCGGTGTCCCTGACGACGTCGCTCGTCGGGTCGCCGGATACGCCGGACTGCCGGGAGACCGCGTCGACCGCCCACACGTTGAACAGGCTCTTGTACGAGGCGTACGGCTCGACGGCGGAGATCTTCGCCCACTTGGCGCGCACGTCGGCGTGGAAGTCCTCCTGCTGGGAGGCGGTGTAGCCGTCGCCGATGAAGACGACGTCGAGCTTGTCGGCGGTCGGCCCGGCCTGCACGATCGGGACGACGTCTCCGTCGCCCTTGATCTTCGCGCGCTGCTTCGCGGACAGCGCCCGGGGCACGGCGACTTGGGTGTGCCGGGGGTGGGTGTCGGGGCCGGTGAAGTACTCGACACGCTGGGTCTGCTGCGATGCGTTCGGTTCCGGATCCGCGGCGGTGGCGGTGCCCGCGGGGCCCATGGCGACGGCCGCCGCCGCGAGCGCGATGCTCGTGGCCAGGGCGATGCGCAGCGGATTGCGTCTGGCACGGCCAGGTGTGCCCGGCATGCCGGGTCCTCCGGGCGCTCCTGGCGCTCCTGGCGCTCCTGGCGCTCCGGGTATTCGGTGTGTGGGGGGCATGGGCGTCCTTCCGAAGTCCGCGATATAAATGGCGGGTTAAGCGGGGTTAAGGCGCGGATCAACGTAGAGGCTTCCGAGGCGCCAGGCAATGGATGTGCGTCAAGTTGCCCGTGGGGTCAACGAAGTGACGTACGTACGGAGAGGCAGCGGTGGCTCAGAACGTTCCCCAGGAGGGACCCCCCGAGGGCGTACGACCCGACGACCCGGCCGAGATCGGGCGGCGCGTCCTGCGGCTGCGCGGTGAACGCGGCCTCACCCAGCGGCAGTTGGCCGAGCCCGCCTACACGCCCGCGTACGTCTCCACCCTGGAGGCGGGCAAGGTGCGGCCCTCCGAGGCCGCGCTGCGCCATCTCGCCGAGCGCCTCGGCGTCGGCTACGAGGAGCTGGCCACCGGCCGCCCCGCGCATCTGGCCGCCGGGCTGCGCCTACGGCTCACCGACGCCCGGCGCGCCCTGGCCACCGGCGCACCTGAGGACGCCGCCGAGCTCTACCGCGTCCTGTACGAGGAGGCCGTCACCCACGCGCTCCCCCAAGAGCAGGCCGCCGCGCTCCTGGGCCTCGGTGACTGCCTCCTGGAAGCCGGTGAACTCGCCGACGCCCGCGACCGTTTCGCCGCCGCGGAACACCTCCTCGCCGATGAGCCGCTGCCGCGCCGCGTGGCCGCCATCCGGGGCCGCGCCACCGCCCATCTCCTCACCGGCGAACTCCGGTACGCCTGCTACCTCTTGGAGAGCACCCTCGACGAGCTGAACGCCGCCGGGCTGCACGACCCTGAGGCGCTGCTCCTCCTCTACACGGCGTCCATCGCCCCCTACATGGACATGGGCGCCCACGCCCGGGCCGCGCACGCCGCCGAGCTGGCCCTCGCGCTGGCGCCCCGCGTCGACGACCCGGCGCTGGTCGCGGGCATGCACCGCGGGGTGGCTCGCACGCTCATCGCCGAGGGCCGCATCGCCGAGGCTGACGCCTCGCTCACCAAGGCGCAGGAGCTCTACCGCCATCTGCACATCCGTACCGAGCTCGCGCACTGCCACTGGATGCGCGGCTACGTCCACGCGCAGGACGGCGACTTGGAGCACGCCGAGAACGAACTGCGCACGGCCCGCGAGATTCTCGCCTCCAAGCGGGCCGCGCTCTTCACCGAACAGGTGGAGGTCGAGCTGGCCGACGTGCTGCGGCGCCGCGGCAAGATAGACGAGGCGGAGACCCTCCTGCGACCGCTGCTCACCTCGGGTGCCGACGACACGGAGGGGGCGGGAACGGGAGAGGCCGGCGCGGTTGAGGCCGACGGGAATGAGACCGGTGCGGGAACGCTCGGTGCCCGGCGCGGGGCGGTGCACGCGGGTGGTGCGCACCGGCTGCTCGGGCTGATCGCCGAGGAACGCGGCGACACGGAACGCGCCGAGGAGCACTACTGCGCCGCGCTCTCCCTCCTCGAACGCTCCAGTGCGGTGGGCGACCTGGCCGACCTCTGTCGCCTCCTCGGCGACTTGCTGCGGCGCACCGGGCGGGTGGAGGCCGCGATGGACGCGTACCGCACGGGGCTCGGTCACCGGGCCGCGCCGGGTACCACGACGCTGGGGCCCGCGCCCGCCGCTCCCCCGATGTGAGTCGCCCGCAGAAGCCCGGTCGGAAACCGGACGCGGTGGGGCCGGATGCGGTGACCGCTCATGGACGCCGACGGGCGATGTGCTGCACCATGGCGGGCAGCAGCTGTTCAGCGTCCCGCGTCACGCCCTGACAGCCCAGGCCAACGCCTGGAAGGGAGCGGCCTCTTGGCCTCGCCGGCCCCCGCACCGCAGCCCACGCCGTCACCGTCCTCGTCGCATTCACTGCCCCCCTCCCCCGCTACCGGCGTGTACCGCGCCCTCCCCGCCACCGCCGACGTCGTGATCATCGGTGGTGGTGTGATGGGCGCGAGCATCGCCTTTCACCTCGCCGAGGCGGGCGTACGCCGCATCGTCGTCGTCGAGCGCGGCGAACTGGCCGGCGGCAGCTCGGGGAAGCCGATCGGCGGTGTGCGGGCGCAGTTCTCCGATCCCCTCAACATCGAGTTGGGCCGGCGGAGTCTGCAGGCGTTCCGCGACTTCCCTGCTCGTCCCGGCGCGGACATCGGGCTGCGGACCGTCGGCTATCTCTTCCTGCTGACCACCGCCGGCCAGGCCGCGGAGTTCGCGGACAGCGTGCGGACGCAGAACAGCCTCGGCGTCCCGAGCTGCATGATCGGCCCTGCCGAGGCCCGGAGCCTCTGCCCCTATCTCAGCACCGAGGGCCTGGTGGCCGCCGCGTACTCGCCCGACGACGGGCACGCGCGGCCCGCACATGTCGTCCGCGGGTACGCGCGTGCCGCGGCGCGGGCCGGTGCCGTGATCGCCACGCACACGTCCGTCGTGGGCATGGACACCGTCGGGGACCGCGTCACCGTCGTCCATACCGACCGCGGCTCGGTGGCCTGCTCGGCGGTGGTCTGTGCGGCCGGCGCCTGGTCCGCGCGGATCGGCTCCATGGTCGGCGTCGAGCTGCCGGTGCGGCCGCTGCGCCGCCAACTCGCCTTCACGGTGCCGCTGTTGCCCACCGCACCGCGCATCCCCTTCACGATCGACTTCACGTCATCGGCGTACTTCCACAACAGCGACGACGGGCTGCTGTTCGGACTCGCCGACCCCGCGCAGAGCGAGGGCTTCGACACCACGTGGACCCCGGAGTGGCTCGACCTGTTCCGGGCGGTGGCGCGGCGCCGGGCGCCCGCCCTCGCGGAGCTGGCGACCGCCGGGGGCTGGGCGGGCCTCTACGAGGTGACTCCGGACCACAACGCCCTGATCGGCCGCAGCACCTCACCGGTCAACTTCCTCTACGCGACCGGGTTCTCCGGCCACGGGTTCCTCCAGGCGCCCGCGGTGGGCGAGATTGTGCGCGATCTGTATCTGGGCAGGCCGCCCTGCGTCGACGTCACACCACTGGGCGCCGACCGGTTCCGCACCGGGACCCTGAGCCGCCCGGAGGCCCACGTGGTGTGAGACGAGCGGCGTAAAGCGTGCGGTGTGTGGCGTGCGATGCGGGTTGGGCCCCAAACCGAAAGGACGGTCTCCGTGCCGATGGTCGAGCAGTGGCAGCTGCGCGCCGCGTTCGCCGCGCGGCTCTCGCACATGTACGGGCGCGAAGTCCCCGCGTACACCACGCTGGTGGACGTCTCGCGCGAGGTCAACGAGGACGTGCTGCGCACGCGGGGAGCGGACGCCGAGCGTCTCGGGGCCATCGCCCGTGTCACCGCCGAGCGGCACGGCGCCATCCGGGTCGGCACCCCGCAGGAACTGGGGCAGGTGGCGCGCGTGTTCGGCGCCCTCGGCATGCGCCCGGTGGGCTTCTACGACCTGCGCGACACCCCCGGCAGTACGCTGCCCGTGGTGTCGACGGCGTTCCGGCCCGTCGCCGACGACGAGTTGGCCCGTAATCCGTTCCGCGTCTTCACCTCCATGCTCACCGTGTCGGACGCCCGCTTCTTCGACCCGGAGCTGCGTTCGCGGCTGACCGCGTTCCTCGCCGGACGTGAGCTGTTCGGGGCGGAACTCCTTGCCCTGGCCGACCGGGCGGAGGCGGAACAGGAGCTGCCCGCCCCGGATGCCGAGCGTTTCCTCGAACTGGCCGTGTCAGCCTTCGAGTTGTCCACCGAGCCCATCGACGCGGACTGGTACGCGGCACTGGATCGGGTCTCCGCCGTGGCCGCGGACATCGGCGGCGTGCGCAGCACCCACATCAACCACCTCACCCCGCGCGTCCTGGACATCGACGAGCTCTACCGGCGCATGACCGGGCTGGGCGTCGAGATGATCGACACCATCCAGGGGCCGCCGCGCTGGGACGGGCCGGACGTCCTGTTGCGGCAGACGTCCTTCCGGGCGCTCGCCGAGCCACGGGCCCTGCGCGCCGCGGACGGCAGCGTGACCCAGGGCGCGCTGCGGGTGCGGTTCGGCGAGGTCGAGGCCCGCGGCATCGCCCTGACCCGCGAGGGACGCGCGCTGTACGACCGATTGCTCGCCCTCGTCGACGAGCGGGCCGCAGGCCGGACCGCGGCCGAACGCTCCGAGGTCGCCCGCGCCGTATGGACCGAGCACCTGCCCGCGACGGAACACGGCCTGGCGACACAGGGGTTGGGGTTCTTCACCTACCACCCCGCCGTGCCCGACCACACCGCCGTGCCCGACCGCCCTGCGGCCGGCAGCCTCCCGCCGGCCGATCTCGGCGGGCTCCTGGACCAGGGCTGGCTGCGGGCCGAGCCGATCGTGTACGAGGACTTCCTGCCCCGGTCGGCCGCCGGCATCTTCCGGTCCAACCTTGGCGATGCGGGGTCCCGGCACAGCGGACAGGAAGGCAGTGCGTACGACGCCTGCCGGCTCTCCGAGGCGATGGGCCGGGACGTCCTCGACCCCTACACGCTGTACGAGCGGCAACGCGACCGCTCCCTTGCCCAACTACCGCGCGCCCTGCGCCCCCAGGCCGTCTCATGACCACAGTCCAGGGAGTCTCATGACCATCGTCGTGCCCGCCACCGACGCGCTGCGCACCCGTGCCCGCGCCGCACTCGACCGTGTCGGCGTCGCTCTCCCCGAGGGCGACGCGCTCCGGGCCCGTACCCCGATCACCGGCGAGGAGCTCTTCGGTCTTGCCGTGCCGGACGCGGCCGGGACCGAGGCGGCGCTCGCCACCGCCCGCGACGCGTTCCTCACCTGGCGGACCACGCCTGCCCCGCGCCGGGGCGAACTGGTGCGGCGGCTCGGTGAGTTGTTGCGCGAGCACCAGGAGGACCTGGCCGATCTGATCGGCGTCGAAGCGGGCAAGATCCGCTCCGAGGCGCTCGGCGAGGTGCAGGAGATGATCGACATCTGTGACTTCGCCGTGGGCCTGTCCCGGCAGCTCTACGGCCGCACCATCGCCTCGGAACGTCCGGGGCACCGGCTGGCGGAGAGCTGGCATCCGCTCGGCGTCGTCGGTGTCATCTCCGCGTTCAACTTCCCGGCCGCCGTCTGGTCGTGGAACACCGCGGTCGCTCTGGTCTGCGGCGACACCGTGGTGTGGAAGCCCTCGGAACTGACCCCGCTCATCTCCCTGGCCTGCGACCGCCTGCTCGCCCGGGCCGCCGAGGACGTCGGGGCGCCCCGCGACGTGCACCGGCTGCTGCTAGGCGACCGGGCCGTCGGCGAACGGCTGGTGGACGATCCGCGCGTCGCGCTGGTCAGCGCCACCGGTTCGACCCGCATGGGGCGCGAGGTCGGGCCGCGCGTGGCCGCCCGGTTCGGCCGCTGTCTGCTGGAACTCGGCGGCAACAACGCGGCGGTCGTCGCGCCGTCCGCCGACCTCGAACTCGCCGTGCAAGGCATCGTGTTCGCCGCGGTCGGCACCGCGGGGCAGCGCTGCACGACACTGCGGCGGCTCATCGTGCACCGCGACATCGCCGACACCCTCACCGAGCGCCTCACGGCCGCGTACCGCAAGCTGCCCGTCGGCGATCCCTTCGACGACGGCACGCTGGTCGGGCCGCTGATCTCCACGCGGGCGCTGGACGCCATGCAGGCTGCGCTCGACCGGGTGCGCGGCGAGGGCGGCGAACTCCTCGCGGGCGGCGCCCGCCGATCGGTCCCGGCCGCCCCGCACGCCGCGTACGTCGAGCCGGCCGTGGTGCGCGTCCCCCGGCAGAGCGACACCGTCCGCGAGGAGACCTTCGCGCCGCTCCTGTACGTCCTGACGTACGACACGTTCGAGGAGGCGATAGCCCTGCACAACGACGTGCCCCAGGGTCTGTCGTCGAGCATCTTCACGCGCGACCAGCAGGAGGCCGAGCGGTTCCTGTCGTCTGAGGGCTCCGACTGCGGCATCGCCAACGTGAACATCGGGACGTCGGGGGCGGAGATCGGGGGCGCGTTCGGCGGCGAGAAGGAGACCGGCGGCGGCCGCGAGTCGGGGTCCGACGCGTGGCGGGCGTACATGCGCTCGGCGACGAACACGGTCAACTATTCGAGCCACCTCTCCCTCGCCCAGAACGTCAGCTTTCTCTGAACGACCGCGCCTCTGGCGGCAGTTGGGCCAGCTACCCGGACCACC
The DNA here is from genome assembly GCF_055591085.1 of Streptomyces sp. NPDC041713. Taxonomy (NCBI): domain Bacteria; kingdom Bacillati; phylum Actinomycetota; class Actinomycetes; order Kitasatosporales; family Streptomycetaceae; genus Streptomyces; species Streptomyces sp. NPDC041713. Next base: position 56,401 of record NZ_JBVIZY010000011.1, read on the forward strand.
CGCTCGACCGCGCTACGTCAGGACGACGGGCACGGTGATGGTGAGGTGTTCGTCGGTGGTCGGCTCGGCGGCGGCGAGTGCGTTCATCCGGGCTGCGAGGTGGCCGATGACCCGGCCCGTCAGGTCCTCGCCCCACTCCGCGGTGCCCTCCGGCGGCAGTCGCGACTCGGCCCTCGCAGGGGGGTTGTCGCCGAAATAGCGCGCGGTGTCCATGTTGACGACCCAGCAGGCCAGTGCGATCTTCGCCTGCCCGGGTGCCGCCCACTGCGCGCGTACGTGCGCGCACATGGTGAAGTCGTCCCCGCCGAAGGTGACCGTCGTGGCGAACGGCCTGCCACGGGGGTACTGCCGCAGCAGTTCGAGCACCGCCGGCTCCACGACGGCTCTCGCCATAGGTTCCGTATACACCCTCTGCCCCCTGTCGAGTCCGGCCTTCAGCATCCCAGAGGAAGCCTGCGAGATGTGCCTGTCGGCAGGGGGCGCTTCAGGAGGAGGGGACGGCGATCGTGGTGTCCCCCGCTGTGAGGCGGGAGGACACCACGATCAACCGGCGGTCACGGTCGTGGCATTACGGCGCCATCTCGTACGTCCCCGCCAGCGCCTCCACCCGCTCCCACACGCGCGCGAAGCGGGCGTCGTCGATGACCGGGCGGCGTACCGCGCCCAGCGCCCAGGCCTGCTGCTGCTCCGTTGCGGAGTCCTTCCCGTGCAACTCGACGGCGTGCGCGGAGAAGTCCCGTACCAGGACGGCGAAGAGCTCGTCGAGGACGTCCTCGGGCAGATCGGTCAGGCGGGCCTGCTCCAGGATCAGCTGACCGTGCACCACCAGGGCGAACAGCTGGCCGACGGCGAGGAGCAGGTCGAGGTCGCGGCTCTGCTTCTCGTCGGGCGCGGCCGTGGTGACGAACTCGCAGAGGGCGTCGGCCTGTTCGCGGAAGCGGGCGACGTTGGGCAGCTCGGCGTAGGCGTCGAAGGCAGTGCGCCAGTCGTGGAAGCGGATGGCGCCGAGGCCGCGGGCCGGGCCCTGCTCGAAGAGGAAGGTGTCGTCGGCCGCGTCGAGGCGGGTCGGCACCGTCTCGTACTCGGCCGGGTTCAGCAGGTGGTTGCCCATGAACTTCAGGATCAGGGCGAGGTTGACGTGGACCGTGCCCTCCAGCTTCGGCAGGCCGCGGATCTCGACGGCGGCCTGCGCGAAGTAGTTGTCCTTCTCGAAGCCCTTGGCGGCGATGACGTCCCACATCAGGTCGATGACCTTCTCACCCTCGGTGGTCACCTTCATCTTCGTCATGGGGTTGAAGAGGAGGTAGCGCCGGTCGTCGGGGCCCGCGGAGCGGAAGTAGTCCACGGCGCGGTCGCTGAACAGCTTCATTCCGACGAGACGCACGTAGGCATCGGTGAGTTCGCGGCGCACGTGCGGGAAGGCGGTGACGGGCCGGCCGTAGAGGATGCGGCCCGTGGCGTGGGTGACGGCCTCGTACATCGCGTGTTCGCAGATGCCGATGGAGGCGGTGCAGAGGTTGAACTTGCCGACGTTGACGGTGTTCAGCGCGGCGTCGAAGGCGGCACGGCCGGTGTGCAGGACGTCCTTCGGGCCGACCGGGTAGTCCTCCAGGCGGAACTCGCTGACGTACTTGGACGAGTCGACGACGTTCTTGACCAGGTGGTACGCCTCGTGGCGGCTGTCGGCGGCGAAGAAGACGTAGCCGTCGGGGCCCTCGACGTCGGTGCGGCGGCCGAACACGGAGACGAGACCCGCGGCGTTGCCGTTGCCGATGTAGTACTTGGAGCCGGTCGCCCGGAAGCCGCCGTCGCCGTCCGGTTCGAGGAGCATGTCGGTGGAGTAGATGTCGGCGCCGTGGGCCTTCTCGGACAGGCCGAACGCGAACACCTCGCCCTGGTCGAGGAGTTCGGCCGCGCGGGCGCGGGCCGCCTCGTTGTCGCTCTGCCAGACCGGGCCGAGGCCGAGGATGGTGACCTGCCAGGCGTACCAGTAGTCGAGGCCGTAGAAACCGAAGATCTCGTTGAGCGCGGCGATGCGGGCGGTGTCCCAGCGCTTGTCGCCCTGCCCCTCCCCCGCGGCGGCGGCCGGGGTGAGGAAGGTCGCGAAGAGGCCTTCCTCGGCGGAGAACGCGAGGAAGTCCGCGAGCCAGGCGCGGGTGCGGTAGTCCTCGATCAGCTTGCGCTTGCCGCGCGCCTCGAACCAGTCGACGGTCGCGCGCAGCAGCCTGCGCGTCTCCGCGTCGAAGTGCTGCGGGTCGTAGGTGTGCGGGTTGAACAGCAGCGCGTCGGCCATGCTCATCTGCCTTTCGGATGTGGGGCGTTGGGAGGGAGGGGTGAGGGACGAAGGTCGGCTGGGGCGGAGTGGAGGGTCTGAGGGTGGGCCGGTTCAGCCTTCGGCGCCGAGCCGGCGCAGGGTGGCGAGCACGTCGTCGAGCCAGTCGAGCGTCATGCGTTCGTACGCGATGCCGCCGCGCAGCACGACGTGCTGGAGTTCCCGTCCGGCGTCCGGCGACTTCGGGGCCGGGGCCTCCGGTCCGGTGAAGTCGCGCCGCTCCCCCGCGAGATAGTGGGCGAGCCGGTCGGCGTGTGCCGTGCGGTGCCGCTCCACCTCGTGGATGAGCGAGGCCGGGTCGTCGAAGGCGGCGCCGCGGATCTTCACGGCGAGCTCGTGCCGGACGCTCTCGGGTTCGATCGGCTCCTGCAGCCACCGCGAGAGCACCGTCCGCCCGAGGGCGGCCACCGAGTACTCCTTCTTGTCCGGCCGGTCCTGCTGCGCCACCTCGCGGGCGCCGATCCAGCCGTCGCTCTCCATGCGCTTGAGGACACGGTAGATCTGCTGGTGCGTGGCGGCCCAGAAGTAGCCGATGGACCGGTCGAACCGCCGGGCCAGCTCGTATCCGGAGCCCGGCTTCTCCAGCAGGGAGACGAGGATCGCGTGCTCAAGCGCCATGCCCGAATCCTTCTATGCAACTAGTTGCATAGACAAGCCGCGCCGGGCAGGTGAGACACGGCTCACGACGGGCCCGCTCCTCGTCCGCCGAAGACGGCGACGAACCCCGTGACAACGCCGGGACTGTCGCGGCGCGCGCCGCTACGCTCGCCCGATGGACGACATCGCGGTGGTGCGTACCGGCTCGGGGCCCGAGGTCCTGCTCGTGCACGGCGGCGCGGGGCCGCGGACGACGTGGGGCGGACTGTCCGCGCTGGCCGAGCGGTGGACGCTGGCGTACGTGCATCGGCGCGGCTATCCGCCGAGTCCCGCGCCGCGAGCGAGGCAGGACTTCGAGGTGGACGCCCTGGACCTGGCGCCGCTGCTCGCGGGCCGGCCGCACGTCGTCGCCCATTCCTACGGCACCCTCGGGGCGTTGGCGGCGGTCGCCGACGCACCGGGCGGCGTGCGCTCGCTCACCCTGATCGAGCCGCCGCTCGCCTACCTCGTGCCGGACGATCCCGACGTGGCGCGGCTTCTGCGCGTCGGCGACGCCGTCCTCACCCACGGAATGGACACCGACCCGGCCGAGCTGCGCGAGTTCCTCCGCCTCGCGGGCGCCCCCGTCGACGACGGCCCGCTCCCGGACGGGGTGATCGCCGGGGTCCGTCGGGCGCAGGGGGCCCGGCTGCCCGGCGAGGCGCGTCCACCGCTCGACCGCATCCGCCGGACCGGCGTCCCGGTGCTCGTCGCGTCGGGAGGCCACGCGGCCGCGCACGAGCGGATGTGTGACGCCCTCGCGGCCGCGCTCGGCGGCGAGCGCGCCGTGCACCCGGGCGCCGGGCACTTCGTCGCCGCGGCGCCGGGCTTCGCCGACCGGCTCGACACCTTCCTGCGCGAGAGCGAGATCTGACGCCCTCACGCACCCGGCATGCGGCTCACGCACCCGGCATGCCGCGTCACGCACTCGGGATGCGGTGCCCCCTCCGTCACCACCTCCCGCCGCTACCCCTCACTTTCGCCCCCCTCGGAGGCGCCCCCCGTGTCCAGCCACGCCCCGATGCGGGGCAGCGTCTCGGGGCCGCTGTCCCGTCGCACCGATCCCACGAGGTCGGCGATGGTGACGCCCCGCAGGGACGCCCGCCAGGCGGCGTCGGCGGCGCCCATCGTGCGGGCGATGGGGCACTGCTTCGTGCAGTCCTCGGGTGGTGTGCCGAACGGACCGCGCTGACGGATCTCCGTACAGGTGAACGCCGGGCTCGCCCCGTCCACGGCCTGGACCACGTCCAGGACGGTGATCTCGGTGGCGGCCCTGGTCAGGACGTACCCGCCCGTCTTGCCCTGGATCGACTTCACGAGCCCCGCCCGGGAGAGCGCCTGCATCTGCTTGGCCAGATAGCTGGGCGAGACGTCGTGCAGCTCCGCCAGGCGGGCCGCCGGGACCGGATCGGTCGCCGCCGTGAGTACCACGCAGCAGTGCAGCGCCCACTCGACGCCGCCGGACAGTTTCATGCGCCCTCCCGATTCATGCACCCTCCCGAATTCATGCACCCTCCCGATTGACTCGGATACACAATATCCGAGTATCATCTCGGACATCAGATATCCGAGTTTGAAGGCTCACAGGAGGTCCCCCTCATGAAGATCACGGTCATCGGCGGCACCGGACTGATCGGTTCCCAGCTCGTCACCCGGCTCCGCGGGGCCGGCCACGAGGTGACCCCCGCGTCCCCGTCGACCGGCGTGGACCTGCTCACCGGCGCGGGGCTCGACCAGGCGCTCGACGGCGCGAAGACGGTCGTCAACGTGTCGAACTCGCCCACCTTCGACGAGGCCTCGCCGGAGTTCTTCCGCACCACCGTGGGTCAGCTGCTCGCCGCGGGAGAGCGGGCGGGCGTCCGCCATCAGGTCGCGCTGTCCATCATCGGCGTCGACCAGGTGCCGCAGCTGGACTACTACCGCGCGAAGACGCTCCAGGAGGACCTCCTGAAGCAGGGGCCCACGCCGTACTCCATCGTGCGCGCGACGCAGTTCTTCGAGTTCATGGACGCGGTCATGTCGTGGACCTCCGACGACAGCACCGTCCGGCTGCCCGCCACGCCGGTCCGGCCCATCGCGACGGCCGACGTGGTCGCCGCCCTCGCCGACGTCACGACGGGTGCGCCGCTGAACGGCACGCTCGACGTCGTCGGCCCCGACACCTTCACCCTCGACGACATGGGCCGCCTCACGCTGGCGGCGCGCAAGGACGACCGCACGGTCGTCGTCGACGACAAGGCGGGCATGTTCGCCGCCGTCGACGGCGCCGTCCTCGTCGGCGGCCGGGACGCGCGCGTGGCGCCCACCCGCTACGAGGACTGGCTCGCCACGACCCGGTAGCTCAGCCCTCGCCGAGGCGCCGCACGGCGGCCAGGGCTCGGTCGGCGTGCGCGCTCATGCGCAGTTCGCTGCGGACCACTTCGGCGACGACGCGGCCTGGGCCGATGACGAAGGTGACGCGCTTGGTGGGCGCGAGCGAGAAGCCGCGCGTCACACCGAACCAGCCGCGCACCTCACCCTCGGGGTCCGAGAGCAGCGGGAACCCGAGGGTGTGCCGCTCCGTGAACTCGCGCTGTCGGTCCACCTCGTCGCCGCTGATCCCCACCGGCCGCGCGCCCGCGGCGCCGAACTCGGCGGCCAGGTCACGGAAGTGGCAGGCCTCCGCCGTGCAGCCGGGCGTCAGGGCCGCCGGGTAGAAGAACAGCACCACAGGGCCGTCCGCCAGGAGTTCGGAGAGCCGCCGGGGCGTGCCGGTCTCGTCCGGCAGCGTGAAGTCCTCGACGGTGTCACCGACCGCCACGCGCGCCGTCATGCCCGACTCCCCTGCGACGTACGGTCCATCGGCGACACGGTGCCTCCTCCAGTGGCGGGAGCGAAACCCTACTCGATGGCCGGGGCCACCCCTCCACAGCCCTCCCGACCAGGCTTGATCCCTTCGAATGCCGTCGTGCGATGCTGGGCAACGCCAGGGGCACGACGAGAGCGACGACGGGGAGCACGGCATCACGATGGCAGTGGTACGACGGACGGCGAAGGGCATCTGGGACCGTTACTCGGCATCCGACCCCGGACTGCTGCGGCTCATGGCGGGGCTGCGCACGGTCGGGGCGATCCTTCTCGCGCTCGCCGTGCTCGCGCTGCTCGGCACCTCGGTGACCCATCTCGTCGCGGGCGCGATGACGGCCATGGTGGCCACCTTCGCGATCCAGGAGAAGGAGACGCGGGGGCAGGCGATCACGCTGGCGCTCGGTCTGCCGGTGGCCCTCGCGGCGATCTCGCTGGGGGCGTTGCTCAACCACCGGGTGGTGGCCGGGGACGCCTTCTTCATCCTGCTGATCTTCGGCGCCGTCTACTCCCGCCGGTTCGGCGACCGGGGCACCGCGCTCGGGCTCATCGGCTTCCAGGTCTACTTCGTCTCGCTCTTCGTGAGCGCGACCGCGGGCAAGCTGCCCGAGCTCTTTCTCACGCTGACCGTGGCCTTCGCGTGCAGCGCGGTCGTACGGTTCGCCGTCGTGCCGGAGACGCCGGAGCGCACCCTGGCGCGGCTGCGCGAGGCGTTCCGGGCCCGCCTCGCGCAGCTGATCGCCCACCAGATCGACCTCCTGGACGCGGACGCCGGCTCCTCCGACGCGCCCGAGAAGGTCCTGGACGACCTGCGGCGCAGCACCGCCCGGCTGCACGAGGCGGCGCTGATGATCCAGGGCCGCCTGGAGGAGGGCACGCGGGACGCGGCCGCGGCGGCGCTGCTGCAACGCAGGGTCGCCGACGCCGAGATCGCCGCGGAGCGACTGGGCGTCCTGCTGCTCAACGCACGCAGCGCGGAGCGCGTGGAGACGCTCACCCTGCACCTGCCGAGCGCCCCGCTCGCCATGCCGCGGCGCGCCCAGATCGGGCAGGACGCGGGCACGGCGCTGCGCCGCGACCTCCGGGCGCTGCACCTGCTGGTGGTCCGCCTGGTCCCCGACGACCACGGCACCGCACTGCCGTACGTACGCAACAGGCTGCTCGGCTACCGCGAGGAGCAGGGGCTGCCGCAGGGGTCACCGGCGATCCAGGACTGCTTCCGCGCGGTCGGTGAGGCGGCCCGCGCCATCTCCGGTCTGCGCCTGGCCGTCGACGGGGCGCAGGACGAGGAGTACGACAGCCCGGAGGCGGCCCGGTCCCGCGAGGAGTTCGAGGCGGAGGAGATCTCGATCTCCGGCGAGGCGGCGGAGGCCGAGGAGGAGGAGCCCACCGGTCTGCGGCGCCCCACCACCAGGGCCGCCGTACAGGTCTCGGTCGGCTCGGCGCTGGCCATCGTCGGGGGCGAGTTCCTGTCCACGCAGCGGTGGTACTGGGCGGTCCTGACCTGCTGGGTGGTCTTCCTCAACACCGCGTCGACCGGCGAGATCATGGTGAAGGGCTACCGCCGCCTGGTCGGCACGGTGCTCGGCGTGGTGGCCGGGGTGGCGCTGGCCGGCGCCGTCGGGAACCACACGTGGGCCGCGTTCGCCCTCGTCCTGCTCTGCGTCTTCGGGATGTTCTTTACCGCGCCGCTGTCCTACGCGCTGATGTCGTTCTTCGTCACCGCGATGCTGGGCCTGCTCTACACGCTGCTCAACACCTACAGCCTCGACGTCCTCGTGCTGCGGATCGAGGAGACGGCGCTCGGCGCGGCCTGCGGCATCATCGCGGCGCTCGTGGTGCTTCCGGTGCGCACCTCGCACCGCACCGACGAGGAGCTCGGCACCGTCCTCGCCCGGCTGCGCGACGTGGTGTCCGCGGCGGTGTCGCAGCTCAGCGGCGGCCCCGCGATCGACCTCGTGGACCTGGCACGGGACTTGGACACGGCACTGGACGATCTGCGCAAGTCCACCAAGCCGTTGACGCATCCGATCGCCCCGCTGCGGGCCCGGCGGCAGACGGCCCGTTACATCGTCGCGCTCCTGGAGACCTGCGCGTACCACGCCCGTTCGCTGGCGGCGACGGCCGAGTTGGTGCCCTCCAGCAAGAGCGTCGCGGCCGACGCGCGGCTCGCGCTCGCCGGGCGGCGCATCACGCACAACATCGATCTGATCGCGGCGCGGGTGCGCGACGAGGAGACCGACGGCACCATCGAGTCGGGCGCCAGCATCGCGTCGATGCTGGACAGCGGCGGCCACGAGGTGCTGCGCACCGGTTCGGTGGCCTTCCGCGTGCTGCGGCATCTGCAGCGGCTCGACGAGGGGATCGTGGGTCTGGCCCGCCCGCTCGGGGTGCAGCTCGCGCTGCCCGACGAGAGCGGCGCGACGGCCGCGCGCGGGGCCTGAGGCGGCTCACGCCTCGCGCAGCTCCGCGACGACCTCGCGCAGTACGGGGGCGGGAACGTCCGGCAGCAGCATCGCGAAGGCCAGCACGAACTTCCCCAGCAGGAAGGTGGTGTCCGGCGTTCTGCGCACGATGTCCTGGACCTCCGTCACGTTCCCGGCCGCGACGGCCTCCAGGAGCTCCGCCGCGTCCGGTCCCGTGCCCTCCTCCGTGAGCACGGACCGGTCGCCGAAGTCGGCCCGGCGCGCCATGTGCCGCAGCACCCGGTCGCCGGCCTCGGGCAAGTACGCCTTGCGCACGCCCTCATTGGCGATCCAGCACAGCGCGGAGATCAGATCGGTGGTCGGCTCGTCGGTGTCGAGCTCCGCGATGAGGGCGTCGTACGCGACCTGGTTCCCGTGCCGGAACGCGAGCAGCAGCCGCGCCGCCCGCGCCTTGGCCTCGGCCACCTGCGCCACCGACACCTGCTCGTCGGAGAGCCGCGCCCCGGGCACCCGCGCCGCGGCCGTCTCGACCTGATCGCCCGATTCCTGCTTGTTTACGCCCATCTGACACATGTTAACGATCAACGTGCCGGGCGACGACGCGTCGCCGTGCCCTCGGGTCAGACGTCGGTCACATGCACCCGTTCGCCCTGCTGACCGTAGAGGGCGATGGTCTCGGCCGGGATGTCGTCGCGGGCGTTGCCGATCCAGTGCGGGGTCTCGGTGTCGAACTCCGCCGCCTCGCCCGCCGTGAGTTCGGTCCGGGTGTCGGTCAGGACGAGTTGGACCGTGCCGTGCAGCACGTAGAACCACTCGCGGCCGGGGTGCACATGGAACTGCGGCGGCGGGAGCTTCGACAGCGGCGGATAGATCACCTTGTACGCCCGCATGCCTCCCGTCTTGACGCCCAGCGGCACGAACGTCAGGCCGTCCTTGCGGAAGGGGCGCAGATGGACGCGCGGATCGCCGGTGGCCGGTGCGGCGACGAGTTCGTCGATCGGCACGGCGTAGGCGCGTGCGAGCGGCAGGAGTTGCTCCAGCGTCGGGCGCATGTGGCCGCGTTCGAGGCGGGAGAGGGTGCTCTGCGAGAGTCCGGTGCGCTCCGCCAGGGTGGCGAGGGTGAGGCCGAGGGCCCGGCGGAAACCGCGCAGCCTCGGCCCGACGTTCCGCAGGACCGTCTGGTCATCCGTCACTGCCGACGCTCTCCCTAGCCCTTGGTCCGCGCATGTCCTTGGCCCGCACACGCTGCCTCTTGCAACCCTGCAAAAAACCGCGCCGTTCCGCAAGGCTCCCCTGAGGATCGCGCCATGACCCCGATGACATCGATGACACGCAAAACACCGACCCGAAGCAAGAAGCGCCCCCTTCGCCGCCGCCTTGCCCTCGGCGCGGGCGCCCTGGCCCTTGCCCTCGCCGTGGGCGGTACGGCCGGGTGGAACGCCTTCGATGACGCCGCCGCGGTGGCGGTGCCTCCCGCGACCGCGGTGAAGTCCGCCGGCGCGGCGGCCTCGTACGACGCCGCGACCAAGCACGACAAGAAGTTCAACGCGACCTTCCGGCACAAGTTCGCCACGGTGCGCGGTGTGCGCATGCACTACGTCACGGGTGGCAAGGGCCCCGCGCTCGTGCTGCTGCACGGCTGGCCGCAGACCTGGTACGAGTGGCGGAAGATCATGCCCGCCCTCGCCGAGGAGCACACCGTGTACGCCCTCGACCTGCCCGGCCTCGGCGACAGCAAGGGAAGCCCCTCGGGCTTCGACAAGAAGACGCTGGCCCGTTACGTCCACGGGCTGCTGCGCGACCGGATCGGCCTCGACGACTTCGACCTGGTGGCACACGACCTCGGCGCCGGTGTCGGGGCGCAGTACGTCGCGCAGTTCCCCCGCGAGGTGAACCGCTATGTGCACATGGACTATCCGCTTCCCGGCGGCGCGCTGCCCGCCGCGCGGTACCGGACCTTCTCCTGGCACATGGCCTTCAACAGCCAGCCCGCGATTCCCGAGAAGCTCGTCGACGACCGGGGCGACATGCGCGCCTACCTCACCGCGTTCTCCACTCAAGTCGCGTACGGCGGCTCGGCGTTCGGCGGTACGCGGACCCGGCCGCCCTTCAGCGGGGCGGAGACCGACGAATACGTCCGTACCTACGGTCGCCCGGACACCCGGCACGCGGGATTCGAGCTCTACCGCACGCTGGACGAGGACGAGCGCGACAACACCGCCGCAACGCCCGTGGACACCCCCACGCTGCTCCTGACGGCGACGGGTTCACTCGCCGCCACCCGGCCGACCCTGGCGCCGATGTTGCGCAGGGTCGTCCGGGCGGTGGAGATCCCCGAGTCGGGGCACTGGCTGGCGGAGGAGAATCCCGCGGCGGTGACCCGCGAGATCCTCTCGTTCACCGCCGAGTGACGTCAGGAACCGTACGCACTGGTCGGCATGGACCGGCCGAAGTACGTGTACGGGGCCTTCGAGAGGCCCAGCGTCGCCGCCGAGAAGCTGACGCCGTGCGCGGAGCTCACACCGGAGGCGGAGCCGCGCAGGCTCCACAGCGCGCCGTTGCTCGTGTTCTCCATGGGCGCGGCGGCGGCCAGGTCGGCGTGGCCGTCCCGGTTGGTGTCGGTCAGCCGCACGGCGGAGCCGAACCGGTCGTACGCCTCGTTCGCACCCGGCACTCCGGCGCTTCCCTGGTGCACGACCTGCGCGCCGGTGCCGGTGAGTCCGTCGGCCGAGCCGCGCAGGACGACGACCTCGCCGGCGTTGGCGACCGAGCCGACGGTCTCGAACTCGACGCCCACGGCCGCGTCGGCGCGCCCGTCACCGTCCACGTCGCCGGCCGCGACGGCCTCGCCGAAGGCGTCCCCGTCCTCGGTGACGCCGGGCACGCCCGTGCTGTCCTGGGTGAGGGTGCGGCGGTGCGACACCGTCAGGCCCTCGGCGCCGCCCGCGTAGGCGGTGACGGCGTCGGCGTCCGGGGAGCCGAGGAGCAGGTCGTCGCGGCCGTCGCCGTCGAAGTCCCCGGCGGCCGCCGAGTGCCCCTCGTCCGGCAGGGCGGTGTACGCGCCGGCCGCCCCCGGGTAGACGAGTGAGGCCCCGTCGTAGCTGCCGTCCTCGTCGTAGCGGCCGGAGACCACGAGGTCGTCCTTGCCGTCGCCGTCGAAGTCACCGGCCGCGAGGGAGCGGTAGTACTCGGAGCTGTCCGCGACGATCGCGGTCTTCAGCTGGCGCTGCGCGTGGGCACCCGACTTGGTGACGCCGCCGAGGATCCACACGTCGTTGCTGCCGGTGCCGACGGCCAGGTCGGGGCTGCCGTCGCCGTCGAAGTCGCCGACGGCCAGACGGTTGCCGAAGAGGTCGTGGGCGGCCGGGGCCGGGTCGGCGAGCGTCGTGCCGCCGGACAGTCCGGACTGGGAGCCCCACAGGACGGCGACGGTTCCGCCGTCCACGTCGTCACCGACCTTCTCGTGCGGCGTGCCGGCGACGACGTCGGTGTAGCCGTCGCCGTTCAGGTCACCGGTGGCGAGCGCCGATCCGAACCGGTCGCCCTTCTCCGCGGCGCCGGGGACGCCGGCCGAGTTCTGCGTGACGATCTGGGCGCGATCGGCCGAGACCCCGCCGGACGATCCGGTGTTGACGACGATCGCGCCGGCGTCCTCGACGCCCGACACGGTCGCTTCGGACGCGGTGACCAGGTCGCCGTAGCCGTCGCCGTTCACGTCGCTCCGGCCGCTGGGGGAGGCGGCGGGCGCGGCGTGGGCGGCGGGTACGGCGACGAAGAGGCCGGCCGCGAGAGCGACGGCGAGGGCGGGAGCGGTGCGGTGGAGGTGGCGGTTGTGCATGGACCCTTCTCTGTCGGTAGGTGCGCCGACGGCGGTCGTCCGAAGTCCTGATGCTCTTCGGTACGACAGATGCGGCATGGACAAGACACACACCGATGTCGAAAGGTTGTACGAGTTGCTCAGGCCGGTCGGCTGGTGGCTCAGCCGGACCCCTGTCGGCGCACCATCTCGGCGATCCAGGTGGGCGCGTACGGAGACGTGCACCCCGCAGGGGTCGGGTAGTCCTTGAGCACCTCCAGGCGCTCACCGATGCCGACCGCCCGGTCACGGTGCTCGGGGTGCTCGATCCCGATCTGGGCCAGGCAGTGGTTCATCGCCCACTGCAGGCGGTCGGGGGCGCTCTTCAGCTCCGCCTCGATGGTGTCGAGCAGCCCGGCGAGGTCGAGGCCCTCGGGGTGCTTCGCCACGCGGTCGGTGGTCAGCGCCCAGCCCGCGGCGGCCACCACCGGATCCGGATCGGCGAGCCAGGCCGAGCGCAGGTCCTCGCGGTGCGGGCTCTTCTTCACGACGTAGTTCACGAGCCAGTCGTGCACCTTCGGCCCGCGTGCCGCGCGCAGCATGCCGTCCAGCTCGGCGCGCTCGAACAGCTTCGGGCGGCAGATCAGCGTCGTGAGCAGCTGCGCCGCCGTGTCGTCGGTCGTCCAGAGCGCGCGGGCGAGCTCGTGCTGGGTCTTCAGCCGCTTGGCGAGTGCGCGCAGCTTGCCGAGGTTCACCCCGTGATCGTCGCCGTGCCTCTCGTTCACCCGGCGGATCTTCGGGTCCTCCAGCTCGGCGAGCTCGGCCATGACCTCGCCGACCTCGGCCACCGTCGTATCAGCCATGTCGGCCTCCTCCCGTACCTCGACTCCTGGCTTCAGCCTACGAGCCGCCTTCCGGCGGCGACCGCGCCGCCGCACCGGCACGGGCGCCGGAACCCGCCTATGCTGCGCACTCCCTTCGGAGAGGAGCCTCGCCCATGTCCGCCGAACCGAGTCTGCTGGCCGTCTTCGCCCACCCGGACGACGAGTCCCTGGCCGCCGGCGGCGTGCTCGCCCGGCACGCGGCCGCCGCCGCCCGCACCGCCGTCGTGACGGCGACCTGGGCCGAAGGAACGCACCGCCCGGCCGAGCTCGCCGAGGCGCTGCGCATCCTCGGCGCGGGCGGTCCGCGGCTGCTCGGCTACGCCGACGCGCGCGTCCCCGAGTCGGCCCCCGGCGCGCCCCGGTGGTGCGACGCGCCGCTCGACGAGACCGTACGGCGCCTCGTGGCGCACATCCGGGAGTTCCGCCCGCGGATCCTGGTCACCCACGACGCGTACGGCGGGCCCACCGGCTTCCCTGTCAAGTTCTTGTGTTCAGATTCTTTGGCTACTCGAAGGGCCCTGGGACGAGGCGCGGCCGCCACAGCGTGATGGCTCCAGCGGCCTCGCTACTGAACTTGACTGAGTGATGTCATGGACGTTCACCTGGCTACGTCTGCTTGGGTTTGGTAGGCAAGGGGCGCTAGGTAGGCGCAGGGTGACGGGCTGACCGACGCTGACAGAGCCATGCGGGAGCGACTACGACGGCGGCCGTCAAGCGACTTGAAGGCGAGCAGAAGAACAGCGAGATCACTGACGTGCTGCGGGTGAGCGTGCGGTCGATGGAGCGGCGGCGGGTCTGGTGCAAGCAGGTCCAAGGCGCGACGGTCTCGGATCAGGACATAGAGGCGCCCCCCGACATCATGAGTTGGAGCCCAGTACGAAATGGCCCTCGTGGATCACTTTCTAGGCGATAATCGCCTAGAAAGTGATCCACAGGGGAGGGGTGAGGGTAGCTGATGCCCACCGGGAACATGAATGAAGTCCGGGCGCGCTCTTGGCTGGAATTTAGAATCAAGGCTGCTACCTGCGGCATCGAAGTCATCGAATCGGAATATTTGGGATCTAAGGGAAAACATCGTGCGAAATGCAAGGAAGGGCATGAAATATTTCTAGTTCCAAATTCGGTGCAGCAGGCACGACGCATCACGTGTGCGGCCTGCAGGGGCTCTTCAAGTCAGATGAAAAAAGACTTCGAAGAGAAGATCGACGACCATGGCGGAGAGGTTCTGAATCCGTGGGCAGGCACTAAGGTATCGTATTCAGTCCGCTGCGCAGAAGGGCATGAGTCATCAATCAAACCAATCAACCTCCTGAAGATGGAAGGGATCTGCAAAGTCTGCAATAGGGCAGCCCGCGGAAAAGAGATGCTGAGCGAATTCAAGGAACTGGTCGACACCTTGGGCGGTCAAGTTCTGGAAGAGGCTTGGCTGGGGGCGCAGACCCCTCACCGATGCTTGTGCCCAAAAGGGCACACGTGCAGCCCTAGGCCGTGCTCCATAAAAAACGGTCAGGGAATGTGTTTCACCTGCTCTGGAAATGACTCAGTAAGAGCATGGGAAAGTTTCGTAAGTAGAATGACCGCTTTGGGGGCAGAGGTCCTAGAGGAAAAGTGGCTAGGATCCGGAACGCCACACAAGGTTCGCTGTAAGGGCGGCCATGAAGTAGCAGTTTGGCCAAGCGGGGCAGGGAAAGGTAGGGGTATATGTAGAATCTGCGTCGGCCTGGACACAAAAACTGCCGAGGCGTATTTCCGAAACGCCATAGAGGAGCTCGGCGGGGTCGCCATCTACAAGGCATGGAAGGGGGTTAATGCATCTCACCAAGTTTTGTGCCCTAAAGGCCACATAGCCTCGCCGAGGCCGAACGATATACAGCAAGGTCATACCATGTGCCGCAGCTGTGCAGGTAAAGACCCGAAGACTGCTTGGGAGAATTTCAAGAAGACGGTAGCCGGACTCGGAGGTAGAGTCAAGGAAAAATCTTGGCTGGGTGGCCAGGTCCCACATCTCGTGCAATGCAGGAATGGACACACAACCACCGTTAGGCCCGCTGGCGTGCAGCAAGGGCAGGGAATCTGCAGGTTCTGCGCAGGATACGAATGGAACGTGTTTTACGTGGTCGTGAATGAGTCCGATGGGCACCTAAAGTTTGGCATTACTTCCGGTGACCCACGACAGCGCTTGAGATTCCACAAATCAGACGGGTTCGATCGACTCGTGCGCTTGCTCACGAACCTACCTGGGAACGACGCACCCCTCCTGGAGAAAACCCTGCTACGGGAACTCAAAGCTCATGGGAAGCAGCCAGTTCGAGGACGTGAGTACTACCTGATCGGCGAACTCCCTCTTGTTCTTGGCCTTATTGACACGCACCTAGGGGTCGGTTCGGTTGACGCCCCACCCCCGACGACGTAGGGCAACCTGGCAGCCCTGCGCTCACGTGCTACGTAGTCGAGGAGCTCAGGTGGTTGGCGGGCGGAACGGGATGACGTTGTCCGGGGCATCGACGGGAGGCAGTTCAGGGGCGGACGGGGTGCCTCGTCCGTCGACGAGGACGGCGCCGGCCATGGCGAGCACGGTCACCTGCCGACGGAGATCGTCGATCTCCGCTTTCTGGTTCGCGACCGACTTCTTGAGCTTGGCGACGGCCGCCCGCAGCTGCTTCTCCGTCTCCGGGACCTGCTTGGTCTCCGTGCGGACGCGTTCTTCGAACTCGGTTTTCAGGTCTGCGTGCCGCTTGTAGAGAGCCATGCGGTGGACGCCGGCCTCGGCGGCGAGCGCGGCGGCGGTGAGGCTGCCGTTGGAAGCGGTGGCCTTGCCAGCCAGCAGCCGGTCCATCGCCTCGCGGATGAAGGTGCGTTCGTCCTGGTTCTGCTGGTTCACTTCAGAGCCTCGGCGGTCTGGGCGGTGGCGTCATGGGCGTCGGCCATCTTGCGGAAGTTGTCGGCATTACGACGCAGCCGGTTGGCGAGCTTCTCCGGGAGGAGGCTGGCCTTGAGATCGATCTCGTCGGCTATTTCCCGCATCTGCTGTGCGTGGGCGTCGGTGCGGACGGCGTTGCCGCAGCCTTGCTGGCAGGCGTACTGCCTCGGCGCGGTCGCTCCCGGATCAGGTTCGCAGAGCGCGTTGTCCCGCTTGAACGCGCAGATCAGAAAGGCGTCCGGGTTGTCGTAAAGCACGACGCCGTCCCGAGCGAGGAACCTGGCGGCCTTCTTCGCGAACGTCGTAGGGACGATCCGGCCCTCGAACCGCGGCGTCATCGCAGCAGCGGTCAACGCCCGGCGAGCGGCCGGGCCGGAGACCTTGTCCCCAGCAGCCACACGGTCGCGCAGGTGGGCGGCGGTGTCAGCGGCCGCCAGGGCCGTCTCGATGTCGAGGACAGAGTGGATGCCACCGCGGCTTCGGGAGCCGTAACCGCTCGAGGTCCGGGCGTCCAAGATGGTGCGCAGGTGTCCGTACTGGATCGCGAGGGCGACCAGCCCTCCGGGCTGTCGGGCGATGTGCCAGGCGAGGGTCCTTCTGAACCGGGACATGCCGAGCGCGCCGTGGGGATCCTGGGGGATGGACTGGTCCGGCAGCCCTTGCACTTGGGCCTCCCGGTTCACCCACACGATGAAGTCCTCGATCCGAAGGTTCAGGGCGTGTTTCTTCAACGCTCCATGGCGGCCTCGTCGTCCCACGAAGTCGTGATGGGTGGCGCTGAACAGCAGCTCACCGTGGGGAACCATGCGTTCGAGGATTCGGATCGCCCGGACGACAGGGGTGATCGCAACCCAGGGGACAGCGCGTTGTTCACCAGCGGAAACGTGGTTGCCGTCGTCATCGGTGACGTTCTTGAAGTGACGGCTGCGGATCAGGTGGCGCTGGACTGTGCCATCCGAAGCGGGCTGCGGGTCAGGACAGCAGCCTGACCGCAGGGCTGCAACTTCCTGCGGACGCATTCCCGTCAGGTATAGGCATATCACCAAGGCGGCGGTTCCGAGATGCCGCATCAATTCGGCGGCTTCGTGGTAATCAAGGCGTTCGCGCCAGGGGCTTCCTTTGATCCGGCCGGTGATCGGTACTTGCATGGGGCAGGGGCCAGGCCGTTGGGCGGCGAGCGAGGTGAGCCCGTGCCGTACATTCAGCCGGTCGACCTGGGCGAGGCTAGATCCGGTTGTGCCGGCAAGGTAGGCGCGAGCGAGTTTGCGGGTCCCCTGCCTCCCCATGGCGGGCAGCTGGGCTCCTTCGTGCAGAAGGGGCAGCACCAGAGCCTCCAGTGCGACTCGCCCAGAGAGCGTTGTCCGGTTCGTGGTGGCGAGAGATCGCAGGCGACAGTGTTCAGCCCACCCGGCCAGGATGTCGTCGGCGAAGTCTTCGACCATGCGGATGGCCCAGACCAGCAGGGGTCCGATGACCTGAGGATCGAGCGGCTCGGTCGAGTTCTCGGCCCCGGCACTGGCGGTGCCGGCTGGGGGAAGGAAGTCGTCGGCGCCCTCGGTGTCCCACGGGGGACGGTCGATTCCGGCAGGACGTGCGCTGAGCTGGTCAAACAGCCACAGGTCGGTCAGCCGCCCGAGGACCATCTCGGCTTCTGTCCGGCTGCTCCTGTCCGTCCAGCGCTGGGCAATGTACCGCCGCCATGCGACGGTGTCGCATTCAGCGAGATCTGTGATCCCATGCGTGTGAAGCCAGCGGGCCAGCCGCATCCATTCACGGCAGGTGACCTGAAGCACGCCGGCGGAGCGGCGAGCTCGGGCCCGTGCACCGCGGGTCTGTAGATACGTGGATCGCAGTCGCCCGTTAATCATGGTCCAGGCGGCGAGTTTCACCTGGCCGTGGAGGTCTCGTGGGCATTTCTCCCAGTTGATCGCGGTGAGGTCCACCCCTGGGTTGTCGATAAGCGGTGCCAGCGGCCACAGCGCGTCCCGGAAACGCGCGTTGTGGTGCGAATTGCCGGGCCGAATCCACTGAGGAAGCACCACGAGTGTGTCGCCTGCGGGCATGGGCAAGGTGTAGGGGTCGTCCTGGAGGCCGAGGGCGCTGGTCATGGAGCGAGGTTCCCTTCCAGCAGGAGATTAATGACGAGGTGGTCGCCCTCGTCGACCTGGCCCAGGGCGGCACTCCAGGCCGTCGGGCCCAACTTGCTGCGCAGGTCGTCCAGCCGGAGCAGGTGATCTTGCCAGTGCCTGTTCCAGAGGTTCTCGGGCAGTGCGGATCGCAGACTGAGGAGGCGTTGGTGCAGATGGGCCAGGCGAGGGTGGTGGCCAGGGTGAACGTGAGCGTTGGGACAGGCCAAACAGAGTAGGTAGTCCGCCCCGCAGTCGCCGTCCGCGGCCGGCCAGGGACTGGCCGTTGCGTCCTCGCAGTCGGCCGTTGCCGTTTCTTGGTGCCCGGGCACTCGCCTTGGATTCAGGCTGCCCCTGAACACGACGTCCTGGGCCTGTTCCAGGGCCTCGGCCGCTCCGTCTGCGATGACGCTCTGGGCGGCTCGTTGGACGTGCTTGTCCGGCAAGACGTAGACGCTTTCGTGTGTCCCCTGCGCCTGCTGCAACGGGCGGCCTTCGCGAGTCACCGTCGTCCTGCGCGTCCGCTGGAACGGCGATCCGCCCAGTTGGTGTGCCCGCGCCCACCGCCTGCCGTCGGTGCCCGAGACGCCGAAGGCGAGCGGACCGACCGGCATAGGACGATCCAGGTCCTGGTGCTCCTGACCGATCCGGCCTGTGCGGGCGACCATCAGCAGATCAGTGCCTGGGGCCAAGCGCGCGGCCAGATGACGGCCGTGCTCGGTCGCTTCCAGGGCCTGGGCGATCAGCCGCCCGCGAGAGCCGGCCCCGGAGTCGGTGATGTTCTCCGTTGAGTACCAACGTCCGCCGCCCCGGCGGCGCTTCTCGATCTGGACCTGGTAGGTCTTGGCTGCTGTCTCTGCCACTGCGGGCGCAGTGGTGGGCATGGGCATGCGGTCATAGACGGACAGATTCCATCCGAACCTGTCCGTAAGGAGGACGGCCAGCGCCGTCAGCTCGCCGCGGGTGAGGAACAACCGCCCCCAGGTGACCTCGGGATTCCTCCCGCCCAGGAGACGATGGTTCCTCATGAAGACTCTGCCCTGCGGGCCGACCTTGCGAGGGACGTCACCAGTGCGGGCGACCTCGTCGAGGATCTGCCCAATCCGCCACTCACGGCTGCCCTCATCGAGCGTGCTGGACCGCCACTGATGCAGCAGCTCAGAGTTGTCCCGAATCCGTAGCAGGGCCGCCCGGAACTGCTTCTGCGCGGCCAGCCGCACCCGTTCTCGCTCCTCCTCGTCGTACGACTGCTTACTCGGACTGGAGCTGGGAATGCGCCGGGCGAGCTCCTCGGCCACCGGTCCGTCAGCCAGTCGCGGATCCCGCCAGAGCAGGGCACGGACGAGCTGCAGCGTGTTCCGCCCCGCGCTGGAACCGATGTGCCGCGTGCGCCAACGCTTGAGCATGGCCACGGTCAAGCCATCCAAGTCCGGCGGCGGTCTCTCCAGCTCGGACAGGAACCGCGCGAACAGATGCAGTTTCTTCCACGTACTCTCCGCTGTTCCGTGGCTCGTCCACCGGGCGGACTGGGCGGCGAAAAGGACAGCCAGGGACTGCTGCATCGGCGCAGCTACGGCCAACTGCGCAAAGTCGAATTCCTTCGCGTGGCCAGCTTTGTTCAGTACGGTCACCACAAGTGTGCCTTGAGCCAGCGGGGCCTCGGCGCGGTGTCCAGATGGCGGCCGGGCAGCACGACGCCCGCGGGGGCTCACGAAGCCACCTCGAGGAGGCTGTCAATGTCCTGGATGCCCTGCGTCTCCCGAGCGAGGCGCGCGAAGACGTCGTCCAGGCTTTCGACGTCTTGGCCGTCGGCAGTGGTCTCCGCGGCCGCCAGGATGGACTCCATCTGCAGGTGCGAAACGGGTGCGAGATAGTGCCGCTTCGTGGTCTCCACGTCGGAGTGCCCCAGGAGGGTCTTCACCAACCACCACGGATCGCCGAACAGCATGGCGAAGTCACGCAGGTCCGCCTTCGTCAGACCGTACCGGGACTCGAACAGCTCGTTCAGCAGGATCAGCATGTAGAGCGCCATGGAATGCCTGGCGGCATGTGGGGTGGCGTATGGGCTCTTGCCGCGGACGTTCGACAACCGGAAGTTCCGGTCGACCTTCCGTTCCTCCTCGTTGAGCAGGACATTCTCGCAGCGCAGGTTCGCGTTCCTGAACACGCCGTTCCAGCGATCCGGCTCCATGGGCAGGCCCTGCTCAGTCAGCCACAACCAAGCCGGCTCCGGCCCGTCCGGCCCTTCCAGAAACAACGACCGTCGCTCGCGCCAGCCCAAGAGGCTCAGCTCCTGCCCGCCGACGACGCCGTGGGCGTCCACCCATTCCACCTTCGGCTTGATCCCGCGTGTCACGCTCGTGACCAGCCGCATCGTCGTCAGCCGGTCGTAGCAGCCCGCAGCCTGGGCCCGCTGAACGGCCCAGGCCCGCTCCGACTGGACATACGCCTCGACCTGGCCGACAGCGTCCCTGGATGCGTAGAACGTGCGGGTGTTCTTCGCCCTCGTCACCGCGCCCGCGATCCGGCCATGCAAGTAGCGGCCGTGCCGCAGGTGCTGGGTCGGCAACTCGAACGTCAGCAGCGAACCACCCTCCTGCCGACGCAGGCCCGAACTCAGCAGAAGCTGCACGAAACTGGTGTTGCGGATCTCCGTCCGCGAATCCCACCCCGGCGCCGCCACCCCAGCCCGGGTGTGGCCGCGCAGCCCGACGTCCGACCACAGGCCCCATGTCCGCGGCGTCAGCCACGACACCCGCGCACTGACCGAGTCTGCGGCCCGGTCCTCTCGCCGAGACACGTCTACCGGCAGAGGATAGACCTTGCCCCACTTGAACAGCTTGGTGAACGCCGCCGCCTCACGGTTCCACTTCGTACCACCGACCCGTTGGGGGTTCTCCTGAGCTCGGCACCGCCAGTCACGGAAGTCCGCGAGATCCTGCTCGGTCGCCCGCTGCCACGACACCCCGCGCGAAGACAGGAAGTCAAGAAGAATGCGAATATCCGTCGCGTAATTTCGCTTGGATTCCCGTTCCAGGTTCCGGAATTCCTTGGAGCGGACAAAATCCAGCAGGCCCGAATCAACCATGCCGTCCGGTCGTACGAATACAGGGTCCCCCGGCATCAACCGGATGTGGGACACCGCCGTCGGCAGGTCCTGTACCCCCAGCACACCACCAACTGGGAGCGTCCCCCACCGCTCTGGATCCGGTACCCGCACCACATGCCACGTACTCAACCTGCGCCTCCCCTGGTGCCTGAACACGCTCAATCATCAGGGAAACCGGGCACCCGGACCACGTGCACACCCACCGGATCACCGTGCTCGCCGCCCAGGCCGCCGGGCTCGGACAGCTCTATCCGGACGCCGGTGAGCCCTGGCAGCCGGACGCCCTCTACCTGGCCACGTTCCCGGCCTCGGCCGTGGCGGCCCTCGGCGACGTGGCCGGCGCGCGCAAGGCGGTGTACGCCGTGCCGGACGACCAGGTCACGTCGGCCGTGGACGTCGGCGCCTGGCTGGAGCGGAAGCTCGCCGCGGTCCTTGCGCACCGCAGTGAGGTGGAGCGGGGAGCCCTGCCGGGGATCGTCGCCGCTCTGCCGCAAGGCGAGCGGGAGCGGCTGTTCTCCGTGGAGTGGTACATCCGTCACGACCTCGCCCCCGTCGCGGGGCCGCAGACGGCTCTCACCGTCTGAACGACGCGGTGGCGCCGCGGGGCAAGCCCCCGCGACGCCACCGCGTGCGTATCACTGCGGGCGCGTCACCAGATCCGCACGCGCTCCGCGGGGTCGAGCCAGAGCCCGTCGCCCTTCGCCGTGCCGAACGCCTCGTGGAACTCGTCGAGGTTGCGCACGATGTTGGCGCGGAACTCCGGCGGCGAGTGCGGGTCGATGGTGAGGTACTGCTGCTCCTGCTCCGTGCGGCGCTTCGCGCGCCAGCAGTACGCCCAGTTCATGAAGAGCCGCTGCGAGCCGGTGAGGCCGTCGCTCTCGGGCATCGGCGCCCCGTCGAGCGAGATGAGGTACGCGGTGTGGCCGATGGTCAGGCCGCCCAGGTCGCCGATGTTCTCGCCGACGGTCAGCGAGCCGTTGACGGACTCGCCGGGGAGGTTGCGCGGCGAGAAGCCGTCGTACTGCTCGACGAGCGCCTTCGACTTCGCCTCGAAGGCGGTCTTGTCGGCGGCGGTCCACCAGTCGTTCAGGTTGCCCTGGCCGTCGTACTGCGCGCCCTGGTCGTCGAAGCCGTGGCCGATCTCGTGGCCGATGACCGAGCCGATGCCGCCGTAGTTCTCCGCGGGGTCGGCGTCGGGCGAGAAGAACGGCTTCTGCAGGATGCCCGCGGGGAAGCAGATCTCGTTGGTGCCCGGGTTGTAGTACGCGTTGACGGTCTGCGGCAGCATGAACCACTCGTCGCGGTCGACCGGCCCGCCGACCTTGGCGACCTGCCGGTCGGTCTCGAACGCGGCGGCCGCCTGCGCGTTGGCGAGCAGGTCGTCGGCCGAGACCTCCAGCGCGGAGTAGTCGCGGAAGGTGTCCGGATAACCGATCTTGGGGCGGAACGTGGCGAGCTTCTCGTACGCCCGTTCCTTGGTCTCGTCGGTCATCCAGTCCAGGCGGGCGATCGACTGGCGGTAGGCCTCGAGGAGGTTGGCGACGAGGTCGTCCATGATCGCCTTGGAGGACGGCGGGAAGTGCCGCGCGACGTACTCCTTGCCGACGGCCTCGCCCATCGCCCCCTCCACGAGGGCGACGGCGCGCTTCCAGCGGGCGCGCAGTTCGGGGGTGCCGTTCAGCGTGCGGCCGTAGAACTCGAAGTTGTTCCGGACGAACTCGTCGGACAGGTACGGCGCGCAGGCGCGGAGCACCCGCGTCATCGCCCAGTCCCGCCACTGCTCCATCGGCACCTCGGCGAGGACCGTGGAGAGGTGGGCGAGGTAGGACGGCTGGCGGACGCAGGTCTCGGCGATGGTGGCGTCCGAGCCGCCGAGTCCGATGACGAAACCGCGCCAGTCGAACTCCGGTGCCAGCGCGGTCAGTTCGTCGAGGGTGGTGAGGTTGTAGGTCTTCTGCACGTCACGGGTCTCGGCCCGCTCCCAGTGCCCCTCGGCGAGCCGCGTCTCCAGCGCGAGGACGGTCCGTGCGGCGCCCGCGGCGTCCGTGTGCTTGCCGAGGGTGAGGAGCTCGGTGAGGTGGGCGAGGTACTTCTCGCGGATCTCGGCGAACTTCTCCTCGCGGTAGTACGACTCGTCGGGCAGGCCGAGCCCGCCCTGGAGGACGTTGAAGAGGTAGCGGTCGGAGTCGCGGTCGTCCGTGTCGATGTACGAACCGAAGAGGCCGGAGCCGCCGACGCGCTCGAAGCGGCCGAGGAAGGCGGCGAGCTCCCGGGTGTCCCGCAGCGCCGCGACCTCGTCGATCAGGGGCTGGGCCGGCGCCAGGCCGCGGGCGGCGACGGTCTCCTCGTCCATGAAGGAGGCGTAGAGCGCGGCGATCTTGCGCGCGTCCTCGGAGGCCGCCGCGGGATCGGCCGCCGCCTGCGCCGCCAGTTCCTGGATGATCGTCTTGACCTGCTGCTCTGCGGTGTCGGCCAGCTGCACGAAGGGGCCCCAGCTGGAGCGGTCATCGGGGATCTTCTCGGTGTCCAGCCACACGCCGTTGACGTGGCCGAAGAGGTCGTCCTGCGGCCGGATCTCGGGGTTCATGCCCGGGCGGGCGTCATCCAGAATGCTCATCCGGGCAGCCTATGCGAGCGGCCGCCCCGGCACGACGGCGATCCTGGCGGCGACCGGGAGGAGTCACGGGTGAGCGGCAGCAGTCACAGGTGGCCGGGAGGAGTGCGGGTGCCCGGCAGCAGTCACAGGAGCACGCCAACTCACGCGCAAACCATCCCAATAGGAGAGATAAGGTATTGCGTCAACCTCCGTACGCCCGTGACACCCAGGAGAACCCCCGTGACCGTAGCCTTCTCCCCCTCCGAGGATGCCACCGCCTCCGAGGCCGGCGCCGCCCCCGAGGAAGCCATGTGGTCCGCGGAGCCCGACGCGGCGGAGTTGATCGCCGAGGACGCCCGTGACTTCGGTGTCTACGCCCGCACCGGCGGCTGGGCCTTCGGCCTCAAGGTCGCCCGCAGCGTGCGGCCGGGCGGGCAGGGTGCCGACGAGACGCCCAAGGTCTCGGCCAAGGCGTTCGCCGAGCTGGCCGGCTGCTCGGCCGACCGCGTCATGCGCTACTACAAGGCCTGGGACAAGGCCGCCGACGACGGAATGGTGCCGCACTTCGAGGCGCTCTCCCCCGGCATGGAGGTCGAACTCCCCGACGCCGACGTCTGGTTGTCGTACTACACCGCCCGCTCCAGCGCCCTCACCCAGCGCGGCGAGGCGATCTCCGAGGCGGCCGAGGCCGAGGGCATCCGCCCCACCAAGGCCCTGGAGGTCGCGGAGAACCCCACCGCGCTGCGCGCCGCCATCCTCGCCGACCCCGGCACCGCCGAAGCGGCCCGCAAGGCCCTGATGGACCGCCTCGACGAGGACCCGGCCCTGCGCACCGAGCTGGTCCGCGACATCGTCCGCACCGACGACCTCAAGAAGGCCGTGGCGGCCGAGGCGAAGGCGGGCGACCGGGTCGGCTACGTCCGCCAGATCGTGGAGAAGGGCCAGGTCAAGACGCCCGCAGGGCAGATGATCGACGCACCGGCCGAGCTGCGCGAGGAGGCCGAGCGCCATCTGTCCCTCATCGACGAGCTGGACGACGGCGAGGAGTCCGGCGAGTGGGCGCGCGAGGCGTACGACACGGTCAGGGACATGGTCGCGCAGACCGTCCAGAGCGACCCGGAGCTGCGCGTGCAGGAGCGGCGCGCGAAGTTCTACAGCAGCCTGCAGAAGGCCACAAAGGTCTTCGAGGAGCTGACGTTCGACGACGTGGAGGAGATCGACGACATCTACGAGGACGACATGGTGCGCCGCCTCGAAGACCTCCAGCAGGCGATCGGCGCGTGCATCAGCGCCCTGCAGACGGCCACGGCCCAGCAGACCGCGACCGCCCAGCAGTCGGGACCCGGCCAGCAGGAGCAGGACGCTTCGCAGGAGCAGAGCGCTTCCTGACGGCGTCCGGCCGCCCGCGTCCCGTACGTCCCGAGGTTGATCACGGTCCCCCTGTGTAGCACTCGAGTCGTACTCGATGACCCGTAGCGGGAGGGATTCGCCGCCCCCGTCCCGGCTCGTAGCTTCTTGATCACGTCACATCGCCACCGATCGAGAGGCCTCGGATCCATGGACGTCAAGGCATTCGCGCCGGAGTACCAGGGCGAACTGGGCTCGGAGCTGACCGTCAACTCCTCGTACGAGGACGTGCGCGCGACAGCCCGGCGCGCGCTCGCCCGGGCGGACGGCCCCGCCGAGCGGGCGCGGGCCGCCCTCGCGCTCGCCGAGGCGAACCGGCGCCTCGGCCGGGTCGACGACGCGGGCGCGGCGTGGCGGCAGAGCTACCGCAGCGCCCGCGCCACCGGGGAGGCGGGCCCGATGGCCTGGGCACTGTGGAGCGGCGGCACTCTCGCGCGCCAGTGCGGGGCGCTGCCGCTGGCCCGTCGGCTCCTCGCGCACTCCGTCGAGCTGGCCAGGAGGGGCGGCGACCGGCTCGCGCACGGGTACGCGCTCGCGGGGCTCGCCGAGACGGGGCGCATCCAGGGGGACTACGCGGCCGTCGCCGCGCTCCACGAGGAGTTGCTGGAGCAGGGGCGGGCGCACGGTGAGGCGCGGCACATGGTGTGGGCGATGACCGGGATAGCGCAGATGCACCGCAACCGCGGCGACCACGCGAAGGCTCTGGAGCTGTTCGAGGAGTCGGTACGGATCTCCACCGACGCGGACGACGCGCGCGGGCGCGCCTGGTCGCTGCGGGGCGTGGCCGACGTGCTGTCGCTGCGGGGCGAACCGGACCGGGCGCTGGAGCTGCTGTCCGAGGCCGAGGTGGTGTGCCGCGCGATGAACCTGGCAAGCGCGCTGGCCTACAACCACAAGATGCGCGGCAACGTCCTCTACCGCGCCGGGCGTTACGCGCAGGCGGAGGAGACGTACGGCGTCGCACTGGCGGAGTTCGACGCGATGGGCGAACCGCGCGGCTCGGCGCTTTCGCGGCTCGGCCTGGCGAAGTCCCGGGCGAGGCTCGGGCGGGACCGGGAGGCGACACTCGCCGAACTGGCCGAGCTGGAGGCCGACTTCGGGCGGATGGGCCTGCGGCACGCCCGCGAGACGGTGGTCGCCTTCCGCGCCGAGACGGCGGCGCCCGCCGCCCTCAGCGTGTGAGGGTGATACGGATGCCGACGGTGCCGTCCAGGCCGCGCCGGACGCGGCTGCCGAAGAGGGTGAGGAAGCCGAGTATTCCGTACTTGTGCAGGATGAGGCTTCGGTAGCGGGCGGTGACGTCCGGCTCGCAGATCTCAGCGGTGGCGGGCACCTGCTCGCCGGTGGGGTTGCCCCGGCGGTCGCACGGTCCGACCATGACGTCCGCGCGGCGGCGGATCCGCTTCACCTTCCACGAGTCGCCGGGCGTCCAGATCCCGAGCCCGTCGTCGTCCGCGACGACCCAGACCGGGGTCGGTACCAGGGTGCCGTCCTTCCGGTAGCTGCTGACCAGCAGGTATTTTCCGGCGCTGAGCTGCGTCAGCAGAGTGTCGACCATGCCGAGAGTCTAGGACCGCCCCGGACCCGACCGCGCGCCCCAGCCAGGCGCCCCGGCCGCCGGACCCGGACCTCGGCCGAGGGTACGTAACCTCTTATATTGGTTACATGGAACCCACCGGCATCACGATGCGCTCCCGCAGCGGTTCCACGTACCGCTTCGACCCCGGCACGCTCAGCCTGGAGCTGCTGACCACCGGAGGCCCGGGCGAGTTCCGGCGTTACGAGGTGCTGCACGCTCCCGGCGATCTGGTGGCGTGGGCGGAGCGGTCGCGTCTGACGCCGACGCCCGCGCTGAAGGTGACCGGGGCGGAGGTGGCATCCGCCCGGCGACTGCGCGACGCGCTGTTCCGCGTGGCGACCGCGCGAGCCTCGGGCGGCGCCGCCGAACCGTCCGACATCGACACCCTGAACGAGGCGGCCGCCCACGCTCCGCTGATCCCCACGATCGCGCCGGGCGGCGAGCGGGGCTGGGCGGACGGCGCCGACGGCACCCGGCTGCTCGCCACGGTCGCGTGCGACGCCGTGGACCTGCTGACCGGCCCGTTCGCCCACCGCATCCGGATGTGCTCGGCCGAGAACTGCGCCCTGATCTACGTCGACACCTCCCGCCCCGGCCGCCGCCGCTGGTGCTCGATGGAACACTGCGGCAATCGCAACAAGGTACGGACACTGCGCGCTCGCCGCTCGGAGGGGAGTGAGTGAGCGGGCCCGGCCCGACCTCGTGGCCCCGTGGGGGGGGAGCGCACCGCACTGCGGCACACCACGACCTTGCTCATAGGATTCCGGGGACGTGATGCAGCCCCGGTACCGACCGGCCGGGAGAACGTCGCCGGGAGGGTCACCGATGAGCGATCAGAGCACGGGGCGACGGGCGGGGGCGGTCGCCGGGAGCGCGGGAGCGGGCAAGGACGCTCCGAGCGGCACCGTCGACAAGGACTCCACACCCGGCGCCGGCGCGCTCCGGTCCGTCGATCTGGCCCGTACGGTCGGCGTCTCCCCGCAGCAGATCCGGAACTACGCCGACGCGGGCATCCTGCCGGCCGCCCCGCGCTCCCCCGCCGGGTACCGCAGGTTCGACGCGGGACACCGGGCGGCGCTGGTCGCCTACCGGTCCCTGGCCCGCGGGTACGGTTCGGGCGCGGCGCGGGCGGTCATGCGGGCCGTGCACGCGGGTGACGTGCCGGGGGCGCTGGCGCTGCTGGACGCCGGCCACGCCGAGCTGCACGAGCAGCGCGGATCCCTGCGGGCGACCGGGGAGGCGCTGCGGGCCGTCGCGGAGGACGGGCCGTCCGCACCGCCCTTGCCGCGTACCCGGCTGCGCATCGGTGAGGTGGCCGCCCACCTCGGCGTACGCACGTCGGCCCTGCGGGTGTGGGAGGCCGCCGGGCTCCTGACGCCGTCGCGCGATCTGGGCACGCACTACCGCTCCTACCTCCCCGCCGACGTCCGGGACGCCCGCATCGTCCACCTGCTCCGACAGAGCCACCACCTGCTGCCGCAGATCCGCCCGGTCCTCGACGACCTGCGGCGCAGCGGCGGCGTCGGCGCACTCCGTACGGCCCTGGCGCAGCGCGAGAGAGCACTGAACCTGCGGGCGCGGGCCATGCTGGAGGGAGCGGCCCAGCTGCACGACTACCTCGCGGACCGCCCTTCGGGAGAGGAGCCGTCCGCCTCCTCCGGGTCGTAGGGTGCCGCCACGGGTGTGCCCCCAGCACCGACGCCCGGTGACGACGGCCACGGGGACACCTCCGTCACCGCGTCGACCGGCAACGGGCCGTAGATGTGCGGGAATTCGGCGCCTCCGGGCTCGGCGGCCTCGTAACGCAGCGGAGCCGTGAGGCGGTCGCTGTCGATGGTGAGGACCACGAGTTCGTCGGGGCCGTCGTAGTCGCCGTAGAGGAACTCGGCGACGCCGCGCAGTTGGGCCGCCGTCGAGCAGTGGATGAAGCCCACCTCGTTCAGCGTCTTCCCGCGCGTCGACCTCTCGTACGTCCCCGATTCCCGGGCGGCGTCCCACAGGGCACGCTCGGTGATGTGCAGCACTCGCGTCATGGATCAACGGTACGTGCCGCCCGAGGCACATCGGCACACCCGGTGCGGGCCTTCACCCGGCACCGTGGCTCGGCGTGCCGGGTCAGGGACGCAGGGGTTGCGCTGCCTCCAGGGCCTCGGCGATCAGGGTCAGGTAGCGGGCGTGTTCCCGTGCGCTGGGCGGCAGTTCGGGGTTCCACGGCAGGACGGGGACGCCCGGCCCGAAGGCGTCGCCCAGCACCGCGGCGTTGCTGCGCACATCGGTGAGGACGATGTCGGGCTCCAGTGCGGCCGCCTCCGCCCAGCCCGTGGTGGACCAGTTGGCGCCCTGTCCCGGCTCCGGGTCCACGAGGCCGACCCCGGCACCGGCGAGCGCGGCGAGGTCCGGCCAGGCGTACGGCCGCGCCAGGTGGACGGAGTCGGGCCCCGCCGGGGAGAGGGCGAGGACGCGCGGCCGTGCGGGGCCCGCGGCCGCGTCCGTCAACCGCCGCTCCGCTGCGGCGAGTTCGGCATCGGCTTCGGGTTGCGGCTCTGCGCCCAGGCTGCGGGCGAGTGCGGTGAGCCGGTCCCTGATCCCGGCGAGGCTGCGCCCGCCGCCGACGTCGAGCACCACGAACGGCACCTGTTCCTCCAGGTGTTTGGCCGCCTCCGGGTCGATGCCGTACACCTGGCCGGTGCCGTAGGTGAGCGCCACGATCAGGTCCGGGTCGGCAGCGAGGAGGGCGTCCAGGTCGAGCGCCGAGCCCGCGCCGAAGTAGGGCAGGTCCGCGATCGGGAGGCTGCCGGCCTTCGCGGGGTCGGGCACGGCCGGATCGTCGTGCGCGGAACCGAACAGTCCGGCCAGCCCTATGCCGTGGTCGTGCAGCGCCGCGCCGGTCGGCAGGTAGGCGACCGGCCGGGACGGGCGGCGCGCGGTCCTGACCAGGTGGTTCCGGTCGTCGGTGAACTCCCATTCCCGGGCCGTGTGTTGTGCCATGATCTCCGACTCCTCCTGCCGTCCCGGGCCGCGGCCCGTCGCGCCGCGACCGTTGCGGTGCTACCTGCCCGGGCGCACCCCGGAGTACACGGCGACGTCCCCGCGCGCCCCTCGACGGCGCCGCGCGCCGCGGGGCGGGTTGCCCCGTCGTGCCGGCGGCCGTCGTCCCGGGATTCCGGCGGACCGGGGTGCGTGCGTCACTCCCGTACGCCTCGATCCGCCGAACAGGCCCCCGCTCTCACTCGAACCGCAGGATGCGCGGCGCGAACGTGCCCTCGGGGCCGTCCGCCCTGCCCACCGACCACACCGACTCCGTGCCCGGCACCGGTGCGAGGCGCAGCATCGAGGACTCGCCCTCCCCCGCCACCGCCGGTTCGCTGTACGGGGTGAACGACTGCCCGTCCCAGGCGAGGAAGTCCGGCCCCGGCACGATCGGCGGGAAGGTCCCGGGCGCGCCCAGCTTCTGCGAGCGGGCCACCGACACCCAGCCCAGGCCGCCGGAGGCGGCGGGTGTCAGGGAGCTGACCGAGCCGAAGTCGGTGGGGACGTCCACATGGCTCCACGACGTCCCGTCCCAGCGGACCAGCAGGGGCGGGATCGGCTTGCCCGGCGGGCCGCCGACGAAACCGGCCGTGCCGCCCGCCCACACCTCCGTCGGCGAGACCGCGAGGACGCTGCCCACCGACGAGCGCGGGAATCCGTCCACGATGTTCTGCTGCCACGCCTGCCCGTTCCAGTGCGACACGGCGGCGCCCGACGCGGTGTCGCCCGCGGCCCAGACGTCGTCCGCCGCCAGGACGTGCAGCCCGTACACGGCCCCCGGCGGCACCGGCACGTCCTGCCAGCTGCCCCCGGCCCGGCGCAACAGTACCTGCGCGCCGCCGCGCGAACCCATCAGCCAGGTCTCGCCGCCACCCGCGAAGACCCTGGTCAGGACGGTACCGACCGGCGGCACGCTCTCGTGCCAGGCCTTGCCGTCGAAGCGGAGCAGACGGGCGGCGCCCGCCGCGTCACGGCCCGCCGCCCAGGCCGAGGTGGGTGAGGTCGCGGCGATGGAGAGCAGCTCCCCCTGCCACCGGGTGCCGAGCAGTGACTGGCGCCGCCAGTTCGTTCCGTCCCAGCGCAGCAGCAGCGGAAAGCCCGGCGCCTCGCGCCCCACCGCGTCGGTGCCCACCGCCCACGCCCGGTCCGCTCCGAACGCCACGGCCTCGTTCAGCCCGGCCTGCGGGCGCACCTGGGCCGGGACCGGAACGTGCCGCCAGGTCCGGGGTTCCGCCGCGGCCGAGGCGAGGACGGTCACGACGGTCAGGGCGACGGCGAGGGCCGCGACGAGAAGTCTTCGCATCATGGTCGGCCTCCCAGCCGCTCGCTCATCAGGTTGGGCTTCGAGCCGTAGATCTCGACGGTGCCGAAGGACAGCAGGGAGGTCCCGGTCCTCGCCAGCGCGCGCGGGGCGACGTCGATCGCGTTGGTGCGCTTCGGTCCGTACGAGAAGGTGGTGCGGTCACCGTCGAGGCGCGCGTACCGGGACCGGAAAGCGCGGTCGCTGCGCACCGGCAGCCACAGAGCGCCGTCCGGGCCGCGCACTATGGCCTCCGTGTAGGTGTCGCCCAGCGGCGGATAGCTGGTGCGCCAGGCGCGCCCGTCCCAGGTCATCAGGTACGTGCGGGCCGACCCGTCCACGTATTGGCTGCCCCCGATCGTGGCCCGTCCGGTGGGTTCGAGCAGGATCGTGTGCACGTTGCTGTTGGACGGCAGCGGCACCTTCGCGTCCCGCCACTCCGTGCCGTCCCAGCGCAGGATCGCGGGGCCGGTGTCGGTGTCGGCCCACGCCCAGGCGTCGGTGGCCGTGCGCGCGGTGATCCCCATCAGGTAGAGCACGCCGTCCGGAGTCGACTGGGCCGTCCAGCCCGAACCGTCGTAGTGCAGCACCTTCAGACCGGTGTCGTCCTCGCCGACCACCCATGCGGCACCCGGCACCGCGGCGAAGTCCTGGTAGGTCCACAGGGTCCGCGGCAGCGGGACGGTGCGCCACGCGCCCGCCGACCGGCGCAGGATCTCCCCCTCCCCCGCGTGGTTGTGGAGGACCCACATCTCGTCGCCGACGAACTGCACCCTGCCGAGCCAGCCCGGCTCACCGGCCCCCGGGAAGGTCGTGTCCCGGCTCCACGCCGTGCCGTTCCACCGGTACAGCATCGGCAGCAGGCCGTCGGCGGTGTGCTCGTACCCCGTCGCCCACGCCTCGGCCGGATCGCGGGCGGCGAGATCGGACACCGTCACGGGCGGGGCGGCCGCCGGTACCGGGAGCGCCGACCAGCCGGGGGTCGCGGCGACGGCCGGCGACACCGAAGCGGTACAGGCGAGCACGAGGCAGACGATGACCGCACGGAGACCGTTCACGAGACCCCCCAGAACGCGCCGGTACGCGAGACCGGTACGCGAGAGTCGCACAGGCTATTGGCGTTCCCGCGCGATGAACAGGGCCGCATCCGGCCGATGCGGGCGGAGGGGCGGGGCTCCGCGGAGGGAGCGAGAAAACCCGTGAAAATCACCTCGTGCCGAGACCACTGTCCCGACGATTTCCGGGTAGGCGGGGTCCTGTGAAACAGGAGTGCTTGGATGACAAGGCCGTCCGTGACCGGGCGGCGGGCGAGGGCGACCGGGAGTCGCTGGTGAGCGAGTTCCTATCGGTGTCTGCGGCGTTCGAGGACAGCGAGGAGATCGGTGCCGCCCGCGATCTGGCCCGCGGCTTCCTGGCGGACGCGCAGTCCGTGCACGGTCTTCCCGTGTCCGGCCGGGCGGTCGGCATGGTGGAGCTGGTGGTCAGCGAGCTGGTGACCAACGCCCGCAAGTACGCGCCGGGGCCGTCGCTGCTGACCCTGGACGTGCAGGGCGACGCCATCGAGGTGAGCGTGTGGGACAGCAGCACGGCTCTGCCCCTCATCCTGCCGCCGGATCCGAGCCGGGTGGGACAGCACGGGCTCGAGATCGTCATGGCCCTGTGCCAGAGCTTCTCGGTGCACCGCGAGCCCGTGGGCAAGCGGATCACCGCGGTGATCGCGCTGACGGAGAACCCCGGCTGGTCGTGACCGGCGGCCACTGCCGTCCGGAAGAAGTACCCGCGCCGATACGTGACGCCGCGCGCCGGCGTCAGGACCCCTGAAGCCCCCGGAGGAGAAGGGCGATCAGGCGGCGCGGATCGTAGCGGGGGTCGTTGTCCCGCCCGACGCAGAGATTGCCGATCCCACGCATCAGCTCGTAGGGCTGCGTGCCGGACCGGATGTCGCCGGACTCGACCGCGGCGTCGAGCAGCTGGGCACAGACGGGCAGCAGCCGGTCGAGGAAGTAGGCGTGCAGCGCGGCGAAGCGGTCGCTGTCGGACTGCAGGGCGTCGGCGAGCCCGTGCTTGGTGACCAGGAAGTCCACGAAGAGATCGATCCACTGGCGGAGCGCGTCGAACGGTGAGTCCGCGCCGGCCAGCAGGCTCGGACCGGCCTGTGCGCACGCCTCGATCTGATGGCGGTAGACGGCGGTGACGAGATCCGCCCGGGTCGGGAAGTGCCGGTAGATCGTCGCCATTCCGACGCCCGCCCGAGCCGCGATCTGCCGGATCGGCGCGTCCACCCCGGCCGTGACGAACACCTCCGCCGCAGCGTCGAGCACCGTCTGCCGGTTCCGCTGGGCGTCCGCCCGCTTGCCCCGGGGCGGGGTCGGTTCCGTACCACTCTCCCCCGTACCGCTCTCCCCCGCACCGTCCTCCGTCACCGCTTCCGCACGGCCATCGGTGGCCACCACGCACCCCTTTCCCATCGACAGGCGTCGGTCGACATCGATCGATGCCGATTGACAAAACGGAACAGCGCTCCGGATACTAAGTGGAGCGGCGTTCCGTTTCAGCTTAGCCGAAACGGCACCCCCTGTCCGCCGTGCCCGCCACCGGTCCAGGAGACCGGAAGGCGGCAGGCGTTACCCAAAGGGAGCCACCTCGTGAGCACATCCACTCTTGCCGATGTCCAGGTCACGACCGTTCCGGTGCTGTCCTTCAGCCCGGTCGTCCTGCCCATACCCGGGCGCCCCGTCGACCTCCAGCTGCGCGTCACCGCACCCGCGACCGGAACCGGCCTGCCCGTCATCCTCCTCTCGCACGGCCACGGCCCCTCGAACCACCTCTCCTCACTGCACGGGTACGCCCCGCTCGCCGAGCGCTGGGCGGCCCACGGGTTCGTCGTCGTCCAGCCCACCCACCTCACCTCACGCACCCTGACCGAGCTGGTCGCCGACGCCCCCGGAGCCCCCGACTTCTGGCGCTCCCGCGCCGAGGACATGAGCGACATCCTCGACCGGCTCGACGTCGTCGTGAACGCCGTGCCCCAGCTCGCGGGCCGCATCGACCCCGACAAGATCGCCCTCGCCGGGCACTCGCTCGGCGGCTTCACCGCCTCCCTCCTCCTGGGCGCCGGTCTCACCGACCCCGAGACCAGGGAGCTGGTGCGACTCGCGGAGCCCCGAATCAAGGCGGGCGTGCTGCTCGCCCCGCCCGGCAGGGGCGGCGACGTCTACAACGGGCCCGCGGCCGCGCAGTGGCCGGTCATCGGGGCCGTCGACTTCTCCACCATGACCACGCCCGCCCTGGTCGTCACCGGCGACAAGGACGACCCCCGGCACTTCACGGACATGGGCCCTGACTGGCACGCCGACCCCTACACGCTCGCACCGGGCCCCAAGACCCTGCTCACCTTGTTCGAAGCGGAGCACGGCCTCGGCGGGATCTCCGGGTACGACGCCGCCGAGACCACCGACGAGAACCCCGCACGGGTGGCCGCCGTCGCCCGGCTCACCGCGGCCTACCTGCACAGCCGGTTCCACCCCGGCGCACCGACCTGGCGGACCGCCGCCGAGGCGCTGACCACGGGACCCGACGCGGGGGGCCGGGTCGAGTCCAAGTAGCCGCGCCCCGGCGGCCGTCGGGTCAGGTCACACCGGAACGGACCGGGCCCGCTCCCGCACGGGGGCCCGGCCGGCTCCCCCAGTCCAGGCGGAGCACCGCGAGGTCGTCGGAGTGCCGCCCCGCGTTCAGCGCGTTCGTCTCCTCGATGAGCAGGTCGACATGGGCCTCCGGGTCCGCCGTCGGCAGGTTCCCGATCAGCGAGAGCAAACCGTCCACGCCGAGC
This sequence comes from Streptomyces sp. NPDC041713, assembly GCF_055591085.1. Classification (NCBI taxonomy): domain Bacteria; kingdom Bacillati; phylum Actinomycetota; class Actinomycetes; order Kitasatosporales; family Streptomycetaceae; genus Streptomyces; species Streptomyces sp. NPDC041713. Next base: position 91,215 of record NZ_JBVIZY010000011.1, read on the forward strand.
CGCTCGCCGGTCGCGCCGTTGTGCCCCTCGGTCAGCCCGTCGGTGTACAGGGTCAGGGCGCCGGAGGCCGGCAGCGGGACGACAGTGGACGGCCACTTGCGCAGCCCCGGGACGACGCCGAGGGCGATGCCGTGCGCGGCCGCCAGCTCCTGCGTTCCGTCCGCCGTGGTGAGGAGGGGCTCGTGGTGACCGGCCAGGTGGAGGGTGGCGGTGGCGGCGCCCTGGTCGAGGGTGAGGATCGTGCACGTGGCGAACAGGTTCTGGCTGCCGCGTTCCGCGATCAGGATGCGCTCCATCAGGTGCAGCAAATCGTTGCCGCGATGCCCGCCGAGCACGAGCGAGCGCCAGGCGATGCGCAGGAAGACGCCCAGCGCCGCCGCGTCGGGGCCGTGCCCGCTGACGTCCCCGACGACGGCGTGCAGCAGCCCGTCCTCGCCCTCCACCACGTCCAGGAAGTCCCCGCCGAGCAGCGCCCACGCGGCGCCGGGAAGGTAGCGGGTGGTCACCCTGACCGTGGAGGTGTCGAGGATGGGCTGGGGCAGCAGACCCCGTTCGAGGCGGGCGTTCTCCTCGGCCCGCAGCCGGGCGGCCTGGGCCTCGGAGTTGGTCCGCTCGGTCCGGCTGCGGTAGACGGCGTAGCGCACCGTGCGGTGCAGCAGGTCCCCGTCGACCTTGCCCTTGACGAGATAGTCCTGGGCTCCGGCGGCCATCGCGTCCGCGCCCGCCTGGGCCTCGGACAGCCCGGTCAGGACGATGACCGCGGTGTGCGGGGCCAGGCCACGGACCGCGGTGACGGCGTCGATGCCCGACACGTCCGGCAGGTGGAGGTCGAGGAGGACGCAGTCGACCGATCCGCCGGCCAGGTCGGCGCGGGCCTCGTTCAGCGTCGTACGGACGGTCAGCTCGACCCGGAGCCCGGTGTCGTGGAGGAGTTCCTCGACGAGCAGGGCGTCCCCCAGGTCGTCCTCGATCAGCAGGATCCGGTACAGCTGCCCGTCCGGGGCGGCCGGCATGACTGCGGTCATCGTGCGGGCTCCGCGTCGGTGCGGCGGGTCGCCTCCGGCAGGGTCGAGGGGCCGTGGTTCTCCGGCGGTTCGGGCGCCAGCGTGAAGGTGATGCGTGCGCCCTTCGTGTACTCGGGGTCGACGCCGATGGTGCCGCCGTGGAACTCCACGATCTTCTTGCACATCGCGAGGCCGATGCCACTGCCGGAGTAGGTGTCCTTGGTGTGCAGCCGCTGGAAGATCACGAAGACCTTCTCGGCGTACTCCTCTTCGATGCCGATGCCGTTGTCGGTGACGGTGAACCGCCACAGCCCGCCTTCCTCGGCCGCCGTGACGTGGATCTCCGGCGTCACTCCCGGCCTGCGGAACTTGACCGCGTTGCCGATGAGGTTCTGCCAGAGCATGCCCATCTGGGTGGGATCGGCGACCAGCGTGGGCAGCGGATCGTGGGTGATCGTCGCCTCGGACTCCTCGATGCTCACGCTCAGCGCGGACAGCGTCCGCTCCAGCACGGTGTCGAGGTCGACACTCTGGTGGGCGTGGTGCAGCCGGCCCACCCGGGAGAAGTCCAGCAGGTCGTTGATGAGGGTCTGCATGCGGTTCGCCCCGTCGACCGCGAAGTCGATGTACTGGTCGGCCCGGCTGTCCAGTTGTCCGGCGTAACGGCGCTGCAGGAGCTGGGTGAAACTGGAGACCTTGCGCAGCGGCTCCTGCAGGTCGTGGGAGGCCACGTAGGCGAACTGCTCCAGCTCGGCGTTGGAGCGCTGCAGATCCGCGGCCTGTGCGTCGAGGCGCAGCCGTGCCTCCTCACTGAAGGCCAGCTCCCGCACCAGGCGTCGGCGCATGAAGTCGATCTCGCCGCTGAGGTGGCGCAGGTCGGCGGGTCCGGTCGGGGTGATGGGGTGGTCGAAGTCACCGCCGGCGATGGTGCGGGCCTCGGTGCCGAGTTGTTCGAGCGGCCGGTTGATGCCGCGGCGCAGTCCCTCGAAGATGAGCACGGTCAGCAGCAGGATGACCAGGCCGATGGCGGAGAACACCCAGTTGCGCAGGGTGGTGTTGGCCATCAGGTCGTCCCTGACCCGGGCGCGCTCCGCGCGCAGCCGCTCCTGCTGGTGATCAAGGGCCGTACGCACGTGGTCGAAGGACTCCTTGCCCTCCGTCGCCCGGTCCTTCGCCAACTCCGAAGGCGCGCCGGACGGTTCGGCGGCGACCGGCCGGGCGATCCTCTTCTGCCAGCGCGCCACGGCCTCCTGAACGTCCTTGAGGTCCTTCTCCCCCGCGGTGTCGCCGTCCAGCAGGGCTTCGAGCCGGCGGGCGTTCTCCCGCTGTTCGGCGACCCCGCGCCGGTAGGGGTCGATGAACGCGGGCGTGCCGGTGAGGCCGTAACCCCGTATGCCGGTCTCCTGGTTGAGAATGGCCGCCTCGAGGCGGATCGCGGTGGTCAACGTGGGAGAGCGCACGTCCACCAGATCTTCGCTGATGGCCGCGGTACGCGCCAGAACCCATGCTCCCGTGACGCCGAGCAGCGCCAGAACCACCAGGGACGCGGCCACCCCCACGCGGAGCCACCTTCGGGTCGTCCACGTAGAGAGCGTCCGCATGCCCGGTTGCCTTTCCTCGCCGGTCATCCTGTGGACTCCTTGTTGCGAAAGCCGCGCCGGATGTGCGGCCCGCACACTCTAAGGGTTGACAACAGTTGTTGTCGCCAGCGGTCCCGGGGACCTAGAGTGCCTGACATGTCAGGCAAGCACTTCGAGTTGCGGGCGACCCCGCAAGAGACGGCCGCCATCGCGGACACGGCGGTCGGCGACGTCGCGCAGCGCCTCGCCTGGCAGTTGCTGGACGGCCCCGCACAACCCGCGTCGGACGACCCGGCGCAGGCCCTGTTGCTGCTCCACGTGCTGGACCACCTTCAGCAGGCCACCGAGCGACTCCAGCGGGAGGCGGCCGGGGCCGCCGCCCAAGCCGGTGCCGGATACCCCCAGATCGGCGCCGCATGCGGCATGACCCGCCAAGGCGCACGACGCCGCTGGCCGGGGCTCTTCAACCACTCCCACGAGAAACGCACGGAGCGTTCCATGATGACGACCCCCGCCCGCCCCTTCGACGTCCTGCTCGTCGAGGACGACGTCGCCGACGCGATGCTCATCGAGGAAGCCCTCTCCGAGCGCGGGGCGCGCAACCTGGTCCAGGTCACCGACGGGGTCGCCGCGCTGGAGCACCTGCGCACACCGGGTGCGCCGCGTCCCGACCTGATCGTCCTCGACCTGAACATGCCCCGGATGAACGGCCGGGACCTGCTGAAGGTCCTCAAGGCCGACGAGGACCTGCAGACCATCCCCGTCGTCGTCCTCACCACGTCCACCGCCCCGGAGGACGTGACCGGCGCGTACAGCAGTCACGCCAACGCGTACGTGACGAAGCCGGTCAACCTCGAGGAATTCGAGACGGCCGTCCAGAGCATCGACGCCTTCTACCTCGACACGGCGGCGCGCCCCCGCCCCTGAACCCCGCGCGGCCCGGCCCAAGGGCCGACCGGAACGCGCCGACGGGGCGGCCGCGGATCTCTCCGCGGCCGCCCCGTCGGCGTGTGCTCCCCCTACTCCTCGCTCTCGTCGCTTTCGTCGTTCTCCTCGTGCTCGAAGTGCAGGGCGATGGACCGGAGCACGTCCGCGGACGACACCTCCGTGTGCCCCTCGTCGTGGACCTCGGCCAGCTGGGCGAAGGAGAGGGCGAAGGCGGACGTGATCTGTTCGATGACGGGCCCCAGCTCCTGCCCCACCACCGCGGCCACTTCGATGGGGGTCGCGTCGGAGGGGATTTCGATGCGTGGCAGCATCTCCTCGAGCATCGCCCCCACCGCGCCGCTGTTCTCGATCTCGCCGTCCGGGTTCTCGCGGGCCTGGCGGCGCATTTCCAGCGCCTCGGTCAGGATGCCGACGACTCGTTGCATGATCTCGCGCTGCTCCATGCTCGAAGCCTAAACGCTGGCGGAACGGCGATGGCCGGTTCAGCCGTCCATGCGTCGCCGGGCGAGTTGGGCGACCATCTCGGGGTCGTGGTGGTCGAAGAACAGCGACTCCCCGGCGTCGAGCGTGCTGATCTGGGCCATCTGGTGGTCGGAGAGTTCGAAGTCGAAGACGTCGATGTTCTCCGCCATGCGCTCCGCGCGGACCGACTTGGGGATCGCGACGATGCCGCGCTGGGTCAGCCAGCGCAGGACGACCTGGGCGACGGACTTGCCGTACTGCCGGCCGATCTCCCGCAGCAGCGGGGTGGAGAACAGGTCGTTCCTGCCCTCCGCGAAGCCGCCCCAGGACTGGAGCTGGACGCCGTGCTCGCGCATGAGGTGGTGGTCCGCGGAGCGCTGGAAGAACGGGTGGGTCTCGATCTGGTCGACGGCGGGCGTGACCTCGTTGTTGAGGATGAGGTCGAGCAGCCGGTCGGGGTAGAAGTTGGCGACGCCGATCGCCCTGACCCGGCCCTCCCGGGTGAGGGCCTCCATGGCGCGCCACTGCCCGTACACGTCGCCGTAGGGCTGGTGCATCAGGTACAGGTCGAGGTGGTCGAGGCCGAGCCTTTTCAGTGAGGCGTCGAAGGAGCGCCGGGTGTTCTCCTCCGCGGGGCCGTCCTGGACCCACAGCTTGGTGGTGACGAACAGTTCCTGGCGCGGGATGCCGCTGCTTCTGATCGCCCGTCCCACGGCCTCTTCGTTGCCGTAGGCCTCGGCGGTGTCGAGCAGCCGGTAGCCGGCGGCGAGCGCCTCGGTGACGGCCCTCTCGGTGTCCTCCGGCGGGATCTGGTAGACGCCGAATCCGAGGATAGGCATCTCGACGCCGTTGTTCAGGGTGACGTGCTGCATGCGCCTTCCTTCGGTTGCCGGGGCGGAGGTGGGCCGGCGGTCCCTCGACCGCTCACGGATCCACTGTGACCCGCGCTCCCGGCCCGCGCTCGCCCAGACGGCCGACCGGGCCGCGGGCGGCTGCCTGCGGCGCGCGCGGGCGGCTGTCTGCGGCGCGCTCACTTCCGCGCGCACAGCGCGTCGTCGACGAGCCGGTCGGTGCGGCTGTCGCGGTCGTCCGACGCGAGATTGGTGGAGCGCATCACGACGACGCCGCGCCGACCCTTGTCGACGAAGCCGTTGGAGTTCAGGTGGCCGAGGGTGGTGCCGCCGTGCCCCCAATAGCCCCCTCCGCAGCTGAGCTGCGTCCAGAAGATGCCGAGGCCCATCCGCTGGACCAGTTTGCTGCCGTCGTCGGGTGCGGGCACGGTGTCGAGCATCTGCGCCATCTGCCGGGGCGCAAGCAGCTCACCGCCGAGGAGAGCGCGCCAGAAGCGGGTCAGGTCGTTGGAGGTGGTGACGAGATCGCCCGCCGAGCCGCCCCAGGTCATGCTCACCTCGGTGCTGTCGACCAGCCGGCCGCCCGGCTTGAACTGCTGGTAGCCCTTGGCGTGCGGCCGGGGCAGTCCGGTGCGCGTGCCCGCGGAGAAGGTGTGCCGGAGGCCGAGGGGCTCGATGATCCGCCGGCGGACCTCGTCGCTCCAGGTGTGCCCCGTCACCTTCTCGATGATCATCCCGGCCAGTATGTAGTTGGTGTTCGAGTAGCCCCAGCCCTTGCCGGGCTCGAAGAGGGGCCGGTGCCGCAGCGCCATGCCGACGAGGTCGCGCGGCTCGAAGGGGTCGAAGCGGTGCTTCTGGAACTCCTTCTCGTCGGTCAGGGGCAGGTCGTCGTCGTAGTCGGGCAGGCCGCTGGTGTGCTGGAGCAGCTGGCGTACGGTGATGCGCCCGCCGTCGTTGCCGTTGCCCTCCACCACTCCGGGCAGCCACCGGTCGACGGTGTCGTCGAGCCGTATGCGCCCCTCGGCGACCAGCTGCAGCACGACGGTGGAGACGAAGGTCTTCGTGTTGCTGCCCATCCGGAAGTAGCCCTGGCGCGGCATCGGGCGGTCGGTGCCGCGCTCGGCGCTCCCGCTCCGTACCGAGGTACGGCGGCCGCCGTCCACGACGGCCGCCTCGGCGCCGACCACCCCGTCCTTGCGGACGATGTTGTCCAGGCCGCGCTGGAGCTCCGCCCGGCCGTACCCTCCGCCCCCGACCGGGCCCGACTGGGCCCACGCGCCGGAGACCGGCATCGCGAGCGACGCGGCGACGGCGATCGCCGCGACCGATCCGAGGGCGAGCCGGCGGCGCACGGGGGCGGGCCGGGGGCGGGCGGCAGGGGTGCCGTCGGCGACGGGTGCGGAGCTTCGCGGCTGCGTCATGGCGGATTCCTCACATCGCTGGAAGGCGCACGACCCCCACCAACTCAGCATCTGACAGGCCGAGTTGGGGCCGTCGTACGAGCGGTCGGCCGTGTGGCCACCTGAAGATCATTGACCCACGAGGCGGCGGCCGACGGCCATGGAGGAACCCCCCTGAGCGGCGGTACGGATAACCCCACTCTCAGGGGACGGGCGCCCGGGTCAGCCCCTCAGCCAGTCCCCCGCACCCCAGACCCAGTCCGTGAACAGCTTCTCGTCCCCCAGGACTTCGATGCCGTCGGCGAGGGTCGCGCCGCGGCGCCGATAGAGGAGGAGCAACAGGTCGGCGAGGGTGCCTCGGGCCGCTGCGGTGGCCTTGGCGTGGCCGTGGGACCAGGTGACCGGCTCCCCGGTGAGGTCGATCAGCCACTCCCCCGTCCCCTCGGGGGCGTCCGTCGCGTGCAGATGGAGGGTGCGGCCGGGGCCGAGCAGCGCACGGAGCGCCTCCTCGGACTCGTAGGCCTGGGGCAGGGTGCTGAACTCCATCCACTCGTCGAGGCCGTCCAGCGCGACGTCCGCGTCGAGCGTGTACGGGACGCCCGCCGCGGCCGTGGCGTCGAAGCGGTGCACGACGGTCTCGTACGTCATCCGGCGGGCCCAGAAGAGCGGGGTGCCGCCCGGGGCGACCGTCCACACCTTGACCTCGGGCCCCGCCTCGCGCAGCGTCTGCGCGAAACGGGCGGCGCCTTCCGTGAGCCAGGCGGAGAGCCCGGGGATGTCGTCGTCCGCGTCGGGCGTGACGGCGTTGACCTCCTCGTCGGAGACGGGCTCGGTGGCCCGGGTCCGCACCACCGTCTCGGCCCAGCGGTGCGCGCCGCCCACGTGGCGCAGCAGGTGGGCGAGGGTCCAGCCGGGGCACCCCGGCACGGGGGCGGTGGCCTCGGCGTCGGCGACGGCGGAGGTCAACAGGGCGGTCTGGTCGATGATTCGGTCGGCGTAGCGGTCGTGGGCCGCGGCGGGGCTCGGACGCGTCATGACGTCACGGTAAACCACCGATCGCGGGGTACCGGGCGCGCTCCAGCGGCAGTTGAGGAGGTGCCGCCGACGCGATGCGGACGTGCCGCCGAGGGAATGCGGATGCGCCGCTGAGAGATTGCGGACGCGCCACCGCCGGTTCACGGATGCGCCGCCGGGGCGCTCGGCGCCTTCGACCTATCATGACGACGTGGGTGCGGGAGCACCGCAGGTCACTGCGTCGAGAGGGGCGGGCAGCCCGATGAGCCTTCGTCAGTACGAGTACGCGCTGGCCGTCGCCGAGGCGGGCTCCGTGACGGCCGCGGCCGAGCTGCTGCACGTCGCCCAGCCGTCGATGTCCCAGCAGATCCGCGGCCTGGAGCGGGAGCTCGGTGTGCAGCTGTTCGCCCGCACGCCGACGGGCCTCGTGCCCACCGTGGTCGGCCGGGCGTTCCTGCGCGAGGCGCAGGTCGCGGTGAGCGCGTCGCGCCGGGCGCGGGCCACGGCGCGGGCCGGGGCCGACGAGCTCACGGGCGAGCTGACGGTCGCGGTGCAGATGGGCTTCGGCACGCGACAGCTGCCGGGCGCGCTCGCGGCGCTGCGGCGCCGCTATCCGCGGCTGGAGGTCACCGTCTTCGAGGAGCAGAGCTCCGCCGAGCTGGACCGGCTGTGCGGCAAGGGTGTGCTGGACCTGGCCCTGATGGCCGCCTGTGAGCGCACCCCCGCCGACGCCCACCGCCTGGGCGAGGAGGAGTTCGTGGTGGTGCTGGGTGACGGGCACGCGCAGCTCGCCGCGGACCGGGTCGAGCTGCGCGACCTGGGCGGTGAGCCTTGGGTGAGGTTCGACCGCGACAGCGCGCTCGACGGCGTCCTGCTCAGCGTGTTGCGGGACAACGATCTGGCCCCGGTCACGGCCGCCCGTGTCTCCCAGACGGCCACCGCCGTGCGCTGGGCGGCTCACGGGCTCGGGGTGACGTTGGTCCCGGCCTCCGCGGTGCCGCAGGGGTACGAGCACCTGGTGCGTCCGGCGGCGCCGGCCGTGTTCCAGCCCGTCATCGCCGTACTGCGGCAGGAGGCGGGCCCGGCGGAGACGGCGCTGCTCGAACTCCTCCGTGCGGAGAACTGGTCCGAGTCCCGCTCCCCGTCCGCTCCGGTTTCCTTGTCATCGGTGTCCTGAGGGTCGAAAGGCGGGCGGGCGTCGCCGAGTTCTTCGCTCGTCCCCTGAATTCCGATTCGCCATGGCCGCATCCAAATAGGGATTCGTTCCTGAGGACAAAAAATCCAGAGGGATGCCGGCGACGCCCATCGCCCTCTCCCCGTCACCCCTGGAGGAATTCACCCCCGGGGGAATTCACCCCCGTCCACCACGAGATTGCTCGCCGTCAGCCAGCTCGCCCGGTCGGACACCAGGAACAGCACCGCCTGGGCGATGTCCTCGGGCAGTCCGTCGCGTCCCAGCGGCGTGCTGTCGTCGGCGTTGGTCATGGCCGGGCCCCCGCCCGTGCGCGCGGACACCTCCGCCCACTGCCCCCGCGTCTCCTCGCCGCCGGGCGTGGCGGTCCTGCCCGGAGACACCGTGTTGACCCGGATGCCGAACGGGGCCAGCTCCAGGGCCAGTCCCTTGCTGTAGTTCTCCAGGGCCGCCTTCGCCGCCGTGTAGTGCAGGAACGGTCCCAGCGGGGTGAGGACCGCGGCCGAGGACACGTGGATGATCGCCCCGGACCGCCGCTCCCGCATCCCCGGCGCGAGCAGGGCGTCCAGGCGCACCGCCGCCAAATAGTTCAGGTCCAGTGCGCCCTGCCACTCCTCGTCCGGGATGGTCACGGAGCCCTCGTACGGCCGTGCTCCGCCGGCGTTGTGCACGACGATGTCGATGCCGCCGAGCTTCTCCTCCGCGGCCGAGACGAGCGCCTCCACGCCGCTCCGCGTCCCTACGTCGGCCTTCACAAAGCCGGCCCCCTGCGGCAGCGTGCTCGTCTCCGACCTGGCGGTCGTGAGCACCTCGGCGCCGGCGTCGAGGAGATGACGTACCACGGCGGCGCCGATTCCGCGAGTGCCGCCCGTGACCAAGGCCCGCTTTCCCGCGAGTTCCTGCGTACGCTCAACGCTTTCCATTGTGGTCATGCCACCGGCCCTCTCAATTCCGTATGTGTTCCCGCTGCGATGTATTGACGGTACGTCCGGGAAACAGGGCGGGACAAAGACGTAAATTCAGCAGGGGGTATAGGGAGGGCCTATGGCAGAGGACTCAGCGCGCTCCCCGCCCCTCCAGCACCGCCTGCCAGTCCGGCACCCCGGCCACCGAGGACTCCGTCCGGGCCAGAACCGTGCGCCGGCGGCCACCCCGGGCGAAGAAGTCGGCCAGCGGAAGCGTCGCCGCACCCACGGTGACCGCGTCCGGGCCGAGTTGGCCCAGTGCGACGGTGGCGCGGGCAGCGGGGTGGCGCAGGGAGTACGCGTCGGCGTACCGCCTGATCGCGGGGAGCAGGTGCGGGCCCAGCTGGAGGCCCGCCCAGCCGCCGACGAGGACACGTTCGGGCCCGAAGAGGTTGACGAGGTCGGAGATGCCCGCGCCGAGGTATTCGGCGGTCTCGTCGAGGACGGCCGTCGCGACCGGGTCCGGCGCGGTGCCGTCCTGCGGGTGGGCCGCCGCCAGCAGAGCGCTCACGCCCGTCTCCTCGTCCGCGCCCGCCGGCACCCTGCCGCCCTCTTCCCGCCACCGCGCGAGGAGCGCCTCGGCTCCCGCGTACGCCTCCAGGCAGCCCCGCGCCCCGCAGCGGCAGCGGCGGCCGCGGACGCTGACCGTCAAGTGGCCCCACTCGGCGGGCCCGCCGCGCGCGCCACCGTGGATCACGCCGCCGGTGACGACGCAGGCGCCGACGCCGGAACCGATCAGCACGATCGCCGCGTCGTGTGCCCCGCGCCCGCCGCCGAACCACATCTCGGCCTGGCCGAGGGCACGGGCGCCGTTGTCGACGAAGTAGGCGGTGTCGGCGGGGAGTTCGATCGTCTCGCGCAGCATGCGTTCCAGCGGGACGGCGTCCCAGCCGATGGTCTGCCCGTGTACCACGGTGCCGCCCGCGTCGTCGCGGTCGACGATGCCGGGCACGCCGACGCCCACACCGATCAGGGAGCCGTAGGGGGCGTCCGGTTCGATGCCCGCCTCCGCCGCGACCTGCGCGACACCCTCGCCGATGTGCCGGACGATGGTCGCCACGTCGTAGCCGGATTCCGTCAACGGGTGTTCGGTGCGGGCCAGTTCGGTGAGGGCCAGGTCGAACGCCTCCACGCGGACCCGGGTCTCCCCGACGTCCACGCCGATGAGGCGTCCGCTGGACGGCGCGACGCGGAGCAGGGTGCGCGGGCGTCCGCCGTCGGACTCGACGCTGCCCGCCTCCTCCAGGATGCCGTCCGCGGTGAGTTCGGCGACGACGTTGCTCACAGAACCCGAACTGAGTCCGGTCGCGGGTCCGAGCGCCTGACGGCTCATCGGGCCGTCGAAATACAACCGTTGCAGTACCGAGGCGCGGTTGCCCACGCGCAGGTCGCGCACCGTTCTGCTGCTCCGCTCGGCCATGTGGCTCCTCTCCGCTCGGCAACATACCCGTGCGCCACCTCTTGACGCGACTATCTCTCAGGTTTTAACTCACGTCCTAAATTAAGTCGTGAATCCGTTCGGACGCCGAACTCGGCGCTCTCTCATGCCCGTTCATTCCCTGTCATCCACCACGAAAGGGACGGATCCGCCATGCGCAGACTCCGAGCCGTGGCAGCCCTTGCCACCGTGACCGCTCTCACCGGTGCCGCCCTCACGGCCTGCGGCGGCGGAACCAGCGGCGGCGAGGGCAGTAACGCCTCGCCCAAGACCCTCACGTACTGGGCCTCCAACCAAGGTCCGAGCGTCACCGCGGACAAGAAGATCCTCACCCCCGAGCTGAAGAAGTTCGAGGAGGAGACGGGGATCAAGGTGAAGCTGGAGGTGGTCCCCTGGTCCGATCTGCTCAACCGGATCCTGGCGGCGACCACGTCGGGCCAGGGCCCCGACGTCCTCAACATCGGCAACACCTGGTCGTCCTCGCTCCAGGCCAGCGGCGCGCTGCTGCCCTGGGACGCCGAGAACTTCAAGGCGATCGGCGGCCGGGACCGCTTCGTCGACGCCGCGCTCGGCTCGACCGGCGCCGCGGGCAAGGACCCGGCGGCGGTGCCGCTGTACTCCCTGTCGTACGCCCTCTACTACAACAAGGCGATGTTCAAGGAGGCGGGCATCAGCAAGCCGCCGGCCACCTGGAACGAGCTGGTCACCGCCGGCAAGAAGCTCTCCAAGGGCGGCAAGTGGGCGCTGGGGGCCGAGGGTTCGAACCTGGTGAACAACATCCACCAGGCCTTCGCCCTCGGCAAGCAGCACGGCGCCGACTTCTTCGACGCGCAGGGCAAGCCGACGTTCACCTCGCACGGGGCGGTGGCCGCGGTGAAGCAGTACGTCGACTTCATGGCCAAGGACAAGATCATCGCGCCGGGCAACGCCGAGTACGCGCAGAACCAGTCGCTGCGGGACTTCGCCAAGGGCAAGACGGCGATGGTGCTCTGGCAGGCCGCGGCGACCACCTTCGCGGCGCAGGGCATGAAGCCCGACGAGTGGGGTGTCGCCCCGGTCCCGGTGGCGTCCGGCAAGCCCGGCGCGGACCGGCAGGTCAACTCGATGGTCGCGGGCATCAACATGGCCGTCTTCAAGAACACCGACAACCTCGACGGCGCCCGCAAGTTCGTGAAGTTCATGACGAGCGACGCCGAACAGGCCCTGCTCAACAAGGCGTACGGATCGATCCCGCCGGTCAAGACCGCGCAGCAGGACGCCGCCTTCGACCGGGCCGACACGGCCGTGCTGCGCGACACCCTGCGCAAGAGCGCGGCGCCGCTGCCGCAGGTGCCCAACGAGTCGCAGTTCGAGACGACGGTGGGCACCGCCATCAAGGCGCTGTTCGCCGACGCGGCGGCCGGCAGGCCGGTCACCACGGCCTCCGTGACGGCCGAACTGACCAAGGCCCAGCAGCAGATGCCGAAGAGCTGAGAGCGGCTCCATGACCACGCTCACCACTCCCCCGACGGCCGAGGAGGGCGCCGCGCCGCCCCCCGGCCGACGCCCGAAGCGCCTGCGGCTGCCCGACCGGCTGCGCCGCGTATCGCTCCCCTACCTCCTGCTGCTCCCCGCGCTGCTCCTCGAACTCGTCGTCCATCTCGTGCCGATGGGCGTCGGCATCGTGATGAGCTTCAAGGAGCTCACCCAGTTCTTCATCCGCGACTGGGGCTCCGCGCCGTGGAGCGGCCTGGACAACTACGAGATGGCGGTGGACTTCGACGCCCCGGTCGGCGAGGCGCTGCTGCACTCGTTCTTCGTCACCGTGGCGTTCACCGTCCTGTCCGTGGGGCTGTGCTGGCTGCTCGGCACGGCGGCGGCCGTCTTCATGCAGGAGAACTTCCGCGGCCGCGGCCTGCTGCGGGCCATCTTCCTCACGCCGTACGCCCTGCCGGTGTACGCCGCCGTCATCACCTGGTCGTTCATGTTCCAGCGTGACACCGGGCTGATCAACCACGTCGTGCACGACCAGTTGGGGCTCACCGACAGCCCGCCGTTCTGGCTGATCGGCGACAACAGCTTCGTCGCCCTGCTGACCGTCTCGGTGTGGAAGGGCTGGCCGTTCGCCTTCCTGATCGTCATGGCGGGGCTGCAGAACATCCCCAGGGAGCTGTACGAGGCAGCGTCGATCGACGGCGCCGGGATATGGCAGCAGGTGCGGCGCATCACGCTGCCGTCGCTGCGGCCGGTGAACCAGGTGCTCGTCCTGGTGCTGTTCCTGTGGACGTTCAACGACTTCAACACGCCGTACGTGCTGTTCGGCAAGTCGGCGCCCGAGGCGGCGGACCTCATCTCCATCCACATCTACCAGTCGTCGTTCGTCACCTGGAACTTCGGTACGGGCTCCGCCATGTCGGTCCTGCTGCTGCTCTTCCTGCTCGTGGTGACGGCCGGCTATCTGCTGGTCACCTCGCGGGGAAGGAAGACCGCCGATGTCTAGCCGCTCACCGATGGCCGCGCCCCGTTCGTTTGTGTGGTCACGGCGGATCTTCCTGACTCTCCTGACCGGCTTCGTCCTGCTGCCCGTGTACGTGATGGTGAGCAGCTCCCTGAAGCCGCTGGAGGACGTGTCGGGGTCGTTCCGCTGGATGCCCAGCGGGTTCACCGTGCGGCCGTACCTCGACATCTGGAAGACGGTGCCGCTGGCGGACTACTTCGTGAACTCGCTGATCGTGGCGGGCGCGGCGACGCTGTGCTCGGTGGTCGTCGCGGTGTTCGCGGCGTACGCCGTCAGCCGGTACCGCTTCCGCGGCAAGCGGGTGTTCACGGTGACCGTCCTGTCGACGCAGATGTTCCCCGGCATCCTCTTCCTGCTGCCGTTGTTCCTCATCTACGTCAACGTCGGCGACGCCACCGGCATCGCCCTGTTCGGCTCGCGGGCCGGACTCATCCTCACCTACCTCACGTTCTCCCTGCCGTTCTCCATCTGGATGCTGATCGGCTACTTCGACTCGGTGCCGCGGGAGTTGGACGAGGCGGCGCTGGTCGACGGCTGCGGGCCGCTGGGCGCGCTGTTCCGCGTCGTGGTGCCCGCCGCGATCCCCGGCATCGTCGCCGTCGCTGTCTACGCCTTCATGACCGCCTGGGGAGAAGTGCTCTTCGCTTCCGTCATGACCAACGAGACCACGCGCACGCTCGCCGTGGGCCTGCAGGGCTACGCCACCCAGAACGACGTGTACTGGAACCAGGTCATGGCCGCCTCGCTCGTCGTGAGCGTCCCCGTCGTCGCCGGCTTCCTGCTGCTGCAGCGCTACCTCGTCGCCGGACTCACCGCAGGAGCCGTCAAGTGACCCTCCCCGAAAGGAATTCCGTGACCGACCCCTCCGCCCTCACCGAGCCCTCGTCCCTGGACCTCTCCGCGCTGCCGCAGGACTTCGCGTGGGGCGTGGCCACCTCGGCGTACCAGATCGAGGGGGCCGTCGACGAGGACGGCAGGGCGCCCTCGATCTGGGACACCTTCTCCCGTGTGCCCGGCGCCGTCGACGGCGGTGACACCGGCGACGTGGCCTGCGACCACTACCACCGCTGGCCCGAGGACATCGCGCTGATGCGGGAGCTGGGCGTCGACGCCTACCGCTTCTCGCTCGCCTGGCCGCGTGTCGTGCCGGGCGGCGACGGACCGGTCAACGCGGTGGGCCTCGACTTCTACGACCGGCTCGTCGACGCCCTCCTGGCGGCGGGCATCACCCCGAGCGCGACGCTCTACCACTGGGACCTTCCGCAGGCGCTGCAGGACCGCGGGGGCTGGCCGGAGCGCGAGACCGCGGAGCACTTCGCCTCCTATGCCGCGGTGGTGGCCGAGCGGCTCGGCGACCGGGTCGGCCATTGGGCCACGCTCAACGAGCCGCTGTGCTCCGCGTGGATCGGGCACCTGGAGGGCCGCATGGCGCCGGGGCTCACCGATCTGACGGCCGCCGTGCGCGCCTCGTACCACCTGCTGCTCGGGCACGGGCTCGCCACGCAGGCGATCCGCGCGGCCGCCCCGGGCGCGCAGGTCGGCATCGTCAACAACCTCTCCCCGGTGCGGCCCGCCTCCGGCCGGCCGGAGGACATCGCCGCGGCGCGGCGCGTCGACGGGCACACCAACCGGTGGTGGCTGGACCCGCTGCACGGGCTGGGCTTCCCCGCCGACATGCGGGAGGTGTACGGCGTCGACCTGCCGGAGCGGGCGGGCGACGCGGTGACCATCGCGCAGCCCCTGGACTGGCTGGGCCTCAACTACTACTTCCCGGCCGTGGTCGCCCACGACCCGGCGGGCCCCGCGCCGTTCGCCCGCCAGGTGTACCGGCCCGAGGTGCCGCACACCGGCATGGACTGGGAGATCGACGCGGGCGGCCTGGAGAGCCTGCTGATGCGGCTGACCGAGGAGTACGGCGCACGCAGGCTGTACGTCACCGAGAACGGCTCGGCCTACCCCGACGTGGTCGGCGCCGACGGCACGGTCGACGACAAGGAGCGCACCCAGTACCTGCGCGAGCACCTGGCGGCGTGTGCCCGCGCCGCCCGCCGGGGTGCCCCGCTGGCCGGGTACTTCGCGTGGTCGCTCCTGGACAACTTCGAGTGGGCGTACGGGTACGACAAGCGCTTCGGCCTGGTCCACGTCGACTACGCGACGCAGCGCCGCACGGTGAAGTCCAGCGGCCGCCACTACGCGGACCTCGTCCGGTCCCACCGCCACCGCGCGGCCCGGGCGGCCTGAGCGGCCGGCCCACGGCGGACGCCGCCCGGCCCCCGCCTCCCGGGGCCGGGCGGCGTCCGCCGTGGCCGCACGTTCTTTGCCGAGGTCACACGGTCACCCGGACGCCCCGCTCGACACGCGCGCGGGGCCACGCCTTCCCGCCGTAACGTCCGATTCGTTCCCCCGGCCATCGTGACTCAGGCGAAGGAAGACCCCTCCCCCATGCCCTCATGTGTACCCGCTTGTGCCGGACCCCCGGCCCACCGCGTGGCCCCGCTGACCCGCTCCCTGACCCTGTTCCTCCTCGCCCTGCTCACCGCGGCGAGCGGCTTCCTCGTCGCCCCGGGACAGGCGCACGCCGCCCAGGCGCCCGCCGTGGACCGGGTGTCGACGGTCTCGGCCGTCGTCGACGAACCCTGCACCAGCAAGGACCCGGCCGTCTGCATGATCCGGGAGATGACCCCGGAACAGCGCGAGCAGGCGCGTGAGGTCCGGATCCGCTATCACGGGCTCCTCGACGAGATGGAGCGCGTGGCCGACGAGATGCGGGCCGCGGGCGCCTCGGACGAGGAGATCGCCCGCAGACTGGTCGACATGCGCAACGACGCGAAGGACATCACCCGCGCGGGCATGTCCCCCGAGGCGGTGAAGGCCCTGGAGGAGCGGAACATGAAGAAGTACGGCAACCCGCTGGGCCCGACGGCGGACCAGCAGTTCGCCCGGTACGGCAGCTGGGGCGCGGTCATCGAGGCCGCCACCCGCAGCAGCGCGGCTGTGGACCAGGAACTCGGTCTGGCGCCCCGCGGCCGATGACCCTCGTGGCGGACTACGACCGGCACGGCCGGGTGTGGGACCTGGCCCCCGTGACGGGGCTCCTCTCCCCCGCGCCCGGCGGACACTGCCACGGGTTCGTCCACCTGCCGGGGCACGACGAGCACGCGGCCACCGCCGTGTACGCGACGGGCCCCGGCGCCGGCGCGCTCTGGCTGCAGTACGGGGCGCGGCGCTGGGACTGCGCGACGGTGACCGTCCGGCAGCTCTCCCTTCCGGACGGCGACCGCCGGTTCACCGTGACCGGGCCCGACGGCGCCGCGCAGTGCGAACTCCCCTACCCCGCACCGGATCCGGGCCCCTTCGATCCGGCCTACGACTGGCTCGACGCGGTCGCCGACGACTTCTTCCTGTGGGCGGCGGACCGCCTGGCCACCGAGGCGTCCCGTCGTACGCTCCTGGACCACTTCCTGACGGGCTTCGCCCCACCGTGACGTGACCCCGGCTCCGCCCGCCGGCGCCCGCCCTCAGCGGGTGATCGCGCCGAGCAACGCCTTGGCGCACAGGTCCCGCACCTGCTCCCGGGTCAGTCCGGCGGGTTCCGCCAGCCACTCCAGGCAGACCGCCACCATGAACGCGAGCCAGCCCCGCACGGCCAGGCGCAGCGCGGGCACGTCCTGGGTGTGGTCCGCGGCGCCCGGGTCCGCGGCGAGGGCCGCGAGGATCTGCCGCTCCTGGGCGGCGAGGCCGTTGCGGTAGACCTCGCGGACCAGCGGGTCGCCCGCCGCCTCGGCCCGGTGGAAGGCGCGGAACCCCTCGGCGTGGCTCTCCACGTAGCCGAGGAACGCGTCGAGGCCCGCGGTGATCTGCTCGTCCACCGGACGGCCGGGTTCGGCCTCGGTCAGGCGCAGCATGCGCTCGCTCTCGCGGTGCACGACGGCGGCGAAGAAGTCCCTTTTGGTCGGGAAGTAGTGGTACAGGAGCCCGCGTGAGACGCCCGCGATCTCCGCGACCCGCTCGATCCACACGTCGTCGTAGGGCTTCTGCGCGAACAACCGCGCCCCGACCGAAAGCAGCTGCTCACGGCGCTCTTCGGTGCTCAGTCTGCGGCGGGTGCGCTCCTGGGGGTTCGCGGCCATGCGGGCACTTTACTTGACGCGAATTCAATAGCGGTACCAGACTGGGATCTCCTGTTGAATCCACGTACAACAGGCCCAACGGGCCCGTCGGACAAGGGAGATGGGCAGATGGCGCAGACGACGCGGTCCGCGGCGGCACCGGGTTCCGGCGGACCGGGCGGGCAGGGGGCACCCGCCGCCCCGCAGAAGGGGTTCCGCAGCGCCGAGCTGGGCTGGCCCGAGCTGCACCGGATCCCGCATCCGCCGCGCCGGGCCCCGCTGCTCGGCGACATCCTGGGCGCCGACGTCCGTACGCCCCTCCAGGACTCGATGAAGATGGCGCGTGTTCTGGGGCCCATCTTCCGGCGCAAGGCGTTCGGCAAGGAGTTCGTGTTCGTGTGGGGCGCCGAGCTCGCGGCGGACATGGCCGACGAATCGCGGTTCGCCAAGCACGTGGGCCTCGGCGTGGCCAATCTCCGGCCGGTGGCGGGCGACGGGCTCTTCACCGCGTACAACCACGAGCCCAACTGGCAGCTGGCCCACGACATCCTCGCCCCCGGGTTCAGCCGTGAGGCGATGGCCGGCTACCACCCGCTGATGCTGGACGTGGCCCGGCAGTTGACGGCGCGCTGGGACGAGCGGGAGACGGCGGGCCGGGCGGTGGACGTGCCGGGCGACATGACGAAGCTGACCCTGGAGACGATCGCCCGCACCGGTTTCGGGCACGACTTCGGCTCCTTCGAACGGTCCGCGCCGCACCCCTTCGTCTCGGCTATGGTCGGCACCCTCTCCTTCGCGCAGCGGCGCAACGTCGTGCCGCCCCTGCTGACCCCGCTGCTGCTGCGCGGCGCCGACCGGCGCAACGACGCCGACATGGCCTACCTCAACCGCACCGTGGACGCGGTGGTCGCCGCCCGCCGCGCGGCAGCCGGCGCGGGCGGCCACGGTGATCTGCTCGACCGCATGCTGGAGGTCGCCCACCCCGACACGGGCGAGCGGCTCACCCCGGAGAACATCCGCCGTCAGGTCATCACGTTCCTGGTCGCCGGGCACGAGACGACCTCGGGCGCCCTGTCGTTCGCGCTGCACTACTTGTCGCGCCACCCGCAGGTGCTCGCCCGCGCGCGGGCCGAGGTCGACGAGGTCTGGGGCGCCGAGGGCGAACCCGCGTACGAACAAGTGGCGAAACTGCGGTACGTACGCCGGGTGCTCGACGAGTCGTTGCGGCTGTGGCCGACGGCGCCGGCGTTCGCCCGCGAGGCGCGCGGGGACACCGTTCTCGGGGGCGTCCATCCGATGCGCCGAGGCGCGTGGGCGCTGGTGCTCGCGACGATGCTGCACCGGGACCCGGCGGCCTGGGGCGAGAACGCCGAGGAGTTCGACCCCGACCGGTTCGCCCCCGCGGCGGTGCGCGCCCGGCCCGCCCATGTCTTCAAGCCGTTCGGCACCGGCGCGCGCGCCTGTATCGGACGTCAGTTCGCCCTGCATGAGGCGACCTTGGTGCTCGGTCTGCTGCTGCGCCGCTACGACCTCCACGCCGATCCCGCCTACCGGCTGCGCGTCGCGGAGCGGCTCACCTTGATGCCGGACGGCCTCACGTTGCGGCTCACCCGCCGCGCCCCGGCCGCGTAGAGCGCCGTTGTCAGACCCGTGCGCGAGAGTGGTGGTGGCATCCCGCAATGCCGTACACGCCACCCAGCGCAGAGGAGTCGCACGACATGACCGGCACGACGTCCGAGGAACTGCTCGCCGCCCAGGCCTGCTTGCGTCTGCTGCACACGGCGCGCGCCGCGCTCTCCGACTCCGCGTCGGTCTCCCCCGTGGCCGCGGCGACGCTGCTGGCGGGCCCGATCGCGGAGGCCGACGAGGCGCTGCGCCGCGCGGGCCTGGCGGGCAACGAGGCGGTGCTGATCGACCGCATCTACGATCTGGCCCCGCCTCCGCCGTCGCGCGCCGCCGGCGGGGACACTCGTCATCAGCGGGTACCGATGACCCGGTCCTGCGCGCGAGACGGGAGCCAGTCATGAGTTCGGAGCAGGGCAACGCCTCGTACGGGCACAAGGAGTTCAAGCGGTCCAAGAGCCATTTCGCGGACCGCGTCACCGCGGACGGCGCGGACGGCTGGCCCGTGGAGGCGGGGCGTTACCGCCTGGTGGTGAGCCGGGCCTGCCCCTGGGCGGGCCGCGCGATGGTGGCACGCAGGCTGCTGGGCCTGGAGGACGCCCTCTCCCTGGGCGTCACCGACCCGGTGCAGGACGACCGCAGCTGGCGGTTCACGCTGGATCCGGACGACCGGGACCCGATCCTCGGCATCCGCTTCCTCAGCGAGGCGTACGAGGCCCGTGAGACCGGGTATCCCGGCGGGGTCAGCGTCCCGGCGATCGTAGACGTGCCGAGCGGCAAGCTGGTCACCAACGACTTCCAGCAGATCACGCTGGACCTCGCCACGGAGTGGTCAGCGCTGCATCGCGAGGGGGCGCCCGATCTGTACCCCGAGCCGCTGCGCGACGAGATCGACACCGTCATGGAGGGCATCTACCGCGACGTCAACAACGGCGTGTACCGCGCGGGCTTCGCCCCCGACCAGTCGACGTACGAGTCGGCGTACCGCGATCTCTTCCGCCGTCTGGAGCTCACCTCGGAGCGCCTGGCGAGCCGCCGCTATCTGGTCGGGGACACCATCACGGAGGCGGACATCCGCCTGTTCAGCACGCTGGTGCGGTTCGACGCGGTCTACCACGGCCACTTCAAGTGCAACCGCAGGAAGCTGTCCGAGGACCCGGTGCTGTGGGCGTACGCCCGGGATTTGTTCCAGACCCCGGGGTTCGGCGACACCATCGACTTCGACCACATCAAGCGGCACTACTACCAGGTGCACACCGGCATCAACCCGACCGCCATCGTGCCACTGGGCCCGGACCTCTCCGGATGGCTGACGCCGCATCACCGGGAGGAGCTCGGCGGGCGGCCCTTCGGCGACGGGACGCCGCCGGGGCCGGTGCCCGCCGGCGAGGAGGTGCCGGCCACGGGGCGGCCCGGGGCCTGAGTCCTTCCGATGGCCTCGGGCCCCCGTCGGGCGGCGGCGCCGGGGCCATCCGTGGCCCCTAGGCCGTCCCGCCGGTCTCAGCCCGTCGCGTTGCCCGGATCCGCGAGGGGGCCCTGTGCCGGGTCGACGAGCCGTTCCTGCTTCCGTTCAGGGAACGGCTCCGTGCCGGTACGCCAGGTGAACTTGTCGCCGCCCACCCACCGCACCGTGTCCGGGTCGTCGAGGTCGTGCACGGTGATGCCCGCCATCGCGGCCGCGTCCAGGACGTCCGTCACGGTCTTCGCCTTGCCGACGACCTCACCGTCGATCTCCACGATGCGGAACGGCGGGTGTCCGGGCTGGACACCGAGCACCGTGATCCGGGGTTTCGCCATGTACAGATACGCGCTTTCGGTCATGCCTCGCACTCTTCCACTCCGACCGGCATCAGCGCCTCGTCACTCGGCCGCTCGGGCTAGGGTCTCGCGTTTGTCGCCCCTTCGGCCGCCTGTCCGAGCAGCCGGGCCGCTGCGGACCGGGCGGTGGCGAGGGCCCGCGCGCGGTCCGCGTCCCGCTGGCCGAGCACCACGCGCGTGCTCAACCCGTCGAGGAGTGCGAGGAGTTCACCGGCGCGGTCCGCGCCCGCGTCGGGTGCGAAGACGTCCGCGGCCACGCCCTGGGCGAGGAGCGCCGTCAGGTCCTCCTGCCAGCCCCGGTCCAGTTCCTCCTGGGCCGCGCGCAGCGATGCGTTGGCCCCGGCGCGCGCCCAGAGTTCGATCCACAGCATCCAGCGGGGGTCGCGCGGCCCCGTCGGCAGATACAGCCGCAGAAAACGCTCCAGCTTGCGGGCCGGCGCCGACCGCCCGGCGAGCAGCGCGCGCCGCTCCTCGGTGAGCGCCGCCTCGCTCCAGCGCAGCGCCTCCAGGAACAGCCGGTCCTTGCTGCCGAAGTAGTACAGGATGTGGCCGCCGCTGGTGCCGAGCCGCTCGGCGAGCGCCGACATGGTGAGCGCCGCGAGGCCCTGCTCCGCGATCGCCGTCATCGCCTCGTCCAGCATCCGGTCCCGCGCGACCTGGCCGTCCCGCCGTCGTGCCACGTGTGTGCTCCCGCCTCTCCCTGAGTGCCGACCCTATCCCCGCGCGCCGGCAGGTCGATTTCGGCCGGGGTCTTGACGGCGCCGGGGGACGTGCCGCACTTTGAATGCCGTTCTAAAACATAGAACGGCATTCAAACTCTGGATGCCGGAGAGCGAGGTCCCGCATGGCGCAACAAGCCCCGGTGTCCGCCGGGATGGGCACGGGAGTCACCAGCGACGAGGTGTTCCGGGTCGAGACGCACGGCATCGACCCGATCCCCGCGGCGGACCGGCACGGCAGCGCCAAGGACCTGTTCTGGCTCTGGTTCGGCTCCAACCTGACCTTCACGTACGTGATCAACGGCGCCCTCGCCGTCTCCTTCGGCCTCAGCTTCTGGCAGGCCACGGCCGTCGTCGTCATCGGCGGGTTGTCGTTCTTCGCCATCAGCGCGGCCGGCCTCAGCGGCGTGCGCACCGGCACCGCCACCCTGGTGATCTCGCGGGCCGCCTTCGGCGTGCGCGGGAACTTCCCGGCCGGCCTGCTCAACTGGGTCGTCTCGATCGGCTACACCGTCGTCAACACGGTCGTGGGCACGCTCGCCTTGGAGGCCCTCTTCGCCGACCTCGGCCTCGGCGGCGGGAACACGGCACGGGCCCTCGCCCTCGCGGTCACCCTGGCCATGACCTTCGCCGTCGCCATGTGGGGCCACGCCACGGTGCAGCTCGCCGAGCGGTGGATGGCCTACGTCCTCGCGGCGGGCTTCGGCGTCCTGCTGCTCCTGCTCCTGCCGGACGCCGACCTCGGCGCGGCCGGTGCCGGGGGCGGGGCGGGCTTCTCCGGGTGGACGCTCGCCTTCGTCGTGATGCTCGCGGGCCCGTTCTCGTATCTGCCGATGCCCGCCGACTACACGCGCTATCTGCCGCCGGAGACCTCACTGCGCTCGATCACGGTGGCCGGGGCGCTCGGCGGGTTCGTCTCGTCCGTCGCGCTCGGCGTGGCCGGGGCCGCCGCCGCGAGCCAGGCCGACATGACGGACGCGGTCGCCGGGGTGGAGGGGCTCCTGCCGGGCTGGTTCCGGCCGGTGTTCCTGCTGCTGGTGCTCGGCGGTTCGGTGACCAACTCGATCCTCACCCTGTACTCCTCCAGCCTCAACCTCCAGGTCCTCGGCATCCCCTGGAGCCGGGCCAAGGCCATCGTCATCAGCGTCGCCGTGACGGCGCTGGGCTCGCTGGGCGCCCTCTTCCTGACGGACTTCACCGAGTCGCTGCTCAGCTTCCTCTCCCTGCTGATCATCGTGTTCGCGCCCTGGGGCGGGGTGTTCCTCGCCGACATGCTGCTGCGCCGCTGCCACTACGACACCGGCGCGCTGCACACGCGGGGGCGGGAAGGCGCGTACTGGTACCGCGCCGGTTTCCATCCCGCCGGGATGGCCGCGCTCGCCCTCGGCATGGTCTTCGCCGCGCTGACCTGCGACTCCGAGCTCTGGACCGGCCCGCTGGTGGCGCCGCTCGGCGGGGGCGACCTCACCCTCCTCGGCTCGGTCGTCTCCGGCCTCGCCTACTGGGGCCTGGCCCGCCGTTCCGTGCGGGCCGCGATGCCTGTGTGACGTCACCCGCGCCCCGGCCCCCTTCTCCTTTCCCGTACGACACGAATCCCTCTCCCGTACGACACGAACCACCCGCACCAACCCAGGAGCTCGCCCCTCATGCCCCGCACCACAACCTCCGTCACCCCCTCCCCCGCCGACCTGGTCCTGCGCAACGCCCGTATCCACACCGTCGACCCGGAACTGCCCGCCGCCGAGGCGCTCGCGGTGCGCTGCGGCCGGATCCTGTGGCTGGGCCCCGACGCGGAGGCCGACCGGTGGACGGGACCCGCCACCCGCGTCGTCGACGGGCGCGGGCGGCTCGTCCTGCCCGGGTTCATCGACGCCCACAACCACGTCCGGCTCGGCTCCGACGACGCCTGTGTGCAGCTCGCAGGCGCCGACAGCCTCGACGAGATCCACGCCCGGATCCACGCCTGGCGCGCCGACCACCCCGACGCACCGTGGATCGAGGCGGAGGCGTTCGACTACTCCGCGATCCCCGACGGCCGCATGCCCCGCGCCACCGACCTCGACCCGGTCACCGGCGACACCCCCGCGTTCGTCCTGAGTTACGACGTGCACACCGCCTGGCTCAACACGGCCGCCCTGCGCCGCCTCGGCGTCGACCGCGACCACACGACGCTGCCGTTCGGGCGGGCGGAGACCGATCCGGCCACCGGCGAGCCCACCGGGTTCGTCAAGGACTTCGCGGTGCGGGGCCTGAGCCGGGACGGCCACCGGGCGCTGCGCGCGCTGGGCGTTCCGTGGGCGTCGCCCGACCGGCAGTACGGGCGCCTCGCCAAGAGCCTGGACGACGCGATCGGCTACGGCATCACCACGGTGGTCGAGCCCCAGAACTCCCTGGACGACCTGGCGCTCTTCGAGCGGGCACGTGCCGAGGGCCGGCTGCGCTCGCGGATCGTCGCCGCCCTCTTCCATCCGCGTGGCACCACCGACGCGGATCTGGACGATTTCGCCGAGGCCGCGGAGCGTTTCGCCGACGAGCGGCTGCGGGTGGGGCCGCTGAAGCTGTACATCGACGACGTCGTGGAGCCTCGTACGGCCGCGCTCCTCGCTCCGTACGCCGGGTGCGGGCGCCATCGGGGCGACACCTTCTACCCGGCCGAGGAGTTCGCGGAGCTCCTGACGAAGCTGGACGCCCGCGGCTTCCAGTGCTTCGTCCACGCGACGGGCGACCGGGGCATCCGTACCGTCCTGGACGCGGTGGAGCGAGCCCGCGCCGTGAACGGGCCGCGCGACGCCCGCCACCAGGTCGTCCACGTCGAGTGCCTGGACCCGCGCGACACCCCGCGCTTCGCCGACCTGGGCGTCGTCGCCTGTATGCAGCCCCGACACTGCGCCCCCGACATCGCGGGACCCGGCAAGGACTGGGCGGAGAACATCGGCGCCGACCGCTGGCACAAGGCCTGGCCGATGCGCAGCCTCCACGAGGCGGGGGCCGTCCTCGCCCTGTCCAGCGACTGGAACGTCGCCGAGATGGACCCGATGGCGGGCATCTACACCGCCGTCACGCGCCGCCCGCTCGGCGGCGGCGCCCCCTGGCAGCCCGGCGAGACCCTGGACGTGGCGACCGCCGTGCACGGCTACACGATGGGCTCCGCGTACGCCAACTTCCTCGAGGACGAGCGCGGTTCACTGACGGTCGGCAAGCTCGCCGACTTCGTCGTGCTCTCCCGGGACATTCTGCGCGTACGCCCCGAGGAGATCCCCGGGACCGTGGCCGAGGTGGTCGTGGTGGGCGGGGAGATGGTCGTCGAACGGTAGGCGGCGGCCGCGACGAGCGGGACGGGACGAGCCCGGTTGGTCACCGCGCCCAGGCGGGGGTCCAGGTTCCGGCCCCGTCGTCGGCTGCCCTCGCGGCACCGAGGTGGCCGCGGAGCGCCGTCAGCGCGGGGTGCGGGTTGTCGGCGCGCCAGATCAGGGAGTGCGGGTAGACCGGGGTCGGGTCGTGCAGCACGATGCGGCGCAGGTCGTCGTCGGCGGGCCAGACGAGCCGGGTCTGCTGCCCGACCAGGGTGGCGAGGCCCGGGGACTCGGCGATGGTGTCGAGGAGCGGCTCGGTGCCGAAGTCCGGTCCGGTCGCCTCGATGGTGAGCCCGAAGGTGTCGGCGAGCGCCTCGTAGTAGGCCGCCCATTCGGTCCCGCTGACGATGCCGGGCATCCAGATGCGGTGCCCGGCCAGTTGGTCGGGGGTGACTGCGCGAGCACCGGCCAGGGCGTGCCGCGGTCCTGTGAGGAGCTGGATGGGCTCGTCGTGGACCCGCTCGGCCTCGATGCCGTCGGGCAACTGGCGCACCGGCCGGGTGACGGCGCGGAAGGCCGCGTCGATGGTGCCGGCCTTGAGGGCGGCGACGGCCGCGTCGGCGTCGAAGAGCGTCACGACGTCGAGCGGGGTCTCGGGATGTGCGCGGTGGAAGTCGCGCAGCAGATCGGCCGGTGCGAGCCTGCGGCCGATCACGTCGACGCGCAGCGCCCGGCTGCCCGGCCGTACGGAGGCGGCGGCGCGCTCCTCGGCCTGCAGGAGGTCGCGGGCGTGGGGCAGGAAGGCCTGTCCGTCGATGGTGAGCACGACGCCGCGTGAGGCGCGCGTGAACAACCGCACCGCCAGCTCCTTCTCAAGCCCTGCGACGCGCTTCGACACGGCTTGCTGGGTGATCGCCAGGTCCGCGGCGGCGCCCTGGAACTGGCCGGCGTCCGCGGCGGCGACGAAGGCGCGCACAGCATCGAGATCCATGGCCGCCACCCTAGACAGGTCCACGTACCGGTCTGACCTGGCTGTCGTCCGCACACTCCGGCGGGCGGGCACCGGCTCCGCCCCACAACCGGCGGTTGTGGCGTGCGGGCGGAACGGTTGTTTGATCGGCCGGTGGGTCGCCCGCTTGGATGTCACCCGGCGACACGAGGTCGTCCGGTGAGATGGGTGCGGGGAGCGGCGAGGGATGACGGGCAGGCGGAGCCTGGGGCGGCGGTTCGGGTGGCTCTGGGCGGCGTACGCGGTCAGCTCGTTCGGGACGCGGCTCGCGTTCGACGCGTTCGCCATGATCGCGATCCTGGTCCTTGACGCGGGCACGGCGCAGGTCGCGCTCCTCGCGTCCGCGGGTCTCGCGGTGGGGGCGGTGGCAGCGGTGTCGCTCGGACCGTGGGTGGAGCGCCGCCGCAAGCGGCCGGTGATGGTGGCGATGGACCTGGTGCGGTGCGCGGCGCTGCTGAGTGTCCCCGCCGCGTTCGCGCTCGGCGCGCTGGGCTTCACCCAGCTCCTGGTCGTGTCGGTGGTGGTCGCCGCGGCCGACATCACGTTCGGGGCGGCGAGCGGCGCGTATCTGAAGACGCTCGTACCGCGGGAGGATCTGCTGGTCGCCAACGGCCGGCTGGAGTCGACAACCTGGACCACGACCATGCTGGGACCGCCGCTCGGCGGGGCCGCGGTCGGCCTCTTCGGTCCCCTCCTGGCCGTGGTGGCCGATGCCGTCAGTTACCTCCTCTCGGCGGTGGGGCTCCGCGCGATCGGCCCGACGGACCGCGACGAGCCGCGCCCGGTACGTACGGGCGAGGCGCCCCGGCTCCGCGCGGGTGACCTGCTCGACGGCTGGCGGTTCATCCTCGCCGACCCCGTGCTGCGCCGGCTGTTCTTCAACACCGTCCTGGTCAGCGGCCTCATCATGGCGGCCTCGCCGCCGCTGGCCGTCCTCATGCTCGGCCCGCTCGGCTTCGCACCGTGGCAGTACGGCCTCGCGTTCGCGCTGCCCTGCGCGGGCGGTCTCATCGGCTCACGGCTGTCCCGGCCCCTGGTCGCCCGGTTCGGACAGCGAGCGGTCATGCTCACCGCCGGCACGCTGCGCGCGTGCTGGTCCGTCGGGCTCGCCTTCGTCAGCCCCGGTCCGGCCGGGCTCGTGCTCGTCGTCGTCCTGGAACTCGGGCTCATCACCAGCATGGGCGTCTTCAACCCGGTGTACGCCACCTACCGGCTCGCGCAGACCCCGACGGACCGGGTCACTCGCACGCTGTCCGCCTGGTCGGTGAGCAGCAAGGCCACCGTCGCGACCATGACCGGCCTGTGGGGAGCGCTCGCCGGGCTCACCGGCCCGCGCACGGCCATCGCCGTCGCCGGTCTCCTCCTGCTGGCCACCCCGCTGTTGCTGCCGCGGGGCAAGCGGTGGGAGGCGCGGGAGGCGGTCGGCGTTCCGGCCGAGTAGGACGGCTGGACGGTTGGACGGTTGGGGGCCTAGGTCAACCGCTCGACCGCCTTCACCACGTGCCCGGCGCCGTCCTCCGCGGCCATGGCATGGGCGAGACGTCCGGCGGAACGCGCGTACGTCTCGTCTCGGACCGCGCGACCGAGTGCCTCCGCGAGACGGGGTGCGGTCAGGTCCTTGAAGGGGATGGGGGCGGTCGCCGTGCCGAGCGAGGCGAGACGGGCCGCCCAGAAGGGCTGGTCCGCCGTGACCGGGACGGGGACGGCGGGGACGCCCGCGCGCAGCGCCGCCGCCGACGTGCCCGCGCCCGCGTGGTGCACCACGGCCGCCACCTCGGGGAAGAGCAGGGCGTGCGGCACCTCACCGACCGTCAGGATGTCGTCGCCGGACGCCGCGAGACCTGCCCGCCCCGCCTGCAGCACGCCCCGCAGCCCGGCCGCGCGCAGGGCCGACACCGCGATCTCGCTCAGCCGTGCGCCCTCCCCGCCCGCCATGCTCCCGAAGCCGATGAAGACCGGGGGCGGCCCCGCCCGCAGAAAGGCGTCGAGTTCCGGCGGCAGCACGGTCTCGCGGTCGTGGTACGGCCACCAGTTGCCGACGACGTCGAGGCCGGCGCGCCAGTCCGCGGGCCGGGGCACCACGGCCGGGCTGAACCCGTGCAGCACCGGCCACCCCGCCCGCTCCTGTCGGGCGCGGATGGTGCCCGGCGCGGCGGCGGGCAGTGAGAGGCGGGCGCGCAGGTCGCGGACCGCGTCGGCGTACACGCGGTCGACCATGCGCAGCGAGAAGCCCCCGAGAGCCCGGTTGCCGAGGCCTCCGAGCGAGCGCGTGCCGCCGACCACGGGCGGGAAGGCCCGGGTGGGGTGCGCCGGTTGGAGATAGGCCCCCAGCGTGGGGATGCTCATCGCCTCGGCCAGCTGCCAGCCGAGCGGGGCGGTGGTCGTGGAGAGCACCAGCAGGTCGGCGCCCCGCACGGCCGCGTCGACGAGTCCGCCCCCGAGCTCGCGGACGAAGCCTGCCGCGGCTCGCATCAGCTCCTTGCGCCCGTCGGCGCGCCGCTGGGCCTGTGCGTCGGCCGGCAGCTCGCGGAACCTCAGGCCCGCGGCCTCGACGAGCGGCGCGAAAGTCGCGTGGGTGGCAAGCGCGACGTCGTATCCGGCCTCGCGGAGCCGGACGCCGAGACCGGTGTACGGGGCGACGTCGCCGTACGAACCGGCTGCGGCGATCAGGATCCGGGTCATCGGCTTCCTCCGGGGCTGAGGGCGGAGTTGAGGGCGGAGGCGGGGGCGGGGCTGGGCGCGGGTGCGGGGCTCGACGGGGGTGTGGGGCCAGGGTCAGGGCTGGTATCTGGGCTCGGGCCTGGGCCGGGGTCGTCCACGGGGCTCGGCGCGGCCCCGGCCGGAGTGCATGCCTCAACCTCACCTTTAGCGTGAGGGTTGACCTCAGGTTCAGGTCGAACGTGCGGGCTCACCCCGCTCGCGTCACGTCGCGACCGGTTTTCCGCGTTGGCGTGTACGGCGGTACGGAGATACGCGGCGAGCCCTTGGCGCTGCTGGGGCGGCGGTACGACGAGGGCGAAGGCCCGGGGGTCGTCCGCGAAGTCGTCCGCGATGCGCTGATGCATCTCGGGCGGGCAGGGCGTGAACCACCGGGCGATGTGCTGCCGGTGGGCTTCCGCAACGTCCCGGGCCCGCTCGCTCTCCGGGGGCTCCCCGGCGTCGAAGGCCGCGAGCAGGTCCTCGCGCCACCGCGCGGCCTCGCCCATGAGCCGCGCCCAGTCCTCCTTGGAGTGCGCGGCGGCGCTCGCCATGGCCGCGCGATGCCCCGCGCTGTTCTGCCACTTCAACTCGGCCTCGGTGGCGTAGCTCAGGTCGAAGGTGATCTCGCCGAACACCTCGAACCGTTCCTCGGGGCTGAGGCGCACCCCGGTCTGCTGCACCTCCATGGCCCGTTCGGCCACCTCCACGAGGCGCTCCAGCTTGCCGATCTGCTCGCGCAGCGACCGGCGTCTCGCCTTGAGCTGGGCGAGGGCGTTGGCCTGCGGGTCGGCCAGGATCTCGGCTATCTCGTCGAGGGCGAAGCCGAGTTCGCGGTAGAAGAGGATCTGTTGCAGCCGGGCCAGATCGGCGTCGCCGTAGAGGCGGTATCCGCCGGGGCTGCGCTCGCCGGGTGTGAGGAGCCCGGCGCGGTCGTAGTGGTGCAGGGTGCGGACGGTGACGCCCGCGAAGCCGGCGACCTGACCGACGGTATAACTCATAACCCTCGCCTTTCGTCGACGTTCAGCCTGCAGCCTGACGTGACGTGAGGGTCAATCCCGCGTATACGAATCATACGAGTCATACGAGCTGACGCAGCAGCTGGTCGCAGGCCGCCGCCTCGTCGTCGTGCCGGGCGAGGGGGTGGTGGGCGCCCCGCTCGTACGTACCGACTTCCCACGCCCCTCCCTCGACCCGGCGCAGATAGACGAAGTCAGGGGGTGTGGGCGCCGGTTCGTGGACGCCCTCGATCCAGTAGTAGCCGTCGGCGACGTGGGCGTCGCGCAGGGCCGCAGCCAGTTCTCGGACGTCCACGGTCGCTCTCCGTTGCTCCGGGGCCTCGCCCGGCTCGCGATCGGTAGACCTAGGAGCGGACGGGCTTGAGGTAGCCGTGGTCCAGCAGCCACTTCACGTTGAGGCGCTGTCCATCGCCGGGGTTCAGGAAGGTCGGGTCCAGCTTGATCTGCCGGCCGCCGCCGGGCTGCGCGAACCAGGGGGCGATGCTTCCCTGCCAGACGCGGAACGGCTTGGTCACCTTGTAGACGTGGTAGTCGCAGGTGAAGGCGGCGTCGCGGGTGTTGAGGTTCTGCGGGGGCAGGGCGCGCTCGGCGTAGGAGTCCCCGGCGGGCGCGAGGTACCCCCCGTACTCGGAGCCGAAGCGGTCGAGCCGCTCGCCGCGCCGCAGACGCTCGGGGTGCTTGTCGACCTTTCCGTCGACGGACCCGAAGCCGTCGTTGGGCGGGTACTTCCAGCTGCCGGTGTCCGCGGGGCCCTCCCAGTACTTCTTCAGGAAGGCCTTCGGCGAGAGCTTCCCGGTCCGCTTCCAGTGCTTCAGGAGCGGTCCCACGGGGCGCTGCCCCGACCTGGGAAGCCAGGCCGGGCCGAGCCGTGAGTCACCGTGGAACTCCCCCGTGCAGGGCTCGTGCGCGGCGGCCGCGCCCACCGGGGGCGCGGGCACGGCGGAGGCGGGCCCGGCAGGAGCCGAGGCGCTCGCGGCGGGCGCGGCCGCCATGACGCCGGCGACTCCCAGCGCGGCCAGGACGGTACGGATCCGGATCACACGGCTGTGCTCCACTCGGCAACTCCTCATACGGGTGCGTGCAGTCGACATAAATCGCTCGCACACCGTATATGCACGATCGCTCTCAGTGTCCGCAAGTGCGGCCCCTACACCCTCGTATGGCGAAAACCGGACCCGGGAGGGGAGTTCCCCTGTGCGTGGTCTGTTCGAGAGCTGCTTCTGTGCTCACCGGGACAACGCGAGCAGTTCATCGACCGCCTGGCTCTCATCACCGCCTCTGAGATGGGCGATGGCTGCGAACGGTGCGATCACCTGGCTCCAGGCGTGGAGCCGGTCGCCATCGAGTCCGCATGCCGCCGCGACACGCGCGCAGCGGATGTCGACGCCCTCCTGCCCGGCCGCGGCCAGGACGTAGTCCACGGCGTCGAAGCACGGATCACCGGCACAGGCCTTCGGGTCGATGGCCATGAGCCCGCGCCGCCCGCCGTCGAGGACGTTGCCCAGGTGCAAGTCTCCGTGGAGCAACACCGTGGTCGCTTCTGTCTCCAGGAGCCGCTCGCACCGCTGGATGGCCTTGTCCCATACGGTGACGTCCATGCATGCGCTGACAACGGGCTCGGCCAGCCGCTTGCCGACCCGGGCAAAGGCCTCCTCGCATCGCCCCCGCAGCGCACGCGTCGGTTGCGCAGGCAACGCGACCGCGTGCAAGGCGGCGAGCAACTCCGACCACTGATCCGGGAGCCCAGCGGCAGGCATGTACTCCGCCGGCGTGCCGGGGACGATCTCCTCCAACACCATTGCCCCTGCCGCCTCGTCGGTGGCCAGCACGGAGGGCACCCGGCCCGAGGGGGCGAACCATCCCAGCATCTCGGCCTGTTCGGCCATCAGGTCCTTCTCCGGGCTGATCTTCAGCACCGCAGGCGTGCCGTCGGTCCAGCGGCACCGCAGAGCGATCGACGAAGCGCCGTCTGGGAGGGGTCCACCGAGCGACAGCCCCCACTGGGACGCCAGCCGCTCGACCAGCTCGGGCGCCTCCGCGCACCATTCGGCGACATGGGGGCCGAATCGGTCCACCAACCGGGCAGTGGCGCTCTCCACCTCCACCAGCAGTCGCTTCACACGGGCCAGTGTGCCGCTCGCAGGATCTTTGTCCACCGGTTTGCGTCACTCTCCGCAGACGCAAGCCGGTCCGTCTCCCGGGCTTCACGTCACTCTGCCAACAAGGACAAGGGACACCGGGCGCGGCCGGAACTTATGTGGGCTTTAGGGTTGCCTCGGTCGCAACGGTAGTTGCGAGGAACCACAGGAGCAACGGGGGTTGCAGTGCAGCGCACAGAACGCCGGATCACGACCATCGCCGGAGCAGGCCTCATCGCCCTGCTGCTGGCCGGCTGCGGGGATTCGGGCCCGGCCGACGACCACCGCGACAACAAGCCGAAGACGGACAAGGCCGCGTCCGCCGGCACGCCCCTGCCGCTCGACACCGCCGCGCGACAGGCGAAGTACACCGACAGGGACGAGAGGGCGGTCGACCTGAAGGTCGCGCCCTCCTCCCTCAAGCGCGGAACCACCGGTGATGTCGCGCACGTTCGGCTCGACGACGACGTCAAGGGGATGGTGCCGCATTACCTGACCGTGTCCGTCACCAACACCGGCACCGACACCGTCGACGCGAGCGCTGCCGCGGACCAGTTCGCGCTCGTCCTCGCCGACGGCACCCGCGGCCAGACCATGTCGTTCTACAACAGCAACCCACTGGCCTCACCGGGCACCGGCCCGCTGGAGACGTGCAACGGCACCAAGGCACCCGTCAAGCTGCCCCCGGGACAGACCGCCACAGGCTGCCAGGTCGTCATGCTGCCCAAGGACGCCAAGCCCTCCGCCGTCTCCTACAGCGACGACGCGGGCGCCCGGACCTGGCAGGTCAAGGGCGGCGATGGTGCGGACAACGGCATCCTGCCCGTCGGCCGGCCCGCCAAGACGACGTGGAGGGACGTGCACGACAAGGACTTCCCCCTCACCGTCACGCCGAAGAGCGTGCGCAAGGTCGGCCCCGAGGCCCTCGCCGGTTACGACCTCGACGACGACCAGAAGAAGGCGGACTTCTACTTCGTCACGTACGAATACCGCAATGACGGAACGACCAAGCTGTACCCGGGCATGGACGAGGCGGTGGTCCTTCGGACCGAGGCCGGCCGGACGGTGGAGAAGATGACCCTGCTCTCCATGGGCAGCTCCGGACCCAAGGGATGCGCGTCCGCCGTCCCCTACGGCATGGTCCCGGCCGG
The DNA here is from genome assembly GCF_055591085.1 of Streptomyces sp. NPDC041713. Lineage (NCBI taxonomy): Bacteria > Bacillati > Actinomycetota > Actinomycetes > Kitasatosporales > Streptomycetaceae > Streptomyces > Streptomyces sp. NPDC041713. The sequence goes on from NZ_JBVIZY010000011.1 coordinate 124,142, forward strand.
CAAGACGGTGCGGCAGTGCGGGGTCTACCTCCTCGGCAAGGGCGACAAGCCCCTCACGGCGACCTTCACGCCCACCGCCGAGGGAGCCCGGACTCTGACGTGGAAGACATCCTGAACATCGTGAGCGGTCCCGTTCTCCAGAAACCGGACGGTGTTCGAGTACGTCCTGAGGGTCGATAGGCTCGTTCGTTGATTTGTTGCACCGCACGCCCACGGGGGATGCATGAGCCAGACGCTCTACAAGGAACAGTCGTGGAATCCGCTGGCGCGGACCGTCGAGTTGACGGAGGAGGAGCTGCGGCGCGGCGGCAAGGTGACGCCGCTCGGTGAGTTGAACCTGCCGGCCATGGCCGAGGCGTTCCTGCGGGGCCACTGGCTCGGCGGCGGCGGTTCGGAGCGCCCGCTGGACCGGCTGCCCGCCGACAACGGCGTCGTCCCAATCACCCGCGTCACCGGCACCACCGTCCCCGTAAAGGTGCGCCGGGCGGCCGAATTCACCCAGGAACTGGGCACGTTCGCGGTACGACACAGCGGCGGTCCCGCCCGGCTGAACGCCCTGGCCGAGCAGGCGCGGGCGATGGGCGTGCCGCTGTGGATGGCCCGACGGTACGCCGACGGGCCCGCCGGCCCCATAGCCGTCGCGGTGGACCGCCGCCTGGTGCGTGTGGACGTGTGGGGGCCCGACGCTCCCCCCGTACGGATACGGGCGCCCCGCGGCCTCCTGCCCAGCACCGCCGACCAGAGTCAGGGACTGCGGATGACCGTGGGGGACGTACGGGCCCCTCTCGTCCTCAAGAAGAAGGTGCGCAAGTCCAAGAGCTTCGCGCGGGTGCAACTGCCCCTCGGCGTCTGGACGCTGCGACGGGAGAACTCCACGAGCTCCTGGCTGCTGCGCGACGACCGGCGGGTCGCCTTGCTGGAGCGGCCGCCGCGCCGCCCCGACCTCGACCCCGACACGGTGCTGCTCCCCCTCTCCCCCGTGCGTCACGAGAGCGCGGACCCACTGGACGCCGTCATGGCCCAGGCCTTCGCGGTCGCCTTCGGCCTGGGCAACACCACGGGCACGGCCCGCTTCCGGCTCCGGCGCCCGCAGTCCGACAGCGGCGAGCCGATCGCCGCGGACCACGCCTGGGACCGCCCCTGGTTCAGCAACCTGGGCATCGGCGGCGACGACAACGAACCGGGCGGCTCGGACGGCTGGGGCTCCGACGGCGGTGACGGCGGGGATGGAGGCGGCGACGGGGGCGGCGACGGCGGCGGGGATGGAGGCGGCGGGGACTAGGGCCTGTCCGGCGGAGCAGGGGCGCGGCTCTCAAGAGGGCGCGCCGCTGGTCGGCGGAGCCACCCGTTGGCCCACCCCGGTCCCCCACCGGACACGACAGCCTCGTCCCCCTTGCCCGTCCCCCCTCGTACGCGACACTGTGTCTGCCACATCCGTCACCATCGACGCACGAGGTGCAGGTATGAACAGCGGAGCAGGGTCGGGCACGGGGGCCGGGAGCGGTCCGGGGCGGCGGCGGTTCGTCGGAGGGCTGCTGGGCGCGGCCGCCGCGGGAGCGCTGTCCTCCGTCTCGGCCTGTGGCTCACCGGCACCGCCGGAGCAGCTGCGTCCCGACCGCACCCTCCGCACCGCGGCCTCCTCGTCGGGCCGCTCGACTCACCAGCCGCGCAGCAAGGGGCAGTTGTTCCTGGGCACGTACACCTCGCAGGAGGGCGGCGGTCGGGGCATCGGTCTGGCGACGTACGACGACGCGACCGGTCGCGTCACCGCCACCGGCACGCTCACCGGCGTCCCCGACCCCTCCTACCTGGCGGTGCACCCCTCGGGCCGCACCCTCTACGCCGTCGACGAGCGCGAGAAGGGCGGCGTCACCGCCATCGCACTCCCCTCCACCGGTGAGCCCGAGGTCCTCGGCACCCGGGACACGGGCGGCGCCGGCCCCTGCCACCTCTCCGTGCACCCCGGCGGGCGCTGGCTGCTCAGCGCCAACTACGGCTCCGGCAGCGTGGCCGTCCATCCCATCGCGGAGTCCGGCGCGTTGGGCGAGCGCACCGACCTGGTCACGCACTCCGCGCCGCCGCCGGGCCCGGGGCAGGACGGCCCGCACGCACACCAGATCAGCACGTCCCCGGACGGCCGCCACGTCCTCGCGGTCGACCTGGGCAACGACACCGTCTACACGTACCGGCTCGACGAGAAGGCGGGCAGGCTCCGCCAGGTCTCGTACGCGAGCCTGCGACCGGGCGCGGGCCCGCGCCACCTCACCTTCCACCCCTCGGGGCGATTCGCCTATCTCGCCAACGAGTTGGACAACACGGTGGTCGTCTGCGCGTACGACCCCGCCACCGGCCGCCTCACTCCGGGCGAACCGCAGTCGACCGGTACCGGCGAGGGCACCAACTACCCGGCCCAGATCGTGGTGACCCGCGAGGGGCGCTTCGCGTTCCTCGCCAACCGAGGGCACAACAGCATCACGCGGTACGCGATCGAGGGGGACGGCGTGCGGCTGCGGCTCTTGGACACGGTCTCCGTCTCGGGGGACTTCCCCCGTCAGCTCGCGCTCTCCCCGTCGCAACAGCTGCTGTTCACGGCGAACCAGAAGTCGAGCTCGGTGAGCGTGTTCCACGTCGACGCGACCAGCGGCGAACTGCGTCTGACGGGCAAGCCGTTCGCAGCGCCGATCGCGGTGTGCGCGCTGCCGCTCTGAGCAACGGGGCGGCAGCGCCCGTCAGTTGAAGGTCAGCGGCCAAAGGCCCACATGCCGGACGTCATCAGCCAACGTCACCAGACAGCCGTCATCAATTGGAGGTCAGACCGCCGTCCACGGCCAGCGCCGCCCCCGTGGAGAACGACGCGCGGTCGCTGCACAGCCACAGGGCCGCCTGGGCGATCTCCACCGGCTCGGCCATCCGCTTCTGCATCTGCCGGGCGACGAAGGCCTGTTCGAGCTCCGGCCTGGCCTCGACGACCTCGCTGATCATCTCCGTGCGCGTGGTGCCCACGACGAGCGTGTTGATGCGGATGTCGTGCGCGGCGTACTCGGCCGCCGCGGCCCTGGTCATGCCGAGCACGGCGTGCTTCGCGGCGACGTACGGCACCGGGGCGCCGGTGGCCACCATGGCCGCCGTGCTCGCCGTGTTGACGATCGCGCCCTTGCCGGCCTCCAGCATCACGGGGATCTGGGAGCGCAGACAGTTCCAGGTGCCACGGACGTTGACGTCCATCGTGCGGTCGAAGGTCTTCTGGTCGAGCTGGTGCAGAGGCTGCAGGTCCTGGCCCGCGTAGCCCGCGTTGTTGAACGCCGCGTCCAGGGCGCCGAAGTGTTCGCGCGTCGCGTCGACGGCGCGCTGGACGTCCTCGGCGACCGAGACGTCGCCCACGCTGACCGCCGCCTTGCCGCCCGCGTCGTTTATCTCCTGGGCGATGCGGCGCAGCGTGTCCGCGCGGCGTGCCATCAGGAGGACCGCCGCCCCCTCGGCGGCGAACAGGCGGGCCGCCGCCTCACCGATTCCGCTCGACGCACCCGTGATCATGACGGCCTTGCCGGCCAGCAGTCCATTCGTTTCGGTCATGGCGTGATTAAAGCCGCTGCGGCCGTGGACCGCACCCCTCGGTGATCATGAGATCTCCCACAATGTCCCACACAGCTCCACCGATCGCCGTAGAACTTCACGGCTGGGCACAGAAACGCCACATCCCCTGGCCGGGGCCCGAGTTCGGCTCGCTATCCTGCCCGGCGTGATCAACTCAGCGGCGGCACACGCCACATCATGGGTACCCGCGACATCAGCGGCACTCGCGGCATCGGACGACACCGACGTGGCGACGGCCGGGGCACGTGCGGGCGCCGACGTGGTGCGCTCCCTGTACGGCCGGCAGCTCACCCGCATCGACAAGGGCGCCGGTGACTTCGCCACCGCCGCGGACGTGGCGGCCGAGAAGGCGATCCTCGACGTCATCCGTGCCGCCCGTCCCGAGGACGGGGTGCTCGGCGAGGAAGGCGGACAGCGGGGTGGCGCCGACGCCGCACGCCAGTGGCTGGTCGACCCCTTGTGCGGCACCTTGAACTACGCCGTCGGCACCATGCTCGCGGCCGTCAACGTGGCGCTGCGCGACGGCCCCGCCGCGGTGGCCGACCCCTTCGGCGGCGAGGTCTTCTTCACCGACGGAACGACCGCCCGGGTGCGGCACGCGGGCGTCGAGGCCCCGCTGGCCCCCTCCGCCGCGAGCCGCCTGGTGGACGTCAACCTGGACCCGCCGTTTCCGGGCGCACCCGGGTTCCGGGGCGTGGATCTGCTGGCCCACCCCGAGTTCGTGGCACGGTTCCGGCCGCGCGTCGTGTCGACCACGCTGGCCCTGGCGTGGGTCGCCGCAGGCAAGCGCGCCGCGTACGTCACCGACGGCGGTGACCTCTCGGGGAGCGTCCACTTCGCCGCCGGCATCGCCCTGTGCCGGGCCGCCGGCTGTGTCGTCACCGGAATCGACGGTCTTCCCGTCGGCGATGGGGGCCGGGGTCTCGTGGCGGCGGCCGACGCCGAGACGCACGACCTCCTGATGTCGATGATGCGCGACATGGCCGCGCGCCGCGGGGCCAGTGGGTGACGTCCGTGCGTCGGGCAGAGGATGGGCTCGGCACGCGGCTCGTGGCTGCGGTGCGCGCCCACGAAGTCGACGCGGTGCGGCGCCTGTTGGAGTCGGGCGCCGATCCCGACACGAGGACCGCGGATGGTCTACCGGTGCTGTGTGTGCCGGTGGCGGGCCATGACCCGGCGGTCGCCGAAGCGCTGGTGGAGGCGGGAGCCGACCCGGACCGGACGCTGCCGGACGGAACCACCCCGCTGTGGCGGGCCGTTGACGGCGGTTCTCCGGCCGTCGTCGCCGCCGTACTGGGCAGGGAACCGCGGCTGCGACTGCCGGCGCCCGCCCGCGAGCGGCTCATCGCGCTGGCCCGTCGCCGGTACGAGACGGGAGCGGCCGCGGAACTGCGGCGCAGGACCGGCGCGGCGGGGCCCACCGTCACGGACCGGGTCATGGACGACGCGTACGACTGGGTCGACCAGGTCACGCTCGGCGGTCTCACCCTTCGGGCCGGGCACGGCGCCATCCTGACCTCGCTCGAGTGGGCCTTCCGCATGCTGACGCCCGTGGAGGAACTCATCGACCGCGCGGTCCGTGCGCCCGACGAGGATCACGTGGACTGGTCGGCGGTCTGCTGGGTCCTCGTCGACCGGCCCAGCGACGAGACCCGGTCGGCCGTCGTGGCCCACCGCCACCACCCCGAACCGGTGCACCGCCGGTTCGTCGCCGACTACCTGCGGCGGAAGTCGTTCGTCGTCACCGGGAGTCCCCGCCACGCGGAGCAGGACGCCGAGCTCCTGATCGCCTGGGCCGCCGAGGAGACGGACAGCGCGCTGCTGGCCAAGGTGCTGGAGGCGCTCGCCGAGTACGGTCATCCCGGCCACGTGGCCGTCCCGCGGGGCGCGTGAGGCGGGGCGAGGTGCGTGGGTTTCGGCGTTCGGTCATCCCGCCGTCTGCCTGCGGGACGCGAGGCCTCCAGGTGATTAACGTATGGGGGTATGAGCACGGATCTGACCGCACTTCTCGTCGGCGCAGCCGTTCTGGTCGTCGCGACCCTCGCCGTCGCGGTGGTACTGCTCGTCCGTCTCGTCCGGGCCCGGCGCGCGCTGCGCAGAGCCGGGCTTCCCGTCGAGCGGCAGTGGGTGTTCTGGGCCGCGATCGCCTATCTCGTACTGCCCGCCGATCTGTTGCCTGACCCCATCTTTCTGGACGACATCGGGGTGCTCGTGCTGGCCCTGCGGGCGATGGGGTCAGCCTCCGACGGGCCGGCCGCGCCGCGTGGCTGAGAGGCGCGCCTTCATCAGGAGTGCGTGCATGCACTCCGTCACCTGGGTGACGTCCTCCACCACCTGATGGAACGGCAGACGCACGTCCGCCTGGCCGCGGGCGCGTTCGAGGCGCAGACAGATGCCGTGCATGTCGATGGCGAGCGGGCGGACCCGCACCACGCCCTGCAGACTGTCCGGGCCGATGAGGCGGGTCAGTTGCTCGACGGCGTCCGGGTGGGCGTCGGCGAGGTGGGTGAGCAGCCGCGACTCCGCCTCGGCGAGCGGGTCGGGCACGGACAAGGCGAGCTCGTCGAGCTCGATGCCCTGGCGTTCCCCGGTGGAGTCGTGCAGGACGGCGCAGGTCGGCTCGAAGATGAGCTCTTCCCCGTCGTACGACAGCGACCCGGACAGCCACAGCCGTGCGCGGATCCGGTCCCTGAGCGGCACCGGCGCGACGTCGGCGAACTCGACCAGGGTGGACGGTTCACCGCGCGGCGCGCAGATGAGGGCGGCGGCCAATGCGCTGTCCTCGGGCGGCGACAGCCGGATCCTGCCGTCCTGCGTGACGCTGTGCGCGCCCACGAGTTCGTCCCTGCCGATCTCCGTGGTCACCGCGCAGGACCAGGCAGTGGCGAGCACTGATCGAGCGCGTGCCGCCGCTGAGGGCACGGTCGTGCTGCTGTGACGGACACCCATTCCCAACCTCCATTAGGTAAGCCTTGCCTAACTTATCCGAGATCGCGGAACAGGGCCAGTACGCGGGCCGGTACGGCGCATGGCCCCGCGCGGCGAACCACGCGAGGCCATGCGATGCACGTCAGTCATGTACGTCAGTGATGTACGTCGGAAGAGCAGACGGTCGAAGAGCGGACGGAGCGTCAGTGCCCGCGGGCGATCCACTCCTCCAGGTGCGGCGCCTCGGCACCGACCGTCGTGCTGTCGCCGTGGCCCGTACGCACCACCGTCGCCGGCGGCAGGGTCAACAGCCGCTCCTTGATGGACTCCACGATCGTCGGGAAGTCGCTGAAGGAACGGCCCGTCGCACCCGGGCCCCCGGCGAAGAGCGTGTCGCCGGTGAAGACGGTGCCGAGGCCCGGGGCGTGCAGGCTGACCGCGCCGCGGCAGTGGCCGGGCGTGTGCAGGACCTTCAGGACCGTGCCCGCGACGGCCAGTTCCTGGCCGTCGTGCAGCTCACCGTCGGGCGCGCGGTCGGGATGGGTCAGCTTCCACAGCTCCGTGTCGGCCGGGTGCAGCAGGATGGGGGCGCCCGTGCGGTCGGCGAGCGCCGGGGCCGCGTCGACGTGGTCGTCATGGGCGTGCGTGCAGACGATCGCGACGAGCCTGCGCTCCCCCACCGCCTCCGCGATGGCCTCCGCGTCGTGCGCGGCGTCGATGACGAGGCACTCGCTGTCGTCCCCGACGATCCAGACGTTGTTGTCGACGTCCCAGGTGCCGCCGTCGAGCGAGAATGTCCCGGAGGTGACGACGTGGTCGACGCGCGGCGCGGTCACGCCCGATGTGGCTTCGGCGGCCATCAGAACACCACCACCGAACGGAGCACGTCGCCGTGGTGCATGCGCTCGAAGGCCTTCTCCACGTCCTCCAGAGCGATGGTCTCCGTGACGAACGCGTCCAGGTCCAGACGGCCCTGCCGGTAGAGGTCGATGAGCATCGGGAAGTCGCGGGACGGCAGGCAGTCCCCGTACCAGCTCGACTTGAGCGCGCCGCCGCGCCCGAAGACGTCGAGCAGCGGCAGCTCGATCTTCATGTCCGGGGTCGGCACCCCGACCAGGACGACCGTGCCCGCCAGGTCGCGGGCGTAGAAGGCCTGCTCGTACGTCTCCGGGCGGCCGACCGCCTCGATGACGACGTCGGCGCCGTTGCCGCCGGTCAGCTCGCGCACGGCCTCGACGGGGTCGGCGGAGCGGGAGTTGACCGCGTGCGTGGCGCCCAGGCTCTTCGCGGTCTCCAGCTTCTTGTCGTCGATGTCCACGGCGATGATCCGGGCGGCGCCCGCGAGCCGGGCGCCCACCACCGCGGCGTTGCCGACGCCGCCGCAGCCGATGACGGCGACCGAGTCGCCGCGGCCCACGTCGCCGGTGTTGATGGCGGCGCCGATGCCCGCCATCACGCCGCAGCCGAGGAGCCCCGCCGCGGCCGGCGAGGCGTCCGGGTCGACCTTGGTGCACTGCCCCGCGGCGACGAGGGTCTTCTCGGCGAAGGCGCCGATGCCGAGCGCGGGCGAGAGCTCGGTGCCGTCCGCCAGAGTCATCTTCTGCCGGGCGTTGTGCGTGTCGAAGCAGTACTGCGGGCGGCCGCGCAGACACGCGCGGCACTGGCCGCACACCGCTCGCCAGTTGAGGATCACGAAGTCGCCGGGGGCGACCTCGGTGACGCCGTCGCCGACCGACTCCACGACGCCCGCGGCCTCGTGCCCGAGCAGGAACGGGAAGTCGTCGTTGATGCCGCCCTCCCGGTAGTGCAGGTCGGTGTGGCAGACGCCGCACGCCTGGATCTTCACCACGGCCTCTCCCGGCCCCGGATCCGGGACGGTGATCGTCTCGATCCGTACCGGCTCGCCTTTCGCGCGTGCGATCACGCCCCGCACCTGCTGCGCCATGACTCCAGCCCTTCTGTCGCTGCACGTCTTACGCACCCATCGTTACAGGTCGAGCGCGCCGGCAGGGCGATCTAGGGTGAGCCCGTGCGCAACCTCGCCGCCCAGGCCCTTCTGCCGGTCAACACCGCGCTCGCCGTGGCGCTGCTCGTGCTGCTGCTGGCCGCGGCGACGACGGCCGCCGTCTTCCGGCTCGCCCCGGACGGCTCGCGCGGCCGGGCCCGCGAGATCCTGGTCGCCGGGGTCCGCGCGAGCGCCCAACTGGCGGTGGTCTCGCTGGCGATCGGCTGGGTGGTGCACCACACGCCGGCGCTGTTCGCGTTCCTGCTCCTGATGTGCGCCGTCGCCGTCCGCACCGCGGGGCGGCGGGTCACGCCGAACGGCACGTGGTGGTGGACGGTGCTGCCGATCGCCGGGCCCGTCGTCCCGGTGGTCACCGGCCTCGCCCTGGCCGGCCTCGTCCCCGTACGGGGCGTCGCCATGATCCCCGTGGCGGGCATCCTGATCGGCGGGGCGCTCACCGCGACCGTCCTGGCGGGGCGCCGCTCCCTGGACGAACTGCACACCAGGCTCGGCGAGTTCGAGGCCGGCATCGCCCTGGGCCTCGCCGACCGCGACGCCCGTCTGGAGGTGATCCGCCCGGCCGCGTCGGACGCGCTGCTCCCCGGCCTCGACCAGACCCGCACGGTCGGCCTGGTCACCCTCCCCGGCGCGTTCGTCGGCATGCTGCTCGGCGGCGCCTCGCCGGTCCTCGCCGGAGCCGTGCAGCTGTTCGTGCTGATCGCCCTGATGGCGGTCCAGGCGGTCGCCGTGGCCCTCACCGTGGAGCTGGTCGCCCGGGGCAGGCTGCACCGCGAGGCGTAGGCTCGGTCACTATGTCTGTCTACGAAGAAGAAATCGGCGCCCTGCAGGGTGGCCCCGCCGACCTGCGCCAGTACGAGGGCAAGGCCGTCCTGATCGTCAACGTCGCCTCCAAGTGCGGGCTCACCCCGCAGTACGCGGGCCTGGAGCGGCTGCACGAGCAGTACGCGGCCCGCGGATTCAGCGTCCTCGGCGTGCCCTGCAACCAGTTCATGGGCCAGGAGCCCGGCACGTCCGACGAGATCGCCGAGTTCTGCTCGGCGACGTACGGCGTGACGTTCCCGATGACGGAGAAGGTCGACGTCAACGGCGGCGACCGGCACCCGCTGTACGGCAAGCTCGTCGACACGGCGGACGCGGAGGGCCACACCGGCGACATCCGCTGGAACTTCGAGAAGTTCCTGATCAGCCCGGCGGGTGACGTCGTGGCCCGCTTCTCGCCGCAGACCGAGCCCGACGCACCGGAGCTCGTCGCCGCCGTCGAGAAGCACCTGCCGGCCTGATCCACGCCCGCGCCGCCGCTGGTCGGCGCCGTCGCCTGGGCCGGGACACGTGTCGCGTACCGGCACGGTGACCGTCCGGCTCAGGCGGGCGCGATCCGCACGCGTTCGCTCTTCCCGTCCGACAGGAACGCCGCCAGCGTCACCCCCTCCGTCTCCACGTCGGCTCGCTCCGCGCGGGACAGGCGGCGCAGCGGGGACACCACCACCGTGTCCGCCTCCACGGTCCACGTCCCCGCGACGCGCCCGTCGACCAGCACGGCCCGTTCCCCGGCGACCGAGAGGCCACGGTGGGCGTCGTCGACGATCCGGCCGCGGTCCTGGTAGCCGAGGATCGCGTTGTCGAAGGCGGGCAGGAAGCGTACGGGCGCGGGGGTGTCCGGGTCGGGGCGCGGCGCGTCGGGCAGGTCGAGCAGTTCGCGGCCCCCCTCGTCGCGGAGGACGACCAGGTCCGGGCGTTCGGCGGCGACCGCGGCGGGGAGCCCGGCGAGGCCGCTCCAGGCGCGCAGATCCGCGGTGGCGGCAGGTCCGAACGCGGCCAGGTAGCGCCGCACCAGCGCCCGGCCGACCGGGTCGGAGCCGTCGGGCGCCGGCGGGTCGATCTCGCGCCCCAGCCACGAGGAGAGCGGGAGATTGCGCACGCCGGCCTTGGTGCGCCACAGGCCGCGCGGCGGCAACTGGGCCATCGGCACCAGGGCCGCGATCAGCATCTCCCCCAGCGCGCGTGGCGCGGTCGAGGGCCAGCGGTCGGCGACCGACCGTGTGAGTTCGGCCATGGAGCGCGGCTCGCCGTCGGCCAGCACGGCACGTCCGGCCGCACCGAGTGCGTCGAGGTCCACCCCGTCGAGTTCACGGCGGTAGACGCCGAGCACCCGCTGGCGCAGCATGGCGTCGTGCCGGGCGCGCCAGGCCAGGGCGTCCTCGGCGGTGACGAGGTGGACCGTACGGCGCATGAGGTGCGTACGGACCACCCTCCGGTCGACGAGCAGGCCTGACAGCGTCTCCGGCGCGAAGTCGCGCAGCCGCGTCCAGAGGCCGACGAACGGTTCCTGCGGCTCCTGCGCCTGCAGACCGCCGAGGTGCGCCACCGCGGCGGACGCCGGCATGTTGGCCCGGTCGAGGAGGAGTTGGCGGGCCAGGGTCGCACGGCCCAGGGCCCGGGTGCCGCATACGGTCATCGGCTCACCGCCGACCGTTCGCCGACCGGCCCGGGGGTCGACCCGGGGGTCGACCGGGGAGCCGGTGGGGTCAAGGGGAGCATGGGCATGCGGAGTGCTCCTGAGGTCGTTCATCCGGACGGTCGCGGGTCGCCGGTCGCGGCTCGTTCGTCGCCGATGGTCGGTCGTCGGTCGTCGACGACTGTTCCAGGGGACGCGGTCAGCTTCTGTCCCCAACGGCCCGCTCGCACGCCGCCCGCGAGCCTGCTGGGGGCCAGGGCGCCCACCCTCCCCGCCGTACATCCAGCCGGACCAAGCTGACCTGCGGACTTCGGACGGCGCTCATACGGTGACTGAATGGTCATCAGGTACCTTCCGCGCCCCTCCTCCGTACGCACCGCGACCCTCGCGCTCGGTGCTCTGGTCCTCCTGTCCTCGCCCGCCGCGGCCACCGACGTCCCGGCCGAACCGGCGCCGCCTCGGCCTCTGCCCGCCTACTCGTCGACCCTCCTGGACCGGCCCGGCGTCCAGGTCAGGCCGGGCCCCGGCGCCCCGGGTCTGCCGAGCAGCGTGTCCGCGCTCGCCTGGGTGGTGGCGGACGCCCAGACGGGCGAGGTGCTCGCCGCCCGGGACGCGCACCGCCAGCTGCCGCCCGCATCGACGCTGAAGTCACTCTTCGCCCTGGCGACGCTCCCCCGTCTGGACGCCCGGATGCAGCACGTCGTCGACGAGCACGAGCTGGAGGACATCGGCGAGGGCAGCAGCATGGTGGGCGTGGCGGCGGGCCGCACGTACCAGGTGTCCGACCTGTGGCGCGGCGTCTTCCTCAGCTCGGGGAACGACGCGGTGCACGTCCTCGCGGAGCTCAACGGCGGCCTGGACACGACCGTGCGGCAGATGCGCGTCAAGGCCCGCGAGCTCGGCGCACGGGACACCCACGTCGTCTCGCCCGACGGCTACGACGCCCCCGGCCAGGTCTCGTCGGCGTACGACCTGGCGGTCTTCGGGCGGGCGGGGCTCGCCGACCCGCAGTTCGCGAGCTACTGCTCGACCCGGACCGCGAAGTTCCCGGCGGGCGGCTGGTCGTACCCCATCCAGAACACCAACCGGCTGCTGACAGGCGCGGATGGCGTGACGCCCTATCCGGGCCTGCTCGGCGTGAAGAACGGCTACACCAGCCACGCGGGGTCCACGCTGATCAGCGCGGCCCAGCGCAACGGCCATACCCTCGTCGTGACGGTGATGAACCCCCAGGCGGGCGGCGGGCGTGCCGTGTACGAGGAGGCGAGGTCGCTGCTGGACTGGGGGTTCGCGGCCGCCGGGAAGGTGGGTCCGGTGGGCTCGCTGCTGCCCCCGCCGAAGGCGGACCGGACGGGCCCGCAGCCCGCGCACGCCGCCGGTAAGGCCGCTTTGAGCGCGGAGTCGGACGACTCCGACTGGCCCGCGATGCTGATGGTCGGCGCGGGCGCGGCAGCCCTGCTCGCCGGGTGCGTCGTGGTGGTCCGGCGCCGGGCGGCTACCGTGGCCCGACGCACGCGCGCGGGAGGCGGCGGCGACTGAACGGGCATCGGGAGGGCGTCGGATGGGCGAGTTGCTGGGGGTGGCCGTGCTCGGGGCGGGCCACATGGGCGCCGACCATGTGCACCGGATCGGCACGACGGTGGGCGGGGCCCGGGTGGTCGCGGTCGCCGACCCCGACGTGGCGCGGGCCGAGGCGGCGGTGGCCGGCCGCGCCGGGGTGTCCGTGCACCGGGATGCGGCGGCCGCACTGGCCGCTCCCGGGGTGGAGGCGGTCCTGGTGGCCTCGCCGGAGGGGGCGCACGAGGAGGCCCTGCTCGCGGCCTGCGCGCGCGGCCTCCCGGTGCTCTGCGAGAAGCCGCTGACCCCCGACTCGACGTCGGCGCTCAGGGTCGTGGAGGCCGAGGCCCGGCTGGGCCGCAGGCTGATCCAGGTGGGGTTCATGCGGCGGTACGACACCGAGTACGCGGAGCTGAAGTCCCTGCTCGACTCCGGGCGGCTCGGTCGCCCCCTACTGCTGCACTGCCGCCACCGGAACGTCTCGTCGCCGCCGCACTTCACCTCGTCGATGCTGATCAGCAGCTCGGTCTCGCACGAGATCGACGCGGCGCGGTGGCTGCTCGGCCAGGAGATCACCGCGGTGACGGTGGTACGTCCGACACCGTCGGCGGACGCCCCGAACGGGCTGCTCGACCCCCAGCTGGTGATCTTCGAGACATCCGGGGGCGCCGTCGTCGACGTGGAGATCTTCGTGAACAGCGGATGGGGTTACGAGGTGCGGTGCGAGGCGGTCTGCGAGCGGGGCAGCGCGGCGCTGGGCGACGCGCACACGATGGTCGTGCGGGAGTCGGGGCGCGCGCAGGAGGAGGTGGTGCAGGACTACCTGGTGCGGTTCGCCGACGCGTACGACCGTGAGGTGCGGGCGTGGGTCGCCGCCGCCCGCGAGGGCCGGATCACGGGGCCGAGCGCCTGGGACGGGTACGCGGCGGCGGCCGTCGCCGAGGCCGGCGTGGCGGCGCTGCGCACCGGCGTGCGCACCGCGGTGGATATGAGCGAGCGCCCGGCGCTGTACGCCGCGGGATTCCCCGGCGCCGCGCCCGCGCTGCCGTCGCGCTGAACGTTCACTCACACACCGCCGAGCAGCCGCGACAGACCGCTGTCGAGATCGATGCTCTCGTCCTCGGCGCCCGCGGGCACCACTCCGTACGACCGCACCAGGAAGCGGCGCAGCACCATCGTGTCGAACTGCACGAGGGCCAGTCCCTGGTACGCGTGGAACTCCAGGACCGTCCGGGCCCGCCCGCACGGCCAGATGTGCACGTCACCGCCGCCCGCCGGGGCGCTGAGCCCCTCTTCCAGGAGCTGACGGGCGAAGATCCAGGTCACTTCGACACCGTCGAGCGATGCCTCCGCGGGGAAGATCATCTGGACGGCCAGGGGGTCTTCCGCGCAGTAGCGCAGGACCACGGCCAGCCCACGTTCACGGCCCTCGGGGGTGACGAGACGGGCGCGTACGTGCTGTTCGAGGGTGACGGCCATGGTCGGGCTCCACTTCTGGTGCTGCATGTCTCGGCGGTGCGGTCGCGGGGACTCCTGTGTCCTTAGGACCCGGGACAAAGGACTCTCATTACGCAAATCCACCGAGAGATCCATGTGACCTGCATCACTCACCTTTCATGATCGGAACGTCTGCCGTCCGGGTGCCCGCCACAGGCGACTGCACGCGTATCCCCGAGCAACATCACCCTCGCCGCACGGCGCCCTCGCGCCCGCTCCGGCGAGACCCTTGGAATACCGGCCTCCACTTCCTTCGCCGTCACCCGTTGGTGATCGTCTCGGTCAAATGTCCTAGGCCCCGCGGCCTCCTCCCGGCCCCCTCCGGGATCCGTCGCAGGCCCGATGCCGCCCACCCGGCGCGGGCGACACGATGCCGGTGCAGAGCCGCCCACGGACCGGAGGAGCCGGCCGGCGGGGGTCCACCGAAGGAGCGCGTCATGTCGTACCCGCACGATCTCTCATACCCGCAGCCCCGCTACCACGGCACCAAGGGCGAGGTGAACGCCTCCTTCCGTACGGCCGGCACACCGGCGGAGATCTCCTCGCCCGGCGGGTCCACGCACTACCTCGCCACCCATGCGTCGACCGGCGGCGAGTTCGGCCTGTACAAGTCGGAGCTGGCTCCACGCTCCGCGGGGGCCAAACCCCATTTCCACCGGGCGATGTCCGAGTCCTTCTACGTCCTCTCCGGCGAGCTGGAGCTCTTCGACGGCGACAAATGGGTGACGGGCCGGGAGGGGGACTTCCTGTACGTCCCCGTCGGCGGTCTGCACGCCTTCAGGAACGTCACGGACGAGCCGACCTCCATGCTCATGCTCTTCTCGCCGGGCGCCCCGCGCGAGGAGTACTTCGAGCGGGTCGCGGAGATGTCGCGGCGCGGCCCCGAGGAGCTCAAGGAGTTCCGCATCCGGCACGACAGCTACTTCACCGAGGACTTCGAGGGTCCCGAGGGCTTCGACGACTTCGCGGAGGGGGACGGCGGAGGCAAGTGAGGGCGCACATGCGCCGCGCCCGGTGCCGGTGCAGGATGGCCCCATGCTGCTTGCCCGGCTCGCGGACGTGTCCAAGGAAGTGGCCGCCACCTCGGCGCGGTCCAAGAAGATCGCGCTGCTCGCCGAGTTGTTCCGGGCCGCCGAGCCGGACGACGTGCCCATCGTCATCCCGTACCTGGCGGGCAGGCTCCCGCAGGGGCGGCTCGGCATCGGGTGGAGCCTGCTGAAGGACGCGGGCCCGCCCGCCGACGAGCCGACGCTGACGGTGCGCGGCGTGGACGAGGCGCTCACCGCGATCGGTGCGGTGTCCGGCGCCGGGTCGCAGACCGAACGCAAGCGGCTCGTCGGCGCGTTGATGGGCGCCGCCACCGCCGACGAGCAGCGGTTCCTGATCGGTCTGCTCACCGGTGAGGTGCGCCAGGGCGCGCTGGACGCGGTGGCCGTCGAAGGGCTCGCGCTCGCCACGGAGACCCCGGCGGACGCGGTGCGGCGCTCGGTGATGCTCGCCGGTTCGGTGAGTCCGGTGGCGCAGGGGCTCCTGTCGCGCGGCGCCGAGGCGCTTGACGAGTTCCGGCTGACCGTGGGCAGCCCCGTCCTGCCGATGCTCGCGCACAGCGCCGCGTCGGTCGCCGAAGGCATCGACAAGCTGGGGGCGTGCGCCGTCGAGGAGAAGCTCGACGGCATCCGCGTCCAGGTGCACCGGAGCGGGGACGGCGTCCGCGTCTACACCCGCACCCTGGACGACATCACCGACCGGCTCCCCGAACTGACCGCCGCCGCGCTCGACCTGAAGGGGACCCACTTCATCCTGGACGGCGAGGTCATCGCGCTGGGCGAGGACGGCAGGCCGCGGCCGTTCCAGGAGATCGCGGGGCGCGTCGGCTCGCGCCTCGACGTGTCCGCCGCGGCGGCCGGGCTGCCGCTGTCCCCCGTCTTCTTCGACGTCCTGTCCGTGGCGGGACGGGATCTGCTGGACCTGCCCTTCACCGAGCGGCACGCGGAGCTCGCGGCCCTGGTGCCCGAGCCGATGCGGGTGCGGCGCGCGCTGGTGACCGATCCGGACGACGAACGGCTGCGCGGCGAGGCGCAGGAGTTCTTCGAGGCGACGCTCGGGCGCGGTCACGAGGGTGTCGTCCTGAAGGGGCTCGACGCGCCCTACAAGGCGGGCCGCAGGGGCGCCTCCTGGCTCAAGGTCAAGCCCGTCCACACCCTGGACCTGGTCATCCTGGCCGCCGAATGGGGCCACGGACGGCGCACCGGGAAGCTCTCCAACCTGCATCTGGGGGCGCGGCGGCCCGACGGCACGTTCGCCATGCTGGGCAAGACGTTCAAGGGGATGACGGACGCCATGCTCGCCTGGCAGACCGAGCGCCTCCAGGAGCTCGCGGTCGAGACCAGCGGTTACGTGGTGACGGTGCGGCCCGAGCTCGTGGTGGAGATCGCCTACGACGGTCTGCAGAAGTCCACCCGCTACCCGGCGGGCGTCACGCTCCGCTTCGCCCGGGTGGTGCGCTACCGCGAGGACAAGTCCCCCGAGGAGGCGGACACGGTGGAAACGGTGCTGCGCGCCGGCGAGCGCGGCCCGGCCGCCTGACGTGTGACCGCGCGTAACCCGTGATCTTGTGCCGCGTTGGTCCGCGCGGGGTCGCGCGCACGCCGTACGGTGGCGTCGCGCCGGCCCGCAAGGAATCAACCGACAGGGTCCGCCGCCTGGGCACGGGCCCGTGAAGAAGGCTTGAGGGTCGCTCGCCATGCATGACATCACCCAGCGGATCGCCGCGGGAATCGGCGCCGTCGCCGCCGCGCTCGGCTGTCTCATCGCCACGGGTCCTTCGGCGGTCGCCGACGGCAAGTGGTGCAATCACTCGGTCTGCATCGAGACCTACGACTCGGGCACCTATCTGGGCCGGGTCGAGGTGTCCGTCATCAACGGCAACCAGCCGAGCCGCATCCACGCGCGCGTGTGGACCACCAACGGCTGGAGCGTCAACACCAAGGTGGAGGACGTCGCGAAGTTCCGGACCTACCGGGACCAGGCGTACCCCCAGCGGCACTTCCCCGCGGGAACCCGCCTCTGCGCGGAGGGCTTCCGCGGTTCCGACAGCGTCGGGCTCCCCTGCGTCACGCTGACCAACTGACGCCTCGCTCCCCTCTCCCCCGATCCCGCCGCCTCGTCTGCACGCCTGCTCGTCGTGAGCAAAGGGGATTTTGCCAATCCTTGGCCCCGATAGGGTGACAGCCGGGGGAGATCGTCTATTCACGCAAGGGGAGAACCTGTGCCCGCATCACGACTCAGCCGTACGCCGCTTCCCGGCATCGGCATCCGGTACGACCTGACGACCCGAGAACAGCAGCGCCTCTCGGTGGTCGCACACCGGGACGGTGCGCGGACAGTGAGCGCCTACCGCTCCGACGATCCGGACGCCTGCGCGCTGTCGATGCGCCTGAGCTCGGGCGAGGCGGACGCGCTGATCGACGCCCTGATGCCGTCGCACCACAGCCCCAACCTGCTGCACACCACCGATCTCGGCCTGGTCGCCGAGCGCATCCTGCTGTCGGCCACCTCGCACTGGAACGGCCGCCTGCTCGGCGAGACCCGGATGCGGACCGACACCGGCGTCTCGATCGTCGCGGTGCTCCGGCGGGCCGACGCCATCCCCTCGCCGGCGCCGGACTTCCGGCTGGCCGGGGGCGACACCCTCATCGTGATCGGCACGCGCGAAGGCGTGGAGACGGCCGCGACGATACTCGGGCGGGAGTGAGCGCATGCACTCCGCTGTCTTTCTGATCGAGTTCGGCGCGATCATCCTCGCGCTCGGGCTGCTCGGCCGGTTCGCGGGCCGCTTCCGCTTCTCGCCGATCCCGCTGTATCTGCTGGCCGGACTCGCGTTCGGCGAGGGCGGGCTGCTGCCGCTCGGGGCGAGCGAGGAGTTCGTCGCCATCGGCGCCGAGATCGGCGTCATCCTGCTGTTGCTGATGCTCGGCCTGGAGTACACGGCCAACGACCTCGTCAGCAATCTCAAGACGCAGTACCCCGCCGGCCTCGTCGACTGCACGCTCAACGCCCTGCCGGGGGCGGCCGCCGCGCTGCTCATGGGGTGGGGTCCGGTCGCCGCCGTCGTACTCGCCGGTGTCACCTGGATCTCGTCGTCCGGCGTCATCGCCAAGGTCCTCGGCGACCTCGGCCGGCTCGGCAACCGCGAGACCCCGGTCATCCTCAGCATCCTTGTCCTCGAAGACCTGGCGATGGCCGTCTATCTGCCCATCATCACCGCCCTGTTGGCCGGTGTCGGCTGGGCCGCGGGCAGCCTCACGCTCGCCATCGCGCTCGGCGCCGCGGGGCTCGTCCTCTTCGTCGCGGTGCGGTACGGGCGGGTCATCTCGCGGTTCGTCTCCAGCGACGACCCCGAGAAGCTGCTCCTGGTGGTGCTCGGTCTGACCATCCTGGTCGCCGGCATCGCGCAGCAGTTGCAGGTGTCCGCCGCCGTGGGCGCCTTCCTGGTCGGCATCGCGCTCTCCGGTGAGGTCGCCGAAGGGGCGCACTCGCTGCTCGCGCCGCTGCGGGACCTGTTCGCCGCCGTGTTCTTCGTCTTCTTCGGACTGCACACCGACCCGTCGAGCATTCCGCCGGTGCTGCTGCCCGCGCTCGCGCTCGCGGTCGTCACCGCTCTGACGAAGATCGCTACGGGGTACTGGGCGGCCCGCCGCGCGGGCATCTCCGTCAAGGGCCGCTGGCGGGCGGGTGGCGCGCTGGTGGCGCGCGGTGAGTTCTCCATCGTCATCGCGGGGCTCGCGGTCACGGCGGGCATCGAGCCGTCGCTCGGTCCGCTGGCGACGGCGTACGTCCTGATCCTGGTCATCGTCGGCCCGCTGACGGCCCGTTTCGCCCAGCCCATCGCGGGTTACGCGAGCGGGGTGCTGGCGCGGCGCGGCAGGACCGACGGTTCCGGCCCCGAGGCCGCGCCGCAGGTTCCGGCGTCCCCGGAGGCGGCCGAGACGCTGGACGTGCAGGACGCGACCGAGCGCTCGTAGGCCGTCGGCGGCGGCAACTGTCCGTCGGGCGGCACGCGGAAGCGGTCCGGCAACCGTCCGTCGGGCGGCACGCGGAAGGTGGGCACGCGTGCCGTCCGCCGGGATCATCCCGCCGGGGCCACATCGGGACGATCCCGGCAGTTCGGTGCACTTCGGGCATCCCTTGGACTCGCCGCCCCCTGCCCCGCCGCCGCCTGGCACGATGCTCCCCATGACCTCCGGGCCCGCGTTCCGCCTCGCACGAGCCGCGATGTTCGCGGCCGTCTGCGTGGTGACGACGGCCTTCGGTCACGCGCTCATGTCCGCCGCCCCGCTGCCCTGGTGGGCGGTGGCGTACGCGTTCGGCGCCACGGCCGCCGCGGCCTGGTGGCTGACGGGCCGTGAGCGGGGGGTCGCGACCGTCACGGCCGCCACCGTCGCGGCCCAGCTGTCCCTGCACGAACTGTTCGGTCTCGCACAGCGGTTGGGCGCCGCGCCGGGCGCCGGTGGCCTGTCGTCGGCGTCCATGGCGCCCCGCCCCGGCGGCGACGGCCTGAACCACATGAACCACCCGATGCCGATGTCCGGGTCAACGTCCGGGTCGCCCTCCGGCACCGGCGCCTCCGCGGCCTCCCCGCACTCCGCCGGCATGCCCGACGAAGGCGTCTCCCACTGGGTCATGTCCGTCTTCGGACACAGCGGCTTCGGCATGCTCCTCGCCCACGTCGTCGCCGCGCTGCTCTGCGCGCTGTGGCTGTGGCGCGGTGAGGCCGCCGTCTTCCGCACCGGACGCGCCCTGGCCGCCGCGGTGTTCGTGCCGCTGCGGTTCGTTCTCGCGGTCCTGGTCGCCGCGCTTCCCCCGTCGCCGCCCCCGGTCGGCGCGCTCGTCCCCGTACCGCGGCTGCGCGGGGTCCTTCTCCAGCACGTCGTCTCCCGCAGAGGTCCACCGGTCCTTCCGGTCAGTTCCTGACAACCGCCCGCACCCCTCGGTGCCGGGCGGATCTTCGGCGTCCGCGCTCCCGGCAGCACAGCCCGCGCCGGGTGTGCCGCGGCGCTCTCCGAACTCCCTTCACCGAAGGACCTTCTGCGATGACACCTGCCCTTTTGCGGACGCGGTCCGGCACCGACCAGAGCCGTGACGACCGCATCACCGAGTGGGCGCTCGCCGCCCGTGACGGCGACTCCGCGGCGTTCGAACAGTTCGTGCAGGCCACCCGGCGTGACGTCTGGCGCTTCGTGGCCCACCTCAGCGGCGATCTGCACAGCGCGGACGACCTGACCCAGGAGACGTACCTACGGGCCCTCACCTCGCTGCAGGGGTACGCGGCCCGCGCCGGGGCCCGCACCTGGCTGCTCGCCATCGCCCGGCGCACCGTCGCCGACCGCTTCCGTTCGGCGGCGGCCCGGCCGCGCATCGCCGACACCAGTGACTGGCAGGCGGCCGCCGAGCGCGCCCAGCCACGCGGGGTGCCCGGGTTCGAGGAGGGCGTGGCCCTGCTGGACCTCCTGGAGTCGCTCGACGCACCGCGCCGTGAGGCGTTCGTCCTGACCCAGCTCGCCGGGTTGCCGTACGCGGACGCGGCCGACGCCGTCGGCTGCCCGATCGGCACCGTGCGCTCACGGGTCGCGCGCGCCCGCGAGCGGGTGAGCGAGCTGCTGCTCGCCGCGGACCGGGCCTCGTAGCGCCCCAGGCCGTACCCGGGTGCCTCTGTAGGAGAGGCCCCCGGTACGGTCCCGCACACGTCCCGGCAGGGCCGGCGCAGGCCCAGGTCGCGGGCCGCGCAGGCTCCCGGTCGCGTCACCCGATCAGGGCGTTTAGCGTGGGGCGGGGGCGTCTGGAGGCCACCATGGACCGTGAAGCCATGCCCACGCCGGGGACCGTGTCGGGGCCTGATCCCGCACGCGTGGCCGACGCGTCGGCCACCGTGCTCAGCACGGGCGGCGGGCGTCACGAACACCGCTGGCTGATCCTCGCGGTGATCGGCATCGCCCAGTTGATGGTCGTGCTCGACGCGACGATCGTGAACATCGCGCTGCCCTCGGCCCAGCGGGATCTGGGGTTCAGCGACGGCAACCGCCAGTGGATCGTCACCGCGTACGCCCTCGCCTTCGGTTCCCTGCTGCTCTTCGGCGGCCGCATCGCCGACCTGGTCGGGCGGAAGATCGTGTTCCTGGCCGGTCTCGCCGGATTCGCGGTGGCCTCCGCGATCGGCGGCGCGGCCAACAGCTTCTCGATGCTGGTGGCGGCCCGCGCGCTGCAGGGCCTGTTCGGCGCGCTGCTCGCGCCCGCCGCCCTGTCGCTGCTCACCACCACGTTCACGGATCCGCGGGAGCGCGCCAAGGCGTTCGGCATCTACGGCGCCATCGCGGGCGCGGGCGGCGCGGTGGGCCTGCTGCTCGGCGGCGTACTGACCGAGTATCTGAACTGGCGCTGGTGCCTGTACGTGAACCTCGCCTTCGCCGTCGTCGCGATGGTCGGCGGCGCACGCCTGCTGCACCCCGGCGCTCCGCCGGACCGGCCCAAGCTGGACGTGCCCGGCACGGTCCTGGTGTCGGCGGGCCTCTTCTGCATCGTCTACGGCTTCTCCAACGCCGAGACGCACGCCTGGAGTTCCGCGCTGACCTGGGGCTTCCTGGTCGTCGGGGTGGTGCTGGTCGCGGCGTTCGGATGGTGGCAGGCGCGCGCCCCGCATCCGCTGCTGCCGCTCCGGGTCGTCCTCGACCGGGACCGCGGTGCGTCGTTCCTCGCCATGTTCATCTCCGGCGCCGGCATGTTCGGGGTGTTCCTGTTCCTGACGTACTACCTCCAGCAGATCCTGGAGTACTCGCCGGTCAAGACGGGCCTTGCCTTCCTGCCGATGGTCGCGGTGATGGTGGTGGGCTCGGTGGTGACCACCAACTTCCTGGTGCCGAGGGTGGGTGCGAAACCGATCGTGCCGCTGGGCATGGGGCTCGCGGCGGCCGGCATGGCCTGGCTCACCGCCCTCGACGTGACGAGCGGCTACCCGGCGCACGTACTGCCGCCCCTGCTGGTCGCGGGGCTCGGCCTGGGCTTCGTCTTCGCCCCGGCGATGAGCATGGCGACGGCCGGTGTCGCCGCCCACGACGCGGGCGTCGCGTCGGCGATGGTCAACACCTGCCAGCAGGTGGGCGGTTCGATCGGCACCGCCCTGCTCAACACCCTGGCCACCACGGCCGCCTCCAACTACCTCGTCGGCAAGAAGTCGACGCCGCAGGTGCGGGCCGACGCGGCGATGCAGTCGTACTCGACCGCGTACTGGTGGTCGGCGCTCTTCTTCGCGGTCGGTCTGATCGTTACCTTCGTCCTGTACCGCCGAGGAGCGCCCGCGCACCGGGAGTCGGGCGACGGCGGCGCGGTGCACATGTAGGGGTGCAGGGGTGAGAGCAGGGCGGAGGAGGGCGATGGCTTCAGGTCCGGCAGGGCGGCAGGGAGAGCCGGGGCGTCCGGGGCAGCCGGGACGCCCGGGGTCGCCAGGGCGGGTGCCCGCCGGCGCCGGGCCGGACTCCGGTGTCGCGCTCGCCTCGGCTCGCGGGCGCTGGGTCCTGGCGTGCGCGGTGCTCGCGTCGGGCATGGCGATGCTCGACGGGACCGTGGTCAACGTCGCCCTGCCGACGCTGGGCAGGGACCTCCATACGTCCCTCTCCTCCCTGCAGTGGGTCGTCAACGCCTACATGCTCACGCTGTCGGCGCTGCTCCTGCTCGGCGGCGCGCTCGGCGACCGCGTCGGGCGGCGGCGCACCCTCGTCGTCGGGGTGGTGTGGTTCGCGGCGGCGTCCGCGCTGTGCGGTGTCGCGCAGGACGCCGGGACGCTGATCGCGGCCCGCGCGCTGCAGGGCATCGGCGGAGCGCTGCTCACTCCGGGATCGCTGGCGCTCGTCCGCGCGTCCTACCGGCCCGAGGACCAGGCGCGCGCGGTGGGCGCGTGGTCGGGCCTCGGCGGTGTGGCGGGCGCCGTCGGCCCCTTCCTCGGCGGCTGGTTGATCGACGGGCCGGGCTGGCGGTGGATCTTCTTGATCAATGTGCCGCTGGCCGCGCTGGTCCTCGTCGCGGTGCGACACGTGCCCGAGAGCCGCGACGAGACGGCGGCCCAGCAGCGTTTCGACGTACCCGGCGCGTGTCTCGCCGCGCTGTTCCTCGCGGGCATCAGCTTCTCGCTGATCGGCGCGTCCGGTGACACCTCGGCGTCCGGCGCGGTGCTGCCCGGGGTCCTCGGCCTCGCCGCGGGCGCCGCCTTCCTCGTGGTCGAGCACCGCAGGCGCCATCCGATGCTGCCCCTCGAACTGTTCCGCTCCCGCCTGTTCACCGCGGCCAATGTGATGACGCTCTGCCTGTACTCGGCCATCGGCGGGATCTTGTTCATGCTGCCGGTGCAGTTGCAGACGACGCTCGGGTACGACGCGCTGCAGGCGGGCACGGCGACGCTGCCCATCACGATCCTGATGCTGCTGCTCTCCGCGTCCGCCGGTGATCTGGCGCGCCGTCTGGGGCCCCGACTGCCGCTCGTCGCCGGGCCGTTGGTGGCGGCCGCCGGGGTGCTGCTCATGCTGCGGGTCCGGCCGGGCGCGGCGTACGTCACGGAGGTGCTGCCCGCGGTGGTGGTGCTCGGCCTCGGCATGAGCCTGTTCGTCGCGCCGCTCACGGCGACCGTGCTCGCCTCGGTGGACGCCGGCCGCGCCGGGCTGGCCAGCGGGGTCAACAACACGGCCGCCCGTATCGCGCAGCTGCTCGTCGTCGCGGGTCTGCCGCTCGCGGTCGGCCTGTCGGGCACGGCGTACGCGGACCCGGGCGCGCTCGACTCGGCCTTCGGCAAGGCGGCGGTGGGGTGCGCGGGGCTGTTCCTCCTCGCGGCGGTGGCCGCCGCGGTGTTCGTACGGCCGCGTCCCACGGACTGGCACGGCGACCACGGCAACGCGCCGCAGTGCAAGACGTGCCTGGGGGTCGAGTCCCCACCGCTGAAGCCGGGGGGCCGAGCCGGGGAGTGATGTGTGCCGGTCGGCGGGGGGCCGAGGGTGTGCCGGTCGGCGGAGCTCAGTCGTGCCGTCGGCGGGGGCCGAGGTATGCCGGTCAGCGGGGCGTCTCGCGTACGAACAGGGTCACCGACACGGTCGCCTCGAAGCCGTTGCGCCGCATCAGGGCGGCCGACGCGGTGTTGCGGGACTCGACATCGGTGACGACGGCGCTGGCGCCCGCCTCCGTGAGCGTCGCGCAGCAGGCTTTCACGAGGCGGCTCGCGATGCCCTGCCCCTGGTACTCGGGGGCGCTCGCGATCCACTCCAGGTTGCCCCAGTCGGGCCGCTGGTCGAAGCCCATCGAGCCGAGCACGAACCCGGCCAGCCGGTCCCCGTCGTCAAGGGCGACCCAGCAGGCGGAGGCCTCGCTGTCCATGTGGCGGGCGATCGCCGACAGCGACCAGGAGGTGTACGGCTTCACGGACGTGTCGTAGACCCGGCGGCCCAGGGCGAGGACGTCGGCCAGATGGGTGGCCGTCATCGGCTCGGGGGTGATCGACGCCGGGTGCTCCGGCGCGGCAGGGCTGGACATGGGGCCTCCCGGAAGGCGGGCGCGGCGCCGGGCCGCGGCTGCGTGCACCTCACGGTATGAGGCGGGCGGGGGACGCGCATGCGGAGGACTGCCGGGGCGTACGGGCACCGAGCTCCGACGCACGCCGAGACCTGGACGCACACGCCGCAGCCGGCCCTCGGGCGGAAACCTCGCAGCCCGCCCCGGGACGGACACGCCGCAGCCGATGAGCCCGACATGCCACCGGCGTCCGTCAACTCACGCGCGCCTGCGGTCTTTTGATCAGGTGGACGCCTGTCCGATGCACACCGCCGGAGCCCTTATCGTGGACCGCATGTCCGTTCCTGAGCTCATCCGCATCGTCTCCCGCTCCTCCCCCATGGCGCTCGCCCAGGTGGAGCGCGTCCGCGCCGAACTCGCCGCACTGCACCCCGGCATCCGCACCGAGGTCGTGCCGGTCACCACCTCGGGGGACCGCTGGATGGGCGACCTGGCGGCGCTCGGCGGCAAGGGGGCGTTCACCAAGGAGGTCGACGCCGCGCTGCTCGCCGGTGACGCGGACCTCGCGGTGCACTGCGTCAAGGACGTCCCCGCGGACCGGCCGCTGCCGGCGGGCACGACGTTCGCCGCGTTCCTCAAGCGGGACGACATCCGCGACGCGCTCATCCACCCCGGCGGCCTCACCCTCGACGAACTGCCCGCGGGGACCCGCATCGGCACGTCGTCGGTCCGCCGGGTGGCGCAACTCGCCGCGTCGCACCCGGAGCTGGAGTGCGTGCCGATGCGCGGCAACGCGGGCCGCCGACTGGAGAAGCTCGCCGCGGGCGACGCGGACGCGCTGCTGCTCGCCCAGTCGGGCCTCGACCGCATCGGCCGCCCCGAGCTGGCCAGCGAGATCCTGTCGGTGGAGACGATGTGCCCGCCGATCGGCGCGGGCATCCTCGCCCTGCAGTGCCGCGAGGACGACACGGCGACCATCGACGCCGTGTCGGACCTCGGCGACACGGACGCCTGGCGGGAGGCGACCGCCGAGCGCATGTTCCTGCACGTGCTGCAGGGCCACTGCAACTCGCCGATCGCCGGGTACGCGCGTTCGGAGCGCGGCGGTGACCTGTCGCTGCGGGCCTGCGTGTTCACGCCCGACGGCAAGACGGTGCTCAACGCACACGAGTGGGCGGGCCGGCTCGACCCCGCGACGCTGGGGACGTCGGTGGCCGTGGCCCTGCTGCGCCAGGGCGCCCGGGAGCTGATCGACGGCATCGCGCACTGACTCGACGGACCGTGGGCGGGTGGTCCGCTCGGGACGGGGCCCCTCGGGACCTTGATAGGCAAGTCTGCACTTGCCTATGGTGGGGGGTGTGACGGATGATGTCTTCAAGGCGCTGGCCGACCCCACCCGCCGGCGCATTCTCGACGAGCTGGCGGAGCGGGACGGCCAGACGCTGTTCGAGATTTGCGCACGGCTCGTGACCAAGCACGACGTGGGGCTCTCCCGCCAGGCGATCAGTCAGCATCTGGCGGTACTGGAATCGGCGGGCCTCGTCCGCTCGCGGCGCCAGGGCCGGTACAAATTCCACGACCTGACCACCGAACCCCTTGAGCACATGGTGACCCGCTGGCTCAAGCCCGGATCCGATGCACCGAAGGACACCCCATGAAGATCCATTTGACCAGTGTCTTCGTCGATGACCAGGAGAAGGCCCTGCGCTTCTACACGGACGTGCTGGGCTTCGCGAAGAAGCACGACGTCCCGCTGGGCGAGGACCGGTGGCTGACCGTGGTCTCGGCGGACGAGCCCGACGGGACCGAGCTGCTGCTGGAGCCGGACGGCCACCCCGCGGTGAAGCCGTACAAGTCGGCCCTGGTCGAGGACGGCATTCCGGCCGCCTCCTTCGCCGTGGACGACGTACAGGCCGAATTCGACCGGCTGCGCGGCGCGGGGGTGCGGTTCACCCAGGACCCGCTGGCGATGGGCCCGGTCACCACCGCGGTCCTGGACGACACCTGCGGAAACCTGATCCAGATCATGCACAGCGAGTAGAGCGAGTCACGCACAGCGAGTAAGAGCGAGCACGGCGCCGAGGAGGCGCCGGAGAGTTAAGGCCTTTGGTCCCGGGTCACGCGGCGGGTGCAGGGGCACCCGTCCTCTGCGGAACGGTTACTCCGGTCGCCGGACTCATCTGGCGCCGGCCCGGCGTGTGCTCATGCTGAAGAGGGGTACCGGAGCGTCCGGTCGGCTGCGCGTTGCGGTGCTGTGACATCGCTTCGACGCGGCACCGCACCAAACGCACAGCACCAGAGGAAGGCAACGTCATGGCTGACAACACACTGAACGGCCACCGCGTCCTGGCGATCGTCACCAACTACGGAGTCGAGCAGGACGAGCTCGTGGTGCCGGTGCAGCACCTGCGCGAGCGCGGCGCTCACGTTGACGTGGCCGCCGTGTCGTCGGACGAGATCCGCTCCCTCGTGGGCGACAAGGACCCGGGCAAGAGCGTCCAGCCGGACCTGACGCTCGCCGACGCGGACGCGTCCTCGTACGATCTGCTGCTCATCCCGGGCGGCACGGTCAACGCCGACACCCTGAGGCTCGAGGAGACCGCCGTCTCGATGGTCCGCTCCTTCGTGGAGTCCGGCCGCAAGGTCGCGGCGATCTGCCACGGCCCGTGGCTCCTGGTGGAGGCCGACGTCTTGGAGGGCAAGACCCTCACGTCGTACGCCTCGGTCGCCACCGACATCCGTAACGCCAAGGGCACCTGGGTCGACAAGTCGGTGATGCACTGCGGCGCCAACGACTGGGACCTCATCACCTCCCGCAACCCCGGCGACCTCGACGACTTCCTCGGCGAGATCGACAAGACGCTCACTGCGGCGGGCTGACGGGACCGACTCGGGGGGCGGACCCGTATCGCGCCTCGCTCATCAACCCCAAGAGTCCCGAAAAGTGGTGGCCGGAAGCCGTGAGACGGACTTCCGGCCACCTTCTTTTGCGCAGCGCTTTTAGCAACTCAGCCGGATTTCCTTGCTCTCATAGGTGGAAATCTGGTAATCCAGCGTGACCGACGTCTTGTAGTTGAAAGTGCCTTGTCCGGCGCACTTGAACATGACCAGCTTGGATGAGCTGCCCGTGAGGCGGACACTCCCCACTACCTGCCAGCCCCACGCACGATGACGCTGGAGCGATATCTCCCCCGCCAGGCAGTTGGCCTTCTTTCCCGCCTTTCCGAAGATTTCGTTGATTCCCTTGTAGGGCTTCGAGATGGAGTAACAGCTACGGCCGGATTCGGACGCGGCGGCCGGAGTGGCTGCGGTCAGCGGTCCGACCACGCAGGCCAGGGCCATGATGACACCGGCCTTGCGGCTCACCTTGGGTACCCTCATTCGAAACTCCCCCTTACGAAAACGTGGCGCTCGGCGCCCACATTGCATCAGACGCCGATTTCTGGAGATCCGGCGGCAGGAATTGATGAACGGAAGAAGATGGCCAAGGCACGACCGGGGTCATGCGGTGTAGGCGGTGATGTCGCCGATGGTGGTGTTGCCGCCGCAGATCACCAGGCCGAGGTGTGTGTCGTTGCCCGTCTTGGCCAGGACGCGGCGGGCGGCCGGCAGGAGGCAGCCGGCGGCGGGCTCGGCCCATACCTTGGCGTGTTCGGCCAGTTCCCGTACTCCGGCGAAGGCCTCGGCCTCCGGCACGACGAGGACCTCGTCGACCATGTCGCGCACCATCGTGTACGTCAGCGGGGAGACCGTGGGCGCGCCGAGCGTGCTGATCCGTGAGTTCACGTCCACCTGGAGCGGCCCGCCGTGGGCCAGCGCCTGCGACATGGCGTCGGCTCCGGTCGTCTCCACGCCCCATACCCGTACGCCGGGCCGTCGCGCCTTGAGCGCCGCCGCCACGCCCGCGATCAGGCCCCCGCCGCCGATGGAGACCAGGACGTCCGTCAACTGGCCCGCGTCCTCGGCCAGTTCCAGCCCCACGGTGCCCTGTCCGGCGATGACCACCGGGTCGGCGAAGGGGTGCAGCAGGGTCAGGCCGTCGGCTTCCAGACGTTCCATGAGCGCGAAGGCCTCGGCCATGGTGGGGGTCAGGCGGACGTCGGCGCCGGCGGCCCTGGCGATGTCCACGGAGCGTGCCGGGGCGGTGCGGGGCATGACGACGGTGGCCCGTACGCCGAGGGCGGCGGAGGTCTCGGCCACGGCGACGCCATGGTTGCCGCCGGAGACGGCGACGACGCCGGCCTCGCGTTGGGCGTCGGTCAGGGTGAGGAGCTTGGCGACGGCGCCGCGCGCCTTGAAGGAGCCGCTGCGCTGGAGCAGTTCGAGTTTGACCGTGACCGGTACGCCGAGCAGTGCGCTCAGGCCCGGGCTGGGCACGGTGGGCGTGCGCACCACATGGCCCGTGATGTGTGCCGCGGTGGCCTCCAGCTCCTCGACACCGATCATGGCGTTCCTCCGGGATGTGGGTGTGCGTCGGTCGTGTGGCGTGTTCGGTCGCACGATACGTGGAGGTGGCTGGATGGTGGGCGGAGAGGGGATGCCGGAGGAACACGCTCACTTGTCGCCACTGCCGCCCGCGTCCCCTTCGTATGGCCCGCGGTATGGGGAGAGATGGGACAGGGCGAGGCGGTAGGCGACGGCGACCGTCTCGGCGTCCGTGAACCCGGGGATCTCCGCGCAGCGTCGGGCCGCCGCCCGTGCCCCGTGGTCGAATGCTCGCCCTCCACCGCTCGACGGTGAGTTGACCGAGGACGTTGACCTCCGCATGCGCGATGGCGGCGCCGGCGAGCTGTCCGGGCGGGGCGGTGGCGGCGGCCTCCTCGCCCCGGTTCCGCCCCCGGGCCACCACATGCCCGCGCGCGTCGACCAGCACGGTCCGTGGTTTGCCGGGGCGAAAAGTGGTCAGGTACACCGCAGTTGACACGGGAGGCACGTGGTGGTTTTCAATCCGGGGCAGAACGGGCAGTGGGTCCGCACGCGTACGGACGCCGACACGAAGGCGTTCATCGAGGAGAAGCGGGCCGAACAGGAACGTTCGCAGGAGACCGGAACCGGCACGGTGATCCTGACGGGCGTCGTCGTCCTGCTCCTGATCGCCGCGGCCCTGTACGGCTGGCTCGGCTGACCCACCTGCCGCCGCGGCCACCGCCGCACCGAGAATGGTCCCGAGTGGGGCCCGCAGAGCAGCGGGCCCCGACGGACACGGTGGGAGGGTGGAGAACGATGGTCGCGTACGTGGTCATCCCAGGGATCGACGGGTCGGACGAACGGCACTGGCAGAGCCTGTGGGAGACCCACTGGGGGACGTCGGCGGTCCGGATCGCCCCGGCCTCGTGGAGCGCGCCGGATCTGCCGGACTGGGTGTCGTCCGTCCAGAGTGCCTACGAGACGGCCGCGCGCCGGGACAGCCAGGTGGTGCTGGTGGCCCACAGCCTCGGGTGCTGGGCCGCCGCGCAGTGGCTGGAACAGGCGCGACCGGAGAAGGTGGCCGCGTTCCTGGTCGCGCCTCCGGACCCCGCTGCGGCGGCGTTCCCCCGTGCGGCGGCCGCCACCTTCCTGAACCTGTCCGCCCGTCCCCTGCCGTGCCCCGGCGCAGTGGTGGCCAGCGGTGACGATCCCTACTGCAACCCGGCGGCATCCGCCTCGTTCGCGCGGGCGTGGGGGGTGCGCTGCCACCTCGTCGGCGACCACGGCCACCTCAACTCGCAGAGCGGCCTGGGCGCGTGGGAGGAGGGTGCGGAACTCCTCCGCGCTCTCGTGGAGTCGTCGGGTCCGTGAGGTGAGGGAAGGGCTGCCGGTCAGCCGTCGGGGGCGAGATCGGGGCGCAGCCGGTGCCAGACCGGGTGGCGGAGCAGGCCGGCCCGGGTCAGCGCGATGTAGCGGACCTCGGCGACCAGCCGGGGCAGGACCCACCTGGCGCCGGGTACCGCCGGCACGGGGGTGAAGGGACACTCGTCCATCGCGGCGATGCCCAAGAGGTGGGCGAGGTCGGCGCGTTCCCTCTCGTTCCACCCCGTGCCCACACTGCCCCGGTACACCAGGACGCCGTCCTCGTACTGGCCCGCCAACACCGCGCCCGGCAGTCCGGTCAGGCGCCCCTGGCCGGGCAGCCAGCCGCCGATGACGACGTCGAGGGTGCGGACGTTGCGGATCTTGACCCAGTTCGGGGACCGTCTGCCGGGTTCGTACACCGAGTCGAGCCGTTTCAGCACGATCCCTTCGAGGCCGTGTTCGCGGGCGAACTCCAGGGTCTCCCGGCTGTGTCCGGCGACCGCGCCCGGCACAGACCAGTTCGGGCCCGCCTCGACGAGCTGCTCCAGGACGTCGCGCCGCCGGGCGTAGGGCAGGCCGGTCAGGTCCTGGCCCGCCGAGAACAGCACGTCGAAGAGGACCAGGTGCACGGGGGCGCGGGCCGCGAGCCGGGCCGCCTTCGCCGGGGAACCCGCCAGCCCCATGCGCGGCTGGAGCCGCTCGAAGTCCGGGCGGCCCGCCTCGTCGAGGACGACGATCTCGCCGTCGAACACCGCCGGCACGCCGCCCAGCGTGTCGGCCAGGGTGTGGAGTTCGGGGTACGCGGCGGTGATGTCTTCGCCGGAGCGCGAGCGGATGAGCAGGGTGTGGTCGCCGGGCAGGTAGATCAGCGCGCGCTGCCCGTCGTACTTGGTCTCCGCGCTCCACAGGTGTTCGCTCCGTGGGGGCGGCAGCGAACCCGGGGTGGCGAGCATGGGGGCGAGGCGGGGCAGGGGGGCCATGCTTGTCAGCCCTCGCCCCGCGCGGGCGCGTTCATGCGTGACGGCGGCGCATCTCGCCCGGTCGGCCCTGTGACCCAGGCGTCGGGCGGGCCTGCTGCTGCCCTGCGCGAGCCCAGGCGCGGCAGCACGCAGGCCGGGCTCGGGCACTCTGCCCGTCAGCTGACGATCTGGTCTCCGTCGGGTACGTCCTGGACCGTGACCGCGCCGGCCGACAATCCAAGCCCCTGCGACACCTCACGGGCGAGCCCGTCGGGGTCCGGGGCCGCGGGGACCGGAACCTGCTCCCCCTCCCCGTAACTCTCGATCGCCTTCGTGAAGTAGCCGGGATGCCAGGCGCCGACGGCGCCCCGGACCTCGACCGCGGTCACGGGCCGGGGGCCGACGAGGCGCAGGAGCGCGGGCAGGATCTCGTCGGACCGCAGCGCACCGGGCACCTGGAACAGACTGGCGTGCGCGCCGATGAGGCCGCCGTCGCGCAGCCGCACGGTGACCGTGAGGCAGCTGGTCACGCTCGGGTACGTGATCACTCCCCCGGGCGCCACCTCCTTGACCTGCCCCTCTGTGACGGTTGCCTTGTCGGGTGCCTGCGCCCCGACCGGAACACGGACCTCCGCCGCGAGGTGCTGCTGGGGCCCGCCGACGGCCTGAGCCGCGGAGCCAAGCCCGACCTGCAGACCTATGAGCGCCACCGCCAGAGCCGTGACGCACAGGGCAGTACCCCTCCGCCGAACCTCGCGTGCGGGTCGTCGGACGGGGCGGTGGTGGTCCGACTGAGGGTGCTGACGGTACGGGTGGTGCGCGGGCACGGATTCTCCTGATGACGAGCCGCCGAGCCGATCGGCGAGGCGGCAGACGAAGCGACAGACTCGGCGTCAGCCCGACGTAATGCGCGCGGCGGATGCCGTGTCCGCGACGGAGCCGCCTCCGACCGTGAGGCCGAGGCCCGCCAGCTCCGTCGCTCCGGTGACCGCGTGGGCGCCGCCCGCGAGGATCAGCGTGCGGGCCGTCTGGTACGGGGAGCCCGCCGCGGTGAACGCCTTCGCTGTGGCGAGCACGCGCGGGACGTCTCCGTCGAGCAGCGCCTCCGCGCGGGACACCTGGGCGGAAGCCACCGGGTTGCCGACGACCACGGCCTTGGCGGCGGCGATCCTGGTGCGGGCCTCCGGGTGGCCGGCCAGGACCGCGGCCTCCGCCCGGAGGGCCACGTACCAGTGCAGCCAGATCCAGCACACCCACTTCCACACCTGGTCCGGCTCCGGAGCGACTCGTTCCAGTGCGGCCTGCGCGTCCCCCTGGTGCAGCAGGACCGTGGCGTCGAAGACGGCACCGTAACCGTGCCGGTGCTCCGGCACCGTGTCCGCCTGCTCGACGATCGCGAGCCAGGTGGCACGGGCTTCGTGGTCGCCGCGCAGGCCGTGCGTCATCGCCACCGACGCGGCCGCGGCGCCCAGCGAGAGCGATCGCTGGCGGCCGCTCCGCTCCCAGGCGTCGAGGAAGCGCACGCTGCGGCCGAGCACCGCGTCGACATGGCCCGCGAACGCGTCCGCCGCCAGGATCCAGCACGTGGCGTGGTGACCGGCCTCCGCCAGCAGCGGGTGGTCGGCGAGCTGTCCGCCCCACCGGCGCGCCTCGGGCAGCCCACCCACCCCGAGCGCGGTGCCTGCGGCCATGGCCAGAGCGTCCGTCAGCTCGTGCGTACCGGCGGGTGTGGGCGGTACGGACGTCAGCACGTCGATACGGCGTCGGGCCGCCGCCGCGACCGCGAACGCGTCACCCGCCCAACTCCGCGCGCCGGACAGCGCGTCGAGGGCGGCGGACTGCGCCACCGGGTCGCCCGCGAGCCGGGCGAGCTCGATGGCCCGCTCGGCTCGCCGCACCGTTTCGTCCACGGTGTTCCGCGCGTCTCCCTGGACCGCGCCGAACGCGTCCACGACCACGGCCGCCTCGGCCAGCGCGACGGCCGCCACGGCGGCGGGCGCCTCGCCGGACCACTCCCGTGCCTCGTCCAGCAGGTGCGTCACGTCGGCCACGGGGGGAATCCGCGCGAACGAAGTGGAGAAGCGGTACGCGACGGTGGCCGCCGCCGCCAGATCGCGCCCCGCGCCGGGGCCGTCCCCCGCCCGGCGTGCGGCCTCCGCGGCGGCCCGGTGCAGACGGAACATGTCGTCGCCCAGTCTTCGGCAGCCGGCCACCCCGGCGGCGTGCCGCAGCGCGTCCGCGCAGGCCGCGGCGTCCTCGGCGAGCCCCGCCGCCTGCTCGTACCGTTGCTGCGCCTCGCCCAACAGGTTGCGCGTGAAGGCCAGTTCGGCCAGGGCGAGAGCGAGGCGGTGGGCGTCCTGACGCCGCTCCGGCCGGTCGGCGGCCCAGGCGAGGGCGGCCCGGAGATCCTCCGCCATCGCGTCGAACCGCACGCGCCAGTCGGCTCGGGCGCGCGCGTCGGTTCGGGCGCGCGATTCGCTTGGGGCGCGCGATTCGCTTGGGGCGGGCGAGTCGCTTGGGGCGGGCGATTCGGTTCGGGCCAGCGCGTCGGCCCGTACGTGCCCGTCGGTACCGCCCGAAGCGGTGGCGTCCGCGGCAGCGGTGCCTGAGGCGGTGGCGGCGGTTGTGGTAGCAGAGGCTGTCGCTGCCGTTAGGGCCGTGGCGCCGGCCAGACACCACCTCAGGTGCCGGGCGCGGACCTCCTCGGCCTCGTCCGCGTCGGCCAGCCGCTCCGCTCCGTACTGCCGGATGGTCTCCAGGGCCTGGTAGCACGTGCCGGACTCGGACGGCGTCACGGCGAGCAGACTTTGCTCGGCCAGCCTCCCCAGCCCGTCGGCGACGGCGGCCGACTCGGCGCACCCCGCCACCTCTGCCCCGGCCCCTGCCCCTGCCCCTGCCCCTGCCACGACCTCAGCCGCGTCCTCCGCGGTGAACGGTGCCATGAACACCGACAGCCGCCGCAGCAGCACCCGGTCACTCGGTTCGAGCAGGTCGTGGCTCCAGTCGAGGACCGCGCGCACCGACCGGTGCCTGCCATCGGCCCGGGGGCCGCCCGCGAGCATCCTGAGCTGGTCGGAGAGGCCGGCCAGCAGCCCGTCGAGACCGAGCGTGGACCACCGCGCGGCCGCCAGTTCGATGGCGAGCGCCATGCCGTCGAGCCGTTCGCACAGCGCCGCGACCTGAGCGCGGTCCTGCGGCACCGGTGCCCCTCCGACCGCCGCCGCCCGCTCCAGGAAGAGAGCGACCGCCTCCGAACCGCCACCGCCCACCCGGGAGAGCGGCGGGACGGGGAAGACCCACTCGAACGGCACCATCAGGCGGGCCCGGCTGGTCGCGAGCACCCGTATCCCGGGACAGGCCCCGAGCAGCCGCTCCAGGAACGGCGCCACCCCGTCGAGCACGTGCTCGCAGTTGTCGAGGACCAGCAGCGCCTGGCGGTCCCCCAGCGCGGCCACCACCGCGTCGTCGACGCCGCGGCCGGGCTGTTCCCCCACACCGACCGCCGCCGCGACCGCCGCTCCCACCCGGCCCGGGTCGGTGACCGGGACCAGGTCGACGAACCACACGCCGTCCGCGAAGGCACCGGCCGTCTCCGCCGCGACCGCCAGCGCGAGCCGCGTCTTGCCCACCCCGCCCAGGCCGACCGCGGTCACCAGCCGGCGCTCCGTCACCGCCGCGGCCAACTCGGCGCGCTCCCGCACCCGGCCGACGAACGCCGTCAGCGGTGCCGGGAGCGCGGGCGCAGGGCGTGGCTGCTGTTCGGTGGGCGGGGCGGGGCGTGCCTGCGCGGCCGCCCGGCGGGACAGCGCCCGCCGGTCCGGCATCTCCAACTTGCGCAGCAGCGAGGAGACATGCGACTCGACCGTCCGTACGGAGATGAAGAGCCGTGCGGCAATCTCCGCGTTGCTGAGGTGTTCCCCGAGCAGGGCGAGCACTTCGGCTTCCCGGGACGAGATCACTGGAGTGGACATCGGCTCATTATCCGTACAGGACTCCGAATAGGTACCGATCTCTTCCGTAGTCCCTCCGTGGTCCCTCCGTGGTCCTTTCCGTGGTGAGCACGGAGGCGGCCCCCGCCCCTGCCGGGAGAGGCTTCAACCACAAGGAACGAGCCCGCCAACGGCCGCCAAAACACCAGGAGTTACCGTGACCAGCCCCCTCAGCCCCTCCTCCGACACCCCGGACCTCAGGACCATGCTGCTTCCCGTGTCCGACCTCGCCCAGGCGAAGGCCGTCTACACCGCGCTGCTCGGTACCGCCCCGCAGGTCGACGACCCGTACTACGTCGGCTTCGACACCGGCGGCCGGCACGTCGGCCAGCACGTCGGCCTCCTGCCGGGCGGCGGGCCGCAGGGACTGACCTCGTCGCTGGCGTACTGGCACGTACGGGACATCGAGGCCAAGGTCGCCGAGCTGACGGCCGCGGGCGCGACCGTGAAGGACGCTCCGGGCGACGTCGGCGGCGGCCGCCTGGTGGCCACCCTCATCGACCCCGACGGCAACCTGCTCGGCCTCCTGGAGGACCGGTGACCGCGGCTCCCCGCTCCCCGGCGCAACGCCGTCGCGACACCGAGCACCGGCTCGCCCACGACGTCGACGTCTGGGTGGCCACCGCCTCGGCGGACGGCGTGCCGTATCTGGTGCCGCTGTCCTTCGACTGGGACGGCGAGGCGCTCCTCATGGCCACCCCCGCGGACAGCCCCACCGGCCGGAACCTGACCGCCACACGCACCGCCCGCACCACACGCACCGCCCGGACCGTCCGGCTCGCCCTCGGCGCCACCCGCGACGTCACCGTGATCGAGGGCGGCGTCGAATCCTTCGCCCTCGACGAGCTCCCGCGCCCCGTCACCGACCGCTTCGTCGCCCGTACGCACTTCGACCCGCGCGCCTTGACCACGTCGTACCGCTGGTTCCGCGTCACCCCCGTGCTCATCCAGGCCTGGCGAGAGGCGAACGAGCTGCGGGGCCGCGACCTGATGCGTGACGGCCGCTGGCTGGTCCCACACCACGACCAGGTCTGACGCCACAACCCCCATCCCTAAGGAGCAACCCCGACATGACCAGCACCGACATGACCAGCACCGACAGCGTCAAGCACGAAGGATTCACGGCCGAGGAGCGGGCCGCGATGAAGGATCACGCCCAGGAGCTCAAGAAGGCGGCCCGCCGCACCTCGGCCGCGGAGAAGGCGGCGGAGGCCGTACGGGACGTCCTCACGAAGATCGCCGCCATGGCAGAGCCGGACCGCGTCATGGCCGAGCGCGTCCACGCCGTCATCACGGCCAACGCCCCGGCCCTCGCACCGAAGCTCTGGTACGGGATGCCCGCCTACGCCCTCGACGGCAAGGTCGTCTGCTTCTTCCAGAGCGCGGAGAAGTTCAAGGCGCGTTACGCGACCCTCGGCTTCAGCGACCTGGCGAAGCTGGACGACGGTCCCATGTGGGCGGCCGGCTACGCCCTCGCCGAGGTGACACCGGAGGTGGAGACGCGGATCGCCGAGCTCGTGCGACGGGCGGTGGGCTGAGCCGTACGCCCCGGCCACGGAGCGCTCCGGCCCCCCGCTGGGGGCAGTGGGCCGGAGCGCGGCCCGTGGTCATGGACGCCGCCGCGCGGAGCCGACCACATCGGCCTCCCGCCGCGTCCAGAAGCCTCCCGCCGCATCCAGAAGCTGACGGTCACGAATTCTTCACGTTCTCCTCACTTTACCCAAGGGTGAAATCAAGCCACCCACGCGGGAGGAACACCGCCACCAGGAGAAGACCGTCACCAGGACGCCGCAG
Source organism: Streptomyces sp. NPDC041713 (assembly GCF_055591085.1). NCBI lineage: Bacteria > Bacillati > Actinomycetota > Actinomycetes > Kitasatosporales > Streptomycetaceae > Streptomyces > Streptomyces sp. NPDC041713. The sequence goes on from NZ_JBVIZY010000011.1 coordinate 161,258, forward strand.
CGCGCCGCCGCCCCCTGGGGGAAAACCCCCAGGACAGACGGAGGAAAGCTGCGTTCCGGGCGATCCCCCCACCGACCTAGCGTGAGGCGTGAGACGCAGTGAACACGTCCGGGACACGGCAGGGAGTTGTGATGATCGAGGCCCAGAGTCTCACCAAGCGGTACGGGCCGAACGTCGCCGTCGACGCGGTGAGTTTCGACGTACTGCCGGGAGCCGTGACCGGCTTCCTCGGCCCGAACGGGTCGGGAAAGTCGACCACCATGCGCATGATCATGGGCCTGGACCGGCCGGACGCCGGGCACGCCCACATTCACGGGATGCCATACGGCGAGCTGCGCTGGCCGGCGCGTGAGGTCGGGGCGCTCCTGGAGGCCCGCACCTTCCACCCCGGGCGCACCGCGGCCCAGCATCTGACGATGCTCGCCGCCGCGAGCGGGGTGCCGCGCTGCCGCGTCGACGAGGTCCTCGGTCTCGTCGGCCTCGGCGATGTCGCGGGGCGCCGGGCGGGCACGTACTCGCTGGGGATGGCGCAGCGGCTCGGCATCGCCGGCGCGCTGCTCGGCGACCCGGGGGTGCTCCTCTTCGACGAGCCGGTCAACGGGCTCGACCCGGAGGGGGTGCGCTGGATCAGGGAGTTGATGAAGTCCCTGGCGGCCGAGGGCCGTACCGTCCTGCTCTCCAGCCATCTGATCGGCGAAATGGCGCTCACCGCCGACCACTTGCTGGTCATCGGGCAGGGCAGGCTGCTCGCCGACACCTCCGTGCGCGAGCTGACCTCCCGCGGTCAGTCCTTGGAGGAGTCCTTCTTCGCCCTGACCGCCGCGTCCGTGAGCCACTCCGCGAGCTTCCCCACGAGCTCCACCGCGAAAGAGGTTTCCCCATGAGTACGGCCATGTCGTCCCCCACTTGGCGACGCGACGCACGGATCCCGGAGGGGCACTACCGCTTCCGGCACGCCACCCGCATGGAGTGGATCAAACTCCGGAGTCTGCGGTCCACCTCCTGGTCTCTCCTGCTCGTGGTCGTCGCCATGGTCGCCATCGGCGTGGTGACGATGGCCAACACCAAGGCGCCGAGCGCGGACAAGGCCGCCGCCTTCGACGCCACGAACAACGTCCTCGCCGGGGTGGCCGTCGGCCAGCTCGTGATCGGTGTCCTCGGCGTCCTGGTCGTCACCGGCGAGTACGCCTCGGGCACGATCCGCGCCACGCTCGCCGCGATCCCCGACCGGCGTCTGGTCCTCGCGGCCAAGTCGGCGGTGTACGGCGGGATGTCGCTGGTCGTCGGCGAAGTGGTCAGCTTCGTGACGTTCCTCGCGGGCCGGGCGGCGCTCGGCGCCGGGGTGCCGCGGCCTTCGCTCGGGGACGCGGGGGAACTGCGTGCGGTGCTGATGTCCGGCGCGTACCTGGCGATGATCGGGCTCATCGGCATCGGTGTCGGCGCCATCACCCGGCACACCGCGAGTGCCGTGGCGGTGCTCGTGGGGGTCACGTTCGTGCTGCCCGCGGTGATCGGCGGGGTCTCCGGGACGACGGTCGCGAAGTTCTTCCCGACCATCATCGCCGCCAACTCCCTCGCCGTCGCCAAGCCGGTGTCGGGGGTCTTCTCCCCCTGGACGGGCTTCGCCCTGCTCTGCCTGTACACCGTCGCGGTGCTCGCGGCGGGCGAGCGGCTGCTGGCCCGCCGGGACGCGTGAAGGACACTGACACCATGCACGTGCAAGAGACCGACCGGCCGGACCAAAGCCCGGGACACCACCGGGGCCGCCGCCCGGCCGACCGCACGACGGACCACCCGGTCGCCCCCCTGTACCGGCACCTGTACCGGGCCGCGACAGAGGTCGTCCGCGCTCCCTTCACCCGGCGGGCCTGGGCCGAGGCGGCGTACTGCCTGATCGGTTTCCCGCTCGGCCTCGCGGGCGGGGTCGTCCTCGCCGTGGTGCTGGCCCTCGGGGCGGGGCTCACCGTCTCCCTCGTGCTCGCCGTGGTCGGCGCGCTGTTCCTCGTCGCCGGGCTCCGGTTCGCCCGCGCGCTCGGCGGCGCCCACCGCGGGCTCGCCGCCGCGCTGCTCGGCGAACGGACCCCCGTGCCGCCGCCCACGCCGTCGGGCAGCGGCTTCGTGGGACGGATCGACGCGCCGCTGCGGGACGGCGTCGGCTGGCGGGCGGCCGCCTACGTCCTCGCGAAGCTGCCGGTGGGCACCCTCGGCGCGTACGCCGTCCTGTGGTGGGTCACCGGCCTGGTCAACCTCACCGCGCCGCTGCGGTGGGGAGTCTTCGGCCAGCGGCCCACCGCCGGTGACCCGGAGGGCATGCCGGTGCTCACGCCGGTCCCCTTCGGCGGCCTCGACGCCGACACCTTCGCCGGGACATGGCTCGCCGTCCTCATCGGCGTCGCCACCCTGGCGTGTGCGCCGTGGGTGACACGCCTCGTCGTCGAGGGCGACCGCCGGCTCATCCGGGCGCTGCTCGGGCCCGAACGGCTGGCCGACCGGGTACGCGACCTGGAGGAGACCCGCGCCCTCGCCGTGGACGACTCGGTCGCCCTGCTGCGCCGGGTCGAGCGCGATCTGCACGACGGTGCGCAAGTCCGTCTGGTCGCCGTCGCCATGGGCCTGGACATGATCAGGGAGCGACTCGACGCCGAGGCCGACGGGAAGCCGCTGGACACCGGCCGTCTGCGGCAACTCGTCGCCGGCGCGCACCAGAACGCCACCGAGGCGCTCACCGAACTCCGCGACCTGGCGCGCGGCATCCATCCGCCCGCCCTCGACGAGGGTCTTCCCGATGCCCTTGCCACGCTCGCGGCCCGCAGCACGGTGCCGGTCGAGCTCTCGGCGGACGTGCCGCAGCGCCCGACTCCGGCGATCGAGACCATCGCGTACTTCTGCGCCGCGGAACTGCTCACCAACGTCATCAAGCACAGCGGGGCGCGGCACGCCGCGATCGGCGTGACCCAGCGGGACGGGCTGCTGCGGCTCCACGTCACGGACGACGGGCGCGGCGGCGCCACCCTCGGAGCGGGCAGCGGTCTGACCGGGCTCGCCCAGCGCGTCCGCACGGTCGACGGGCGCCTCCACATCCGCAGCCCCGAGGGCGGCCCGACGGCGATCACCGTCGAGCTGCCGCTCCGCGCGTGAGAGGGTGCCGACATGCGTGTCGTGATCGCTGAGGACGCCGCCGTACTGCGGGAGTTGCTGGCCCAGATGCTCACCGAGCGGGGCCACGAGATCTGTGCCGCCGTCGGCGACGCGGACGCCCTGCGCGAGGCGGTCGCCGCGCACCGGCCGGACGTCACGGTGGTCGACATCCGGATGCCGCCGACCCACACCGACGAGGGCCTGCGCGCGGCCATCGACATCCGCGCCGCGCACCCCGGCACCGGTGTGCTGCTCTTCTCCCAGTACGTCGAGACGAAGTACGCCACCCGGCTGCTCGCGGCCGGCTCCGCGGGCGTCGGGTATCTGCTCAAGGACCGGGTGGCGAACATCGCGGAGTTCACGGACGCGCTGGAGCGGGTGGCGGCGGGCGGTACCGCTCGATCCGGAGGTGGTCACGCAGCTCGCGGGTGCGGGTCACCGGTCGGCCGAGCGGGAGCCGCTCACCGAGCGCGAACGCGAGGTGCTCTCGCTGATGGCCGAGGGCCGGTCGAACGCGGCCATCGCCCGGGCGCTCTTCGTCTCGCCGGGAACGGTGGAGAAGCACGTCGCCGCGGTCTTCGGCAAGCTCGGTCTGCCCGCCTCGCACGACCACAACCGCCGTGTCCTCGCGGCCATCCGCCATCTGCGGTCCTGAGCGACGGGACACGGACAGAGCACCGGGACGCGGGCGGAGCGCTCCGGTCAGCCGTACTCAGCCGTACATCGCCAGGCGGCAAAGAGCCGCGAGCGCGGCGTCGATGGGGTGGGGGTGCGGCTTGCCCGAGGAGTCGAGACTGCTCCACCGCTGCAGGTTCACCGCGAGCGCCATCTGCCGCTTGCCGTCGGCGCGGGTCATGGCCAGCGCTCCACCGCCCCAGACCGTGCCGCCGTGGCCCCAGAAGACACCCTCCCCGGGACCCTCCATCGGGTGCAGGCCGAGGCCGTACTCGATCGTCTTCCCTTCCTGGGAAACGACCGGGGTGGTGCGTTGCATCTGCTCCAGCGACGACGGCTCGACGATCTCTCCGGCGAGCAGCATGGCGTAGAAGCGGTTGAGGTCGGCGACGGTCGATATGAGCGCGGCCGACGGGCCCACGAACGACATGTCGTAGACGCTGTAGTCGCGCGGCGGGTCGATCATGCCGAACCACGACTCGTAGAGCCGCGAGTGCGGCCCGTCGACGTACGGCCCGGCGGGGAGTTCGGTGTCCCGGAGGCCGGCGCACTCGATGACGTTCCGGGTGATGCACTCTTCGGCCGGGGCGCCGGTCACCTGTTCCAACAGCTGGGCCAGGAGCAGGTAGTTGGTGTTGGAGTACACCCCCGGAGTGCCGCCCGGGGCGCCGACCGCCGGCGCGGTGACCCCCATCTCGATCAGTTCAACGGGGTCGAAACGGGTGTGCCGGTGGTCGTCCAGGCTCTGCGGCCGGGTGCCCGAGGGATCGGGGAACGTCTTCAGGGAGGGATACGCGTACGGAAGGTACTCGGCGAGGCCGCTGGTGTGGTTGATGAGCATCCGGACCGTGATCGCGGCACCGCGTTCGCCGGGGACGAGCTTCGGGAGGTACCGGCCGATCGGCGCGTCGAGCCCGATCAGACCGCTCTCGACCTGCTGCAGAACCGCCGCGGCGGTGAACGTCTTGGTGATGCTGCCGACCCGGTGCCGCAGGTCGGCGGTGACCGGGCGGCCGGTGCCGAGATCGGCGACTCCGACGGCGCCTCGCCAGACCGTCTCGCCGGCCCGCACCTCGGCGAACAGGCCCGGCATTCCGGCGCGGTGGACGTCTTCCATGGCGGCGTCGAGCGCCGCGCAATCCAGTGAGTTCCTCACGACTTGCGTCCTTTCGCAGTGCTCGGGCCGGGCTCCGCATCGGCTGCCCGAGCCGGGTGACAGGGCATGCGCGGCACGTCGGCCCGCCTGCTGCCGGGGCGCTCGGCACGCCCATGCCTCCATTATGCACGCGGTGCGTGCAACGCCAAGCGCATGCCGCGTGCGCAGTGCGTGCATAGGTTAGACTGAGCGTGACGAGAGGGGCGAAATGGCAGGTCGAAAGCGCTGGACGACCGAGGAAATCCTGGACGCGGCAGCGGAGTTGCTGCGTACGAGCGACACCGAGTCGTTCAGCGTGCGCAAGCTCGCCGCGACCCTGGGGACCGATTCCTCCAGCCTCTACCGGCACTTCCGCAGCAAGACGGAGCTGCTGCGCGCGGTCGCCGACCGCACCCTCCTGACGTCGATGGACGGCTACCGCGCGGAGGGCGACTGGAAGCAGCGCATCACCGCCGTGGCCCTGCGCGTGCGGGAGGCCTTCGGAGAGCAGCCCCAGCTCGCCGCGGTCTGGGGGCGGTACGCCTCGGGCGGCGCCGGTTCCCGGCTGGTCGTGGAGGAGATCCTGCAGGCCCTGCGCGCGTCGGGACTGCCCGACGAGGAGGTCCCGGTGCGCTATCACCGGCTCGCGGTTCTCCTCGCCGCGCTGGTCGCCTCGGAGGCCGGAGTCGGCGCGCTCGGCCCGGAGGAGTACGAACAGGGCATGGAGCTGTTCCGCGTCACGGTGCTCGGCGCCGACCCCGAACGCTTCCCCGCCCTGGCACACTTCGCCCGTGACGTGCGTCCGCTCGGCGCGGATCGCCGCGCCGCGTTCGACGAGATCCTGGCGGCCCAACTGGCCCACATCGAGGCCGCGATCCGCCCGAGCTAGGGCTTCTGCTGCATCGGCCACGTACCCGTAGGACTAAGGCATATGTCAGAAGCACCACCGCATCGTGTGTTGCCAAATCCCTTACGGGCCACTCTCCGCTGTGCGAAAGTCGTTAGCGGTCCACCACCCGTCAAGTCGGTCGCACCGCACCTTCACCGGAGCACCTCATGCCGTCCCATGTCTTCGCGGACCACGCAGCCGCCCAGCCGCCCGAGCGCGGCACGGTCGACGCGCTGATCTCGCAGACGCGCCGGTTGCGCGGCGAGGTCGACGCCGTGCGGCGCGACGCCGTGGCCGAGGCCGGCCGCGGGGACCTCGAGGGACGCTGGCAGCGGGCCCTGTGCGACCTGGCGGTGCATCAGCTCAACGACCTCGACGATCATCTGGCGCAGCTGCGGGACGGCCCGCCGCGGGCGGGTGGGGAGCCCGCGGTCCCGGCCGCCGCGGAGGGCGCCGATCCGCACCACGGATCGCTGCTGAGCCGGGTGGGCAGCGCCGAGTGGAACCTCCTGACCGACGAGGCCAGTTGGTCCGGCGAGCTCTACCACATCCTCGACCGCGACCCGGCCGCTCCCCCGCTCTCCCTGGACGAACTCCCCTCCCTGGTGCACGCCGAGGACCAGCCGCGACTCACCACGATGGTCACGGACTGCCTCATCGACGGAAAGCCCATCGACGGCGAGTTCCGGATCAAGCGCTCCGACGGTCGGCTGCGCCAGGTGCACATGATGGGTGAGCCGGTGCTCGCCCCGGACGGCTCCACCGCCTCCATGTGGGCGGTGGTCCGGGACGTCAGCGAGTTACGCCGCAGCCAGCGCGTGCTGCGCGAGAGCCGCGACTCCCTGCGACGCCGGCACGACATCGCACAGACCGAGCACCGCCTCGCGGTCGAGCTGCAGGAGGCGGTCCTGCCGCCCTGGCGCGACTCCCTGCGGTTCCCGCACGGCGGCCCCGGACGGCTCGACCTCGCCGCGCACTACCTCCCCTCCTCGACCAGCTCCCTCATAGGAGGCGACTGGTACGACGCGATGGAACTCCCCGACGGCACAGCCCTGTTGAGCGTCGGCGACCTCACCGGGCACGGCGTGTCGGTCACCTCGGACATGGCGATGCTGCTCGGCGCACTGCGCGGCATGGCGGTCGCCGGTGCGGCGCCGGGCCGGCTCATGGGCTGGCTGAACCAGTTACTGGACGCGACGGTCCAGCCCGCCCTCGGCAGCGCCGTCTGCTGTCGCTACGACCCCGCCACCCGCCTCCTCACCTGGGCGCAGGCCGGCCACCCCACCCCACTGCTGTTCCGCGACGGGACAGGACGCGCCCTGACACCCCCGCACGGCGTCCTCCTCGGCGCCACCTCGGGGGCGGAGTACGAGCAGGCCGAAGAGCAACTACAGTCAGGTGACCTGTTGTTGCTGCACACCGACGGCCTGGTGCCACGGCACGACAGGGACACCGCGACGGGATCGCTGCTCTCCCTCGCGTCCCGCCTCACCGAGGCGCGTACCGCACAGGACGGCGTGCGCACCATCGTCGAGGAGTTCGACGTCGCTCCGCGCGAGGACGACGCGTGCCTGCTGGTCGTACGGATCTGAGCCCTCTCCGTACCCGCTACGCCCTCGCCGTCCTCCCCGCCCCCCTGGCCGCCCTCGGCAGCGCGAGCTTGATCTCCTCCCGCAGGTCCTGGATCTTCGGGTAGCCGCCGTACTGCGCCGTCAGCCGGTACATCTCCCGGAGCCGGTCCCAGGTGCGCTGCGAGGAGTTGGCCCGCATCGACACCAGGGCCAATCGCGCGTACCGGTCGGCCTGTTCGGGGTCGTCGGCGATGAAGCAGGCCGAGGCGAGGGAGATGTAGTCGAAGATCTGCGACCGGTCACGGTTCTTCGCCCGGAGCTCGATCGCCTCCTTGGCGTGCCGCTGGGCGACGCTCGCCGCGGACGCCTCGTGGTCGGCGAGGGTGCGGTACGCCAGGGCCTGCATGCCGTGCAGATCCGCCTCGTCGAACATCTGCATCCAGCTCGGCGGTGGCACATCGCCCTTGTCGGACACGAAGAGGTCCTCGGCGATGCCGAGCGTGCGCCGCATCGCCTGACCGCGCCCCATGGACGCCTGCGCCCACGCCTCGATGGTGTACAGCATCGCCTGCGTGCGGGGCAGCGCCTCCTCGCCGGCGCCGGACCTGGCGAGCTTCATCAGGTCCAGGGCGTCGTCCGGCTTGCCGAGGTGCACCATCTGGCGCGCGGCGCGGGACAGCGCCTCCCCGGCGCGCGGCCGGTCGCCGCCCTCACGGGCCGCGTGCACCGCGATGACGAAGTACTTCTGCGCCGTGGGCTCGAGCCCGACGTCGTGCGACATCCAGCCGGCGAGCACGGCGAGGTTGGCGGCGACGCCCCACAGGCGCCGCTGCAGATGGTCGGGGTGCCGGTAGGCGAGCATGCCGCCCACCTCGTTGAGCTGGCCCACCACGGCCTTGCGCTGCAGCCCGCCGCCGCGGGCCGCGTCCCACGCGCGGAACACTTCGACCGAGCGCTCCAGTTCCTCGATCTCCTGGGACCCGATGGGGGCGGCCTCGTAGCGGTCGAACCCGGCGGGGTCGGCGTGCAGGGGATCGTCGATGCGGGGGGCGTCGGCCGCGAAGGCCGGATCGGTGTGCAGCCAGTCGTGCATGGCGCTGCTGAGTGCGGAGCCTGCGGCAAGCGCAGCGCCCGCGCCCACCAAGCCGCGTCGGTTGAGCATGAGGTCCATTCCCGTGAATTCGGTGAGGACCGCGGCTGTCCGCTCGGGCGCCCACGGCACGCCGTCGGGGTGCTCCACACTCCCGTCGCCACGCCGTTTCCCTGCGCGCCCGTGCCGGACCATGCCTAGATCCTCAGTGGTCACGACACGGCCGAGACGCTCGGTGAAGAGAACAGCCAGCACCCGCGGCACCGGATCGCGCGGGATCTCTCCCATGTCGATCCACCGCCGCACCCGCGAGGTGTCCGTGGCCAGCTGGGGGTGGCCCATGGCCGCCGCCTGCCGGTTCACCAGTCTCGCGAGCTCACCCTTGGACCAGCCGGCCAGGCCGAACAGGTCCGAAAGGCGGGTGTTGGGTTGTCCGTTCACGTCAAGCCCCCAGGTTCTCGGCTGAGTTGACAGTAACCGTCTGTCAGTTGCTGAGCGACTATTCGCCAGGGTTCGCCAGGGTGCGCCAGATGGTGTGCCAGGGGACGACGGGTGTCAGGTAGGAATGCGCCACCCCGACCCGACCGCCGTACGGCACTCCCCAGGGTGCACCCGAAGCGGCCGGGCCGGGAGGCGCACGCAACTCACAGGCACACGAAGGGATCTGTATCGCCCATGTACGCAGCATCGTCCTCCGTGTCCGCCCCGCCCCGGCCGCTGCGCCCGCGCCCCCCGGTCCACCGGAGCCGCGAGATTCCCCCCTCGTCGGGGAGCGGCCCCTACCTGGAACCGGTGCGCGCCGTCGGCGCACCGCTGGGCGTGGGCCGCACGCCCCGCATGCCGGGTACCGGCACGCAACCGCTCAGCGGGAGACTCGACTTGTCAGGCCCCCAGGGGGCGCAACTGCGCACCGCGATCGCCTCGGTGCACCGCATCTGCCCGGAGTTCAACCCCGTGCAGGTACTCCGCCGCAGCGGGCGCACGGTGTTGCTCGTCGGCACGGCGGGGCGCGGTACCGCCGTCGCCAAGTGTCTGCTCGACCACTCACCGGTGTGGGCCGAGCGGATCAGGCACGAGATAGCGGCCTACCGCTCGTTCGTCAGGCACCGCCCGCCGGTCCGGGCTCCGCGGCTCATCGCCGCCGACCCCGACGACTGCACGCTGGTGATCGAGCGGATGCCCGGGCGGGTGGCGGCGCTGCTGCGCCACCCGATCGAGTCACCGCCCCGTGCCGACATCCGAGCGGCGCTCGGTTCGGTCTGCCGCCTCAACCAGTGGCGCCCGCCGGCCGAAATGTTCGGCAGGCCGCTGGACTACGGCAAGCGGATCTCCCGCTTCCATGAGCTGGGTCTGCTGACCGACCGCGACATGGGTGACCTGCAGAAGCTGCTGCACGGCATCGCGCACTCGGTCGGGCACCAGGGCCAGGGCCCCCAGTCCATGTGGCAGTTCTGCCACGGTGACGCCCTGCTGTCGAACATCCTGCTCTCCCCGACCGGCCCCGTCCTGGTCGACTGGGAGCACGCCGGCTGGTACCTGCCGGGGTACGACCTGGCGACGCTGTGGGCGGTCCTCGGTGACGCCCCGATGGCCCGGCGCGAGATCAGCCAGCTGGCGCAGGCCACGGGCCCTGCGGCACGCGACGCGTTCCTGGTGAACCTGATGCTGGTGCTGACCCGCGAGATCCGAACCTACGAGACCGCCGTGCAGCGTTCGATGCACGACGCGACCCCGACGGCATCGGCCCAGGCCCACCCCGGTGCCGCGCCGTCCGGCGAGGAACAACGGCTGCTCCTGAGGCGGCTGCACGACGACTGCCAGATGGCCCGCAGGGCTGTGCGAGCGGCGGTCGGCACTCGCTGACGGGGACAAGGTCCGCAGTGCGCTTTGGACAGGGGCGCACTGCGGACCTTCGTATGCCTCCGGCTACTTCCTGGTGACTATGACCCGGACGCATGTACGCATAGGCAGCGGGTACGGCGGTCCGGGGTGACCGTCGCGCCGGTTCAGGTACGGGAGTTGAGCGCGCCCGCGATCAGTGTCGTCACCGACTCCAGGTGGTCCGGCGGGGGCGGGCTGTCCGCGGTGAGGACGAGGGATGCGTGCGGCGGCACGGGGATGTGCAGGCGGGTGGGGGCGGGCGGCACGGCCGTGAGGTACAGGTCGGCTCGCGCGCAGTCGAGGATCCCGGGGACACGGTCGGCGACGATCCGGACGACGTCGGCCGCCGTGGCGGCGGCTCTGAGCGTCACGACGAGGGCGTGCATCCGGTCGAGTCTGGCGCGGGCGGCGTCCAGCGCCGCGGTGAGCGCGACGCGGTCCTCCGTGGCGCGGAAGCGGAGCGTGCGCTCGCGGTCCAGGGCGGCGACCCGCTCCTTCAGGGTGAGGAACCGGTCGCCGGGGTCGATGCGGACGGCGCGCAGGTGGACGGTGGGTGTGGCGAGCCACTGCGCTCGGGCGCCGAAGCAACGGCACCGCACCCGCGACCCGTCGTACCCGTGCAGGGTGAGGCCGGCGGGCGTGGGGTGGCCGGTGCGCAGCCACTGGCGGACGAACGAGGCGACGTCGTCGGCGGTCTCGGAGACCATGGCGCTCAGGGACAGCCCGTCCTCGACGCCGGGGAGCAGCCGCACGGCCGCCGGGTTCGCGGCCAGGACCCGGGTGTCGGCGGCGACGAGCAGCACCGGTTCGGTGAGCAGTCCGGTGATCTTGCGGAACAGGGTCAGCGTCTCGTCATGGATCACGGGATGTCGCCGTAGTACTCGCGCCCGGTGCTCTGGTCCGCCTCGCACGGCGGCCGCAGATGGACGACGACGCGGCAGCCCACGTCCCAGCGGGCGATGGTCTTGTCCAGCTCCACGCGCGCGTAGCCGAGGTTCTCCGAGGCGATGGTCCCGAAGAGGTTCGACGTCATCATGCACATCGAGGGCCGGCCGACGACCTTCTCGCCGAACGGGCAGACTCGGTTGCCCAGGACGATCCGCTCTTCGTTCTCCTCGATGACGAAGAAGTCGCCGCCCAGGCGCCTCTTGAGGTCGACCATGACCTTGGCCACCTGTCCGAGGTCGAGCCGGTCGGCGGAAAGCGCCTTGGCGTACTGACGGTTGATGCCCGCGCCGAGGGTCTGGCTGACGAGGCTGACGTATCCGGCCGCTTCCTCCAGGCCGACCACGTCCTCCAGCACTCTCGCCAGTTCACGGATCAGGCTCCGCATGAACACATCGCGGTCGAGGGCGATGTCTGCTTCCGATGGTTCCACTGGGGCCCCCTCGTGGTGCGACCGATCGACGTACGGGCCTCACCTGTGGTCACTCCATGATTGCGTGCGGTGACATGCGTTGTCGACCGATTCGGCCATGGTGGTGCCGCATCATGCCTCTTGAGGCGGGCGCGTGTCTTCGGCCACGGCGGGCATCGGGTCTCCGCCCGGATGCCACCGGTCGAGGAACGCGGCCTGCCGTGCGACGTCGACGAGTTCGATGCGGGCACCGATGCTGTCCACCTGGTGGTAGGCGAAGGGGCGGCCGTACGGGCAACCGGTGAAGTCGGTGGGCATGCCCTCCTGCTCCAGACGCCGCGAACCCTGCCGGACGTCCTCGGACCAGAAGCCGATGTGATCGAAGCGTGCTCCTTGTGAGGCGTCCCAGGGGCTGCCCGCGGGACCCTCGATGAGTTCGATGAACGGCGGGCCGCCCGCGCTGAAGACGATGCGGTAGTCCCATGTGCCGAGGCGGTCCGAGTGCGGGGCGCTCCACTCGAGGCCGGCGGAGCGCCGGAAGTCCTGCATGGCCCGTTCGAGGTCGGGAACGACGAAGCACACGTGGTAGAAGGCGGTCATCCACCCATGATCGGGCACAGGGCCCGCACGTGGCACCGGTCTTTCGTCCGGGTCAGGCCCGGCCCACCCTCACGTCCGCCCCGTCGTCCGCCGCTCGGTCCGCCACCGTGGCCTGGGCCAGGAGGGTCAGGGCCGCCTGCGACGGCGAACCTGGCTCGGCGACGGCCAGGACCACGTGCTGGTCCTCGGACTCCGGCAGTCCGAGGCTCTGGTGGGTGACGGTGAGCGTGCCGACCAGCGGGTGGCGCATCTCGTGCCGTGCCAGGTGGCAGGGGCGCACCCCGTGGCCGGACCACATGGCGGCGAACTCGGGGCTCTTCACGGCGAGTTCGCCGATGAGGGCGGAGAGCAGCGCGTCGTCGGGGTGCCGGCCCGCGACCATGCGCAGGTTCTCGACCATCGCCGCGGCCTTCGCTCGCCAGTCGACGTACAGCTCACGCGTGTGCGGATCGAGGAAGAGCATGCGGGCGAGGTTGGGACGCTCGGCCGCCCGCCGCGGGCTCGCGGGGTCCACGTGCGACGCGAACAGGGCGTGGCCGAGGCCGTTCCAGGCGAGCACGTCGGCGCGGCGGCCGGTGACCAGGGCGGGGACGCCGTCGAGGCTGTGCAGCAGGTCCAGGGTGGCGGCTCCCACGTGCTCGGGCCGAGGAGGTCGGGCCGCCGTGCGCCGCCGTCCCGCGTCGGCGAGGTCGTGGAGGTGCGTGCGCTCCGCTCCGTCCAGCCGCAGGGCCGAGGCGACGGCGTCCAGGATCTCCGGCGACGCACCGGTCGAGTGCCCTTGTTCCAACCGCGTGTAGTACGAGGCGCTGACCCCGGCCAGCAGTGCGATCTCCTCCCTGCGCAGGCCACTGACGCGCCGCCGGTCGCCGTAGTCCTTCAGGCCGACGTCCGAGGGACGCAGCTGTGCACGTCGCGCGTGCAGGAAGTCGCCGAGTCGGCCTCGCTCTCTCATGCCCCCCAGTCTGCCGCCGCCCCACACCCGACAGCCTGCCCCTGTCCGGGATAGGCAGCGGCGGGTCTGGTTGCCCAGGACGGGCCCGGCGACCGTGGTGATCCAAAGCCGACGCCCGACCGTAAGGCGACGGCACGACGACGCCAATCACGACGACACCATGGAGCACCGATGGCAGCAGAACACCCCGTGGACCAGATCGAGCTGGGCACGGTCACCGTCACGCGGATCAAGGAGTACTACGGGCCCGTCGGCATGAGCCCCAACGCGTTCCTGCCGACCGGCCCTCCCGGCGCCTGGGAGAACACCGCCTGGCACACACCCGACTTCCTCGATCCGCGCACGAACGTCGTCAACTCGGCGGTGCAGAGCTGGCTGCTGCGCAGCGAGGGCAGGACCATCCTCGTCGACACCGGCGCCGGCAATCACAAGGAGCGCCCCTACTCGCCGGTGTGGAGCCACCTGAACACCGATTTCCTGGGCGAGTTGGCGCGCGCGGGCGTCGCTCCGGAGGACGTCGACGTGGTGATCAACACGCATCTGCACGTCGACCACGTGGGCTGGAACACCCGTCTGGACGGCAGGGACTGGGTCCCCACCTTCCCCAACGCCACGTACCTGATGCCCGGGGCCGACTTCGAGTTCTGGAACCCGGAGAACGGTCACCGGACACTGCTCGGGCGCGGCAACCAGAACGTCTTCGAGGACAGCGTCGCCCCCGTCCACCGGGCCGGCCTGGTCCGGCTCTGGGAGGGGCGGCACAGGATCGACGCCGACCTGGTCCTGGAGGCGGCGCCCGGCCACACGCCAGGTTCCAGTGTCCTCACCCTCGACAGCGGCACGGACCGCGCGGTGTTCGTCGGGGATCTGCTCCACAGCCCGGCGCAGATCGTCGCTCCGGACCACAACAGCTGCTTCTGCGAGGACCCCGTCGAGGCCCGCGCCACGCGCCGCCGGGTGCTCGGCTGGGCCGCCGACCACAACGCCCTCGTCGTCCCCGCGCATCTGGGCGGCCACGGCGCGGCCGAGGTCGAGCGCTCGGGCAGCACCTTCGCCATCAAGGGATGGGCTCCCTTCACCCCGTACACCCGAGTGGAGGCCGGCGCATGAGCGACGACCGGCGACGCGACGGCGCACAGACACGGATCGTGGGCACCGCCCAGGGAGCGGTGGTCGGCGCACGCGGGGAGGGTTACGAGGTGTTCCGCGGCATCCCGTACGCCGCTCCCCCGGTCGGCGCCGCCCGCTTCGCCGCGCCCCGGCCGCACGCGCCCTGGACCGGCGTGCGGGACGCGACGGTGCCGGGCCCCACCGCACCCCAGGCCGGGCGCGACCTCGGGGCCATCGACATGTCGCCCTACTTCGGGCCCGGTTGGGTCCGCGGGGAGGGCTGCCGGGGGCAGGACCCGGAGGACTACCTCACCCTCGACGTGTGGGCGCCCGAGCCCGCCGGTGGCACAGGTCTGCCGGTCATGGTCTTCGTCCACGGCGGCGGCTTCGTGGCGGGGTCGACCCGGGCGAGCCTGTACGACGGCGCGGGGTTCGCCCGCGACGGAGTCGTACTGGTCACGGTGAACTACCGCCTGGGCATCGCCGGGTTCCTCGATCTCCCCGGCGCGCCCCGCAACCGCGGGCTCCTCGACGTGCTCGCCGCCCTGCGCTGGGTGCGGGAGAACATCGCGGCCTTCGGAGGCGATCCGGAGCGGGTCACGCTGTTCGGGCAGTCCGCCGGGGCCACGCTGACGGCGGCAGCGGTCGCCGCGCCGGAGAGCCGTGGTCTGGTGCGGCGCGTCATCGTCCAGAGCGGCAGTGGCCTGGGTGCCTTCACGCCGGAGCAGGCCGGGCGGGTGCGGGAGGCGGCTGCGGCCGCGCTGGGTGTCGCACCGCACGCCGACGCGTTCGCTTCCGTCCCCGACGCGCGGCTGGTCGAGGCCGCGGCCGGGCTCGGCGGGATCGACCTGCGGACCGCCGACGCCTTCGACCCCCTCGTTCGGCTCAGTCCCTTCAGCGTCGTCGCCGACCGGCAGCCCGCCGACGCCGTCGCCGCCGGGAGCGGGGCCGACGTGGACCTCCTCATCGGCACCAACGCGGAAGAGGGCAACCTCTACCTGGTGCCCTCAGGCGCCCACGCCACGTCCACGAACGCGGACGTCCGGGCCGTCGCCGAGGCCTCACACCCGGCGCCCGATCTCCTCGTGGAGGCATACCGCGCGGCGTACCCGGGGGCCGCGCCGGGGCGGCTGCGGTCGGCCGTCCTGGGGGACGCGCTGTTCGGCGCGGGCAGCTGGGCCCTGGCCGACGCGCACGCCGACGGGTCCGCCGGTGGCACGTACAGCTATCTGTTCGCGTGGCGCTCGCGCGCCGTGGGCGGGGAGCTCGGCGCCGCCCACACGACGGAGCTCCCCTTCGTCTTCGGGGCCGATCCCACTCCCCTGCGCGGGCCCGGCGCGCTGCTCGGCCCCGGGGACCCGCCGGCCGGTCTGGCCGCACGCATGCGGGCCGCCTGGATCCGCTTCGCCCGCACCGGCGACCCCGGCTGGGCCGCGTACGACACCCGGAGCCGTTCGACGATGGTCATCGACCGCGAGTGCGAGGTGTGCGAGGACCCCCGCGGACCCCTGCGGCGGGCCTGGGCGCCGTGATCGCCGGGGTCCATCCCGTAGGGACTCCCCCCTGAAAGAAGGTGCCTCCCCCATCTGCTGAAATTCAGGGGAGGGAGGCCGATCGCAGGGAGCCCGGCCGGAGGACGCCCCCAGCTTGTCCGTCTGAAAGGATGTGCCCCATGGATGTACGGAGCAGGAACCACGTGACGGTGACCGGCCGGCCCGACGGGCCGGTGCTGATGCTGGCGCACGGGTTCGGGTGCGACCAGAACATGTGGCGGCTGGTCCTTCCGGTGCTGGAGCGCGATTTCACCGTCGTCCTCTTCGATCACGTGGGCGCGGGGCGCTCGGACCTTTCGGCGTGGAGCAAGGAGCGGTACTCGACCCTCGACGGCTATGTGGACGACGTCCTGGACATCTGCCGCGAGCTGGCGCTGGGGCCTGTCACCTTCGTCGGGCACTCGGTGAGCGCGACGGTGGGCGTGCTCGCCGCGGCGCGGGAGCCGGAGGCGTTCGCCGGTCTCGTACTGCTCGCCCCGTCGCCCTGCTTCATCGACGACCCGAGCACCGGCTACCGCGGCGGGTTCAGCGCCGAGGACATCGAAGAGCTCCTCGAGTCGCTGGAGGCGAACTACCTGGGCTGGTCGGGTGCCATGGCACCGGTCATCATGGGCAACCCGGACCGGCCCGAGCTGGGCGAGGAGCTGACGAACAGCTTCTGCCGCACCGACCCGGATATCGCGCGCGTCTTCGCCCGGGTGACGTTCCTCTCCGACAACCGCGAGGACCTCGCGCGCGTGAGCGTGCCCACCCTGGTCGCCCAGTGCTCCCACGACGCGATCGCCCCGCCCGAGGTGGGCGCGTTCGTGCACCAGCAGATCGCGGGCAGCCAGTTCGTGACGCTGAAGGCGACGGGGCACTGCCCGCAGCTGGCCGCCCCCGAGGAGACCGCGTCAGCCATCGCCGCGTTCGCGGGTGCCCTCAGATGATGTGCAAGACCGACAACGGCGAGCACGGCAACGGCCGGGGCTGCGGCGACGGGGACCACGAACCCGGCCTCGGCTCCGGCTCGGCCGAGGAGCGCGCGCAGTTCTCCGCACTGCTGGAAGACAGTGCGGAGGACCTGTACGAACACGCTCCGTGCGGGTATCTCTCCACGCTCCTCGACGGCCGGATCGCCAAGGTCAACGCCACCCTGCTGGACTGGCTCGGCTACGAGCGCGGCGACCTGGTGGGCAGCAGGCACTTCTCGGACCTGCTGACCGTCGGCGGCCGGCTCTACCACGAGACGCACTTCGCCCCGCTGCTGCGCATGCAGGGGGAGATCAGCGGCATCGCCCTGGAGCTCAAGGCCGCCGACGGTACCCGCCTCCCGGTCCTCGTCACGTCGGTGGTGAAGACCGGCAGCGACGGGCAGCCGCTGCTGATCCGCACCACCCTCTTCGACGCCCGCGACCGTCGCGCGTACGAGAAGGAGCTGCTGCGCGCCCGCCAGGAGGCCGAGCGGGAGCGGGAGCGGCTGCAACGCCTCAACGCCACCCTGCAGCAGACGCTGCTGCCGCCGACGCTGGCGAGCGTGCCCGGTCTGAACGTGGCCGCGCACTACCACATCGCGTCCACGGACGAGGTCGGCGGCGACTTCTACGACCTCTTCCCGCTGGGCTCGGGTGCCTGGGGGCTGTTCCTCGGCGACGTCTGCGGCAAGGGCGCCGCCGCCGCGGCCGTCACCTCCCTCGCCCGCTACACCCTGCGTGCCGCCGCCGTCTACGACCCGGATCCCGTGGCGGTCCTGAAGAACCTCAACACCGTGCTCAACCACGAGTACAACGGCACCGACCCCCGGTTCTGCACCGTCATCTTCGGCCTGATGACGCCCGAGGGCGACGACGGCGGTTTCCGGGTGACGCTGGCCGGTGGCGGCCACCCCTCGTCGGTGCTGATGCGGGCCGACGGCACCGCCGACTACGTACCGACGCCCGGCGGCCAGCTGATCGGCGTACTGCCCAACGCGCACATCGCCACCACGACGATCCGCCTGGAACCCGGCGACACCCTGCTGCTGCACACGGACGGGCTCACCGAGGCCCACACCGCGAGCACCGGCGCCAACGACCGCTACGGCGACGAGGCCCTCCTCGACTTCGCACGCGATCTGGCGCCCACCACGGCCGCCGACACCGTGGCCGCGATCCGCGGGCTGCTCGACACGTTCGGCACCGGCGTGGACGACGACACCGCCGTGCTGGCCATCAACGTTCCCCGACCCACCAGTGAAGAGCAGCAGTGACCCAACTCCTGACGATCCGTACGCTCGTCGGTCCGGCCGGAGCGGTCATAGAGCTGACCGGGGAACTGGACCACCGCACCGCCCCCGATGTCCATGTCGCGCTCCGCGGACTCGAACTGCGGCCCGGCCGGCAACTCGTCCTCGACCTCGGCCGGCTCACCTTCTGCGACTCCACGGGGATCACGGTCTTCCTCGCCGCCCGCAACCACGCGCTCGCCGCGAGTGCGGCCATCGTCCTGGTGGCGGTCCCCGCGCGGGTCACCCGCGTGTTCCGCATCGCGGGGCTGGACGAGGTCTTTCCCACCCACCCGACCGTCGAGGCGGCGGAGGCCGCGTGGCGGCCGGCTCCGAGCTGACGCGCGGGTGTCGCGGGACCGGTCAGGCGGTGAGCGCGGCGGCGAGCTGGGTGCGGGAGCGGATGCCGAGCTTGCGGTAGACGCGGCTCAGGACCGTCTCCACCGTCTTGACCGAGATGAACATCTGCTGCGCCGCCTCCTGGTTGGTCGCACCCGTACGCACGAGTTCGGCAAGCCGCAGTTCGTGCTCGGTCAGAAGCTGTCCCGGCGCGCGGCCTGCCAGATGGGACAAGTGGTCGTCGGCGAGCGCGCTCCAGGGGTGTGCCTCGGCGTCCGCGAAGAGCGACCGGGCCGTCTCCCACGCGGCGCGGGCCGCGGCGGCCCGGCGACGGCGCCGCTCGACCCGGCCGCGCAGCAGATGGGTGCGGCCCTCCTCGACCGGCAGGCCGAGCCGGGCGAAGACCTCCGCCGCATCCGTCAGGAGCTCGGCGGCCTCGTCGCCGTCGCCGCCGAGGTGGTGGCAGAGTCCGCGGGCCCGGGTGAGCGCGGCGCGCAACGCGGCGTGCGCGGGATGCGGTCCGACGCGCTCCTGCATGGTCTCCAGCAGACCCTGTGCCTCACGCGTGCGCCCGCTGAGGGCGAACGCCTCGACCGCGTCGCCCTGCCAGCGCAGTACGGCGGGGTCGGCGGCCCCGGCCCGGGACTCCAGCTCGGCGACCTCCCCGAGCGCCGCGCCGGCGCTCTCGACGCGGCCGGTGTGCAGAAGCGTCGCCCCGAGCACCCACAGGCCGCGCGCCGTGTGCAGCGCGTCCTCCTCTTCCCGGGACGCGCGTACGGCGTGGACGGCGAAGTGCAGCGCGCGATCGTGCCGTCCGCCGCAGGACTGGGCCAGCGCGGCGGTGTACCAGGCGGGGCCGGGTGACAGGCCGGCGGCCGCGGTGAGGTCGACGGCGCGGTCCGCCCAGCGCAGGGCGTCACCGCAGGCACCGCGGCCCGCGTCCACCTCGGCGAGGCTCCGCCAGATGTCGACCAGATCCTCCGGCTCCCCCGACTCCTCGGCGACGGGCAGGAGTTGGAGCAGCAGGGTGCGGGCCTCGGCAGGGCGGGCGTCGAACACGGCGTGCCGGGCGGCGAGATACTGCGGGCTGTTCCGCACCCCGAGCCGCGCAGGCGGTACGGCCAGGGACAGCGCCCGATCCAGTACGGTCGCGGCGGCGTCGACGCGGCCGAGTACGCGCCGCATCCGGGCGGTCATCGTCAACGCGGCTGCTTCCAAAGGTGAGTTGCGCGCGCGTACGGCGAGGGCGGTGGCGGCCTCGGCGTGGTGCAGGGCGCCGGCGTGGTCCTCGCCGGAGATGTTCGCCTGCACGGCGGCACGGAGCTCGACGGCGGCGAGCAGTTCCGGGTCGTCCGCGGCGATCCTGCGGGCGGTGGCGAGCAGGGGGCGGGCGCCGGCGGTGTCCTGACCTGTCGCGTCGACGACGGCCAGCAGGGCGTGCACCTGTTGGGCCCGGGTGCCGTGCTCCGCCATGATCCGGTCCGCCGCACGCCGGGTGAGGGCGGCGGACCCGGCGGCTGCCGCCTGTTCCGCGGCCGCGGCGAACCGTTCCAGGCGCAGCCGGGGCCGGTCGGCCGGGGTGAGGCGGGCGGCGAGGAGCAACAGCTGTGCGGCGCGCGGACGTTCACCCGCGGCGTGCGCCAGGGACGCGGCGTACGCGGTCTCCTCGGCGACGACCGGGTCCGGTGTCTCCTGGGCCAGGGCGGCGTGCAGGGCCCGTGCGACGGGGCCGTGCGAGCAGGCCGCGAGTGCGCGGTGGATGGCGATACGACGGTCGTGGGACACGGTGGCGGCCGCGGCGTCGGCGAGGGCGGCCGCGGCGAACCGGTACGGGGCTCCGTGGCCAGGGCCTTGCCCCTGGCCCTGGCCCTGGCCACGGCCCCGGCCCTGGCTCTGGTCTTGGTCGGCGAGGAGCAGCCCGGCCTCGTACGCGTGGGAGAGGTGGTCTTCGGCCCGACGCCGACCGCTGTGACGCAACAGGTCCACATCACAGGTGTCGGCCAGAGCGGCGACCTGAAGGGTCTCGAGTACGTCCGATGGAACGGAGGCGAGCCACGCGGTGGCGAGCTCGCGCACCTGGCGGGGCGGGGCGGGCGAGAGGGCGACCGTCACGCCGAACGGTACGTCGAGGACAGCCGTCGCGTCGGGCGTCAGCGCCCGCCCTGGACTGTGCCGGACCCACGCGTCGAGCAGGGCCCGGTGACCCCCGCAGTGCCGGTGGACGGCCGCCGCCCACCGTACGGGCAGCCCGATGCGCGCGCAGGTCGCGGCCGTCTCGGTCAGATCCGCGGGCGGTACGGGGAACACCGCCGGATGCCCGCCGAGCAGCGCGGTCGCAACGTGCGGGCGCCCACCGGTGCGTTCGGCGACCAGGGCCCCCAGCTGCGCCGGGGGAACCGTGCGGAGCGCGTAGCCGATGAGATCCGCGCTGTCGGGGTCCAGCCACTGCGCGCCGTCGATCACGAGGAGCGTCGGCGGCCCTTCGCAGAACATCCGCGTCAGACCCAGCCGTAGCGCCAGTCGGTGTACGGGAGAGGGGGCCGCGATGTGTCGCAGGAGCTGAGAGACACCGGCGCAGGTACTGGCGCGGTCCTGCGGGCACGGTGGCGTCCCGCTCTCGCAGCCGTTCGCCTCCGCCGCGCCGAGCAGTTGGACCAGTGCGCCGTAGCGGACGTCGGCGTCGCCTTCTTGGGCGGTCACCCACAGGGAGTGTCGCGCCGTGGCCCCTTCCTGGGCCGGTGACCGCTCGGCCAGCGCCTCCAGCAGCGTGCTCTTGCCCGCGCCCCAGGAGCCGGTGACCGCCAGCCGACCGTGGCGTCGCAGCAGGGATGCGGCGCCCCGGACCACGTCGGCCCAGCCGCCCTCCGCCGCGCACGCCTCGAACTCTCCGTCCGCGCTTGTCCGTCCTCGCACACCGGGCACCGTAGGCGGCCGCCTCCTCGGCCACAACGCCCGTGCGTGACTCGCGTCAGGAGCGAGGGATCTCCCTGACATCCCCCTGCCCCTCGTAAGGGCCCGGCGCACACGTCGCACGCCCCCGCGTCGCAGGCCCCCGACACCGCTGACCCCCAGCCCTCGACCCCCGGCATCCCCCGCACAGAACAGGGGCCTTCCCGGATACCGCCCGGCCCCCGGCCCCAGGACGCTGTGGCCCATTCAGCGACGGCACACCATCGCCCGCACCTCCCTCGCCGGCGCACGACCACCCAACCACCCACGAGCGCCCAGTCACCCGCGTACGAACCCCAATCGCCGCTGATGCCCCGCCACCGACACACCCCCCTCCCGAAAGGACCTCCCCCATGCGCACCCCACCCCGCACCCCATCCCGCCGCCCTCGCCCTCGGCCCCTACTGGCCGGCCTCGTGGCCGTCGCGGCTCTCGCCGGGCTCGGCGCGCTGCCCGGACCCGTCGCCCACGCCGACAGCACCCCGCCCTCGCCCCTGCCCGCAGGGCTCCGCGCCGCTTTGGCGCGCGATCTGGGACTGGACCCCGCAGGCGTACGGGAACGGCTGGCCGACGAGACCCGCGCCCAGCGTGCGGCGACCGCCGTCCGTGCCACGGTCGGCGACCGCGCCACCGCGCTCTGGTTCGACTCGGCCGACGGCCGCCTGCACGTCTCCGTCACCACGGACCGAGCCGCCGCAGCCGTACGCGCCGCCGGAGCCGTGCCGCACGAAATACGTACCTCCCGCGCCGAGTTGGCGGCAGCGGCGCGGACGATCGGCACCTGGAGCCGAGGGGTTCCCGGGGTCCGCTCATGGGGCCCGGACGCACGCTCGGGGCGGGTCGAGGTGGTCGTCGACCCCGACGCGTCGACCAAGGCCACGAAAGACCTGCGGACCAGAATCGCCTCCCTCGGCGCTCTCGTACGCGTGGTCGAGTCCCGCGACGTACCCCGCCAGCAGGGCGGCGACGTGGTGGGCGGCGAGAAGTGGATACCCGGCAGTGAGTCCCCCTGTTCCATCGGCTTTCCGGTGACGCGCACGAGCGGCGGCGGCAAGGCGTTCCTCACGGCCGGGCACTGCACCAACGACGCCGACCAGCCCGCGTACGGCAAGGACGGCACACGCGTGGGCACCTCGAACAGGAACGGTTCGGGGTCGGTCAACGCCCGCGAGGGCGACATGGGCATCGTGGACGTCGACCAGCCGGGCTGGTCCCTGGCGCCCAGGGTCGCGGGCTGGGGCAAGGGTGACGTCCCCGTGACGGGCTCGGCCGACGCGGTGGTCGGGACGGCCGTGTGCCACTCCGGGCAGACGACCGGCTACCAGTGCGGCGAGGTGACCAAGGTCGACCAGAGCGTCGACTACGGGAACGTGGTGATCGACGGGCTCTCCTACACCAGCGCCTGTTCGGCGGGCGGTGACTCGGGGGGCAGTTACGTCACTGCCGCCGGAGGCAGAGCCGTGGGTCTGCACTCCGGTGGCGGCAGCGCGACCTGCAGCAGCGGAGGGGGCGAGAAGTTCACCATCTTCCAGCCGGTGAACGAGGCGCTCGCCAAGTTCGGTGCCCGGCTTGCCACGTCGGACCCGCAGCCCGGCGAGGTGACGGTGGCGGCCGTGTCCGCGCAGAGCGGCTCCACCGGCAGTCCGGTGGAGCTGCGGAACAGCGCGGAGGGCGGTACGGCTCCCTACACGTGGACCGCGATCGGATTGCCGCCGGGGTTGTCCGTCGCGGCGTCGACCGGCACGGTGACCGGCACACCGACGACCGCAGGGACGTACCAGGTGACGTTGACCGCGACGGACTCGGTCGGCAAGAAGGGGTCCACGTCCTTCGCATGGAAGGTGACCGCGCCGGGTACGGGGGCGCCGCAGCTCACCTCGCCGGGCAGTCAGAACGCTTACGTGGGGCGCCCGTTGAGCCTGCCGCTGAAGGTGACCGGCGGCACGACCCCGTACACCTTCACCGCCACGAACCTCCCGGCGGGCCTGGCCGTTCACCCCACGACGGGCGTGATCTCGGGCACCCCGACGACCTGGGGTTTCCGCACCTCGACCTTGACGGTCACGGATGCGGCGGGCCGGAAGTCGTCCGTCACCGTGACGTTCACGGTCTGGTCCTGACCCGGGTCTCACCCCCGTGAGCCGTTCCCCTTCTTCCGTTCCTCCTGCCTTCCGCTACTCCCCCGTCACCTGGGGCGTGTCGTCGGGCGGAGTCGCATAGACGTACTGGTGCACCACCACCCCACCCTCGTCCGGCAGCGGCTCAGGATCGGTGGGGCTGGTGGCGTTCAGGTGGTCGGCGATGGCGTGGGCCACGGCGTTCACGGTCGTCGCGTCGGCGGAGTGGACGGTGATCCGGGCGAGGCCGGGATCGGTGAGATGTGCTCCTTGAGAAGTCATGCCACAACAGACAACCCGCCCTATGGTGGCGGTTCGGGCAAAGCATCCGCTTCACCCGGATAAGGGACCTTCGAGGCGGCAAGCTGCCCCGCCCGCTCGAAGCGACTCCTCCTTGGAGCGCGACGACGCCGCCCCATCCACCGCCCCTCTTAGGGGCCGAGTGGGTGGGGCGGCGTGAGGTCCGGAACCGGGACGGGCTCAGCTGGATACGGGCAATGCCTGCGGTTCGACCTCGCAGTGGTCCACCGACTCCACCAGGCCCTCGTCACCGACCTTCACTCGGGCTGTCACCCTGCTGTTGCCGGGAACCTTCACCTTCTCGGTCTGCGCGCGGACAGTGATGCGAGCCGCGTCGACGAAGGTGACGGAGACGTAGAACCGGCTCGTCCTGTCATTGCTGTTTGTGACCCTGACGGTCGCGTACGGAGCCGCCGGACTCGCGCACTGCAGGAGCTTGACCTCGGCGTCGCGCAGTGCGTGGCCTCCGGGCGAGCTGGAGGCGGTGGAGTCGTGGTTCGGCCGGCGGTTGTACGCTCCACCGCCCGAGCGGCCGCCGCTGCTGCCGCTCCCACCACTGGTGCTGCTGCCACTGCTGCTGCCACTGCTGCTGCCACTGCTGCTGCCGTACGAATCGTCGTCGTCATCGTCGTAATCCGAACCTGATGACACTGATCCCGAGGAACCGGAGCTGCTCGACGAGGAACTGTCGTGGTCCTGGCTCGAACTGCTGCACCCGCCTCCGCCACCGCCTCCGTGACGGCTGCTTCCCCCGTGGCCTCGCCCTGTGGTGAATCCCGTCAGCGCGAGCGCCGACAACGTGAGTACGGCTGCAACTCTGAGTGTGCGCCCCCGATTTGTCATTCGGCCATCCTACTAACGCCTACTGACAGAATTCGGCCGGGGGGCCTCCATACTCATTAGCCTGTTTATCGTGCAACGACATTCTGAACTTTATGCAAGCGAATGCGAAGTGCACCTCTAACCACACCCCAAAGGTGGAATCGGCGGGTAAGCGGCACGCGACAGCCCCGTTGTCAGTGGTGGCTGAGACGCTGGACCGTATGGACAGCGACGATGAGCAGCTGCTGCGCGGCCGTGTGTACGGCCAGGATCACGAGCAGCCGGGCCCGCGGCCGGGACAGCGCTACGCCGAACTCGTCGGCGGGCCGCTGGACGGGCTGCTGCTCGACATCACCGGGTGGACGCCGGAGGAGATAGAAACGGGCGTGGCCCTCCCGACGGAGCTGGGGCGCTTCGGAGCCGGTGGCCGGGCCACGTACGGTCCGCGCCCGCGCGATCCGGGCCGTTTCGACTGGTCCGGCGACTCCCCGTAGGGCTGGACCCACCACTCCCCCACCATTCCACCGAACAGGTGGATCTCGCGGATCCCCCGACCCCTCATTGGTCCATGCCACTGACGCGACGCAGGCGGTGGGGCCGCCTCTGGCGAAAACCCGGCCCCAACCCGCCGAACCCCGCGCTGACATGGGAAATCCCTTGCCCTGGGCATGATTGACGGATCGTCGGAGAGCCGGTACCACTGACCCACGCCCGGCCCCGCACGCCCCGTCACGCTTCACCGGCCCAGGAGTCCCAGGAGGCTGCATTGCGAGCATCCGGCACCGCCCCCACCCCGTCCGCGCGCAGACGCACCGTCAGGACGGCAGGCGCCCTCGCGGCCGCCGGCCTGCTGGTGCCGCTGCTCGGCGCGGCTCCGTCCTCGGGCGCGTCCCGACCGACCTCGGCGGACGGGCTGCAGGAGGCCTTCGCGGCCGCCGCCACCGAGTACCACGTGCCGCAGAGCGTGCTGCTCGGCGTCTCGTACCTGCAGTCGCGCTGGGACGGGCACGGTGGCGCGGCCAGCGTCACCGGCGGCTACGGCCCCATGCACCTCACCGACGCCCGCACCGCCCTGGCCTCGGCCCCGCACCACAGCGAGGGCACGGAGGACCCGCGCGGCGACACCTCGCGCCCCGCCGCGCCGCCCACCACCAAGGTGCCCGCGGAGTCCGAACTGCCCGCGCGGCTCAAGACGTTGCTCCGCGCGGCGAAGCTCACCGGCACGTCCGCGCAGCGGCTCCGCACCGATCCCGCCGCGAACGTCGAGGGCGGCGCGGCCCTGCTCGCGGCGGCCCAGCGGGGGCTCGGCAAACCGCTGAGCGGCGACCCCGCCGACTGGTACGGCGCGATCGCCCGCTTCTCCGGGGCGGACGACGAGGCCACGGCGGCCACGTACGCCAACGACGTGTTCGCGGTGATGCGGGACGGCGAGCGGCGCACCACGGACTCCGGTCAGCGGGTGGCGCTCGCACCGGTGCCGGGGCTCAGGCCCGATGCGGCGCAGGTGAAACGGATGGGTCTGCGCAAGGCGCCGGCCGGGCAGACCGAGTGCCCCAAGACCGTGTCGTGCGAGTGGATCCCGGCGCCGTACGAGGAGTTCAAGGACCCGCAGGGCAACCCGGACTACGGCAACCACGACCTGGCGGACCGGCCGAAGAGTCAGAGCATCGACTCCATCGTCATCCACGACACCGAAGGCAGGTGGGAGGGTGTCCTGAATTTGGTGCAGGACCCGACCTACGTGTCGTGGCACTACACCCTGCGCTCCACCGACGGCCACATCGCCCAGCACGTGAAGGCGAAGGACGTCGCCTGGCACGCGGGCAACTGGTACGTGAACTCCAAGTCGATCGGCCTGGAGCACGAGGGTTTCCTCACCGCGCCCGACACCTGGTACACGGAGGCGATGTACCGCACGTCCTCGCGCCTGGTGAAGTACCTCGCCAAGAAGTACGGCATCCCGCTGGACCGCCAGCACATCCTCGGCCACGACAACGTCCAGGGCACCGTGACGTCGTCGATCCCGGGGATGCACACCGACCCGGGGCCGTACTGGGACTGGCAGCACTACTTCACGCTGCTCGGCAAGCCGTTCAAGGCCGCGAAGGGCAAGGGCGGCGGCCTCGTCACCATCGCCCCCGACTACGCCAAGAACCGTCCGGAGTACACGGGTTGCGTCAAGCCCGGCGAGACGTGCGCGCCGCACGGTTCGGCCGCGGTGCGCGTGCACACCGAACCGCGCGACGACGCGCCGCTGATCAAGGACATCGGCAGGCGCCCCGGCGGCCAGGACTCCACGATCGACGTGAACGACACGGGCGCGCGGCTCTCCACCGGCCAGCAGTACGCGGTGGCGGACCGCCAGGGCGACTGGACGGCCGTCTGGTACCTCGGCCAGAAGGCCTGGTTCAAGAACCCGAAGAAGCAGCCCACCGCGGTCGACGCGCGCGGCTTCGTGGTGACGCCGAAGGACGGTGCGGCCGAGGTCCCCGTGTACGGACGCGCGTACCCGGAGAAGGAGGCGTACCCGGCGGGCGTGCCCGTGCAGGCGGTCTCCCCGCTGCCGTACAAGATCCTCGCGGGCCAGAAGTACGTGATCGGCGACAAGGTGCCGGGCGAGTACTTCTACGCCCCGACGTTCGACACCGCGCCGCACAAGGTGGTGCGCGGCAAGGACATGTACTACGTGATCCAGTACGGGCACCGGGTCGGGTATGTGCGCGCCGCCGACGTGAAGGTGATGCGGTAGGCCTCGTAGCGCCGCCGGTCGGCGGCCCCGTCAGGTGAGCGTCGGGTCCGGGTCTGCGTGGAGGCCGGCCCGGACCCGACGTGCGACGGGGCCCCTCGTACGATCTGGTGTGGTCCCGAGCCGCCGGGCGGGGCGGGGCGGAGGACTTCGGAGGTGCGCAGGTGGGGAATCAGGTGCGTTCACGCGTCTCGGCGTACGCCGTTGCCGCCGAGCAGGACGAACTGCTGCTGACGCAACTCTCCGACGCGTCATCGGTGTTCGAGCCCGGACTGTGGCATCTGCCCGGCGGCGGCATCGACCCGGGCGAACAGCCCGAGGAGGCGCTCGCTCGTGAGCTGTACGAGGAGACCGGTCTGGAACTCCGCGACGCGCGGCTGGTGGATGCCCGGACGTACTCGGCGTGCCGGTTCGGCGTGAGCCAGCACCTGGTGGGGCTCTTCTACGTCGTCGAGCTCGCTCCGGGGACCGTCCGGGTGGCCAAGACCGACGACTCCACGTCCGCCGTGGCCTGGACGCCGCTGGCGGGCCTGGACGAGTCGACGCTCTCGCCGGCCGCGGTCGACGGCCTGGGGATGATCGGGCTCAGGACCGGCCCCTGACGGGAAGAGCGCGTGCCGCGTGCCACCGGGGCACGCGTCCTTCGCGAAGAGGTCGACCGGGGCGGTACCGGGGTGGTTCAGAGAAGCCCGCCCAGGAGTCCGCCGAGGAGACCTTCGAGGAGGCCGCCCAGCAGGCCTCCACCGCCCTTGCCGCCCTGGGTGGTCGCGGCGGGGTCGTCGGCCACCGCGGTGCCGGCGCCGATGATCACGACGGTCACGGCGGTCATGCCCGCTGCGAGAAGTCGACGAGTACGCATGAACCTCAACTCCAATCGGTACGTGGAGTCTCCAGTGCAGCCGCGCCTCCGCCCCGCCGCATCCCGCGCGTGGCATACGAGGGACCCGTCGGCGGCCGAGCGTCACACGCTCAGGCAGGCGCCCACTCCCCTGTTGCCAGGCAGTAGAAGGCGTTGCAGGCGACCGCCGGTTCGCCCGCGCAGGCGGGGGCGTCGGCGGTGCCGGGGTGTAGGCGCCGCGTACGGTCGGCGAGGCGTAGGCGCCGGTGAAGTGGGCGGTCCAATAGGCCTGCCAGAACCTGTCGACCACGCCGACGGCGTCCCGGGCCTCCGCCAGCCGGCCCCCGTCCGGCGTCCGGCCGCCCCCGTCGGGCGGGGTGCGGTCACGGTCCTGTGGCGGCGCGCTGTTGCCGTCCGCCGCGCCGTCGAGACCACCGCACGTCCGCGCCGGGCAGCACAGGCTGCCCGGCGCGGACGGGATCACTCACCCCATGAGGGGTCAGTGGTGGTTGTGGTGGTTGTGGTGGTGTCCGCCGCGACCCCAGGACTTCACGTCCACGGTGCGGTTGTGGTCGTTGCGCAGGACCGCCTTGTCGGCGTGGTTGTCCCACACGTAGTGGCGACGGTCCTGGAAGAGGTCGGCGCGGGTGTCGTTGCCGACTCCGGTGTGGACCTTGACCGAGGACCGGCCGGCGAGCCAGACGTTGCGGAAGCGGTAGGTCTGGCCGTCGCGGTTGCGCAGCGTCCAGCCCTTCAGGTTCACCGAGTGCCGGGTGGTGTTGGTGATCTTGACCCATTCGGCGTTCCGCGACCGGTTGGAGTTGTCGTCACGGCCGGGGCTGTCGGCCTGGACGCCGCTGATCGCGACCTGCGGCTGCCGGTGGTGGCCGTGGTCGGCGGCGGCGGCCGGCAGGGCGACGGTCGAGATGACGGCGCCGACGGTCACGGCCGTGGCGGCGATGCGGCGGGCGGTCGAAGAAGCAGACATGGTGCTGTCCCCTCAAGAGCAGTGCTCCACCAGCCGATACCGAGGCTGGTGGGTGCGCGGTACGAGTTCCCGGTCCGGTGTGGGCCGAGGAACCAAACTGTGAAGCTTCGGTGACGCCTCCGGCAGGCCGACCGGGATCAGTTACGAATCACGGACATTTCCGTAACCATTGCCTGAACGTCTCAGCACGTCACAAACGTCGTGACCCTGACATTTGCTGAGCACTACACCCACCCGTTGATCCATCAGTGGCAAGCGCTTGTGCGCTCCGACGCACGGCCGGTGACACCACCCGGCGCATCACCCGAACGGCCCTGTCCGGCTTGGTAACAACCGTTCTGCACATTTCTTCGCACGCGCGATCCCGCTTCGTACGGGGCACCGAAAGAGAAGGTCAGTCGAAGACATACCGTCGGCCCGCCTGCACCTTCACGGCTTTCTCGCCGTAGCCCTCGCCCCGGCCCATGCCCTTGCCCTTGCCCTTGCTCTTGCCCCTGCCCTCGCTCCTGCCCGCGTCGAACAGCGTGCTGTGCAGGATCAGTTCGCACGTGCGGGACGCCTTCAGGACGACGCGGGTGGCGCGGCCCGACGCCCAGTCGATGTCGACGGTCGCGCCGCCGCGTACCCGCAGGCCGCGGACCGAACCCTTCGGCCAGGCCGTCGGCAGCGCGGGCAGGATCTCGATCACGTCGTGCTGGCTCTGCACCAGCATTTCGACGGTGCCCGACGTCGCACCGAAGTTCCCGTCGATCTGGAAGGGCGGGTGGGTGTCCCAGAGGTTGGGCAGCGTCGAGGACTTGAGCTGTTCGCCGAGCATCTTGTGCGCGTGGTCGCCGTCGTGCAGCCGCGCCCAGAAATTGATCTTCCAGGCCTTGGACCAGCCGGTGCCCCCGTCACCGCGCGCCGTGAGGGAGACCTTCGCCGCGTCCGCCCACGCGCTGCCGGGCTCGATCTGCCGTCCGGGGTGCAGGGCGTAGAGGTGCGAGACGTGCCGGTGGTCGTCCGTCCGGCCGTCCAGATCCGTCTTCCACTCCTGGAGCTGGCCCCAGGAGCCGATGCGCAGGCCCGGATCGAGGCCGTCGAGGGTCTTCTCCAGCTCGGCGCGGAAGGCCGGTGAGTCGCCGAGCACGCGGGCCGCTTCGAGGGTGTTGGTGAGAAGGTCGTGCACGATCTGCTGGGCCATCGCGCCGCCCGCGGTGAAGTCGCCGTGCTCGGGCGAGTAGCTCGGCGTGACGATCAGGGTGCCGTCGCGCGGATCGGTGCGCAGGTTGTCGAGCCAGAACTCGGCGGCCTCCTTCATCGCCGGGTACGCGGTGGCGCGCAGGTAGTCCGTGGAGCCGCCGAAGCGGTAGTGCTCGTAGAGCTGGGCGGTGAGCCAGGCGGCGGCCTCGGGGAACCAGAAGGACGTCGACCAATCGTGCACCCCGGTGAAGCCGTAGGGGTTGGTCTCGTTGTGCACGACCCAGCCGCGGCTGCCGAACATCTCCTTGGCCGTACGCCGGCCCGGCGCGCGCAGCGCCTCGACGAACCGGTCGTAGGGGGCGGTCGTCTCGGGGAGGCTGGCGGCCTCGGCGAGCCAGTAGTTCATCTGGAGGTTGATGTTGGTGTGGTAGTCGGCCGACCACGGCGGGGTGGTGCTGTTGTTCCAGACGCCCTGGAGGTTGGCGGGCAGTGAGCCGGCGCGCGACGATGCGATGAGGAGGTAGCGGCCGTACTGGAAGAAGAGCGCCTCCAGCGCCCGGTCGGCGGCGGCACCCGCCTTCGGTCCAACCTCGGCGACCCCCGTCCCCGCCCCGTACTCCTTGAGCAACCGGTCCGTGGGGACGTCGTCGGGCAGCGCCTGCCCGATGTCCAGGGCGACGCGGTCGAACAGGGCGCGGTGGTCGCGCAGATGGCGGGCGCGCAACGCGGCATGGCCCGTCGCGACGGCCTTGTCGACGGTGCGGGTGACGGCGGCGTGCGGGTCCGCGCCACGGTAGTCGGGGTAGGTGTCGGCGTAGTCCGTGCCCGCCGCGAGGACGAACCACACGTGGTCGGCGCCGGTCACCGTGACACCGCCGCCCTCGTGCGCGACACGCGTCCCGCCCCGATGCACCACGCGCAGTTGGGCCTCGAACTTCAGGGCGTTGTCGGCGAGTTCGCCCCGCACGACGATCCGGTCGCCGTGCGCGGTCGCGGTAAAGTCGGCGCGCGGCGAGGAGTAGCGGAGCGTGCAGGTGACCTGCGCGGGCCGGTCGGCGGAGAGACGGCCGACGATCACTCCGTCGGAGTACGAGGCGAAGAACTCCCTGTGGTGGCCCGTCTGTTCGTGGAGGTACGTGACGGTCGCGAGGCCCCGTTCCAGGTCGAGGGCGCGACGGTACGAGGCGTCGGGCGCCGCCGGGGCGCCGGGCACGTCGATGTGGAGGTCGCCGAAGGTCTGGTGGGCGCCGTAGCCGCGGCGCGGCTGACCGAGCCGCGCGGCCACCTCGTCGGGGGTCAGCCGGCCTCGCGCGTCGAGCTCATCGCGGACGGAGTCGAGGGCGCCGGGCCGGGGCGCGCGCCAGTTGCCGTAGTCGTAGCCGTCCTGGGCACTCGGGCCGCCGGTCCACAGGGTCTTC
Organism: Streptomyces sp. NPDC041713; assembly: GCF_055591085.1. Lineage (NCBI taxonomy): Bacteria > Bacillati > Actinomycetota > Actinomycetes > Kitasatosporales > Streptomycetaceae > Streptomyces > Streptomyces sp. NPDC041713. The sequence continues at coordinate 193,150 of NZ_JBVIZY010000011.1, forward strand.
TCGTTGAACTGGAGGCGTTCGGAAGTGAGGGTCCCGAAGACCATGGCGCCGAGTGCCCCGTTGCCGATGGGCAGAGCCTCACGCTCCCACTCCTCGGCAGGTCTGCCGTACCAGAGCAGCAATTCATCGGAGGTATCGCGCCTCGCCGTTTCGGCAGCCGTCGAGGCGGGACCGGCGCCCGCGAACGTGATACCCGCTCGCGGCCAGCGCGGCAGCCCCGCCGAGCGCGGACTTCATGGTCGTCCTGCGCGTGATCCTCTGGATCCCCTGAGTCATGACCGGTCACGTTAAAAGTCCGATGACTGGCTGGCAAGGGCACGACACAAAACTGCCCCGATCCCGGAATGGATCGGGGCAGTGCGTGGGCGGAAGTGCGGATGCGCCGGGGCGGTCCCCGACGCGCGGGCGGCGGCTCAGCCCTGCTGGAAGAGCTCGGCGGGCAGCGGCTTCAGCAGTGCGTACAGGTCGTCGGTGATCGGGCGGTCCCAGGCGGCGATGGTCACCAAGACGTTGTCACTGCGGTCGAACTGCACGCAGGAGATCCGGCTCTCGGAGAGCTTGAGGCGGCGCACGATGAGGAGGTTGTCCCCCTGCATCACCGGCAGGTCCTCGGACGAGACGACGGTGACCTCCTCGTCGTTCTCCAGTGCCAGGAGCAGCTGGGCCACCTCGAAGGGGACCTCTCCCTCGGCGGTCTCGCGCGCCGGCGAACCCTCGGGGAGGTTGCCGATGATCATCGCGGGGCCGCGGCCGCCGAACAGGTCGTACCGCAGGAAGACGCCCTGGCAGCTGCCGTCGGGGGCGGGCAGCAGGCCCGCGCCGAGATTGCCGGGCCAGTCACCGGGGTCCATGGCCAGGACGTCGAAGTCCGGGCCCGCGGGAGTGGCGGAGCTGCGGCGGCGGAGGAAGGACATGCGCCCATGGTACGTGTCCTTCGGCCTTTCCCGACGCGGGGGCGGGGCGCCCCCGCGGACCACCGGGCACCGCGCGACCAGCCACGAAGCGCGGGCGGCGGCGCGGCGGGGACGGCGTGCGGACGACGACCTCAGCGGCACGGCCCGCCCGGCACCGCGTCGGTGCCGGACGGGCCGTGCGTCGTACGGAGCTGTTCCTCGTACGGAGCCGTGCGTCGCCCGTAGCCGTGCCTCGTACGTACGGGAAGCGCGCGCCGGCCTACGTCAGGTCGAACTCGCCCGTGCGGGCGCCGTGGACGAAGGCTCCCCACTCCGCCGGGGTGAAGATGAGGGAAGGGCTCTCGGGGCGCCGACCGTTGCGCATCGCGACGAAGCCCTCGACGAAGGCGATCTCCACATCGCCCCGCCCCTCGCTGCTCGATCGCCAGTCCGCCGTGCTGAGGTCGAGCTCCGGCTTGTCCCAGCCCGCGAGTGGATGGTGCTGAATGGTGCTGTCGGCCACGTCCGTGCTCCTCCCGAATGCGTCGTCCGGCGCCAGCCTAGCTTTCGCTCCGGGCGCCGGACAGGCCGCGACGGCAGGACCTCGGACCCCGGCGGGCCGGGCGCCGTCAGGTGGTGGGTGGTTCGGCGCCGACCAGCCACATGGCGAAGAACTGCGAGCCGCCTCCGTAGGCGTGCCCCAGCGCCTTGCGGGCGCCGTCGACTTGGTGCTCCCCCGCCTGACCGCGCACCTGGAGCGCCGCCTCGGCGAAGCGGATCATCCCGGAGGCGCCGATGGGATTGGTCGACAGGACGCCGCCGGACATGTTCACCGGGAGGTCACCGTCGAGTTGCGTCACGCCGGACTCGGTGAGCTTCCACCCCTCGCCCTCCGCCGCGAAGCCGAGGTTCTCCAGCCACATCGGCTCGTACCAGGAGAACGGCACGTACATCTCGACGGCGTCGATCTCCCGGCGCGGGTCCGCGATGCCGGCCTGCCGGTAGACGTCGGCGGCGCAGTCCTTGCCCGCCTGCGGGGACACGAAGTCCTTGCCCGCGAAGAGGGTCGGTTCGCTGCGCATCGCCCCGCCGTGCATCCAGGCCGGCGGCCGGGGCGAACGGGCCGCACCCGCACGGTCGGTGAGGACCATCGCGCAGGCGCCGTCGGAGGACGGGCAGGTCTCCGAGTAGCGGATCGGGTCCCACAGCATCGGTGACGCCTGCACCTTCTCCAGGGTGATGTCCTGCTCGTGGAGGTGGGCGAAGGGGTTCTTCAGGGCGTTGCGGCGGTCCTTGTACGCGACGAGCGAGCCGACCGTGTCGGGCGCGCCGGTGCGTCGCATGTAGGCGCGCACGTGCGGGGCGAAGAATCCGCCCGCGCCCGCGAGCAGTGGCTGCTGGAAGGGGATGGGCAGGGAGAGGCCCCACATCGCGTTCGATTCCGACTGTTTTTCGAAGGCGAGGGTCAGGACGGTGCCGTGGACGCGGCCCGCGACCAGGTTGGCGGCGACCAGAGCGGTGGAGCCGCCGACGGAGCCCGCCGTGTGGACGCGGAGCATGGGTTTGCCGACGGCGCCGAGGGCGTCCGCGAGGTACAGCTCCGGCATCATGACGCCCTCGAAGAAGTCCGGGGCCTTGCCGATGACGACGGCGTCGATGTCCGCCCATGTCAACTCGGCGTCTTTCAGGGCGGCTTGGGCGGCCTCGCGGACCAGGCCCGCGATCGACACGTCCCGTCGCGCGGCCACGTGCCGGGTCTGTCCGATCCCGACGACGGCCACGGGCTCCTTGCCCACCGGAGTGCTCATCGTGCGTCTCCTTCCAGGACGGCGACCAGGTTCTGCTGGAGGCAGGGCCCGGAGGTGGCGTGCGCGACGGCCCGGTCCGAGGCGCCCCGGTGGATGCGGGCGGCGGCCTCGCCGAGCCGGATGAGTCCCGCGGCCATGACGGGGTTGGCGGCGAGGGCGCCGCCGGAGGGGTTGACCGCCACGTCGTCGCCGAGCTCCAGGACCTTGCGCAGGACGACTTCCTGGGAGGTGAAGGGGGCGTGCAACTCTGCGGTGTCCACGGGGCGTTCGAAGACTCCGGCGCGTTCGGCGGCCAGCCGCGTCGAGGGTGAGTCGGTGAGGTCGCGTACGCCCAGGGCGTGTGCCTCGATGCGGTGGTCGATGCCCCGGATCCACGCCGGGCGCCCGCACAGCTCCCCGGCCCGGTCCCCCGCGGCAAGGATCACGGCGGCGGCTCCGTCCCCGATCGGCGGGCAGTCCCCGGTGCGCAGGGGGCGGACGGCGTACTCGCCCTGGGCGACCGAACCGCGCAGCTGCGCATGGGAGTTGCTCTCCGCGTCGGCACGGCTGCGGCGCGCGACGCCGGCCAGCGCAGGCTCGTCCGTCTCGCCCGCGTCGATCAGGGCCTGTGCCTGGAGGGCGGCGAGCGCCACGGAGTCCGGCCAGAGCGGGGCCACGAAGTACGGGTCGAGCTGGCGGGTCAGCACGTCGCGCACCGAGCCGGGCGAGGACTTGCCGTAGGAGTACACGAGCGCGGTGTCGGCCTCGCCGGTCTGCAGCTTCACCCATGCCTCGTACAGCGCCCAGGCGCCGTCCATCTCGACGTGCGACTCCGAGATCGGCGGCCAGGCGCCCACCCCGTCGAGCGCCATGGTGAACGAGAAGGCGCGCCCGGCGAGGTAGTCGGACGAGCCGGAGCAGGTGAACCCGATGTCGCTGGTCTTGAGGCCGGTGGCGGCGAGCACCTCGTGCAGTACCGGCATGAGCATCTCGACCTCGGAGAGCTCGTCGGTAGTGCGCAGATGGTCGCTCTGCCCGAAGGCGACGACGGCGACGTCGCGGGCGGGCCGCATCACGGTGGGCTTGCGGGGCGCCATCACACCAGCTCCTTGTATGTGTCGTAGTCGGCGTCGGGCTCACCCGTGGGCCGGTAGTGGTCGGGATAGCGGCCGCCCTCGGTCCACACGGGTTCGACGCGCAGGCCCATGCGGACCTCGCCGTAGGGGATGCCCGCGATGCGTGCGTGCAGGGCGAGGTCGGCGCCGTCGAGCGCGATGTGCGCGTAGACGTAGGGCACTTCGATGTCGAGGTTCTTCGCCTTGATGTTGACGATGCAGTACGTGGTGACGGTGCCGCGCGGTCCGACCTCGACCCGCTCCACCGTGCCGACCCCGCAGGTGGGGCAGGCGCCGCGCGGCGGGACGTACACCTTGCGGCAGGAGGGGCAGCGCTCGCCGACGGTCTTCTGCTCGGAGAGGGCGTGGATGTAGGCGCTCTGGGCGCGGCCGGGCGAGTAGGTGTAGTCGAGCCGGGCGGCGGCGACGATCCCGGTGACGGGGTCGGTGAACTCACCGCTGTGCGGCGTGATTTCGGCGCGGGCGTCGTCTTCCTCGTACGGTTCGAAGCAGGCGATGTCGGTGATGGCGCCGACGCGCTCAGCGGCCCAGCGGACGCGGACGCGCATCCCGGTGCGGACGGCGTCGGGGCCCGGTGCGTCGAGTGCGTGGAGCAGCGCGGTGTCGGCGCCGTCGAGCCGCACCAGGACCCAGGCGAAGGGGGTGTCGAGGGGCTGGCCGCGGCGAGGTTCGTGGTTCCAGGCCCAGGTGGTGACGGTGCCGGTGGGGGCGACCTCCACCAGGTCGCGTATCTCCTCGGCGGTCACCGGGTCGTACTCGACGGGCGGCACGAGGGTGCGTCCGTCCCCGGTCCTGACCCCGAGCAGGGTGCGCTCGCGCAGCCCGGTGAGGAAGGCGCTCTGCACGGGTCCGAGGGAACGGGTGAAGGGGAACTCGACGACCAGAGGGGCACGCAGGGCTTCGGGGGAGGCGGATGCCATGACCGGGACTCCGTTTCAAGCGACGACGGGGTGCCCCTGCACGGGGCGTGGGCAACCGCGCGGCCGGCCAGGGGCGGCCTCGCGGTCGAGGGGAGGCCTACTCGCGCCGGAACACTGGGGCGCGTTTCTCCGCGAAGGCGCGGGAGCCCTCCTTGGCGTCGGCCGTGTCGAAGACGGGCCACCCCCGCTTCAGTTCGGCCGCGAGGCCCTCCGCCTCCGTCAGCTCCGCCGCCTCGTACACTGACGCTTTGACCGCCTCCACGGCCAGCGGCCCGCACGCGTTGATCTGCTCGGCGATGACCAGCGCCTTCTCCAGGGCCGTGCCGTCCGGTACGACGTGTCCGACGAGGCCGACGGCGGCGGCCTCCGTCGCCGAGTAGGGCCGCCCGGTGAGCAGCATCTCCAGGGCGTGCGTACGCGGGATCTGCCGGGGCAGCCGCACGGTCGACCCGCCGATGGGGAAGAGCCCTCGCCGGACCTCGAAGAGTCCGAAGGTGGCCGATTCACCGGCGACGCGGATGTCCGTGCCCTGCAGGATCTCCGTCCCGCCGGCCACGCAGTGGCCCTCGACGGCGGCGATGACGGGCTTGCGGGGGCGGTGGTGGCGCAGCATCGCCTTCCAGTGCAGATCGGGGTCGGCCGCGAGGCGGTCCCGGTACTGCTCGCCCTCCATGCCCTTGCCCGCGAGGGCCTTGAGGTCCATGCCGGCGCAGAACGCGCCGCCCGCGCCGGTGAGCACGATGGAGCGGACCTCGTCGTCCTCGTCGGCCGCGAGCCACCCGTCGTAGAGGCCCACGAGCATCGCGAGGGACAGCGCGTTCTTCGCCTCGGGCCTGTTCAGTGTGAGTATCAGTGTGGCGCCCTCGCGCCGCACGGAGAGGTGTTCCGTCCCACCCATGTGCCGTGCTCCCTCCATCGACGGCCACCGCGCGGGCGGCCTGTCGCCTCCGGACCTGGAACAGGTTGCAGTAGCCGGGGAGCCAGTTCAATAGTTTTCTGACACCTAGTCAGTTTTCCTCCGTGGGGCCCCTTCCCACTTGGTGGCCGCTCTGGTCTGATGACCGCCAGGCCGGGCGACCCGACGAAGGTCGCCGAGGCCGCCCAGCCCGACGAACCGCCGGGCCGGACGTCGCCGTGGGGCACCGGGGTCAGGAGGAGTGCGGTGGAGTACAACCTTGCCGACCTGTTCGAGTCGGTCGTCGACGTGGTCCCCGACCGTGAGGCGCTCGTCTACATCGACCATCCCGGCACCGGCGCGGAGCACCGGCTGACGTATGCCGCGCTCGACGCGGCCGCCAACCGCATCGCCCACCACCTCATCGACAGCGGCCTCAGGCCCGGCGAGCATCTGGGCCTGCACCTGTACAACGGCGTCGAGTATCTGCAGACCGTCCTCGGCTGCCTGAAGGCACGCCTGGTGCCGGTCAACGTCAACTACCGCTACATCGAGAAGGAGTTGGTCTACCTCTACCGGGACGCGGACCTCGCGGCGCTCGTGTTCGACGCCGAGTTCACCGGGCGCGTAGCGGCGGCGCTGCCGCGCACGGAGAAGCTGCGGCACCTGATACGGGTGGGGGCGCCCCCCGCGGACGCTCCCCCGCTCGACGTGGTGGCCTTCGCCGACGCGGAGGCGGCGGGCTCACCCGAGCGCGGCTTCGGCCCGCGCTCCGGCGACGACCTCTTCATCATCTACACCGGCGGCACGACGGGTATGCCGAAGGGGGTGATGTGGCGTCAGGAGGACTTGTTCTTCGCGGGACTCTTCGGCGGCGAGCCCACCGGCGAACCGGTGAAGCGCCCCGAGGAGCTGGCCGAACGCGTCGCGGCGGGCGGCCCCGGCCTCACCTTCTTCCCCGCTCCCCCGCTGATGCACGGCACGTCGACGCTGACGTCGTTCATCGCCTTCAACTACGGGCAGCGGGTGGCCCTGCACCGCAAGTACGTCCCGGAAGAGGTGCTGCGCACGATCGAGAGGGAGAAGGTGTCCAGCGTCTCGCTGGTCGGCGACGCGATGCTGCGGCCGCTCATCGACGCGCTGCGCGGCCCGCTCAAGGGCACGGATCTGTCATCCCTGTTCAGCGTCTCCTCGTCCGGGGCGATCATGTCCGAGACGGTCCGCGCCCAGTTCCAGGAGCTGGTGCCGAACGTCCTGCTCCTGAACAACTTCGGCTCGTCCGAGTCGGGTTCCAACGGCCGGGCGACGGACGACTCGGGCCCGGAGAAGGGCTTCCGCCTGGAGGTCAACGAGCGTACGCAGGTGGTGGATCCGGCGACGTACGAGCCCGTCCCGGTGGGCGAGCCGGGCCGGCTGGCCCAGCGCGGCCACGTACCGCTCGGCTACTACAACGACCCGGCGAAGACCGCGGAGACCTTCTTCCAGAAGGGCGAGGAGCGCTGGGTACTGCTCGGCGACATGGCGACGGTCGACGAGGCCGGCATCGTCACCGTGCTCGGCCGCGGTTCGCAGTGCATCAACACGGGCGGCGAGAAGGTGTATCCGGAGGAGGTCGAGCAGGCCCTCAAGTCCCATCCGGACGTGTACGACGCGCTGGTGGCCGGGGTGCCCGATGCGCGGTGGGGAAGCAGCGTAGCGGCGGTCGTCCAACTCCGGGCCGGGGCCTCGGCGTTGGACCTGTCGGCGATCCAGTCGCACTGCCGTGAGCGACTCGCGGGCTACAAGATCCCGCGCGCCGTGGTCTTCACGGACCACATCCAACGCTCACCGAGCGGCAAGGCGGACTATCGGTGGGCTAAGAGGGTGGCGGCTGCGGGGTAGGTGGCGGGGGTAGCTGGCGGGCCTCGCGGGCGGCACGACCGGCCGGGAGGTGCGGGGTGAGGCCCGTCCGGCCGGTCATGCGCATGCGCGCATGCGCATCAGTCTGGATGCACTCGCGCCGCCTGCCTGCCTTACGGCTCGGCGGCGCCAGTCTGGTCGGTGCGGGCCCACCCCCTGGTGACCCTGGACCCTGGTGACAGCGGTCGGTCGTCCTATGGTGCTGCGGCCCGGGAGCAAGGATCACCATGGGCATCCGCCCTCGTGGGGAGGGTGACGGCGCCGACTGGGCCTGCCGGAGGGCAAGTCATGGTCAGCGACCACGGGAACATCGACTGGGCGAGCAGCCTGAGGTGGCTGACCGGCTTCGGCAACAGATGCCGCAGTTCGCGCACCTCATCGCCAGGTACCTGGACACCCAGGAAGCGGGTCGAGGATTGCAAGGCGCACCCGTCGACCACACGCCCCTGCCGGGTCATGCGAGCCCGTCTCCCGAGCCGCCCGTGCCGGGCGGTGCGCTGACGACACAGTCCGGTGTTCACGACGGCACGCCTCAGCGCCCGGCGGCACCCGCCAAGCGTCGGCCGTTGTAGCGTAGGCGCCGCTCCTAGAGCCTGTGGCGGCGTTCGGATTTTCCTTCCTGCACCACGCTTTGCTCACCTTCGCGGCCCGCGTAAGACTCGGTAAGCTCACCACAGGCCTACGGGTCAGCCGTACCTCCTCGGCTTCTACTGGATGGTGGTGTTCGTCCATCCACGTGGCCCAACTGTTGCGTGACACCGAGCCGAGTACGTAAGCCGAGTACTTAGACGTCGCTGCATTTGGGTGATTGGTAGCGTTCGTGCATGACGATCGTGGAGCGTCTAGTCCCGGACGGGTTATGGGAGTTGTTCGCACGCGTGGTGCCGGTGGCCCCGGTGCGGGCAGCAAGGCGGTGGTCGGCGGCGGCATGGGGACCGAGAGGTGCTCGCCGCGATCATGTTCGTGGCCACTTCCGGCTGGACTTGGCGGCAGACGCCGGAGGCGTTCGGGCCGTCATGGTCGACGGTGTATCGGCGGTTCACCGAGTGGAGTGAAGCCCGCCTCTGGGCCAAGCTCCACCGCCTGGTGCTGGACGAACTCGGCGCGAGGGGTGAGCTGGACGGTCCCGGTGCGCGATCGATTCGGTGAACCTGCGGGCGATGAAAGGGGGGACCTGACAGGCCCGAATCCCGTAGATCGCGGCAAAAGGGCTCAAAGATCCACTTGATCACCGAGCGGACCGGGCTGCCCCTGTCGATCGGCATCTCCGCCGCGAACACCCACGACAGCCACGGACTTGAACCCCTCGTGCGGGGGATCCCGCCAATCCGCTCTCGTCGCGGGCCCAGGCGACGTAGGCCCGCCAAACTCCATGCGGATAAGAGCTACGACTACGGCCACCTGCGCCGATGGCTCCACAGCCGTAACATCGTGCCGCGGATCGCCCGCAGGGGCATCGAGTCCTCCGCCCGCCTGGGGCAGCACCGCTGGACCGTTGAGCGCACGATGAGTTGGCTGAGTGGCTGCCGCCGCCTCTGAGCGCACGATGAGTTGGCTGAGTGGCTGCCGCCGCCTCCACCGCCGCTATGAACGTAAGCCCGAGCACTTCCTCGCTTTCGCCGGGATCGCAGCCACCCTCATCTGCTACCGCCGGCTCACGCCGTGACGCACTTACCGATCGCCCAGATCAGCGCCACTGTGGCGGGATGTTCTGCATCTGCTTCAGCAGGTCCCACCCCTGGCGCTTATGCTTGCGCTCCGCCAACGGGCTGCTCCACGGGGCGCCTTGTCCCACCCAGTATCCGCGGTAGTTGCGCAGGCCCATGACGCTGGCGTCCCCGACATCGGGCTCGTTGTCGCAGCAGGGACAGATGGCTGCCTCATTCGGCCAGCCGCCCTCCCAGAACACCTCACCCTCAAAACCACAGACCCGGCAGACAGTTTCCGTTTCGTCCTCTGCGCTCGCCACGTCCGCAGTCTAACGATCACCGCCAAATGCAACGACGTCTTAAAGGGAGAACAGCATGCCGCACCCAGGGACGCCCTCCGATTCCGACGACGCTTCGCACGTGAGCCCACCGGCCGCCCATGATGGCTGGCCCCTGGGACGCCCGATCGACTGGGCGGCCGCCAGGGAGCGGACGGCCCGGCTCCGCAAACGTCGGAGGGTGATCGGTGGAGCCGTTGCCGTCGTCCTCGTGGCCGGGGCGGGAGTCGGCATCTGGTTCGCGACGGGGGATGAGGGCGAGGCGCCGGTCAAGCACACTGCCGAGATGCCAGTCGGCTTCGCTGAGTACCGGCTCGCGGGCAAGGACGACGAGTCACTGTGGTCGACGACGCATGGCGGCGACAATCTCGACCCGACCAAGGAAAGAGTTCACGCGACCTACGTGCGCCCGGACGGCAAGAAATCCTACGCGGTCACCCTGGAACTCAACCCGACCGTCGACGTCTCCGATCCGGGTGAGGACGACGAGGTCATCTCGGTACTTCTCAATACGAGTGTGGATTCGGGCAAGGTACGGAACTACGCTCCCGGCCCTATTGGGGGCAAGCTGCGCTGCGTGAAGTACGAGGTCGCGAACACGACCAGTTCACGCTGTGTCTGGGGCAACGACACGGCCACCGTCACGGCCCAGCCGGTGATCCCCTCCGGCCCTCGGCCGACGCCGGCGCAGACGGCTGCGGATGTCCGAGCTTTCTTGGCTGAACTGCACATCCGTCCCGTGGATAAGTGATCGCCGGAGTCCGTGAGCTGACCTACGCTCGCTGCACATGGGCCTGTGCATGGAACTCCTGATCGTCGACTGCGCATTCATAGAAGCGGTGCCGACCGAGCTGCGGGCCGACCTGGTAGAGACCGCCGCGTGCGGCAGTGACGACGTGTGGGAGGCGAACCATACGGAGGGATGGACCTGGCCTGATGCCGCGAGCGCCCCCTGGTACGCACGCTACGAGTTCCGCAACACCCTCACCTCGTACAAGCCGCACTTCTGGGCCGGTGAACGCTGGGACACAATGCGAAGATTCGTCCGGCCCGGGCTCCGTACGCCCTTCGATGAGTTCAGCGCGCCACTATTCTGGGGCGAATACAACTGGGAGTGCGCGCACCCTCCGTTCACTCCTGCCGTACCTGGACGGGAGAACCACTGGTGCCCGGAGGTCATGCGATGGCTCCTGGCCAAGGACGTGGCCGCCCTTCACCACTTCTGGACCCAGGTTGAGCCTGGCCTGCCGTCCCTACGCGAACCCTTCGAACAGCACGTCGCCGAGCCCACGGGGCAGGCCAACGACGCGACGGTCTCCTCAACGACGTCCCAGAAGAACACGTGCGGCAGGACACCGTCCTCGTTGAAGACGCGCGCGTCAAACAGCTCCTCAAAGCCCGGCACAGCTGCAAGTCCTAGACTGCGGACCCCGCCCCCAGCACCGCTGCCGCCAAGTGCTCGCGGAACCAACGGTGTCCCGGGTCCGAGGAGTTGCGTGGGTGCCACGCCATGCCGAGCTCGACCGGGTCGAGGTCCAGTGGGATCGGGAACGTGCGCAGGCCGAGGGCCGAGATGGTGTCCGTGAGCCAGTCGTCCAGGGTCAGCGCGACGAGGTCGGTGTTCCTGGCGAGGACCATCGCACTGGTGTGGCTCGGCACGACGACCGCGGTCCTGCGGCGCAGGCCGAGCTCCGCGAGGGCGCCGTCGATGGGGCCCTGGCGTTTGCCGAGCCGCGAGATGCCGATGTGGTCGGCGGCGGCGAAGCGGCGCGCGTCGATCGGCCCGTCGAAGAGAGGGTGACCGCTGCGGGCGACGGCCACCACCCTCGTCGTGACGAGCCGCTGGGTCCGGATCTCCGGGTCCAGATGGCCCAGCGAGCCCAGTTCCACGTCCAGCCAGCCCTGGCGCAGTGCGGGGCCGCCCTCCACCGACTCAGGCAGAAACACCACGTCCACGTGCGGGGCCTCGGCGTGGATCCGGTCGGTCAACGTCCCCGCGAGTCCCGCCAGGAGCAGGTCGGTAGCCTGCACCGTGAACGTGCGCTGGAGCCGGCCCGCGGCGAACCCCGCCCCGGGGCGCAGCAAGTCGGCACAGCCGCGCAGCAGTTCGCCGACCTCGCCGCGCAGCTCCAGGGCGCGCGGCGTGGGAACCATGCGCTGCCCGGCGCGGACCAGCAGCGGGTCGCCGACGGCGCGGCGCAGGCGGGCCAGCATGCGGCTGACGGCCGCGGGTGACGTGCCGAGCCGCTCGGCGGCGCGGGTCACGCTGTTCTCCTGGAGCAGGGCGTCGAGCACGCGCAACAGGTTGAGGTCCAGTGCCAATTGCGAGCTCCTGAGCTGCGTCGTCGCGTTGACGTTCGGGTCATGGGGTCGACCCCGATTTCGGTGGGCGATGCCGATTTTGGCACTGTCTCAAGCCGCCCAGTGATCCGGCTCCGCCTCCGACCACTCAGTGACTCGGCACTGTCTCAGGTCACCCACTGATTTCGCCCTGTCTCAGGCCACCCAGTGCGACCGCGCACCGACCCGTGACCGCACCGGATCGTCCGCGAGCGCGGCGGCCATCCGGCGCACCGCCTCGCGCAGGGTGTCCGGCGAGGTGGTGTACGGGATGCGGAGCCGTTGCTCGAAGATACCCGGATCGGTGGCGAAGCAGGAGCCGCTCTCGATCCGTACCCCGTGGTCGAGCGACCGCTCGGCCAGCGCCGAGCCGATCGGCTCGCCCAGATCCACCCAGAGTGACAGGCCGCCGGGCGGCAGGTGCCAGCTCCAGCCCGGGAGGTGCTCGGCCAGGGCTGCGGTGAGCGCGGCGCGTCCCGCCCGCAGCTGCTCCAGCCGCCGGGGCAGCAGGTCGTCCGTCCGGTCCAGGAGGTCGAGGGCCAGGAGTTGGTCGAGGACGGAGCCGCCCATGTCGGTGGCGACGCGCTGTCCGGCGAGTTCGGTGACGAGCCGGGCGGGCGCCCGCAGCCAGCCGATGCGCAGGCCCGCCCAGTGGGTCTTGCTCATGGAGCCGAGGGTGATGAGCTGGCCGGTGCCGCCCGGCGCGGCGTGCGAGGCGAAGGGCGCCGGAGCAGGTACATCGAGGGCGAGCTCGGCGAGGGTCTCGTCGACGACGACCCAGGAGCCGCACCGCCGAGCGGCGTGCAGCACCCCGGCCCGCTCCTCCGGCGCCATGAGACAACCGGTCGGGTTGTGGAAGTCCGGTATCAAGTAGGCGAGTTGGGGCACCGACTGGCGGAAGGCCGACTCGACGACATCGCTGTCCCAGCCCTCCTCCGTGACGGGTACGGAGAGCGTGCGCAGCCGGCCGCGGCGCATCGCCTCCAGCGCGTTCGGGTAGGACGGGTTCTCGACCAGGATGCGGTCGCCGGGGCTGCTCAGGAGTCCCAGGACGAGGGTCAGCGCGTGCTGGGCGCCCGAGGTGATCAGGATCTGCTCGGGCACGGTGGCGAGCCCTCGCCGGGTGTAGCGCTCGGCGACGGCTGCCCGGAGTTCGGGCAGGCCGTACGGGTGGTAGCCGGGAGTGTGCGCGTGGGCAGCCAGCTGGGGCCCGACCCGGGCGAGCGCGTCGGTGAGCTCCTGCTGCGGCAGGCCGGGAGCCGCCCTGGCCAGGTCGATCGCGGTGTCCTCGGCCGCGAGGAACCGGCGCACGCCGTGCGGGGCGCGTCCCTCGGGCAGCGCGGTCCAGGTGCCGGCGCCCTGACGGCTGTGCGCGTAACCGCTCTCGCGCAGCAGGTCGTACACGGCGGTGACGGTGGTCCTGCTGGTGTCGAGCGCGGCCGCCAGCTCGCGTTCGGCGGGCAGTCTGACGTGCAGGGCGATCCGGCCGTCCAGGATCAACTCGCTGATGGCACGGGCCAGATGCCGGTAGGCGGGCCGCATGTCGGCGGGGTCGGGCAGCAGCGCGGCGAGCTGCCGGCTGCCGAGCACGGTCCGGTCCGTCCTGCGGACCTGCTCGTCCACGGCCGTGACCCGCTCCGGGCGCGCGTCGACCACACCATTCTCCTGAAATTGGCTGTACTTTCCGGGCCAATCACTCTACAGAGTGGCCGCAATGGCTTTGAAGGCACGCGGCTTCGCTCGCGGTCCTCGAAGCGCGCACACGCTCACCCGGCACGGAGGCCAGACCAATGCGGCACGACATCTCGTACGTCCCTTTCCACGAGCGGCCGTTGCGACGTCTGCCCCAGCTCCTTCTCGGCCTCGCCCTCTACGGGTTCAGCCTCTCGATGCTGGTCCGGGCGGCGCTCGGCGTGAACCCGTGGAGCGTGCTCTACGAAGGTCTGGAGCACCGCACGTCCCTCAGCTTCGGCACCATCAGCGCCGTGCTCGGCGTGCTCGTGCTGCTGCTGTGGATCCCGCTGAAGCAGCGGCCGACGTTCGGGACCTTCGCCAACATCGCCGTCCTGGCCGTCTCTTCCGACCTCGGCCTGCTCGTCCTCCCCGCCGGCCTGGGCCTGCCCGCCCGGCTCGGGCTGCTCGCGGGCGGGGTGGTCCTCAACGGTCTCTCCGTCGCCGTCTACGTGGGCGCGCGCTTCGGGCCCGGGCCCCGGGACGGGCTGATGACGGGCGCGGCCGCCCTGACCGGCCACTCACTGCGGCGGGTCCGCACCGTCGTCGAGCTCACCGTGCTCGCGGCGGGCTGGCTGCTCGGCGGGACGGTGGGCATCGGCACCGTGCTGTACGCCGTCGCGGTCGGCACCGTCACCCAGTACTTCCTGCCGTGGTCCGCCTACCGGCGCCCCCGCGACGCACCGCGCGTGTCAGCCCGCACAGACTGACCGCAGCGCCCGCCCCAGGGCGACGAAGTGCAGGCCGTCGAGCCGATCCTCGTGCCGCACCCGCACGGCCGCGACGGTCAGGACTCCACCGCAGTACGGTGCCGTCCGCGCCTCCGGCGACAGGGCGATGCCCCGTACCAACTCGGCGTTGACGCGGTTGATCTCCTCGCGGACCTCGCCGAGGTCGGGCCGCTCCTTCGGGGCCTGGGACGGGTCGGCGTCCCAGCGGCGGAACAGCCCTCGCTGGACGACCTTGTTGGCCTCGATCTGGTCGCGGAAGATCCGCACGGTCGCCTCAGGGTCGGCGCCCGCCTCCTCGGCCTGCCGGGCCACCGCATCGAGGACCTGGCGCTCGCGGGCCGGGTCGTCGATGGGGCTGTCCGTGCCGTACTTGGCCGCGGCGACCAGGTCGGCGGTGGCCAGCCGCTGCGCGGACAGGCCGGCCAGGGAGTGCAGCCGGGCGTACGAATCCGCGTACGTGGCGGAGGCGGCGGACGCGGCGGGCCGGGTGGGTTGAGCGGGCGCCGCCACGGCGGCCGTGCCGCCACCCGCGAGCAGGACGGCGGCCAGTGCGCCGGCGGTGGTGAGGCGACGGGTGTCGGTGGCGAGGCGCACGGCGGTTCCCCCTGGGGGTCGTTGACGGCGGTCCGGCGACCGCTCACGGGTCGCCGGTCATCGTACGAGCCGAACGTCCCACCCCGCCGTATGCACACACCCCGCGAGCCATCCGCCAGCCCGACGACACCTCCGCCACGTCGTGCCGTCAGTGCTGCGCGAGGAACCCCTCGACCCGCCGCGCGAACCACTCCGGGTCGTCGAGCCACGGGAAGTGCCCGCCGCCCGGCTGCACTTGGCACACGCCGCCGGGGAACAGCGCGGCGAACTCCTCGGCACGGGCCGGGTTGGGGCCGCCGTCGAAGCCGCCCGCCAGGACCAGCACGGGGGCCGTCAGCTCCGCGAGCGCGGCCCGGGTCGCGGGCGGGTCGAAGGTCGCCTCGCCGTAGAAGGCCATCGAGGCCCGCGCGTTCTTCTGCGCCGCGCTCTGCGCCCGGTGCGCCTGCGCCCGCTCGTCCCAACGGCCGTACGTGAGCGGCGCGATGACGTCCCAGCCCGCGCTCGGGGCACCGCCCGCCGCGATCTCCCGCAGCGCCGTCTCGACCGCCGGGTACCAGGGCTCGTCCTTGCGCAGCGCGGCCGCGCCCATCCGGTCCTCCACAGTCACGACGCCGCCCACCGCGAGGGTCGCGGGGGTCACGAGGACGAGGGTGCGGATCCGCTTCGGGTGGCGGGCCGCGTACAGGGTGACCAGGTCGGCGCCGGCCGAGTGGCCGAGCACGTCGACCCGGTCGAGCCCGAGGTGCTCGCGCAGCGCCTCGATGTCGTCGACGAGCCGCTCGCAGCGGTACGTCGCCGGGTCGTCCGGCACCGCCGAGTCGCCCGTGCCGCGCAGGTCGAGCAGGATCAGACGGCGTCGCGCGGCGAGTCCCCCGAGGTCGTCGAGGTAGACGGAGGCGCGCATCGGGCCACCCGGCACGACGAGCAGCGGCTCCCCCTCCCCCTTCTCGTGGTAGGCGAGCTCCGTCCCGTCGTACGCGCTGAATGTCGGCATGCGGGTGATCATCACATCCCGGGCCCGGCCCGGGCAATGCCGACGTATGTGGCCCATGACGGTGGCCCATGCCCTTGCGCCCCAGCTCAAAGCAGCTGCGCCGGATCTCTTGACGCCCACTGCCGGGCCTGGATTACTGAGCTGCACAGAAGATCGACGACCGAATGATCGGTCGCCCGTTCAGGACGGGAGCACTCTTTATGACGCGCATGCCGCTACTGCTCGACGCGGCGGAACGGCTCGGCCCCCGTGAGCTCGGGGCCCTTCAGCTGGAACGGCTGCAGGACACCCTGCTGCACGCGTACGAGAACGTCCCGTTCTACCGGGCCTCCTTCGACAAGGCGGGGCTGCACCCCGACGACTGCCGCAGCCTCGCCGACCTCGCGCGGTTCCCGTTCACCACCAAGGACGACCTGCGGGCCAACTACCCCTTCGGGATGTTCGCGGTCGAGCAGTCGGAGGTGCGCAGGCTGCACGCCTCCAGCGGTACGACGGGGCTGCCGACGCTCGTCGGCTACACCGAGCAGGACCTCTCCATGTGGGCGGACGTGGTCGCGCGCTCGATCCGCGCGGCGGGCGGCCGCCCCGGCGACAAGGTCCATGTGGCCTACGGGTACGGCCTGTTCACCGGCGGCCTGGGCGCGCACTACGGGGCGGAGCGGCTGGGCTGCACGGTGATCCCGGCCTCCGGCGGCATGACGGCGCGCCAGGTGCGGCTGATCCAGGACCTCCGTCCCGAGATCATCATGGTGACCCCGTCGTACATGCTCACCCTCCTGGAGGAGTTCGAGCGGCAGGGCATCGATCCCCGTACGACGTCCCTGCGCGTCGGCATCTTCGGGGCGGAGCCGTGGACGGAGGAGATGCGGCGCGAGATCGAGGAGCGCTTCGCGATCGACGCCGTGGACATCTACGGCCTCTCCGAGGTGATCGGCCCCGGCGTCGCGCAGGAGTGCGTGGAGACCAAGGACGGGCTGCACATCTGGGAGGACCACTTCTATCCGGAGGTCGTGGACCCGATCACGGGCGAGCGGCTGCCGGACGGCGAGCGCGGCGAGCTGGTGTTCACCGCGCTCACGAAGGAGGCCATGCCCGTCATCCGCTACCGGACACGGGACCTGACGCGGCTCCTGCCCGGTACGGCGCGGATCTTCCGGCGGATGGAGAAGGTGACGGGCCGCAGCGACGACATGGTGATCCTGCGCGGGGTCAATCTCTTCCCCACCCAGATCGAGGAGATCGTGCTGCGCACGCCGGGCATCGCCCCGCACTTCCAGCTGCGGCTGACGCGGGAGGGCCGGATGGACGCCCTGACGGTGCGGGCCGAGGCCCGCGCGGACACTCCGGCGGCGCGGCGCGAGAGCGCGGCCCGGGAGATCGCGGCGGCGGTGAAGGACGGCATCGGCGTCTCGGTGGGCGTGGAGATCGTCGACCCGGAGACGCTGGAGCGGTCGGTGGGCAAGTTCAAGCGCATCGTGGATCTGCGCGAGAGGGACGCGCGCGGCTGAGGGCACCCAGGGGCGGGGCGGGTGAGGACGCGGGCGGCGGGTGAGGACGCGCCGCGGCAGGTGAGAACGCCCGCGGCAGGTGAGGCGTGCGCCCCGGAACGGCCCGGCCGCCGCGCGTCAGGCGATGCTGTCGGGCGGCGCCCCCGGATCGACGGCGGTGACGGCGAAATTGGACCGGACCGTGGCCGGCGGGCCCGAGCGCGCCGCGTTCGACTTGGCGACCGCGGCCTCCAGTTGCTTGCGGACGGTGTCGGACAGGGCGCACCCCTGGACGGTCGCCACGACGTCCCCGGCGAGGACGTGCAGCTTGGTGTTGGTGTGCTGGGAAGCGGTGACCAGGACGTCCCAGGCCGCATCGGGGCTCAGGTTGAAGGAGGACATCAGGATGCCGCGGGCCAGGTCGATGGTGGGCCGGGTCTGCATCGCCCGCCGCAACTGGGTCACCACGGTTCGCAGATCCTGCTCGGTGTCGTCGGCCGATGCCACCTCGTGGACGACCGGGCATGCCGCGTCCGCACCGTCCGTCTGCTCGGTGGGCGTGAGGAGGTGGCGGGTGCCGGTGAGGTCGATGACGCGCTCCAGGGCGGGGCTGCTCCGGGCGATGAGGACCGTCTTGCCCTGCTCCACGGCTCGGTGGCGGAGGCCGAGCAGGAGGTTGAGGCCGGAGCAGTCGCAGAAGTCCACCTCCCGCAGGTCCAGGTCGAGGCCCTGGGCCGCGTGACTCAGGGCGTCGTGGAGCTCGGACCGGAGCCGCTGGGCGGCATCGAGGTCAAGCTCACCCCACACCGCGACGGTCGTCCTGCCCGCCTCCGGCCCAGGGCGCAGCCGCATGGGCAGTGAAGCCGGAGGTGCCGGGCGTGCGACCGGCGCACGACCGTGACTGCTGCTCTCGCCCATCAGGGGCTCCTGAGAGAACGCGGGCTCCGGCATGGCCTCTCCCTCTCCTCGTTGCCTACCGCCAGCCCTAAGGCTGCCCTCCGCCCACCACACACGTCAACTAATACCTGAAATCGAGTACGTGTTTTTGAAACCGTGTATGTCTCGTCATAGAGTTGGCCCATGGATGGAGTGCCCGAGTCACACACCGGATGGACGTTTCTCACCAACCACGCGCGCGTACTGGCCGCGATCGCCGACAATCACAGCGCCCGTATCCGCGACATCGCCGCCCACTGCCGGCTCACGGAACGCGCCGTTCAGAAGATCATCGCCGACCTGGAACAGGACGGTTATCTCTCCCACACCAAGGAGGGGCGCTCGAACTCGTACTCGATCGACCCCGCCAAGGTGCTGCGCCACCCCGCCGAGTCCGGGCTGGCCGTCGCCTCGCTGCTCTCCCTGCTAGCGCGGGACGAGGCCGACCGCACCGGTGCACCCGAGGACGACATGTCCGCCGAGGACAGCAGAGCCGTCGAGGACGAATCGTCCACCACAGGCGGAGAGCGCCAGCACGCCAGCGCCTGACCGTACGACGGGCATGGGCCGGCGCCACGCGCCGGCGCCCGCTGTACGCACTCCTACCTGGAACGCCCGCCGTACGCCCACCTGGAACACCCGTCGTACACCCCACCCCGAACGGGCAGATCCGCCCCGTCAGTCGGTGCGGAAACGGTCCCGCAGGCCCCTCTTGAGGATCTTGCCGCTGGCGTTGCGCGGCAGTTCGTCGACGAACAGGACCCGCTTCGGCGCCTTGAAGTGAGCGAGCTTCTCCCGTGCGTGCGCGATGAGGTCGGCCTCCGTGAGCTCCTTGTCGCCGCGTACGACGACGGCGGTCACCGCCTCGATCCAGCGCTCGTCCGGGAGACCGATCACCGCGGCCTCCGCGACACCCGGGTGCGTGTAGAGCGCGTCCTCGACCTGCCTGGACGCGACGAGGACTCCCCCGGAGTTGATGACGTCCTTCACCCGGTCGACGACGGTGAAGTACCCCTCGGCGTCCCGCACCGCGAGGTCCCCGGAGTGGAACCAGCCGTCGCGGAACGCCTCCGCGGTCTCCTCCGGCTTGTCCCAGTAGCCCTCGCACAACTGCGGTGAGCGGTAGACGACTTCGCCCCGGGTGCCGTCCGGCACCTCGTGTCCGCTCTCGTCCACGACACGGGCCTCGACGAAGAGCACCGGCCGCCCGCAGGAGTCCATCCGTCCCTCGTGTTCGTCGGGCCCGAGGACGGTGGCGAGCGGTCCGATCTCGCTCTGGCCGAAGCAGTTGTAGAAGGCCAGCCCCGGCAGCCGGGCGCGCAGCCGCTCCAGGACCGGCACCGGCATGATCGACGCCCCGTAGTAGGCCTTGCGCAACGCTCCCAGATCACGGCTGGCGAAGCCGGGATGGTTGGCGAGGCCGATCCACACGGTCGGCGGCGCGAACAGGCTGTCCCCCTCCCCCGCCTCCACCAGCTCGAAGATCCTCTCCGGAGCGGGTTCGTCGAGGAGGGTGTTCTCGGCCCCGACCGCGAGGTACGGCATGAGGAACACGTGCATTTGCGCCGAGTGGTAGAGCGGCAGCGAGTGGACGGGCCGGTCGGTCTCCTTGAGGTCCAGGGCCGTGATGGCGCTGGCGTACTCGTGGAGCAGGGCGCGGTGCGTCATCATGGCGCCCTTCGGCAGGGCCGTGGTGCCGGACGTGTAGAGCAGCTGGACGAGTTCGCCCCCGTCGCCCGTACGCACGACCAGGTCTGCCTCGCCGTCCGGGCGCGGGCGGCGGACGCGGGTGAGGAGCGAGTCCGTGGTGTCGCGCAACGAGAGCACCCGGGTGGGGTCCGGCAGCCGGTGCCGCAGGTGCGGGTCGGCCAGGACGGTGGCGCTGCCCGACTGTTCGACGATGTACCTCAGGTCGTCACCGGTGAGGTTCTGGTTGATGGGTACGTGGACGAGGCCCGCCCGTGAGCAGGCCAGGAAGGCGATGACGTACGCGTCGGAGTTGTGCCCGTACGCTCCGACCCGGTCGCCGTGGCGCAGCCCCTCGTCCATGAGGAATCCGGCCGCCGCGGTGACCGCCGCGTCGAGCTCGGCGTACGTCCACGCGCGCTCCTTGTAGCGGAGCGCCACCCGCCGCGGTGTCCGGCGCGCGCTGCGCGCGAGGAGGTCGTCGACTCTGCTGCCACCCGCACCCGTCATGGCGTGATCCTGGGTCCCCCGGGCCCGCGGGTCAAGGGACCGGCGAACGGACGGACCAAATGACCGACCGCTTGGTACGCTCAACCGCCCCTTCCCTGACTCCAGTTGGGAGGCACGATGCGCATCCGCACAAGACGCACGGCGGCGGTGGGGATCACCCTGCTGACGGCGGTGGCCCTGCTCCCGTCGTCCGGCGCGGGAGCCGCGCCCCGGGACGCCCGCCCCTCCGACGGCGGCCTGCACGCCACCATCCGCTACACCGAGTACGGCATTCCGCACGTCCTCGCCGAGGACTACGAGAACCTCGGCTTCGGCACCGGCTGGGCGCAGGCCGCCGACCAGGTCTGCACCCTCGCCGACGGCTATCTGACCGTCCGCGGCGAGCGTTCGCGCCACTTCGGTCCCGACGCCTCCCCCGGCGGCGCGCTGTCGTCCGCGACCACGAACCTCGGCAGCGACCAGTACTTCCGTGGCGTGCGCGAGGCCGGGACCGTGGAGAAGCTCCTGGACCGGCCCGCGCCGGCCGGTCCGGGACGGCGGACCAAGGAGCTCATGCGGGGCTTCGCCGCGGGCTACAACGCGTGGCTGAAGCAGAACCGCATCACCGATCCGGCCTGCGCGAAGGCCGACTGGGTGCGGCCGATCAGCGCGCTCGACGTGGCCCGGCAGGGCTTCGCGGTCCAGGTGCTCGGCGGGCAGGGCCGCGCCATCGACGGCATCACGGCCGCGGCGCCGCCCGCGACCTCGGGCGATCACCGCGCGCCCGATCCGCACCGCACGGCGAAGGCCGCCCGCGAGCTGTTCTCCGCACAGGACGCCGACATGGGCTCCAACGCCGTCGCGTTCAGCGGCAGGACCACCGCGAACGGCCGGGGCCTGCTGCTCGGCAACCCGCACTACCCCTGGCAGGGCGGGCGCCGCTTCTGGCAGTCGCAGCAGACCATTCCGGGTCAACTGAACGTGTCCGGCGGCTCGTTGCTCGGCACGAGCGTGGTCAACATCGGCTTCAACGGCGACGTGGCGTGGAGCCACACGGTCGCCACCGGCGTCACCCTCAACCTCCACCAGCTCACGCTGGACCCGGCCGACCCGACCACGTATCTGGTGGACGGCAAGCGGCACAAGATGACGCAGCGCACGGTCACGGTACCGGTCAAGGACGGCGCGCCCGTCACGCGCACCCAGTGGTGGACCCGGTACGGCCCTGTCGTCACCGGCCTCGGCCCCCAACTGCCGCTGCCCTGGTCCTCGACCACGGCCTACGCGCTCAACGACCCCAACGCCGCGAACCTCCGCGGCAGCGACACCGATCTCGGCTTCGGCACGGCGCGTTCGACCGAGGACGTCCTCAAGGCCCTGCGCACCACCCAGGGGCTGCCCTGGGTGAACACCGTCGCCGCCGACCGCCGCGGCCACTCCCTGCTCAGCCAGTCCCAGGTGCTCCCCCGGATCACCGACGACCTGGCGCGGCGCTGCAGCACCGCGCTCGGCAAGGTCACCTACCCGGCGTCGGGCGTCGCCGTCCTCGACGGCTCGCGCGGCGCGTGCGCGCTCGGCTCCGACAAGGACGCGGTGCAGACCGGCATCTTCGGCCCGTCGAAGATGCCGACCCTCAAGGACGCCCCGTACGCGGAGAACAGCAACGACAGCGCCTGGCTGACCAACGCCGACCAGCCGCTCACCGGCTACGAGCGGATCTTCGGCACGATCGGCACCCAGCGTTCGATGCGCACCCGCGGCGCCGTCGAGGACGTGTCGGCGATGGCGGCGAAGGGCGGCCTCACGGTCCGGGACCTGCAACGGCAGCAGTTCGCGAACCGCGTACCGGCCGCGGACCTCGCGGCCGAGGACGCGGCGAAGGCCTGCGCGGCGCTGCCGGGCGGCACCGCGACGGGCAGTGACGGCAAGACCGTCGACGTGTCGGGTGCGTGCCGGGTGCTGGCCCGCTGGGACCACCGGATGGACACCGGCAGCCGCGGTGCGCTGCTCTTCGACCGCTTCTGGCGGAAGGTGACGGCGGCCGTGCCGAACGCGCAGCTCTGGAAGGTGCCGTTCTCTGCGGCCGATCCGGTGCGCACGCCGAACACCCTCGACACTGCGCAGCCCGGCTTCAGGACCGCCCTGGCCGACGCGGTGACGGAGCTGACCGCCGCGGACATCGCCCTGGACGCGCCGCTGCGGGAGAACCAGTACGTGGTGCGGGGAGGGAAGCGCATCCCGGTCTCCGGCGGTACGGAGTCCCTCGGCGTCTGGAACAAGGTCGAGGCCCAGTGGGATCCCGCGCGCGGTTACACCGAGGTCGTGCACGGGTCGAGCCACATCCAGGCGGTCGGCTGGAACGACGGCCGCTGCCCCGAGGCCCGCACGCTCCTGACGTACTCCCAGTCCTCCAACCCCCTCTCGCCGCACTACAGCGACCAGACGAAGCTGTACGCGAAGGAGCGCTGGGTGACCTCGCGCTTCTGCGAGAAGGACATCCTCGGCGACCCGGCGCTGGAGGTGGTGCGGGTGCGCGAACGCCGTTGAGGCGGTGGGTACTTCGGCTGGTGGTATGGGCGAACCCCTTGCCCGTACCACCACCTGCAGCCCTGTCTTGACGCCCCGTCACACGGCGCGCTCGCGACCCTCCCAGTACGGCTCGCGCAGCCGTCGCTTGTACAGCTTGCCGTTGGGGTCGCGAGGCATCGTCTCGATGAAGTCGACGGTCTTCGGCCGCTTGTAGCCGGCGAGCCGGTGCTCGCAGTAGGCGAGGATCTCGGCGGCCAGCGTGTCGTCGGCCGCGCGGCCCTCGGCCACCTCGACGACGGCCTTGACCTCTTCGCCCCAGTCGTCGTGCGGGATCCCGAACGCGGCGGCGTCGGCGACCGCCGGGTGGGTGAGCAGCGCGGACTCGATCTCGGCGGGGTAGATGTTCACCCCACCCGAGATGATCATGTCGATCTTGCGGTCGCGCAGGAAGAGGTAACCGTCCTCGTCGAGCAGTCCGAGGTCGCCCACGGTGAAGAAGTCGCCGATGCGGTTCTTCTTCGTCTTGGACTCGTCCTTGTGGTACGAGAATCCGCCGGTGGACATCTTCATGTAGACGGTGCCCAGTTCGCCGGGCGGGAGGCGGTTGCCGTCGTCGTCGAAGATGGCCAACTCGCTGATGGGCCAGGCCTTTCCGACCGTTCCGGGCTTCTTGAGCCAGTCCTGCGCGGTGGCGAAGGCACCACCGCCCTCGCTGGCCGCGTAGTACTCCTCGACGCACTCGCCCCACCACTCGATCATGGCGCGCTTCACATGGTCGGGGCAGGGAGCGGCGCCGTGGATGGCATGCCGCATGGAGGACACGTCGTACGCGGCCTTCGTGGCGTCCGGCAGCGCCAGCAGCCGGTGGAACTGGGTGGGCACCATGTGGGTGTGCGTGCACTTGTGCGTGTCGATGAGGCGGAGCATCTCCTGTGGCGTCCACTTGTCCATGAGGACCAGCGGGTGGCCGATGTGCAGGGCGGCGCCCGCGAACTGCAGGACGGCGGTGTGGTAGAGCGGTGAGCACACCAGGTGGACGTTGCCGTCGAAGGGCTTGATGCCGAAGATGCCGAGGAAGCCGCCCAGGTAGGACTCCTCGGGAAGCTTGCCGGAGAGCGGGCGCCGGATGCCGCGCGGGCGTCCTGTGGTGCCCGAGGTGTAGTTCATGACCCAGCCCAGGGTGCGCTCGTCAGGCACCGACTCCGGTTGCCCCTCCAGGAGTTGGGCGTAGGGGCGGAATCCGGGCACGGCTCCGACGGCGTGGCGGTGGCTCGCCGGGAGGCCCGCCTCATCGGCCGCCGCCACCGCGGCGTCCGCGAACTTCTCGTGGGCGATCAGCACCTTCGCGCCGGAGTCGGCGACGATCCAGGCGATCTCCGGGCCGACCAGGTGGTGGTTGACGGGGACGAGATAGAAACCGGCCTGGGACGCGGCGAGGTAGGCGGTGAGGAACTCCACGCCGTTGGGCAGGACGACGGCGAACGCGTCGCCCCGTTCCAGTCCCGCGGCCCGCAGTCCGTGCACCAACTGGTTGACGACGGCGTGCAGTCGGCCCGCCGTCCACTCCTCGCCGTCGGGCGCCACGAGGACGGTCCGGCCGGGGTCGGCGACGGCCTGGGCCCAGAAGCCGTTGGGGGGTGTGCTCACGACTGACTTCCCCTTTCCGCGATGCGGATGACTCGGTCGACGGCCCGCTCGAAGTCGCGGGTCAGCTCGTCGAAGACGGCCTGGACGCTGCGTTCGCTGTTCATCCGGCCGACGATCTGGCCGACCGGGGTGCCGAGCAGCTCCCGCACCTCGTGCTTCTGGATGCGCGACACGGCTTCGGCGACCAACAGGCCCTGCAGCGGCATCGGCAGCGTTCCGGGCCCCTGCGGGTCGTCCCAGGCGTCGGTCCACCGCGTGCGCAGCTGGCGGGCGGGTTTACCGGTCAGGGCGCGGGAGCGGACGGTGTCACTGGAGCCGGCGGCGAGCAGTTTCTGGGTGAGGGCGGGCGAGTGGAGGTCGGCCTCCGTGGTGGTGAGCCACAGGGAGCCGAGCCAGACGCCCTGCGCGCCGAGCGCGAGCGCGGCGGCGATCTGCTGACCGCTGCCGATGCCCCCGGCGGCGAGCACCGGCAGCGGCGCCACGGCCTCGACGGCCTCGGGCGTGAGCACCATGGAGGCGATCTCGCCGGTGTGACCGCCCGCCTCGTACCCCTGGGCCACCACGATGTCGATGCCCGCTTCGGCGTGCTTGCGCGCGTGGCGGGCACTGCCGGCGAGGGCGGCGACGAGGATGTCGTGCTCGTGGGCCCGCCGGATGACGTCGGGCGGGGGCGAACCGAGCGCGTTGGCAAGGAGTTTGATCGGATAGTCGAAGGCGACGTCGAGCTGGCTGCGGGCGACCTGTTCCATCCAGCCGGTGATGCGCCAGCCCGACGCCTCGCCCTCGTCGAGCTCGGGAACGCCGTGCTTGGCGAGGGTCTCCCTGACGAACTCCCTGTGCTCCTCGGGGATCATCGCCTCGATGTCGGCCTCGGTGAGCGGCCGCCCGTCCGCGGCCTCGACCTTCTTGGCCGGCATGACGACGTCGAGCCCGTAGGGCCTGCCGTCGACGTGCTCCTGCATCCAGTCGAGGTCCCTGGCCAGCTCGTCGGGCGCGGTGTAGCGCACCGCCCCGAGCACCCCGAACCCACCCGCCCGACTGATGGCGGCGGCCACCGCGGGGAAGGGCGTGAAGCCGAAGATGGCGTGCTCGATCCCCAGTTTCCTACTCAACTCCGTCTGCATGGGCGCAGGATGCCGCAGGGGCGTGACCGAGGGAAGGGATTTTCTGATGCAGTGTCAGTTTCCTACGACCACAGGCCGTCGACCTGCGTCATGTCACCGTCGCGCCCCGCCCCGGCTCGTCACCGTCGTACCCAACCCCACGAGGCGGGGCACGACATCGGTCACGCGCCCATCGCATCCATCGCGGCCATCGCCGCGTTGTGTCCCGGGATGCCGCTGACGCCGCCGCCGCGTACCGCGCCCGCGCCGCAGAGCAGGATGTTCGGGTGTCGGGTCTCCACTCCCCAACGGCCCGTGCCTTCCTGGGCGTAGGGGAAGGCGAGGTCGCGGTGGAAGATGTTGCCGCCCGGAAGGCGCAGGTCGTGTTCCAGGTCCAGGGGGGTCTTCGCCTCGATGCAGGGGCGTCCCTCCGCGTCGAGGGCCAGGCAGTCGGCGATCGGTTCGGCGAGGTGGGCGTCGAGTTGGGCGAGGGTGGCGGTGAGGAGGTCGGCTCGTACGGCGTCGTTGTCGTGGGCGAAGAGGCGGGCGGGCGTGTGCAGGCCGAAGAGGGTGAGGGTGTGGTGGCCGCTCTCGACGAGGTCGGGGGCGAGGATCGTCGGGTCGGTCAGTGAGTGGCAGTAGATCTCGGAGGGCGGCGCGGCGGGCAGCCGGCCCGCGACGGCCTGGGCGTAGGCGGCGGCCAGCGCCTCGTACCCCTCGGCGATGTGGAAGGTCCCGGCGAACGCCTCGTACGGGTCGACGCTCGTGTCGCGCAGCTTCGGCAGCCGCTTGAGCAGCATGTTGACCTTGAGCTGGGCGCCTTCGGCGGGCGCGGGCGGCTCGTCGCCGAGGAGCGCGGCGAGGGCCTGCGGCGAGGCGTTGACCAGGACGTGGCCGGCGGCCGCGGTGTGCACGCCGTCCTCCGTCGCGTACGTGACCTCGGCGCGCCGCCCGTCGGTGTCGATGCGCGTCACCTCGCACCCCGTGCGCAGCACGGCGCCCGACATCCGCGCCGAATCGGCGATGGCGGCGGTGAGGGCGCCCATGCCGCCGACGGGCACGTTCCAGTCGCCGGTGCCGCCGCCGATGACGTGGTACAGGAAGCAGCGGTTCTGCCGCAGTGACGGGTCGTGGGCGTCGGCGAACGTGCCGATGAGCGCGTCGGTGAGGACGACCCCGCGGACCAGGTCGTCCTCGAAGCGCTCCTCGATCGCGGCACCGATCGGCTCCTCGAAAAGGGTCCGCCACGCCACCTCGTCGTCGACGCGGGCACGCAGTTCCGCGCGCTCGGGCAGGGGTTCGGTGAGGGTGGGGAAGACGCGCCGGGCGACCTCCCCGGTCATGGCGTAGAACTCCCGCCAGGCGTCGTACTCCCGGTGCCCCCCGGTCAGCCGCTCGAAGGCCTGCCGGGTACGGGCCTCGCCCCCGCCGACCAGCAGTCCGGTGGCCTGGCCGGCTCGTTCGGCCGGGGTGTACGAGGAGACGGTGCGGGTGCGGACCCTGAAGTCCAGATCGAGGTCCCGGACGATCTTCTTGGGGAGCAGGCTGACGAGGTACGAGTAGCGCGAGAGGCGCGCGTCGACCCCGGGGAAGGGCCTGCTGGAGACGGCGGCGCCACCGGTCCCGGCGAGCCGCTCGAGCAGCAGCACGGACCGCCCGGCGCGGGCGAGATAGGCGGCGGCGACAAGACCGTTGTGGCCCCCGCCGACGATGACGGCGTCGTACGCATCACGATCAAGCATGGCTCTTCCTAGCACGGAGGGCGCGGGCCTGTGGCCCTCCGCGGTCCGGGCGGGCAGCTGCTCACGCCCAATCGGCCGACGGGACGGCCTGCTTGGGCCCGCCGATTGTCAGTGGCGGCCGCTACCTTCGTACTTGGGTCCAAGTGGGCCCGGTCGCCCGAAATCACCCGAGGAAAACCCCGATGACTCACGTTCGTGGGCACTACCGCCGGGACGGCTCCTACGTCCGACCACACCAACGCCGCAACAGGCCTCGGAGCAGCGCAACCTCCGCTCGCCGCACTGTCACCCGCTCCACCAGCACCCCACTTCCCTCTCCGCCGGGCGCGACGGTGCACGTACGCGGCCACCTCCGCAACGGTGTCCACGTCCGTCCGCACGAGCGCCGGATCAGCCGTCCCGCCGCGGCAGCGGGCGGCGGCGGCGTGCTGGTTGTCGTCCTCCTGATCCTGGCACTACTCGGAGGCGGCGGCACGGGCGCGAAGGAGACCCCGACCAGGCCACCCCTCCCATCCGCCGGCACGCACCGCTAGCGTCTCGCCCCATCGGCGGACCACACCCCGCGCCCCGCCGCTCTCAGTACCCGCCCGTGGCCCACCGCTGCCGGCGTACCGCCACGCTGCGGTAGAGGTCCACCGCCTCGGGGCCGCGGCCCAGTTGTTCCAGGCAGTGGGCCTCGTCGTTGCGGCTCGCCAGGGCGTCGGGGTGGTCGGCGCCGAGGACCCGCTCCCGGGCCGCCGCGACCCTGCGGTACTCGACGAGCGCGTCGGCCCAGCGGCCCAGCCAGCCGAGGCCGACGGCCACCTCGCGGCGGCTCACCAGCGTGTCGGGGTGGTCGGGGCCGAGGACCCGCTCGCGGACGGCGCACACGTCGCCGGCCTCCGCCAGCGCCTCCTCCCAGCGGCCCTGGCGGCCCAGGTTCACGCCGAGTCCGTGCCGGGCCCGCAGCGTCTCGGGGTCGGCGGGGCCGTTCACGCGCGTACGGTCGTCGATCAGGTCGCGGTACAGGTCGAGGGCCTCCGCGCTGCGGCCGAGCCTGCCGAGGCTGATGCCGACCTCGTAGCGGGCGGCGAGCGTGTCGGGATGGTCCGCGCCGAGCGCCCGTGTCCGCGCCTCCGCGACCTCGCGGTAGGTCTCCAGCGCCTCGGGCCAGCGCCCCAACTGGCCGAGCGCGTACGCGACTTCGTACCGTGTGACGAGCGTGTCGGGGTGGGTCGGTCCGAGCACCCGGGCGCGGGCCGCGGCGACCTCCTCGGCCAGCCGGTGCGAGTCCTCCAGGCGGCCGAGGCGGCTCAGGTTGTACGCGAGGTTGTGGCGGCAGCGCAGCGTGTCCGGGTGGTCGGGCCCCGCGGTGCGCTCGCGGGCGGCGAGCACCGAGACGTACGTCTGGTGGGCGTCGAAGTGCCGGCCGAGCTGCCCCAGGACGAAGGCCATCTCCTGGCGGGCGGCGAGCGTCTCCGAGTGCTCGGCGCCGAGCGCGCGCTCCCGGCCCCGCGCGACGCGACCGTACTCGCGCAGCGCGTCGGCGGCGCGGCCGGTGCGGGAGAGCGTGAAGCCCACCTCGTAGCGGCTGGCGAGCGTGTCGGGGTGGTCGGGGCCGAGCGCGTGCTCGCGCTCCGCGGCGACCGCGCGGTGCACCTCGCCCGCCTCGTCCCAGCGGCCGAGGCGCCCCAGACTGAGACCCGCGTTGTGGCGGCTGGTGAGCGTGGCGAGCACCTCCGGCGGCGGCGCGGGCCGTTCGGGTCCACGCGGGGCAGCCGCCCGGCGCGCGTCGACGCGGGGGATCCACTCGCCGGTCAGGCCGGCCGCCGCCTCGGGCGGGGTGGTGCGCAGCGCGGAGGGGCCGCTCGCCTTGTGCCCCGTGGTCATGCCGCGGGTCCAGGAGGGCAGGTGGTCCTCGGGGGACGGCGGCTGCCCGGGGCGGCGGGAGGAGGGCGCGACGGTCGTGACGTACGGCGGCGTGCCGCGGCCCTCGGCGATGCGTCGGCCCAGTTCGTGGGCGTCGCGGGGCCGGTCGGCGGGTTCCTTGGCGAGCAGGTCGAGGACGAGCCGGTCGAAGTAGTCCGGCAGCTCGTCGCGGTGGACGCGGGGCGGCTCGGGCTCGGTGTCGCGATGCCCGACGAGCACGGCCCAGGCGTCCTCCATGTCGAACGGCGGGGCCCCGGTGGCGATCTCGTAGAGCACGCACCCGAGGGAGTAGAGGTCGCTGCGCTGGTCGACGGTGTCCCCGCCGATCTGCTCGGGCGACATGTAGTGCGGCGTGCCCATCGCGATGCCCGTGCCGGTCAGGCGCGAGCTGAAGTCGATGTCGGCGCCGAGGTGGGCGATGCCGAAGTCGCAGATCTTCACCGTGCCGTCGGCGAGCCGCATGATGTTCGCGGGCTTCAGGTCCCGGTGCACGATGCCTTGTCCGTGGGTGTACGCGAGGGCCGCGGCGACCTGGTCGGCGATCTCCACGACGTCGGCGACCGGCAGGGGCTGCTGCTTGCTCTCCTCCATGAGCTCGCTGAGGTTGTGGCCCTCCAGGAGCTCCATGACCAGGTACAGCACGCCTTCGTACTCGCCGAAGTCGTGGACGACGGTGACCCCGCGGTGCTGCAGCGCCGCCGCGACGCGCGCCTCGCGCCGGAACCGCTCGCGCAGCACGCGCGCGAAGGACTCGTCGTGCTGCGGCCCCATCGGTTTGAGGCATTTGACGGCGACCCGGCGGCCGAGCGACTCGTCGCGTGCCCGCCACACCTCGCCCATGCCGCCACGGCCGATCAGATCCAGGAGCCGGTAACGGCCCTGGATCAGCCTCGTGTCCGCCATCTCCCGCTGTCGCCCCCGTTGCTTCGCTGCGCCCTCCCCGGTCCGTCCAGTATGGCGTTCCGTCTGCGGAGTCCGTACGGCGCCGGGCGGCTGCCCGGCCCGAGCCTGGCCATGGCCCGCAGGATGTGCTGGGGCGGAAGTTGCCAGCGTACGCGCGCGGGGACGCGGCGCAGCAGGGTGCCCGTGAGGACCAGCCGACGGGTCACCGCGGCGGGGCGCGGGGCTGCCCTGCCGTACAGCGCGTGGGCGTACGGCGGCAGCGAGGCGTACGCGAGGTTCACCACGCGCCGCCACAGTAGGGCGCGCGCCGGTACGAGCAGCGGGTGCGTGGGCGGACGCTGCAGGAAGTCGTCGACGGCGCGGGCGTCGGCGCCGAGGGCGAGCTCGGGCCGCACCTTCGCGAAGTAGGCGGCGAGCTCGGCCGTCGACGCGGGTACGTCGTCCGGGTCGAGGCCCACGAGCCGGGCGCTCTGCCGGTGTTCGTGGACGTAACGGTCGGCCTGCGCGTCGGTGAGGCGGATCCCCGAGCGGCGTACGACGTGAAGGTAGGAGTCGATCTCCGCGCAGTGCACCCAGAGGAGCAGCTCGGGGTCGTCCACCCCGTAGCGCTCCCCCGTCGCCGGGTCGGTGGCCTTGAGCATGGTGTGGATCTTCCGCACCCGGGCGCCCGCCTTCTCGGCCGCCTCGGTCGTGCCGTAGGTCGTCGTGCCCACGAAGCCGGCGGTCCGCATCAGACGTCCCCAGGCGTCCTTGCGGAAGTCGGAGTTCTCCATGACGCCGCGGACCGCGCGGGGGTGCAGGGCCTGCAGGTAGAGGGCTCGGATGCCGGCGATCCACATCATCGGGTCGGAGTGGATGTGCCACGTCACGGAGTCCGGCCCAAAAAGCCCCGGGTCGGGATCGGGGGCAGGGGCGGGAGCGGGGGCGGAGTGGGAGTCGGGGCCCGGCTCGGGAGGGGGTATGTGCTCGGGCATGGTGAGGCCATCTCCTGACGCGCGGCGGTGCTCGGGGCAGGGCTTCAAGTGTGGCGAGGTTTCCCCCTCGGTTCCAGGTCGCGCCCCACTCCCTGGGGCCGGCCCTACGGGGCTCCGGCTGCTCGGCTAGCCGCTGTCCCGCAGCCGTACCGCCGCCCGCCCCGACGCGGGGTCGCGCTCCAGCACCACGTACCGGCCGAGTACGGCGAGGGCCACGAGGCAGCCGCCCATCTCCAGCCCCTCCTCCACGATCGTGCCCAGCATGAGCACGGTGTTGTAACTGTGTTCGTTCGCCCAGCCGTTGAACGCCTCGGCCAGGAGGGCGCCTCCCAGATACACGGCAAGTGCGCCCAGGATCCCGCGCCGCAGGGTGCGCGGCAGCCTCCGCGCCCACAGCACGGCACACACGGTGCCCACCGCCGCGAGGACCGCGCCCGGCAGGATCCAGGCGTGCGTGGGGAGCGAACCTCCGGCCCACCGCTTCCACGACCGGCCGACCTCACCGAGGCGCTCGTGCAGCGAGACGGTCTCGTCGACGCTGAGCAGTGCGGTCGCGGCGGTGAGCCCCAGCCAGGACAGCCGCCCCGGCCGCGCCGCGCCCCCGCTGAGCAGGGCGGCGATCAGCGCCATGCCCGCCACGGCCAGCAGCAGCGTGCTGTTCCACCAGGTGGCCAGATTGGCCTCGACGTCGACGTTCACCAGTCGGCGGATGGTCGGGATGGAGTCGTAGTGGTTGTACGCGCGGGTGGCGAGGTCGGCGACGAGCAGAGACACGGTGATGCCGGCGGCGAACCATAAGACGCGGCGGGCCGGCGGTCTCGCGCTCTCGGTCGCGCGTCTCTCAGCCGTTGAGGATTCGGTCATGCGTACGAAGATTAGTGGGGCGGAGGGAGGCGGTGGTGACCGGGGGTGGCGGGGAGCCGCGTCCACCGGAAGCAACCACCCCCGGCGGGCCGGGAGTTGCCGGCGACGGTGGCGCGACGGGGCAGGCTGCGACGAAGGCTTCCCAGGGGCACCCAGGGCTGGAGCCCTCAGGAGGTGCCAGCCACGCGCGAGCTCTCAGCGGCGGACCCTCGGCATCCCCAGCCCGATCCACGAGATGATCTCGCGCTGGATCTCGTTGTTGCCGCCGCCGAAGGTGAAGATCACGGCCGAGCGGTAGCCGCGCTCCAACTCGCCGTGGAGGACCGCGCCCGCCGAGCCCTCCTTCAGGGCGCCGGCCGCGGCCACGATCTCCATGAGCCAGGCGTACGCGTCACGGCGCGCCTCGGAGCCGTAGACCTTGACGGCGGAGGCGTCCTGGGGGGTGAGGGTGCCCTCGTGGACGGCGTTCACCATCTGCCAGTTGAGGAGCTTCATCGCGTCGAGCTTGGTGTGGGTGCGCGCGAGGCGCTGGCGGACCCAGCCGAGGTCGATGACGCGGCGGCCGTCGGCGAGCTTCGTGTCCATGGCCCAGCGCTGCACGTCGTGGCAGGCGCGGATCGCCATGGTGCCGTGGGCGGCGAGGGTGACGCGCTCGTGGTTGAGCTGGTTGGTGATCAGGCGCCAGCCCTTGTTCTCCTCGCCCACGCGCCGGGAGGCGGGGACGCGGACGTTCTCGTAGTAGCTGGCGGTGGTGTCGTGCGAGGCAAGGGTGTTGATGACGGTGCAGGAGTAGCCGGGGTCGCTCGTCGGGACCAGGAGCATGGTGATGCCCTTGTGCGGCGGTACGCCCTCTTCGGGCACGGTGGTGCGGACGGCGAGCCAGACCCAGTCGGCGGTGTCGCCGTTGGTGGTCCAGATCTTCTGCCCGTTGACGATGTAGTGGCCGGTCTCCTCGTCGCCCTCCCGGACGGCCTTCGTCTTGAGGGACGCGAGGTCGGTGCCGGCGTCGGGCTCGCTGTAGCCGATGGCGAAGTCGAGTTCGCCGGAGAGGACGCGCGGCAGGAAGTACGCCTTCTGCTCGTCCGTACCGAACTGCATGATCGTCGGGCCGACGGTGTTCAGGGCCATCAGCGGCAACGGGACGCCCGCCTGGGCCGCCTCGTCGAAGAAGATGAACTGCTCCATCGGCGTGAGCCCGCGCCCGCCGTACTCCTTGGGCCAGCCCACCCCGAGCCAGCCGTCCGACCCGAGACGCCGGATGGTCTCCCGGTAGAAACGCTTCTGGGCGGCCGGCTCCCCGTACCGCGCGTAGGCGTTGTCGGGCACCAGCTCGGCGAAGTACGCACGCAGCTCGGTGCGCAACTGCTGCTGCTCAGGCGTGTATTCGAGGTGCACGGCCCCTCCAGGTCTCCTGGTGTCTCCGACCACTGGCGCGTCCGGCGACCAGCCCCTGCCGGCCGCCGGTTCGTCCGGCTGGATGCTCGCCGCGCGGTCCGGATCCGACGGCGCACACAGTAGAACCCGTTCCAGAAATAGGGAATGGCCGGTCGAGCCGAGTTGTCCCCCGCCCCCGGCTCGCGGCTCGCGGCTCGCGGCTCGCGGAGTCAGCGCAGGGCGTGCCGGGCGGCGAACTCGTCGGCGAGCGTGCCCATCATCACGAGGTCGTGGTACTCGCCGGCGAAGAACACGTGATCGCGCAGACGCCCCTCCTCGACGAAGCCGAGCCGGCGGTGCAGGGCCAGCGACGCCTCGTTGTGGGCGAAGATCCGCACCTGACAGCGGTGGTAACGCCGCTCGGCGAACATGTAGCGCAGCAGGGTCACCACCGCTTCCGTCGCGTAGCCCTTGCGCCGGTGTTCCGCGCCCAACGTGATGCCGTACTCGAACCAGCCCGAGCGCGGGTCGGCCATGCGCGAGCCGATGACGCCGACCGCCTCCCCCGTATCGACGGCTTCGACGGCCAGCCCGAAGCAGTCACCGTCGGAGCCGGCCACGGCCTGTTCCCTCACCCATGCGCGAAAGCTCTCGGCGGAGCGCGGAGGCTGGATCACGTCTCCGAGCCCCTCCTCGTCCGCGGTGAAGCCCATGAACGCGGTCCAGTCGTCGGGCTCGATCCCCCGCAGGCGTATCCGCCCGCCCGTCCAGAACGAAGTCATCCTTCATTCGAGCACGCCCCGCCCCCGCCCCGTGTCCGAATGTGCGGGGAATCGTCGTCAGCCCAGGGTCGTCAGCAAGTCGTCGCAGGCCTGCGCGCAGCGGCGGCAGGCTTCCGCGCAGAGGGCGGAGGCGGGGCGGAGGGCGCTGAGGGCCGCGCACTGGAGACAGATCGTGCGGCACCACTCGACCTGCATCCGGACCCGCTGTTCGTCCTGGTCGCTCTGTTCGGCGAGGACACGGGACGTCGCCTCGCACACGTCCGCGCAGGCGGTGTTGAGGCGCGGCTCGTCTCCCCACTCCGCGGGGCCCCTGCGGCCGAGGCACGCGCGTACGCAGTCGTCGCAGGCCTGCGCGCAGGCGAAGCGGTCCTCCAGGTAGCGGACGAGATCCTGCCGGCTGAGCTCCTCCCGCGGCTGCGGCGGGGCGACGGGCATGGTGACGGACGCGTCGCGCACCGCGTCATGCACCGCGCCCGGCGCCGCGCCGACGGCCGGTGAGGGTGTCGTGGCGGTCACGGAACCCCTCCCTTCGGTCCCGCACGGGTAGCCGACGCGCGTTGGGCCAAACCCACCGAGTCGAGGGTGCGGCGCGCGGCAGCGAGGTGTGGCGGGTCGGAACAAAGGCGCGCCGTCCCGCCGGAACCACCGTGAACTCGGTGCGGCGCACCGGAGCCGCCGCGGACCGTCGAGGTAGAACGTCGACATGACGACTCACCGCGGCAACCGCGACGTACCGACCGCAGAGAACGGCGACGGCCACCCCTTGTCGCTGGTGCTCATCGCCCTGACGGTGGTCAGCGGGCTCGTCGACGCCCTCTGCTACCTGGGGCTCGGCCGGGTCTTCACGGCCAACATGACGGGCAACATCGTCATCGTCGGCTTCGCCCTGGCCGGTGCGCCCGGCTTCTCCGTCACGGGCTCCGTCGTCTCCCTGGCGGCTTTCCTCGTCGGCGCGGTGGCAGCGGGCCGGCTCGCCAACGCGTTCCGGGGCCGGCATCGGGTGCCGTGGGTCCGCGCGGCGGTGTGGTGCGAGGCCGCCCTCCTCGGCGTCGCGACGACCGTCGCCTTCGCGGCCGGGGGCACACCGCCGTATCCGGTGATCGCCCTGATCGCCGTCGCGATGGGGATGCGGAACGGCACGATGGGCCGGCTGGCCGTGCCTGGCATGAGTACGACGGTCGTGACGCGCACGCTGGCGGGGCTCGCCGCCGACTCCCGGCTCGCGGGCGGCGTCGACCGGCGGGCGGCGCGCCGGAGCATCGCCGTGAGCGCGATGATCGTGGGCGCCGTCCCGGGCGCGTGGCTCGTCCTGCACCATGGCATCTGCTGGCCCCTGCTGGCCACCACGCTGATCGTCGCGGCGACCGCGTCGACGTACCGCGAACGCGCCTGACGGCGGTCTGACCCCACCGTCCTGCCCCGCCACGACACGCAGCAGGCCCCGCCGCGACGGGGGAGACACGGCGGGACCCACCAGTCGAGTGCCCGCTGAGGAGACGCTCACACCCACGAGTCGCACTGAGTTGCGAACCGCAGCGCTCGGCGAGTGCTTCAGGCCAGCCGCCGAGCCGACGGTCGAGGCCTCTGCACCGCGGGCAGACGGTAGGCACGCCCTCGTTCGCTCACCCACTCACGCGGCCGACTCGCCCCCACCCCGGTCGTACTCGACGCGCGCGAGGGCCGGGACCCCGTCGAAGCCGCCACGGGCGCTACCAGGTGTCCTTCGTCGTCGCCGCAGGAGTGGAGGTGCTCGGGCTCCTCCTTGCCGCTGTCGTCCTGCGCTCCCCGAAGAGTCCAGGTGCTGGGGACTTCGACCTCGCGGCATCGACGGGCCGACGCCGCACCGCGCACCGATAGCACGCCGAAAAGATCACCGCTCCCGCACCCCGTCAGGGCTGAACGGCCGGCCCCACTCCGGCCCGCCGTCCGACACTCACTGGCCGTCCTTGAGCTTGACGATCTTCCCGTCCTTGTCGACCGTGTGCGTCTCCCAGTACGTATCCCACTTGTCCCCGACATGCTCCGGGACCTTGCCCTCCGGATAGCGTGCGTACCCCTTGGGCGGCTCCTCCCCCTTGGGGGCGCACGCGGATCCGCTGCTTCCCACCCTCAGGACCGGATACTCCCCGCCGCCGCAGATCGCGTCCTCCGTGGAACAGCCGGTGAGCACCGCGGCCGTCACGCCCGCCAGCGCGAGCCCCACGACGGATCGCACCTGGCGGGATCGCACCGGACGGCTTCCGATCACGCGCGAGACCGGACGAATTCGATTGCCCCTGTTCACTGCCCTGGTCACGGTTGGCTCCCTTCCTCGACTTCGGCTTGTGACCCCAGCCTGCGTGAACCGGGCGAGCCGATCATGAGTACGGGTACTCAAACGCACCCGTGCGTCCTCACCAGTCAGGAAAGCGTGCCCACCACATCGCGCACCTGCCCCGCGACGGACTCCGGCAGCGGTGCGTAGTGTAGCCGGGCCAGGTCCTTCTGCCCCTCCTCGCTCGCCGTGTACGTGAGGAACGACTTCAGCGCGGGCAGGGTCTGCCGCTGGTTGCCCTTGTCGCAGACGATCTCGTAGGTGACCTGGACGAGGGGGTACGCATTCGGCGTCGAGGCGCCGTAACGGAACTTCAGCGTCATGTCGTTGCCGCGGCCCGCGACCCGTGCCTGGGCGATCCCGGTCGACGCCGTCGCGGGCGTGGGCTCGACCGGGGCGGGCGCGCCCGTGTCGAGGGCGACGGTCTTGATCTCGCGGGCCCGCGCGAAGGACAGCTCGAAGTAGCCGATGGCGCCGAACCCCGACGTCACTTCCGACGCCACGCCGCTCGACCCGCTCGCCGAGGCGCCACCCGTCCCCTGCCAGGCCTTGCCCGCCGGGTGCGGCCACTCCTTGGGGGCCGCACCCGCGAGGTAGGCCTGGAAGTTCTGGGTGGTCCCGGAGTCGTCGGACCGGTGGACAGGGCGTACGGGCATCGACGGCAGGTCGGTGCCGGGGTTGAGGCGCCGGATCTCCGGGTCGTCCCAGGTGGTGATCTTCCGGTCGAAGATCCTCGCGAGCGTGGGCGCGTCGAGAACCAGGTCGTCGACGCCGGGGACGTCGTACCCGATGGCGATGGGTCCGCCGACCATCGGCAGGTCGATCGCCCGCCCGCCCCGGCATACGTCCTTCGAGAGCGCGGCCTCCTCGGACTTCAGCGCGCTGTCGGAGCCGCCGAACGCGGTGGCGCCGCGCAGGAACTGGGCGCCGCCCGCCCCGGACCCGATCGGGTTGTACGCGATCCGCACGCTCGGGCACGCGCCCTGGTACTGCTTGATCCAGTGCTGCATCGCGTTCTGCTGGGCGCTCGAACCGGTCCCCTGCACCCTGCCCGTGTCGGCGCAGTCGATCCCCGCGACGGCGGGCGCCCCGGCAGCGGCCCGCCCCTCGCCGTCACCGTCGTCGCCCCCGAGTCCCGCGACACCGCACCCCGTCAGGGAGAGCGACAGCACGGCCGTCAGGGAGAGGGCGGCCGTGCGCGCTCTCCCTCTTTGGTATGTACGTCCTGGACGTGGGCGTTGCAACGTTGTCCCCTCGGGGTACCGCGACATGGATCAACCGGAATGAATGGTCGCCGATCCGGGGTGACGGCAGGTGACACCCGGGCGAACAGCGGGCGACGCCCTCTCGTACGGGGGGCGTTATCCGCTTCGCCCGCGCCACCCACCCGGGTAGTCTCACGGCAGCACCGCCCCTGCGAGGAGTCGAGCCCGGCGAGGAGTAGAAATGCCCGGTCGCCCGAGCACGCGCTGACGTTCAGGTCGTTCGACCCGTCACCGCGTGCTGCCCTTCACCCGCGGCACCCGTGGCACCCGCGCAGACCCGCGCGGCACCTGCCCGGACCCGTACCCACGGCGGCACAGCGAGCCTTCTCCGCTACTCCCGGCTCCCGCAAGGGGTTGTCGTGCCGTCCCGTTCCCGTCCCTCCCATGCCCTGCTGCGCGATCCCGACTTCCGTCGGCTCTGGGCCGGTCAGACCGCCTCGCAGCTCGGCGCGCAGGCCACCCGGATCGTCCTGCCGCTCATCGCCGTCCTCTCCCTCGACGCCTCCACCGGCCGGCTCGGCGCGCTGCGTGCGGTGGAGCAGGCGCCGATCCTGCTCTTCTCCCTCTTCGCCGGCGCGTGGGTGGACCGTCGCCGCGCCCGTGACGTGATGGTGCTGGCCGACATCGGGCGCGTACTGGTACCGGCCGCCGTCGCCCTCGCGTATCTGTTGGGCACGCCAGGGCTGCCGGTGCTGTTCGTCGCCGTGTTCTTGGTGGGCGTGTTCGGGGTGTTCTTCGACGTGGCGTACCAGGCGAGCCTCGTACGCCTGTTGCCTCGCGCGGAGTTGGCGCGGGGCAACAGTGCCCTCGAGGGCAGCAGGTCCGCCGCGCAGATCGGTGGGCCCGCGCTCGGCGGCACGCTGGTATCGCTGCTGTCGGCGCCGGCCGCGGCGGCGGCGAGCGGTCTCTTCTTCGCGCTGTCCGCGCTGTCCCTGGGGCGCATCCGCCGCGAGGAAGCCGTGCCCACTCCCCCGCAACCGTCGGTCACCGTCCGGCGGCAGATACGCGAAGGGCTCCGCTTCGTCGTCCGGCATCGCGCGCTGCGGGCGGTGGGGTTGGCCTCGGCCGTCTTCCAGTTCTCGTTCGCCGCCCTGATGACCGTGTATCTGCTCTTCCTGCCGCGCGAACTGCGGCTGCCGGGCGCCGTCGTGGGTCTGACGCTCGCGGCGGCGGGGCCGGGCGCGATCCTGGGTTCGCTGCTCGCCGCCCGGCTACCCGGTCGGTACGGCTACGGGCGGGTCCTGGTGGTCGCGGCCGTGCTCGCCGACGGCGTGATGCTCTGTGTCCCCCTCGCGCACGGCTCCACCGCGACGACGGTCTGGCTGCTCGTGGGCGTCAACTTCGTCTTCGGCGCCTGCGGTCAGTTGGTCAACGTCGCCCTGATGGCCGTGCGCCAGGCCGTCACGCCGGTCCGGCTCCAGGGCCGGGTGGTCGCGACCATCAACCTCGTCGGCATGGGGTTGACTCCGCTCGGGTCGCTGCTCGGCGGCGTGCTGGCCGACGCGTGGGGTCTGCGGCGCGGCCTACTGGTGGCCGCCGCCGGGCTCGCGCTGTCCCCGGTGTGCATGGCCCTGTCCCCGCTGGCGCGCCTGGGGCGGCGACTGCCGGTCTGACGCCGCCCAGCACCCGCCGTTCGTCACCCGCCGTCACCCGTCACCCCGTCACCCGCCGTGCGTCACTCTGCCACCCGTCACCGCGTCACCCGCCGTGCGTCACTCCGTCACCCGCCGTCGCCCGTCACAGCGGCCCCGACCCCAGGAGCTGTCCGCCGTCGACCACCAGGGTCTCCCCGGTGATCCAGCGCGCGCCGTCCCCCGCGAGGAACGCCACGGCCTCCCCCAGGTCCTCCGGTTCGCCGATGCGGCCCAGTGGCGTGGCCGCGGCGACCTTCGCCTCGTTCTCCTGCCACAGCGCCTCGGCGAGCCTGGTGCGTACGACGCCGGGGGCGATGGCGTTGACGCGGACCTTCGGGCCCAGTTCCAGGGCGAGTTGACGGGTGAGGTGAAGGAGCGCGGCCTTGGAGACGTGGTAGATGCCGACGTCCCGCGCCACCGAAAGGCCGCCGATCGACGCGGTGTTGACGACGGAACCGCCGTGCTCCCCCATCCACGCCTTCACCGCGAGCGACGTCCAGAGGATCGGCGCCCACAGGTTGACGTCCATCGTCTTGGCGAAGCGCCCGTGGTCCTGGTCGATGACCGGGCCGTACGCCGGGTTCGTACCGGCGTTGTTGACCAGGACGTCGAGCCGTCCGTACGTCGCGAGGGTGTGGTCGACGCAGGCGCGGGCGGCGTCCTCGTCGGTGGCGTGGGCGCCGAACCCCGTGACGCCGCCGCCGAGTTCAGCGGCCGCTTCCTTGGCGCGCTCCTCGCTGCGCGAGGTGATGACGACCTGCGCACCCCGGTCCCGTAGGGCGGCGGCCGCGGCGAGTCCGATGCCCCGCGAGGCGCCCGTGACGACGGCGACCTTTCCCTGCAGGGAGTCGCTCATCGTGCGCTCCGCTCGGCCTCGCGGCGCCGCAGTTCACGTACCGCGATGGTGCGCTTGTGCACCTCGTCGGGGCCGTCGGCGAGGCGCAGCGTGCGCAGGTGGGCGTACATGCTGGCGAGCGGGAAGTCGTCGCTGACGCCCGCGCCGCCGTGCACCTGGATGGCGCGGTCGACGACCTTGAGGGCGACCTCGGGGGCGGCCACCTTGATCGCGGCGATCTCGGTGCGGGCCTCCTTGTTCCCGACGGTGTCCATCAGGTGGGCGGCCTTGAGCGTGAGCAGGCGAACCATCTCGATCTCGACCCGGGACTCGGCGATCCAGTCCTGGACGTTGGCCCGGTCGGACAGGGGTGCGCCGAACGTCGTACGTGACTGAGCGCGGTCGATCATCAGGTCCAGGGCGCGTTCCGCCATCCCGATGGTGCGCATGCAGTGGTGGATGCGGCCGGGACCGAGCCGGGCCTGGCTGATCATGAAGCCGTCGCCCTCGCCCGCGAGCAGGGCGGTGCGCGGCACCCGTACGTCCTCGAAGAGCACCTCGGCGTGGCCTTCGCGGTCCTGGTAGCCGAAGACCGGCAACCCGCGCAGGACGGTGACGCCCGGGGTGTCGAGCGGGACCACCATCATGCTCTGCTGGCGATGGCCGGGCCCGTCCGGGTCGGTCTTGCCCATGACGATCAGGACGCGGCAGTTCTGGTGCAGGGCGTTCGAGGTCCACCACTTGCGGCCGTTGAGGACGTACTCGTCGCCGTCACGGACCATCCGCATCTCGATGTTGCGGGCGTCGGAGCTGGCGACCGCGGGCTCGGTCATCGCGAACGCGGAGGCGATCTCGCCGGCGAGCAGCGGCTTGAGCCACTTCTCCTTGTGCTCCTCCGTGCCGAAGAGCGTGAGGACCTCCATGTTGCCGGTGTCCGGCGCGTTGCAGTTGGTCGCCTCGGGGGCGAGGTGCGCGCTGCGGCCCATGATCTCGGCGAGCGGCGCGTACTCCAGGTTGGTCAGGCCGGGACCCCACTCCGGGTGCGGGTGGAAGAGGTTCCACAGGCCCTGCCGCCTCGCCTCGGCCTTCAGCTCCTCGAGGACCGGCGGCTGGAAGTGCGGGTCGCCCGCCTGCGCCATCTGTTCCTCGTACACCGCCTCTGCGGGGTAGACGTGCTCGTCCATGAAGGCGAGCAGCCTCTCCTGGTATTCCTTGGCGCGGTCGGTCACGTCGAACACGGGTCCTCCAGCGGTCTTGGTCGGATGAGTCTCACAGGTGGGCCGTGGGCCCGAGGAGCCGTGCCAGTTCGGCGGTCGTGGTGGCGGCGTCGCGGTGCACCACTCCGGCGATGCCGAGCCGCTCCGCCGCCGCGATGTTCTGGGGCAGGTCGTCGACCATCACGGTGTCCTGCGGGCGTACGCCGAGGTGCTCGCAGGCGAGGGCGTACGCACGCCGCGAGGGTTTGCGCACGCCGATCTCCCGGGAGACGGTCACGGCGTCGAACATCGCGGGCAGGTCGAAGCCCGCGTAGCAGTCGTCGCCGAGGGAGTTCGAGAGGAGTCCGGCCCGGTAGCCGCCGGCCCGGACCCGGGCCACCAGGGCGATCATGGCGGGGTCCGGGCGGAGCCGGGCCTGGAGGCGCCGGACCAGGCCAGGTCCCTCGACGGCGGCCCCGTGCGCACGCAGGCGTACGGCGAGGCCGTCCTCGAACTCCCGCTCGCCGATGCGGCCCTCTTCGTGCGCCACGAGCAGGGCGCCGCCCTCCTCGTCCTTGGCGAGCACGCGGAGCAACAGGCGTGGTTCGTCGGCGAGTTCACGGCCGAGCTCCTCGAA
The DNA here is from genome assembly GCF_055591085.1 of Streptomyces sp. NPDC041713. Taxonomy (NCBI): domain Bacteria; kingdom Bacillati; phylum Actinomycetota; class Actinomycetes; order Kitasatosporales; family Streptomycetaceae; genus Streptomyces; species Streptomyces sp. NPDC041713. The sequence continues at coordinate 235,362 of NZ_JBVIZY010000011.1, forward strand.
GGCGGCGACGACACTCGCGGTGAGCACCCCGCCGAAGTCGAACAGGACCGCACCGCGCGTCCGCACGCCAGTCATCGCACCGCACCTTTGCTCGCCTCGGGTCCGGTCAACGTAATTGAATCCGGGTTCAGGTTCAAGGGTTCGTGGTGGCGGTCCTCGCGGGGGTCCGGACCGCCGCTGTCGAACGCCGCGTCGAGCCGCGCCGCGCGGAACCGGTCCGCCGGCAGGGCGGAGCCATTGAGCGGCGTCGGTCACCGGCGGACTCAGGATGTGGCTGTCGAAGTGGACGATCCCGGCTTCCGACATCATCCTGATCTCTTCGCTTCGGACCACGGATGAGCCAGGACCTTGTGTTCGACGATCTTGGTCGGCAGGGTGTCCGGCATGGTGTACGTCCTGACGCGACCAGCCGAGGAGCTCCGCATATGAGGCAGCACATTTCCATCGCCGAGTGGGAGCGGGTCGCGACCCGCGAGGTGACCTCGGGCGATGTCACGCTCCGGGTCTTCGACCACGGGGAGGGGCGGCCGGGCCGGCCTCCGGTGGTGCTCTGCCACGGCTTCCCGGAGCTGGCCTTCTCATGGCGTCACCAGCTCTTCGCGCTGGCGGAAGCGGGGTACCGCGTCCTCGTCCCGGACATGCGGGGATACGGCGGGAGCTCACGGCCGGCCGACGTCGACGCGTACGACATCCTGTCGCTCTGCGGCGACCTGGCCGCGATCCTCGACGACGTGGGCGCGGACGACGCGGTGTTCGTGGGGCATGACTGGGGCGCCAACGTGGTGTGGCAGATGGCCCTGGCCCACCCGGAGCGGGTGCGCGCGGTGGCCGGGATGAGCGTGCCGGTGAGCCGGCGGGCCCCGGCGCCGCCGCTGCCGATCCTGCGCGAGCGGCTCGGCGACGACTTCTACATGGTGTGGTTCCAGGAGCAGGGAGTCGCCGACGAGGCCCTGCGGCGCGATGTGCGCCGGACCCTCGTGACGAAGGAGATCTACTCCGCACGGTGGGCCGCGAGGACCGAGATCGAAGAGGGCGAGTTGAATCCCCCGCCGTGGCTCGACGCCGACGAACTCGCTTACTACGTCGACACGTTCGAGGCGACCGGCTTCAGCGGCGGCCTCAACTACTACCGCAACCTGGACCGCAACTGGACCCTCACCGAGCATCTCGCCGAGCGCCGCATCACGCAGCCCTCCCTGTTCGTGACCGGCTCCAAGGACCCGGTCGCCCAGTTCATGCCGGCGAAGGATCTGGACCGGATGCTCACCGACCGGCGCGGCACGCTCGTGATCGACGGCGCGGGCCACTGGATCCAGCAGCAGCGGCCCGACGAGGTGAACGCCGCTCTCCTGGAGTTCCTCTCCGAGGTCGGCTGATACCATCCGCTGCCACCGATACGTACAGGTTCGACCGACAGTGAATGGATAGCGGTGGCTGCCCAGGCCCCGGCCGCGGACGGCGGTCAGAAGCAACCGATCACACCTCGCAGCGCCCGCGGCGTCAGGACGCGCAACGCTTTGATCGCCGCCGCCCGCGAGGTCTTCGAACGCGACGGGTACCTGGACGCGCGCATCGCGGACATCTCCAAGGCGGCACATGTCGCCTCCGGGTCGTTCTACACGTACTTCAACAGCAAGGAAGAGATCTTCCAGGCGCTCGTCGAGCAGGTGCAGGAGGAGATGCTCCACCCGCACCTGCGCGAGCGCACCGGGATCACCGATCCGCGCGAACTCATCGACGCGTCGAACCGCGAGTACTTGCGGGCGTACAAGAAGAACGCCCGCCTCATGGCGCTGTTCGAGCAAGTCGCCCAGGTCGACGAGCAGTTCATGGCGCTGCGCATCGAGCGCGGCAACGCCTTCGCGCGGCGCAACGCCAAGCTGATCCGGACCCTGCAGGAGGACGGCCGCGCGGACCCGAGCCTGGACCCGCTGGTCACCGCGCACGCCCTGTCCGTGATGGTGAGCCGCATGGCCTACATGGTGTTCGTGCTCGGGCAGCGGATTCCGTACGAGCGGCTCGTCACGACGCTCAACACGATCTGGGAGAACGGGCTGCAGCTGAAGGATCCCGCGGATCCCGCGGAATCCGGGACACGGCCCACGAGCGGTGGCCGCCAAGGGGCCAGCACCTTGTAAGGGTTGTTGTGCACAAGGTGCTTACACGAGGCTGATCGTCATGAGAGATCACGGAGATCACGGCGATCCCACGAGCGATCAGCAACCGGCATGCACCGGACAGCTCACCATGCCCCGCACCCGCCTCCGGACCCACGTCCGCCCGGCCGTGGAGGCGGACCTGCCGGAGCTCGTGCGTCTGCGGGCGCTGCTCTTCGAGACGCTCGGCGGCGATTACTTCAACCCGTCGCCGGAAGAGAGCGCGTGGCGCCGCGAACTCGCCTCCGTACTGCGCGAGAAGCTCACGTCGGACTCCGCGTGCATCCTGGTCGTGGACGGCGGGGAGGGCCTCGCGGCGTGCGGCATCGGCACGGTGGACCAGTGGTTCCCGGGCCCGCACAACCACAACGGCCGGGTCGGCCACGTGATCGGCGTGGTCACCGATCCGGCGTACCGACGGCGGGGCCACAGCCGCGCGATCATGGGGGCGCTGCAGGACTGGTTCCGCGACCGAGGAGCTTCCCGCGTGGACCTGTACGCCTCACCCGAAGGCGAGCCGCTCTACCGGGACTTGGGCTTCGTCGACCATCCGGATCCGGCGCTGTACTGGCGCCCCTGACCTCGCGCCGCGCCGCCCGGTCCCGAACGGTGTGACCGGGTGGCCGGCACGGGAACTGTCCGAGGCGCTTCCCCCGAAGGTTCGTGGCAGGATCTGCCGACATGGAATTCTCCGAGGTGATCCGCCGTCGACGCATGGTCCGGCACTACACCGACGAGCCGTTGGCCCCGGAGGTGGTCGAACGGGTCCTTGCCTCCGCGCTGCGCGCCCCCTCAGCCGGCTTCTCCCAGGGCTGGGCGTTCCTCGTCCTGACGGATCCGGCCGACCGCGCTCGGTTCTGGCCGTTCGTACCCAGTCGCGTCGACAAGACGCCGACCATGCAGAATGCTCCGCTGATCGTGGTGCCCATGGCCCACAAGGCGGCCTATCTCGAACGTTACGCGGAGCCGGACAAGGGGTGGGAGGACCGCGCCGAAGCCCGCTGGCCCGCACCGTACTGGCACATCGACACAGGCATGGCCGCGCTGCTCATGCTCCTGACCGCCGTGGACGAGGGCCTCGGGGCCTGCTTCTTCGGCATCATGCCGGAACATCTGCCGTCCTTCCGCGGAGAGTTCGGGGTACCCGATGAGTACGACCCCATCGGCGGGATCACGGTCGGCCACCGGGCCGACGACATGCCCCCGCAGGGTGCTCGTATCGCGGAGCGCAGACGTGGGGCGGACGAAGTCATTCACCGCGGACACTGGGGACACCACGCCTGAGCTGCGAGCTCGCCCCTCGGGTCCATTCCGTGGCGCGTCCCGACGTACACCGCGTCCCGACGTACACCCGTGCGGTGATCTATGGGGCGCCGTTACACGATCTACGACTGTCTGTAATGGGCGGCGATTTACCCTTATTCCGTACTCGCCGGACCGCAGAGAGCAAAAGGTCTGCACCGCGCGGAGCCATTCGACCAGTGGTTCCGCGTCGGCGGGTGCACACCACCGCATCGTGAAGGGGAACACCGCCGTTATGCGCACCAACACCCACCGCCGCAGCGCTCTGCGCACCGCCACCGTCTCCGTCATCGCCGGCACCGCCCTGCTGGCTCCGGCCGCGGCGGCACTGGCGAGCACGTCCGCCCCCGAACGCCCCGCCGCCGTGCAGCCCGCCGCGGCCGCCGCCCACACCACGAAGATCGACATCGGCGCCGGTGTCGTCATCACCGTCAAGGACGGCCACCCGTACTACGACGGCAAGGTCATCAAGCCGGGCCAGACCGTCGACGACGGCATCTACGTGCACCTGAGCGCCGACGGCAAGCGCCTGTACAGCAAGACGCAGGGCGGCGGTGTGCCGTACACGATCTGGGACATCAAGACCGGCAAGGCGATCGGTACGCAGAAGACCAACCCGACCGCGAAGGCCTCGCTGACCGCAAAGCCGTCGGCCACCACCGTGAAGGCCTGGCAGGAACTGCGCGTCAGCGGCAAGGCGACGGGCATCAACGCCGGCAGCAAGGTGAGCCTGCAGCAGAAGCAGCGCGGTTCGTGGAAGACGCTGCCCGCGTCCACGAGCGTCAACAAGTCCGGCGCGTACTCCCTGCGCGTCAAGCTCGGCCTGAAGGGCAAGAACGACCTCCGCATGAAGAGCGGCGCCACCCTGTCGCCGGTCTTCCAGGTCACCGTGCGCTAGAAGAACGCCTGCTCCGACCGGTCCCGTGTGCCTGCCTCCAGGCACACGGGACCGTTGCGTGAATCCGCTAAAAGCGGGCATGAATACATCACTTCGGGTCAATGAGCGAATGCGTATTCACTCGCACGATGATTGATCGTTGCGCCTTCGCAATCCGTTTCGGTCGGTAATCCGATCGTCATGACCCCCTATGCCGTGGCGGCATAGAGACGTTGCCGAATTGACCCGTTCACGGGGTACGAATGCCGCAGTAGCCTGGCGCGCAAGAAACCTTGAACACCATCCCGCCAGGAGGATTCAGTGGCTGAAATGCGCGTCTTCGCGAACCCCGCCGAACTCGCACGCGCCGTCGCGGACCATGCGGTCCGCTCCCTCGGTGCGGCCGTCGACCGGGCGGGCGCCGCCACCTGGGTCCTCGCCGGCGGCAGTACCCCGGCGGCCGCATACCGTCTCCTCGCCGAGGAACAATCCTCCGACAGGCAGTCCACCGAAGGGCGGCCCGCTCCCGCCATCGACTGGTCCCGGTTGCACGTCCTGGTCGGCGACGAGCGCTGTGTGCCCGTCGACCACCCCGACTCCAACTGGGGACAGGCCGCGACGGCGTTGCTGGACCGGGTCCCGGTCGAGCCGGCCAGGCTGATGGTGCCGGAGGGGACCCTGCCGCCCGAGGAGGCCGCCTCGCACTACGAGGCCGCCCTCGCCCTGCTGCCCAAGGACGCCGACGGGCTGCCCCGTCTGGACCATGTGTGGTTGGGCGTCGGCGAGGACGGCCATACGTTGTCCCTGTTCCCCGGTCTGGATGCCGTCGAGGTGACGGATCGCCTCGTCGTCGGGGTGCACGACTCGCCGAAGCCTCCCCCGGAGCGCATCACGCTGACCCTGCACGCGCTGCGGGGCGCTCAGGACTGCCTCATCATCGCGGCCGGCGCAGGCAAGGCCGAGGTGATCGCCGGCGCGCTGGAGGGGGACGAGAAGCTCCCGGTGGCGCGGGCGGCGCGAGCGGTGGAGGCAGCGGGAGGACGGGTCACCTGGCTGCTCGACGAGGCCGCGGCCGGAAAACTCGCCGGGTGAGGGATATTCCCGTACTCAATTCTCCTCGTCAGACAGCTGCTGATTTCCCTCATCCGTGAGCTGCTGATTCCCCTCGTCCGTGAGCTGCTGGTTCCCCTCGTCCGTGAGCTTCTCCTCGCTCGGGGACTTCTCTCTGCCGAGGGATGCGGCACGGATCATCTCGGCGAAGATCCTGGCGGCGGAGGAAAGGCTGTCCGGTTTCCAGTGCAGCCACACGTCGGTGTAAATGGCGCCGTCCGACGCAACGAGCACGCTGCCACGGTCCACTTCAGAGGGATCGATGTTGTCCCGGGCCACGATCGGGATGCCCACGCCGCCGCGCCCCAGGGCCAGGAGCGACAGGGGACTCGAACTCTCGACCAGGACGTGCGGGCTGAACCCGCACTTGGCGGCGCCCCGCTCGAGCTCGACCCTGGAGAAGTAGCCGAGCGGGGCGGCGAGCAGGGGGAAGCCCCGCAGCGCGGCCAGTTCGACCTCGGCGGTGCCATGGTCCGGGTGGTGCTCCGGCAGGACGGCCACGATGTCCGCCCGGTACGCCTTGAACCCGTCGAAGTCGTTCCTGGGGCCCGGCGCCATGGCCAGGTCGAGCGCGCCGAGGCGCAGGTCCTCGTAGAGCCGCCGCGCGACCTCGGCCCGCCGGCTGTCCGCGAGTCCGGTGAACTCCATTCTGATGGTGGGGTGTTCGGCGAGAAAGGCGCCGATGACGGGTGCCAGCAGGTATCTGATGTGCACCGGGAAGCAGCCGAATCGCACCAGGCCGGTACGGCCCTGGCTCAGGTCGGCCGCGATCTCGCAGAGCCTGCCGTTCGCACTGAGGACCCGCTGGGCCTCCGCCAGCAGAAGGGTGCCCGCCGACGTCAGCACCACCCGGTTGCCGGACCTCTCGAAGAGAGGAACTCCCAACTCCCCCTGCAGGCTCTTCACTTTCCGCCACAGGGCCGGCTGGGACACATGCAGACGCTCCGCGGCCAATACATAGGAACCCGATGTGGCCACGGCCGTGAAGTAGGTCAGCTGTTGCAGTTCGATGGTCATTACGACCCCCGTCTATGCCGCCGGAACATAGGCTTCTTACGAACTTGTGCCATTGACCGGCACTCAACCCCTGCCGGGATAATGGTGCATGAGCCCACGACACACAGGGGTGTCCGGTGGAATTCGGGAGTCCGCGGTGACCAACAGGAGGCAGTCGGCAGGCGGAAGGCAGTCGTCGACATCGGCACGGGGACGGAATTCCGCCACGGATCCCGTACCGCAGCGCCGCGCCCTGAACACCGGACTCGTGGCCGTCGGCTGCGGGGCGACCTCGCCCGCGACGGCCCTGCTCGTCCAACAGGCGGGCTGTCCGGCCTGGTTGCTCGTGACCCTGGTCATCGGCGCCCCGGTCAGCGCGTCCCTCGTGGCGGCCGTCACGTACACCCTGATGCGCCGCACGGACGCCGCCGTGCGCGTGTGCGAAGAGGCCGCCGGCGCCGCTCGCGACTCGGTCGTGGAGACCGCCCAATTGAGCACCCTGGAAACGCTACAGCAGATCACCTCGCACGGCGGCCAGTTCGTTCTCACCAGGTCGGCGGACGGGGCGATAAAGATCGAATGCACGGCAGCGGAACGGGAATCCCGCGCCATCGGCCAAAGGGATACCGGGCGCCGTCCCTCGGCAGCATGATGTAAGGAGGCGAAACGGGGGTGCCGTCATGGCTATTCGCTTCGGTTCGGGGCCCGTTCGAGTCCCGGTATGGGCTTATGCGGTCATGGGGTTCGTTCTTGTGGTGGGGCTCTTCCTTGGCATACGGGGAGTCGCGTCACCGGGAGGCGGGGCGCAGGGCGGCGGGGGCAGCGGGGACAGTGGAGGCTCGCTGAGTGGCGGCTCGGATACGGGTGCGAGTGCGGGTACTGCGGGGAGTACGAGTACGGGTGCCGCGGGCGGCAGCGGCGGCTCGGGCGGGGGCGCCACGACCGGCGGGACGACGGACGGGGCCTGGCAGACGGGCGGTGGGGACGGCAGCGGACACGGAGGCGGAAGCGCCGACGGGGGCGGCGGTCACGGTGGCGGGACGGCGCCCGGCTGGCTGCCCTGGGGGCCCAAGTCACCCAACACCGACGAGGAGTTCGAGCCGGACAGCCTGTACGACCTGCTCCAGCGCGGCGAGTGCGAGCAGGCGTACCGCAGCGCGACGTCACCCGGCGAGTGGAACAGCAACACCGGGTCCCCGCAGTCCTGGAAGGTGATCGAGGGACTCGCCGGGATCTGCAAGGCCGCACGCGGTGAGGCCGCGGGCCTGGGCATCGCCACCCGGGCCGAAGCGCGGCTGCGCGCCGCGGGCTACCGGCCCGCGAACACCGCGTACTTGTGCAAGGACGGCGACGCCTACGCGGTCCTCCAGCGTTTCGTCGCCTACTACCGGCAGCATCCCGGTGAGCGGGTGGCGTTGCGCCCCGCTCCGGCGGGTGTCGCGGCCTGCGACATCAAGCTCGCCGCCACGGACCCGAGCTTCGCGCCCGGCTCCACCGCCGGCTTCCACGGCACCTGGCCGGACGAGCCCGACATCGTGGAACTGCGCGCGGCGGAACTGTCGCAGCCGTTGGTGCTGCGGCCCTTCGGCGACGCGGACGACAAGGCGCGGTGCTGCAAGGACGCAACGGTCGCCGTGGACCTGCCGGGGCCGGACGGGTTCCGCGGGCGACGCCCGACGGTGTTCGACGTGACGCTGGTGACGAAGAGCGGGGCCAGGGTGGCCAAGCGGGCCGCGTTCACCTTCGACTGGAGCGGGGTCGCCGGGGCGCCCTCGCCGTCTACGGTGCTCGTGCCCTCCTTGGCGTCACGGTCGATGCGTGTGGCGGGTGGCAGCCTGCCGAAGGGGCTCGCTCGATGAGCGAGCCGACTCCGCCGGATCCGGATCGGGACCCGGATCCGGCCCCGGCTCCGGTCCCGGGGCCACGACCGAACCCGAGCCGGGATCCGGCTCCGGACCCGGGGCCCGCCCCTGCCCCCGCACCACCCCCGACCCCGGACCCAGAACCAACCCCCTCCCCCACCCCCAGCCCGACACCAGCGCCCTCCCCCTCCAGCGTCGGCTGGGTCGAGATCGTCGGGGCCGTCGGGTCTTTGGTCACCCTCCTCACCGCCGTCCTCTTCTACTTCGGCTGGGCGAGCACCGACGCCGAGACCAAGGCGCTGGGTCTACGGGACACCGTGTTCCACCTGTCCACCAGCGACTACCTGCTGCGCAGCGTCAGCGCGCTCTATCTCCCCGCCTGGCTGGCGGCGGGTGTCGCGCTCGGCACGCTCGGGCTGCTGCGCCGGGTGGCGGCCGAGCCGGAACGGCTCGCGCGCGCCGTGCGGGTCCTGCGGTTCGCCTGGGCGGTGCCGGTCGCGCTCGTACCGCTGTATCCGCTCTCGCCTTGGCTGTTCGACCTGTTGTTGCCGCTCACCGCGATCGGCGGCTTCGCGCTCAGCGCGTACGCCCGCACCCGGGAACGCCAGGACCTGCGGCTCTGGGCACTCACGGCCTTCATCTGCGTCCTCTCGCTCTTCTGGGCCGTGTCGGCGTACGCGGCGATCGCGGGCCGGGGCCGTGCGGAGCTGACCGAGCGGACCGTTCGCAGCGAGTTCCCCGCGGTCGTCGTCTTCAGCGAGAGGGACCTGATGATCCGGGGCGGCGGGAGCTGCTTCCGGCGCGTCACCGACAAGGGCAGCCAGTACGCGTACGAGTACGCCGGGCTGCGTCTCTTCCACGTCTCCGGAGACCGCGTCTTCCTCGTCCCCCGCGACTGGTCGCCCGGTGACGGCACCCTGTACGTCCTCAAGGAAGGAGCCGGGCAACGCGTCGATCTGCTCAGTGGGGCGGTGCGCCGGGCGCGGGAGTGCGGCGGGTGACCGGCCGTCGGTTCAGGGGGTTCTCCGGGCGTGCGGGCCGTGGTTCAGCTCACACCGGTCGGCCGGAACTCGTGACGCGTACGGGCCGACTCCTGTCGAGGACCTGAGGGCAGGCCCTGAGGACCTCACGACCTGACGAAGCGGGGAGCGAAGGAGTGCCTGTGACGGCCGAGCCGAGGAACGTGGAACCGACGGCCGCGGACAGCGGCGGGGGCGGCCCGCGCTCCGACGGCGCGTTGACCGCGCTGCTGACCGGCGCGATGGCCTTCTCGATGATGCAGCTGTTCCTGCTCGGCGCGCTCGGCCCACGTCTCGTACGGGACTTGGACGTGTCGCCGACGGTGCTCGGTCTGACGACGACGGTCGGTTTCGGGGCGGCGGCCGTGCTCTCGCCGCTCGGCGGCCGGGTGGTCGACCGGGTGGGGCCGCGCCGCTGTCTCGTGGCGCTGCTCGCGGTGGCGGCGGGGGCGCTCGCGCTGATCGGGTCGGCGCCCGGTGCCGGGTTCCTGCTGGCGGCGGTGGCGCTCGGCGGGTTGCCGCAGGCGCTCGCCAACCCGGCCACCAACAAGGCGATCCTGGCCGCCGTGCCCGCGGAACGCCGGGGCGCGGTCACGGGCATGAAGCAGTCGGGGGTACAACTCGGCGCGTTCGCCGCGGGGTTGCCGCTCACCGCGCTCGCCGGGCTCGCGGGCTGGCGCGCGGCCGTGTGGACGGCGGCGGCCGCGGCGGTGGGAGCCGCGGTGTGGGCGGCGCGTACGCTGCCGGTCGACCCTGCCCCGAAGTCCCCGCCTCCCGCCGTCTCCGTCTGGCGGCCACGCGGCACGATCGCGTGGCTCGCGGTCTTCTCGCTGCTCCTCGGGTGCGGCATCGCATCCGTCAACACCTACCTCTCGCTGTACGGGGCCGAGCGGCTCGGGTGGGGGCCCACGGCGGCCGGCGCCCTCGTGGCCGTTCTCGGTGTAGCGGGGATCGCGGGTCGGGTGGGCTGGTCGAAGGTCGCGGGCGACCCGGACCGGGCGCGCCGGCTGCCCGCCGCGCTCTCCGCGGGGGCGGTGGCGGCGGCGTTGCTGCTCGCCGCGTCGACGTACGCGCATCCGCTGGTGTGGCTCGCGGCGATCGCCGTGGGTGTCTTCGCGGTGTCGGCCAACGCGGTCTCCATGGTCCTGGTCATGCAGCGCGCCGCCCCCGGCCGGGCGGGCCAGGACTCGGCCCTGGTCTCGGCGGGCTTCTTCGCCGGTTTCGCCGTCGGCCCCCCGCTGTTCGGTCTGCTGGCGTCGGCGGGAAGGTACGGGGCCGGGTGGCTGGTGGTGGCGGGCGAATTCGCGGCGGCCGGCGCGGTGGCTCTGACGTGGGCGGTACGCGAACGGGGTGCGGTGGCTGGGGTGGTGGGGGGTCGGTGAGTGCCGGGGGGGCGGCGCGGGTGGTGGGTGGCCGGGGAGCGCGTGGGGCGAGGTGCGGTCGAGGGGGGGGTGGGAGGCCGATGGGCACGTGGGGCGGTGCGAGTGGCGAATGGTCGGTGAAACCGTGGGGCGACGTGCCGTCGCGGATGGACGGACGACCGACGGACACGTGGGACGGCGCGAGTGGCGAGTGGCCGGTGAAACCGTGGGGCGACGTGCCGTCGCGGATGGACGGGCGACCGATGGGCACGTGGGGCGGTGCGAGTGGCGAATGGTCGGTGAAACCGTGGGGCGACGTGCCGTCGCGGATGGACGGACGACCGATGGACACGTAGGACGGCGCGAGTGGCGAGTGGCCGGTGGACGCAATGGGCGACGTGCCGCGGCGGATAGACGGGCGACCGGTGAACACGTGGGGCGGTGTGAGTTTGAGTGGTCGGTGGACGCATGGGGCGACGTGCCCTCACGGACTGGTGGGCGACCGATGGACACGAGGGGCGGCGCGGATGGCGGGCAGCCGGTGAACGTGTGGCGGCACCCCCGTCACACGTGGCGGGCAGCCGATGCGCACGTAGGGCGACCCGCCGTCACGGGTGGCGGGCAGCTGATGACCACGCGGGCCGACCCGCCGACACGAACGGCAACCGATGAACACGCATGACGATACGCCGACATGGACCGCACCCGGCGACCAGCCGTCGATGACTCGCGCCGAGGCCCAAGCCGCCCTGTCCGCCCTCCTCGACCGGGCCGCCGTCACCCACGCCCAAGTCGGCGACCGCTTCCCGCTCTTCGCGGACCCGGACACCGGCCGGTGGACCACGTCCCGGCGCGGTTCGTGGACGGGCGGGTTCTGGGCCGGGCTGCTGTGGTTGCGCGCCCGCGTCACCGGCGACCCGGCGGACCGCGAGGCCGCCGCCCGCTGCACCGGCCGGCTCGCGGCGATGATCGACGCGGACACCGCCACCCGCGGCCTCATCTTCTGGTACGGCACCGCGCTCGCGGACGACCCCGCGGCGAAGGCGCTGCGCGACCGCGCGGCCCACGCCGTGCTGGCCTCGTACGAGCCCGAACTCGGCCTGGTCCCCTGGGGGTCGGCCTTCGGAGGTGAGCGGCTCCTCGCCCGGGTGGACGGTGTGCCGGGCATCGTGCCCCTGCTGGCCACCGTGGAACCCGCAGCGGCAGCCGCCCACCTGCGCCGCCACCTCCAACTCTGCCTCGCCGGGCCTCCGTTCACTTGGTGCCTGCGGTACGACACGGACGCCGGTTGGACGCCCCGTGACGCGCCGCCACCCGGCTGGGCCCGAGGCCCGGCCTGGCTCCTCCTGGCCGTCGCCGACGCCGCGCACCACCTCGCGGACCCCGACGACGCCTGGCGCGGCCCGTACGAACCAGCAGATCTCCTAGGCATGTTGGCGCCGACCCTCCTCCGCGTCCCGCCCGCCGACGAAACGTCCCCGGACGGCCCCCGCGACACCTCCGCCGCCGCGCTCACGGCGTTCGCGCTGCTGAAGCTCGGTCGGCGGGAGCAGGCCACCGCCCTCCTGGCGGAACTCGTCCGCGACCACGTCACGGGGGACGGGAGGCTCCTTGACGGCTGCTACGACCTCGCAAGCGGCACCGCCGTCCGGCACGAACTCGTCTGGGGCGACTTCTTCCTGGCCTGCGCCCTCGCAGTGCTGACCGGAGTGATCGACACCGGGGAGGTCTAGGTCCGGCCCGCGCGGGTGACCCCGCCGCCGTCCGCCTCACCTGCGCGGAGAAAACCGAAGGCGCAGCTCGCGGGCGTTCGGGCATGATCGGGGCTTCCGACCACTCGGCTCGTCAGGAGAGACGACGATGCTTGCCCCCATAGCTGACCTGCTCGACCCCGCCCTGCTCGCGCGCTGCCTCGACGAAGGCTTCGTCCGCGAGCAGAGCCACCCCACGCTGCCGCTGCGCATTCTCAACTACACGGAGAAGGCGCAGTTCGAGCGGGAGTGGAACCAGGTCACCCGGCAGTGTCGCGGGCTCGTCGTCGACGGACAAGGGCACGTCGTCGCCCGGCCGTTCGCCAAGTTCTTCAACTACTCGGAACACCCCGAGGGCACCTTCGGCCTGGACGACCCCGTGGTCGTCACCGACAAGCTCGACGGTTCGCTCGGCATCCTCTACCCGGTCCCCGGCGGCGGCCACGCGATAGCCACCCGGGGCTCGTTCGCCTCCGACCAGGCCCTGCACGCGACGGAGATATGGCAGGAGCGCTACGCCGCCACCGCCACGATCGCGCCCGGCGTCACCTACCTCTTCGAGATCATCTTCCCGAAGAACCGGATCGTCTGCGACTACGGCGCCCTCGACGACCTCGTGCTGCTCGGCGGCGTCGACCTCGCGACCGGCGCGCCCATACCCGCGGCCGACCTGCCGTGGGAGGGGCCCCGCGTGGACACCTTCGACTTCGCGACGCTCGCCGAGGCCCTGGCCGCCGCACCGCGTCCGGGCGCCGAAGGCTTCGTACTGCGGTTCCCCGGCCGTGACGACACCATGATCAAGATCAAGCAGGACGACTACGTGGCGCTGCACCGGATCATCACCGGTCTCAACGCCCGGGTGGTCTGGGAGCGCCTCGGCACGGGCGACACCGTCGCGCGGATCTGTGACGGGCTGCCCGACGAGTTCCACGGCTGGGTCAAGGAGGTCGCGGCCGACCTGACCGCACGGCGCGACGCGATCCTCGCCGAGGCGCACGCCGAGCACCGGCGCGTCCTCGCGGCCCTGCCCGAGGGCTGGACGCGCAAGGAGTACGCCGCTCTCGCCGGCCGTTCGCCGCTGCGCGCCTGGCTGTTCCAGCTCCTGGACGGCCGCGACCCGTCGGACCGGATCTGGCACACCCTGCGGCCCGAGGGCGACACGCGCCCCTTCCACTCCACCACCGAGGACGACTCCTGATGCCTTCCTTGCACTTCACCCGTGGCCTGCCCGCCAGCGGCAAGACCACCTGGGCGCGCGCCTGGACCGCCGAGGACCGCGCCAACCGGGCCCGCGTCAACCGTGACGACCTGCGCGCCATGCTCGATTCCGGCGAGCACGTCAAGGGTGTGACGGAGAAGCGCGTCATGGCGGTCCGCGACGCGGCCATCCTCGACCTGCTGCGCCGCGGGTACGACGTGGTCTGCGACGACACCAACCTGCCGCAGCGCGTCGCCCGCGACCTGGCCCGGCTCGCGGACCAGGCCGGCGCGAAGCTGCACGTGCGGGACTTCACGCACGTCCCGCTCGCCACCTGCCTGGAGCGGGACGCGGCCCGCGAGTCCTCCGTGGGCGAGGACGCCATCCGCAACCTCCACCTGCGCTACCTGGCGGGAAAGACCTCCCCGCTGCCGCTGCCCGAGGAGAACCGGACCGCCACGCCGACGGGACGGCCGTACGAGCCGAAGCCCGGCAGCCCCAAGGCGGTTCTGGTGGACATCGACGGCACGGTCGCCCAGATGACGGGCCGCAGCCCGTTCGACGAGACCCGGGTGCACGAGGACCTGCCGAACCCGCCGGTCGTCCAGGTCGTACGGGCGCTGCACGCGGCGGGCAACCACATCGTGTTCCTCTCCGGCCGCACCGAGGGATGCCGCGAGGCGACCGAGGCGTGGCTGACGGAGCACGTCGGCGTCCCGTACTCCGGGCCGTTCATGCGGCCGGCCGGGGACTCCCGCAAGGACTCGATCGTCAAGGTGGAGCTCTTCGACGCCCATGTGCGGGACGCGTACGACGTCGTCTGCGTGCTCGACGACCGCAGCCAGGTCGTCCAGGCGTGGCGGGCCATCGGCCTGACCGTACTTCAGGTCGCCGAAGGCAACTTCTGACATGACCGGCCCGGAGCGCGGCGCGCTACCGGGCCGGTGTCGACTCCGCCGTGTCAGTCGGACTTGACCACGGGCGTCGGCGCGCTGCTGCCGGTGTACGAGGGGAGGTCGGCGACCAGCTTGGTGAGGGCTGGGTCGCCCGCGTAGCGTCGCGCGTGCAGGTCGGCGATCTTGTCGGCTATGTCGGGGTCGTCGCTGTCGGTGGTGTCGTAGGAGACGAAGGACTCCAGCAGCGGCAGGCCGATCCGGTCGGTGTGGGCGTGCGAGGGTGCCATCAGGTACTCCCAGTACCCGTCGAGGTCCTCGATGAGGAAGACGGCGCCGTACTCGAACTCGCCGCCGATGTCCCTGCCGACGACGTACCGTTCGACCGCGTCGATCGACTCGCCCTGGTTGCGCAGGCTCGCGAGGGCCTCCTCGCGCTGCTGGGCGGTGACGGTGGTCTTGAAGGTGAAGCGGTTGTGGTGGTAGATCATTTCTCTCCTCCGGTGGTCTGCGGGCGGTCTTCGGGGTTCGTGATCGGGGAAAGCCAGTAGCCGAGCAGCGCGGTCACCGCCTGGTCGGCCAGGCGCCGGGCGCGGTCGAAGCCGACGTCTTCGATCGACCCGATGCTCGCGAGACCGTGCAGCGTTCCCCAGAGCAGGTCGCCGGCGTCCTCGGCGTCGGGCAGGTCGGCCGCGGTCGCGTCCGCCCAGGCGCCGATCAGCTGCCGGGTGAAGGCGATCACGGGGTCGGCGGCCGTGCGGCGGGCGGAGGCATCGACGTCCGTGCCGGGCGCGCCCGACACGAGCTGGTACAGAGCGGGCCGCGTCCGGGCGAACTCCAGGTAGGCGGCCGCCGCCAAGTGCGGTCCCCGTGACGCCGGTTCACCGGCCACCGCGGCCCGCATCCGCTCTGCCAACTCGCCGTTGCCCCGCTCAAGGAGCGTGTGCAGTACGGCGTCCTTGCTCGGAAAGTGCTGGTAGATCACCGGCGCGCTGTAGCCGATCTCGGCGGCGATCCGCCGGATGGTCACCGCCGGCCAGCCCTCGGCCTCGGCCATCCGGCCTGCGGTCTCCAGGATCTCGGCGAACGTCCGCTGACGTACCTCTTCCCGCTTCCCCACCAGGAACTCCTAACGGCGTTAGTAAATCTAACGTCGTTAGCATCTTGCGTGTTCCCGGATCTGTCAAGCCGTCATGGTCGGGAGGGGCAGAAGTTCTCGGAGCGGATCTCGGATGCCGGCATCCGGCCACCGCCCCTTCCCCTTACGGCAGTTCGGCGCGCAGCACCCGACGTGCGACCGAGGTGATGTGGAGTTCGTCCGGGCCGTCGAGGATCCGGGCGGTGCGGGCCGTGCGGTAGAGCGCGGGCAGGGCGGTGTCCGGGCCGAGGCCCGCCGCCCCGTACACCTGGATCGCCGCGTCGGTGACCTGTTGCAGGGTGCGGGCGGCGGCGACCTTCGCGAGGCCGACCTCCACGTGGGCATCGTGCCCCGCGGCGACCTCGGCCACGGCCTCGTAGACGAGCGGCCGGGTGGTGCGCAGGGCGAGCAGCGCCTCGAAGACGTGGCGCTGGACGAGCTGGAGGTCGCCCAGCGGGCCGCCGGAACGGCTGCGGGTGACGGCGCGTGCGCGCATCAACTCGAAGGCGCGGTGAGCCTGTCCGAGCCAGCGCAGGCAGCGCAGGGTACGGCCGAGTTGCAGGCGTTCGCTCGCGACCGCGAGGGCCGCGCCGGGTTCGCCGACCACGTGGTCCGCGTCGACGCGTACGCCGTCCAGTGCGATCTCCCACTGCCCGGCCGCGCCCAGGACGGGCAGCGGGCGCACCACCCGGAAGCCGGGCGCGGCGGTGGACACCAGCAGCAGGGAGAGACCGGTACGGTCCGGAGCCCGCCCTTCGGTGCGGGCCAGCACCGTGACGAGGTCGGCGTCGCCCGCGCCGCTGGTGAACCACTTGCGCCCGCTCACCCGCCATCCCCCGCCCTGCTGCGGCTCGGCGCGGGTCTCGGTGAGGAACGGGTCCGTGCCGGGGGTATCGGGCTCGGTCATCGCGTAGCAGGTGCGGATTTCACCGGCGGTGAGGCGGGCCGGGTAGCGCTCCCGCACCCGCGGGCTGCCGTGCCGGGCCAGCATCAGGACGTCGAGGAGCGGCGCCGAGCCGAGGGCCGCGGGACCGTGCTCGCTGGCCCCCTCCACCTCGGCGACCTGCGCGTACGAGGCGAGGGGCAGCCCCTGTCCGCCGAACTCCACGGGGAGCGGCAGCGCCCAGAGCCCCGCCTCCCGCGCCTCCTTCTGGAGGCGGGACATGAGCGTCGCGGCTTCCGGTCCGCCGGCGTCCAGGGCGGGCTCGCAGGGCATGACGCGCTCGCGCACGAAGGCGGCGACCCGGTCTCGTATCCCGGCGGTGTCCTGCGGACACGGAGGCCCGCCGCGTACGTCCCACATCTGCCGCTCCCTCGCATTTCTGGCGCCGCCCGGGAACTCCCGCGAACGGCTGTCCGACTGACTCTTCTGTGGAACAGGTCGGGGGCGCGGGCCCCCGAGTTCCCGCGCGCAACGAATGGAGAGACATGGCGACACCGATCACGCAGGCCATACCGGCGCCCGCGCGGACCGCGGCACCGCTGGACGGTCTGCGCACGGAGAACTCGGGGCCGCCCGGCCCCGCCGACGGCCTGGTCGCGGAGCATCTGCGGCTGCTCGGCGCCGATGTCGGCGGGCAGCCGGGCGGCCTGGTCACCCTGGGCGGCGGGGAGTTGGGCGAGGTCCGCGCACGCTCGGCGTGGAGCACGCGAGCCGATGTCGTCGACGAGGCGACCGTCCAAGCGGTCACCGGCATCATGGCGGTGCACGGGCGCCGTGACGGCGGACCGCGTGGCCTCGCCGTGGATTACGCGGCGACCGCCACCGGGATCCTCACCGTGCAGGGCCTGTTGGCCGCGCTCCTCGCCCGGGCCCGCGGAGGACAGGCCGCCGAGGTCGAGGTGACGGCGGAGCGGGCGGGGCTGCTCGCCGTCTCCCAGTATCTGGCTGCCGCGGGGGCCGAGGAGGGCGAGGCCGCCGAACTCGCCGCCGGGGGGCCGCCGTTCACGTCGTCCGACGGAGTCGTCTTCGAGCTGGAGACGCTCGATCCCGGGGTGTGGGCGGTCTTCTGGCGCACGCTGGGGGCGCCCGAGGAGGCCGTGCGACGCGGATGGCGGCCCTTTCAGTTCCGGTACGCGACGGCGTGTGCACCCTTCCCTGACGCACTGCACGAGGCGGCACGGGGGCATGCGTGGGAACGGGTGCGGCAGGCGGCGGGCGCGGTCGGTGCCGACGTGTGCCGGCTGTGGTCACTCCAGGAGCGGGCGGACGAGTTCGACGGCCGGGCGCCGTGGGAAGTGAGCGCGCGAGCGGGGTCGTCGTACGGTGCCGCCTCCCCCGGAGCTTCCGAGTCATCTGGCGTACCTCGCTCCCCCGGGGCTCCCGAGGCACCTGGCGTACCTCGCTCCCCCGTCGTTGCCGCGAGTGCGCCGCTCGCCGGGCTCACCGTCCTGGAGGCGGGCCGCCGCATCCAAGCCCCGCTCGCCGCTCACCTGTTGGGGCTGCTCGGCGCCGACGTGGTCCGCGTGGAGCCGCCGGGCGGTGATCCGCTGCGCGGCATGCCGCCCGCCTGCTCGGGCGTCTCGGCACGCTGGCTGGCCCTGAACCGGGGCAAGCGCGCCGTCGAGGTGGACATCAAGTCGGCGGCGGACCGCAACCGGCTGCGCGCCCTGGCGGCCGAAGCCGATGTGTTCCTGCACAATTGGGCGCCGGGAAAGGCCACTCAACTCGGCCTGGATGACACTGATTTGGCCGCCGTCAATCCCGGCCTGGTGTACGCCTACACGAGCGGCTGGGCCGACCGGCTGCCCGGCGCCCCGCTGGGCACCGACTTCATGGTGCAGGCCCGGGCCGGCCTGGGCGCCGCCGCGCGTCCTGCCGACGAACTGCCCGCGCCGTCCCTCATGACCCTGCTCGACGTGCTCGGCGGCCTGCTCGGCGCCGAGGCCATCCTCGCGGGCCTGCTGCTGCGCGAGCGCACCGGAGTGGGCGTTCGCGTGGACTCCTCCCTGCTCGGCGCCGCCGACGTGCTCACCGCGCCGGCGCGGACGAGGGCGGCGCAGGGGCTCGAACCGCGACGACCGGCCGGTTTCCGGCGGCCGCTGCCCACAGCCGACGGCATCATCGCCCTCGCCGACCACTGCACGCTCCCGTACAACGTGCAGGAACCGTCCTCCGAACCGTCCCCCGGACCGGCCCCAGAGCCGCCGCCCACCGGCCCGGCCCTGGAACAGCTCTCCACCGAACGGGCCCTGCACCTGCTGCGCGACCGCGGCCTGTCCGCCGTACCCGTCGTCACGGACATCGCCGATCTGCTCTCCTCCGACGCCATCAGCCGCGACAGCCACGGCGCCCCCGCCGTGCCCGCCCCCTGGAGCTTCCTGTGACCGTGGACCTGCACGACCTCCTCCCCACCGAGCTGCGCCGCGCCTGGGCCGTCGACGGCACCTGCCCCGACCTCGACGTCTACAGCCTCTACCGGGCACGCCAGATCGCCGATCCGCACGCCACCGCCGTGATCGACCGCAAGGGGAAGCTCTGTTACACCGCCCTGGACCGCAAGGTCCGATGTCTGGCCGCCGGGCTCACGGAGCTCGGCGTGCGCGCGGGGGACGTGGTGGGCGTCCAACTGCCCAACGGGCGTACCGCCGTCATCGCGGACCTGGCGCTGGCCGCCGTCGGCGCCGTGGCCCTGCCCTTCCCGGTCGGCCGGGGCGGCCGGGAGGCCGCCTCGCTGCTGCGCAGATCGGAAGCGGTCGCGGTGATCGCGGTGGCCGAGCACCGGGGCAGCCGGCACGCCGCCGACCTGCTGGCGCTCGCGGGTGAACTGCCCGCGCTACGCACGGTGATCGCGGCGGGCGACGCCCCCGAGGGGAGCGTGCCGCTCGCCCGGCTGCTGCGCACCGACCCGAAGGCGTTCGTACCGGCCCGGCCCGACCCCGACTCCGCGGCACGCATCCTCGTCTCCTCCGGCTCGGAGTCCGAGCCGAAGATGGTGGCGTACTCGCACAACGCGCTCGCCGGAGGCCGCGGCAACTTCCTCGGCTCCCTCATGCCGGACGGACGGCCGCCGAGGTGTCTGTTCCTGGTGCCGCTGGCCTCCGCGTTCGGCAGCAACGGCACCGCCGTCACGCTCGCCCGGCACGGCGGAACCCTGGTCCTGCTCGACCACTTCACCCCCGAGGCCGCACTGGAGGCGCTCGCCGAGCACCGGCCGACCCACCTTCTGGGCGTACCCACGATGATCCGGATGCTCCTCGACCGGCTCGCGCGGGGCGACCACCCCGACCTGGCCCCGCCCACCGCCCTGGTCGTCGGCGGCTCACCGCTGGACGCGTCGACGGCGGCGGAGGCGCGCGAGGCCTTCGGCTGCCCGGTCGTGAATCTCTACGGCTCCGCGGACGGCGTCAACTGCCATACGGGGCTCGAGAACCACGAGGCGACCGACGGCGCGGGCCCTGGAATCCTCGCGGGGCACCCCGACCGGCGGGTGGCCGACATACGCATAGCGGTGCCCGGCACGCCCCAGCTCGTCGAGGCGGCACCGGGCACGGTCGGCGAGATCGTCGCCCGCGGCCCCATGACGCCGCTGTGCTACGTCGCCGCGCCCGAACTCGACGCCCGGTACCGCACGTCGGACGGCTGGGTGCGCACCGGAGACCTCGGGGTGATCGCGCAGGACGGCGCGCTGCGGATCGTCGGACGGCTCAAGGACGTCGTGATCCGGGGCGGCGCCAACATCAGCCCCGCCGAGGTGGAGGTCGAGCTCTCCGCGCACCCGGCGGTCCGTGACGTGGTGTGTGTCGGGGTGCCCGACCCCCTCATGGGCGAACGCCTCGCCGCCTGCGTGGTGGCGCGGGACGACGCCGCTCCCACGCTGGAGGAACTGGGAGCACACCTCGACGCACGCGGCCTGGAACGGCGCAAGCACCCCGAACGGCTGCTCCTCCTCGCGGAGTTGCCGCTCACCCCGGCGGGCAAACCGGACCGCGCCGCGTTGCGGGAGCGGGTCGCGGGGCCGGCGGAAGAGCGGCAGCCTGTCGCGACGGCGGGTTGATCCGCTGGGTGACAGGGGACGCAAGCGAGGGCCCGCCTGGAGTATCCGGGCGGGCCCACTTGTTTCTTGACGAAGCTTCAGACGGAGGTGGCACCCCCGCTACCCGTTCAGTTCAGCTCAACTCAGCTCAGGCGGACGCCTTCATGGCCTTCTCCACCACCCCCGCCGCATCGCGGTAGACCGCCAGCAAGTCCAGGTCTTGAGCCGGGTAGTTGACGATTCCCACCTGGCGCGCGCCCGAGTCGGGCAGCACCTTGCCGGTCGACATGTGCACGTTGTCCAGGACCAGGGCGGGCTTCTTCTTGGACAGGTCGGCCAGCTGCTTCGCCGTCACCGCTTCGGGACCGTACGTGCCGACGATCCGCGCTCCCGCCATCTTCGCCGACCACGCCGAGTAGACCTGGGCGACCACGGTCGGCGCCTTGCCGTCGGGCCACGCCTTTTCGAGGTCCTCGCGGAGGGCGGCGTACTCGGCGTCGAAGGACTTGTTCCATTTCGCCGCGGCCGTCTCGGTGCCGAACAGCTTGCCCAGCCGGGTCACTTCGGCCTTCACCTTGGCCGGATCGTTGTCGAGCTTCTCCTCGACGAGTTCCGCGTCGGAGCCCGCCGCCTCCTTGATCTGCTCCGCGTACGGCTCGAAGGGGGCGTAGAGCACGAAGTCGGCCTTGGCGACCGCGGCCAGGTCGGAGGGTTTCGGGTCGTAGTCCGGGGCGTGCTGGGCCGAGGACGGGACGATGACCTCGACGTCCTTCGCGCCCGCCGCCTTGGCGAACGCGCCCTCCCAGGTGGTGGTGGCGACGACGACCGGTCCCCCGGCTCCGCCCGAGGACTTCGCGCCGTCCGAAGCGTCGCTGTCACCACCGCAGGCGGTGGCCGTCAGGGTCAGGCCGGCCGCGAGGGTCAGTGCGAGGAGGGGAGTGATGCGGCCGCGGGTGCGCGCCATGAGGTGATGCTCCGTTCGGGTATGAGGTGGACGGCGAGGACCAGCACGCCGGCCGTGAGGACGAGGACGGGGCCGGGCGGCAGGTCGAAGCGGAGCGCGACGAGGAACCCGGTGAGGTTCACGACGACGCCGATGCCGACCGCCCAGGCGGTGATGGAGGTCAGGGAGGTGCCGAGCCGACGGGCCGCCAGGGCGGGCAGCAGCGTCAGGGCGTCGACGAGCAGCGCGCCGGTGAGCTTGATGGCTCCGGCGACCGCCACCGCGACCAGGACGAGCAGGACGAAGGTGAGCCCGTCGACCCGCACTCCGCTGGAGACGGCCAGTTCCCGGTCGTGGAGCAGCAGCGCGATGTCGCGCCGCCGCCACCAGAACAGGCCGGGTACGGCCACGGCCAGCGCGGCGAGCACCCACAGGTCGGCCGCGGCCACCGAGAGGATGGACCCCCACAGCAGCGCGAACGCGCCGGCCGCGTTCACCCCCGAGACCGAGAGCACGAGCAGCGCGGCGGCGATGGCCAGGCTCATCACCAGGCCCATCGCGCCGGAGAGGCCGTCCGGCGTGCGGGCAAGCGGCGCGACGCCCGCGCCGGCGAGCGCGCAGGCCACCAGGGCGCACAACATCGGATCGAGACCGGTCAGCAGGCCGATCGCGATCCCGAGGAGCGCGACGTGCATCATCGCGAACCGCACCGGCATGATGTCGAGCCCGACGATGACGACACCGACCACCGGCAGGCCGACAGCGGCCAACAGCAAAGCGAATCCGGCCCGTTGGACGGGTACGAGCTGCAGCAGCTCGCCGACGTCGGCGGCGGCCAGGGGGGTCACCGGACCTCCCGCAGCCGTCCCGCGGCCATCTCCAGGAGGCGGTCGCAGCGGTCGGCGAGCGCCCGGTCGTGGGTGACGACCACGACGGTCACCGGAAGCCCGAGCAGCACGTCGGCGGCTTCCTCCTGGCCGGCGAAGTCGAGCGCGGCGGTGGGCTCGTCGGCGAGCAGTACCCCGGCGCCCGCCGCCACGCACCCGACGGCCCGCGCCAGATACATGCGCTGGAGCTGTCCGCCGGAGAGGGTGTGCAGCGGCCGGTCGACAAGGGGGCCCACGCCCAGCTTCCGCGCCGCCTCACCCGCTTCCGAGGGTGCGCCGCTGCTGCGCAGCAACTCGCCCGCGAGCAGCGGGAACCGGCCCACGGCGGGCTTCTGCGGGATCCACGCACAGGCCCGCCGGCGCCAGGCCCACTCCGCCGCGTTCCCGGTGCTGCGCCCGCCGACGAGGATGCGCCCGGCGAACTGCCGGTGCAGGCCGATGACCGCGCGCAGCAGCGTGGTCTTGCCCGACCCGTTGGTGCCGGTCATCGCCACCCGCTGGCCCGGCGCGACGTCGAGGTCGACGTCGTGCACCGCCTCGACCCGGCCGTGCCGACAGACGACGTCGCGCATCCGGACGTCCAGTCCCTCCATGCCACCTCCCTGTTCCCCTCAGCAGTCGGGGAGGAGAGGGCGTTGGTTCCCGGAGATTTCCGGATCGGCGGGCGGCGCGGTGCGCCCCGGAGGCCGTACGAGCCTCCGGGCACGTCAGTTCACCTTCAGCTCGGCGATTCCCGGGTGCTTCTTCGCGTCCGCGTCACCGCGCACCGTCACCCGTACGAAGCGGGCCGACCGGTCGTCGCCGGCCTGCGAGCGGTGCCAGTGCCGGCCGTCCAGGGAGAGTTCGACGGTGTGCGCGGTCGGCTTGGTGTCGGTCCAGGTCGGGGTGACCTTCGTGATGTGGACCGGCTTGCCGAGGTCCGTCGTCAGCTGGCCGGTGGGGCCGTCGGGGACCCATGCCGTGGCCGTGTTGCCGTCCACGGCCGCGCCCGCGTACATGCCCGGCTGCTGGGAGGAGGCCGCGGCACTGGTGCAGCGGGCCTTGTTCGTGGTGGGGGTGAGGTCGGGGCGGCGGGTCTTGAGGACGGCGGGCGCCTCCTTGCTGACGATCTGCTCGCCCTGCGGCGTGTCGATCGTCATCGGCTCCCCGTGGGTGAGCCGCACGGTCGTGCGGTGCGCGCCGAGCTCGATGTCGTACGTACGCCCCTGCCAGGTCAGCCCGCGCAGAGTGACGCCGCGCCCGAGCTGCGGCGGCAGCATCGGGTCGAGGCGAACGCGGTCCTCGCGCATCCGCAGGCCGGTCAGGCCATTGGTGAAGACCTGCAGGAAGCCACCCTTGCCAGTCAGGAAGTCGTGCGCGGGCGAGCCCGCCAGCGGGTCCTCGGCGCCGGCCTTGTCACCGCGCGCCTCCGAGAACTGCGCGAAGGGCCCGCGCACGAACGGCTTGATGGACCGTTCCAGATAGGTGTACGTGGAGCAGCCCGCCTCACCGATCCCGGCGGCGTCGATCGCGTGCACCGAGTCCGTCATGGCCGGGCCGTCCGGGTCGGTGTGCCCGGCGTAGAAGTCCAGCGTGCGGGCCGCCTGTGTCTGCGACATCGGCCATTCCAGCGGGTACATCAGCAGCACGGTGTCGGCCTGCTTGATGGTGCTGCCCTTGTAGCCGTCGTACTGCTGGAAGACCTTGTTCTTGCTGTCGTAGGGGATGCGCAGCTTGTCGGCGATGGTCTTCCAGGAGGCCGGTGCCTTCTCGCCGAGGATCGCGGCGACGCGGGCGGCGTGCCGCAGCGCGGTGGCGGCGCCGGCGTTGGTGAACACCCCGTCGTTGACGCCGTTGCTGTACTCGTCAGGACCGGCGACGTTCTTGACGGAGTAGCTGCCGTCGGCGTTACGGGTGGCCCGGGAGGCCCAGAACTCGGCGATGCCCTTGAGGACCGGCCAGCCGCGGGACTTCAGCCAGGCGGTGTCCTTGGTGGCGAGGTAGTACTGCCAGGTGGCGAGGGAGATGTCGCCCATGAGGTGGTTCTGGGTCTTGCAGTGCGGCGGGTCCCAGCTGTGGCACTCGTTCCACAGATCGCCCTTGCTGCCGCTGGTCCAGGGGTAGAACAGCCCCTTGTAGCCCAGCTTCTGGGCGTTGGCGCGGGCCCCGTCCCGGGTCTTGTAGCGGTAGTCGACGATCGACTTGGCAAGCTCCGGGTGGCTTGCGAGCAGGCCCGGGTACATCCAGGTCTCGGCGTCCCAGAAGACCTCACCGGCGTAGTTGTCGCTGGTCAGGCCGGTGGGGCCGATGCTGTTGCCGCTGCCGGCGCGGGTGGAGGACAGCAGTCCGTACTGCGCCGAGCGCACCCAGGACTGGAGGTCGCGCCGCCCCTTCACCTCGATGTCGCTGCGCCACAGCCGCTGCCAGGCGGCGGTGTGCCGGGCGAAGAGGGCGTCCCAGCCGCGTCCTGCGGCCCGGCGCGAGGCGGCGTCGGCGGCGTCGCGCGGGGAGCGGGAGGTGAGCGCGGTGTCCACGCCGACGTACTTGGTCAGCTCGTACGAGCGGCCGCTGCGGACCGGGAAGGACACCCGCTGCCGGTTGCTCAGCTGTTCCTTCTGCGGCTCCCGCCGGGGCTGCTGCGCCTGGACGCCGGGGCCGGTGCGCAGGGTGGAGGCCACCGCGCCCTCGGTCTTCGTCCCGTCCGTGCGGAACCCGACGTCCATGGTGCGGCCGGTGTCCTTGCCGCCGGACTCCTTGCCTCCGGTGTCCTTGCCGCCGGTGGCGACATCGAGGGTGGTCCAGGTGGGGATGGCGGCGATGGCCTGCCGGCCCTTCACGTTCTTGGGTCCCTTGGCGTACAGGCCGGAGACGAAGGAGCCGTCGTATTCGGGCGTCTTCAGCGGCCAGCCGGTCTCGCCGCCGGGTGCGGCGTAGCCGGTGCCGTTGGGCGGCACCCGCTGCCCGAGGTAGCCGCTGCCGACGAAGGCGTGGTGGCTGTCCTGGGGGTCGATCTTGTGGGCGGTGGCGGTCCAGCCGTCGCGGTCGTCGCCCTTCAGGCAGGGGCCCTGCGCGCCGCCGGCCCGTTGGGGCGCGGGCACCGGTGCGGAGGCCGAGGCCGAGACGGGCGCGAGGACCGCGACCAGGGCCGTGGCGAGCAGTGGGGCGACCAGCTTGCGGGAGCGGCGCGCGCCGGGCCCGGTCCGTTGCCCCGCGGGCTGCCGCGGGGGCGGGTCCACGGGGTGCTGTGCCGAATGTTCCATGGTTCTCCGTCGTCTGTGCGCGGCCCGTGCCGCACCCTCGCGACACGGGCATCACCTTGAACATCATCAGGCCCCCGCCTGCACGGCACCCTAGGACGATTCCCCCGTCCGGGTCACGGGTCGATCCGTACGAACTTGCCCGGAGGGCTCACCTCCCCACCCCGATTGGCCAAGAAGGCCCCGCATACGGCACACTTTTAGACTGACCAGTCAGATCAAAAGGGGAGGGGTGTCGGTGAACACCACCCGCCAGGGGGCGGCGGTCAACGCCAGGGGAATCGGAGTGGAGGGCCCGCGGGGGTGGGCCTTCAGAGGCGTCGACATCGCCGCGGAACCGGGCACCCTGATCGCGGTCCAGGGTCCGTCCGGCTCCGGCCGCACCTGTCTGCTGCTGGCCCTCACCGGCCGGATGCGGATCACCGAGGGCGACGCGGAGGTCGCCGGATTCCCGCTGCCCAAGCGGATGGGCTCGGTGCGCGCCCGTACCGCCATCGCCCACGTACCGGGCGTCGCCGACCTCGAACCGGCCCTCACGGTCGGCGAACACCTCAAGGAACAGGCCCTGCTGGGCCACCGCCTCCAGGGCTCGCTCCCCTGGGGCAAGCGCCACAAGGAGGCCACCCGGGCCCGGATCGACGCCGCCCTCGCGGCCGTCCGGCTCGACCCCGCCACCCTGGCCAGGGGACTGCGGACGGCCGTACGCGACCTGGAGCGGATCGAGGCGCTGCGGCTCTCCGTCGCGCTCGGGGTCATGCACGGCCCGCAGCTGCTGGCCGTCGACGACGTGGACCTCAAGCTGACCGGGACCGAGCGCACCGAGGCCTGGCAGCTGCTGCGCGGCCTCGCGCGCGAGGGCACCACCGTCGTGGCGGCCGGCAGTGACGCACCGGCGGACGTGCTGACCGTCCGGACCAGGCAGCCGGACACCGAAGCCGCCGCCCCCACCCCGCTCCAGGACGACACCACCGAGGAGGAGGCAGCGCATGCGTTCGCCGAGACTGGCCGCGCTTGAGCTCAAGCGTTTCGGCAGGGGAAAGCTTCCCCGCCTGGGCCTGGTCGCCCTGATGCTGATACCGCTGCTCTACGGAGCCCTGTACCTGTGCTCCTTCTGGGACCCCTACAGCCGTCTGGACAAGATCCCGGTGGCTCTCGTCAACGAGGACCAGGGCGCCACCTCCGACGGCAAGAAGATCGCCGCGGGCGACGACCTGTCCGAGAACCTCAAGGACAGCAAGAAGTTCCACTGGGAGGACGTCAGCTCCGCGGACGCCGCCAAGGGACTTGAGAACGGCACGTACTACCTCTCGCTGACCGTCCCGAAGGACTTCAGCAAGCGGATCGTCTCCAGCTCCGGGGACACCCCGCAGACGGGCGCGCTCAAGGTCCGTACGAACGACGCCAACAACTACGTCGTCGGCTCGATCTCCAAGACGGTCTTCTCCGAGGTCCGGGCCAAGACCTCCGCCACCTCGGCGCGGGCCATGCTCGACAAGATCTTCATCTCGTTCTCCGATCTGCACGACAAGACCGCCGAGGCGGCGGACGGGGCCGGGAAGGTCGATGACGGGCTCGGCACCGCCAAGGACAAGACCGGTGAACTGGCCGACGGTCTGGGCAAGTTGAACAAGGGCGCCGACAAGGTCAGCAAGGGCGCGGCGCAGGCCGCCGCGAAGGCCCGGCAGCTGAGCCAGGGCGCGGGCCAGGTCGCGGACGGTACGCAGATGCTCGCCGACAAGGTGCACGGCATCGCCAAGAAGGACCTCCCCTACCTCAGGGAGCACGGCAAGGAGATCGGCGAGAAGGCACAGATCGTCGCCGACCTCAGCCAGCGGCTCGACGAGGACCTCGGCAAGCTGCCGGGGGACTCCGCCAAGGCCGCCGCCCGGGCACGCGAGAACGCCGACAACGCCGCGGACCTGTACCGGGAACGCTGCGGCGGCCTGGTCTCCACCGACCCCGACTGCACCAAGCTGAAGGCACTCGCGGACGGCAGTGCCCTCGCCGCCGATGCGGCGGAGAAGGTCAACGACACCGTCGCCCACACGGACTTCGGACAGCTGCGCACCAAGGTGCGTGAGCTGCACGACGGCGCCGTGCGGGTCGCCAACGAGGCACCGGGCATCGCGAACCGG
Organism: Streptomyces sp. NPDC041713; assembly: GCF_055591085.1. NCBI lineage: Bacteria > Bacillati > Actinomycetota > Actinomycetes > Kitasatosporales > Streptomycetaceae > Streptomyces > Streptomyces sp. NPDC041713. The sequence goes on from NZ_JBVIZY010000011.1 coordinate 263,202, forward strand.
GCGGACAAGGCGATCGGCCAGATCAACCAGCTCAACGCCGGGGCCCACAAGGTCTCCCAGGGCGCCGGACTGTTCGCCGACGGCATCGGCTCGCTCGCCGACGGCGCCGACAAGCTCCACAGCGGTCTGGGCGTCGCCAAGGACGGTGCCGACAAGCTCACCGGCGGTCTCTTCAAGCTCAAGGACGGCACCAACCAGCTGGCCGACGGCCTGCACGACGGTGTCACCAAGATCCCCGACTACAACAAGAAGGACCGCGACGCCCGCACCGAGGTGATGGCCGACCCGGTCGAGCTGGCCGCCAAGTCGATGCACAAGGCGCCCAACTACGGCACCGGCCTGGCGCCGTACTTCATCCCGCTCTCCCTCTGGGTCGGCGCGATGGTCGCCTTCATGCTGCTCCAGCCGCTGGGCAAGCGCGCACTGGCCGCGGGCGCCCCGGGCTGGCGGATCGCCCTCGGTTCATGGCTGCCGGCCTACGCCATCGGCGTCGTGCAGGTGCTGGCGCTGATGGCCGTCCTCCACTGGGGCCTCGGCCTGGAGATGGCCCGCTCGGCGGGCACCGTCGGCTTCCTGCTGCTGGCCACGGCCTGCTTCACCGCCATCATCCAGCTGCTGGGCGCGTTCTTCGGACCGGCCGGCCGGGTGCTGACCCTGGTCGTCCTGATGCTCCAGCTGACCTCGGCGGGCGGCACCTACCCGGTGCAGACCAGCCCCGGGTTCTTCGCCGCCATCCACCCCTACCTGCCGATGAGTTACATCGTGGAGGGGCTGCGCCGGCTCATCACGGGAGGGGATCTCGCGCCCGTATGGCAGGGCAGTGTGGTGCTGCTGGCGTTCACCGCGGGGGCGCTCGCGCTGACGTCCCTGACGGCGCGCGGCCGCCAGGTGGTGCGGATGAAGGACCTTCACCCCGAGCTGAGCCTGTGAGCGCGCACCCACCGGGGACCGGCACAATCGCCCCCATGGACAGCTCCAACACACGCCGCGACGCCACCCGGCGCAAGCTCTTCGAGGCCGCGGTCACGCTCATCGCCGAACAGGGCTTCTCCTCCACCACGGTGGACGAGATCGCCGAGCGGGCAGGCGTCGCGAAGGGCACCGTCTACTACAACTTCGCGAGCAAGAACGTTCTCTTCGAAGAGCTGCTGCGGCACGGCATCGAGATGCTGGCGACCTCCTTGCAGGCGGCCGCAGAGGAGGTCACCGGACGGGGCGGCAGCAGGATCGACGCACTGGACGCGATGATCCGGGCCGGGCTGGACTTCATCTCCCGTTACCCGGCGCTCACCCAGCTCTACGTCGCCGAGCTGTGGCGCACCAACCGGGCCTGGCAGTCGACGCTGATGGTGGTGCGCGAGCGGGCCATCACGGTGGTGGAGGACGTGCTGCGCGAGGCGGTGGCGGAGGGGGAGCTGAGCGAGGAGATCGACAT
>NZ_JBVIZY010000012.1:0-113798 GCF_055591085.1 Streptomyces sp. NPDC041713
TTCCGACTCTATCAGACTCTTTCGTGTCCGATTTCCTCGGTGCCTTTCCGGTTCCCGCTCCGGCCTTGCGGCTTTCGCGTTTCCCTTTCCGGCGGCTCCGACTTTATCAGGTCTTATTCGGCTCCCTGACCACTCCCACCGCAGACATGCGGAGGCGGACCCGGGGATAGGATCTGACGTGAAGGTTGCCGCCGAAGCCGGGCGCTTACCGCGTCCCACGGCCTCAGGCAGGAGTCCGACTCTACATCGGGTCCCCGGTGGGCGCAAATCGTTTGTGCACTGCCTCTACGTCCCGCAACCGGGACCCATCGTGCGGAACCGGGACTTCTTATGACTTACGCTTCTGAACAGTGCGTCGTCCAGGACAGGTAGTGGCGACGACTACGAATCTCCACCCCCTGGGAGGCATGCCATGACCAGTGTTTCGTCCCCGCTTGCAGGACGCGCCATCGGGCTCTCTGCAGTACCTGATCCCGTGTTCTCGGGCGCGATGGTCGGGCCTGGCACTGCCATCGATCCCGTGCGCGAGCCTTCCGAGGCCGTCTCTCCCGTGGACGGCATCGTCGTCTCTCTCCACCCGCACGCGTTCGTGGTGGTGGACGACCAGGGTCACGGTGTGCTGACGCACCTCGGTATCGACACCGTGCAGCTCAACGGCGAGGGCTTCGAGCTCCTCGTGAACAAGGGCGACACCGTGCAGCGCGGCCAGGCCGTGGTGCGCTGGGACCCGTCGGCCGTCGAGGCCGCAGGCAAGTCCCCGGTGTGCCCGATCGTGGCGCTCGAGGCCACGGCCGAATCGCTCTCCGATCTCGTCGAGGACGGCGAAGTGAAGTCCGGCGACGCGCTCTTCAGCTGGCAGTGACGTCATCGCCGTCGCTGACGGCAGGCACGACAACCACCGCGACGGCTCGGCCCGTCGCACTACCGGAGACGGGTGAAATGGAGACAACGCTGCGAGGCGTCGGTGTGAGCCACGGTGTGGCGATCGGCGAGGTTCGGCACATGGGCACGGCGGTTCTCGAGCCGCCGGCCAAGCAGATTCCCGCGGAGGAGGCCGAGCGTGAACAGGGGCGCGCTCGCCAGGCCGTGGAAGCTGTGGCGGCCGACCTGAATGCGCGCGGCAATCTGGCCGGTGGCGAGGCCCAGGCGGTCCTCGAGGCGCAGGCGATGATCGCTCAGGACCCGGAGCTGATGTCGGACGTCGACCGGCGCATCACCGTCGGCAGCACGGCCGAGCGCGCCGTCTACGACGCGTTCTCCCACTACCGCGAACTGCTCGCCGGTGCCGGTGAGTACATGGCCGGCCGCGTCGCCGACCTCGACGACGTGCGGAACCGCATCGTCGCGCGCCTGCTGGGCGTGCCGATGCCAGGTGTCCCGGACAGCGACCAGCCGTACGTGCTGATCGCGCGTGACCTGGCGCCCGCCGACACCGCGCTGCTCGACCCGGCGCTGGTGCTCGGTTTCGTCACCGAAGAGGGTGGGCCCACCAGCCACAGCGCGATCCTCGCGCGGGCGCTCGGGGTGCCGGCCGTCGTCGCGCTGCCGGGCGCCGGTGAGCTCGTCGAGGGCACGGTTGTGGCCGTCGACGGCAGCACCGGTGAGATCTTCGTGGACCCGAGCATCGAGAAGCGGGAGCAGCTCGAGGCTGCCGCCGCCGAGCGCAAGGCGGCGCTGGCCGCGGCGACCGGGCCGGGTGCGACGTCCGACGGGCACAAGGTGCCGCTGCTGGCCAACGTCGGCGGTCCCGCCGACGTGCCGGCCGCCGTCGAGGCCGGTGCCGAGGGTGTCGGCCTGTTCCGTACCGAGTTCCTCTTCCTCGACGACAGCACGAAGGCGCCGTCCGAGGAGAAGCAGGTCGAGGCGTACCGCAAGGTGCTCGAGGCCTTCCCCGAGGGGCGTGTCGTCGTCCGTGTGCTGGATGCCGGCGCGGACAAGCCGCTGGACTTCCTGACGCCGGGCGACGAGCCGAACCCGGCGCTCGGCGTGCGGGGCCTGCGGTCGCTGCTCGACCACCCCGACGTGCTGCGCACGCAGCTGACCGCGCTGGCCAAGGCCGCCGAGGGGCTGCCCGTCTACCTCGAGGTCATGGCCCCGATGGTGGCGGACCGCATCGACGCCAAGGCGTTCGCGGACGCGTGCCGTGAGGCGGGGCTGCAGGCGAAGTTCGGCGCGATGGTCGAGATTCCGTCGGCCGCGCTGCGGGCGCGCTCGATCCTCCAGGAGGTCGAGTTCCTGTCACTGGGCACCAATGACCTCGCGCAGTACGCCTTCGCCGCCGACCGGCAGGTAGGTGCCGTGTCCCGGCTGCAGGACCCGTGGCAGCCGGCGCTGCTCGACCTGGTGTCGCTGTCCGCCGAGGCGGCGCGCGCCGAGGGCAAGAGCTGTGGCGTGTGCGGTGAGGCCGCTTCGGATCCGCTGCTCGCCTGTGTGCTGACCGGTCTGGGTGTCACCTCGCTCTCGATGGGTGCGGCGTCCATTCCTTACGTGCGTGCGACGCTCGACAAGTACACGCTGGCGCAGTGCGAGCGTGCCGCGTCGGCGGCGCGTGCCGCGGACAGCGCCGAGGAGGCCCGCAAGGCCGCGCAGGCGGTGCTGTCGGGCGAGTAGTCGTCCGCTTGTCCTGTCCCAGGGGCGCCCCACCGCTGCGGTGGGGCGCCCCTGGTGCGTTCAGTGGGTGTGTCCGGTGTCGGGGGCGTCGTCGAGGTCGGGTGCCGCGCAGTAGTCGACGTTGGATTCCGGGGCGACGAGCTCTCCGGAGAGGGCGTCGGTGCAGTACGCGTCGAAGACCTCGGCGGCAGTGAGGGGTTGGAGCCTGCCCCCGTCCATCCGCCAGCCCTGGACGCGGTCGCGGGTGCCGTCGGCGCTGGAGCGCAGCACCATGCCGGCCGCCCGGTGGGTGGCGATGCCGACCGCGAGGACGGTGGCGAACTCCATGGCTTCGGTGTCGTCGAGCAGTGCGCGGCCTTCGGCGTCGATCTCGACGTGGAGTGCGGCGAGGAGGGTCTCGGGGTCGGAGGGCACGCTGCACACCAGGTGCCGGGTGCCAGGGCCGGGGATGTCGAGGGCTCGGGTGATCAGTCGGGAGGCGCGGGTGAAGGCGGCTCGTCCGATGTCTTCTCCGCAGGTCGCGCAGGTGCCGATGCGGGCGAGGGTCACCGTCGCGTACTCCCAGGTGGCCTGGCGGACCGCCTCGTCGACCAGATCGGGGACGAGGTCGGCGAGGGGCTGGCCCTCGTAGGGCACGGTGGGGCCGCCTGCCGCCAGTTCGGCGGTGAAGCGGCTGCGGCTGGCCGGGGCATCCGGGTCCAGGCCGCTCTCCGCGCAGTACTGGGCGTAGTCCTCGGGGTCGAAGAGGGCGACCGTGGTGTGCCTGCCCTGGGAGGCGAAGGTCTTGAGGAGGCCTTCGACCTGCTGGAGGTAGGTCTGGTGGTCGTCGAAGGTGAAGGTGCGGTAGCGGCGCATGGCCGCGAAGTCCTCCTCGTCGGCCAGCAGGCCGATGGTTCCGGCGACTTCGCGGCGCAGTGCGCGGCGCATCGTGTCGTGTCGTGCGTGCGTCATGCTTCCCCCTGCATTCGGTCGATCAATGCTCACTCACAGTAACCAGAGCCACTGACAACCGGTGTTGAGCTGGGGAAAGGCGTGTGCGTCAGGCGCGCTCGCGGGCCAGGTCGGCGTAGAAGTCGAGGAGTTCGACGCGGTCGACGGAACCGCGGTTGACCGCCTTGTCCATGGACGCCCCTTGGAGGAGGCGCTTGACCGGGACCTCGATGCGCTTGCCGGTGAGGGTGTGCGGGATGCCGGGGACCTCGATGACCTCGTCGGGGACGTGGCGCGGGGAGAGCTCGGCGCGGATGGTCCGCTTGATGCGCTCACGCAGGGCGTCGTCGAGCGTGGCGCCTTCGGCGAGGTGGACGAAGAGCGGCATCCAGTAGCCGCCGTCGGGCTGTTCGACGCCGATGACGAGGGATTCGCGGATCTCGGGGAGCCGTTCGACGGCCTCGTAGATGTCGGCCGAACCCATGCGGACGCCCTGGCGGTTGAGGGTGGAGTCGGAGCGGCCGTGGATGATCACCGAGCCTCGTGAGGTGAGGGTGATCCAGTCGCCGTGTCGCCAGACGCCGGGGTAGGTGTCGAAGTAGCTGTCGTGGTAGCGGGTGCCGTCCGGGTCGTTCCAGAAGTGGATCGGCATGGAGGGCATGGGGTTGGTGACGACGAGTTCGCCGACCTCCTCGATGAGCGGCTTGCCCTGGGGGTCCCAGGACTGCAGGTCGGTGCCGAGGCAGGGGGCCTGGAGCTCGCCGATGTGGACGGGGAGGGTGGGGACCGCGCCGGCGAAGCAGGAGCAGACGTCGGTGCCGCCGCTGACGGACGCGGTCCACAGGCCGCCGGGGGTGTCGGCGAAGGCGTCGTGCAGCCAGCGGAAGCCGTCGGGGGGCAGTGGGGAGCCGGTGGTGGCGACGCAGGTGACGCGGGAGAGGTCGTAGTCGCGGGCGGGGTGGACGTCCGCCTTGCGGCAGGCCATGACGTACGCGGCGGAGGTGCCGAAGAGGGTGGCTCCGGTGCGCTCGGCGATGCGCCACTGGGCGCCGGTGTCGGGGTGGCCGGGGCTGCCGTCGTACAGGACGATCGTGGTGCCCGTGAGGAGGCCGGAGACGAGGAAGTTCCACATCATCCAGCCGGTCGAGGTGTACCAGAAGAAGCGGTCGTCGGGTCCGAGGTCGCAGTGCAGGCCGAGCTGTTTGAGGTGTTCGACGAGGATGCCGCCCTGGGACTGGACGATCGCCTTGGGCAGGCCGGTTGTGCCGGAGGAGTAGAGCACCCACAGGGGGTGGTCGAAGGGCACCGCTTCGAAGGTGGGGGCCACGTCGGCGGAGGTGAGGGCCGACCATTCCAGGGCGCCTTCGGGGGCGTCCGTGCCGAGCAGCGGGATGTGGACGACGGCGCGCAGGCTCGGCAGTTCGGAGCGGAGTTCGGCGACGGTGTCGCGGCGGTCGTGCTCCTTGCCGCCGTAGCGGTAGCCGTCGACGGTGAACAGGACGACCGGTTCGACCTGTTGGAAGCGGTCCAGGACGCTGCGGGCGCCGAAGTCCGGGGCGCAGGACGTCCAGACGCCGCCGACGGCCGCGGTGGCGAGCAGGGCGACGACGGCCTGCGGGATGTTCGGCAGGTAACCGCTGACGCGGTCTCCGGGGCGGACGCCGAGGGTGCGCAGTTCGGCGGTGAGCGAGCCGACCTGGCGGCGCAGTTCGGCCCAGGTGACCGCTTGCGGTTCCTGGCTCTCGTCGACGTGGAGGATGGCGGGCTCGTCCGCGCGCGTGGGGTCGTCGGCGGCGCGCAGGGCGTGCTCGGCGTAGTTGAGGGTGGCGCCGGGGAACCAGGCGGCGCCGGGCATGGCGCGGTCGCCGAGCACGCGCGCGTACGGGGTGGAGAAGCGGACGTCGAACCAGTCGGTGACGGCTTTCCAGAACGTCTCGAGCTCGGTCACGGACCAGTGGTGGAGCGCCGCGTATCCCCCGTCGGCCGGGGCTCCGTGGTGCTCGGCCGCCCAGGCCTGGAACCGGGTGACCTGCGCGGCGGCGATCCTCTCCGGGCTCGGCTGCCAGAGCGGCGCAGGGTTCGCTGAGGACGTCATGGGGCGGCTCCCGGACTGTACGCGTCGTATGCGTGGAGTGCGCACGTGCTGGGTGTGCGCGTGAACACGGCTGAAAGGGACGATGCCATGTGATCGACTTCCGCACCAGGGTGGGCCCCACACAGTCGGCCTCGCCGCAGTGTGGCGTCGCCCCAGGTGAACGGCAGCTGAACGCGGCACCCACGCGGCTTCTTCGGTGGCAGGGTGAGCAGCATGAACGGTCGTGACCTGGTGCGTTCGGTGAAGGCGGTCGGCATGGTCGGCACGGCGCAGGGGTTGCGCACGGTGCGCTCCTCGTGGCGCAGATGGCGGTCGGACGCGCGGGCGCTGCCCAGGGGTGGCGCGGAGCGGGCGCGGGTGCCGGGTGCCGTGACGTCGATCGAGCCGGCGTCCGGGGGTGGCGTGGTGCGGTTCGCCCGCGCGGAGCTGCGGGTGCGGGTGACCGCCGGAGGCGCGGTCTTCCTGGGCTGGGACGGTGCGGAGGCCGAGCCGTCGTACGCGTTGTCGGGCCGGAGTCCCGAGCCGGATCCGCGGGCCGTCATGGAGCCGGACAAGGAGGGCGGCTGGCGGGTCGTGTCGGAGCGGGTCACCGTCGTCGTCTCGCGGCTCGGGGGCGTCGCGCTGTACACGCCGGGCGGGGTGCTGCTGCGGCGTGATCTGCCGCCGCGCTGGTGGGAGCCGGTCGCGGGCGGGGCGGCGCGGTGGGTGCAGCGGTCGGAGGTGGCGGCGGACGCGCGGTTCTTCGGCCTCGGGGGGCGCTCCGGCGGGCCCCGGCTGCGGAACGGGACGTACCGGCTGTGGAACACCGACCCGGGCGGCTCGTTCGGTCCTGACGACGATCCGCTGTACATCACCATGCCGGTGCAGATGGTGGTGGCCGACGCCGGCACGCATCTGGTGTTCCACGACAACGCGTGGGAGGGCGATGTCGTGGTGTGCGAGGGGGTGGTGGGTGACGGGTCGGGGCACGACCGGGCCGGTTCGTGCGAGGTGCGGATGGGGGGCGGGCCGCTCCGGTACTGGGCGATGGTCGGGCCTCCCGCGCGCGTGCTGCACTCCTGGGCGTCGCTCACGGGTCCCTCGGCGCTGCCGCCGTCCTGGGCTCTCGGGCACCATCACGCGCGGTGGGGGTTCGGCAGCGAGCAGGAGGTGCGCCGGGTCGTCGCGGGCTATCAGGAGCGCGGGCTGCCGTTGGACGCCGTGCACCTGGACATCGACCACTACGAGGCGCACAAGGTGTTCACGGTCGACAAGGAGCGCTTCCCCAAGCTGCCCCAGTTCGCCGGGGAGTTGCGCAGGGCGGGCACCCGGCTCGTCTCGATCGTCGACCCCGCGGTGAAGGCCGAGCCGGGGGTCGCGGTGTACGACGGCGGGGTGGCGGCCGACGCCTTCGTGCGGGATGCCGCGGGGCGGCAGGTGCGCGGTGTCGTATGGCCCGGAGAGGCGGTGTACCCGGATTTCACCGACCCGCGCGCGCGGGAGTGGTGGGGCGGGCTCTATGAGGAGCGCCTCGATCAGGGGTTCTCGGGGTTCTGGCACGACATGAACGAGCCGGTGTCGTTCGCGGCGTTCGGCGAGACGACGCTGCCCCGTTCGGCGCGGCACTGCCTGGAGGGGCGGGGTGGCGACCACAGGGAGGCCCACAACGTGTACGGCCTGGCGATGGCGCGGGCCGGGTACGAGGCACTGCGCCGGCTGCACCCCGAGGAGCGGCCTTTCTTGTTCTCGCGTTCCGGCTGGGCGGGAATGCAGCGCTACGGAGGGACGTGGTCCGGCGACGTCTCGACGAGCTGGGCGGGGTTGCGGGCGTCGCTCTCCCTGGTCCTGGGGCTCGGGTTGTGCGGGGTGCCGTATTCGGGTCCGGATGTGGGCGGGTTCGACGGCACTCCGTCGCCGGAGCTGTATCTGCGGTGGTTCCAGCTCGGGGCGTATCTCCCGTTGTTCCGTACGCATGCGGCGATCACGGCGGGGCGGCGCGAGCCGTGGGAGTTCGGCGACGAGGTGCTGGGGCACGCGCGCGGGGTGCTCGCGGAGCGCAGGCGGCTGCTGCCGTACTTCGTGACGCTCGCGCATCTGGCGCGGCGTACGGGCGCTCCCTATGTGCGGCCCCTGTGGTGGGGCGCCCCGGAGGACCGGGTGTTGCGGGACTGCGAGGACGCGTTCCTGCTCGGGGACTGCCTGTTGGTGGCGCCGGTGTTCGAGAGCGGGGCGGTGCGGCGGACGGTTCAGCTGCCGCGGGGCCGCTGGTACGACACGGTGACGGGCGCGGCGTACGAGGGGCCCGGGAAGGTGCTGTTGGACGCTCCGTTGTCGCGCATCCCGGTGTTGGCGCGTGCGGGCTCGGTGGTGCCGGTGCGGGGCGCTGACGGCGGTATGGAGCTGGAGGCGTGGGCGCCGGCCGCGGGGGCTTCGGGTGGGGGGCTCGTGGTGGCCGACGCCGGGGACGGGTGGGAGGAGGGCGAGTTGGAGCGGTACACGACGCGGTGGAACAGCGGACGTGTGGTCGTGGAGCGGGAGGACGGCGGCGCCGGGCCCGCACCGGAGCGTCCGGTGCGGGTGCGCGGGCTAGGGCGTTGAGCGGGCGCCAGGGGGCTCAGTAGCGGCCCTCGAACCACGCCCGGGCCGCCAGTGTGTGCAGCGGGAAGGCGAGCTCGTCCGGGCCGCGCAGCACGTTCCAGCCGTCGGTCTCGTCCGTCGGCGCGGAGAGCGGCAGGTCGGCGGCGGGGCGTTCGGGGAGCAGGCCGAAGAGCAGCAGGTACCCGTCGGGGGCGCTCATGGCGTCGGCCAGGCGGACGTCGCGGCTGTCCGCGCCGACGCCGGTCTCCTCCTTGAGTTCGCGTACGACCGCGTGGCGCCAGTCCTCCCGGTCGTCGATGAACCCCCCGGGCAGGGCGATGCCCCCGCGCGCGGGGGTGATGGCGCGGGTCACGACGACCAGGCCGGTGCCCTGGGTGTCGTACACGGGCTGGAGGGCCACCGCCACGGGCAGCGGATTGCGGTAGGTGACGGCGCCGCAGGCGGCGCAGGTGCGGGGCCCGTCCGCGGGCCGGTCTCCGAAGGAGGCTCCACAGCTCGAACAGTGGGAGTGCGGACGGGAGTTGGTCTGGTGTGGGGATGCGGACACGCCGCGGACTGTATCCGATCGTCGACGCGCCGGTCTTTCGCGGGCCCCCGTGTGCCTGATAGACGCAGGGGGCATGACCCGACTTGTTCCCGCGCTGCGGAACATCGCCCTCGGTGCCGCCGCCCTGCTGGCCGTGGCCGCCGCCCCCTCCCCCGCGCACGCGAAGCCGGAGCCGAAGGCTCCGCCGGAGTTCGTCGCGCTGCGCGACGTGGACCCGACGATCATCCAGGAGATGCGCTACATCACGCCGCACAACTTCGTGGGTGAGCCCGTCGACGGCTACCGCAAGCCGATGTGCATCCTCACCGCGCCCACCGCGAAGGCGCTGCACAAGGCGCAGCGGGTGCTCCTGCGCAAGGGCTACTCCCTGAAGGTGTACGACTGTTACCGGCCCCAGCGGGCCGTCGATCACTTCGTGCGCTGGGCCAAGGACCTGGGCGACGAGCGCATGAAGGCGGAGTTCTATCCCCATGTCGACAAGTCGCGGCTCTTCGCGGACGGCTACATCGCGGAGAAGTCCGGGCACAGTCGGGGCTCGACGGTGGATCTGACCGTGGTGCGGCTACCCGCCTTGCCGACCCGCCCGTACGTCCCGGGCGAGCGGCTCAGGCCCTGTTTCGGGCCGCGGAGTGAGCGCTTCCCCGACAACTCCGTGGACATGGGGACGGGGTTCGACTGCTTCGACCCGCTGGCGCACACGGACGATCCCCGGATCAAGGGGAAGCAGCGGGCCAACCGTGACCTGCTGCGCTCGGCGCTCGCCCGGCAGGGGTTCAGCAACCTCCCCGAGGAGTGGTGGCACTTCACCCACAAGCCCGAGCTGTTCCCCGACACCTACTTCGACTTCCCCGTCTCGCCCCGGTCGCTGCGCGGCAAGTGAGCGCGGCGGCAAGGGGGCACAAGGAGAGGCCGCCTGGGACCACCCCCGTCGGCCCCGGACGACCTCTCCGATACTCGGACGCGAAAGAGGGCTGTCCGGTTCACCGTTCCCGGGACGCGCACCCCCCTGACGTAATCCGGTGGCCCGTGGCACACTTCTGACGTTCCGTCAGATCGAGTGCCTGGAGGAGCCTTGCCCCGTACGCACACACCCGTGGTGCCCCACTGGTTCGCCGGGGAGGGTGACGACTTCCGCCTTCTGGGCACGCGCTGTTCGGCGTGCGCCGCCGTCTTCTTCCCCCGCGAGGACGGGTTCTGCCGCAACCCCGGCTGCCCGGGCGGGGAGCTGGCCGAGGTGGGTCTTTCGCGGCGCGGACGCGTCTGGTCGTACACCGACGGGCGCTACCGGCCTCCCGCGCCGTACGTCTCCGACCCGGAACTTCCGTGGCAGCCCTACACGTTGATCGCTGTGGAGCTGGCGGCGGAGCGCATGGTGGTGCTCGGACAGGGGGCTCCCGGGGTCCGTGTCGCCGATCTGGCGGTCGGCATGGAGATGGAGGTCGTCCCGGGCGTGCTGAACGAGGACGACGACACGACGTGGACGACATGGCACTGGCGACCCGTGGGGGTGGGCGCGTGAACGGCGAGGTGGCGGTGCTCGGAGCGGGCATGCACCCGTGGGGCAAGTGGGGACGCGGTTTCGTCGAGTACGGAGTGGTGGCCGCGCGCGCGGCGCTCGCGGACGCGGGGGTCGACTGGCGGGACGTGGGCTCGATCGTCGGGGCGGACACGGTCCGGGGCGGCTATCCCGGGTACGTGGCGGGGGCCACCTTCGCCAAGGCCCTCGGCTGGCAGGGCGCGCGCGTGGCGAGCGTGTACGCGGCCTGCGCGTCCGGCGCCCAGGCCGTCAACACGGCGCGCACCCAGATCCTGGCGGGCCTGGCCGACGTGGTCCTGGTGGTGGGCGCCGACGCGGCGCCCAAGGGGTTCTTCCGGCCAGCCGGCGGGGACCGGGCCGACGACCCCGACTGGCTGCGCTTCCGGGTCCTCGGCGCGACCAACCCCGCCTACTTCGGGCTGTACGCACGCCGCCGCATGGCCGTGCACGGCGACACCCTGGAGGACTTCGCCCAGGTCAAGGTGAAGAACGCGGCGGCGGGAGCGCTCAACGCCAACGCCCGCTACCGCAAGCCCGTCACGGCCGACGAGGTCGCCGCGTCGGCCGTCGTCGCCGATCCGTTGCGGCTGCTCGACATCTGCGCGACCTCGGACGGGGCGGCGGCCCTGGTGCTCTGCAGCATGGAGTTCGCGCGGCGGCACGGGGCGCCGGACCCGGTGCGCATCCGCGCGGTGTCCACCGTCACGCCCACGTACCCCACCACCGTGCTCGACCTGCCGGACATCGCCACCGACTCGGCAGTGGCCGTCGAGCCCGCCGACGGCACCTTCCGGGCGTCCATCGCGCGCGCGGCGTACGAGGAGGCGGGCATCGGCCCGGAGGACATATCCCTGGCCGAGGTGTACGACCTGTCGACCGCGCTGGAGCTCCAGTGGTACGAGGACCTCGGACTGTGCGGCGAAGGCGAGGGGGCCAAGCTGCTGCGCGACGGGGCGACGTCGCCGGGCGGGCGGGTGCCGGTGAACACCAGCGGAGGTCTCGCGTCCTTCGGGGAGGCCGTGCCGGCCCAGGCCATCGCCCAAGTCTGCGAGATCACCTGGCAGTTGAGGGGGACGGCAGGGGCGCGGCAGATCGATGGGGCGCGAGTGGGCATCACCGCGAACCAGGGCCTGTTCGGGCACGGCTCGTCGGTCGTCGCGGTGCGCTGACCCCGCTCGGCGGGGGCCGGTGTCGCGCGGGTGAACCGTTGCCGTCCGCGACCTTGACGCTCCATCACCTCCGGTGAACACTTCCGGGTGTCAGTCGGCGTCGCCATACCCCGGCCCCGGCGCCCAGACCCTCTGAGCGCGACGGGTTCCGGTGAAGGGCCTGGTCAACAGGTCATCCCCCCGGGCGATCCGACGGCGACGGCACGCTCGTCATGGACGCCGGGCGGGGCGCGGGAGACCCCTGCCTCCGGTTGCAGCAGCCGGGCGTATCCAGGCAGCGGTCGTGGGAACCGCACCCTGCACGGAGGACCGGGGCGCACCGCCCCGGGCGAGGGCCTAGGAGCCGCCATGTACTCGAACGGGGACGTCTTCGTCGGTGAGGTCATCGGCACCGCGATCCTGATTCTTCTCGGCGCCGGCGTATGCGCCGCCGTCACGCTCAGCCACTCGAAGGCGAAGGCCTCCGGATGGGGCGTCATCGCCTTCGGTTGGGGCTTCGGTGTGCTCGCCGGGGCCTACACCGCGGGGCCGCTCTCCGGCGGTCACCTCAACCCCGCCGTCACGCTCGGCATCGCCATCGACACCGGCGACTGGGACCAGGTCTGGGTCTATCTGCTCGGGCAGATGGTCGGCGCGATGCTGGGCGCCGTCCTCGCGTACCTCGTCTACCTGGCGCAGTTCAACGCCAACGTCGCGCGCGGTGCGAAGGGCGACGTGGAGGGCGTGCACCAGCCGACGCCGACGCTCGGCATCTTCTCCACCATTCCGGAGATCCGGAACCCGGTCGCCAACATCATCACCGAGGTCATCGCGACCATGGCGCTGGTGTTGCCGATCCTCGCCTTCGGCCTGACCAAGGGGCTCGGCGAGTCCGGCACGCAGACGCTCATCGTGTCCTTCCTGGTCGTCGGCATCGGCCTCTCGCTGGGCGGGCCCACGGGGTACGCCATCAACCCGGCGCGCGACCTCGGCCCGCGCATCGTGCACACTTTCCTGCCGATCCCCAACAAGGGCGGATCCGACTGGAGTTACGCCTGGGTGCCGGTGGCAGGACCGTTGATCGGCGGGGCCCTCGCGGGCGTCATCTACAACGCAGCCTTCTGAATCGTCTCGTCAAGGGGTAGCCATGCCGGACAGCTCCGGGAAATTCGTCGCCGCCATCGACCAGGGCACCACGTCGAGCCGCTGCATCATCTTCGACCAGGACGGCGCGATCGTCGCCGTCGACCAGCGCGAACACCGCCAGATCTTCCCCAAGCCGGGCTGGGTGGAGCACGACGCCACCGAGATCTGGTCGAAGGTGCAGGCGGTGGTCGCGGGGGCGATAGCCAAGGCGGGACTGCGCGCCGACCAGGTCAGCGCGCTCGGCATCACCAACCAGCGGGAGACCACGGTCCTGTGGGACCGCGCCACCGGCAAGCCGGTGCACAACGCGATCGTCTGGCAGGACACCCGCACCTCGGGGCTCTGCAACGAACTGGGCGGCGCGGACGGGCAGGACCGCTTCCGCGAGCAGACCGGACTGCCGCTGGCGAGCTACTTCTCCGGGCCCAAGGCGGCCTGGCTGCTCGACAACGTGCCGGGGCTCAGGGCCCGTGCCGAGCGCGGCGAGATCGCCTTCGGCACCATCGACTCCTGGCTCATCTGGAACCTCACGGGCGGCACCGACGGCGGCAAGCACGTCACCGACGTCACCAACGCGGGCCGCACCATGCTGATGAACCTGGAGACGCTCCAGTGGGACCCGTCGATCCTGTCGGCGATGAACATCCCCGAGGCGGTCCTGCCGGAGATCAGGTCCTCGGCCGAGGTGTACGGCACGGCCGTGGGCCAGCTCTCCGGGGTGCCCGTCGCCTCCGCGCTCGGCGACCAGCAGGCGGCCGTCTTCGGGCAGGCCTGCTACGACACCGGCTCGGCCAAGAACACGTACGGGACGGGCAGTTTCCTGCTCCTGAACACCGGCAACCGTCCCGTCCCGTCCAAGAACGGGCTGCTCACGACGATGGGCTACAAGATCGGCTCCGAGGCCGCGGTCTACTGCCTGGAGGGGTCCATCGCGATCACCGGCGCCCTGGTGCAGTGGTTCAGGGACCAGCTCGGCATCATCCGCTCGGCCGACGAGATCGAGCCGCTCGCGGCGAGCGTGGAGGACAACGGCGGGGCGTACATCGTGCCGGCCTTCTCCGGCCTCTACGCCCCGTACTGGCGCTCCGACGCGCGCGGTGTCGTCACCGGGCTCACCCGGTACGTGACGAAGGCGCATCTCGCGCGTGCGGTGCTGGAGGCGACCAGCTGGCAGACCCGCGAGGTCGTGGACGCCATGTACCAGGACTCCGGGGTGCGGCTCACCCACCTCAAGGTGGACGGCGGCATGACCAAGAACAATCTGTTGATGCAGCATCAGGCGGACGTCCTGGGTGTGCCGGTGATCCGGCCCAAGGTCTCCGAGACGACCTGTCTGGGCGCGGCGTACGCGGCCGGGCTCGCCACGGGTGTCTGGAACGACCTCGACGAGCTCAAGGCGCACTGGCAGCGGGACGTGGAGTGGACGCCGCAGATGGCCGCCGAGTCGCGGGACCGGGAGTTCCAGAACTGGCACAAGGCGGTGGAGCGGAGCTTCGGCTGGCTGGAGGGCGGCGAGGGCTGAGCCGAGCGGAGCCGCGGCTCGTACCCCGGTCGGCGGGGGTACGGGCCGCTCGCGCGGGGCGGCTACGTGGTGGCGGGTTCCCTGGCCGCCGCGGCCGCCGCGGCGGGTTCCCTGGCCGCCGCGGCCGCCGCCATCGCGTGTTCGACGACGTCGATGAGGACTTCCTTGACGGACTCGCGGTCGCGCGCGTCGCACAGCACCACCGGCACGTCGGAGTCGAGGTCGAGGGCCTGGCGCACGGTGTCCGCGGGGTAACGGGAGGCGCCCTCGAAGCAGTTGACGCCGACGACGAAGGGTATGGAGCGCCGCTCGAAGTAGTCGACGGCGGCGAAGCAGTCCTCCAGGCGGCGGGTGTCGGCGAGGACGACGGCGCCCAGCGCCCCGGTGGCCAACTCGTCCCAGAGGAACCAGAAGCGGTCCTGCCCCGGCGTGCCGAAGAGGTACAGGACGAGGTCCTCGCGCAGGGTGATGCGCCCGAAGTCCATGGCCACCGTGGTGGTGTGCTTGCCCGCGACGCCGCTCGTGTCGTCGACGGGCCGCCCGGCCTCGCTGAGGGTCTCCTCCGTACGCAGCGGTTTGATCTCGCTGACCGCGCCGACCAGCGTCGTCTTGCCGACGCCGAAGCCGCCCGCCACGAGGATCTTCAGCGTGACCGGCTCCACGGGGGCCTTGCCGCGCTCAGAACGCCTGAAGATCATCGCTCACTTCTCCTGGATCGGTGGTGTCGCGCGGCGCCGGTCCGTATCCGCCGCCGCCGGGGGTTTCGATCACGAGTACGTCGTCGGGGCCGAGGTCGGCCGAGTCGCTGCCGGCGAGCTCCACGACGGAGCCGTCCGCGCGCTCCACGCGGTTGGCCCCGAGTGCGCCGCTCGCGCCGCCCGCCATGCCGTACGGCGCGACCGCGCGGTGCTGCGACAGGGTGGAGACCGTCATCGGCTCGCGGAAGCGGATGCGGCGCACGGCTCCGTCGCCGCCGCGCCACCGTCCCGCGCCGCCGCTGCCCCGCCGCACCGCGAACTCCTCCAGGAGGACGGGCAACCGCCACTCCAGGACCTCGGGGTCGGTGAGCCGCGAGTTGGTCATGTGGGTCTGCACGACGGGCGCCCCGACGAAGCCGTCGCCCGCTCCCGAGCCGGAGGCCACGGTCTCGTAGTACTGGTGGTGGTCGTTGCCGAAGGTGACGTTGTTCATCGTGCCGGAGCCCTCGGCCTGGACGCCGAGGGCGGCGTAGAGGGCGCCGGTGATGGCCTGGGAGGTCTCCACATTGCCGGCGACGACGGCCGCGGGCGGCTCGGGCGAGAGCAGCGAGCCGGGCGGCACGACGATCCGCAGGGGACGCAGGCAGCCGTCGTTGAGCGGGATGTCGTCGTCCACGAGAGTGCGGAAGACGTACAGGACGGCGGCGTTGACCACCGCGAAGGGTGCGTTGAAGTTCGTGTCGAGCTGTGCGGAGGTCCCGGTGAAGTCGATGGTCGCCGAGCGTTCCGCGCGGTCCACGGTGACGCGCACCCGGATCGTGGCGCCCGCGTCGGTCCGGTAGGCGTACTCGCCCTCCTCCAGGGCGTCGATGACGCGTCGTACGGCTTCCTCCGCGTTGTCCTGGACGTGCCGCATGTAGGCCTGGACCACGTCGAGCCCGAAGTCGTCGATCATGCGGGTGACCTCGTCGACGCCCTTCTGGTTGGCGGCGATCTGGGCGCGCAGGTCGGCGAGGTTGGTGTCCGGGTTGCGCGAGGGGTACGGGGCGTCGGTGAGCAGGGCGCGGGTCTCGGCCTCGCGGAAGCGGCCCTCTTCGACGAGGAGCCAGTTGTCGAAGAGGATGCCCTCCTCGTCGATGGTGCGGCTGCCCGCGGGCATGGAGCCGGGGGCGATGCCGCCGATCTCGGCGTGATGGCCGCGCGAGGCGACGTGGAAGAGGATGCGCTCCCGCGCGGTGCCGTGCTCCCCCGGCCTGTCGAAGACGGGCGTGATGACGGTGACGTCGGGGAGGTGTGTGCCGCCGTGGTACGGGTCGTTGACGGCGTAGCTGTCCCCGGGGCGCATGGCGGCGCCGCGGCGTGCGATCACCTCCTTGACGCTGGTGCCCATCGATCCCAGGTGCACGGGGATGTGCGGGGCGTTGGCGACGAGGTTGCCCTCGGGGTCGAAGAGCGCGCAGGAGAAGTCGAGCCGCTCCTTGATGTTCACCGACTGGGAGGTGGACTCCAGGCGGGCGCCCATCTGTTCGGCGATGGACATGAAGAGGTTGTTGAAGACTTCGAGGAGGACGGGGTCGGCGGCGGTGCTCGCGGTGGAACTCTCCGGCTCCGCGACGCGTTCCATGACCAGGTGCCCGTCACCGGTGATCGCCGCCCGCCAGCCGTCGTCCACGACCGTCGTGGAGCCGTCCTCGACGATGATCCCCGGTCCCATGACGGTCTCGCCGGGCGGCAGTTGCGCGCGCCGGTGCAGCGGTACGTCGTGCCAGGCGCCGCCAGTGTGCAGGCGGACCTGGAGCGGGGCGCCCGGGGTGACGGCGTCCGCGAGGGCCGAGAGGTCGGGCGGTTCGGTGACGCCGGTGGCCTCCACGGAGAGGGCTTCGACGACGAGGGGGCGGTCCAGGGTGAAGGAGTAGGTGGCGCGGTGCCGGTCCTCGAAGTCGCCGCTCATGGTGGCCGGGTCGGTGAGCTCGACGGTCAGGGCGGTGTCCGTGCCGTCGTAGCGGAGCTGGGCGCGGCGGGTGACGCGGATACGGTCGGCCGGCACGTCCTCGGCGAGGAGTTCGTCGCGGGCGGCGCTCTCCAGGTCGTCGGCGGTCGTGCGGACGCGCTCCATCGTCGCCGCCTCCAGCGGCGTCTCCACGGACTGTTCGCGCATCGCCGTGGTGTCGGCGAGTCCGATGCCGAGAGCGGAGAGCACCCCGGCCATCGGCGGTACGAGGACGGTGCGGATGCCGAGCGAGTCGGCGACCATGCAGGCGTGCTGGCCGCCGGCGCCGCCGAACGTGGTGAGGGCGTACCGCGTGACGTCGTGGCCCTTCTGGACCGAGATGCGTTTGACGGCGCCCGCGATGTTGGCGACCGCGATCCGGAGGTAGCCCTCGGCGACCTGCTCGGGCGTGCGGTCGTCGCCGGTCGCCGCGCGGATCTCGTCGGCCAGGGCCGCGAAGCGCTCCCGGACGAGGTCGCCGTCGAGTGGCTGGTCGCCTTCGGGGCCGAACACCCGGGGGAAGTGGTCGGGTTGGACGCGGCCGAGGGCGACGTTGGCGTCGGTCACGGTGAGCGGGCCGCCGCCCCGGTAGCTCGCGGGTCCCGGGTCGGCGCCCGCCGAGTCGGGGCCCACCCGATAGCGGCTGCCGTCGAAGTGGAGCACGGACCCGCCGCCCGCGGCGACGGTGTGGATGTCGAGCATCGGGGCGCGCAGCCGGACGCCGGCGATCTGCGTGGTGAACACCCGCTCGTACTCGCCCGCGTAGTGCGAGACCTCGGTGGAGGTGCCGCCCATGTCGAAGCCGATGACGCGGTCGAAGCCGGCCAGCCGTGACATGCGGGCTATGCCGACGATGCCGCCCGCGGGTCCGGAGAGGATCGCGTCCTTGCCGCGGAACTGGCTCGCCTCGGCGAGGCCGCCGTTCGACTGCATGAACATCAGCCGCACGCCGTGGAGTTCGTCGGCGACGTGCTGGACGTAGCGGCGCAGGACGGGGGACAGATAGGCGTCGACCACCGCGGTGTCGCCGCGCGGGACGAGCTTCATGAGCGGGCTGACCTCGCTGGAGAGCGAGACCTGCGGGAAGCCGGTGCGGGCGGCGAGGTCACCGATGGCCTGTTCGTGGGCCGGATGGAGGTGGCTGTGCATGCAGACCACCGCCACGGAACGGATCCCGTCCGCGTAGGCGGTGCGCAACGGGCCCGCGAGGCCGTCCAGGTCGGGGGCGCGCAGGACGTCGCCCTCGGCGGTGACGCGCTCGTCGACCTCGATGACCCTCTCGTAGAGGAGTCCGGGCAGGACGATCTCGCGGGCGAAGATGTGCGGGCGGTTCTGGTAGGCGATGCGCAGGGCGTCGCGGAAGCCGCGGGTGATGATCAGGGCGGTGGGCTCGCCCTTGCGCTCCAGAAGGGCGTTGGTGGCGACGGTGGTGCCCATGCGGACGGCGTCGACGGTCGCGATGCCGGCGTCGGCGGTCGCGGTGCCGGCGTCCCCGCCACCCGCCTGTCCCCCGCCGCGCCCGGTCTCCGCGTCGCTCTCGCCGCGCTCGGTCTTCGCGTCGCCCACGCCGCCTGCCGTGGCGAGCAGTTCGCGGATGCCGGCGACCGCCGCGTCGCGGTAGCGGGCGGGGTTCTCCGAGAGGAGCTTGTGGGTGCGGAGGCTGCCGTCCGGGTGGCGCGCGACGATGTCGGTGAAAGTGCCGCCCCTGTCGACCCAGAACTGCCAGCCAGTCACGTTCTCACTCCCGCTTCCGCGCTGTTCAGAGCGCCCGGAGGCCGTCGATCACGTCGCGCAGAATACTCTCGTCCGGCAGCTCGGCGGGGGGCACGGGGCGGGTCACGTGCACCAGTTCGTCCTCGACGAGGTCGCCGATGAGAACGCGGACCACGCCGATGGGCAGGTCGAGCTCGGCCGCCAGTTCGGCGACCGACTGGGGCGTGTCGCGGCAGAGCTCGACGATGTCCACGTGCTCCGGGGAGAGCGTCTGGTCGGCCTCGGGGACACCGCAGGCCCACGCCTCGGTGACGACGACCGCGATCAGGTCGAGCCGGTGCTGTCCGGCGCTCGTGGTGCGGCCGCGCGTCATCGCGTACGGGCGCACCACGGGCCCGGCATCGTCGTCGAACCAGCGGGGTGACTCCTGCGCTCCCGCTAACGTCCGCTCGGCCTCTGTCGTTCTCTGCGTCCCTCGACCGTCGTCATTCATGACCTCCCACTACCCCCCGGCGGACAGATCCGTGCGCGGAGCCGTACCCAGATGCACACCCACCCGCTTGACCAGCAGCGTCATCTCGTACGCCACGAGTCCGACGTCGGAGTCCGCGTCCGCGAGGACGGCGAGGCAGCTGCCGTCGCCCGCGGCGGTGACGAAGAGGAACGCGTCGTCGAGCTCGACCACGGTCTGGCGGACCCTGCCCGCCTCGAAGTGCCGGCCGACGCCCTTGGCGAGGCTGTGGAAGCCGGAGGCGACGGCGGCGAGGTGCTCGCTGTCCTCCCGGGTGAGGTTCTTCGACACGCCGGTCGGCAGGCCGTCCCCGGAGAGCACGAGCGCCTTGCGGATGCTGGCGACGCGCTCCACCAGGTCGTCGAGGAGCCAGTTGAGCTCTCCGTGCCCCCCGGTGGTCGTGGTGCGTGCGTCGGCGTTCGGTGCGGTCATCGACCGTCCCCCTCGGGTGTCGTTCCTGGTGCTGTGCCGTGCGTGGCGTCGTCGCCCGCGGCGTTCTCGTCGCGGCCGCGCTGCCAGCCCCGCTGGAGCGAGGCCATGCGGCTGCGGACCTCTTCCGCGTCCCGCTCCTCCGGCCGGGTCTCGGCACGGTCGGGGCGGCGGTCGGGTCCGGCCTTCAACTGCGGGGCGAGACTGGCCTGCCGGACTCGACGGGGCAGTCCGCCCGGGGCGGTCGTGGGGGTGTCGCGGTCCCGGCGGCCCGGGGCGGCGGGCCGCGCCGGGGCGGGATCGGGCGCCGCGGCGGGGCGCAGTCCGTTCTCGGTGCGGGACGCACGGCCCTGGGCGGCACGGCTCTGCGGGCCGCGGTCCTGGGCGGCCCGGTCCTGGGTGGCGGTTCTGGGGCCACGGCGCGGGAGCCCGGAGCCGGGCCCGTCGTCCAGGGCGGTGACGTCGCGGTGCGGCGGGGCCAGATCCGGCCATGCGGGCTGCGGGCGCTCGGGGAGTTCGTCCTCGGCGGCGGGAGCGAGCGGCCTGTCGTCCGGGAAGCGGCTGTCCTGGGAGCGGCCTTCGGCGAACCGGCTGTCCTGCGACCTGCCCTCCGGGAAGCGGCTGTCCTGGGTCCTGCCCTCGGGGAAGCGGCTGTCCTGGGTCCTGCCCTCGGGAAAGCGGCTGTCCTGGGGCTTGGGGTGGGTCACCGGGCGGCCGTTCGAGCGGACCAGCTTGGGGGTCCTGCGGCGCGGCAGCGGTACGGGGCCGCCGTGCGCGTCGTCGGCCGGGTCGTCGTCGAGGTGGGCGGGGGCGGCGCCTCTGCGGGTCGGCTCGGCGCGGCCCGCCTCGCGGTCGTCGCGGGCCTGCTGGTGCTGTTCGCCGGGCGCACCGGCCACCCTGCGGCGCGGCCGGAAGAGGCCGCCGCGTTCGCTGTCCTCGTCGTCGAGCGCGCCGGGGAAGCCGTCGAGGTCCCCGAGGCCCACGGGCGCCTCCAGTTCGACGGGTCCGTCGAGGACGGAGGCCGGCAGGCCGGGGAGCTGCACGGGCACCTGGGAGAGCGCCGCCGTGCGGTCGGCCGCCTTGTCCTGCCCGGCCGTGACCTCGCGGCTCTGCGGCCGGTCGAGCCGGTAGCCGCCGGTGTCGGGCACGTCGTCGGTGAGCAGCGACTCCGGGATGAAGACGACGGCGGTGGTGCCCCCGTACGGAGAGGGCTGCAGCGAGACCCGGACGCGCTGGCGCTGCGCGAGCCGGCTGACCACGAACAGGCCGAGCCGGTCAGTGTCGGAGAGTTCGAACTCGGGGGTCTCCGCGAGCCTCAGGTTGGCGTCCAGGAGCGCGTCGGGCGTCATGCCGAGGCCGCGGTCGTGGATCTCCAGGGTGAAGCCGTTGGCGACGTGTTCGCCGAGGACCTGCACCCCGGTGTGCGGGGGCGAGAACACCGTGGCGTTCTCCAGGAGTTCGGCGAGCAGGTGGGTGATGTCGGCGACCGCGGGGCCGGTGACGGCGATGCGGGGCAGCCGGCGCACCTCGATGCGCTCGTAGTCCTCGACCTCGGCGACGGCCGCGCGAACGACGTCCATGAGCTGGACGGGCTTGCGCCACTGGCGTGAGGGGGCGGCGCCGGAGAGGATCACCAGGCCCTCGGCGTGCCGGCGCATGCGCGTGGTCAGGTGGTCGAGGCGGAAGAGGTCGGCGAGCTCGTCGGTGTCCTCGGTCCTGCGCTCCATGGTGTCGAGGAGGGTGAGCTGCTTGTGCAGCAGCACCTGGCTACGCCGGGCGAGGTTGACGAACACCTCGGAGACGCCGCGGCGCAGGTCGGCCTGTTTGACGGTGGCCTCGACGGCGGCGCGCTGCAGGGTGTTGAGGGCCTGGCCGACCTGGCCGATCTCGTCCTTGCCGTAGGTCAGGCGGGGCGCCTCGGTCTCCACGTCGACGTGTTCGCCGGCCGCCAGCCTGCGCAGTACGCCCGGCAGCCGGACGCCGGACGCCTCGTGGGCCTCCAGGCGCAGGCGGCGCAGGTCGCGGACGAGGCTGCGTCCGATGCGTACGGAGAGGAAGAGGGAGACGAGGAGCGCGAGCAGGCCGAGCACACCGGCGGCGATGACGCGCACGACGACGCGGACGGCCGCCGGTTCGACGCGGTCCTGGAAGCTGTCGGTCGCCTCGATGTTGCTCTCGGAGAGCTGTTTGAGGACCCGGCCCGCCGCCTCGTCCCACTGGCGCGACGTCACCACGCGCGGGGCGTCGGTACCGGCCTCGATGACATCGTTCTCGGCCTTGTTCAGGCGGGTGGCCTCGGTGCCGTTCCAGTAGCGCTCGTAGCGGCCGCGGTCCTCTTCGGAGAGCTGCGGGAAGTTCACCTCGAAGAGCAGGGTGCGCTGCGCCCGGAGCTCGGTGACCTGCCGGACCTCGGCCTTGGTGAGCCGGCCCGCGACGAGCGCCGACCCGATCACCGCGTCCTCGCGGGAGAGCAGCTCACGCGCGCGGGTGGCGCCGACGAGGGCGCGGCCCTGCTGGTCGTACTCGGTGTCGTCGAGCCCCGAGAAGCCGTTGAGCGTGCTCAGCAGGTCGAAGTAGGGGTCGATCAGCTTGGTGTACATCTTCAGGGCGCCGGCCCGGGTGAGGGTGCCCTCCTCGACGCCCTGGCGCAGCGGCCCGATGCCGTCGAATGCCTCGACGAGCTCGTCGAGGCGCTTGCGGGAGTCGCCGCTGACGCCGTCGCGGACGTCCGGATCCTCGGCGTTCGTACGGATCTTGGCGATCATGTCGTCGGTCGCGGTGCGGCTGCGGCGCAGCGCGGCGAGGGCGTCCGAGGCGCGGGGATCGGCGAGATAGACGAGGGTCTGGCGGCGCTCCTGCTGGATGACGCGCGCCGTGTCCTCGACGGGGTAGGCGAGCTTGTCGACGACGTTCACCGTGTCGATCAGGCTCAGTGCCTCGCGGCCCGTGACGACGGTGGCGAACGCCCAGATGGCGGTGAGGGAGAGCAGCGGCACGAGCAGCAGCGCCACGATCTTCCGGCGGATGGACTTCCCGCGAAAGCGCATGGCCTCCCCCAGATCGGCCCCCTGCGGCCGTTGCACGGGCCAGGGGCACACATGTGCGTCAACAAACGGCGCGAGCCTACTACTGACTCACGAGCAACTCGAAGGCGCATCCGAACGCTTTTCAGCCGTGACGCGAAATGGACATCCCTAGTTGTCCCTCCATTACGGGAGATTGCGTCCCAGCATGCGGTACCTGCGACCAGGGCCCATCCACCGTTCCTGACATGCCAGTTGGCCGGTTTTCTTCGCTGCACGGAATCGGAGCGGGAATCTTTCGGATCTCTCGTTCGTCGTTCAGGCAGAGAGTCGCGGAACCGGGCGCCCGTCACTGGACAGCCGACATGACGGTCGGCAAAACGGGCAGCCAGTGGTGAACGGCCGCGAAGCAGTGGGGGGAGTGACGACACGATGGGTACGGCAGAGCGCCACGGGGCGTCCGGGGAACAGCAGGCGCAGCGGCCGCCATTGTGGGTCGAGGAGCCCGCCCGCAGGAGGCGGCTGCCGGATCCGGTGCGGACGGCCGCCGTGCGGGCCGTGATCATAGTGGCGCTCACCCTGGTCCAGGCGATGGTCGCCTTCCTCGCCGCGCTCGCGGGCTCCTGGCTGTCCTTCCCCATGGTGCTGAGCAGCGTGGCCAGCACGGTCGTGGCGACGTGGGGCGTGCTCGACGTGTGGGTGACCCGCCAGGTGTGGAACCAGCGGTACGGCGTGGTGTCGGCGCCGAGCAGTACGGCACGGCGGCTGCGGCGCGAGCGGCGGCGGGCCCGCCGTCAGACGCGGGGCACGGCGGGCGGCCAGGAGCGCATGGGCGGCAAGGACCGAATACAAGGGCACAGCGGGGCAGGGCAGTTGTCGCACACCTGAGCGTCTGAGCGCCCCTGGTGTCAGGGGTCAGGCCCGGACGGGCTCGGTGACCAGATCCGCCCCGCGCTCCCCCGCCGACCCTGGCGGCCGCTCCGCCGCCAGACCCCTGCGCGCCTTCATGAACGGCCGGGCACGGTCGACCGCGAGGACCGCCGTGGTCAGGCCCGCGCGTTCGTACACGGCGAGGAAGCCGTTCCCGTCCGAGACGTCCGTCGTCCCCTCGACCACCCGTACGGTGTCGCCCTCGCGGCACCGCCCCGCGAACTGCACACGGGAGCCGTACTGATCGGACCAGAAGTACGGAAGGGGGCGCACCGACTCGACCGTGTGCCCGGCGAGCAGGTTCCGTACGGCGACGCGGGGCTGCTCCGTCGCGCTCGTCCAGTGCTCGGCGCGGACCCCGCCCACCCGGGCCACGTCGCCCACCGCGACGACCTGGGGCAGCGAGGTGACGCAGCCGTCGTCGCACAGCACGCCGGCGTCCACGGCCAGCGGCGAGCCCGCGAGCCAGTCGGTGGTGGGGACCGCGCCGATGCCGACGACGACCACGTCGGCGGGGAGTCGCCGCCCGTCGGACAGCTCCACGGCGGTGACGGTGCCGGTGGCCGACCCGCCCCGCAGCCCCGCCACGCCCACTCCCGTCAGGAGCCGCACCCCGCCGCGGGCGTGCAGCCGTGCGCACACCTGCGCCATCTCCTGCCCGAGCTGCGCCGCGAGAGGCAGCGGCGCGGCCTCGACGACCGTGACCTCGTGGCCGAGCGCCGCGCACGAGGACGCCGTCTCGGCCCCGATGAAGCCGCCGCCGATCACCACCACCCGCCGCGGCCCCCGGGTCAACTCCGCCCGCAGGGCGCGGGCGTCGTCCAGGGTGCGCAGCGTGTGGACCCCGGCGAGCGACTCCCCGGCCAGGCGCCGGGCGGAGGCCCCGGTGGCGATGACGACGCCGTCGCCCGCCAGGGTGCGGCCGTCGTCGAGGACGACCGTGCGGCCGCGCGCGTCGAGGGCCCGCGCCCGCGCGCCGAGGAGCCAGGTGGCGTCGAGTTCCGCCGTCTCCTCGGCGTCGCTGAGGGCGAGCTGCCCCTCGTCCGCGTCGCCGGTCAGGAACCCCTTGGACAGGGGCGGCCGGTCGTACGGACGGTGCGGTTCGGCGCCGACGAGGACGAGACGGCCGTCGAACCCCTGGGCGCGCAGTTCCCGCGCGGCGTACAGTCCGGCGAGCGAGGCGCCCACCACGATGACGGTCCTCATGCCGCGGATCCCTTCTCGGCGGCTCCCGCTTCGGCGGTGAGGCCGTGCGAGGCGCCCTGGCCGACCAGCCCGTCGGTGGCGAGGCGTACGAGGATGACGCCGTCCTCGACGTACACCTGGTGGGTGCGGACCGGGCGGCGCGCGGGCAGACAGGTGGGCCTGCCGGTCCGAAGATCGAATGACGCGGCGTGCAGCGGGCATTCGACCTGACAGCCCTCCAGCCAGCCCTCCGACAGGGAAGCGTCCTGGTGGCTGCACGTGTCGTCGATGGCGAAGAGCTCACCGTCGGCGTTGAACACCGCGACGGGCGGCGTGGTGTCGAGGCGGACGGATTCGCCCGCGGGGAGGTCTTCAAGGCGGCATACGGGGATCATGGGCCCCCCTCTGGTGTCATTCGGCCCGGTCCTGGACCTCTGGGGGACCAAGACCCTTCGGTAACATGATGTTTCGCATGGCGCACGAGGGAGCGCTATGCGCAACAGAATCCGGGTGGGGTGCCCCGCGCGTCAAGGGCTTCCCGAACACGCGGCTACAACGGGCCGCCAGGTGGTGAGAGTTCAGTTATGACGGGCGAGCGGAAACAGGCTGATCAGGAGAGGGCGCCGAGCGGGAAAACCCGCGAGCGGCAGCCGAAGGGGGCGGCCGGATCCGTCCAGTCCGTGGACCGCGCGGTGAGCGTTCTGGAGATCCTCGCGCGGCACGGGGAGGCCGGAGTCACCGAGATCGCCGACGAGTTGGGCGTCCACAAGTCGACGGCCTTCCGACTGCTCGGGGTGCTGGAGAACCGCGGCCTGGTCGGCCAGGCGAAGGACCGCGGGAAGTACTTCCTGGGTGCGGGTGTACTCCGCCTCGCGGGGGCGGCGGCAGTGCGCATGGACATCTCGCAGGAGGGCGGCCCGGTCTGCCGTGAGCTGGCGGACGAGCTGGGCGAGACGGTCAACATCGCGGTCCTGGACGACGACGCCGCGGTCAACATCATGCAGGCCCGCGGCCCCGCCTCGGTGACCGCGCAGAACTGGCTGGGCCGGCGCACCCCGCTGCACGCCACGTCCAGCGGGAAGGTGCTGCTCGCGCACCTGCCGACGACGCTGCGCGAGGGCCTGATGGCGCGCACCCTGCCGCGTCTGACCGACCGGACGGTGACGGGCACGGCGGCGCTGCGCGGCGAGCTGGAGACCGTGGTCGAGCAGGGCTTCGCGGTCGCCGTCGAGGAGTTGGAGGTGGGCCTCGCCGCCGTCGCGGCGCCGGTGCGCGCGCACGACGGCAAGGTGATCGGCGCGCTCAGCGCGTCGGGCCCGGTCTACCGGCTGACCGACGACCGGCTGACGGAGCTCGCCAAGCGGACCGTCGCGGCCTCCGTCGAACTCTCCCGGCGGATGGGGTACGGCTTCTGAAGGATCCGCGCGCCCGGCCCGGCGAGGGGCGGGGCCGCAGCGGCGTCGCAGCGTACGCGCACGAAGGGGTGAGGCCGGGAGTTCCGGCCTCGCCCCTTCGTGTGCCGTGTGCGCCCCCTGGTGCCCCCAGACAATCGAGAAGGCTTGGCTCCGCCCCCTTGACGGCCTCTTGATGGCATTCCCAGTATGTCTCTCATCGCGCAACCGAACGTGCAGTACGCAACAACTCCGCCACGCCGTGCGCAACAGCAGAGGAGTCTGGCCGTGCCCCACGAGGTCCGTGCCGTCGTCGCCCCGAAGAAGGGCGCTCCCGTCGAGGTGCAGCCGATCATCGTGCCCGATCCCGGTCCGGGAGAGGTGCTCGTCTCCGTCCAGGCCTGCGGGGTCTGCCACACGGATCTGCACTACCGGGAAGGCGCGATCAACGACGATTTCCCGTTCCTGCTCGGCCATGAGGCGGCCGGCACCGTCGAGTCGGTCGGCGCGGGCGTGACCGAACTCGCCCCCGGCGACTGTGTGGTGATCGCCTGGCGTGCGCCCTGCGGTGCCTGCCGCTCGTGTCTGCGCGGTCGCCCCTGGTACTGCTTCGACTCGCGCAACGCCGCGCAGCCCATGACGCTCCTGGACGGCACCCCGCTGAGCCCCGCGCTCGGCATCGGCGCCTTCGCCGAGAAGACGCTGGTCGCCGCCGGGCAGGCGGTGAAGGTCGACCCCGCGGCCCGCCCCGAGGCCGTGGCCCTGATCGGCTGCGGTGTGATGGCGGGGTACGGGGCCGCGGTGAACACCGGCGGCGTCGGCCGCGGGGACACCGTCGCCGTGATCGGCTGCGGCGGCGTCGGCAACGCGGCCGTCGCCGGGGCGTCGCTGGCCGGGGCCCGCCGGGTCATCGCCGTCGACATCGACGAGAAGAAGCTGGACGGCGCGATCCGCTTCGGCGCCACGCACACCGTCAACTCCCGTGGCACGGACCCGGTCGCGGCGGTGCGCGAACTGACCGGCGGCCACGGCGTCGACGTCGCGATCGATGCGGTCGGCACCCCGTCGACGTACCGGCAGGCCTTCTTCATGCGGGACCACGCGGGGGTGCTCGTGCAGGTCGGGGTGCCCGATCCGGAGATGGCCGTCGAGCTGCCGCTGATCGAGCTGTTCTCGCGCGGCGGCGCTCTCAAGTCCTCCTGGTACGGCG
Organism: Streptomyces sp. NPDC041713; assembly: GCF_055591085.1. Taxonomy (NCBI): domain Bacteria; kingdom Bacillati; phylum Actinomycetota; class Actinomycetes; order Kitasatosporales; family Streptomycetaceae; genus Streptomyces; species Streptomyces sp. NPDC041713. The sequence goes on from NZ_JBVIZY010000012.1 coordinate 27,193, forward strand.
ACTGCCTGCCCACCCGGGACTTCCCGATCCTGGTCGACCAGTACCTCAGCCGCCGCCTCGACCTGGGCGGTTTCGTCTCCGAGACGATCACGCTCGACCAGGTGGAGGAGGCGTTCGCGCGGATGCACCGGGGCGAGGTGCTGCGATCGGTGGTCGTCCTGTGAGCGCCGGCCGCCCCGCGGGGCCCCGCGTCGTCGTCATCGGTGCCGGCATCGTCGGCTGCTCGCTCGCGGACGAGCTGACCGCCCGCGGCTGGACCGACGTGACCGTCCTCGACCAGGGCCCGCTGCCCGCCCCCGGCGGCTCCACCTCGCACGCGCCGGGCCTGGTCTTCCGCACCAGCCCCTCCAGGACGCTGACGGCGTTCGCCGCGTACACCGTGGAGAAGTTCAACGCCCTCGAAGTGGACGGCCTCCCCTGCTTCAACCCCGTCGGCGGCCTGGAGCTCGCCACCACCCCCGAGCGCTGGGCCGATCTGCACCGCAAGGCCGGACTCGCCGCGTCCTGGGGCATCCACGCCGAACTCGTCGGCCCGGCACGGTGCAAGGAGCTGTGGCCCCTCGTCGACGCCTCCCAGGTGTACGGCGGTCTGTACACGCCCGACGACGGGCTGGCCCGTGCCGTGCCCGCCTGCCGGGCCCAGATGGAACGGGCACGCGCGCGTGGCGCACGATTTCTCGACCGCCACACCGTCACGGGCATCGAGCGGGAGGGCGATCACGTCACCGCCGTCGTGACCGACCGCGGCACCTTCCCCGCCGATCACGTCGTCTCGGCGGCCGGGTTCTGGGGGCCGGTGATCGGACGGATGGCCGGGATCGACGTCCCCCTGCTCCCCCTCGCCCACCAGTACGTGCGGACGACGCCCCTGCCCGAGCTCGCGGGAGCCGACGACCCACGCACGGAAGCCACCCGGCCGATCCTCCGCTTCCAGGACCGCGACCTCTACTTCCGCGAGCACACCGACCGCATCGGCATCGGGTCGTACGCCCACCGGCCGCTTCCCGTGGACCCGTTCGCCGTCCCGGCCTACGACGACGCCGCGGACATGCCGTCCTCGTACCCCTTCACCGAGGAGGACTTCGCCCCCAGCTGGGAGGAGTGCCGCCGGCTGCTTCCCGCGCTCCGGGAGGCGGAGATCGGCGACGGCTTCAACGGCGTCTTCTCCTTCACGCCCGACGGCATGCCGGTGCTCGGCGAATCCCGTGCGCTGCGCGGCTTCTGGCTGGCCGAGGCCGTCTGGGTCACCCACTCCGCGGGCGTCGCCAAGGCGGTCGCCGAGTGGATGGTCGACGGGCGGCCCTCCCTCGACCTGCACGCATGCGAGCTGACGCGGTTCGAGGACGCGCAACGCTCCCCCGCGTACGTGGCCGAGCGCGGTGCGCAGCAGTTCGTCGAGGTCTACGACGTCATCCACCCGCTCCAGCCGATGGACCGGCCGCGCCCCCTAAGGGTCAGCCCCTTCTACGCCCGCCAGCAGGAGCTGGGCGCCGTCTTCCTCGAAGGCGGCGGCTGGGAGCGGCCGCACTGGTACGAGGCCAACGCCCCGCTGGCCGAGGGCGTCGAGGTGCCCGGGCGCGACGCCTGGTCCGCCCGGCACTGGTCCCCGATCGCGGCCGCCGAGGCGCGCGCCACCCGCGAACGGGTCGCCCTGTACGACATGACGCCGCTGCGCCGCCTGGAGGTCACCGGCCCCGGCTCTCTCGCCTTCCTGCAGTACATGACCTCCAACAACCTGGCCAAGAAGCCGGGTTCGGTCACCTACACGCTGCTCCTCGACGAGGCCGGCGGCATCCGTTCCGATCTGACCGTGGCGCGGCTCGCCCCCGACCGCTTCCAGGTGGGCGCCAACTCCCCCGCCGACCTCGACCGGCTGCTCCGGCACGCGCCCGGTGACGTCCACGTCAGGGACATCACCTCGGGGACCTGCTGCGTCGGCGTCTGGGGTCCACTGGCCCGCGCCCTCGTCCAGCCCCTCGCGTCCGACGACTTCTCGCACGAGGCATTCGGCTACTTCAAGGCGAAGGAGACCTGCGTCGGGCACGTCCCGGTCACCGCCATGCGTCTGTCGTACGTCGGTGAGCTGGGCTGGGAGCTCTACACCAGCGCCGACCTGGGGCTGCGTCTGTGGGACACGCTGTGGGAGGCGGGGCGCGCGCTCGGCGTGGTCGCCGCGGGGCGGTCCGCGTTCAACAGCCTGCGCCTGGAGAAGGGCTACCGCGCCTGGGGCCACGACATGACCACCGAACACAACCCCTACGAGGCGGGCGTCGGCTTCGCCGTCCGGATGAACAAGGGCGACTTCGTGGGGCGTGCGGCGCTCGAAGGCCTGGGGCAGCCCACCCGGAAGCTGACCGCGCTGCTCCTGGACGACCCCGCCGCCGTCGTCCTCGGCAGCGAGCCCGTGTACGTCGACGGCGTCCCGGCCGGGTACGTCACCAGCGCCTCGTACGGGTACACCCTGGGCCGCTGCGTCGCGTACGCCTGGCTGCCGCCCCTGGAGACGGGCGCCGGCGTGCACATCGAGTACTTCGGCGAGAAGGTTCCCGCGACGGTCGCCGAAGAGCCCCTGTTCGACCCGGAGATGACCCGCATCCGCCGCTAGCCGCCAGGAGGCACCGGTGTCCCCCACCTACGACGTGATCGTGATCGGCCTCGGCGGCATGGGCAGCGCCGCCGCCCACCACCTCTCCGCGCGCGGCGTGCGCGTCCTCGGCCTGGAGAAGTTCGGGCCGGTGCACAACCGCGGCTCCAGCCACGGCGGTTCGCGCATCACCCGGCAGTCCTACTTCGAGGACCCCGCGTACGTACCGCTGCTGCTGCGCACCTACGAGCTCTACGACCGCCTCGAACGCGACACCGGCCGTGACGTCGCGACCCTGTGCGGCGGCGTGATGCTCGGCCGCCCCGACAGCCGCACGGTCTCCGGCTCCCGGCTCTCCGCCGAGCAGTGGGACCTGCCGCACGAGATGCTCGACGCCGCGGAGATTCGCCGCCGCTTCCCCACCCTCACCCCGCGCGACGACGAGGTAGCCCTGTACGAGGCGCGGGCGGGCTTCGTGCGCCCCGAGAACACCGTGGCCGCCCACCTCCAACTGGCCACGCGGCAGGGCGCCGACCTGCACTTCGAGGAGCCGATGACGCGGTGGGAGCCGTACCGGGACGGCGTGCGCGTGCACACCGCGGAGAACACCTACACGGCCGGACAACTGGTGATCTGCCCCGGCGCGTGGGCGCCCGCCCTGCTGACCGACCTGGGCGTGCCGTTCACCGTCGAACGCCAGGTCATGTACTGGTTCCGGCCCACCGGCGACGAGCAGCGCTTCCGCGCGGAGCACCATCCGATCTACATCTGGGAGGACACGGAGGGCGTCCAGGTGTACGGCTTCCCCGCCCTCGACGGGCCGGGCCTCGGCGCGAAGGTCGCCTTCTTCCGCAAGGGCACCCCCTGCACGCCGGAGACCATCGAGCGGACCGTCCACGACCACGAGGTCGCGGCGATGGCCGAGCAGGTGGGGCGGCTGATCCCGGACCTTCCCGGGCGCTTCCTCAAGGCCGCCACCTGCATGTACTCCAACAGCCCGGACGAGCACTTCGTCATCGCCCGCCATCCGGCGCACCCCGGCTCCGTCACCGTCGCGGCCGGCTTCTCCGGGCACGGCTTCAAGTTCGTGCCCGTGGTCGGCGAGATCCTCGCCGACCTGGCCCTGGACGGAGCCACCGGGCACCCCATCGAGCTCTTCGACCCCAGCCGCCTCGCCGCCGCGCCCGCCTGAGGGACACGAGACCCGCACGAGGAGTACGAGAACCGTGACGACGACCCCCTTGCCGCCGAGTCTCATCGCGACCCTCCCCGGCCGCTACTACACCGACCCGGAGATCTTCCGGCAGGAGCAGGAACGCGTCTTCGAGGCGCTCTGGTTCTGCGCGGTGCGCTCCGCCGACCTCGACAGGCCCGGCGCCTTCCGCACGGTGCAGGTGGGCCGGGAGAGCGTGCTCGTCACCCGCTCCCGCACCGGCGAGCTGCGCGCCTTCCTCAACGTGTGCCGCCACCGCGGCGCCCGGCTGTGCACCGAGGAGTCCGGTCAGGTGCGCCGCGCCCTGCAATGCCCGTACCACGCCTGGACGTACGACCTGGACGGCAGGCTGATCGCCGCACCCAACCTGGTGAAGATGCCGGACGTGGACCGCGCCGCCTACGGTCTGGTGACGGTGGCCCTGCGGGAGTGGCTCGGCTACGCCTGGGTGTGTCTGGCCGACGAGCCGCCCTCCTTCGAGGAGACCGTCATCGGCGCGGCGGTCGAACGGCTCGGCGACGCGGCGTCCATCGAGCGGTACGGCACCGAGCGGCTCGCGCTCGGCAAGCGCGTCACCTACGACGTGCGGGCCAACTGGAAGCTGATCGTCGAGAACTTCATGGAGTGCTACCACTGCGCGACCATCCACCCCGAACTGACCGATGTCCTGCCGGAGTTCGCGGACGGGTTCGCCGCGCAGTACTACGTGGGGCACGGCGCCGCGTTCGGCGAGGAGGTCGGCGGGTTCACCGTCGACGGCGGCGCGGGCTTCGAGCGGCTGCCCGGCGTCTCCGGCGACCAGGATCGCCGCTACTACGCGATCACCGTGAAGCCGACGGTGTTCGTCAACCTCGTCCCCGACCACGTGATCCTGCACCGCATGTTCCCGCTGGCCGAGGACCGCACGGTCGTCGAGTGCGACTGGCTGTACGCACCCGACGTCGTCGCGTCCGGCGCCGACCTGACGCACTCCGTGGAACTCTTCCACCGGGTCAACGCGCAGGACTTCGCGGCCTGCGAGCGCACCCAGCCCGCGATGGCGTCACGCGCCTACCGCGCGGGCGGGGTGCTCGTGCCGACCGAGCACCACATCGGGCTCTTCCACGAGTGGCTGACGAAACGGCTCACTACGTAGTGGACGCCTTCGGGTCCGGGGCCGGGGTGCTCGCCTGCGCGGGGGTCGCCTGCGCGGGGACCACGGGTGCGGCAGCCGTCGGCCGCTTGTACATCCGCGTCGCGGTGATCTCGCCGTGCACCGTCTCGCCGGCCGGGTCGTCGGGGTCTCGCTGCGGCAGGCCCGGGCGCAGGTGCTCCTCGACGCTGATGTACTTCAGGCCCGCCCGCAGGTCCGCGTCATTCCGCAACCGGATGACCAGCGGGAACTCGGCGAGCGCCGTGGTGTCGAACAGCCCGGTCGTGTAGAGCAGCTGCACGCCGAGCGCGTCCGAGACGGCCCGCTGGAGCTCCAGGAGGTACGTCGCGTTGGCGCGGCCGATGGGGTTGTCCAGGAAGAGCGTGCCGGCGTGCCGGTGCTTGTCGCGGCCCCGGTCGTTGCTGCGCAGCGCGGCCATCGTGCAGTACAGGGCGATGGCCGCGGTGAGCAGCTGGCCGCCGGAGAAGACGTCGCCCATCTGTCCGACGGGGACGCGCTCGGCGCGCAGCACGGCGTCCGGCTTGAGGATCTCGACGGCGACGCCGCGCGGCTCCAGGGCGGCCTGCACGCCGCGCAGCAGCAGGGACATGCCGTCGCGCCGCATGTCGGAGTTCTTCTTGACGGCGGCGCGGGTGGCCTCGTCGATGACCTCGCCGAGCCGCTCGACGAGCGTGGCCTGGTCGGGCTCCTCGAAGCGGACCCGCAGGAACTCCTGGCCCGACCACTCGCCGAGCCCCTCGGGCAGCCGGGAGAGGCGCTGGGCGGACCGCAGGGTCGCGAGCGCGGACTCCACGAGGCCGCGCAGACGGTCGACGATGGAGTCGCGGTTGCGCTCCAGCTGCTCCAACTCGTCGGTCAGGACGCGCAGTCGGGGCGCGAAGGCGTCGGCCCACTTCTTGGCGTGCTCGGGCAGCGCCGAGGCGGGCAGCTCGCGGATCTGCTGCCGGGCGGGGGTGCGCACCTGCTCGTACCGGGTCGAGTTCGCGTGGCGCACGAGGATGTCGCTCGCCTCGCGGACGGCGGACTCGGCGGTCGACAGGTCGGCGGCGCACCCGCGCAGCGAGCGGCGGGCCTCCGCGGCGGCCTGGCGGGCCTCCTCGATGGACCCCGGGTAGCTCTCGGGGGCCTCTTCGGCGTCCTCCTCCTGGTGTTCGCGCAACAGGTCGCGGAGGAGGGCGGCGGTCTCGTCGAAGCCGCCGGCCGCGTCCTCGGTGACGCGGTGGGCGTGCAGCAGGGCGGCGTGCGCCTCCTTGGCGCGGCTCAACGCCTCGGTGTGCGCGGCCAGTTCGCCGGTGGCGGTGCGCAGCAGTGCCTGGGCCTGCTCGGCGTCGGCGGGGACGAGCTCCTCGGGGAGCTCGGTGTGGGCGTCGCCGTCCTCGGGGGCGTGCCGCTCGGCCTCGCCGCGCAGCCGGCCGAGCTGCTCGCTGGCGGTGGCCGCGCGAGCCTCGATCAGCTGGACCTGGGCCTCCGCGCGCGCGGCGGCGGCCTGCCGGGAGGGCCCGTCGGAGCCGTCGGTGCCTTCGAGGAGGAGGGCCGCGCGGGTGCGGACCTTGTTGCTGAGCCGGTCGAGCTCGGCGAGTGCGGCGCTCTCGTCGCTCTCGGCGCGGGCCTGCTCGGCGCGCAGGTCGGCGCCGACGCCCACCTTCTCGTAGAGCTGGGAGGCCGCGCGGTAGGCCTCGCGCAGGGCGGGCAGGGACGTCTTCGGGGCATCGCTGTCGTCCGGCACGTCCTCGGGGGCGCCGGCGATCTCGGCGCGCTCGGCGCGCAGCGCGCGGGCGGTGCGGCGGGCGTCGTCGGCGGTGCGCTGGGCGGCGCGGCGGTCCTCGTCGGCGGCGCGGGCGCGGTCCAGGCAGGTCTGGGCACGGGCCTCGGACTCGACGGCGTCGTCGGCCAGTTCGCGCAGCTTGGCCTGCCAGCCGGCCCGCTCGCGGAGGCGGAACGCGAGGCCCGCGAGGGCGTCGGCGGCACGCCGGGCACGCTGGGCGGCCTCCTGGCGTTCGTCACGCACGCGTGCCGCCTCGGCCGCCGCCTCGTCGGCCTCGGCGCGCGCGGTGCGGGCCTCGGCGAGCTCGGCCTCGGCCTCCTCGGCGAAGGCGCGCGCGTCGTGTGCCGCGGTGGCGAGCTCGGCGAGGCGGCCGCTCGGGCAGCCGGCCCGCCAGGAGGCCAGGCGCGCGGCGAGCTCGCGGTCCTTGCCGAGCCGTACGGCGAGCGCCCGGATCTCCTCGTCGCGCCGCGCGGCCCGGGCGCGCAGCGCCTGCCGCTCCTCGTCGGCGGCGTGCTCGTCGTGCATGGCCGGGTTCGGCGGTACGAGGAAGACGCCGCTGTCGGCCGTCCGCTCGCCCGGCGTGGGGGCGAGGAGGGCGGCGGCGGTCCCGACGGCGACGGCGGAGCGGGGCAGCAGCGCGGCGTCGGCGAGGGCCTCACGGGCACGTGCGTGGGTGTCCGGGTCGGTGATGACGACGCCGTCGACCAGCTCAGGGCGGGCGGCGAGCACGCGCGCGTGGTCGGCGGGGTCGACGGCCTGCGCGAGGTAGCGCCAGCCGGGCAGCGCGGGGATGCCGTGTTCGCCGAGGAACTCGACGGTGGCGAGGACGTCGGGGCCGGGCGGCAGCAGCCCGCCGTCGCCGAGGGCGCCGAGGATGCGGGAGTCGTCGGCGGCCGCGGTGCGCAGGTCGAAGAGCTGCCGTTCGGCGGAGGCGACGCCCTCGTCGAGGAGCGCGCGCAGGTCATCGGCGGACCGGTCGAGCTCCGCCACGGAGAGGGCGCCGTCCGTACCGCCGGTGTCGTCGGCGTCGGCGTGGGTCTCGGCAGGGGCGGCGGGGTCGGCGCCGCGGCGGGGATGCGGCACCCCGCCGTCCTCGGTGGGCAGGCTCAGGAGTTCGGCGAGCCGTTGGTTCTGGGCGAGGGACGCGGCAGCGCGGCGCTCGGCGTCGTGGGCGGTCTCGGCGGCGGTCGCGGCGTCCGACGCGCGGGCCGCGGTCAGTTCGGCGCGGGCCTCGGCGGCGGCCGTCTCCTTGGCGTGGTCGGCGGCGCGGCGGGCGGCCTCGCGGGCGGTGTCCCAGGCGGCGACGGTGGTCTTCTCGGCGTCGCTCGCGGCGAGCGCGGCGCGGGCCGGGTCGGCGTCGGGTGCGGTGTCGTCGAGCCAGCCCGCGCGGACGGCTTCCGCGGTCTCCTGCTCGACCTCGGAGAGGCGTTGCTTGAGGTGTCCCGCCTCGCTGCGGGCGCGCTGTGCCTCGGTGGCGGCGGCGGTCGCGTCACGGTGCGCGGTCTCGCCGGTCTCCTGGAGGACGGCGGAGCGCTCCTCCTCTTCGTTGGCGTGGTTCTCGGCGCCTTCGGCCGCGGTGTGCAGGGCGCGGACGAGGTCGGACGCGGCCTTCGCGCGGGCGGCGAGGGCGGGCGCCGCGTCGCGCTCGGCCTCCCGGATCGCGACGGCCACCCGCGCGGAGCGGTCCGCGGCCGCGCGGTGCCGCAGGACGGCTTCGGCGGCCTGCCAGGCGGAGTGCAGGGTGCGCGCGTCGGCGAGCTCGCGGCGCAGCGCGGCGGCGGACTTCTCCGCGACGGTGAGCGCCAGCGAGGCGTGCCGGTAGGCCAGTTCGGCGGAGATCAGGGCGCTTCTGCCGCGCGCCTGCTCGGCCTCGGTGACGGTGTGCGCGGCGGCGGTGACCTGCTCGGCGAGTTCGGCGGCGCGGCCGCGCTCCTCGACGGCGCGGGCGGAGAGCCGGCGGGCCAGGGTCCGGGTGCGGCGCTCGGCGCCCGCGTGCACGTCACGCGCGCGTGCCCGGGCGTCGGCGGCGTCGACGATGCGGCCGAGCAGGTCGACGGAGCCCGCGGTGAAGTCCCGCTCGGCCATCAGTTCGGCGCGGCGGCCCAGCTTGTTGCCGAAGCCGTGGACGAGGTCGGCGAGGCCGTCCGTGTCGCGGGTGTCGGTGACGGCGCGCAGCAGCAGGTCGGTGAAGTCGGAGTCCTTCTTGACGGCGAAGAGTCCCGCGGCCTCGCCTTCGTCGGCGTTCATCTCGCGCTGGTAGCGGAAGAGTTCGGGGTCGAGGCCGAGGTCGCCGAGGTGTTCGTTCCAGCGGTCGTGGATCTCTTCCCAGTGCACCTCGAGGTGCGGGTAGGCCTTGACCGCCTCGGTCATGGCGTCGCGGAACCCCTTCATGGTGCGGCGGCGCCCCTGCGCGCCGGACGCCCCCTCCGCCGAGGGCCGCACGGCGGTGGACTCGGCGACGGGCAGCGAGTCCAGGCTCATGCCGGGCCCGGGCCGGAAGGAGTACCAGGCCTCGGCGAACTTCCGCGGGTCGTTGGAGACCTGGCGTCCGCGCCACTCGCTGACCTTGCCGACGACGACGCACTCGCCGGTCAGGGTGTGCTGCCACTCCAGGGCGACGTGCCCGCAGTCGTCGGCGAGCAGGAACTTGCGCAGCACGCCGGAGCTGGCGCCGCCGAGGGTGTTGCGGTGGCCCGGCAGCATCACCGAGAAGATCAGCTTGAGCAGGACGGACTTGCCGCCGCCGTTCTCCAGGAAGAGCACGCCCGCGGGGGCCGGGCGGCGCGGCGGGCCGACCGGTTCGTCCGCGAAGAACTCCGCCTGGGTGGGCGCGGGGTCGGGCACCTCGGCGCCGACGCCGCGCAGGTCGAGCACGGTGTCGGCGTAGCGCGCGCCGGCGGGGCCGATGGAGTAGAGGCGGACCCGGGACAGCTCGTACATGGCGGCGGACTCTCGTCGTAAGTCGTGCGGAACGGCAGGAAGTTCAGGGAGGCGGGGCGGGCGACCCGAGGGCCGGTGCGGGGCGGTGTCAGGAGTGGAAGGGCAGCCCCGCGTCGGCGGCCAGCTCCAGGTCGTCGGGGTCTTCGGGCGGCAGCAGGGTGGCCGAGCCGTCGGTGACCGGGACGACGCCGAGCTCCAGGAGCTCCGCCATGGCCGCGCTGCCCGCCATGTCGCGGACCTGGAGCTGGTAGCGGGCCGTCGTGCGGTACGTGCCTCCGGAGTCGTCCCCGGTGCGCTGCAGGAAGCCGGAGTCGGTGAGGAAGGCGACGGCCTTGGCGACGATGCCGGTGGTGGATCCGGCGAGCCGGCGGGCGTCCTTGGTGGCGCCGGTGGAGCTGCGGCGCGCCCAGATCCGCCAGGCGGCCTCCAGGCCGGGGGCGTCGGTGGCGGGGTCGGTGTTCTCGCCGAGCTCCTCGGCGCGCTCCTCCAGGCGGTGGCAGGCCTGGCGCACGAAGGCGTCCACTCCATTGACCGTGACGCGGCCGATGTAGCCGTCGTCGGCGAGGTCCTCGGGGCGCGGGAACGCCATGGCGGCGACGGCGAGGTGGGCGAGGCCGTGCAGGAAGCGGTCGGTGGAGTCGGTCGCGGCCCGGCGGGCGTAGTCGCCCATGCGGACGGCGAAGACGGAGCCTTCCTCGGCGGTCACGGCCATCCCCGTGCGCGGGGACACCTCCAGGACGACGAGCCCGAGGCCGGTGGCGACGGCGTCGGCGAGCCGGGCGAAGGGCGGGTCCTCGCGGTAGCGGCGGAGCAGCTCGGCGTACTCCTGGTCGCGGGCGGGCTGGAGCTTGGGCTGCAGGCCGAAGGAGACGAGCCGCGCGGCGTCGGCGGCGTCGGCCGGGGTGACGGGCGCGGGGGCGGCGGGCGCCGCCGTGGTGTCCGGCTCGCCCCACGCGGCGTGCTCTGCGGGGTGGTCGGTCACGGCGTGTGCTCCTTGTGGGGGTGGTGCTGCGGGTGGGGGTGGTGCGGCGGCGGGTGGGGGCCGGGGCGGCTCGTGAGGGTACCGGTCATGGTCAGGCCGCCTCCGTCCGGTCGGCCGCCATGCCGGCGGCGTCCAGGAGTGCGGTACCGACGATGAGGTCGGCGCCACCGAACTCGTCGTCGTCGAGCTGGGTTCCGTCGTCCACGGCGAAGAGCAGCTTCTCCTCGCCCTGGCGGTAGGCGGTGCCGACCGGCGGGCTGGCGGCGTGCACGGCCAACAGGGCGACGAGGTAGGGCAGTTCGGGGTCGCGGCGGCGGGCGTCGGCGAGGAGCCCGGAGAGCCGGCGCGGCGCGTCGGCGGGCAGGTCGAGCAGTTGCATGGCGCTCGCGAGCTGTTCCTCGCTGAAGCGGCTGTCGTCCGGGGTGGCGATGAGGTCGGGCTCGGGCATCTCCGCGCCGAGGTGTTCGCGCTCCTGGGGCGGCGTGAGCAGTATGTCGACGAGGTCACCCACGCGTACGGAGACGGGGGCGCGCAGTCCGGTCCCGCGCGCGAAGAAGGCATCCGTCACGCGGGTCGCCTGCTCGGCGGGGAGCGGCAGGAGGGGGGCGACCAGCTGTCCGTAGAGGTCGAGGCCGGTGCGCGCGGTGGGGGCCGCGAAGGCCTGCCGGTCCTGTTCGGCGCGGAACAGCGGGCCCGCTTCGAGGAGCCGGGACTGCAGCTGCGTGTGGCGCCGGATGCAGTCCTTGACGATGTCGACCAGCTCGGCGGCGCGGCGCTTCTGCTCGGGGTCCTCGGATTCGTCGCGCGCCTTGCGGATGTTGGTCAGGATGGCGTTCTCGTGGCGGTAGCGGTCGGCCACGTGGTCGAGCGCTTCCGCGATCATGTCGGGGACGGCCCGGAGCCAGTCCACCGCGCGGACGTTGCGCCGGGTGGCGTCGAGGGCCTTGCGGAGGGTTTCCGAGTACTGCACGGTGCGGTAGCGCGCCTGCTCGGCGGCGAGCTGGGCGTCGGCGAGCCTGCCGCGGCTGATCAGGACCTCCAGCTTCACCTCGGCGGCGATCTGGGCGCTGGTGACGTCGGTGTCGAGGGCGCCGACCAGGACGTTGACCGCTTCGTCGGTCGTGCGCAGGTAGACACTGCCGCCGTAGCCGGGGACCTCTTCGAGGAGCTTGAAGTCGTAGTCCCTGCGGACATAGGTGCCGTCGGTCGCGAAGGTGCCGTACACCGCGCGGAAGCCGCGGTCGACGCTGCCGACGTTGATCAGGTTCTCCAGGACCCAGCGGGCCACCCGCTCGTGCTCGCCGGCCGGGCGGTGCGGGGCCTGGGCGGCGACGCGCGGGAGCAGCCGGGAGACGATCTGGTCGTGGTCGGCGCCGGTGTCGAAGTCCATGGTGAGCGTGACGAGGTCGATGGCGGACAGGGCCACTTCCGCCATCGCGTACACCGAGTACTCGCCGGCGAGGTTGGCCTTGCGCACGTCCAGGTCGTGCAGCGGAGCCGTGCAGGCCAGGGCGCGCAGGCGGCGCGCCAGGCCCTCGTCGGCGGCCGGGCCCGGAGCGGGCCGCGGTCCCGCGCTGAGCTGGGGCGGAGCAGTGTCCGTAACGGCAGGCGAAGTCACGGTGCACAGACTAGGTCCTCGGTCTGACAACGGTCGAAACGGCGCAGAAGCGACCGGCTCAGCCGCCCGCGCCGACGCGCCGCCCGTACACCTCGACGAGGCCGTCGAGGGAGTCCTCCAGGTAGTCGGCGAGCAGCCGTTCGGCCTTCCCGGCGTCCCCCGAGCGCAGGGCGGCGAGGATCTGCTTGTTGCGTTCGAGGTAGGGCTCGTGGAGCCGGCGCGGGTCGTCCACCACGTGGAAGGCCAGGCGCAGTTCGGCGAGGACGCTGCGCATGAGCTCGTCGGTGCGGGCGCTCCCGGCGAGGGCGACGAGCTCCCGGTGGAAGTGGATGTTGGCGGTGGAGACGCCCCGCCACCGCTTGTCGCCGGCCGCGCGCACGCCCTCGGCGACGGCGTCGGCCACGGCGTCCAGGGCGTACGGCGGCTCTCCGAGGCCGCGGACGACCGCGCACTCCACGAGGCGCCGGGTGCGGTAGATGTCCCGTACGTCCTCGACCGTGAGGACCCGTACGAAGACGCCGCGGTTGAGCTGGTGCTCCAGGAGCCGTTCGTGGGTGAGCAGCCGGAAGGCCTCCCGCAGGGTGTTGCGCGAGACACCGAGGGCGCCGCCGATGCTGTCCTCGGAGAGCCGGGTCCCCGGCGGGAAGAAGCCCTCGGCGATACGGGTCCGCAGGATGTCCGAGACCCGCTCGGCGGTGCTGGTGCGCCCCAGGAGCGCACGGTCGTCGGCCAGTCCGCTCACGTCAGCCATCGCCTCAGCCATGCCCGGATTCAATCGCAGAGCGAAGAACGAAACAACACGGGTATTGAGGGATCGTTCAACGATCCTCTACCTTGTCGGGCACGGCTCCCCCCGGCGGTTCCCCGAACCGCAGGCTCCAGCACCCCCGTCCCCCCTCTGCGAGGTGCCCATGAGCACGACCCCGCCACCCCGGACCGCTCCGGCAGGACCCCATCCCACGCCCGGGGACAAACCTGAAATACCCGACGACAGCGGCGCGTTCGGCTGGCTGCGCGCCCTCGGCCCACGCGGCCGCCGTGCTTTCGCGGGCGCCTTCGGGGGCTATGCCCTCGACTCCTACGACTACTTCACGCTGCCGCTGAGCATGGTGGCGCTCTCCGCGTACTTCGGCCTGGACAGCGGGCAGACCGGGCTCTTCACCACCGTCACGCTGGTCGTCTCCGCCGTGGGCGGGGCCATCGCGGGCGTGGTCGCCGACCGGATCGGCCGCGTCAAGGCGCTGATGATCACCGTCGTCACGTACGCGATCTTCACCGTCGCCTGCGGCTTCGCGCCCAACTACGAGACGCTGCTGCTCTTCCGCGCCCTCCAGGGGCTCGGGTTCGGCGGTGAGTGGGCGGTCGGGGCGATCCTCGTCGCCGAGTACGCCACGGCCAGGAACCGGGGCCGCACACTGGGCGCGATCCAGAGCTCCTGGGCGGTGGGCTGGGGCCTCGCGGTCGTCGTCTACACGCTGGTCTTCCAGTTCCTCGACGACGACGTGGCCTGGCGCGTGATGTTCTGGACGGGCGCGCTGCCCGCCCTCCTGGTGATCTACGTGCGGCGCAACGTGCACGACGCCCCGGAGGCCGCCGAGGAGCGCCGCAAGAGCTCCCACAAGGGGTCGTTCACGGCCATCTTCAAGCCGGGGCTGCTGCGCGTCACGCTCTTCGCGGTGCTCCTGTCCACGGGTGTGCAGGGCGGGTACTACACGCTGGCCACCTGGGTGCCGACCTACCTCAAGGAGGACCGGGGCCTGACCGTCGTCGGCACCGGCGGCTATCTGACCTTCCTCATCTCGGGCGCCTTCATCGGCTATCTGACCGGCGGCTACCTCACCGACAAGCTCGGCCGCAAACGGAACATCACGCTCTTCGCGGTCTTCTCCGCGGCCAGTGTCCTCGCGTACACCAACATCCCGGACGACGCCGACGGCCTTCTCCTTGTGCTCGGTTTCCCGCTGGGCTTCTGCATGTCGGCGATCTTCAGCGGGTTCGGTTCGTTCCTCAGCGAGCTCTACCCGGCCGCCGTGCGCGGTACGGGGCAGGGCTTCACGTACAACACCGGCCGCGCGGTCGGCGCGGTCTTCCCCACCTTGGTCGGCTTCCTCGCCGACAGCTGGGGCGTCGGCGGCGCGCTCGTCTTCGGAGCGGTCGGTTACGGCCTCGCCGTCGTGGCGCTCCTCGGCCTGCCCGAGACACGGGGGAGGGAACTCCTGTGACCGCTCCGGTGAGCCATGCCGCCAAGGACGCCCGCGCGGCGTTCCGTTCGGGCGAGACGGGCCCCACCGCCGGCCGGGCGGCGGGCTTCACGCAGGCCAACCTCATCTCCGTCCCCGCCGACTGGGCGTACGAGATGCTGCTGTTCTGCCAGCGCAACCCGAAGCCCTGCCCGGTGCTCGACGTCACGGACGCGGGCGCGTGGACCACCCCGCTCGCCCCGGACGCCGACCTGCGCACGGACCTGCCGCTGTACCGCGTGTGGGAGGGCGGCGAGCTCGCCGACGAACCCACGGACGTCGTCGGCCGCTGGCGCGAGGACCTGGTGACGTTCCTCCTCGGCTGCAGCTTCACCTTCGAGTGGGCGCTCGCCGCCGCCGGGGTCCCGCTGCGCCACATCGAGCAGGGCCGCAACGTCCCGATGTACGTGACCACGCGCCCCTGCCGTCCCGCGGGCCGGCTGCACGGCCCCATGGTTGTCTCGATGCGCCCCGTACCGCCCCGCCATCTCGCCGACGCCATCAAGGAGAGCGCCCTGATGCCGGCGGTGCACGGCAGCCCGGTGCACTGCGGCCACCCCGGGGGCCTCGGCGTCGAGGACCTGGACCACCCCGACTTCGGCGACCCGGTGGCCGCCGGACCGGACGACATCCCGGTGTTCTGGGCGTGCGGGGTGACGCCGCAGGCCGCGGTCATGGCGTCGCGGCCGCCGTTCGCCATCACGCACGCGCCGGGCCGGATGTTCGTCACCGACGCCCGGGACGACCAGTACCGCGTGGCGTGAGTCCGCCGACAACTCCTGGAGACCTCCGTACATGAGCACCACCTCGATCGACCTCAACGCCGACCTCGGCGAGGGCTTCGGCCGCTGGCACCTGACCGACGACGACGCACTGTTGTCCGTCGTCACCAGCGCCAACGTGGCGTGCGGGTTCCACGCCGGTGACCCGGTCACCATGCGCCGGGTGTGCGACCTCGCCGCCGAGCGCGGGGTGCGGATCGGGGCGCAGGTCTCCTACCGCGATCTGGCGGGGTTCGGGCGGCGCGCCATGGACGTGCCGGCCGCGGAGCTGGCCGCCGAAGTGGCGTACCAGATCGGCGCCTTGGAGGTGTTCGCGCGGGCGGCCGGTACGCGCGTGTCGTACGTGAAGCCGCACGGCGCGCTGTACAACCGCGTCGTCCACGACGAGGAGCAGGCCCGCGCGGTCGTCGACGGCGTGCTCCTCGCCGACGCCTCGCTGCCCCTCCTGGGGCTTCCCGGATCGCGCCTCCTGGAGCGTGCGGATAAGGCCGGACTGCCGGTCGTCACCGAGGCGTTCGCGGACCGCGCCTACACCGACGCGGGCACTCTGGTTCCCCGGACCGCCCCAGGAGCGGTCGTCACGGAGGCGGACCGCGTCGTCGCGCGGTCGGTCGGCATGGCCAGGTCCGGCCGCGTCACCTCGCACGGCGGCCGCGAGATCGCCGTCCGCGCGCGCTCGCTGTGCCTGCACGGCGACACCCCGGGGGCCGTGGGCCTGGCCCGCCGGGTGCGGGCCGCACTGGAGTCGGCGGGCGTGCGGGTGGAGGCCTTCGCATGAGGGCCCTGCCGGTCGGCGACCGCGCCCTGCTCGTCGAACTCGCCGACGGAACCGAGGCCCAGGCCCTGCACGCCGAACTGCTCCGCCGACGCGCGGCCGGCTCGCTGCGGGTACGGGAGATCGTCCCCGCCGCCCGCACGGTGCTCCTCGACGGCCTCGACGAGCCCGCCCGCGTCGGGGCGGAGCTGCCCGCCTGGGAGATCCCGCCGCTGCCCCCGCGCGCGGGCGCCGTCCTGGAGATCCCCGTGCGGTACGACGGGCCGGACCTGGCGGACGTGGCCGCGCACTGGGGCGTGCCCGTGGCGGAGGTGGCACGGATCCACGCGGCGGCCGCATTCCGGGTGGCCTTCTGCGGGTTCGCGCCCGGCTTCGGCTATCTGACCGGGCTTCCCGAGCGCTACGGGGTGCCGCGCCGGGCCACGCCCCGCACCGCCGTCCCGCAGGGCGGCGTCGCCCTGGCCGGACCGTACACGGGCGTCTACCCCCGCGCCTCCCCCGGCGGTTGGCAGCTGATCGGGTCGACGGACGCCGTGCTGTGGGACCCCGCGCGCGAACCCGCCGCGCCGCTCTCCCCCGGCGTACGCGTCCGCTTCGTCCCGGTCCCGCCGACGGGCGGACCGAAGACCCCGTCCGGCAGCCCGGGGACCTTGTTCGGCAGGCCGGAGACCCCTTCCGACCGGCAGGCCCCGTCGGCCGCCGCACCGGAGGCGCGATGACCGCCCGTGCCTTCGCCGTCGTGCGGTCCGGGGCGCTGACCACCGTGCAGGACCTCGGACGGCCCGGCCACGCCCATCTCGGGGTGCCGCGCTCGGGGGCCCTCGACCCGTCCACGCTGCGCCTGGCCAACCGGCTGGTCGGCAATCCGCCCGACGCCGCCGTCCTGGAGACCACGCTCGACGGCGTCGCCGTGCGCCCACGCCGCCCGGTGACCGTCGCGGTCCTCGGCGCGCCCTGCCCCGTGACCGTGGACGGCCGCCCCGGCCCCTGGGGAGCGCCGGTGTGCGTGCCCGCCGGAGCGCTCCTCGAAGTCGGCGCCGCGACCTCCGGAGTGCGGTGCTACGTCGCGTTCGACGGTGGCGTCGCCGTCGAACCGGTGCTCGGCAGCCGCTCCACGGACCTGCTGTCCGGACTCGGTCCGCCCCCGTTGGCGGACGGCGAGGTGCTGCCCCTGGGAACCCCGGGCGGCCCGCACGCGCGCGTGGACGCCGTCCCGCTCCCCGCGCCGCCGCACGAGCTGACGCTGCGGGTGACCTTCGGGCCGCGGTCCGACTGGTTCACTGCGGCGGCGCTGAAAACGCTCACCACGCGCGCGTACCGGGTGTCCGCGGCGAGCAACCGCATCGGCCTGCGCACCGAGGGCCCCGCCCTGGAGCGCGCGTTCCGGGGCGAACTGCCGAGCGAGGGAATGGTGCTGGGCGCCGTGCAGGTGCCGCCCGACGGCAGGCCCGTCGTCTTCCTCGCCGACCACCCCACCACCGGGGGCTACCCGGTGGTCGCGGTCGTCCGGGAGGCCGACCTGGCCGCGGCGGCCCAGGCGCGGCCGGGCACTCCGGTGCGCTTCGTCGGGGCCGGCCAGCGCTGACCCCGCGGCCGGCCGGACCAGGCCACACGGCCGCCCTACACGGCCGCGTCCGGGCCGATCCTGCTGCGCACCGCGCTCTGTACGTCGTCCTCTTCGGCGGGGTCGGCGGCGAGCCGCCTGAGCCGGTTGACCACCCGGGCGTCACCGGTCTCGGCGTGCCGTGCGGCGACCTCGCGGGTGGACTCCTCGCAGTCCCACAGGCACTCGACGGCGAAGCCGGCGGCGAAGGAGGGGTCGGTGGCGGCCAGCGCGCGGGCGGCGCGGCCGCGGAGATGGGAGGAGGCGGTCTCGCGGTAGACGTGGCGCAGCACGGGGGCGGCACAGGCGATGCCGAGGCGTCCCGCGCCGTCCACGAGGGTCCACAGCGTCGGCGCGTCGGGGCCCTCGCCCCGGACGGCCTCGCGGAGCGCGGCGAGGACGAGCTTGCTGTCCTGCGCGCCGCCCCGGCAGGCGAGCATCCGGCCGGCGGCGGCGCCGAGCGCGTCGGGCCTGAGGGCCCAGCGTCGGGCGCGTTCCACGGCGGCGACGCTGCGCATCCGTTCGAAGGCGCCGGTCGCGGCGTCCACCACGACCTGGGAGGGGTCCTGCGCGGCGTACTCGATGAGGTCGAGCACGGCGGGGTCGTGGGTGTCGGCGAGGTAGCGCAGGGCGGTGCCGCGCGCTCCGTCCGAGCCGCTGCGGGCGGCCTCGATGATCTCGGGGCGGTCCTCGGGGCCCGCGACCGCGGTCAGGCAGCGGGCGGCGGGCACGTACAGCACGGCGCCCCGCTCCAGGCCTTCCTGCGCCCAGTCGAAGACGGCCTGGACGCTCCAGCCGGGGCGCGGCCCGGAGGGCCGCATCTGGCGCTGCCAGCGGTCGAAGGAGCCCTGTTCCCGCGCGGCGCGCACGCGGCCGCCGACATCGGCGCGGGGGTCCTCTTCCCACAGGCGCCAGGGCCGCGGTTCGTAGGCGTCGCGGACGGCGGCGGCCAGCTCGGCCTCGCCCTCGGCGTCGGGGGTGAACCGGGCGAGCACGGGGCCGGCGAGGGCGCGCAGGCCCGCGTCGTCGTCGCGCAGCGCCAGCTCGTCCAGGGCCCACGCCCAGTTGGAGCCGAACGCCGCGTACCTGCGCAGCAGCTCCAGGGCGTCCTGCCTGCCGTACGAGGCGAGGTGCCCGAGGACGGCCAGGGCGAGGCCGGTGCGCGACTCGTCCGTGGTGAGGACGTCCTCGGCGTCGAAGAGGTGGCGCTCGATCTCGCCGAGCCCGCCGTGCAGGTCGAGGTAGAGCCGGGCGTAGTACAGCGAGCGGTTCTCCACCTGCCAGTCGTGGCGGGGATCGTGGAGCACGCAGTGGTCGAGGGCGGCGAGCGCCTCGGAGCGCGGGGCGGTGAGCGCGTGCAGCGTGCCGTCGCCGCGGCCCCTCTGCAGCAGGCCGAGCAGCGTACCGCTGGGCGCTATGACCGGATCGAACATGGGAAACAGCCTCACATCAAGCGTCGACGCAACCGGGAATCACGCATTACCTGGCCGTGCGCCAACACGTCGGGCCGCCCGCCGTCATTTGCTTGTCGAAGACCATCTTCCTCTGCCTCTCGTCCATGGCCCAGGGGTTCCCGGACGGGAGGTCCGGGGGCGGGCCGCTCACGGTCCGCGCGGTGCGGCGAAACCTGCCCCGCCGTCGCGTCCGTGAATCACGTCGTCATGATGACCCGGCGGTCAGCTCCGCCGCGACCACATTTCCAGCGCCCCCGTTGCTGCTGGTCAGGTACCCCCTCTAGGCGGCACCGAACAGCTGAAGCAGATCCACCTTCCCGAACATCCGTGCGGTGTCAATGGCCGACGGCATGCCCGCCGCCGGATCCGCGCCGCCCGCCAAGAGCGCCCGGACCACCTCGTCCTCGCCCTTGAAGACGGCACCGGCGAGCGGCGTCTGCCCGCGGTCGTTGGCGCGGTTGGTGTCGGCGCCGCGCTCCACCAGGACGCGGACGGCGTCCGCGTGCCCGTGGTAGGCCGCCAGCATCACCAGCGAGTCGCCGCTGTCGTTCGTGAGGTTCGCCGGGACACCCGCGTCGACGTACGCAGCGAGCGTCGGGGCATCGCCCTGACGTGCCAGATCGAAGATCTTGGTCGCCAGCTCCACGACCTCCGGGTCGGGGGCTTCGCTCATGGGGGCGTCCGCCTTTCTGGGTGCGCTGCCGGTGCAGCCGTACGAGTGAATCGACAGGGTACTGCCCCCGCGGGCACATGACGCGGCCCACCCGAGGCAATGATCACGGCGGGGTGGGCGGGCCGCACGAACCAGCTCCCGCATGGCCCGACAGGGCTCCGCCATTCGGGGGAAATCCTCGATAATTAACCCATTTGCACCTTTAATCGTATGGATACATGCTGTGAACCTGGAAGAACTCATGGTGACTGTCCCCACCAACCAGGAGAACCGTCATGATTCTTTCCATCTCGGGCGTCGTGCTGCTCGGAATCATCGTCTTCCTCTTCTTCCGCAAGGACGGACTCAAGGCGTCCCACGCCGTGGTCTGCGCCCTCTTCGGCTTCTTCATGGCGGGCACCGCCATCGCCCCGAGCATCAAGGCGGGCAGCGCGAGCCTGGCGAGCCTCCTGGGCGGGATCAAGTTCTGACGTCCCCGCCGTTCGTACGCACCTCCAGGAGACTGACGTGGCCAGGCGCCCCCTCCCCCGCATTCTGAGCACCGGTACCGCATCCCTCGCCCGGAGCCGGGAGCTGGCACGGTCGGCAGCCGACAACGCCACCGACGTACTCCACCCGCTGATCACGATCACCCGCGGACTGCGCCGGCTGGCTGCCGCCGGACGGCGCAGGTGGGCCGACACTCCCAAGGACAAGCGAGGACCGCTGCTGTTCATGGCGGCCTCCGTGATCCTGGTCGTGGCCCTCGTCCCCTACGGGCCGCTGCTCGCCGCCATCTGCCTGATGGCGGCCGCCGCGTGGACGGGCCGTGAGCGCTCCGCCCCGGAGCCGACCGGTCCCGACGAGTCGCAGACGCAGCGGCTGCAGTCCCTCTACGAAGCGCTCGTCCCGTACTTCTCGGTCCCCGAGGACCCCGCCCCACTCTTCGCGCACGGCGGGGAGTGGGACAAGGCCCTCACCGACCACGAGTTCGACGACACCGGGCGCATCTCCCGGCTCGTCGTGCACTACCCCGCGTACTTCACGGACGGCGAACCCGACGCCCGCGCGCGGATCGAGCAGTTGCTGCACGCCAAGTCGGGCCGCGGCCGCGAGTACCACTTCGCGTGGGACGAGGAGGGCAACGAGCTCACCGTCTCGGTGCTCGCCCCCCTGCCCACCGACATCGCCGCCCAGCGCTTCGTCACCGCGCCCGGCGAGACCGTCCTGGGCTTCACCGACGAGACCGGCGTCCAGCGCACCCTCCCGGTGACCGACGGCACCGACGGCGCGGAGCCGCGCGACGTGCCCCCCGTCGTCTGGCGCACCGGCATCCGCTCCACCGAGCCCCATCTGCTCGTCGCGGGCCAGCCGGGCAGCGGCACGACGACGCTGCTGCGCTCCATCGCGCTGCAGGCCCTGCAGTACGGCGACATCCTCATCGTCGAGGGCAGCGGCACCGGCGACTACGCCTGTCTGACCGGCCGCGGCGGGGTCCTCGCCGTCGAGTGCGGGCTCACCGGCGCCCTGGCCAGCCTGGAGTGGGCGGCGCACGAGACCGAGCGCCGGCTGATCTCGGCGAACCGGGCCCGGCAGGCGGGCCACCCACCGCCCGAGGACACCAAGCGCCCCCTGTGGATCTTCCTCGACCGCCCCAGCGCCCTCGGCCACCTCGCCGCGGCCGACGGGCGCCGTGACCCGCAGACACTGCTGCAGGTTCCGCTGCGGCACGGCAGGGCGGCCAATGTGACCGTCGTGGTCGCCGATCAGCTGGACACCCTGGACTCGCTGAGCGACGCCGTGCACCAGCACACCCGCGCGCGCGTGCTGCTCGGGCCCGCCACGATCGACCAGCTGGAGGAGGTCCTCGGGGTGCCGCCGCACACGACGGTCACCCAGGACGTGCCGCCCGGCCGGGGCTACGCCCGCCTCGGCACCGGCCCGGTGCACCGTCTCCAGGTGCCGGCGACCCCCGACCCGTACGACGAGGCGACCAGTGAGGCGCACCGCCGCGCGGTTCTCGACCTGCTGCCGGACCGGATCACTGCGCCGGACACCTCGGAGCCCACGGCGGACGCCGCCGTCGAATCCGGCCGGGTGGACACCACTGTGGCCGACACCATCCCCGCGGCCACCGAGGCCGATTCGGTCCGCCTGGAGCCCGCCCCCGAGACCGCGGGAGCGCAGCCGGTCCCCGCCGAGAGCTGAGGGCAGGGCGGCCGGCAGCGCGGCGGCGCCGCGCTTCGTCAGGCGACGAACGGGTGCGCGGCCTGCGCGCCCGTGCCGGCCCCCGTCTCCACGAGGCGGGCCGCCGCGGCGAGCCGCACCGCCGCCTCCTCGGCCACCGCTCCCCCGACGGTGAACGGCAGCCGCACATACCCCTCGAAGGCCCCGTCGACGCCGAACCGCGGCCCCGACGGCACCCGCACCCCGACGCGTTCCCCCACCTCGGCGAGCCGGGACCCCGAGAGGCCCCCGGTCCGCACCCACAGAGTGAGCCCGCCGCGCGGCACCTCGAACTCCCAGTCGGGCAGCTCCCTGCGGACGGCCGCGACCAGCGCGTCCCGGTTCTCCCTGGCCTGCTCCCTGCGCACGTCCACGGCGGCCTGCCAGCCACCGGTGTTCAGGAGCCAGTTCACGGCCAGCTGTTCGAGCACCGGGGTGCCGAGGTCGGCGTACGCGCGCGCGGCGACCAGACTGCGGATCACATCGGGGGCGGCCCGCACCCAGCCGATGCGCATGCCCGCCCAGAAGGCCTTGCTGGCCGAGCCGACGGTGACGACGGTGGATCCCGCGGGGTCGAAGCCGCACACGGGCCGGGGCATGGCGAGGTCGGCGTCGAGCCCGAGCTCGCTCATCGTCTCGTCGACGACGAGGACCGTGCCCGCCGAGCGGGCCGCCTCGACGAGCTGCCTGCGCTGGTCCTCGTCGGCGAGCGCGCCCGTCGGGTTGTGGAAGTCCGCGACGACGTACGCCAGCCGGGGCGCGGCGTCGCGCAGCACCTGGCGCCAACGGTCCATGTCCCAGCCCCGCAGGCCCTCGGCCATCGCGACGGGAACCAGCCGGGCGCCCGCCTCGCGCATCAGCTGGAGGATGTTGGCGTACGAGGGGGACTCCACGGCGATGCGTTCGCCCCGGCCCGCGAAGAGGTGGCAGATCGCGTCGATGGCGCCCATCGCGCCGGTGGTCACCATGATCTGTTCGGGCATGGTGGGGATGCCGCGCGCGGTGTAGCGCTCGGCGAGCATCTCGCGCAGGGCGGGCAGGCCCGCGGGATAGTCGCCGTGTGTGTGGGCGTACGGCGGCAGGGCTTCGAGGGCGCCCTGGACGGAACGGGTGAGCCAGGGCTCGGGGGCCGGCAGCGCCGCGCAGCCCAGGTCGATCATGGAGCCGAGTGCCTCGGGCGGCAGCGGTTCGAGCCCGCGCGCGGGCAGCGGGTTGCCTGCCGGTACGGCGGTCCAGCTGCCCGCGCCCCTGCGGGACTCCAGGAACCCCTCGGTGCGCAGCGCCTCGTAGGCGGCGGCGACGGTGGTGCGGCTGACGGCGAGGGCGAGGGCGAGCTCGCGCTCGGCGGGCAGGCGGGCGGCGACCGGGACCCGGCCCTCCAGCACGAGCAGCCGGATGCCGTCGGCGAGGGCGCGGTAGGCGGGCGGGCGGCGGGTGCCGGTGCCCGCGGGGCGGTCCTGCTGTGAGGCGAGAAGACGGGCGAGCTGCGTCGAACCCATCGCCGAAGTCCACTGGGCCACGATTACCGGTCCACCTTCCCTGAATTGGCCATGGTTGGCCACGCCGTGCACGCCACAGAGTGTCACGCACCAGGCCACTACCACCACAGCAGGGGGCACCACTTGTCCAGGACGACACCCGAGACGCCACGGCGGCGCCTCCATCGGCACCTGCCCCGCAGGCTGGTACAGCTGTACGCGGGCCTCACTCTGTACGGCGTGAGCTCCGCGCTCCTGGTGGTCTCGGGCCTCGGCCTGGAGCCGTGGAACGTGCTGCATCAGGGGCTCGCGGAGCTCAGCGGCCTGTCGATCGGCGCCGTCTCCATCATCGTGGGCGCCGCGGTCCTGCTGCTGTGGATCCCGCTCAGGCAGCGCCCGGGGCTCGGCACGGTCTCGAACGTCTTCGTCGTCGGCCTCGCCATGGACGCCGCGCTCGCGCTGCTCCCCGACGCGCACGGCCTGCTCGCACGGGTCCCCCTCATGGTGGCCGGGATCCTCCTGAACGGCGCGGCCACCGGCCTCTACATCGCGGCCGTCTTCGGCCCCGGCCCCCGCGACGGCCTCATGACGGGCCTGCACCAGCGCACCGGCCGCTCCGTGCGGTTGATGCGGACCCTCATCGAAGTCGTGGTGGTCGCCACCGGATTCGTGCTCGGCGGCACCGTGGGCATCGGCACCGTCGTCTACGCCCTGGCCATCGGCCCGCTGGCCCAGCTCTTCCTGCGGCTCTTCGCCCTGCCCGCGCCCGAAGCCGCCGCCGCACCCGCCACCGGCACCGCCACCGTCGTGGCCTCCGGCGGACCCTCGGAGCAGGCGATACTTCAGCGGTGACCCTCCCCGTACGCCACCCCTATCTCGACCACCCCGGCCCCCTCGCCCTCGCCCACCGCGGCGGCGCGGCGGACGGTCTGGAGAACACCGCCGCGGCCTTCCGGCGCGCCGTCGGCCTCGGCTACCGCTACATCGAGACCGATGTGCACGCCACGGCCGACGGCCGCCTCGTCGCCTTCCACGACGCGACGCTGGACCGCGTGACGGACGCGGCGGGACGCATCGTCGACCTGCCGTGGAGCAAGGTGCGCCGCGCGCGCGTGGCGGGCAGCGAACCGGTGCCGCTCTTCGACGAGCTCCTGGAGGCGTTCCCCGAGGTGCGCTGGAACGTGGACGTCAAGGCGGAGCCCGCGCTCCGGCCGCTGCTCGACCTGATCCGCCGCACCGACGCCTGGGACCGCGTCTGCGTCGGTTCGTTCTCCGAGGCCCGGGTGGCCAGGGCCCAGCGGCTCGCGGGCCCGCGCCTGGCCACCTCGCTGGGCACGCGGGGTGTGGCGGCGCTGCGGCTGCGCTCCTACGGCGGTCCCGCCGCCCTGCGCCGCTCCGCGGTCTGCGCCCAGGTGCCCGAGAAGCACGGCAGGCTCCGCGTGGTCGACCGCCGCTTCGTACGCGCGGCCCACGCGCGCGGGCTGCAGGTCCACGTCTGGACCGTCAACGACGCCGAGCGGATGAGCGCTCTCCTCGACCTCGGCGTGGATGGCATAGTTTCCGATCACATCGAGACGCTGCGCGGGGTGCTGAAGGACCGGGGGACCTGGGTCTGACGGCCTGGGACGGCGTCGCACCACGGGGAACAGCGAGGTCACGGGTGGGCACCGACACCCTGAAGGCGGCGGCCGACGACACGGCCGCCGCGCGACGGCACGAGCAGCGGGGCTGGTACTTCTACGACTGGGCGTGCTCGGTCTACTCGACGAGCGTCCTGACCGTGTTCCTCGGGCCCTATCTCACGGAGATCGCCAAGACGGCCGCGGACCCGGACGGCTATGTGCACCCGCTGGGCATCTCGGTCCGCGCCGGTTCCTTCTTCGCGTACACGGTGTCCGTGTCCGTGATCCTGTCGGTCTTCGTGATGCCGCTCGCGGCGGCGGCCGCCGACCGCTCGGGCCGCAAGAAGCCGCTCCTCGCGGTCTCCGCGTACCTGGGGGCGGCCGCGACGGCGGGCATGTTCTTCCTGTCCGGCGACCGCTATCTCCTCGGCGGCCTGCTGCTGATCGTCGCCAACGCCTCGCTCGCCGTGTCGATGGTGCTCTACAACTCCTATCTGCCGCAGATCGCTCCCCCTCACGAGCGCGACGCGGTCTCCTCGCGCGGCTGGGCCTTCGGCTACGCGGCCGGCGCGCTCGTCCTGGTCCTGAACCTCGTCCTCTTCCTCGCCCACGACAGCTTCGGCGTCTCGGAGGCGACCGCGGTCCGCATCTGTCTGGCCTCGGCGGGCGTGTGGTGGGGCGCCTTCACCCTCGTACCCCTGAAGCGGCTGCGGGACCGGGGGACGCCGCCGTCGGCGGACGCGGCTGCGCGCGGGGGCGGGCGGCAGATGCGGGAGACGCTGCGGGACATGCGCCGCCATCCGCACACGCTGGCGTTCCTGCTGGCGTACCTCCTCTACAACGACGGGGTCCAGACGGTGATCTCGCAGGCCTCCGTCTACGGCTCCGAGGAGCTGGGGCTCGGCCAGTCCACGCTGATCGTCGCGGTGCTGCTCGTCCAGCTGCTCGCCGTCGCCGGCGCGCTCGCCATGGGGCGGCTCGCCCGGACGTACGGGGCCCGGCGGGTGGTACTCGGCTCGCTGGTGGCCTGGGCGGTCACGATCGGGGCCGGCTACTTCCTGCCCGCGGGCGCACCCGCCTGGTTCTTCGTGCTGGCCGCGGGCATCGGCCTGGTGCTCGGCGGCACGCAGGCGCTCTCCCGTTCGCTCTTCTCGCACATGGTGCCGAGCGGCAAGGAGGCCGAGTACTTCTCCGCGTACGAGATCAGCGACCGGGGCATGGCCTGGCTCGGACCGTTGATCTTCGGCCTGACCTATCAGCTCACCGGGAGCTACCGGGACGCGATCGTCTCGCTCGTCGCGTTCTTTTTGGTGGGTTTCATCCTGCTTTTGCGGGTACCTGTACGAAGCGCGGTGCGCGACGCGGGCAATCCCGTACCCGATCGGATTTAGCAACTGAGGCCAAAGGCCGGTAGTGTACGCGTTTGGCCTGCCAGGCGGACCGTTACTGCGAGCTGAAGAATCAGAACCGCTGGGTGACATCTGCTACTAGATGTGACAAACCGGGCGCTGGTGGGTACAACAAGGGGCGGCATACGACGGCGACGCATGACCCTGAACGGGAATCTTTACCGCCGACCGGACGTTGACCGGATGACGACGACAGCGACACCTGTCCTGTGGGCGACAAGCCCGGGAGGCACGATTCATGAGTGAGCGAGCTCTTCGCGGCACGCGTCTCGTGGTGACAAGCTACGAGACCGACCGCGGCATCGACCTGGCTCCGCGCCAGGCCGTGGAGTACGCATGCCAGAACGGACATCGTTTCGAGATGCCGTTCTCGGTCGAGGCGGAGATCCCGCCGGAGTGGGAGTGCAAGGTCTGCGGGGCCCAGGCACTCCTGGTAGACGGCGACGGACCTGAGGAGAAGAAGGGCAAGCCGGCGCGTACGCACTGGGACATGCTCATGGAGCGCCGTACCCGAGAGGAACTCGAAGAGGTCCTGGAGGAGCGTCTCGCGGTCCTCCGGTCGGGCGCCATGAACATCGCGGTGCACCCGCGGGACAGCCGGAAGTCCGCCTGACGGCGACCTTCCGCGCTCACCCGCACCGCACGACGCAGCACAGAGGGCCGGGGCCACTGCTCAGCAGTGGCCCCGGCCCTTTGCGTGTCCGTCCGCACCCCTGTGCGGTTTTCGTCGCGTTTCGTCGCGCGCTGGCCCCCGCGGACTCAGCGGGGCAGCTGCGGGTCGTCCGGGCGCGGGGTGTGCGGTGCGTCGTCCCTGATGACCTCGCCCGGGACGACCTTGCCGTCGGGGCGGTGCATGCGCGCCTGCTGGTAGGCGTCCCCGAGGCCGCCCGGCGTCGCCTCGCGCACCTTGCGCTCGAAGGTCCGCTCCGCGTACCGCCCCAGGGCCTTCTGGACCGGCGGGACGAGCAGGAGCAGGCCCAGGGCGTCCGAGATCAGCCCGGGCAGGATGATCAGGAGCCCGCCCAGCATCGTCAGGGCGCCGCCGCCCCCGCTCTCCCGCTCCGGCGTCACACCGCTCTGCTGCTGTTGCACCGCCTCCTGGAGCTTGCGGAAGGCACGGCGGCCCGCACGCTTGATCACCGCGGATCCGAGCACCAGGCCGCCCACCAGGAGCAGGAAGACCACGAGCCCGCTCGTGGCGCCCGCCACGACGGTGAGCAGCCAGACTTCCAGGACCAGCCACGCGGCGATGCCCAGCGGCAGATACCTGAGGGGGCCGGAGCGCCGGGGCCGGGCGGGGCGGAGGAGCGTTGCGCCGTTCGTCATGGTCCCAGTGTGCCTGGACGCGCCTCAGTCCGGCATAAGGGGATGATCAAGACGGCCGCCGGACGGCGCCGCCCGGGATCGCCGCCCGGCGCAAAGGCGTAACGCCCTCGGCCCGGCTCAGGGTTGCTTGCGCCCCATGACCTTGCCGACGCGCTCCCCCACACCCCAGGCGGTGACCCGCCACAGCGCCTCGACGACGATGTTCTGGCTCATCTTGCTGTCCCCGAGCTCGCGCTCGACGAAGGTGATGGGCACCTCGACGACGTGGTAGCCCGCCTTGACCGCGCGGCGCGCCAGGTCGACCTGGAAGCAGTAGCCCTGCGACTCCACCTCGCCGAGGCCGAGGCCTTCGAGGGTCTCGCGGCGGAAGGCGCGGTAACCGCCCGTCACGTCGCGGATCGGCACGTCGAGCAGCAGCCGGGAGTACGTGCTGCCGCCGCGGGAGATGAACTCGCGGTGCTTGGGCCAGTTGACGACCCGTCCGCCCGGCACCCAGCGCGAACCGAGCACGAGGTCGGCGCCCTTCAGCGCGGTGAGCAGCCGGGGCAGCTCCTCCGGCTGGTGGGAGCCGTCGGCGTCCATCTCGACGAGCACGCCGTAGCCCTGCTCGAGGCCCCAGCGGAAGCCCGCGAGGTAGGCGGCGCCGAGCCCTTCCTTGCCCTTGCGGTGCAGCACGTGGACGTGGTCGTCGCCGGCCGCGAGCTCATCGGCGATCTTGCCGGTGCCGTCGGGGCTGTTGTCGTCGGCGACCAGGATGTGCGCGTCCGGTACGGAGGCCCGCACCCGGCCGACGATGGACTGGATGTTCTCCGCCTCGTCGTAGGTCGGAATGATCACCAAGGCCGTGCCGAGCGAGCCGAACTGCCTCCCCTGGTCCCCTGCTTCGGAGACCCGACCGCCGTCGTTCACTACTGCCCCTTCGTTCGTACGCAGAGGACCACCATAGTGGCCCCGGCCTGCGGTGCAGCGGCGGCACGGAGGTCAGGGGCGGATGTACCGGCCAGGTACCGCCCGCCGGCCCGCCGGGCGGCGGGGACGTCGGGCGTACCGGACGTACTGCGGATCGGGGCCCGGCACCCTTCGGGCCGACCTGGGACCCGCTGGCTGCGGGTCGACCGAGAGCCGTTGTCTACTGAGCGTCCGGGCCCCACCCGGGTCACACCTGCCGATCGGCTGATACGTTCCCTCGCCTCCGCGTCGCGGGCGCTGGACCTGGCTCCCAGTGGTGGTGCGCCGGTGCGGCACACCACCCGTGACCCAGCGACGTTCGACGACCGCGTGGAGGTTCGCCTCTCGGACGTCCTGTGGTGGACCCGGCCGAACCTACCGGCCCACGGCGGCTCTCTGTCAATACCCCGCTGAGCTGCGGCTCCTTCACGGACCGCCAGGTCAGTGCCGAGGATTCCCAGGTCGTACGAGCCCGTGACCGGCCGCGATCCGCGCCGCGCACCGCCGGTACATCACTCTTGTGGCCGCACGAACACCGACCGGCCGCCCACCACCGTCCGCAGGCAGACGGGGAGTTCGGCGCCCGGCGACAGGTCGGGCAGGCCCGGCGTGCCGGAGCGCGGGTCGGTCGACCAGCGGGCCACGCGGTCGTCCGGGGCCTGGACCACCAGATCGGAGGTGCGCCACACGGCGTAGTCCGCGGGCGCGCCCGGCACCAGGACGCCGGCGTCGTCGCGGCCGACGGCCCGCCAGCCGCCGCGGGTGTGGGCGGTGAACGCGGCGCGCACGGAGACCCGGTGCTCCGGGGTCCGGTGGAAGGCGGCCGCGCGGACGGTGCCCCAGGGGTCGAGCGGGGTGACGGGGCTGTCGGAGCCGAAGGCGAGGGGCACGCCGGTGCGCAGCAGGGCCGCGAACGGGTTGAGGGTGCGGGCGCGTTCGGCGCCCAGGCGCTGGACGTACATGCCGTCCTCGCCGCCCCACAGCGCGTCGAAGGCGGGCTGCACGGAGGCGGTGAGGCCGAACTCGGCGAAGGCGGCGATGGTTTCGGGGGTGAGCATCTCGGCGTGCTCGACGCGGTGGCGCGCGGCGCGGACGCGGGCCGGGCCGACCTTCTCGGCGGCTTGGCGCATCCCGTCGGCCACGGAGGCCACCGCGGCGTCCCCGATGGCGTGGAAGCCCGCCTGGAGGCCCGCCTCCGTGCACGCCACGACGTGCGCGGCGACGGCGGCGGCGTCCAGGTGGGCGGTGCCGGTGTGCGCGGCGTCCGCGTACGGCTCGTGCAGGCAGGCGGTGTGCGAGCCGAGGGCGCCGTCGACGAAGAGGTCCCCGGCGGCGCCGGCCGCGCCGAGCTCCCTGGCCCGCTCGACATTCTGTTCGGCCCAGTAGCCGACGACGCGCGGCCCCGGCTCCTCGGCGGCGAGCCGCAGCAGCCCGGTGAAGTCGTCCTCGTCGGAGATCTCCGGGCCCGCGCACTCGTGCACCGAGCCGATGCCGAGCGAGGCGGCGTGCCCGAGCGCGGCGCGCTGGGCCTCGGTGCGCTGCAGCGGGGTGATCGCGGCGAGGGCGGCGGCGCGCACCCCGTGGTGGGCGTCGGCCGTCAGTGGGGCGTTGGGGTGGTAGCCGGCGCGCTCGGTGACGCCGGGGACCAGGTCGAGGAGGGCGGTGGTGACGACCGCCGAGTGGACGTCGATGCGGGAGAGGTACAGCGGACGGCCGCCGGTCGCCTCGTCGAGCTCGGCGCGCGTGGGCGGGCGGCCGTCGGCCCAGCGGGAGGCGTCCCAGCCGTGCCCCAGCAGGACGGTGTCGTGCGGGCGCGCGTGTGCGTGTTCGCGGACGAGAACGAGCGCGTCGGCGAGGGAACGGGCCCCGGTCAGGTCGAGGCCGGTCAGCGCGAGGCCGGTGGCCGTCGTGTGCACGTGGGCGTCCGTGAACGCCGGGGTGACCAGTGCCCCTTCCAGGTCGACGATCTCGTCGACGCCGTCGGTGAAGGCGTCCGCCGCGCCCTCGGAGCCGACCCAGGCGACATGGCCGCGTTCGACGACCATCGCGGTCGCGAACGGGTCGGCGGGGCTGTGGATGTCGCCGCCGCGCAGCAGCACGGTGCGGTGGCTCGGCGGATCCTGCGGGGTCTTCCCGGGGGCGGTGCTCTGGCTCATGGGACCAGTCTCGCCCCTGTCGGCGGGCGGCCGACGCGGGGGTCACACCTGGGGCGGCCGCGCCTCGTACGGAGTGGAGAGGACGACGGTGGTGCGGGTGGAGACGCCGGCGAGGGCGCGCAGCCGGCTCAGCAGGTGCTCCAGCTCCAGCGGGGTGGCGACGCGCACCTTGAGGATGTAGTTCTCGTCGCCGGCGACGCTGTGGCACGCCTCGATCTCCGGGACGCCCGCGAGCCGTTCGGCGATGTCGTCGGGGGCGCTGGGGTCGAACGGCTTCACCGAGATGAACGCGGTGAGCGGCAGCCCGACCGCCTCGGGGTCGACGACCGCGGCATAGCCGCGGATGACGCCCCGCTGCTCCAGGCGGCGCACCCGCTGGTGCACGGCCGACGTGGACAGGCCCGTGGCCTTGCCCAGGTCGGTGTAGCTCATCCGCCCGTCCTTGACGAGCAGCTGCACGATCTGTCGGTCCAGCTCCTCCATGCGGCGAACCTACAGGGCTCTTGATCCCCTCGGATACCTGAGCGCGCGAACGGGCCCACGCATCGGCGGGTTTCGCGCGCCCCGGCGGGCCTCCGTGCGACCGGCCCTCTCGCCTCCCCGCGACCAGGCAACTCCACTCGGCATGTGACGAATACCACAGTCCCGCAGCCGTGTCCGAAGGGATGCAACGATTACCTCCACGACGGGACGGGAAGTGCTTGCTGTGGTCGAGGCCGCAGCGCCTTGTCGGCCCACCCGAGGGGGAGAATCCCATGCAGAATGTGAAGCGCTCCGGCCGGTCTGCCCGTGCCAAGCAGCAGCCCGCCGCCGAGCCCGAGCCGGAGGGCGTCGAACCGGCTGACGCCTTTCTCGACTCCTACGACACCTTTGAGATGTACCGGGTGAACTGCCCCGACTGCGGGCAGCCCATCGCGCTCCTCGCGGACGAGGACGTCCTGCCGGAGCACGCGCTGTGCCCCACTCCGTGGAACCCGTTCGGGCTGACGGTCTGCGCCGGCACCGGCCGGGCGGCCACCGACGCCACGCCCGCCGACGAGTCGATGGAGGCTCAGGAGCAGGACACCGCCCTGCTGTTGACGCTCCCTCAGGGACTCGACTGGCGGACGCAGCCGTTCTCGCACGTGAACGGACCGGGCTCGCGCCCCAGGCGGGTGCCGGGACAGGACCGGCGAGCGGCCTGACGCACCGGCCGCGGCCGACACGACGACAGCCGCCGCGCCGGCCTCCGGATCAGGATCACCAGTAACTGCCCTGCACCATGGCGGTCAGACTGCCGTGGTGCAGGATCAGTGCGTCCGCAGCCTCCTCGGTCCCGGGCACCTCGGCCTCGCCGAAGTGGACCTGGCGGTAGGCGACGCGGAGCATGACGATCGCGTGCCGCAGCGCCGCGTACAGCGTGTAGAACTCCATGTCGCGCGGTGTGTGCCCGGTGAGCCGGGCGTACGCCTCCTCGACGCGGTCCCTGCGCAGGAAGTCCGGCAGCCCGGGCTGGCCGAAACTCACCGTCAGGTCCTGGAAGAAGCGGTGCAGATAGACCAGCCAGCCGAGGTCGACCTCGCGCGGGGCGAGGGAGGCCATCTCCCAGTCGAGGACGGCGGCGGGCTCGAAGCCGTCGTAGATGATGTTCCCGATGCGGGCGTCACCCCAGTTGAGGACGGGGGCTCCCTCGGTGCGGGGCCACAGCTCCTCCAGGCGGTCGAAGGCGCTCTCGATGAGGGGTGAGCGGCGCACTCCGCTCACCGCCCATGCGTAGTAGGCGCGTTGGGCGTCCACGTGCCGCCGCAAGGGGCTGCCCTCGCCCGGCAAGGCGAGGAACTCGGCTGCGGCGGGCGGCACTTGGTCGTGCAGCCGGGCGACGACCCCGACCGACGCCGCCTCCAGACGGGCGCGTTCGGCGTCGGTCGCCGCGTGCAGCCAATTGCCCTCGTACGTATAGGGCATGACGTCCGGCGGGACGCGGCCCTCGACCCGTTCCATGACGAAGAACGGGGCGCCGAGCGGGCCCGGGTCCTCCTCCAGCCACAGCACGCGCGGCACCGGCAGATCGGTGTGCTCGGCGACGAGCCGCATCGTGCGGTACTGGCGCGGCATGTCGTAGACGGGGAAGATCGTGTACGCCGCCGGGTCGGCCGCCACGCGCAACACGCAGGCCCTGACCGGCGTTTCGGGGTGTGCCACGGTGCAGAGCAGGGTCTCGCTGGACATGCCGTTGGATGCGGGCACGCTCACGTCGACCGCCTCGGCGCCGGGCAATCGGGTGCCGAGCCAGGCGGTGAGGCGGCGGGCGAGCTCCTCCGGTTCGCGCGTGGTGGTGCGGGGGCGGGGTGCCGTTGCCATCTTCCGTACTCCTTCCTCCGGCCTCCGGCCGGGCCCTCAGGGCGCCATGGAGTCGAATCCGGTGAAGCCGCTCGGGTCGTGGCGGCCGAAGCTGCCGTGCTCGAAGATGCCGTACCCCGTCTGCCCGTCGAGAGTGAAGCGGGCGGCGTGGTCGATGACTCCGTACGCGGCGAGAGGGTGGGCCGCGGGGTCCGACAGGTCGTAGGTGCGCCGGTCGGTCCAGTCGCGGCCACGCCAGGTGCCGTGCTGCCAGTCGTCGGCCGGCGGATAACCGGCGCCCACGGCCAGCGGCAGCGAGGCGAGCACCTCCACGCCGAGCTCCATCGGGCCCTTGCCGTCGGGGTCGGTGAGGTGGATGACGGCGCGTTCGGGGTGGCGGGTGCCGGAGCGGTAGGTGATGTCGGCCCGCGGCCAGCCGAGTTGGCGGTCGCGCACGCCGTGGCGGACGAGGGTGGCGTCGTTCAGGGTGCGGTAGCCGTCCGCGTCCTCCTGCGCGATGACCATGAGGAAGCGGTCCTCGAAACGCACCGGGCACCAGATCCAGTGGAAGCCCTCGGTGGCGAACTCCTCCTCCAGGAGCCCGCGTTCCTCGCCGGGGATGGGCCGCACACCCCAGCTGCGGTCGCGCGTCGCGGTCCACTCCTCCGGCGCCACGACCGTTTCCTCGCCGCCTGCCCTGATGACCCCGGAGGGCCGTCCGGCCTGCACGAAGCGGCGCCCTTCGAGGGTGAGCCGGTCGCCGCGCCGCTGGATGTGGTGCGGCTCCCACAGGGCGGGGAAGTCGGCGGTCCAGGTGAGGTCGTAGGAGAGCGACGCGGGGTCGTCGGGGTCGGCCGCGCACTGCAGCCGGATGCGGTGCAGCGGCTCGTCGACGGTGATGCGCAGCGGACCGACGCGGAGGCTCATCCGGTCCTCGCCGAGGGCGTCACTGGCGCGTACGGCGTGGAGCGTGTCCCCGGTGCGCAGGGTGGCGTAGGCGTCGATGATGCCGGTGTTGGGGTACACGCCGAGGCCGAGGATGAGCAGGGCGCGGCCCCGGTGGTCGAAGAGGTGGAAGATGCACCGGTCGTAGGCGTTGCGGTCGCCGGTCGCGACATGCTTCATGGAGAGCGGGACCTGGTGCACGGGGTATTCGTCGAGCGGGACCGGACGGTCGTCTGCCACGTCAAACCTCCCTGGTCACACGGCAGTTCAGGGTGCGGGAGGTGGTGGGGCCCTCCGGCGCGGAGTTGACGGTACGTCAGTTCCCGGGCCGGAGCCAGACGCGCGTCGGGCCGAGCCGTGCGCGCGGGCCGTCGCCGGACGCACGGACACATCGACGCACGGACACACCGACGCACGGATGCTCGATTCCCCGGGGCGGTGACTTCCGGGCGGCCCGCGGCGTTGGGTTTGCATGACCCCCACGGACACGGGTACCGACATGGGCCCGGCGCAGCTGCCCACCGGCCGTCGACGACGGACCCTGGTGGCGTTGTCCGCCCCCGCAGAATCGGTTCCCCAGCGGCCTCAGGAACCCCCGCAGTACCAGCCGCAGCACCAGGCTCCCCACCAGGCGTCACACCAGCCGCAGCACACGGCGGCCCACCCGTCGCCGCGCCCGGCCCCCTCGTACCAGCCCCCGCCGCACCAGCAGCCGGCCTACCAGCACGTGAGCCAGCCGCCCCACCAGCCGTATCAGCCCTACCAGCCCTACCAGCAGCCGCACTTCCAGGATCCGCCGATCTACGGCGCGCTGCTGCGCCACTGGGCCGACCGCGGCCGCACGCTGCCCGGCCGCCACGACCCGGAGTGGGTGCGGCTCGTGGCGCCGCCGGTGCACCGCGGTCAGTTCAGCGCGACTCGGGACCCACGAGGTGACGTGCGATGACCATGCGCTGGATCTGATTGGTGCCCTCGACGATCTGCAGCACCTTGGCCTCGCGCATGAGGCGCTCCGCGGGGAAGTCCACGGTGTAGCCGTACCCGCCGAGGATCTGCACGGCGTCCGTCGTCACCTTCATCGCGGCGTCCGTGCACAGCAGCTTGGCCATGGCCGCCTGCTTGGCGAACGGCCGTCCCGCGTCACGGAGCCGGGCCGCGGCCAGATAGAGCGCCCGTCCCGCCTCGATCTGCGTCGCCATGTCCGCGAGCATGAAGCGCAGCCCCTGGAAGTCCGCGATGGGCTTGCCGAACTGCCGGCGCTGCGCGGCGTACCCGGCCGCCTCGTCGAGCGCCGCCTGGGCCACGCCGATCGCACAGGCCGCGATGCCGAGCCGCCCCGAGTCGAGCGCGGAGAGCGCGATGGCGAAGCCCTGCCCCTCGTCGCCGACGCGCCGGGAGTCCGGCACGCGCACGCCGTCGAAGTGGACCTGGGCGGTGGGCGAGCCCTTCATGCCCATCTTCTTCTCCGGCGCCGCGGCGCTCAGGCCCTCCGCGTCCCCCGGCACCAGGAAGGCCGTGACACCGCGGGCGCCCTCACCGCCGGTCCTGGCCATCACCGTGTAGAAGTCGGCGATGCCGCCGTGCGTGATCCACGCCTTGGTGCCGGAGATGACCCAGTCGTCGCCGTCCCTGACGGCCTTGGTGCGCAGCGACGCCGCGTCCGACCCGGAGGAGGGCTCGGAGAGGCAGTACGCGCCGAGGAGGCCGCCGCCGAGCATGGCGGACAGATGGTCGCTCTGCTGCTGTTTGGTGCCGTAGTTCGCGAGCGCGTGGCAGGACAGGGAGTGCACGCTGACGCCGAGACCGACGGTCAGACGGGCCGCGGCGAGCTCTTCGAGGACCTGCAGATACACCTCGTACGGCTGGTCGCCGCCGCCGAACTCCGCGTCGTAGGGCAGTCCGAGCAGGCCCGACTCGGAGAGCAGGGTGAAGACCTCGCGCGGGAAGCGTCCCGCGTCCTCCTCCTCGGCCGCCTTCGGGGCGATCTCGCGCTGGGCGATGTCCCGGACCAGCGAGAGCAGATCCCTGGCCTCATCCGTGGGCAGCTGCCGCTCCACCGACTGCGTGATGTGGTCGGGCATGACGCTCTCCTCCCTGTGGGGCTGCGGCGGACGCCCGCGCTGGGTGGGGCGGCGCCGCCGGGAAACGATGCCCAGCCAGGGTCTCCTTCCGGGTCACGGAAGCAGCTGACCAGCGGCTGTGGCGCGTTGAGTATGCCCGATCGGCGGCAGCCCGTCACTAGTTAACGACCGCTTACTCGAAAGATAGCCGAAGATCGGCGATGGCGGCCCGATTGGTACGAACCATTGACCGCACTGGTCTAGTCCTCCTACTGTTCCCCCGAACGTCTTAACGCGTTCATGCCAAGTGTCACAGGTCCACAGCAGCACCTCCCCCGCCCTGTTTCCCCCCACGAGGAGACACGATGCTCAGACCGCACACCTCCCGCACCCCCTTCCGGGCGCTCCTGGCCACCACCTGTTGCGCCGCCCTCGGCGCCGGTCTGCTGGCCGGCGCGGGCAGCGCCGCCGCCGAGCAGGACGCGGCCCCCGCGACGAAGGCCGCCGCCGGCTCCAAGGTCGTCGGCTACTTCACCGAATGGGGCGTCTACGACCGGAATTACCACGTCAAGAACGTCGAGACATCCGGCTCGGCCGCCAAGCTCACGCACATCAACTACGCCTTCGGCAACGTCCAGGGCGGCAAGTGCACGATGGGCGACGCCTACGCGGCGACCGACAAGGCCTACACCGCGGACCAGTCCGTGGACGGCGTCGCGGACACCTGGGACCAGCCCCTGCGCGGCAACTTCAACCAGCTGCGCAAGCTGAAGAAGAAGCACCCGAACCTCAAGGTCCTCTGGTCCTTCGGCGGTTGGACCTGGTCGGGCGGCTTCACCGAGGCGGCGAAGAACCCGGCCGCCTTCGCGCAGTCCTGCTACGACCTGGTCGAGAACTCCAAGTGGGCCGATGTCTTCGACGGCATCGACATCGACTGGGAGTACCCCAACGCCTGCGGTCTGACCTGCGACACCAGCGGGCGCGCCGCGTACAAGAACCTGATGTCCGCGGTCCGTTCGAAGTTCGGCTCCAAGAACCTGGTGACCGCGGCGATACCGGCGGACGCCGAGGCGGGCGGCAAGATCGACGCCGCGGACTACGCGGGCGCCGCCCAGTACGTCGACTGGTACAACCCGATGACGTACGACTACTTCGGCGCCTGGGACGCGAAGGGCCCGACCGCCCCGCACTCGCCGCTGACCGCGTACAACGGCATCCCGAAGGCGTCCTGGAACTCCGACGCCACCATCAAGAAGCTGAAGGGGCTCGGCATCCCGGCCCAGAAGCTGCTGCTCGGCATCGGCTTCTACGGCCGCGGCTGGACGGGCGTCACGCAGAAGGAGCCCGGCGGCACCGCGACCGGCCCCGCCGCGGGCAAGTACGAGCAGGGCATCGACGACTACAAGGTGCTCAAGACCAAGTGCCCGGCCAACGGCACGGTCGGCGGGACCGCGTACGCGCACTGCGGCAACAACTGGTGGAGCTACGACACCCCGGCGACCATCGCGGGGAAGATGAACTACAAGAACCAGCAGGGCCTCGGCGGCACCTTCTTCTGGGAGTTGAGCGGGGACACGTCGAACGGTGAGCTGATCAAGGCCATCAACTGACCTGACCCACACGGGACATGGGGCGGGAACCGGCCGGTTCCCGCCCCGTTCCCGTGCGACCGCTCAGGGGCGCACGGGCGCCGGGTAGGACGGCTCGAAGTCCTCGATGACCCGCAGCGTGTCCCCGAGGGTGCGCACCAGGAGCGCGCAGACCGTCTCGCGTGTCAGCTCGTGGTGGCCGATCCAGTCGAGCGTGATGCCCTCCACGCTGCACAGCCAGCCGAGCAGCGCGGTGCGCGCCAGTCGCGGTATGTCCCCCTGGCCGTACGCGCCTTCGGCGATCGCCGTGATCAGCGCCTCGCGCACCCCGTCCCGTATGGCGTGCACCTCGGCGTCGAAGCCGACGCCGCCGCTGATGATCGTGCGGTAGGCCGCCTGGTGGTGCTCGGCGTAGCGCAGATAGCCGTCGATGGTGTGCTGCACCCGCTGCACGGGCGGCAGGTCGTCGTGCCGTCCCGCGCGGGCCACCAGATCGGCGACGGAGTCCTCGATGATCGCGAGGTAGTAGCCGCGCTTGGACTTGAAGTAGTAGTAGATCAGCCCTTTGGCGACGCCCGCCTGCTTCGCGATGTCGTCCATCGACAGGGCGTCGTAGGACGTGTCGGCGAACAGCTTCCGGCCGATGGTGATGAGTTCGCCGCGGCGCGCCGCGGAGCGGTCGGTACCGCGCTGTTGACTATTATTCAATTTCGGCCCTAGTCTCCAACTGCCTCGGGATGTCCGCAGTATGGCAGACCAGTGCCTCCTGCCGGCCGGGCTCACGACGGCACTTCACGCACTCCCCTTACGCACGCTTTGACGACGCGGAACGACGTACGGGAGGAAGACAGTGGGCGCAGCACGCACCGCGTTACGCGAGGGCAGGACCTCCTGGAAGAAGACGGCCGTGGTGGCTCTGCCGGCCGTCCTGGCCGTCGGTGTGATGGCCTCCGTGATGGCCGAGGGCGCGCTCGCCGCGTCCTTCGCCGTCTCCGGCACCAGCTTCCAGGTCTCGTCCGGCAAACTGACCAGCGAGGGCCTGTCCTCGTACGTCCAGACGGACCGCGACATCGACGGCAAGGGGCACCCGGTGGCGCTCCTCGGGATCGGTGACGCGAGCCTCTCCGACATCTGCCAGGCCGCCGAGGTGAAGACCCCCGTCGGGACCGTCGTGTTCAAACTGACCGCGGGCGGCGACGCGGGCAAGGTCACCGCGAGCAACCTGATCATCGACGGCGAGGACCTGGTGGGCGACGCCCGCTTCGGCACCGCCGAGATCGGCCGGGACGCCTCGACGCTCGACGAGGTGCCCGGGGTGAAGGGCGAGAAGGGCAAGTTCGGGCTGCAGGCCGGGGACATCGAGGTGGCCGGTGTGCGGTCGCACGCGTGGTCGGCGACCGGCGGCAACTTCCGGCTCAAGGGCATGCGGGTCGACGTCAGCCTCGGCGGCAAGAAGTGCTTCTGACCGGCGGCGGACGCCGCGGCGTCCGCCCCTTCGGCAGGGACGGCGGCGGTCCGCTCGACCGGCGGCTGCCCTGGCCCGAGCAGCGCCGGGTGGTCCGCAGATGGCGGCGGACCCGGCCGTTCTGGGGCGGGCTGCTGCTGATGCTCGGCGGCGCCGAGATGCTCCTGATCCCGCTCTCGCCGCTCACCGTGCTCGTCAGCCTGGGACTCGGCGGGATCGCGGCGCTCGGCATCGGGATCGCGCTGGTGGTGGCGGGGCTCTTCCTGTGGCTGCTGCCGCACACGCACCACTACGTGAGCGTCAACGCCCTGATCCTGTCGGTGATCTCGTTCGCGGCCACCAACCTCGGCGGGTTCCTGGTCGGCATGCTGCTCGGGATCGCGGGCAGCGCCATGGGGTTCGGCTGGACGCCGGTGCCCCAGGACGCCGAGGAGGATCCGGCGCGCCCCAGGGTCCGGGACGGGCAGGGCACGCGGACGCTCGGCGTGCTGCTGCCGGTGGCGATGGTCGCCGGGCTCGTGGCGCACGGGAGTCCGGCGCGGGCGGCCCCCTCGGACGCGGTCGTGGCGGCGCGGGTGCCGCCGACCGTCACCACGACGCTCTTCGCGCCGCAGGGCTTCCTGCTGGCGGGCGTCCGGGAGATCCCGACCGCGGACGGGCCGCTGAAGGTCATGGTGCTGCGGATGCGGGCCGCCTCGCTCACCGACTACGCGCTCACGACGCGGGACGGCAGCGAGGAACTCGCCCTGGGCGCCGACACGTTGGACCTCAGCGGCGACGTCACGCTCTATTTGACCAAGTTCAAGGGGTGCCTGGAGGGCGTCCTCTGCCTCACCTTCACGCCCGACAAGCTGCCGGTGCCGCCCGTCGTGCCGCCCTTCGTCTTCATGACCGACGTGAGCGCCGAACAGGCCCTGGTCACCTCCGACTCGATCGTGGCGGGCGGACTCTCGCTGAAGGCCGCGCCATGAGGGGTCCGGCATGATCCAGATCCAGGCCGCGCTCTTCTGGGCGTACGCGATCGGCGCGACGTTCGCCGTGTCGGCCGGGCGGCAGCTGCAGGTGTGGGAGCGGATCAACGCGGGCGAGGGCCCGCGCACCCGCAGCCGCGCCGCCAACCCCTACCTCTCCCTCACCGCGCTCTTCGCCGCCGTCCTGATGGTGCCGACGGGGCTCTTCCTGCTGTGGCAGAACCCGTCCTGGGCGACCATGCACGTGGCCGGCGGCCATGCGGACGTGTGGGCGGGGTTCGTGCTCCTCTACGCGGGCGGGATCCCGGTGGCCGCGATCCTCGGGTTCCTCGTGGCGCAGGCACTGGTGCTCGTGGGCGCCGGCTACTGGGCGTACCTGCAGTGTGTCGGCGGGTACTTCCTGCTGTTCGGGACGTTGATCCACGGCTGGGACGGCAGCGGGTACGAGCGCTTCCTCTCCCCCGGCGCGGGCGACTTCGCCTACTGGCCGAAGGACAGCGTCGTCAACCACGTACTGGACTTCGTGACGTCCGGGACGTTCCTCGCGCTGCTGCTTTTCGGGGCCGCGGTGATCGGCACCATGCTGATCACCGAGATCGGTTGGCTGATGGAGGGCTGGTCGCTGCCGGGCGCCGACGAGGACCGCAAGGTGCCGCGGCTCCTCGGCATCGTCATCGCGGCGGCCGGGGTGTACGGGCTGCCGTTCGTGGGCGCGCTCTTCGCGAGTGTGCTGGTGCGCCTCGTCGGCGGGTGGCTCGGCCTCCCGCTGTTCGCGGCGACGGCCGGCGTGGTCCTGCTGCACGGGCGCTCGCCGGTGCGGTGGCTCTACGGCCTGGTGGGCGTGCCCGGCCGGCACTGGCGGGCCGGGCTCGACGCGCAGGAGAGCGACGTCACAGCAGACCGGTCTGGGTGACGAGCATCGCGAGGACGACGACGAGGGCCCAGCCGGCGAGGTGCTCGAGGATCTTCGGCGCGTCGTCCTTGGGGCCGCCGGTGCGGGCGGTCGCGCGGACTGCGGTGGCGGAGGTCGCGGTCATGTCTGTCTCACTGACGTTCGGCTGGCAGGGCGTTCCCCCACGCGGTCCTCGGCGGTGACTCCCCCCGCGGGACCTCTTCCACCTTGCCACCGCATCGCCTCGTCGCGGGAGAGACGTTGGTCACGCCACAACTCGGACGTGGTGCCGCGCGTCTAACCACGGACGGCGGGTGCCGCTCCCGTCCGTTCGCCCGCGCACCGTACGACCGAGAGGTTCCCGATGAGCACGAACAGGACGACGCCCCGCCCGCACCGCAGAGGCCGGCTCGCCCTCGCGGCCGCGATCACCGCGGCGGCCGCCCTCACCGCACCCGTCTCGCAGGCCGCCCCCGCACCCGCCGAGAAGCCGTCGCCCGGCGCGCCCGGCCTCGGCGACCCGATGTTCCCGCTGGACGGGAACGGCGGGTACCGGGTGGACCGTTACTACCTGGACTTCGACTGGCAGGCGCCGAAGACCCCGTTCGAGGCGACCACGACGATCAAGGCACGCTCCACGCAGGCGCTGTCCCGCTTCAATCTGGACTTCGGCGGCAACACGCTGCACACCGTCACCGTGAACGGCTCGGCGGCGGACGCCTCGCGCGCCGGTGACGAACTGACGGTCACGCCCAAGTCCCCGATAGCGAACGGCAGTTCCTTCACGGTCAAGGTCACGTACACCGCCGATCCGACGCAGACCCGGCACCGCGACGACGCGATCGAGGACTACGGCTGGATCCCCACGCCGGACGGCACGGTGGTCTACCCCCAGCCGAACGGCGCCCGGTTGATCTTCCCGGCCGACGACCACCCGAGCCGGCGCGCGCCCATCACCTTCCGCATCACGACGCCGGGCGACCGGACGGCCGTCGCCAACGGCCGGCTCACCTCGCGCACCGAGCGCCCCGACGGCCGGGTGCGCTGGACGTACGACTCCGAACAGCCGCTCTCCACACAGCTGGTGCAGCTGGCGATCGGCAAGTTCCGGATGGTCGACGGCAAGGGGCCGGGCGGCCTCCCGCTGCGCGACGTCGTCCCGGACGACCTGGTCGAGCCGACGGCCGCGTACCGCAAGCTCACGTCGGACCACCTCGCGTGGCTGCAGGAGAAGCTCGGTCCCTACCCCTTTAACCGCTACGGCCTCCTGGTCGGCGACACCGACCTCGCCGTGGCCCTGGAGACGCAGACCCTCTCGCTCATCCCGAAGGCGGACCTGCTCGGCACGCGGGTGGACGCCGAGCGGAACATGGTGCACGAGCTGACCCACCAGTGGTTCGGCGACAGCGTGGCCCTCAAGAGCTGGTCCGACCTGTGGCTGAGCGAGGGGCACGCCCGCTTCTACGAGCGGGAGTACTCCGAGCAGCACGGCGGGGACAGCTTCGAGGCGGCCATGAAGACCGCCTACCAAGCCCACGACCAGT
This sequence comes from Streptomyces sp. NPDC041713, assembly GCF_055591085.1. Lineage (NCBI taxonomy): Bacteria > Bacillati > Actinomycetota > Actinomycetes > Kitasatosporales > Streptomycetaceae > Streptomyces > Streptomyces sp. NPDC041713. The sequence goes on from NZ_JBVIZY010000012.1 coordinate 69,904, forward strand.
GGCGCAAGGACTACGGCGCCCCGGCCGAGCCCACCGAGCCGAACCTCTTCAAGCGCATGCGTTACGACGGCTCGGCCCTGGTCCTGTACGCGCTGCGCGAGCAGGTCGGCGACGCGGCGTTCCAGCGGATCGAGCGCGCCTGGGTGTCCGGCTTCAAGGGGCGCACGGCGAGCACACAGGACTTCGTCGAGCTGGCCTCGAAGGTCGCGGGCGAGGACCTGGAGGGCTTCCTGCACCCGTGGCTGTACGGCACGAAGACCCCGCCGATGCCGGGGCACCCGGACTGGGTGGTGGACCCGGCGACGTGATCCGGGCGGCGCTCGCGCCCGAAATGCGCTCTTTCGTCGCACCTCTTAGCGTGGGGGCAACCCCGACCAGAGGAGCCGTCATGGGCGACAACGCCATGGACAAGGCAAAGGGCAAGGCCAAGGAAATGATGGGCAAGGCGTCCGGCAACGACCGGATGGCCGCCGAGGGCAAGACCGATCAGGCCAAGGGCAAGGCCAAGGGCGCCGCGGACGACATGCGGGACAAGGCCGAGGGCATGCGCGACTCGCTGCGGGACCGCGACGACCGCTGACCCGGCGTGTGCCCGTCCTCCTTCCGGGGAGGGCGGGCACACGTATGCCCGCGACCCCCGACCCGGGGACCGCCTCGGCCGGACCTCATCGCCGCGCCGCGAAGCGCGGGCAGACCACGTGCAGCCGGACCAGGGCTCCGGCCGCCGACGCGCCATGGATGGCGTGGGTGCTGTACGGCTGCCCCGGAAGGATCGGCCGGTCACAGCGGGCGCAGAGCATCACGGGCCTCCCGTACCTGCTGTCGCAGCAGCCTGCCCTTGGGGCAGTACTGGAGGCGCCGGCAGGCACCGCACTGGTCGAGGTGGTCGAGAAGCTTCCCCTGCCTCTCGGCGGCGGTGGCACGCGTCACGTCACGCCTCCGGCCGCGCACGACGGGCAGGACCGCGGGAACACGTCGGCGCGATGGTCGACGGCCGCGTCCGGCCGGCTGCCGAGATCGACCGCGGTGGCGTTGTCGAGCGCCACCCCGCACGCGACGCACGCACGGCCGCGGCGCTGCAGATCGCTCAGTTCCGACAGGGCCGGGGGTTGCTGCACATCCATAGGAATCCCGCATTCGTAGTTCAGGTGTGACGTGACCGTAGAACGCGGTACCTCCGGGCGCCGTGCGCATCATGCGCGTGTTGTCCCCCGGAAGGTCAGGATCCGCTTCTGCCCCGGTCGAGTCCCGCCGGAACCTCGCCGCACGGCCCGGCGCCCCTCATTACGCTGTCGCAGTGACGCCGATCCGCCGACGGCGCCGCGTGGGGCACGGACGAAGGGCGCGGGCGAGTGCACGGACAAGTGCGGCCGGACACGGAGGGCTGGGACGGCTGGGCGCCGGTGCAGGCGGCCTGGCGGACCGTCGTCGAAGGGGTCACCGGCGCGATGGCCTACATCGTCGACAAGCACTGGGACGTCATGGCGTGCAACGCCGAGTTCCGGTCCCTCTTCCCCGACCGGCGGCCGCCCACCAACATCATGCGGTGGATGCTGCTCGAAGCCCGCGCCCGCGAGGAGACGCTCCTGAACTGGGCCGAGGACTGGGCGCGCGGCGCCTGCCCCGCGGTCAGGCGGGCCGTCACCGCCCACCCGGCCGACCCCGCCCTCGTCGACCTGGCCCACGACGTCCGCCACGACCCCGTCGCCGGGCCCATCTACCTGGCGACGGCGCGCTCGCACGCGCTACACCCCGACGGCGCGGTGCGCCAGATCAACCACGCCGTGGACGGTCCCGGCTGGGTGGTCGCGACCGCCGCGAGCCCGCTCCCGGAGATCGCCGCCCAGTTCGTGATGATGCGGTACCGGCCGGGCCCGACCCGGCCCCACCAGCCGCCGCCCCTGAGCACGGACACCGCCCGCCGGTGACTTCGCGCGGGTGACGCGCGTGACAGGTACGACAGGCGCGTGAGCGGTGGGGCGGGCGCCCGTGCCGCGGGCGCCCGCTCCCGGACGGCTCAGCCGATCCCGACCCCGGCCAGCGCGGCACGCTGCCGCGCGGACAGCTTCGTCGGGAAGTAGAGGTAGCAGACGCCGCCCGTGCCCGACACCACCTTGCCCGAGGCGTTGTAGCGCTTCGTGCGGAGCCAGATGTTCTCGAACTCACGGCGCTTGTAGACGCGGCGCACCGCCGCGTCGCTCGGCGACGCCGGGTCGTTGGCGATCACGTCGCCGTCCGCCGTGAAGCCGATGACCGTCATCAGGTGGCCCGCCGTTCCATAACCCGCACCGGTCAGCTCCTCCTTGAGGAACGACTGGGACGTTATGGCCGGGATGCCCGCGGCGATCAGCGACTCCAGCTCGGTGAGCGAGGCGAGCCGGGTCACCACGCCCTGCATGTCCCGGTACGTCGCCGCGTACGCCGCGTTGAAGGGCCAGTTGCCGCAGCCGTTGTACTGGTAGTCGAACGTGAAGCGGGCCGCGTGGCACACCTGCGGGTCGGCGTACGAGGGGTCGACCCAGGCCAGCTGCTCGGCGGTCGGCTCGCGCCCCCAGTACTCGATGATCATCTGCGAGGACGTGGGGCTGCACCAGGCCTCGCCGCCGTTGTCGTACTCCGGGTACTGCCCCGCGTGGATCTCCTGCGAGTAGCGCGGCACCGCGAGCTCCTTGGCGAGGCCCGGCTTCGACGCGGGGACCGTGAAGCGGTCGGGCACCGCCGAGGCCATCGCGCCGAGCCGCCACACCGTGGGCGTCGCCTTGGCGCCCGGCTTGCGGTACAGGGTCAGGCGCAGCTGGTACGAGACGACGCGCGGCCCCGCGTCCGCGTCGTCCAGGGAGAGCGTGTCCGTCCAGACCGTGGACTTGCCGTCGGTCTGGTCGTCGACCGAGGTCCGCCGGATGTCGGTCTCCTTGTCGTCGCCCGCGGTCCAGCGCCCCATCACGTACCAGGGCGTCTTCGTCCCGTCCGCGTACGTGCCGCGCAGCTCGACCTGGAGCCAGGTGCCCGCCGGGGTGGCCGCGTTCCAGGACGCGATGACCTCCGTCGCGGGGACGGTGGAGCGGTGGACGGGCGATGTCCAGCGCGCGTACTCCCAGGTGGCGGTCCTGCCGGTGTGCGGGTCGGTGTAGTCGGTGCGGCCGGCGGGCCGCGCGATCCGCAGGCCGGGACGGCCCGCGGTGACGGGGGCGGTGCCCTCGGCGGTGCCGGTGTGCCAGTCCTTGCCCGTGACCCAGAAGCGGTTGTCCACGAGGCGGTCCGCGCGCGGGGCGCGGCCCCGGTCGGGTGCGGCCCCGGGGACCCCGGTGGCTCCGGCGGCCAGGGCGGGAGCGGCGGTCGCCGCGAGGGCGGCCACGGCGGCGGCCGTGGCGAGGACGGTTCTGCGGGACATGTCGTCCGCTCGGTCTGCTCGGTGGTGCGCTTGGGCTGCTCGGTCTGTCGCGGCCGCTCGGTCTGTCTTGCCTGCTCTGCCAGCTCGGTCCATGAGGGGACCCCCAGTCGACGTGGTTTCCGGCGGGATCCGGAAGGTCGGGTCAGGTGCACGGAAGTGGGCCAACTATGGCGGTTCCCGGCCGACTTCTGCCAGCGCTCCGGGCACTGCCGCGCCCACCAATATTGGCCTCAACCAATGGCATGACCTGCGGCGGCGCGCGGAACACATCCTTCCGCCGCTCTGCCGTCGCCGGGCTCGCGCGGTCGTACCCTTGCCCGTGATGACCGGACAGCACCCGCACCCGCCGCTCCCCCGCCTCGCCGACGCGCTGCGCAGGCTGCCGCCCTCCTGCGGCCCCGTCCGGCTGATCGCCGTGGACGGGCACGCCGGCTCGGGCAAGTCCACGTTCGCCCGGCGCCTCGCCGGGGCGCTCGGCGGCGCGCCCGTCCTGCGGCTCGACGACATCGCGAGCCACACCGAGCTGTTCGCCTGGACGGAGCGGCTGCGGCGGCAGGTCGTCGAGCCGCTCTCCCGGGGCGAGACGGCGCTCTACGCGACGTACGACTGGCACGAGCGGCGCTTCGGCCCCGCCGACACACCCCTGCCGGCCGCGCCCGTCGTGATCGTCGAGGGCGTCGGGGCGGGCCGCGGGGCGCTGCGCCCGCACCTCGCCGCGGTGCTGTGGATGGACGTGCCGCAGGAGGAGGCGTGGCAGCGGGGGCGCCGCCGGGACGGGGCGGTCCAGCGCGACTTCTGGGACGGCTGGGAACCCGCGGAGCGCCGGCACTTCGCCGAGGACCCCTCACGACCGTTCGCGCACCTTTTGGTACGGCAGTGCCCGGAGGGATACGAGGTGTTGACCGGGCCCGGTGGGGCGCCTGCGGGCCTCCAGGGCGTCACGCAGAGTGAGGGGCCGTCGGCGGTCCGCTGAACCCCCGTAAGAGCGCTCCCAGTTGATCTCGCGAGTTTGGGCGAGTGCCTCAACTCTGCTTGACCGAGGGCCCTTACAGGACTTACGTTCTGAATGTGCGGTCTTTCGGACCGCCCGCAGACACGAAGCCCCCGGTTGTTCCCCCGTGATCGGGGGCTTCGTTCTGCCCACGGCGTCCGATTTCCGACCGCTGCCGGCCGCCGTTCGCTCACGTTCGGTCACCATCGGTCCGCTCCCCTCCGCCCCGCCGTCGGCCCTTTCCGGCCGATCCACCGGCGCCGCACCCTACGGCCGACCGCTCCTCCGCAGGTACGATGCCTATCGGTGCGCCTTTTCGGACGGATGCTCTGCGCATCGAGTCAACTCCCGTCACCAGCACAGCGGTTCGGCGCAGTGTTCAGCGCAATGGTTCGGCGCAGTGGTTCGGTGCAGTGGTTCAGCGCAGACGCCGGCGGGCACCAAGTCCGGCGGTACGCAAACGGGGGCACGGTTTGTGGGGGACCTGATGGACTTCGACGCGGTGGGCTCACCCGCCCCGGCCGACCTCGCCTGGCTGCGGGGCGTCGACGCCTACACGATGGGCGCCTATCCGCAGGCGGAGGAGGAGTTCCGCACGGCGGTCCGGATGGACCCCGGGATGGCCGACGGCTGGCTCGGCCTGCACGCGCTGCGCATCGACACGACGACCGCGCTGCTGCGGATGTTCCAGCACCGGGACCGCTTCGGCGAACAGCGCACCCGGCACGCGCGCGCCCTCAACTCCTGGTACTGGCTGGGCTGGTGGGTGCAGCCCGTCCTGGAGAGCACCCGCGACCTGCTGCTCGCGCACGCCTCGCACTGGCTCGACGGCCGCCATGTCCCCGAACTCGACCGGGCGTTGGCGGGCCTGCCGCCGGTCGACGCCGACCCACAGGTGCGCTTCCTGCACGCCTGCCGCTCCTATCTGGTCAAGGACTGGGAACAGTTGGTGCGGCACACCGACCCGCTGATCGACGACCCGATGCTGGGCATCGAGGCGGGGCTCTTCGGCGGCATGGCACGGGTGCGCCTGGAGACGTACGGCCAGGCCGAGCCGCTGCTGTCCGCCGCCCTGATGCGCTGCCGCAGCGAACAGCCCCAGCGCAAGGAGCTGCGCTACTGGCTGGCCCGCGCGCACGAGGGCACCGGACGCTCGGCCGCCGCCCTGCCGCTGTACCGCGCGGTGCACCGGGTCGACGCCTCCTTCATGGACACCTCGGCACGGCTCGCGGCGATCGCCGAGGGCGACGGGTACGACGAGGCGGCCGACCTCGCCGCCGCGATCAGTCTGACCGGGGCCGGCCAGGACCTGCTCGACGGCCCCGACGGCATCGACACGCTGTTCGGCACCGAGGGGCGTGACGTGAAGGTCACCGGCCCCGACCTGCCGTCGACGCCCACCGGTCCTGGCGGCACCGGCTCCCCCGGCGCCCCTGGTTCCACCGGTCCCTCCGGATCCGGCCCCGCCGAGACGGACGCCGTACGCGAGAAGGCGATCATCCCGATCAGGCCGGGCCCCGTGCAGCTGCCGCCGGGCCCCACCGACCCCGCGCTCCTGGAGGCCGCGCTCTCCGAGCTGGAGGGCATGGTCGGCATGGAACCGGTGAAACGCCAGGTCAAGGCGCTCTCCGCACAGCTGAACATGGCGCGCCTGCGGGCCGCGCAGGGTCTGCCCGTACAACCGCCGAAACGGCACTTCGTCTTCTCCGGCCCCTCGGGCACCGGCAAGACCACCGTCGCCCGCATCCTGGGCCGGGTCTTCTACGCGCTCGGCCTGCTCGGCGGCGACCACCTGGTGGAGGCCCAACGCGCCGACCTGGTCGGCGAGTACCTCGGCCAGACCGCCGTGAAGGCCAACGAACTGATCGACTCGGCCATCGGCGGCGTCCTCTTCGTCGACGAGGCCTACTCGCTCTCCAACTCCGGGTACGGCAAGGGCGACGCGTACGGCGACGAGGCCCTGCAGGTCCTCCTCAAGCGCGCCGAGGACAACCGCGACCACCTCGTCGTGATCCTCGCCGGCTACCCCGAGGGCATGGACCGGCTGCTCGCCGCCAACCCCGGGCTCTCCTCGCGCTTCACGACCCGCGTCGACTTCCCCTCGTACCGCCCGCTCGAACTCACCGCCATCGGCGAGGTGCTGGCCGCCGACAACGGCGACGTGTGGGACGAGGAGGCGCTCGAGGAGCTGCGCTCCATCAGCGGGCACGTCGTCGACCAGGCCTGGATCGACGAGCTCGGCAACGGCCGCTTCCTGCGCACGCTGTACGAGAAGAGCTGCGCCTACCGGGACCTGCGGCTCTCCGGCTATCCCGGCGAGCCCGGCCGCGACGACCTGTCGACCCTGCGGCTGCCCGACCTGATGCAGGCGTACGGCGAAGTGCTCTCCGGCCGGGGCCCGCAGGACGCCCCGGGGGTCTGACACCCCCGGGGCTCCCGCGGACCGGCGCGGCCGCGCGGATCAGCGTGCGGGACCGGCCGCGAGCGCGACGTCCCTGCTCTCCTCCGGCGGCGTCCGCTGCACCGTGACCCGGTGCGCCGGGTCGCGCACCTCGCCGACCAGGAGCTCCAGGACATCCTCCAGGGCGACCAGGCCGAGCACCTTGCCCGACGCGTCGGCGACCTGCGCCAGATGGGTCGCGGCGCGCCGCATCACCGTCAGGGCGTCGTCCAGCGGCAGCTCGGCCCGCAGCGTGGTCATCGGCCGCCACACCTGCTGCGGCACGGCGCGGTCGGTGTCCTCCAGGTCCAGGACGTCCTTGACGTGGAGGTAGCCCATGAAGGCGCCGTTCTCCGCGCTGACCGGGAAGCGGGAGTAGCCGGTGCGGCCGGTGAGCTCGACGACCCGGGCCGGGGTGACCGAGGGGCCCACGGTCACCAGGGAGGCCCGGTCGAGCAGGACGTCGGTGACCGGGCGCGAGCCCAGTTCCAGGGCGTCCTCCAGGCGCTCCTGCTCGACCGGGTCGAGCAGGCCGGCCTGACCGGAGTCCTCGACGAGACGGCCCAGCTGCACGCTGGTGAACACCGCCTCGACCTCGTCCTTGGGCTCCACCCGGAACAGCCGCAGGACGAGCCGGGCACACGCCCCGAGCGCCACGGTCACCGGACGGCACAGCCGCGCGAAGGCGACGAGACCCGGGCTGAACCAGAGGGCGGTCTTCTCGGGGGCCGCCATCGCGAGGTTCTTCGGGACCATCTCGCCGATCACGAGGTGGAGCGAGACCACGGAGGCGAGCGCGATCACATAGCCGAGCGGATGGATCATGCCCTCGGGCAGCCGCGCCGCCTCGAAGACCGGCTCCAGGAGGTGGGCGACGGTCGGCTCGGCGACGGCGCCGAGCGTCAACGAGCAGACGGTGATGCCGAACTGGGCGGCGGCCATCATCTGCGGCAGGTGTTCCAGGCCGTACAGGACCTGGCGGGACCGCTTGGTGCCGAGCGGCTCGATCTGGCTGCGGCGCACCGACACGAGCGCGAACTCGGCGCCCACGAAGAAGCCGTTGGCGAGCACGAGCAGGACGGCGAAGAGGAGTTGCAGCAGAGTCATCGCAGCGCCTCCGCACCGGCCGGGGCGGTCACGCCGGTTTCCTGGAGGCGGACGAGCCGCACCCGCTCCGCGCGGTAGTGCCCGACCTGGCGCACCGAGAGCCGCCAGCCCGGGAGTTCGGTCCGGTCGCCGGGGGCCGGGATGCGGCCGAGCAGATCGGCGACGAGGCCGGCCACGGTCTCGTACGGGCCCTCGGGCGCGTCGAGTCCGATCCGCCGCAGCGTGTCGACCCGGCAGCTGCCGTCGGCGTCCCACGCGGACGCGCCGTCCTCGGCGGGCGCCGCGCAGAGCTCGGGCAGATCGAGCCCGTCGTGCTCGTCGCGTACCTCGCCGACGAGTTCCTCGACGATGTCCTCCAGGGTGACGACGCCCGCCGTGCCGCCGTACTCGTCGACGACGACGGCGATCGGCTGCTCGCTGCGCAGCCGCTCCAGGAGGGGCTGCACGGGCAGGGTCTCCGGGACGAGCAGCGGAGAGCGCGCGATGCGCCGCACGGGTGTCCTGAGCCGCTCGTGGGCGGCGACCGCGAGGGCGTCCTTGAGGTGCACCATGCCGTCGACCTCGTCGATGGACTCGGCGTAGACGGGGAAGCGGGACAGCCCGGTGGCGCGGGTCAGGTTCACCACGTCCTCGGCGGTCGCCGAGGACGCCAGGGCACTGACCTTCACGCGCGGCGTCATGACGTGCTGCGCGGTCAGCTCGCCGAGCGAGAGGGTGCGCACGAACAGGTCGGCGGTGTCCTGCTCCAGGGCACCGGCCCGGGCCGAGTGCCGGGCCAGGGAGACCAGTTCGCCCGGGGTGCGGGCGGAGTCGAGCTCCTCGGCGGGTTCGACGCCGAGGGCGCGCACCAGCCGGTTGGCCACAGTGTTCAGGAGCGAGATCACCGGCCGGAAGAGCCGCGCGAAGGCGTGCTGCGGTCCCGCGACGAACCGCGCGACCTGCAAGGGCCTCGACACCGCCCAGTTCTTGGGCACGAGCTCGCCGACCACCATCTGCACGGCGGAGGCGAGCAGCATGCCGACGACCACGGAGACACCGCCGACACCGCCCTCGGGGACGCCGGCCGCCGTGAACGGGCCCGCGAGCAGCTGCGCGAGGGCCGGTTCGGCGAGCATGCCGACGACGAGCGAGGTGATGGTGATGCCGAGCTGGGTGCCGGAGAGCTGGAAGGACAGCTCCTTGAGGGCGCTGACGACCGTACGGGCCCGTCGGTCGCCGTCGGCCGCGGCCTTCTCCGCGTCCGGCCGCTCGACGGTGACGAGGCCGAACTCGGCCGCCACGAAGAAGCCGTTGGCGAGAATCAGCAGGAATGCCGCCCCGAGAAGCAGCAGGGGCACTGTCATGCCGCCGCCTCCCCGGTCGTGCCGGTCCCGTGGTGTCGGGAGGGGGCGGCGCAGGTACTACAGGACGATCCGTCCATCGCCGGAGGGAGTCACTCCTCGGATAGCAGGGGCCCCTGGGAGCCGGGCGGGCCCGTCAGGGGCGGGGCGGCGCACCGTGCGCTGCCCCGTCACCAGATTAATCAAGACCGGGCGCGGAACGTCCAGGCCCTAGTTCTCGCGAGCCGTACGGGCGTCCGCGAGCGCGCGCAGGGCACGGGCGTCGGCGATCGCCTGCTGCTTGGCGATGCCGGGCTGGATGCCGAGAGCAGGGAGGCTGGTGCCGTCGCTGAGGTTCAGGAAGACCCAGGGGTCGCCGGGGCGGAGGTTGACCTGGACGATCTCGGCCCACTCCAGGCGGCGGCTCGTCGCGATGTTGACGACGGTCACGCCGGACTCGTCGGCGACCACCTTGGGCCTGCTGAGCAGCGCAAGGACGGCGAAGAGCAGGGCGCCGGTGAAGACGAAGCTGGCCCGCTCCCCCGGGCTGAGCACGGGCAGCAGGAACGCGATCGCCGTGATCACCACGAAGATCGCCGCGCCCGCGGTGAGCAGGACGGCCCGGGTCCGCGTGGGCCGGAAGGTGACCGGCAGGGCGGGCGGGGCGGGGACGTCGGACATGAGGTGGGTGCTCCGGCCGGGTCAGAGGCGGCAGGCGTGGATGGCCGTGGTCAGGATGGCCCGGGCGCCGAGGGCGTACAGGTCGTCCATGACGCGCTGGGCCTCCTTGGCGGGGACCATGGAGCGCACGGCGACCCAGCCCTCGTTGTGCAGCGGGGAGATCGTCGGCGACTCCAGGCCGGGGGTGAGCGCGACGGCCCGCTCCAAGTGCTCGGCGCGACAGTCGTAGTCCATCATCACGTACGACCTGGCGACCAGGACGCCCTGCAGGCGGCGCAGGAACTGCTGCACCTTCGGCTCGTCGCCGTCCGCGCCGGTGCGCCGGATGACGACCGCCTCGGACTTCATGATCGGCTCGCCGAAGACCTCCAGGCCCGCGTTGCGCAGCGACGTGCCGGTCTCCACGACGTCCGCGATGACCTGGGCGACGCCCAGCTCGATGGCGGTCTCCACGGCGCCGTCCAGGTGGACGACGGCGGCGTCGACGCCCTGCTCGGCGAGGTGCTTGGCGACGATGCCCTCGTAGGACGTCGCGACGGTCTTGCCGGACAGGTCCTTGATGGAGTTCGCGGTGCCCGGCTTCGCGGCGAAGCGGAAGGTGGAGCGGGCGAAGCCGAGGGGCAGGATCGTCTCGGCGTCGGCGCCGGAGTCGATCAGCAGGTCCTGGCCGGTGATGCCGATGTCGAGGCGGCCGGTCGCGACGTAGATCGCGATGTCCTTGGGCCGCAGGTAGAAGAACTCGACCTCGTTCTCGGGGTCGACGAGGACGAGTTCCTTGGACTCCTTGCGCTGCTGGTATCCGGCCTCATGGAGCATCGCCGACGCAGGTCCGGACAGTGAACCCTTGTTGGGGACGGCGATGCGCAGCATGAGGCGGGATTCCTTTGCGTGAAGGGTGGGTTGAACGTGGCGGGGGACGGTACGGCTCAGAGGTGGGCGTAGACGTCGTCGAGGGAGATGCCGCGGGCGACCATCATCACCTGCACGTGGTACAGGAGCTGCGAGATCTCCTCGGCGGCGGCTTCCTTGCCCTCGTACTCGGCGGCCATCCAGACCTCGGCGGCCTCCTCGACGACCTTCTTGCCGATGGCATGGACGCCCTTGTCGACCAGCTCGGCGGTACGGGAGGTCGCGGGGTCGCCGTTGACGGCCTTGTGCCGGAGCTCGGAGAAGAGCTCCTCGAAAGTCTTCTTGGACATGATGGTCGCCACTCTACGCGGCCGGACGGTCCCCCTCAGCGCCAGGGTTCGGAGACGGTGCGCAGCGTGGTGGCGGTGGCCACGGCCGCGGTGACGGCCTCGTGGCCCTTGTCCTCGCGCGATCCCTCGATGCCCGCACGGTCCAGGGCCTGGTCCTCGGTGTCGCAGGTCAGCACGCCGAAGCCGATGGGGACGCCGGTGTCGACGGAGACCTGGGTGAGGCCCTGGGTGACGCCCTGGCACACGTACTCGAAGTGCGGGGTGCCGCCGCGGATGACGACGCCGAGCGCGACGATCGCGTCGTAGCCGCGGCCCGCGAGGACCTTGGCGACGACGGGCAGCTCGAAGCTGCCGGGCACGCGCAGGACGGTCGGCTCGCTGATGCCCAGTTCGGTCAGGGCGCGCAAGGCCCCGTCGACGAGCCCGTCCATGACCTTCTCGTGCCACTGCGCGGCGATCACCGCGACCCGGAGGTCGCCGCAGTTCTTGACGCTCAGTTCGGGTGCACCCTTGCCGCTCACGTGCTTCTCCTTCAGATCCTCTGACCGTGTTCGGTGTTACTGGTTGCCGCAGGCGGACACCTCGGGGGTGTCCAGCCAGGGCAGGTCGTGCCCCATCCGGTCCCGCTTGGTGCGCAGGTACCGAAGATTGTGTTCGCCGGCCTCGACGGGCATGGGCTCGCGCCCGGTGACCTTCAGGCCGTGCCGCAGGACCGCGTCGGTCTTGTCGGGGTTGTTGGTCATCAGCCGTACGCCGCGTACCCCGAGGTCGCGCAGGATCTGCGCGCCCGCGCCGTAGTCCCGGGAGTCGGCGGGCAGGCCGAGCTCCAGGTTGGCGTCGAGGGTGTCGCTGCCGCGCTCCTGGAGCTCGTACGCGCGCAGCTTGGAGAGCAGGCCGATGCCGCGTCCCTCGTGGCCGCGCAGGTAGACCACGACGCCGCGCCCCTCGGCGGTGATGCGCCGCATGGACGCCTCCAGCTGCGGGCCGCAGTCGCAGCGCAGCGAGTGGAAGACGTCACCGGTCAGGCACTCGGAGTGCAGCCGGGCCAGGACGTCCTCGCCGTCGCCGATGTCGCCGTGGACGAGGGCGACGTGCTCGACGCCGTCGACGGTGGAGCGGTAGCCGTACGCGGTGAAGTCGCCGAAGGCGGTCGGCAGGCGGACCTCGGCCTCGCGGCGGACGGTGGGCTCGGCGGAGCGGCGGTAGGCGATCAGGTCCTCGATGGAGATGATCGTCAGGCCGTGTTTGCGGGCGAAGGGGATCAGCTCGGGCAGGCGGAGCATCTTCCCGTCCTCGCCCGCGATCTCCACGATGGCCCCGGCGGGGCGCAGCCCGGCGAGCCGGGCGAGGTCGACGGCGGCCTCGGTGTGGCCGTTGCGCACCAGGACGCCGCCGGGCTTGGCGCGCAGCGGGAAGACGTGGCCGGGGCGCACGAAGTCGTCCGCGACGGCCTCGCCCGAGGCCAGCAGGCGCAGGGTGGTGGCGCGGTCGGCGGCGGAGATGCCGGTGCTCACGCCGTGCGCGCCGGAGGCGTCGACGGAGACGGTGAAGGCCGTGCTCATCGACTCGGTGTTGTGCTCGACCATCTGCGGGAGGCGGAGCCGGTCGAGTTCGAGGGGCTCCATCGGCGCGCAGATCAGGCCACGGCACTCGCTCATCATGAACGCGACGATCTCGGGGGTGGCCTTCTCGGCGGCGACGACGAGGTCGCCCTCGTTCTCGCGGTCCTCGTCGTCGACGACCACGACGGGGCGGCCCGCCGCGATGTCGGCGACGGCCTTCTCGACCGGGTCGAGGGAGAGGTCTTCGGGGCCTTCGGTGCTGTACCAGATCGGTGCCGCGCTCATGCCGGGGCTCCTTCCATGACGGGGCGGGAGGCCGCCGCGCGGGAGCGCAGCCACCAGTCGCGCAGGCCCCAGAGGACGAGGGCGAGATAGACGACGTACACGAGTCCGGAGAAGGCGAGACCGCTGTCGAAGGCGAGCGGTACGCCGACCACGTCGACGAGCAGCCAGGCGAACCAGAACTCGACGAGCCCGCGGGCCTGGGCGACCATCGCGGCGAGCGTGCCGACGAAGATGTAGGCGTCCGGCCAGGGGTTCCAGGAGAGCGAGGGGACGGCGCTGAACAGCGCGCCGACCGCGAGGGTGCCCACGGCGGTGGCGCCGAGCAGCAGTCCGCGCTCCTTCCAGGTGGCGAACCGGATGGCGATGGAGCCGTCCTGCGCCTGCTGCCTGCCGCGGGTCCACTGCCGCCAGCCCCACACCGCCACGCCGATGACGAGCAGCTGCTTGCCGACGCCGCCGGACAGCTGCGCGGAGGCGTACGCGGCGACGAGGATGACGCCGGAGAGGAACTGGGCGGGCCAGGTCCATATGGAGCGCCGCCAGCCGAGCGCGAGGGCGAGCAGACCGACGGTGTTGCCGATCATGTCGGACCAGAGGATGTGCTGGTCGAAGGCGGTGAAGGCCTCGGCGTTGAGCCAGTTCACTGGGTGACCTCCCGGGCCGGGACCTGCGCGCGGTCGCCGAGCAGGCGCTCGACGTACTTGGCGATGACGTCGACCTCGAGGTTGACCGGGTCGCCGGGCTGCTTGATGCCGAGCGTGGTCAGCGCGAGGGTCGTGGGGATCAGGCTGATGGTGAAGAAGTCGGGTCCTGCGTCGACGACGGTGAGACTGACGCCGTCCACGGTGATGGAGCCCTTCTCGACGACGTAGCGGGACAGCCCGGCGGGGAGCGAGATCTTGACGATCTCCCAGTTCTCGGAGGGCTTGCGCTCGACGATCTCGCCGGTCCCATCCACGTGGCCCTGCACGATGTGGCCGCCGAGGCGGGCGCCGACGGCGGTGGGGCGCTCCAGGTTGACGCGCGAGCCGACGGCGAGCGCGCCGAGGCTGGAGCGGTTCAGGGTCTCCGCCATCACGTCGGCGGTGAACTCCTCGCCCTCGTGCTCCACGACCGTCAGACAGACGCCGTTGACGGCGATGGAGTCGCCGTGCCGCGCGCCCTCGGTCACCACGGGGCCGCGCAGCCGGAAGCGGGAGGCGTCGGGGAGGTTCTCGACGGCGGTGATCTCGCCCAGCTCTTCGACGATTCCGGTGAACACGTCAGTGCTCCTTCGCTACGAGGGTCGCGGTGATGCGCAGGTCGGGGCCGATGCGGACGGTCTCGCGCACGTCGAGCCGCAACGCATCGGTGATGGTCGTGATTCCGCCGCCGGTCAGGGCGGCGGGGCCCGCGCCGAGCAGGGCGGGGGCGAGGTAGCCGACGACGCGGTCGACGGCGCCGGCGGCGACGAAGGCACCGGCGAGCGTCGGACCGCCTTCGAGGAGGACGGAGCGCACGCCGCGCGCCTGGAGCGCGGCGAGGAGGGCCCGCACGTCCAACCCGCCCTCGGCGCGCGGCAGCCGGACGGTCTCCACGCCTTCGTACGCGGGCGTCACGTCGTCGGCGACGGCGATCAGCGTGGGCGCGGCGCCGTCCAGGACGCGGGCGCCGGGCGCGACGGCGGTGCCGCTGGTGTCGACGACGACCCGCAGCGGCTGGACGACGGCTGTTTCGGCGCCGTCGACACCGCGCACGGCGAGGTGCGGGTCGTCGGCGCGCTGGGTGCCGGAGCCGACGACGACGGCGTCGCACTCGGCGCGCAGCCGGTGCACGTCGGCGCGGGCCTCGGCGGAGGTGATCCAGCGGCTGGTGCCGTCGGCGGCGGCGGTGCGGCCGTCGAGCGTGGCGGCGTACTTCCAGGTGACGTGGGGGCGGCCGAGCCGTACGGAGGTCAGCCAGGCGGCGTTGCCCTCGGCGGCCGCCTCCTCCAGGAGCCCCTGTTCCACGGCGATCCCGGCCGCGCGCAGGGTCTGCGCGCCACCGGTGGCGGTGGGGTTGGGGTCGGCGACCGCGTAGACGACGCGGGCGATCCCGGCGTCGATGAGGGCCTGCGCGCAGGGGCCGGTGCGGCCGGTGTGGTTGCAGGGTTCGAGGGTGACGAGGGCGGTGCCGCCGCGGGCCCGCTCACCGGCGGCGCGCAGGGCGTTCACTTCGGCGTGCGGGCCGCCCGCGCGCTGGTGCCAGCCCTCGCCCACGGGTTCGCCCGCTGCGTCGAGGACGACGCAGCCGACGACGGGGTTGGGGCTGGTGGAGCCGAGTCCGTGCGCGGCGAGCGTGACGGCACGCTGCATCGCGGCTGCTTCGGCTGCGGCGGTGGCCACCGGGTCCTCCTGCCTCTTCGGGCACGGACTCCGGGGCCTGTCGATGACGACAGAACGAACGGACGACGACATCGGCTGCGACGCCTGCGCCGGATCGACACCTGTTCCCGGAAATCCCGGGAACCGTCCCCGGGAATGCCAGGAACGAGTCATGACGGCAGCGCGCAAAGATGCCCGCCCGCCGCGCACTGCCTCCCATCCGGACTTTCACCGTCGGTCCAGGAATTTCACCTGGTCAACCGGCCGCTGGAGGCGGCCGGGTCGCGGACTGTAACCGCCGGTTCGGAATTACACCGACCCCGGAGTGCGCTGCTTCTGGTACGAGGCCAGTGTGCCACGCCTGATCGGGGGCCATACGGGCGACCGGCTGTGGCCTGGCTCACAACTGCGCCCGTTCAACCATCACACGTCACGCGTTCAACCATCTCCGACCACATTGGTCCGGACCTATTGACGCACTGGTCTAGTCCTCTTAATCTCTGCGTCACCTCAGAGGAGCCGGAGCCGACGGTGTGCGCACACCGGGGCCCCAGAACGATTCACCTTGTCCCCGGTCGTGTTGTTCCGCCCCGTCCCGTGTTCCGCACCGCTCAGGAGGCCCGCCTTGCCGTCCCCCACCCGCGCGAGACCCACGCTGTTCGCCGCCGGCACCGCCGTCGCCGGGCTGCTGCTCGGCCTGGTCTCCGGCGGCGGCGTCTCGCACGCCGCCGCCGACGCGTCCTGCCGCCCCGACGGGCTCTATCAGACGCCCGGCGTCGACGTCCCCTACTGCTCCGTCTACGACAGCGACGGCCGCGAGAAGATGGGCGCCGACCACCAGCGGCGCGTCATCGGCTACTTCACCGGCTGGCGCACCGGCAAGAACGGCGAGCCCGCCTACCTCGCCCCGGACATCCCGTGGGACAAGGTCACCCACGTCAACTACGCCTTCGCGCACGTCGACAAGGACAACAAGGTCTCGGTCGGCGCCGACGGCGAGAAGAACGCCGCCACCGGGATGACCTGGCCGGGCGTCGCGGGCGCCGAGATGGATCCGGCGCTGCCCTACAAGGGCCACTTCAACCTGCTCAACAAGTTCAAGAAGCAGCACCCGAACGTCAAGACGCTGATCTCCGTGGGCGGTTGGGCCGAGACAGGCGGCTACTTCGACGACGACGGCAAGCGCGTGAACTCCGGCGGCTTCTACTCGATGGCCACCCACGCCGACGGCTCGGTGAACCAGGCGGGCATCGACACCTTCGCCGACTCCGCGGTCGCCTTCATCAAGAAGTACGGCTTCAACGGCGTCGACATCGACTACGAGTACCCGACCTCCATGAAGGACGCGGGCAACCCGCTCGACTACTCCCTCTCCAACGCCCGCCGGGCGGGCCTGGTCAAGGGCTACGCGGCGCTCATGAAGTCCCTGCGCCAGAAGCTCGACCGGGCGGGCGCGGCCGACGGCAAGCACTACATGCTGACCGTGGCGGCCCCCTCCTCCGGCTATCTGCTGCGCGGCATGGAGACCTTCCAGGTCCAGAAGTACCTGGACTACGTCAACATCATGTCGTACGACCTGCACGGCGCCTGGAACGAGTACGTGGGCCCCAACGCCTCGCTCTTCGACGACGGCAAGGACGCCGAGCTCGCCGCGGCGAACGTGTACGGCAGCCAGCAGTACGGCGGTATCGGATACCTCAACACCGACTGGGCCTACCACTACTTCCGCGGCTCGATGCCGGCCGGGCGCATCAACATCGGCCTGCCGTACTACACGCGGGGCTTCAAGAACGTGCAGGGCGGCACCGACGGGCTCTGGGGCAGGGCGCCCGCCACCAGTTGTCCGGCCGGATCCGGCCTGACCAAGTGCGGTGACGGCGCCGTCGGCATCGACAACCTCTGGCACGACAAGGACGACAACGGCAAGGAGTCCCCGGCGGGCTCCAACCCGATGTGGCACGCCAAGAACCTGGAGAAGGGCATCGTCGGCGACTACGTCACGAAGTACGGCTTCCCCGCCGACACCAAGCTGACCGGCACGTACGCCCGCAAGTACAGCTCCTCGCTGGTCGCGCCGTGGCTGTGGAACGCCGACAAGAAGGTCTTCCTCTCCACGGAGGACGAGGAGTCGGTGGCGAAGAAGGCCGACTACGTGGTCGACCGGGGCGTCGGCGGCACGATGATCTGGGAGATGGCCGGCGACTACCGGTGGAACGCCGGCAAGGGCCAGTACGAGATGGGCTCCACGCTCACCTCGCTGATGTACGACAAGTTCAAGTCCGCCAAGCCGTACGGCGCCAAGGTCGCCGACAAGGAGCTGCCCACCAAGGCGGTCGACATCGGCGTGGAGTTCGGCGACTTCAAGCTCGGCGACTCCAACTACCCGATCACGCCGAAGCTGAAGATCACCAACAACACGAAGACGGCGCTGCCAGGCGGCACCGAGTTCCAGTTCGACTACGCGACGACCGCCCCCGGCAACGCCTCCGACCAGTCCGGCTTCGGCACGAAGGTGATCAGCAGCGACCACACCGGCAGCAACGCCGGCGGGCTCAAGGGCGACTTCCACCGGGTCTCGCTGAAGCTGCCCGCCTGGCAGTCCCTCGCCCCCGGCGCCTCCGTGGACCTCTCCTTCAACTACTACCTGCCGGTGTCCACGCCGTGGAACTGGACGGTCTCCATCGGCGGCACCACGTACGCGCTCGCCGGTGACCTGGCGCGCGGCACCACCCTCGTCGAGCCGGGCACCGGCACCGGCCCGACCGACCCGCCGGACCCGACCGACCCGCCCGGCCCCGGCACCTGCACCGCCCCCGCCTGGAGCGCGGCGTCGGAGTACGGCGGCACCGCCACCGTCTCCCACAAGGCGCACACCTGGAAGTCCAAGTGGTGGACGAAGGGCGACGAGCCGGGCACCGGTGGCAGCTGGGGGGTCTGGCAGGATCTCGGCGCCTGCTGAACGTCACGCGTGCTCACGCCCACGGGATTTGGCACCCTGAGGGCGTGAGCACCGCGACGGCACTGGCCGAGGAGTTCGAGACCCACCGCCCCCGGATGTTCGGCCTGGCCTACCGGATACTGGGCTCCGCGCAGGAGGCGGAGGACGCCGTGCAGGACGCGTATCTGCGCTGGAACGCGACGCGGCGCGAGGACATCGCGCTGCCCTCCGCCTGGCTGGCCAAGACCGTCACCAACCTCTGCCTGACCCGGCTGACCTCGGCCCGCGCCCGGCGCGAGCAGTACGTGGGGACCTGGCTGCCGGAACCGGTGATCACCTCCGGCGGCACGCTCGGGCCGCTGGAGTCGGCCGAGCAGCGGGACGCCGTGTCGATGGCCCTGCTCGTCCTCCTGGAGCGCCTCACCCCCAAGGAGCGCGCGGTGTACGTGCTGCGGGAGGCCTTCGCGTACAGCCACCGGGACATCGCGGGCGTCCTCGGCACGACCGAGGCCAACTGCCGCCAGCTGTACCGCAGGGCGGCCCGCGCGGTCACCGAGGCGCGGCCCCGCTTCGAGCCGGGGCACGAGCTGCGCCGGCGGTTCGTCGAGTCGTTCATCGCCGCGGCCCGCGAGGGGGACGTGGCGCGTCTGGAGCGGATACTGGCCACGGACGTCACGTGGTGGGGCGACGGCGGCGGCAAGGCGGCCGCGACCCGCACGCCGATCCTCGGCCGGGAGAACGTGCTGCGGTTCCTGCTCGGCGTCATGGGCAAGGTCAAGGCCGCGTCGGACATCTCGTACGCCGAGGTCAACGGCGCGCCCGCGCTGGTGCTGCGCGCGGCGGGGCGGATTACGGCCATCGCCGCGTTCGAGGGCGGCGACGAGCGGGTGACCGGGGTACGTTCGGTCGTGAACCCGGACAAGCTGGTGTTCGTGGAGCGTCAGTTGGCCCGCGCCGACGGCGCCCCGCACGGCGAAGGAGCTTTGTGATGAGCACGATCCTGGTGACCGGCGGCACCGGCACCCTCGGCCGTCTCGTGACCGGACGGCTGCGGGCGGACGGGCACGAGGTGCGGGTGCTCAGCCGGCACACCCAGCCCTACGCGGTCGACCTGCGCGACGGCGCGGGCCTGGACGCGGCGCTGACGGGCGTCGACGTGGTCGTGCACTGCGCGACCACCGTGCGCGGCGGTGACGAGCAGGCCGCCCGGAACCTGATCGCGGCGGCGCGCCGCGCCGGGGTGGCGCATCTGGTCTACATCTCGATCGTCGGCATCGACCGGGTGCCGCTCGGCTACTACAAGTCGAAGCTCGCCGTGGAGCGGCTGATCCAGGAGTCCGGGCTCGGCTGGACGGTGCTGCGGACCACGCAGTTCCACGATCTGGTCTTGCGGATCATGGAGGCCTCGGCGAAGCTGCCCGTCATGGTGCTGCCCGCCGGGGTCAGCGACCAGCCCATCGAGGTCGCCGAAGTGGCGGCCCGGCTTGCGGAGTTGGCCGGCGCGGAGCCGGCCGGCCGGGTCGACGACATGGGCGGGCCGGAGGTCCGCACCTTCCCCGACCTGGCCCGCGCCTATCTGCGGGCGAGCGGCAAGCGGCGCCGGCTGCTGCCGGTGCGGCTGGCGGGCGCCACCTACCGCGCGGCGCGGGCGGGCGGCCATCTGGCACCGGACCGGGCCGTGGGCAAGGGCACCTTCGAGGAGTACCTGGCGGTGCGGTCGGGCGCACGACGCTAGGCGGACGGTGGGCGCCCGGTCTCGAAGACAGGCGCTCAGCGCCCCGGGCGCGGCCCGAAGACGTCGTCCTGCGCCGCGTCCCGTGCGGCGAGCAGCGCGCCCCGCAGCACCGCGGCGCCACCGAGGGTGCCGGCGCGCACCTCGGTGTGCAGGGGCGACATGGCGGTGACGCGGTCCGCGACCCGGTCGGCGAGCGCGGCGCCGCCCGCCCGGCCCACCTCGCCGCCCAGGACGACACAGCCGGGGTCGAGGATCGAGGACACCGCGGCCGCGCCGACCGCGACCCGGTCCGCGACGGCGTCCAGGAAGCCGCTCTCGTCGCTCTCCACCGCGTACCGCAGCAGCTCGGCGGCGGTCATGTCGGGCTTCAACAGGCCGTGTTCCGCGCCGAGTTCGCGGAGCGCGGCGGCGCAGGCCAGCGAGTGGAAGCCGCCCTCGCAGCCGGTGGCGGACGGCAGGGATGCGGTGCCGGGCACCGGCAGGAAGCCGATCTCGCCGGCGCCCCCGGAGGCACCACGGCGCAGCACGCCGTCGAGGACGACGGCCGCGCCCACGCCGTCGCCGAGCCAGAGCAGCACGAAGGTGTCCCGGTCGTGCGCGGCACCGTCGCGCCGCTCGGCGCGGGCCGCGAGGTTGGTCTCGTTCTCCACCAGGACGCGTGCGCCGAGCCGTTCCTGGAGGGCGCCGGAGAGGCGGCGGTGCCAGGCGGGCAGCGCGGACGTGTCGTGCAGGTCGCCGGTGGCGGGGTCGATGAGGCCGGGGGCGCCGATGCCGACGGTGTGCAGCCGCTGGACGCCGCCCTCGCGGGCCGCGCGCTCGACGAGGGCGACGGCGCGCTCGACGGCGGGCCCGGTGCCGGTGTCGCCGCCGATGGGGGCGGAGGCCTCGGCGAGCACCGCGCCCAGCAGATCGGTCACGACGACGGAGACGCCATCGGTGCGCACGTCGAGGGCGGCGAGGTGGGCGCGGTCGGCGACTATGCCGTAGAGCCGGGCGTTCGGGCCGCGCCGCCGGGCGCCCGCCTCCCCGACGACCGTGATGAGTCCGGAGCCCTGGAGCCGCTCGACGAGGTCGGCGACCGAGGGCCGGGACAGGCCGGTGAGCTGCTTCAACTCGTTCGCCGTCAGGGGGCCCTCGCTCTGCAGGAGGCCCAGCGCGAGCCGGTCGTTGATGGCCCGGGCGGTACTCGGCGAGGCAGGCGAGACAGGCATGGCCGGATCCTCCCACAGAAACCTTCTATTTATCAGGCAGGGTTCCTGATAGTTTACGTCGCCGAAGCGGGCAGCACTCGGGAGGGCGGGCACATGAGTGAAGTGGTCTACGACAAACACCGGTTGGGGCGGGCCCGGATGGCCGTCGCGGCCGTGTTCTGCGTGCACGGCGCGGTCACCGGCTCCTTCGCGACCCGGGTGCCCTGGATCCAGGAACACGCCTCGGTCGGCGCGGGCACGCTCGGTCTCGCCCTCGCCTTCCCGGCGATCGGCGCCTCCCTCGCCATGCCGCTGGCGAGCCGGATCGGCCACCGCTTCGGCGCCCGCAACGCGCTGCGCGTGCTGCTCGCGCTGTGGACCACGGCCCTGATCCTGCCCTCGCTCGCGCCCAACCTGCTCACGCTCTGCCTGGCCCTCTTCGTGTACGGCGCGGCCTCGGGCATGTCGGACGTGACGATGAACGCGATCGGCGTCGAGACCGAGACGCTGATGCGGAAATCGATCATGTCGGGCCTGCACGGCATGTGGAGCGTCGGCGCCCTGATCGGCTCCGCGGCCGGCACCGTCGCCGCGCACCTGGGCTCCGACGCCCGGCTGCACCACGTACTGGCCGCCGTCGCGCTGACCGCCCTCGGCCTCGTCGCCTGTCAGCAGGTCCTCGATCTGCAGGCGGAGCCCGAGGAGGAGGCGCCGCCGCGGTTCTCGCTGCCGCCCAAGGCGGCGCTGCTGATCGGCGCGGTCGGCTTCTGCGCGGTCTTCGCGGAGGGCGCGAGCCTGGACTGGTCGGCGGTCTATCTGCGGGACGTGCTCGACACGTCGGCCGGTGCCGCCGCCGCGTGCACCACCGGGTTCACGCTCACCATGGCCGTGGCGCGCCTCGCCGGCGACGCCGTGGTGAACCGGTTCGGCGCGGTGCGCACGGTGCGGGCCGGCGGGGCGCTCGCGGTCCTCGGCGGCCTCCTCGTGGTGTTCGCGACCCACCCGGTGATGGCGATGGCCGGCTTCGCGCTCCTCGGTCTCGGCATCGCGGTCGTGGTGCCGCTCGCCTTCGCCGCGGCCGGGCGCAGCGGGCCCAACCCGAGCCAGGCCATCGCAGGCGTCGCCACCATCACGTACACCTCGGGTCTGATCGCCCCGTCCGCGATCGGCACGCTGGCGGACGCGACGAGCCTGGTGGTCTCCTTCGGCCTGGTGACGCTGCTCGCCTGCGGTCTGACCGTCTTCGCGGGCGTGCTGCGCACGGACGGCCGCACGGCCGCGCAGGCCAGTCCCGCGGACACGGCGGCGCCCGGCCCGCGGACCTGACGCCGCGCGGGAGCGAAGCCGCACGGGAGCGAAGCCGTACTCACGTCGCATTAACATGGCGTCGATCATTTCGGGCCATCCAGCCATGCGGCGCGGCCCGGCTCGGCGCACAGAAAGCGACACTCACCATGGATCTCGGCGTGCGCTGGAAACTGCACGGCGACGGGCGTACCCCAGCCCCGGGCGCCGTCGTCCGCCCCGACGAGCGGCTCTCCTGGCCCCGCACCTTCGGGCTCGGCGCGCAGCACGTGGTCGCGATGTTCGGCGCATCGTTCGTGGCCCCCGTACTGATGGGCCTCGACCCGAATCTGGCCATCATGATGTCGGGCGTCGCGACCGTCATCTTCCTGCTCGCCACCCGTGGCCGGGTACCCAGCTACCTGGGCTGCTCGCTCTCCTTCGTGGGCGTCGCCGCGGTCATCCGCGCGCAGGGCGGCTCCAGCGCGACGGTGACCGGCGCGGTCCTCGTGGTCGGGGCCGCGCTCTTCCTGGTCGGTCTCGCGGTGCAGAAGTTCGGGGCGCGGATCATCCACGCCGCGATGCCTCCGATCGTGACCGGCGCGGTCGTCATGCTGATCGGCTTCAACCTCGCGCCGGTGACGGCGTCGACGTACTGGCCGCAGGACCAGTGGACGGCGCTCCTGGTGATGCTCTTCACCGGTCTGGCCGTGGTGTGTCTGCGCGGCTTCTGGTCGCGCGTCGCGATCTTCCTCGGGCTGATCTTCGGCTACGGGATCTCGTGGCTCCTCGACCAGGTCTTCGGAAAGATCCACTCGGCGGACGCCTCGGGCAAGGTCGTCGACCACTGGCGGCTTGACCTGTCCGCCGTCGGCAAGGCCGACTGGATCGGCCTGCCCTCCTTCCACGCGCCGAGCTTCGAGTGGTCGGCGATCCTCGTGGCGCTGCCCGTCGTCATCGCGCTGGTCGCGGAGAACGCGGGTCATGTGAAGGCCGTCGGCGAGATGACCGGCGACAACCTCGACGACAAGCTCGGCACGGCGATCTCCGCCGACGGCGCCGCGTCCATGCTCTCCACCGCGGTCGGCGGCCCGCCCAACACCACGTACTCCGAGAACATCGGCGTGATGGCCGCGACCCGGGTCTACTCCACGGCCGCCTACTGGGCCGCGGCCTGCTTCGCCCTGCTCTTCGGGCTCTGCCCCAAGTTCGGCGCGGTCGTCGCCGCGATCCCGGGCGGCGTGCTCGGCGGCATCACCGTCATCCTGTACGGCATGATCGGCCTGCTCGGCGCCCAGATCTGGATCAACGCCAAGGTCGACCTGCGCAATCCGCTCAACCTGGTTCCGGCCGCCGCGGGCATCATCATCGGCGTCGGCGGCGTCTCCCTGAAGATCAGCGACAACTTCGAGCTGAGCGGCATCGCGCTCGGCACGATCGTCGTCATCACCGGCTACCACGTGCTGCGGGCCTTCGCCCCGGCGCACCTCAAGTCCCAGGAACCGCTGCTGGATTCGGGCACGTCGGCGTACGACGACGAGAGCGCCGCCCGCAAGGAGCGCTGAATTCGCTGGACGTGGTGCGCGCCCGCTGCCTAAGGTGCGCATCATGTCCAGCCCCGAGTCCGACAGACTCCCGCCACCGGTCGTCCGGTGGCTTCTCGTGCGCTCGCGCTGACGTTCCCGCCGCCGCTCTGCGGCCGTCCGCGACCCCGGCACCGTCACCACCGGACCACCGCACCGTGTCCCGATCCCTTGATCCACACCATGGTTGCGGAGTTCCGCTGTGCCCGTTGTCCTCCATCTGCTCGCCCTTGCCGTGTTCGCGCAAGGCACCTCCGAGTTCATGCTGTCCGGCCTGGTCCCGGACATCGCGCGCGACCTCGGCGTGTCCATCCCCACCGCCGGCCACCTGACCTCGGCGTTCGCCGTCGGCATGGTCGTCGGCGCGCCCCTGATGGCCACCGTGAGCCGCCGCTTCGCCCGCCGGAGCGCCCTGCTCGCCTTCCTCACCGTCTTCCTGCTCGCGCACGTCGTCGGCGCGCTCACCACGAGCTTCGCGGTACTGCTCGCCGCTCGGATCGCCGGCGCCCTCGCCAACGCGGGGTTCCTCGCCGTCGCCCTGGTCACGGCCACCGACCTGGTGGCGCCCGACGCCAAGGGCCGCGCCACGTCCACGCTCCTCGGCGGCGTGACCGTCGCCTGTGTCGCGGGGGTGCCCGCGGGGGCGCTGCTCGGCGAGGTGTGGGGCTGGCGCTCCGCGTTCTGGGCCGTCGCCCTGATCTCGCTGCCCGCCGTGTTCGCCGTCGCCCGCGCGGTGCCCGCCGGACGCCCGGACCCCGCGGGATCCGGCGTGCTCGGTGAGCTGCGGGCACTGCGCTCCCCGCGCCTCTCGGTGACGCTGCTGCTCGGCGCGCTGGTGAACGGCGCCACGTTCTGCTCGTTCACCTATCTGGCGCCCCTGGTCACCGACGTCACCGGGCTCGGCTCGGCGTGGGTGCCCGCAGTGCTCGCCCTGTTCGGCCTCGGCTCCTTCGTGGGCGTCACCGCGAGCGGCCGCGTCGCCGACGCGCGGCCCGTACCGCTCCTGGTCGCCGGGTCGCTCGCGCTGCTCACCGGCTGGGCCCTGTTCGCGCTGGCCGCCGCCCACCCGGTGGCGGCGCTCGTCCTGGTCCCGGTCCAGGGCGCGCTGTCCTTCGGCGTCGGCTCCACGCTCATCTCGCAGGCGCTGTACGCGGCGGCCGAGGCGCCCCACCTGTCCGGCGCCTTCGCCACGGCCGCCTTCAACGTGGGCGGCGCGGTGGGTCCGTGGCTCGGCGGCCTGGCGATCTCGGCGGGGCTCGGCTACCGCTCGCCGCTCTGGCTCAGCGCGCTCCTCGTGGCCCTCGCCCTGATCACCGGGGCGGTCGCGACGGCCCTGCGCAGCCGGTCCGCTGTCCGCGACATCGCCGGGCGTTCCCTCGTTTCGGGGAAGCGCCCGGTGCGCTGACGTCCCGCCGGGCCCGGGGCTGGGACCCTGCCCCCATGGCGCAGTTGGAGCGGTTCGCGGAGTGGGGGACCCCCTCGTACGGGGTCGACGGCGTGGTGGCACGGATGCGGGCGCTCGGCGACGACTGGCCGCCGCGGGACGGGGTGGCCGTCTTCAACCGCGTCTACCTCGCGGTGACCGAGGAGGTCGCCCGGCACCTGGGGCACGGCGTGTTCGCCGACGCGCGCTCGGCGGTGACCCTGGACGTCTGCTTCGCCGAGCGCTATTTCGCCGCCGTCGACGCGGCGGCCGACGGGCGCCGCCCGCCGGCCTGCTGGCGCCCGCTGTTCCAGTACCGCCGCCATCCCGGCGTCCGCCCCCTGCAGTTCGCGCTCGCGGGCATCAACGCGCACATCGGGCACGATCTGGCGCTGGCGCTCGTGGACGCCTGCCGGTCGCTCGGCTGCGAACCGGCCGACCTGGAGGACGAGTTCGACCGCGTGGGCGACGTCCTCGTGGCCCTGGAGGAGCGCATCCGCGAAGAGCTGATGCCCGGCCCCGATCTCCTCCAGGTCGGCGACCCGCTGACGCATCTGGCCGGTTCGTGGAGCCTGGAGCGCGCCAGGGACGGCGCGTGGGCCTCCGCGCGGGCGCTGTGGGCGCTGCGCGATCTGCCGAGTGTCGCAGCGGAGTTCGGGGAGCGGCTCGACGGGGCGGTGGGTCTGGTGGGGCGGATCCTGCTGACGCCGCTGCCGGACTGACGGGGGCCTCGGCAGATCCGGGGGAGCCGTTTCGGCCAGGCCCGTGCCGGTTTCCGGGTAACTCCCGTGCGGTGGTTGTACGTTGAAGCGCACGATCGTTGTACGTGGAACGCACCGTCCCCGACGCGAAGGAGCACCGGCATGACGATCCGACTCGGACTGAGTCTCCCGCAGGGCAGGCAGTACGACATCGGCCGTGACGTCCCCGCGGTGGCCCGGGCCGCCGAGGACATCGGCTACGACAGCCTGTGGGTCTTCGAGCGGATCCTCTACCCCGAGCCCGCCACCCAGGGGCTGTACGGGATCCCGGGCCTCCCCTGGCCCGACAGCTACCGCTCGGTCGCCGATCCGCTGATCACCCTGACGCTCGCCGCCGCGGCCACCGAACGCGCCCGCATCGGCACCAGCGTGCTCGTCGCGCCGCTGCACGTGCCCTTCCAACTCGCCCGCTCGCTGGCCACGTTGGACGCGGCGAGCGGCGGCCGGGTGGTCGCGGGGCTCGGCACGGGCTGGTCCCACGACGAGTACGCGGCGGCCTCGGTCGCCCCGTTCGAGCGGCGCGGCAAGGTCCTGGACGAGCTGATCGACGTGTGCCACGCGGTGTGGGGCCCGGACCCGGTGGCGTACGAAGGGGAGCTGACCACCATCGCGCCCTCCGAGGTCGGCCCCAAACCGGCCCGGCCCATCCCGATCCTGCTGCCCGCGAACAGCCCGCGCGCCCTGCGCAGGCTGGTGGACCGCGCCGACGGCTGGATGCCGGTGGGCACGGGCGCGGAACAGCTGGCTGAGCAGGCGCAGCACATCAAGGAACTGGCCGCCGAGCGAGGCCGCACGAGGCCGGTCCAGAGCGTCATGCGGGCCAACGCCCGGTACACACCGACCGCGTACGAGGGCGACCCGCGCGCCCCCTTCCGGGGCAACGTCGCCCAGATCGTCGAGGACCTCGAAGCACACGCCTCCACGGGTGCCGTGGACGAGATCCTCGTCGAACTGGCGGGCAGCACGAGGGACGCGGCGGAGCTGACGGACGTGGCGGCGGAGGTGTACGAGACGGCGAGGGCGGCGGGGGTGTAGGACCTGGGGCCGCCCCGCAGGGGCAGGCCTCAGGGGCGCGGGGAACTGCGCGACCAGCCACAACGGCCCGACAGTCCCCCACGCACCGCACCCGAAACGGCGCCGTCAGTCCTCGGGCAACTCGACGGGAGCAATCTCGTCGTACACATCCCCGGGCCCGGGGTTGCTCGCATCGGTCGCACCCCCGAAGTGGTGCATGACGCCCCACACCGCGTTCAGCGCGGTCTGCACCGCGCCCTCGGCCCATCCCGCCGTCCAGGAGATGTCGTCCCCGGCGAGGAAGATCCCCCGCTTGTCCGCCGGCAGGCGATCCTGCATGAAGTGGGTGAACAGCCGCCGCTGGTAGCGGTAGTGGCCCGGCAGGTTCGCCTTGAAGGCGCCCATGAAGTACGGCTCGTTCTCCCACGACACCGTCACCGGGTTGCCGATGATGTGCTTCCTGATGTCGACCTTCGGGTAGATCTCGCCGAGCGACTTGAGCATGACCTCCATACGCTCGTTCGCCGACAGCGGCAGCCACTTCAGGCTGTCGTCGCACCAGGTGTAGGAGAGGCAGATGACGGCGGGCTTGTCCGGTCCGTCGTCTAGCAGGTAAGTCCCGCGCGTCATACGGTCGGTGAGCGTCATCGACATGACGTCACGGCCGGTCTCCTCGTCCTTGTCCAGCCAGAAGGGCCTGTCGACCGGCACGAAGAGCTTGGAGGACTCCATGTAGTGGGTCCGCTCCATCGCCGTCCAGTGGTCGATGGGGAAGAGCGTGTCGTCACAGGCGATCTTGGAGAGCAGCATCCAGGACTGGGCGGTGAAGATCGCCGCCTGGTAGGTGCGGATGTCGCCCGAGGAGTCCGTGACGGTGACGCGGTTGCCCGCGGTGCGGTCGAGGCGGGTCACGGCGGGCTTCGGCACGCCGCCCTCGTGCAGCGAGCTCAGGGACGTACCGGGCGCCCAGTGCACGATCTTCTCCGGCTCGCGGTCCCACATCCGAAGCGGCAGCTGCTGGCTGCCGCCGACGATGCCGCGGTGGTGGTCGTCGGCCTCGGTGTAGACGACGCGCAGGATCTCCAGGATGGAGTTCGGGAAGTCGGTGTCCCAGCCGCCGGTGCCGAAGCCGACCTGCCCGAAGATCTCGCGGTGGCGGAAGGACTTGAACGCCGCGGAGTCGCAGAGGAAGCCGTAGAAGGTCTGGTTGTCGAGCTTCTCGACGAGCCGGGACCAGATCTCGCGGATCTTGGGCACATCGCGCTCGCGCAGGGCGCGGTTCATGTCGGAGAAGTCCGCGCCCTCCTCCAGGCAGTCGCCCCACGCCTTCGCCACGTCGCGGTAGACCTGCGGCAGGTCGGCGACGGTCTCGGCGTAGTGCGACTCACCCTTGAGGTCGACGACCGTGGAGGGGGTCGACTCGGCGAGCGGGTTGGGGAACGGCTGGGTCTTCAGGCCCACCAGGTCGATGTAGTGCTGCAGGGCCGTGGAGGACGGCGGGAAGCGCATCGCGCCCATCTCGGCGGTGAGGGCTCCTTCTTCACCAGGGGTGGAGCAGCCCTCGAAGCCGACCGTCCGCAGCCGGCCGCCGATCTGGTCGGCCTCGTAGACGACGGGCTTGAGGCCCATCTTCATCAGTTCGTACGCGGCGACGATGCCGGAGAGACCGCCGCCGATGACGGCGACCTCGGTGCCGTGCTCGGTCGCGGGTATCTGGCCGAGGCCCGCGGGGTGCGCGAGGAAGTCGTCGTACGCGTAGGGGAAGTCCGGCCCGAACATGGTGATCGGCGGCTGCGCGTCGGTGTGCTGGACGGCGGTGGGCACCGTGGACGTCATGGGGTACGGACTCCTTGCACGGAACTGAGGACAGGGCGGGGAGGCTGGGGCGGGGTCAGCCGAGGGACGCGTACAGGCCGGGGCGGCGGTCGCGGAGGTAGGGGTTGTTCTCGCGGGAGGCCGCCAGGAAATGGGGGTCGACGTCGCCGAACACGAGCTCCTCGCCGCGGCCGGCGCGGGCGCGCGCCACGCCGTCGGGCCCGGCGAGCGTGGAGAGCCCGACGAACTCGAACTCGCCCTCGGGGCCGACCCGGTTGACGTACGCGACGTACATCTGGCTCTCGAAGGCGCGGACCGGCACGACGGACTCGGCGACGAACTGGAAGGGGTGCATCTGCGCGGTGGGGACCACGAGCAGGTCGGTGCCCGCGAGGGCGTGCGCGCGGACGTTCTCCGGGAACTCCACGTCGTAGCAGATCATGAGGCCGACCCGGATGCCCCCCAACTCGGCCTGCACGACAGTCTGTTCACCGGGGGTGAAGGCGTCGCGCTCGAAGCCGCCGAAGAGGTGGGTCTTGCGGTAGTTGGCGAGGGTGGCCCCGTCCGGGCCGATCAGCTGGACGGAGTTGAAGACGCGATCGCCCTCGCGCTCCGGGTAGCCGTAGGCGACGCCGACCCCGTGGCGCGCGGCGATCTCGGCGGCGGCCTCGGCGGAGGCCCCGTCGACGGGCTCGGCGAGCCGGGCGATGTCGTCGCCGATCGCGTACCCGGTGAGGAACAGCTCGGGCGCCACGAGCAGGCCCGCGCCC
Source organism: Streptomyces sp. NPDC041713 (assembly GCF_055591085.1). Classification (NCBI taxonomy): domain Bacteria; kingdom Bacillati; phylum Actinomycetota; class Actinomycetes; order Kitasatosporales; family Streptomycetaceae; genus Streptomyces; species Streptomyces sp. NPDC041713. Next base: position 99,734 of record NZ_JBVIZY010000012.1, read on the forward strand.
GCCGCGGCGGCACGTCGGGCGGCTGCGTCCAGCGACGCGAGGTTCTCGTCGACGGACCCGAGCCGCCCGGAGCTCTGGAGCAGGGCGGTGCGCAGCGCAGGCATGGCGGATCCTCAAGGCGTACGGAGGGGGAAGCGGGGTCGCTATGACGGTACGGTCGGCGGCCTTGCCCCGACAAGGCGTGACCGTTGCGGGCTGCCGGGCGATCTGTTGCGCGTGCGGCGCCCGGGACGGCGATTCGTTGCGCGGCGGGCACGGCGTCGGCGCCGTCGCGGCGTCCACCGCTGGGCTGAGGGGGTCGGGGGTGTTCCCCGCCGCACGGCGGAGGCGGAACCTCCCCTGGTCCGACGTGCCGGGGCCCCCTCTCGCGAGACCGTGATCCCGCCCGGAAGGACCGGGTGAACGGCATCCCGGACGGAGGCTCCCCGTGAGCCGCAACGCACGCATCCGCATCACCGACCGCCGCGTCATCGCCCTCGGCATGGCCCTGCTGATCTGCGCAGGAGCCGCAGGGGCGACGGTGGCGGCGGCCGACGCGGGGACTCCCCCGCTCCCCCGTGAGACGGCGAAGGCCGAGGCCGCCGCCCTCACCGGAAGCGCGAAGCTCTACCGCAAGACCGCGGAGGACGTGACCTTCACCTTCGACGCGCACCTGGCGGCGAAGGACAAGAAGGACCCGACGAAGGCGACCGGCACCTTCCGCTTCGTCCACCTGGACGAGCCGGGTGGCAAGGGGGCCTGGGCGGAGGGCCGAGTCGACTGTCTGGTGACGGGCGGCAAGGTGGCCACGGTCACCGGCGTCGTCACCGCCAGCGGCAGCGACATCGGCATGCCGGACATCAAGGGCAAGCGGATCGGCTTCACGGTCCACGACACGGGCGGCCAGGACCGCGTCGGCTACAGCTGGGCGGCCCACGGCGGCACCCCCGACCAGCCCGACACCCTGGCGAAGTGCGCGAGCGCGGCCCCCTTCGAAAAGGTCCGCGCGGGCACAGGCGACTACCACGTAATCCCGTGGAAGGTCCCCTACCCGACCCACCCCTAACCCGCGCCGCGCCAGAACCCCAGGGGCGCGAGGAACGGCGCGACCAGCCACAAGCCGGCCCGCACCCAAAAGGAAGGGCGAAACCCACCACCACCCCAGGGGCGCGGGGAACTGCGCAACCAGCCACAACCGGCCCGCACGAGAAAGGAGGGCGAAACCCACCACCCCAGGGGCGCGGGGAACTGCGCGACAAACCCAAGACGCCCCGCACCCAAAACGGAAAGCGAACCCACCCAAGGGGCGCGGGGAACGGCGCAAAAAACCGCACCCAGCCGAAGGCCTACGTCGGGGACCCCGAAGAAAACCTCCGCATGAGCGGCGAAAGCACCAGCACGGACTTCGTCCGCTCCACGAACGGCTCCCCGGCGATCCGCTCGAGCACCCGCTCGAAATGCCGCATGTCCGCGGCGAAGACCTGGACGATCGCGTCCGCGTCCCCCGTGACGGTGGACGCGGACGACACCTCGGGATACCGCTCGAGGCCCCGCTGGATCGCCTCCGGCGAGGTGTTCCTGCGGCAGTAGATCTCGATGAACCCCTCGGTCTCCCACCCCAGGGCCGCCGGGTCCACCCGTACGGTGAACCCGGTGATGGCCCCGGTGGCCCGCAGCCGGTCCACGCGCCGCTTCACGGCGGGCGCGGAGAGTCCGACCAGCTGGCCGATGTCGGCGTAGGAACGGCGGGCGTCCTCGGCGAGGGCGTGCACGATGCGTTCGTCGAGATCGTTCAGTCGCACGGGGGGTGGATCACTTCTCTGCTGTGGCCAATCGGGAGCGGCTCATGCCGTACAGGAAGTAGAACACGAGGCCGACGGCCATCCAGACACCGAACACGACCCAGGTGACGGAGTCGAGGCTGAACATGTTGTACGCGCAGAACCCGAAGCCGAGCACCGGGAAGAGGAAGCCGAGCGGCACCCGGAAGGTGCGCGGCATGTCCGGACGGGTCCGGCGCAGCACGATCACCGCGATGTTGACCAGGCCGAAGGCGAAGAGCGTGCCGATGCTGGTGGCGTCGACGAGCTTGCCGAGCGGGATGACGGAGGCCAGCGCGCCGCAGAACAGCGAGACGATGACCGTGTTCACGCGGGGCGTCCCGGTGCTCTTGCTGACCTTGCCGAACGCCTTGGGGACCAGGCCGTCGCGGGACATGGCGAACAGGACGCGGGTCTGGCCGTAGAGCACGGTGAGGACGACGGAGGCGATGGAGATGACCGCGCCGGCGGCGAGGATCGTGCCCCACACGCTCTGCCCGGTGACGTCGTTCATGATCGCGGCGAGCGTGGCCTCGGAACCCTCGAAGTCCTTCCAGTTCCACGCGCCGACGGCGACGGCCGCGACCAGGACGTAGAGCGCCGTGACGATGATCAGCGAGAGCATGATCGCGCGCGGCAGGTCGCGCTGCGGGTTCTTCGCCTCCTCACCGGCGGTGGAGGCGGCGTCGAAGCCGATGTAGGAGAAGAAGAGGCTCGCTCCCGCGGCGCTGACGCCGGCCATGCCGAGCGGCATGAAGTCGGAGTAGTTGCCGGACTTGAAGCCCATGAAGCCGATGGTGCAGAAGAGCACCAGGGCGACGATCTTCACGACGACCATGATCGTGTTGGCGCGCGCCGACTCCTTGGCGCCGCCGAGCAGGAAGACCATGGCGAGCAGTACGACGATGAGGCCCGGCAGGTTGATGATGGCGCCGCTCGCCTCACCGGGCGCCGCGGAGAGCGCGTCGGGGATGGTGACGCCGATGGTTCCGTCGAGCAGTTCGTTGAGGTACTCGCCCCAGCCGACCGCGACCGCGGCGACCGACACGCCGTACTCCAGGACCAGGCACCAGCCGCACACCCAGGCGATGAGTTCGCCCATCGTTGCGTACGCGTACGAGTAGGAGGAGCCGGCGACCGGGATGGAGCCCGCCAGTTCGGCGTAGGAGAGGGCCGAGAAGAGGGCGGTGAGTCCGGCGATCACGAAGGAGATCGTGACGGCGGGACCGGCCTTGGGGACGCTTTCGCCGAGGACGACGAAAATGCCGGTGCCGAGCGTGGCACCGATGCTGATCATGGTCAGCTGCCACATGCCGAGGGTGCGTCGCAGTGAGCCACCCTCGCCGTGGCCACCCTCCGCGACCAGGCTTTCGACCGGCTTGCGCCGCATGAGGCGGCTGCCGAGGCCGGGGGCGCCCGGCGGGCTTGGGCGGTTCTGCGGGGGTGCGCCTTGGTCGAGCACGCGCTGGCTCCTTCATCGCTGCCGGTCAGGGCGGCGAGGACTCATGGCACCCGCGCTAGGAGACGGGAACCACCGAGCAGGCAGTCCCCGCCACACCACGTACAGCGCAGACTCTAGAGTCCGCGCCTTCCCGACCGTAATGCAGCAACCTTGCGCAACGCCAGATGATCATTGCGCACTTCGGTCATACACGTCACTTCGTTGCGCCGTCCGTTTCGTCCGTTGCGCACGACGGGTCCGAACAACAGTGGCCGCCGCCGCACAGCCCCCGTGGGGAACTGCGCGGCGGCGGCCAAAATCCGCGCCACCGGACGGGATTACTGCCAGCTGGCGTGCAGCGGCTTGCCCTCGGCGTACCCCGCGGCGCTCTGCACGCCGACGGTCGCCTTCTCGGCGAACTCCTCCAGGGAGGCCGCGCCCGCGTACGTGCAGGACGAGCGGACGCCCGCGATGATCGAGTCGATCAGGTCCTCGACGCCCGGACGGGTCGGGTCGAGGAACATCCGGGAGGTGGAGATGCCCTCCTCGAAGAGCGCCTTGCGGGCGCGGTCGTACGCCGACTCCTCGCTGGTGCGGTTGCGCACCGCGCGGGCCGACGCCATGCCGAACGACTCCTTGTAGAGGCGGCCGCTGGCGTCCTGCTGGAGGTCGCCCGGGGACTCGTACGTGCCCGCGAACCAGGACCCGATCATGACGTTCGACGCGCCGGCGGCCAGCGCCATGGCGACGTCGCGCGGGTGGCGCACACCACCGTCGGCCCAGACGTGCTTGCCGAACTTCTTGGCCTCGGCGGCGCATTCGAGCACCGCGGAGAACTGCGGGCGGCCGACGCCGGTCATCATGCGCGTGGTGCACATGGCGCCGGGGCCCACGCCGACCTTGATGATGTCCGCGCCGGCCTCGATGAGGTCGCGCACGCCCTCGGCGGCGACGATGTTGCCCGCGACGATCGGGACCTGCGGGTCGAGACCGCGCACGGCCTTGACCGCGGCGATCATCGACTCCTGGTGGCCGTGCGCGGTGTCCACGACGAGCGTGTCGACGCCCGCGTCGAGGAGCTGCTTGGCCTTGCCCGCCACGTCGCCGTTGATGCCGACGGCGGCGGCGATGCGCAGGCCGCCCTTGGCGTCGACGGCGGGGCTGTAGAGGGTGGCGCGCAGGGCGCCGGTGCGGGTGAGGATGCCGGCGAGGCGGCCGTCCTTGTCCACGGCGGGGGCGTACCGCCGGTTGGCGTGGTCCAGCTTGTTGAACGCGTCGCGCGGGTCGATGTCGGCGTCCAGGAGCAGCAGGTCGCGGGACATGACCTCGGAGAGCTGCGTGAAGCGGTCCACGCCGCTCAGGTCGGTGTCGGTGACGACGCCCACGGGCTTCTGGTCGCCGTCGACGACGACGCCGGCGTTGTGCGCGCGCTTGGGCAGCAGCGCGAGGGCGTCGGCGACGGTCTGGGTGGGGGCCAGGACGATCGGGGTGTCCAGGACGTGGTGGCGCGTCTTGACCCAGGAGACGACCTCGGTGACGACCTCGATCGGGATGTCCTGGGGGATGACGACCATCCCGCCGCGGCGGGCGACGGTCTCGGCCATGCGCCGGCCGGCGATCGCGGTCATGTTGGCGACGACCAGCGGGATCGTGGTGCCGGTGCCGTCGGGCGAGGAGAGGTCCACGCCCTGGCGGGAGCCGACGGCGGAGCGCCTCGGGACCATGAAGACGTCGTCGTACGTCAGGTCGTACGCAGGCTGGATGTCATTGAGGAAGCGCACGTGCTGCTCATCCCAGTCGATCAGAGGTGGCCCCCGGACAGTTAGGCCGAGGGAAAAGCACGTACTTCATTCTCCCATGCCGCCGGGGTTGTGCCGCCTGGGACGATCACCCAGGCGGGCGACGGGGGCGGTGGTGGAATCGTCCAAGCCGACGACTGAAGCGGAACACTCGGTTCAGGGCCCGCGACGCTCCGTGGCGAGACGGTCGACGCGGTCGGGCGGTCACGTGACTGCCGGGGCCGAGCGGCTACGGGGCGGCGGGCCCGAGCGCGAGCACGATCTCCAGCCCCGTCTCCGCCCCGCGCCAGTGCTCGACGGCCGCCGAGAACACCTCCTGCGCGATCCCCCACTCCTCCGGTGCCGCCCGCGCGTACTCCTGCCACCCGGAGACGACGAGCAGCCGCCCCCGCGCGCGGGGTGCCCACGACAGGTCGGTGAGGCAGTCGGCGAGGGCGTCCCAGTTGCGCCCGAACCAGTCGGGGAGCCCCAGGCCGCGGGCGCAGCGCTCCATGAAGGCGGCCTTGTCCGTCACGCCGTCCAGGGAGAGCGTCGCGGTGGTCCAGCCGGCGCCGCGTGCGGCATCGAGCACGGGCGCGAGCGGGCCGGGCCCGCTGTCGGTTCCACCGGGCATTACCTCAGCACCGCCTTGAAGGACGCGTAGTGGTCATCGGTGTAGTAGATCTCGCCGCCGCCCCCGGTGACGATCCGCCGGGCCCCGCGGTCGCGCTCGCCCGGCGTGCGGACGGTGTACTCGTGGTAGTAACCGCGTTCGCGCCGCGGCAGTTCCCGCTCGAAGTTGCCGAAGACGGTGCCGTCCTTCTCGTACGGGAAGGGGCCTCCGTCATCGATGCGCTGGAGCGTGCGCCGCGCCTCGGCGGGCAGACGGCCGGCCTGCACGGTGGCCATGCCGTGCGCCCAGCCGGGGGCGTCCCGTCCGGTGTCACCCGAGGAGCACCCGGCCACCAGGACACCGAGACAGAGCAGCAGCACCCCCAGCACGCGGGGAACAACCCGGTTCACCATGTCTCAGACCCTGCCACGGCGCCCCTTAAGGGGCGCGGGGAACTGCGCGAACAACCCCCACCGTCCCGCGGGGACTCAGCTGCCGTCCGGGTCGGCCCGGTTCAACGCGGGACGAGGCGTGGGCCCCGCCACAAGAAGCTGGTCGGCGGCTGCCGTGTCCGTCACCAGACTGGTGACGAGCCCGGACCGCAGCACCGCGTCGATCGCCGCGGCCTTCCGCTGCCCGCCCGCGATGGCCACGACTTCCGGAATCCGCCGAAGCCGGTCCGTCTCGACGGTGATGCACCGCTCCCCCAGGTCCCGCCCCACCCGACGCCCCTCGGCGTCGAACAGGTGGGCCGACATCTCCGCCGCCACTCCCAGCGAGGCGTAGTGCGCCCGCTCCTCGTCGCTGAGCATGTCGTGGACCGTGGAGATGCCCGGCTCCCAGGAGCCGATGGAGACGCAGGCGACCGTGACCTTGTCGAAGTACTCGAAGGCGCGGGCGATCCCGGTCTGGTTGCGCAGCGCCGCGGCCGTGGCGGGGTCGGGCAGCAGCATCGGCGCGTAGATGGGATGGGCCTCGCCGCCGGAGACCTGGGCGGCGCGGCGGACCGCCTCGACCGAGCCGCGCTCCGCGGTCCCCGCGTCGTACACGCCGGTGAGCTGCACGACGGTGCACGGCGGCAGCTGGTCGAGCGCGGCCGCCATGTGGATGGTGGAGCGCCCCCAGGCGAGGCCGAGCACGTCGCCCTCGTTGACCAGCTCGCCGAGCAGGTCCGCCGCGACCTCGCCGAGGTTCTCCGGGTCGGGGGACTCGTCGATCTCGTCGGCGGGCGCCGGCGACTCCACCACGACGGCGTGCCGCAGCCCGTAGCGGGCGCGCAGCGCGTCCGAGCGCTCCGCGTCCAGCTCTGCGGGCACCCGGATCTCGATGCGCACGAGATCCCGCTCCAGGGCGGTCTCCAGGACCCGGGCCACCTTGAAGCGGCTGACGCCGAACTCCTCGGCGATCTGGATCTTGGACTTGCCCTCGAGGTAGAAGCGGCGGGCCATGGCCGCCGCCTGCACCAGCTCCGCGGGTCCCATCCGCATGGCTGACCGACCCGCCGACATGGCCGACACGGCGCTCTCCTCACTGCTGTTCACAAACTGGGTTCGCCGTTCATCCTTGCAGATCCGGCCTTGTTGCTCAGTCCTGAAGGACTGCGTTCACGTTCCCTTGGCTCAGTGGCCGCACGCCCAGGCGCTTGACGCCGTCTTTGCCTCGGCTTGGGTGCGCAATGAACGTACCGCGTCCGCCGGATCCTTGGCGCCGTAGACGGCGGAGCCCGCGACGAACACGTCGGCGCCCGCCTCGGCGCAGCGTTCGATCGTCTCGGCCGAGACGCCGCCGTCGACCTGCAGCCACATCTCCAGGCCGTGCTTGCCGATCAGGTCACGGGTGCGGCGGATCTTGGGCAGCATGATGTCCAGGAAGGCCTGGCCGCCGAAGCCGGGCTCGACTGTCATGATCAGCAGCATGTCGAGCTCGGGGAGCAGGTCCTCGTACGGCTCGATGGGCGTCGCCGGCTTCAGCGCCATGGAGGCGCGGGCACCCTTGGCGCGGATCTCGCGGGCGAGCCGGACCGGCGCGGCGGCGGCCTCCGCGTGGAAGGTGACGGATCCCGCGCCCGCCTCGACGTACTGCGGGGCCCAGCGATCGGGATCCTCGATCATCAGGTGGCAGTCCAGCGGCGTGTCCGTCGCACGGGCGAGGGACTCTACGATCGGCACCCCGAGCGTGAGGTTCGGGACGAAGTGGTTGTCCATCACGTCGACGTGGAGCCAGTCGGCGCCCTCGACGGCCTGTGCCTCTTCGGCAAGACGGGCGAAGTCCGCGGACAGGATGCTGGGATTGATCTGCACGGCCATGCCCCAAGCCTGCCATGTCCGAGGCAGGTTGCTGACCGCAGTCCACCGCCTGGGCACAGCGGCTCCCGCGGCCGCGCCCGGGGTGCCATGCTGGACGGCTCAACGGCACCGCGCACGGCGAGCGGGGGGAAGCCATGGCGGATGTGGCGGACGTACGACGGCGGAAGCGGCGCGGGGTGGCATGGCTGGTGTGCGGGCGGCGCACCAAGTGGCTGGTGGTGCTGTTCTGGCTGGTGGTGCTGATCGTCGCGGCGCCGCTGGCCCAGAAGCTCGCCGACGCCCAGGAGAACGACGCGGAGTCCTGGCTGCCCGGCTCCGCGGAGTCGACCCAAGTCCTGGACATCTCCGCCGAGTTCAGGCCCGAGGCGATCCCCGCCATCGTGGTGTACGCCCGCGAGGGCGGCCTCACCGGAGCGGACCGCGCCCGGATCGCCGAGGACGTGCGCGAGGCGAAGGCGCTGCGCGCGCACGGGATCCGCGGCGCCGAGACCCGCGGCCCGCTCTACGACGAGAAGGCCGGCGCCGAGGCGGCACAGGTGTCCGTCCCGATCACCATGGACGCCGAGGGCTGGGAGCGCATCGGTCCCGCCGTCGACGCCGTCCGGGAGCGGGTGGGTGAGGGCGGCGGGGGCCTGGCCGTGCACGTCACCGGGCCGGGCGGCACCGCCGCCGACTCCGCCGAGGCGTTCGAGGGGATCGACTCCACGCTGCTCCTGTCGGCGGCGGGCATCGTCGTGGTGATCCTGCTGTTCACCTACCGCAGTCCGACGCTGCTGTTCGCCCCACTGCTCGCGGTGATCACCGCGCTCTTCACCGCCCAGGCCCTCGTCTATCTGCACGCCACGCACGCCGATCTGACCGTCAACGGCCAGAGCGCGGGCATCCTCACCGTCCTCGTCTTCGGCGCGGGGACCGACTACGCCCTGCTCCTCGTCGCTCGCTGTCGCGAAGAGCTGCGCCGTCACGAGGACCGCCACGAGGCGATGGCCCGTGCCCTGCACCGGGCCGGACCCGCGGTCCTCGCCTCGGGCGCGACCGTCGTCCTGAGCATGCTGGTGCTGCTGGCCGCCGAGATGAACTCGACGCGGGGCCTCGGCCCGGTCGCCGCCATCGGCGTCGCCGTCGGCCTCGTCGCGATGCTGACGCTCTTCCCGGCCCTCCTGGTGATCTTCGGCCGGTGGTTCTTCTGGCCGCTGGTCCCCCACCCGGGCTCCCCCGAGCCGACCGAGCGCGGCCTGTGGGCCCGTACGGGCCGGCGCATCGCCCGCCGCCCGCGGCTGATCTGGGCCACCACGGCGGCGGTGCTCGCCCTGCTCTCGCTGGGCCTGCTGCAGCTGCGCGCCGAGGGGCTCGGCAACGCCGACTCGTTCACCGACAAGCCGGACTCGATCACCGGCCAGGAGGTGCTCGCGCGGCACTTCCCCGCGGGCTCCGGCGACCCCCTGGTGATCGTGACGGACCGGGCGCGCGGCGACCGCGTCGGCGAGGCCGTCGCGGACACCCGGGGCGTGCAGCCCGGCAGCGTCGGCGTACCACCGGGGACCAGGGCCGAGCACGAGGGGCGGGTACTGCTGGAGGCGACGCCCACGGACCCGCCGGACAGCGCGGCCGCCAAGCGGACGGTGGAACGGGTCCGCGCGACGGTGCACGCCGTGCCCGACGCGAACGCAAAGGTGGGCGGCGGCACCGCGGCCCTGCTCGACATGGACCACGCCACGGCCCACGACAACAAGCTGGTCATCCCGCTCGTGCTGCTCGTGGTCCTGCTGATCCTCGGCGTCCTGCTGCGGGCGGTCCTCGCCCCGCTCCTGCTGATCGCGACGGTGGTGCTGTCCTTCGCGACGGCGCTCGGCCTCAGCGCGCTGGCCTTCCGCCACCTCTTCGACTACGCGGGCGAGCCGACCGACTTCCCGCTCTTCGTCTTCGTCTTCCTGGTGGCGCTCGGCATCGACTACAACATCTTCCTGTCGACCCGCATCCGCGAGGAGGCGGCCCGCCAGGGCACGCGCGCGGGCGTCCTGACGGGCCTCGCGGCGACCGGCGCGGTGACCACCTCGGCGGGCCTGGTCCTCGCGGGCACCTTCGCGGCGCTCGGCACGCTCCCGATGGTGGCGTTCGCCGAGATCGGCTTCGCGGTCGCCCTCGGCGTCCTGCTCGACACGTTCGTCGTACGGTCGATCCTGGTCACGTCACTGTTCCTGGACGTGGGCCCGAGGGTGTGGTGGCCGCATGCGCTGGCGCGACGGCCCGAGGAACACCGGCCGGCCCCGGACCGCCCCTGACGAGACTGACCGCCGGCCGTCGGACGGCCGTCAGGCGGTCCGACGGATCAGCGCCAGATACATCGCGTCCGTCCCGTGCAGATGCGGCCACAGCTGTACGTCGGGGCCGTCGCCCAGCGCCGGGACGCCGGCCAACAGCGGGCGCGCGTCGATGAGTTCGGTCCCGCCGGTCTGCTTGAGGACGTCGTCCACGACGGCCCGCGTCTCGGCCAGGTGCGGCGAGCAGGTCGCGTAGCCGACCACGCCGCCGACCCGCACCGACTCCAACGCCGCGCGCAGCAGCGCCCGTTGCAGCGGCCCGAAACCCTCCAGGTCCTGCGGGCGGCGGCGCCAGCGGGCCTCGGGGCGGCGGCGCAACGCGCCGAGTCCCGTGCAGGGCACGTCCATCAGGACGCGGTCGAAGGTGCCGGGGCGCCACGGCGGGCGGGTGCCGTCGGCCGTGATCACCTGATACGGGCCGGGGTTCCCGGCGAGCGCCTGCGCGACCAGTCCCGCCCGGTGCGGCTGCTTCTCGGCGGCGAGCAGCGTGGCGCCGCGCTGGGCGGCGAGCCCGGCGAGCAGCGCCGCCTTGCCGCCGGGGCCCGCGCAGCCGTCGAGCCACTTCTCGTCGGGACCCTCCAGCGGGGCGTTGGCGAGCGCGAGCGCGACCAGCTGGCTGCCCTCGTCCTGCACGCCCGCGCGGCCCTCGCGCACGGCCTCCAGGGAGCCCGGCTCCCCGCCCTCGCTGAGCCGCACCGCGTACGGCGACCAGCGGCCCGGCAGCGCGGAGTCCTCGCCCACGGATTCGAGGAGTTCGTCGGCCGTGGCGCGGCCGGGGCGTGCCACCAGCGTCACCTCGGGCCGTTCGTTGTCGGCCTCGAGGAGGTCCTCGATGCCGGCGCGGCCGCCGCCGAGCGAGTCCCACAGCGCCGAGACGACCCAGCGGGGGTGCGAGTGGACGACGGCGAGGTGGTCCTCGGGGTCCTCGTCGTACGGGGGCGCGATCCGCTCCACCCAGGTGTCGAGGTCGTCCTGGGAGACCTTGCGCAGCACGGCGTTGACGAACTTGGCCCGTCCGTCGCCGAGCACCACGCGCGCCAGCTCCACCGAGGCGGAGACGGCGGCGTGCGTGGGGATGCGGGTGCCGAGCAGCTGGTGCACGCCCAGGTTGAGCACGTCGAGGACCGGCGGGTCGACCTCGCGCAGCGGCCGGTCGATGCAGGCCGCGACGACGGCGTCGTAGGTGCCCTGGCGGCGCAGCGTGCCGTAGACCAGCTCGGTGGCGAGCGCCGCGTCCCGCGCGTCGAAGTTCTCGTCCTTCTCGCGGGCCTTGCGCAGCAGCGGGGGCAGGACGAGGTTGGCGTACGCGTCGCGCTCGTCCACCGCCCGCAGCGCCTCGAAGGCGAGGAAGCGGACGGGGTCCTTCTGCGGGCGGCGGTAAGGCTTTTTGGACTTCGCCGGCTTGCCTCCCGGCTTGCCCGGCTTGCCTCCGGGGTTGCCCGGCTTGCCTCCCGGCTTGTCGGGACGCCGGTTCGGCTGGTCGTTCACAAGGTGCTCCGCTGCTGGTGTGGGTCGAACCCGCCTAGCCTACGACGCCGGCGCCCACCCGCTCGCCGGGGGCGATGCGCACCCCGCGCGCCCAGTCCGCGCCGCGCATCGGCTTCTTGCCCTGCGGCTGGACCCAGAGCAGCTCGACGGCGTGCGATCCGGAACCGACGTACACGTTGTTCTTGGCGGCGGACAGCTCGCCGGGCGCGAGGTCGGTGCGGTCCTGCACGAGCGCGGCCTGGATGATCTTCAGGCGTTCGCCGCGGAAGACGGTCCAGGCGCCGGGGGCGGGCGTGCAGCCGCGCACCACGCGGTCCACGCGCAGGGCCGGGGCGGCCCAGTCCACCTCGGCGTCCTCGACGTTGATCTTCGGCGCGAGGGTGACCCCGTCGGCCGGCTGGGGCACGGCCTGCAGGCTGCCGTCCTCGATGCCGTCCATGGTCGCGACGAGCAGCCCGGCGCCCGCGAAGGCGAGCCGGGTGAGCAGGTCGCCGCTGGTGTCGGTGGGGCGGACCGCCTCCGTCACCGTCCCGTACACCGGCCCGGAGTCGAGCCCCTGCTCGATCAGGAAGGTGGAGGCGCCGGTGATCTCGTCGCCCGCCATCACCGCGTGCTGCACCGGGGCCGCGCCGCGCCAGGCCGGGAGCAGCGAGAAGTGCAGGTTGACCCAGCCGCGGGCCGGGACGTCCAGGGTGACCTTGGGCAGCAGCGCGCCGTAGGCCACGACGGGGCAGCAGTCGGGCCCGATCTCGCGCAGCCGGGCCAGGAACTCCTCGTCACGCGGCTTCGCGGGCTTCAGCACCTCGATGCCGGCCTCCGCGGCCCGCTCGGCGACCGGGCTGGCGACGAGCCTGCGGCCCCGCCCCGCGGGCGCGTCCGGCCGGGTCACGACGGCGGCCACCTCGTGCCGGTCGGAGGCGATCAGGGCGTCGAGGGCGGGGACGGCGACCTCGGGAGTGCCTGCGAAGACGAGCTTCACTCGGGGGTACCTCGGATCTCTGGTCAAGGGAGGAGCGACGGCCAAGGACCGGCGGGGACGGCGGCGCCGCCTCGCCGGGCACCGACGGCGGCGCACCAGTCTATGGGCCGCCCCGCGGGGCCGCCCGGGACGGTCCTTTCCGAGGACGGAGGTTGACGGCGTCGGGGGCGTACGAAATGGCGCGCGCCCTGTGCATATGCGCATACGCCCCTGCACCGTGACCCCACACGAACTAGCGCGTTGGTCAAGAAAGAGTTGACCACCCTGGGCCGCCGAGGCGGCCCGATCCTTTTCAACGCCGGTTCGAGAGGCTTGTTCATGGCCGACCACGCAACCCACGACGCCCAGGCACGGGCCAGCCTGCACCTCCTGGTGCGGGACATCGAGCGGGTCCGCCGGCAGGTGGACGCACTGCGTACGCTCACCGCCCAGCTCGGCAACGTCTACCGTCCGCGCCGCTCCAGCCCGTCCGCGGGCTTCGTCGTGTACGGACGGGCTCCCGCCCCGACCGTCCGCCTCGCCCAGGAATTGCGGGACAGCGTCGAGACGCTGGTCACCGCCGCGGTGGACTTCGACCGCTCGCTCGGGTTCTCGTGGGACGCGGTGGGCTCGGCGCTCGGCGTCACCAAGCAGGCGGTCCACCGCCGTTACGGCGCGCGCCGGGCCACCACGCAGGCGGCGGCAGAGGCGGAGCGCGCCACGGAGACGCCGACGCCGGGTCCGGTCGTGCCGTCCCCCGCCGCGGCGGGCGCCACGGCCACCGCCACGGCCACGGCCACGCGGCCGCTTCCGGTCGGGGTCCCCCTGCCGTCCGTCCCCGCCGCCCGCGCGATGCCGACCCAGCCCACCGCGGGCAGCCCCGTGCTCCGCGAGGACCCCAGGCCCACCGCCTTCCCGGGCCCCCGCAACGGCTGACGCCCCCCAATCGCTGCCCCCTCGTCCCCCGCCAGGGAGGAGGGGGCAGCTCCGTGTTCCGCGACGGGGCAGCTCCGTGTTCCGGTGGCGTAGGTACAGGGCGCGGGGTGGGGCGGGGCCGGGCGAGCCGGGTTGGGCGGCGGCGGAGCTGACATGTCGCCACCGAACTCCGCCCGGCCGGGGCCGCGTCAGCCGAACCCCGCCCGGTCAGGCTCGCGTCAGCCGAACCCCAACCGGCCAGACCCACGTCAGTCCAACCCCGCCCGACCAGGCCCGCTTCAGCCAGAACCTCCCGGCGAGGCCCGCCTCAGCCAAACCCTCCCGGCGAGACCCGCCTCAGCCAAACCCTCCCGGCGAGACCCGCCTCAGCCAAACCCTCCCGGCGAGACCCGCCTCAGCCAAACCCTCCCGGCGAGACCCGCCTC
>NZ_JBVIZY010000012.1:113896-193861 GCF_055591085.1 Streptomyces sp. NPDC041713
TCAGCCGATGTCCGGCGGGTCGACCCGGATCCGTACCGGCTCGCCGCCGGACTCCTTCGCCCCCTTCGCGCCCCGGGCCATCCGCGCGGCCTGCGCCGCCTTCAACGAGGCCGCGAGCGCGAAACCGCTCCCCGGCGGCACCCGGATCAACACCCGCTCGGCCGGCTCCCCCGCCGCCGCACCGCCGCCCCGCCGGGCGGGTACGGGGCCTGACTCTCGTACCGGAACCGGTCCCAACACCGCGGCGTCCCCCGGCAGTTCGGCGCCCGACAGGAACTCCGCGAGGGCCTCGGGCGTCCCGGACACCGACGCCATCCGCGACACCGGCGGGAACCCCAGCTCGGCCCGCTCGGCGAGCTCCCGTACCGCGTGACCCACAGGGTCCCACCGCACCAAAGCCTGTACGGGCCGCAGCGTCGGCTCGGCGACGACCACGACCGTGCCGCCCGCGCCCTGCGGCCTGACCAGCGAGGAGGCCGCGATCCACCGGCGCAGCGCGTCCTCCCCCGCGCGCAGGTCGGGCCGCCCCAGCATGGCCCACCCGTCGAGCAGCAGGGCGGCCGCGTAACCGCCGTCGGCGACGGGCTCCGCCCCCGGCGTGCTCACCACCAGCGCCGGCGTCCCCGGCACCGTGTCGAGGACCTGTTCGCGCCCCGACGTGCGCACCGGCACCGCCGGGAACGCCCGCCCCAGCTCCTCGGCCGTCCTGCGGGCGCCCACCACCTGGGCGCGCAGCCGGAACGCCCCGCACGACTCGCAGTGCCACTGGGCCTCCTCGACCCCGCACCAGCCGCACCGCAGGGCGGACCCGCCGTCCTGCGCCTCCAGCGGCCCGGCGCAACGACGGCACCGCGCGGGCTCGCGGCACCGCTCGCAGGCAAGCCGCGGCACATAGCCGCGCCGCGGCACCTGCACCAGGACGGGCCCGTGCTTGAGCCCCTCCCGCGCCACCTGCCAGGCCAGCGTCGGCAGCCGGGCCGCGCGCGCCGCCTCGTCCCGGGCGAGGTCGCCGTCGCCCACGGTCCGCACCAACGGCGCGGCGCCCCGCACCTGCTCGCGGTCGGCGACCAGCGGCGCGGCCCAACCGCTCTCGACGAGCTGCGCCGCCTCCACCGTGCAGCTCCAGCCACCCAGCAGGAACCCGCACTTGTCCCGCGAGGCGCGCAGCTCCAGCACCTCCCGCACATGCGGGAAGGGCGCGTTGTCGTCACTGTGGTGGGAGTCCCCGTCGTCCCAGACGACGACGAGACCGAGGTCCCGTACGGGCGCGAACATGGCGGCGCGGGTCCCGACGACGGCCCGCACGGCGCCGCGCCGGACCGAGAGCCACTCCTGATAGCGCCGCTCCTGCCCGGCGTCGGCGGTCAGCAGCGCGTGCTGCCCCTCGCCGAGCAGGTCGGTGAGCGCGGCGTCCACGCGCGCGGCGGGCCGCCCGGTCGGTATGACGACGAGGGCGCCGCGCCCCGAGGCGAGCGTGGCCTGGACGGCACGGGCGATCTCCTCGGCCCACTGCGGCCCCGGCAACGCGGTCCACACGGCGCGCGGCGCACCGCCGGAGGCCAGCGCCTCGAGGAACTCCGGCCCGTGCCCGTACCGCCGCCAGCTGCCCGGCTCGGGCGGCCGCGGCGGGGCCGGCGGAGCGGGCGACTGCCGTGCCTCGGCGCGCGCGTGCCGGGGCGGGATCGCCAGCTGCAGGACGTCGGCGAGGCTGCCCGCGTACCGGTCGGCGACGGCCCGGGCGAGGTCGAGGAGGCCTGCGTCGAGCACCGGCTCCGGGGACACGACCTGGGCGAGCGCGGCCAGCGGCCCGCTGTAGTCGCTCTCGGCCCGCCGCTCGACGACGAACCCGTCGATCAGCCCGCCGCCTTCGCGCCGCCCCTCGCGCACGTTCCGCGCCCCGGCGCCGAACCGCACCCGGACCCGGACCCCCGGCTGGGCCACCGCGTCGAGTTCCTCGGGCACGGCGTAGTCGAAGTACCGGTCGAGGTGCAGCACACCCTTGTCGACGAGCACCCGCGCCACGGGCAACTCCTTGGCCAGCGCGGCCCCCCGCCAGGTCCGCGGCTTGGCCCGCGGCACCTTGGCCCCCCGCACCGACTCCCGAATGAGCGCAAGCTGCTCCGCCCCCTCGGCACCCCCCGCCCCACCCTCTTCGTTCTCCCTGCTCACAGCTGCATTCCTACCAGACCGCACTGACACGGCGGCAAGCACGCGAAGGCCCGGCACCCCCGAAGGGGTACCGGGCCTCGACAGAGCCTGGAAGAGCCGGAACTACAGCCCCGCCGCCCTCCGCAGCGCGTCCACGCGGTCCGTGCGCTCCCACGTGAAGTCGGGGATCGCCCGGCCGAAGTGGCCGTACGCCGCGGTCTGCGAGTAGATCGGGCGGAGCAGGTCGAGGTCGCGGATGATCGCGGCCGGGCGGAGGTCGAAGACCTCGGCGATGGCCGTCTCGATCTTGTCCGTGTCGACCGTGGCCGTGCCGAAGGTCTCCACGAAGAGGCCCACCGGCTCGGCCTTGCCGATGGCGTACGCCACCTGGACCTCGCAGCGGGCCGCGAGGCCGGCCGCGACGACGTTCTTGGCGACCCAGCGCATCGCGTACGCCGCGGAGCGGTCGACCTTGGACGGGTCCTTGCCCGAGAAGGCGCCGCCGCCGTGGCGGGCCATGCCGCCGTACGTGTCGATGATGATCTTGCGGCCGGTCAGGCCGGCGTCGCCCATCGGGCCGCCGATCTCGAAGCGGCCTGTCGGGTTGACCAGGAGACGGTAGCCGTCGGTGTCCAGCTTGATGCCGTCCTCGACGAGCGCCTTCAGCTCGGGCTCCACGACGAACTCGCGGATGTCGGGCGCGAGGAGCGAGTCCAGGTCGATGTCGCTCGCGTGCTGCGAGGAGACGACGACCGTGTCGAGACGGACGGCCTTGTCGCCGTCGTACTCGATGGTGACCTGGGTCTTGCCGTCGGGGCGCAGGTAGGGGATGGTGCCGTTCTTGCGCACCTCGGAGAGGCGGCGCGAGAGGCGGTGCGCGAGGTGGATCGGGAGCGGCATGAGCTCCGGGGTCTCGTCGCAGGCGTAGCCGAACATCAGGCCCTGGTCGCCCGCGCCCTGCTTGTCCAGCTCGTCCTCGTCGCCCTCAACGCGCTTCTCGTACGCCGTGTCGACGCCCTGCGCGATGTCGGGGGACTGCGAGCCGATGGACACCGAGACGCCGCAGGAGGCGCCGTCGAAGCCCTTCTTCGAGGAGTCGTAGCCGATCTCGAGGATCTTGTCGCGCACGAGCTGCGCGATCGGCGCGTACGCCTTCGTCGTGACCTCGCCGGCCACGTGGACGAGGCCGGTGGTGATCAGCGTTTCCACGGCGACCCGGGAGGACGGGTCCTCCCGCAGAAGCGCGTCGAGAATCGTGTCGCTGATCTGGTCAGCGATCTTGTCGGGGTGACCCTCGGTCACAGACTCCGAGGTGAAGAGGCGCCGGGACACATCGCTCCCTGTGGTTGCAGCGGCTGCTGGCTGATCATGGGCGGACGGCCGGGAGCTGCGCCCGGCGTCGTCCGAGACCAGTTTATCGGTCACACTCGGCCGCCGGACCACATGTCTCGCCACTTGGGAGCCCTGTGACCTGCGGCACTGCTTTGCGCGGTACGACGATCGGTCTCCGCCGCGGGGCGCCGTACCCGATTTTCCCGGGTTTGAGGCGGCCTACGGGGCGAAGATGACATTGAGCACCGCGCACGGAGACACAGTCAAGAGACGCGCGGAAATGTGGCCAAGTTCCGCCAACAGGCGAAAGCGGTGTCCGAGGATCGGTCAAAACGCGCGGCCAACCGTCCGGATGGTGAGACGCAGGCCGTGAGGAGCGCAGGCGCGGGCGGGGCGGGTCAGGAGAGCCGCTCCGCCACCAGGTCCCACACCGTGTCCGCGAGCGCCTCCTTGGGGCCGTACGGGACCGCCGTCTCGCTGCCGTCCGCCCCGAGCACGACCGCCTCGTTCTCCTCCGAGCCGAACGTCTTGCGCTCTCCGACCTCGTTGACGACCAGCAGGTCGCAGCCCTTGCGGGCGAGCTTGGCGCGGCCGTTGGCCAGCACGTCGTCCGTCTCGGCGGCGAAGCCGACGACCACCTGCCCGTCACGGGGCCGCTCCCCCGCGATCTCGGCGAGGACGTCAGGGTTGCGGACCAGCGCGATGGGCGCCGGTTCCTGGCCGTCCTTCTTCTTGATCTTCCCCGTCGCGTACGTCTCGGGGCGGAAGTCGGCCACGGCGGCCGCCATGACGACCGCGTCGGCGTCGGCCGCGGCCTTCAGGACGGCCTCGCGCAGCTGGAGAGCTGTGCCGACCGGTACGACGTCGACGCCGGCCGGGTCGGGCAGCGCGGCGTTGGCCGCGACGAGTGTGACCCGGGCCCCGCGGGCGGCCGCGCTGCGGGCGAGCGCGTAGCCCTGCTTGCCCGAGGAGCGGTTGCCCAGGAAGCGGACCGGGTCGAGGGGCTCACGGGTGCCGCCGGCGCTGACCACGACGTGCCGTCCGGTGAGGTCGCGGGTCTGGTCCGGGCGCGCGAGGACGCGTCGTACGACCTCGAAGATCTCGGCGGGGTCGGGGAAGCGGCCCTTGCCGGTGTCCACGCCGGTGAGGCGGCCGACGGCGGGCTCGATGACCAGTGCGCCGCGGCGGCGCAGGGTGGCCACGTTCTCCTGGGTGGCGGGGTGCTCCCACATCTCGGTGTGCATGGCCGGGGCGAAGAGGACCGGACATCGGGCCGTCAGGAGCGTGTTGGTGAGCAGGTCGTCCGCGAGGCCGTGGGCCGCCTTGGCGAGCATGTCGGCGGTGGCGGGGGCGACGATGACGAGGTCGGCGTGCTGCCCGATGCGGACGTGCGGGACCTCGTGGACGTCGGACCAGACCTCGGGCGAGACGGGGTGGCCGGAGAGCGCGGACCAGGTCGCCGCGCCCACGAAGTGCAGCGCCGACGCGGTCGGCACGACGCGTACGTCATGGCCCGACTCGGTCAGCCGGCGCAGCAGCTCGCACGCCTTGTAGGCGGCGATGCCACCGCTGACCCCCAGGACTACCTTCGGCTTCTCGGCCACTGCCTTCGTCTCCCCGCACTCGGATCCGCACTCGGATGCGTACGACTCCATGACACACCACAGGCCCGGCAGCCGTGCTGCCGGGCCTGTGGTGAACGTACGAACCGCTTACTGGGCCGGGCCCTCGATGGCCTCGGAGGTCAGCAGGCCGGCGTTGATCTCGCGGAGCGCGATCGAGAGCGGCTTCTCGTGGACGTGGGTGTCCACCAGGGGGCCGACGTACTCCAGGAGGCCCTCACCGAGCTGCGAGTAGTACGCGTTGATCTGGCGCGCGCGCTTGGCGGCGTAGATCACGAGGCTGTACTTCGAGTCGGTGGCTTCGAGCAGCTCATCAATCGGCGGGTTGATGATGCCCTCGGGCGCGGTGATGGAAGAGGACACTCTTCGCCTTCCGATGGGTCAAGTGATGTCGAGACCGGAGTCAGGACACGGGTGTGGAGCTAAAGAACTTTCATCAAGGCTAGCAGCTCACGCGCCACGTCCTCGACGGAGGTGTTGACCAGGGTGGTGTCGAACTCGGCCTCGGCGGCCAGCTCCACCTTGGCGGCGGCGAGCCTGCGCTCGATCACGTCCGGCGCCTCGGTCCCCCGGCCGGTGAGCCGGCGGACCAGCTCCTCCCAGCTCGGCGGGGCGAGGAAGACCAGCTGCGCCTCGGGCATCGACTCGCGCACCAGGCGCGCGCCCTGCAGATCGATCTCCAGGAGGACGGGCTCGCCGGCCTCCAGGCGGTCGAGCACGGCGCGGCGCGGGGTGCCGTAGCGGTTGCCCGCGAACTCGGCCCACTCGAGCAGCTCGCCGTTGGCGATGAGCTTGTCCATCTCGTCGTCGGAGACGAAGAAGTACTGGACTCCGTGCTTCTCACCGGGCCGCGGCTTGCGGGTGGTGGCCGAGACCGAGAGCCAGACCTCTGGGTGTTCCTTGCGCATATGAGCGACGACCGTGCTCTTGCCGACCCCGGAGGGGCCGGAGAGCACGGTCAGCCGCGGACGTACGTCCGGGGGTACGGGGGACGTCCCCCGGGGTGTTGCAGCCATGCAGCGATTATCCAGGTTCTCAGGAGTGCCCGAGAACATCAGCCCTCAGGAATGCCCGAGAACGTCAGCCGGCGGCACCGCCACCGAACTCTCGCTCGAGCGACGCGATCTGGTTGGAGCCGAGACCGCGCACACGGCGGCTCTCGGAGATGCCAAGACGCTCCATGATCTGCTTGGCGCGGACCTTGCCCACGCCAGGCAGCGACTCCAGGAGGGCGGAGACCTTCATCTTGCCGATGACATCGTTCTCCTGACCCTGCTTGATGACCTCGTGAAGCGAGGCGCCGGAGTGCTTGAGTCGATTCTTGACCTCGGCCCGCTCCCGGCGAGCCGCGGCGGCCTTTTCGAGCGCGGCTGCGCGCTGTTCAGGGGTAAGGGGCGGAAGAGCCACGCCTACGTCACCTCGGATGTCGAACTGTCGGATACGGACCGGTGAGGAACCTAGTCGCCCCACACCTGGGGAGCAACGTGCAACGCGCTTGCCCGTCGTCCCCCCACTAACTACAGGGTGTGGGGGGTTCCCCCACTCGACGGAGACTAGCGGGCATGGCCGCCGGAGTCAGCGAGAACAGACGAAAAGTCCTGGTCAGCCTCTGTCGAGCCGTACATATCGGGCATTTCTCCCCGGATTTGGGCCGGTGAACTGTCGGCGGGCCGTCGACGGAGTGCGCGCGCGGGGTCCGTCGCCCCGCTCAGGCCGCTTCGACCGCCGCCCTGATCTCGTCCGCGAAGCGCTCCGCGGAGTCGCGCAGGCCCGTGACGTCGGGTCCGTGGCGGAGCACGCCGCGGCTGACGTTCGGCACCACGTTGCGCACGGCAGCGCCGAAGACGCCGGGGAGGTCCGCGGGCGTCGCGCCCTGCGCCCCGATGCCGGGGGCGAGCAGCGGACCGTTGATCCCGAGGTCGTACGAGGACAGGTCGCCCAGCGTCGCGCCGACGACCGCGCCGAAGGAGCCCAGCGGCGTCTGCCCGGCGTTCTCCGCGGCGAGGTGGCCGAGGACGGTGGCCGCGACCGTGCGGCCGTCCGCGCGGACCGCGTGCTGCACCTCGGCGCCCTCGGGGTTGGAGGTGAGGGCGAGCACGAAGAGTCCGGCGCCGTTCTCGCGCGCGAGGTCGACGGCCGGCTGCAGGGAGCCGTATCCCAGGTAGGGCGAGACGGTGAGCGCGTCGCTGAACAGGGGCGAGTCCTTGCGCAGGAAGGTCTCGGCGTACGCGGCCATGGTCGAGCCGATGTCGCCGCGCTTGGCGTCCATGACGACCAGGGCGCCCGCCGCGCGGACCTCCTCGACCGCCTTCTCCAGGACGGCGATGCCGCGCGAACCGAAGCGCTCGAAGAAGGCGCTCTGCGGCTTGAACACCGCGACGGTCCCGGCCAGCGCCTCCACGACGGTCCGCGTGAACCGCTCCAGGCCCGCCACGTCGTCGTTCAGGCCCCACGCGGAGAGCAGCGAGGCATGCGGGTCGATGCCGACGCAGAGCGGGCCGCGCTCGTCCATGGCCTGGCGCAGGCGCGTACCGAAGGGCTCGAGGGGACTCATGCGGGCTTCCTCACGTCGGCGCCGACCGCGTCGGCGAGGGTGGCGTACGGGCTGTTGCGCAGGCGCGCGGCGAGGCCCTTGTGGATGGCGCGGCCCCAGAAGGGGCCCTCGTAGATGAAGGCGCTGTAGCCCTGGACCAGGGTGGCGCCCGCGAGGATGCGCTGCCAGGCGTCCTCGGCGTTCTCGATGCCGCCGACGCCCACGAGGGTGATCCGGTCGCCCACGCGCGCGTAGAGGCGGCGCAGGACCTCCAGGGAGCGGTCCTTGAGGGGGGCGCCGGACAGACCGCCGGCCTCCTTGACGAGGCCCGGGTCGGAGGTCAGGCCGAGGCCCTCGCGCGCGATGGTGGTGTTGGTGGCGATGATGCCGTCCAGGCCGAGCTCGACGGCGAGGTCGGCGACCGCGTCGACGTCCTCGTCGGCCAGGTCCGGGGCGATCTTGACGAGCAGCGGGACCCGGCGGCCCTCGACGCTGCGGTCGGCGGCCTCGCGCACGGCGGTCAGGAGCGGTCGGAGCGACTCGGTGGCCTGCAGGTTGCGCAGTCCCGGGGTGTTCGGCGAGGAGACGTTGACCACGAGATAGTCGGCGTGCCGGGCGAGCCGCTCGGTCGACTTCACGTAGTCGGCGGCGGCCTCCTCCTCGGGGACGACCTTGGTCTTGCCGATGTTCACGCCGACGACCGTCCTGAAGACGGCCTCGCGGGCCCCCAGGCGGGCGGCCACGGCCGCGGAGCCCTCGTTGTTGAAGCCCATGCGGTTGATCAGCGCGCGGTCCGGTACGAGGCGGAAGAGCCGCTTCTTGGGGTTGCCGGGCTGCGGCTCACCCGTGACGGTGCCGATCTCGATGTGGTCGAAGCCGAGCATCGACATGCCGTCGATCGCGACGGCGTTCTTGTCGAAGCCGGCCGCGAGCCCGAAGGGGCCGTGCATCCGCAGCCCGAGGGCCTCGGTGCGCAGCTCCTTGTGGCGCGGCGCCAGGACGGCGGCGACGAAGGTGCGGAGCACCGGGACGCGGGCCGCGAGGCGGATCCAGCGGAAGGCCAGGTAGTGGGCCTGTTCCGGGTCCATCCGCCGGAAGACGAGGCGGAAGAAGAGTTTGTACATGGTGGGTCCTCGGAGATCCTCAGGTGTGCTCACCAGAAGGGGGACACCGTTTTCGGTGTCCCCCTTGTGGGCTGCTAGTCGCGGGTCGCGGTCAGGTGTTCCGCGTGTTCCTGGAGCGATCGGACGCCCACGTCCCCGCGGCCCAGCGCGTCGATGCCCTGGACGGCGGCGGCGAGCGCCTGGACCGTGGTCAGGCACGGCACCGAGCGCGACACGGCGGCCGTGCGGATCTCGTAGCCGTCGAGGCGGCCGCCGGTGCCGTAGGGGGTGTTGACGATGAGGTCGACGCCGCCGTCGTGGATGAGCTGGACGATGGTCTTCTCGCCGTTCGGGCCCTCGCCCTCGGACTGCTTGCGCACCACCGTGGCGTGCAGGCCGTTGCGCTTGAGCACCTCGGCTGTGCCGGACGTGGCGAGCAACTCGAAGCCGTGCGCGACCAGTTCACGCGCGGGGAAGATCATCGAGCGCTTGTCGCGGTTGGCGACGGAGATGAAGGCGCGGCCCTTGGTCGGCAGCGGACCGTAGGCGCCGGCCTGCGACTTGGCGTACGCGGTGCCGAACACCGAGTCGATGCCCATGACTTCGCCGGTGGAGCGCATCTCCGGGCCGAGGACGGTGTCGACGCCGCGGCCGTGGATGTCGCGGAAGCGCGACCACGGCATGACGGCCTCCTTGACGGAGATCGGCGCGTCCATCGGGAGCGTGCCGCCGTCGCCGACGGCCGGGAGCAGGCCCTCGGCGCGCAGTTCGGCGACGGTCGCGCCGAGCGAGATGCGCGCGGCGGCCTTGGCCAGCGGCACCGCGGTCGCCTTCGAGGTGAAGGGGACGGTGCGCGAGGCGCGCGGGTTGGCCTCCAGGACGTAGAGGATGTCACCCGCCATCGCGAACTGGATGTTGATGAGGCCGCGTACGCCGACGCCCTTGGCGATGCCCTCCGTGGAGGCGCGCAGCCGCTTGATGTCGTGGCCGCCGAGGGTGATCGGGGGCAGGGCGCACGCCGAGTCGCCGGAGTGGATGCCGGCCTCCTCGATGTGCTCCATCACGCCGCCGAGGTAGAGCTCCTCGCCGTCGTAGAGCGCGTCGACGTCGATCTCGATGGCGTCGTCGAGGAAGCGGTCGACGAGGACCGGCCGCGAGGGGCTGATCTCGGTCGACTCCTCGATGTACGCGGAGAGCCGGGTCTCGTCGTACACGATCTCCATGCCGCGCCCGCCGAGCACGTACGAGGGGCGGACCAGGACCGGGTAGCCGATCTCGTCGGCGATGGCCTTGGCCTCGGCGAAGGTGGTGGCGGTGCCGTGCTTCGGCGCCGGGAGGCCGGCCTCGGCGAGCACGCGGCCGAAGGCGCCGCGGTCCTCGGCGGCGTGGATGGCCTCCGGGGAGGTGCCGACGACGGGCACGCCGTTGTCCTTGAGCGCCTGCGCCAGGCCCAGCGGGGTCTGGCCGCCGAGCTGGACGATGACGCCCGCGATCGGCCCGGCCTGCGCCTCGGCGTGCACGATCTCCAGGACGTCCTCCAGGGTGAGCGGCTCGAAGTAGAGCCGGTCGGAGGTGTCGTAGTCCGTGGAGACGGTCTCGGGGTTGCAGTTGACCATCACGGTCTCGTAGCCCGCCTCGCTCAGCGCGAAGGAGGCGTGGACGCAGGAGTAGTCGAACTCGATGCCCTGGCCGATGCGGTTCGGGCCGGAGCCCAGGATGATCACCGCGGGCTTCTCGCGCTGGGCGACCTCGCTCTCCTCGTCGTACGAGGAGTAGAAGTACGGGGTCTTCGCGGCGAACTCGGCGGCGCAGGTGTCGACCGTCTTGTAGACCGGGCGGACGCCGAGGGCCTGGCGGACCTCGCGCACGACGTCCTCGCGCAGGCCGCGGATCTCGGCGATCTGGGCGTCGGAGAAGCCGTGCCGCTTGGCCTCGGCGAGCAGGGCGGCGTCCAGGCGCTCGACGGCGGCCAGCTCGTCGGCGGTCTCCTTGATGAGGAAGAGCTGATCGACGAACCACGGGTCGATCTTCGTGGCGTCGAAGACCTCCTCGGGGGTGGCGCCGGCCCGGATCGCCTGCATGACGGAGTTGATGCGGCCGTCGGTCGGCCGGATCGCCTCCGCGAGCAGCTCGGTCTTGTCGCCGGGCTCGCCGACGAAGGTGAACTGCGAGCCCTTCTTCTCCAGCGAGCGCAGCGCCTTCTGCAGCGCCTCGGTGAAGTTGCGGCCGATGGCCATGGCCTCGCCGACCGACTTCATGGTGGTCGTCAGGGTCGAGTCCGCCGAGGGGAATTTCTCGAAGGCGAAGCGCGGGGCCTTGACCACGACGTAGTCGAGGGTCGGCTCGAAGGAGGCCGGCGTCTTCTCGGTGATGTCGTTCGGGATCTCGTCCAGCGTGTAGCCGACGGCCAGCTTGGCGGCGATCTTCGCGATCGGGAAGCCGGTGGCCTTGGAGGCGAGCGCGGAGGACCGGGACACGCGCGGGTTCATCTCGATGACGATGACCCGGCCGTCCTCGGGGTTCACCGCGAACTGGATGTTGCAGCCGCCGGTGTCGACGCCGACCTCGCGGATGATCGCGATGCCGACGTCGCGCAGGGTCTGGTACTCGCGGTCGGTGAGCGTCATCGAGGGGGCGACGGTGATCGAGTCGCCGGTGTGCACGCCCATCGGGTCGAAGTTCTCGATGGAGCAGACGACCACGACGTTGTCGTTCTTGTCGCGCATCAGCTCCAGCTCGTACTCCTTCCAGCCGAGGATGGACTCCTCCAGGAGCACCTCGGTGGTCGGCGAGAGGGTGAGACCCTGGCCGGCGATGCGGCGCAGCTCCTCCTCGTTGTGCGCGAAGCCGGAGCCCGCGCCGCCCATGGTGAAGGAGGGGCGCACGACGACGGGGTAGCCGCCGAGCTCGTCGACGCCCTTGAGGACGTCGTCCATGGAGTGGCAGATGTAGGAGCGGGCGGACTCGCCGTGCCCGATCTTCTTGTTGACCTCTTCGACGACGCCCTTGAAGAGGTCGCGGTCCTCGCCCTTGTTGATGGCCTCGACGTTGGCGCCGATGAGCTCCACGCCGTACTTCTCGAGCACACCCTGCTCGTGCATGGAGATGGCCGTGTTGAGGGCCGTCTGGCCGCCCAGGGTGGGCAGGAGCGCGTCGGGGCGCTCCTTGGCGATGATCTTCTCGACGAACTCCGGGGTGATCGGCTCGACGTACGTGGCGTCGGCGATCTCCGGGTCGGTCATGATCGTCGCCGGGTTGGAGTTGACGAGGATGACGCGCAGGCCCTCGGACTTGAGGACGCGGCACGCCTGGGTGCCGGAGTAGTCGAACTCGGCGGCCTGGCCGATGACGATCGGGCCGGAGCCGATGACCAGGACGGACTGGATATCGGTGCGCTTAGGCACGCTGGCCCTCCATCGAAGCGGTGTTCATCAAAGACGTGAAGCGGTCGAACAGGTACGCGGCGTCGTGCGGGCCCGCGGCCGCCTCGGGGTGGTACTGGACGGAGAAGGCCGGCTGGTCGAGCAGCTGGAGGCCCTCGACGACCTGGTCGTTCAGGCAGACGTGGGAGACCTCGGCGCGGCCGAAGGGGGTGTCGCTGACCTTGTCGAGCGGCGCGTCCACGGCGAACCCGTGGTTGTGCGCGGTGACTTCGACCTTGCCGGTGGTGCGGTCCTGCACCGGCTGGTTGATGCCGCGGTGGCCGTACTTCAGCTTGTACGTGCCGAAGCCGAGGGCGCGGCCGAGGATCTGGTTGCCGAAGCAGATGCCGAAGAGCGGGGTCCTGCGCTTCAGCACGGCGGTCATCAGCGCGACCGGTCCCTCGGCGGTGGCCGGGTCGCCGGGGCCGTTGGAGAAGAAGACACCGTCGGGGGCGACGGCGTACACCTCCTCCTCGGTGGCGGTGGCGGGCAGCACGTGCACCTCGATGCCGCGCTCGGCCATGCGGTGCGGGGTCATGCCCTTGATGCCGAGGTCGATGGCGGCGACGGTGAGCTTCTTCTCGCCGACCGCCGGGACGACGTAGGCCTCCTTGGTGGCGACCTCCTCGTACAGGCTCAGGCCCTTCATCGAGGGCTGCGCCTTGACGCGCTCGACGAGCTCGGCGTCGGAGGGGAGCGTCTCGCCGGAGAAGATGCCGGAGCGCATGGAGCCGCGCTCGCGCAGGTGGCGGGTGAGGGCACGGGTGTCGATGCCGGAGATGCCGACGACGCCCTGGCGCGCCAGCTCGTCGTCGAGCGAGCGTGCGGAGCGCCAGTTGGAGGGGATGCGGGCGGGGTCGCGGACCACGTAACCGCTGACCCAGATGCGGGCCGACTCGTCGTCCTCGTCGTTCCAGCCCGTGTTGCCGATCTGCGGGGCGGTGGCGACCACGATCTGGCGGTCGTACGAGGGGTCGGTGAGGGTCTCCTGGTAGCCGGTCATGCCGGTGGAGAACACCGCTTCGCCGAAGGTCTCCCCCACGGCCCCGTAGGCACGCCCGCGGAAGACGCGGCCGTCCTCCAGGACGAGTACGGCGGAAAGCACCTGTGTCCTCTTCGAGGGGCTCCCCTGATTGGAGGTCGTCATCGTGCGGTGCCTTCCGTAGTGCTGTTCGTGTCGATCATGTTGTTGAGCGTCTCGACCCATTCCGCCTGCTCGGCCGCGTGGTCCGAGCGGAAGCCGGAGTCGAGGAGCTTGCCGCCGTGTTCCCACGTGACGATCAGCAGACCGCCCTCGGTGAGGACCTTTCCGGCGATGCCCTTGTCGAGGCGGGCCTCGCGCAGCTGTGCGGCCGGGATGAAGAAGTCGTGCGCGCCGGGGCGTACGACGTCCAGGCCCGCGTCGGTGAGCGTCAGCTCGACGCGGCTGCGGGTGCCCAGGCCGTGCGCCACGATGCGGTCGAGCCACTGTCCCGCCGTGGTGGAGCCGTGGTAGCGGCCGCTGAGTTCCAGTCTGGCCGGGCCGGGGTCATCCGGCACGGCAGGCAGCTCGGGCAGGTCGCCCTGGAGCGTGCCGCGCCACTTCCAGCCCTCGCGCATCAGCCAGTAGACGAGCGCGATGAAGAGCAGCAGACCGACGACCCAGCCGATCCGTGCGGCCCAGTCGGTCACTTCCGCCGATTCCTTCTCGGCTGCCAGTTCCAGGAGTGATGTCACGTGAGCTTCCCGTCGACGAGCGTGGCCCGACCCCGGAGCCACGTGTGCGTGACGCGGCCCGGCAGCTCACGGCCCTCGTAGGGAGTGTTGCGGCTGCGCGAGGCGAAGCCCGCGGGGTCCACTGCCCCACGGTAATCGGCGTCGACCAGGACGAGGTTCGCGGGCTCACCTGCCGAGACGGGGCGGCCGTGGCCGGTGGCCCCGCCGATGCGCGCGGGCTTGAAGGACATCCGGTCGGCGACGGCCTCCCAGGTCAGCAGGCCGGTCTCGACCATCGTCTGCTGGACGACGGAGAGCGCGGTCTCCAGGCCGACCATGCCCATGGCGGCCGCGGCCCACTCGCAGTCCTTGTCCTCGTGCGGGTGCGGGGCGTGGTCGGTGGCGACGATGTCGATGGTGCCGTCGGCGAGGGCCTCGCGCAGCGCCATGACGTCGCGCTCGGTGCGCAGCGGCGGGTTGACCTTGTAGACGGGGTTGTACGAGCGGACCAGCTCATCCGTGAGGAGGAGGTGGTGCGGGGTGACCTCGGCGGTGACGTCGATGCCGCGCGACTTGGCCCAGCGGACGATCTCCACGGAGCCGGCGGTCGACAGGTGGCAGATGTGCACCCGCGAGCCGACGTGCTCGGCGAGCAGTACGTCCCGCGCGATGATCGACTCCTCGGCGACGGCCGGCCAGCCGCCGAGGCCCAGCTCCGCGGAGACGACGCCCTCGTTCATCTGGGCGCCCTCGGTGAGGCGGGGCTCCTGCGCGTGCTGGGCGACGACGCCGCCGAAGGCCTTCACGTACTCCAGGGCGCGGCGCATGATCACGGCGTCGTCGACGCACTTGCCGTCGTCGGAGAAGACGGTCACCCCGGCGGCGGACTCGTGCATGGCACCGAGCTCGGCGAGCTTCTTGCCCTCCAGGCCGACGGTGACGGCGCCGATGGGCTGCACGTCGCAGTAGCCGGACTCCTTGCCGAGCCGGTAGACCTGCTCGACGACGCCGGCGGTGTCGGCGACCGGGAAGGTGTTGGCCATGGCGAAGACGGCGGTGAAGCCGCCGGAGGCGGCGGCGCGGGTGCCGGTCAGGACGGTCTCGGAGTCCTCGCGGCCCGGCTCGCGCAGATGGGTGTGGAGGTCGACGAGGCCCGGCAGGAGGACCTTGCCGCCGGCCTCGACGACATCGGCGCCCTCGGCGGAGAGGTCCGTGCCGACCGCCTCGATGGTCTCGCCGTCGATCAGGACGTCCCGCGCCTCGCCACCGAGCACCTTCGCACCGCGGATCAGGATCTTGCTCATGGTTACTTGGTCTCCGAATCGACGGGGCGGGTGTGGGTGACGGCGGGTTCGTTGCCGCCGAGGAGCAGGTAGAGGACGGCCATGCGGATGGAGACGCCGTTGGCGACCTGCTCGACGACCGTGCAGCGGTCGGAGTCGGCGACCTCGGCGGTGATCTCCATGCCGCGGACCATCGGGCCCGGGTGCATGACGATGGCGTGCTCGGGCATCTTCGCCATCCGCTCGCCGTCCAGGCCGTAGCGGCGCGAGTACTCCCGCTCGGTGGGGAAGAACGCGGCGTTCATCCGCTCGCGCTGGACGCGGAGCATCATCACGGCGTCGGACTTGGGCAGCACGCTGTCCAGGTCGTACGACACGTCGCAGGGCCACTGCTCGACGCCGACCGGCACCAGCGTGGGCGGGGCGACGAGGGTGACCTCGGCGCCGAGGGTGTGCAGCAGGTCGACGTTGGAGCGGGCGACGCGGCTGTGCAGGATGTCGCCGACGAGGGTGATGTGCCGGCCCGCGAGGTCCTGGCCGAGCCCGGCGTCGGGGCCGATCAGGCGGCGCCGCATGGTGAAGGCGTCGAGCAGGGCCTGGGTGGGGTGCTGGTGGGTGCCGTCGCCGGCGTTGATGACGGCGGCGTCGATCCAGCCGGAGGTCGCCAGGCGGTAGGGCGCGCCGGAGGCGCCGTGCCGGATGACGACGGCGTCGACACCCATCGCCTCCAGGGTCTGCGCGGTGTCCTTGAGGGACTCGCCCTTGGAGACCGATGAGCCCTTGGCGGCGAAGTTGATGACGTCGGCGGAGAGACGCTTCTCGGCGGCCTCGAAGGAGATCCGGGTCCGCGTCGAGTCCTCGAAGAAGAGGTTGACCACGGTGCGGCCGCGCAGGGCGGGCAGCTTCTTGATCGGCCGGTCGGCGACGCGCGCCATCTCCTCGGCCGTGTCGAGGATGAGGACGGCGTCGTCGCGGGAGAGGTCGGCGGCCGAGATGAGGTGTCGCATCATCTGCGTGTACTCCGGTGTGTGGAGGTCTGCGGGCGCGCGGGCGCGCAGGGGTGTGCCCCGGGGCCCGTACGAGGGGAAACGGGGCCGGTTAGGCGGAGGCGGGCTTGGCGCCGAGCAGCACGGCGTCGCGGCCGTCCTCCTCGGCGAGCTGCACCTTGACCGTCTCCCGCAGCGACGTGGGGAGGTTCTTGCCCACGTAGTCGGCACGGATGGGCAGTTCGCGGTGGCCGCGGTCGACGAGGACGGCGAGCTGCACCGCGCGCGGGCGCCCGATGTCGTTCAGCGCGTCGAGGGCGGCGCGGATGGTGCGGCCGGAGAAGAGCACGTCGTCGACGAGGACGACCAGGCGGCCGTCGATGCCGTCGCCGGGGATCTCGGTGCGGGCGAGGGCGCGCGGCGGGTGCATGCGCAGGTCGTCGCGGTACATGGTGATGTCGAGGGAGCCGACCGGGATGGCGCGTCCGGTGATCTCCTCGAGCTTCTCGGCGAGCCGGCGGCCGAGGAAGACGCCGCGGGTGGGAATGCCGAGCAGAACCACGTCTTCGGCGCCTTTGGCGCGCTCGACGATCTCGTGGGCGATGCGGGTCAACACCCGCGCGATGTCCGGCCCTTCGAGTACGGGGCGCGCGACAGCGGAGTCTTTCGGGGCGTGCGTGTCCATATGAAAACGGACCTCCTTCTCCGCCTCACAGGACGGACGTTAAAGGACGTCGAAATTGCGCCATCCACGGTACCAGCACCCGAGACCCGGCACGTCATCGGGCTCCACCGAAGGGGCGGTAGAGACCATTCGGCTTGACGCAGGCAAGTAACGCTGCGTAACCTCACAGTGAGTTACCAGCCACGCGGCGGAGCCGCATGATTGTCGCAGCGTCCGGGGAGCTATATGTCCAGCGAATACGCCAAGCAGCTCGGGGCCAAGCTCCGCGCGATCCGTACCCAGCAGGGCCTTTCCCTCCACGGTGTCGAGGAGAAGTCCCAGGGACGCTGGAAGGCGGTCGTCGTGGGGTCGTACGAGCGCGGCGACCGTGCCGTGACCGTGCAGCGCCTCGCCGAGCTGGCGGACTTCTACGGCGTCCCGGTGCAGGAGCTCCTTCCGGGTACCGCTCCTGGTGGCGCCGCCGAGCCGCCGCCCAAGCTCGTCCTCGACCTGGAGCGTCTCGCGCACGTCCCGCAGGAGAAGGCGGGCCCCCTGCAGCGCTATGCGGCGACGATCCAGTCCCAGCGCGGTGACTACAACGGCAAGGTGCTCTCGATCCGCCAGGACGACCTGCGCACCCTCGCCGTGATCTACGACCAGTCCCCCTCGGTCCTGACCGAGCAGCTGATCAGCTGGGGCGTCCTGGACGCGGACGCGCGCCGCGCCGTCGCCCACGAAGAGGTCTGATCCCGCCGCGGAAGACATCAGAAGAAACGTGCCGCCGGGGTGGCCGCAGCCGAAAGGCGCGGCCGCCCCGGCGGCTTTTCGCATTCCCGGGCGCATTTCGCCGGCCGCCCATTCGACCGGCGGAGCGGGCGGTGGCCCCGGAGAAAATCGGAGGGCCCGCAGCGGATTGCTGCGGGCCCTCCGATGACGTACGACGACGCCTTACGCCTCGTCCCGGCGCAGGGACGGCTTCAGGTCCTTGAAGCGTCCGAGCAGGCCGTTGACGAAGGACGGCGACTCGTCCGTGGAGAACTCCTTGGCGAGCTGGACCGCCTCGTCGAGCACCACGGCGTCCGGCGTCCCGTCGACCCAGACGAGCTCGTAGGCACCGAGACGCAGGATGTTGCGGTCGACGACCGGCATGCGGTCCAGGGTCCACCCGACGGCGTACTGGGCGATGAGTTCGTCGATGCGGCGCTCATGCTCCGCGTATCCCTCGACGAGCTCCATCGTGTACTCGCTCACCGGCGGCTGCCGGGTGTCGGACCGCGAGTGGCGCACCCAGTCCGCGAGGACCGTCAGGACGTCGGTACCGCGCTGGTCTGCCTCGAAGAGGATCTGGAAGGCGCGCTTGCGGGCCGTGTTACGAGCAGCCACGGTTAGCTGTTCACCCGGCCGAGGTAGCCGCTGTCACGGGTGTCGACCTTGATCTTCTCGCCCGTGGTGATGAAGAGCGGGACCTGGATCTGGTGGCCGGTCTCCAGGGTGGCGGGCTTGGTGCCACCGGTGGAGCGGTCGCCCTGGACGCCCGGCTCGGTCTCCTGGATGGTGAGCTCGACGGCGGCCGGCAGCTCCACGTAGAGCACCTCGCCCTCGTGCTGCGCGACGGAGGCGGTGAAGCCCTCGATCAGGAAGTTGGCGGCGTCGCCGACGGCCTTGCGGTCGACGTGCAGCTGGTCGTACGTCTCCATGTCCATGAAGACGAAGTAGTCGCCGTCCATGTAGGAGAACTGCATGTCGCGCTTGTCGATCGTGGCCGTGTCGACCTTGACGCCGGCGTTGAACGTCTTGTCGACGACCTTGCCGGAGAGCACGTTCTTGAGCTTGGTGCGCACGAAGGCCGGGCCCTTGCCGGGCTTGACGTGCTGGAACTCGACGACGGACCAGAGCTGGCCGCCTTCGAGCTTGAGCACCAGGCCGTTCTTGAGGTCGTTCGTGGAAGCCACGGTTGCGGAATCTCCTGGACTGACGTGGACGACCCCGGGGCACGCGCACAGCCGAAAGCTAGAGCGCGAGCAGCTCCTTGGTCGTGATGGTGAGTAGCTCGGGTCCGCCGTCCGCCTCGGGGCGCACGACGAGCGTGTCATCGATCCGGACACCACCCCTGCCCGGGAGGTGAACCCCCGGCTCGACGGTGACCGGCACGCAGGCGTCCAGTTTACCCATGGCCGCGGGCGCCAACTGCGGGTCCTCGTCGATTTCGAGCCCGACCCCATGTCCGGTGGCCGGAGGGAGCCCTTCCGCATAACCCGCGGAGTCCAGCACCTGCCGTGCCGCGCGGTCCACATCACGGCAGGCGGCACCCGGCAGAAGCGCCTCACGGCCCGCCCGTTGGGCGGCGAAGACGAGGTCGTACAGCTCGATCTGCCAGTCGGCGGGCGAGGTGCCGATGACGAACGTACGGCCGATCTCACAGCGGTATCCGCGGTAGCTCGCCCCCAGGCAGACGGAGAGGAAGTCCCCCTCCTCCACCCGGCGGTCCGAGGGCCGGTGGCCGCCCTTGCCGGAGTTCGGGCCGGTGCCGACCGAGGTCGGGAACGCGGGGCCGTCCGCGCCGTGGTCGATGAGCCGTCGCTCCAGCTCCAGCGCGAGATGCCGTTCCGTACGCCCCACGAGAATGGATTCCAGCAGCTCGCTCAGGGCCTGGTCGGCGATCTCGGCGGCGATCCGCAGACAGGAGAGCTCGTCCGTGTCCTTGACCAGGCGCAGCTGCTCGACCGCCGTCCCGAGGTCCGTCAGCCGCATCCGCGGCGCGACCGAGGCCAGCGCGCGGTGCCGGGCGACGGTCAGGTGGTGCTCCTCGACGGCCAGCGTCTCGGCCCCCTGGGCCGCCGCCACGCCCGCACCGGCGACGGCCGGGTCGGCGCCCGGTGTGAGCAGCGGCTGCACCCGCAGCGCCTCGTCGGGCCGCCCCTCGCACTCCTGGTCACCGGGCGGGCGTCCGCACAGCAGTACGTCCTCGTCCTTGCCGACGAGGAGTACGGCGCCGGCGGGCGCGGCACCGGTGAGATAGCGGACGTTGGCGGGCCGGGAGACCAACGCCGCGGCGCCGCCACCGGCGGCACAGCGCTCCCTGACCCGCTCCCTGCGGACCGCGTACACCTCTGACATGGCCCGAGCCTACGAGCGCGACGGCCGCACGGCCCGGCGGGCGCGTCCGACCGGGCGGTCACCGCCACCGGGCCCGCGCCGGCCCGCACGCGGCACTCAGCTGTCGCAGCCGGTCCCGTCGCCGTCCCGGTCGAGGTGCCTGCCGTAGCCGGGCTCGCCGCGGTGGATTGGGGCGGCGCCTGCGGCGCGGGCCTCGGAGCAGTTCGCGTAGGACACGGAGCCGCCGCCTCCGCCCCCGCCGGACCCGGAACCGCCCGAGCCGCCGTCGTCCGCGCGTGTGTCACCGTCCCCGCCGCCCGCCGGGGGCGCCGTGACCGTGACGGTCGACTTGACCGTCCTGGTCGAGCGGACCGTGCGGGTGGGCGCGGGCGCAGCCTTCGGTGTCGCGGTCGCGGTGGCGGTGACAGTCGCCGTGCTCGTGACGGTCGGAGCGGCCCCCGCCTTCGCCTCGCCGTCCGGGTCTCCCCCGGCCGCGCCCATGCCGATGCCCAGGAACAGGGCGAGAGCGAGGGCAGGGAGCAGATAGCGCTTCCGGGCCCACCTCGGGGCGGGCCGGGCGCCGTTCGACGGAGTGGGTGGAGCGGGTGGAGTGCCGTACGGATTGGTCATGTCATGCCCCCCGGGCTCATTCCAGGGGCATGACCGTAGACCCGGTGACCGACGTGTGAAGGTGGTTTGCGGAAGTGGTGCCTCAACCGTGGCCGATGGTCCGGACTACCACTTCGGGGGGCTCGCGATGGCGCGGGCCAGGACCTCGTCGAGGACGCGGGCCGTGGCGGGGACGTCCAGCTGGGAGTTGTCGATGATGGGCAGACCCGAGCCGTACCAACCCGCCATGCGGCCGTGGATGCGGGCCACTTCCTCGTCGGTCAGGCGGCGGTTGCCGCTGCGCTCGGCGTTGCGCTCCAGGACGACCTCCAGGCCGGGGAGCAGGACCACGGGCAGCAGGCCGGGGCCCACGTGCCGCTTCCAGCCGCCGAGGCCGACGACCGGGCGGTCGGGGAAGACCGCGTCGTCGAGGATGCAGGAGATGCCGTTGGCCAGGAAGTTGCGCGCGGCGAAGCCGCAGGTGCGGCGGGCCAGGCGGTACTGCGCCTCGGAGTGGTCGTTCCACCCCGACTGGGGGTCGGCGAACCCCGAGCGCACCCATTCCCGTACGTCGTCGAGGCTGATGTGGGCCGTCGGCACGCACCGGTGCTCGGCCCAGTACTTGGCGACGCTCGTCTTGCCCGCTCCGGCCGGGCCGATGAGCAGCACGGCGAGCGTGGTGGCGCCGGTGTCGGCGGGGGCCGCGCCCTGCGGTGGGCTCGGCATCGCGACGGGGCCGCCCGGCGGCAGCTGGACGTGGCCCGTGCTCTCCGGCGGCGGGGGCACGGGGCCGGGGCCAGGGCCGTGCTGCGGGGGCTGGGGCGCCACGGAGGCCGGCGGCATCGGGGGCTGCCCCTGCGCGTGCGCGGCGTGCGGCGCCTGTCCTGGCGCAGGTGGTCCGGGGACGTGCTGTCCGGCGGCGCCCGTGAACCCGGGAGGGACCACCGGGTGGGCCGACGCTCCGGGGTGTGGAGCGCTCGGGTGGTGTGCGGCCGGCGACCAGCCGGAGGCCGGTCCGTGCCCCGGCTGGTGGGGCGGCGGCAGCGGAGATCCCACTGCGTGCTGCATCCGGTGCCACTCCGTCTCGTGCGACTGACGCTGGTCGGGCGGCAGCCGAGCCGCCCGTTACCGAACGGTACCGTCCCCGGCCGCCGTTGTGTGAACGGCCGGGGAGGCCGAGACGTGCCCGTGGCCGGATTCCGCGACCACGTAAAACGTGCCCTATGGGGACTACTGGCCCACTTCGCCGTACGCGGCGAGCAGCACGGCCGGGTCGGGTCCCTCCAGGACGGTCGGCTTGCCGAGGCCGTCGAGGACGATGAAGCGCAGCAGGTCGCCGCGGGACTTCTTGTCGACCTTCATGGTCTCCAGGAGCTTGGGCCACTGGTCGTAGCGGTACGTCAGGGGCAGGCCGACCGATTCGAGGACGGTGCGGTGCCGGTCCGCGGTGGCGTCGTCGAGACGGCCCGCCAGACGGCCGAGTTCGGCCGCGAAGAGCATGCCCACGGAGACCGCGGCGCCGTGCCGCCACTTGTAGCGCTCGTTCTTCTCGATGGCGTGCGCGAGGGTGTGCCCGTAGTTGAGGATCTCGCGCAGGCCCGCCTCCTTCAGGTCGCCGGAGACGACCTCGGCCTTGACCCTGATGGAGCGCTCGATGAGCTCGGCGGTGTGCGGGCCCGCGGGCGTACGGGCCGCCTGCGGGTCCGCCTCGATGAGTTCGAGGATCGCCGGGTCGGCGATGAAGCCGGCCTTGATGATCTCCGCGAGCCCGGAGACGTAGTCGTTCACCGGGAGCGATTCGAGCGCCGCGAGGTCGCACAGGACACCGGCCGGCGGGTGGAAGGACCCGACGAGGTTCTTGCCCTCGGCGGTGTTGATGCCGGTCTTGCCGCCGACCGCCGCGTCCACCATGCCGAGCACCGTGGTCGGCACGGCGATCCACCGCACCCCGCGCAGCCAGGTCGCGGCCACGAACCCGGCGAGGTCGGTGGAGGCACCGCCGCCGACGCCGACGATCACGTCGCTGCGCGTGAAGCCGGACTGGCCGAGCGCCTTCCAGCAGTACGCGGCGACCTCCGCCGTCTTGGCCTCCTCGGCGTTCGGCACTTGGATGGCGACCGCCTCGTACCCCTGGTCGGCGAGGTCCTGGCGGAGCGCCTCACCGGTCTCGGCGAGCGCCTCGGGGTGGATCACGGCGACGCGCTTGACCTGGTCGCCGATGAGGCCGGGCAGCTCGCCGAGGAGCTGCCGACCGACCAGGACCTCGTACGGATCCGAGCCGGCGGTGCCGCCGACGTGGATACGGGTGGGGGTCTGCTCCGTCGTCATGCTTCCTTCAACTCCAGTGCGTCGAGGACCGCTTGCGCGACCTCATCGGGGGTGCGGCCGTCGGTGGCGACGACCGCGCGGGCGACTTCCGCGTACAGATGCCGGCGGGCGTCCATCAGCTCGCGCCACGTCTTGCGGGGGTTGACGGCGAGGAGCGGGCGGGCCTGGTTGAGACCGGTCCGCTTGACCGCTTCCTCGACGTCCATCGAGAGACAGACGACGGGGTGTCCGACGAGCAGTTCGCGCGTCGACTCGTCGAGGACGGCGCCGCCGCCGAGGGCGAGGACCCCGTCGTGCTCGGCGAGGGCCGTCGCGACGGCGGCCTTCTCCAGCGCGCGGAAGTACGGCTCGCCCTCGTCGAAGAAGATGTCGGAGATCTCCCGGCCCTGCGCGGCCACGACGTCGGCGTCGGTGTCCCGGAACGTGGTCCCGAGGCGGTCGGCGAGCAGCTCACCGACCGTCGTCTTGCCCACGCCCATCGGACCCACCAGGACGACGCGGGGGCCGCCGGAAGCGGTGCCGGTCACCGGATCTGCAGGTTGTCGAGGTAGGACCGCACGTTGCGGCGCGTCTCGGGAACACTGTCGCCACCGAACTTCTCCGCGACCGCATCCGCGAGGACCAGCGCGACCATCGCCTCGGCGACGATCCCGGCGGCCGGCACGGCGCATACATCGGAGCGCTGGTGGTGCGCCTTGGCGGCCTCGCCGGTGGCCACATCGATGGTGGCCAGGGCGCGCGGCACGGTCGCGATGGGCTTCATCGCGGCGCGTACGCGCAGCAGCTCGCCGGTGGTCAGGCCGCCCTCGGTACCACCGGAGCGGCCGGAGGTGCGCCTGATGCCGTCGTCCGTGGTGACGATCTCGTCGTGCGCCTTCGACCCGGGCACTCGCGCGAGGTCGAAGCCATCGCCGACCTCGACGCCCTTGATGGCCTGGATGCCCATGAGCGCGGCGGCGAGCCGCGCGTCCAGACGCCGGTCCCAGTGCACGTGCGAGCCGAGGCCCACCGGTACGCCGTAGGCGAGGACCTCGACCACACCGCCCAGGGTGTCGCCGTCCTTGTGGGCCTGGTCGATCTCCGCGACCATCGCCTTCGACGCGTCGGCGTCCAGGCAGCGCACCGGATCCGCGTCCAGCTTCTCGACGTCGGCCGGCGTCGGGTACACCCCGTAGGGCGCCTTGGCCGCGGCCAGCTCCGTGACGTGGGAGACGATCTCGATCCCGGCCGTCTCCTTCAGGTACGACCGGGCGACGGCGCCCAGCGCCACGCGCGCCGCCGTCTCACGCGCCGAGGCACGCTCCAGGATCGGACGGGCCTCGTCGAAGCCGTACTTCTGCATGCCCGCCAGGTCGGCGTGACCGGGACGCGGACGGGTCAGCGGGGCGTTGCGGGCCAGGTCGGCCAGCACGTCGGGGTCGACCGGGTCGGCCGCCATGACCTGCTCCCACTTGGGCCACTCCGTGTTCCCCACCATGACCGCGATCGGCGAGCCCATGCTCAGACCATGCCGCACACCACCCAGGAACGTGACCTCGTCACGCTCGAACTTCATCCGCGCACCACGGCCATAGCCCAGCCGCCGCCGCGCCAGATGGTCGGCCACCATCTCCGTCGTGACCGGCACGCCGGCGGGAAGACCCTCCAACGTCGCGACAAGCGCGGGTCCGTGCGACTCCCCCGCGGTCAGCCAACGCAACCTGCTCAACGGATGCTCCTCATGCTCGCGCCTCGAACTGCGGTCTTCGACGGCGCGGCCGGGTGCGCGGCCCTGGCCCGCCACCCCTGATCCTCCCACGACCCGGGACGCGATCCGGCGTCCGG
Organism: Streptomyces sp. NPDC041713; assembly: GCF_055591085.1. NCBI lineage: Bacteria > Bacillati > Actinomycetota > Actinomycetes > Kitasatosporales > Streptomycetaceae > Streptomyces > Streptomyces sp. NPDC041713. The sequence continues at coordinate 138,542 of NZ_JBVIZY010000012.1, forward strand.
TCCATCTGGCGGACGCCTGTGACCACGGCCTCGACCGTGCCGCGACCGGCGCGCGACCCGGCGCTCAGCGTGCGGCGAGCGCGTGCTCCCCGGCCTTGCGCATCACGCCGAGCGGCGCCGGGGCGCATCCCGTCATCTGCTCGACCTGCAGCACCGCCTGGTGCACGAGCAGGTCGAGGCCGCTGACGACGGCGCCGCCGTACGCCGACCAGCGGGCCGCGAGCTCGGTGGGCCACGGGTCGTACAGCACGTCGAAGAGGGTGGCGGGGCGCTCGGGGACCAGGGCGGACAGCGCGTCGGTGGCGCCCGCCGGGGTCGTGGCGATCACCAGGGGGGCGTCCAGCGCCTCGCGCGCGTCCTCCCAGTCCTCGGTCCTGACCTCCACGTCGAGCCGCTCGCCCCACTGCCGCATCTCCGCGGCGCGGGCGTCGCTGCGTACGTACGCGACGACCTCGCCGGTGCAGATCCGCGCCAGGGCGGCGAGCGCCGACGAGGCGGTGGCGCCCGCGCCGAGGATCGCGGCGGACTCGACCTGCTCGATGCCGCGTTCGCGGAGCGCGGCGACCATGCCGGGCACGTCGGTGTTGTCACCGACCTTCCGGCCATCCTCCGTGAACACCACGGTGTTCACGGCCTCGACGGACGCGGCGGTCCCGCTGATCTCGTCGAGCAGCGGAATGATCGCCCGCTTCAACGGCATCGTCAGCGATAGCCCCGCCCATTCCGGACCGAGCTCCCCGACGAATCCGGGCAGCGCCGCCTCGTCGATCTCGAATCGGTCGTAGGACCAGTCGCTCAGCCCCAGCTCCTCGTATGCCGCGCGGTGCAGCACCGGGGAGAGGGAATGGGCGATCGGTGAGCCGAGGACCGCGGCTCGTCGCTTCTGCGCGCTCATTGTCCCTTCAGGTATTTCTCGCGGTTCCGGTTCTGTTCTTCGTTGGTCTCGGCGAACAGCGTCTTGTCGTCGATGGAGACGAAGTAGTACCAGTTGCCCTTGGCGGGTTGCAGCGCCGAATTCAGCGCCACCTCACCCGGGTTGCTGATCGGCCCGGGCGGCAGACCCTTGATCTTGTACGTGTTGTACGGGTCGTTGAGCTTGCGGAGTTCGTCGACCGTGCCGGTGCCCAGCTTGGACTCGCCGCGGAGGTAGTTGACCGTCGAGTCGAAGTCCAACAGGCCGTACGTCTCGGTGTTGTTGGGCTTCAGACGGTTGTAGACGACGGTGGCGACCTTCTCGAAGTCGTGCTTGTACTTGCCTTCGGCCTGGACGAGGCTGGCCACCGTGAGGACCTGCAGCGGGTCCTTGAGGTGGAGTTCCGCGGCCTTCGACTTGAGGCCCATTTCGTCGTACTTCTCGCTCGCCTGGGCGACCATCTTCTTGAGGACGTCCGCGGGCTTCTGGCCCTTGGCGACCGGATAGCTGGAGGGATAGAGGAATCCTTCCAGGGGGTCCTTGATGTCCTTGTTCGTATTCGCCCAGGAGGGAAGTCCGAGGCTCTTCCATTGTGTCTTGGCGACGTTCTCCGTGGTGCCCTTGTCCAGGTGGAGACGCTTGTCGATCATTTTGTAGACCGAGGCGTTCCGCATGCCCTCGGGAATGACGAGGTTGTTGCGGCTCTTCGGGCTGAGCATCAATTCGACGGCGCTCGCCGCGGACATGTGTTTCTTGAGGGTGTAAACACCCGCCTGAATGGTCTGGCCCTGCGGATGCTTCCCCTGCGCGGAGACGAACGCGTCCACGCTTTTGACGACGCCGGCTTCCTTCAGCTTCTGCCCGATCGCGTAACCGCCGGAGTCCTTCGGGATGTCGACGGTGGCCGATCCGGAACCCTCGCCCGCGTAGTCCGGGGCCGTGCCGAAACGATCCTGGTAGAACTGGTAGCCGAAGTAGCCGACGCCCGCCAGGCCGCCGCCGAAGACCATCGTGACGACCAGACAGGCGCAGCCGCTGCGGTGCTTCTTGGACTTCTTTCCGCCACGGCCGCCGCGCCGGTCACCGCGGCCGCCGCGCCGGCCGGGACCGTCGTCGTCCTCGTCGTCCCCGCCACCCGCGAAGAACGCGTGCTCGCCCTGGTCGGGGCCCGGGTCCCAGTCCTGCCTCTCGGCCTCGGACTCGGGGGCCGCGGGACGGCGACGGGTCGGCGGCTCCGGCGGCGCGTAGGCGTCGGGCGTCGAGTAGTAGTCGTGGTTCTCCGCGCCGTAGCCGCTCTGCTGGCCGGCGTACGGGTCCATCGGATCGCCGCCGTAGGGGACCTGACCCTGGCCACCGGTGTCCCAGCCACCGTTGTAGCCCTGGTCGGCACCGCCGCCGTACCCCTGACCGGGATCGCCGTGGTCCCCCTGGCCCGGTTCACCGGAGTAGCCCTGGCCGGGGTCGCCGTGGAACTGCTGCTGCCCGCCGTACGACTGCTGGTCGTAGGTCTGCTGCTGGCCGGTGCTCCAGTCACCGCCGTAACTCGACTGGTGCGGCGGCTGATGCTGGTGCGGCTGCTGCGGGTGGTACTGCCCCTGGCCGCCGTAGGTGGACGTGCCGCTCGCGGGCGCCTGTCCTCCCCATCCGCTGTCCCCGTACAACGGGTCCTCCGGATCCCACGGTTCGGAGCCTGGGCCCCGGCCATACTCAGTCATCGATCCCCTACATGCCGCGAGGCGGGGCAGCCGTCTGGATGGCCGGGCAACCGTTCCGCCTCTTGATGCTGTGCGGCAGCTGTTCGAACACCGCCGCATCGCGCGGAACGTTACCGTATCGCGATCAGATGACCACTTCGACGCCCTCGCCGGGAGCTTTGCCTGACGCCCGTTCGGACTCCAGGGCCTGCTGAAGAATGATGACCGCGGCCGCCTGATCGATCACGGACCTGCCCTTTTTGGACTTCACACCGGAGGCGCGCAGTCCCTGACTGGCCGTCACTGTGGTCATCCTCTCGTCCACCAGCCTCACCGAAATGGGGGCGACCATGCGGGCGAGCTCCTGGGTGAAGACGCGGATCTTGGCGGCCGCCGGGCCCTCGCCCCCGTTCAGGGAGCGAGGGAGGCCGACGACGATCTCGATCGGTTCGTACTCCTCGACGAGCTTCTTCAACCGGCGCTGGGCGGCGGGGACGTCCCGGCCCGGCACGGTCTCCACCGGCGTGGCGAGGATCCCGTCGGGGTCGCACGAGGCGACCCCGATCCGGGCGTCACCGACGTCGACGGCCAGCCGCCGGCCTCTGCGCATGCCCGGTGCGGCCTCGGTCATCAGGCCGTCTCGGTGACGAGGCGCTCGACCGCGGCGATGGCCTCGGGCACGGCGGCCGCGTTCTGACCGCCGCCCTGGGCGACGTCCGGCTTGCCGCCGCCACCGCCGCCGAGGGTCTTGGCCGCGGTACGGACCAGCTCGCCCGCCTTGAGGCCGCGCTCACGGGCGGCTTCGTTGGTGGCGATGACCGTCAGCGGGCGGCCGTTCGCCGTGGCGAAGAGCGCGACGACGGCGGGGCGGTCGCCGGGGATGCGGCCGCGCACGTCGAGGACCAACCTGCGCAGGTCGTCGGCGCCCGTGCCGTCCGGCACCTGGCCGGTGACGACGGCGACGCCGCGGACGTCCTTGGCGGAGTCGACCAGACCGGCGGCGGCCTGGAGCACCTTCTCCGCGCGGAACTTCTCGATCTCCTTCTCGGCGTCCTTCAGCTTGGCGAGCATGCCGGAGATCTTCTCGGGGAGCTCCTCGGAACGCCCCTTGACCAGCTCCTGGAGCTGGGCGACGACCGTGTGCTCCTTGGCGAGGAAGTTGTACGCGTCCACACCGACCAGCGCCTCGATGCGGCGCACCCCGGAGCCGATGGAGGACTCGCCGAGCAGCTTCACCAGGCCCAGCTGGGCGGTGTTGTGCACGTGCGTGCCGCCGCACAGCTCCTTGGAGAAGTCGCCGATGGTGACGACGCGGACCCGCTCGCCGTACTTCTCGCCGAACTCGGCGATGGCGCCCTGCTTCTTCGCCTCGTCGATCGACATGACCTCGGCCTGCACGTCCAGCTCGTGCGCGAGGACCTCGTTGATCTTCTGCTCGACGTCCGTCATCACGGCCGTGGGCACGGCGGACGGCGAACCGAAGTCGAAGCGGAAGCGGCCGGGCTGGTTCTCGGAACCGGCCTGGGCGGCCGTCGGGCCGAGCGCGTCGCGCAGCGCCTGGTGGGTCAGGTGGGTGGCGGAGTGGGCGCGGGCGATGGCGCGGCGGCGGTGGGCGTCGATCGACGCCCAGACCGGGGCGCCGACGGTGATCTCGCCGACCTGGACGACACCCTTGTGCACGTGCACGCCGGGCACCGGCTTCTGCACGTCGCGGATCTCGACGATCGCGCCGCTGTCCAGGCGGATGCGGCCGGTGTCACCGATCTGGCCGCCGCCCTCCGCGTAGAAGGGGGTGCGGTCGAGGACGATCTCGACCTCGTCGCCCTCGGTGGCGGCCGGCGAGGTGACGCCGTTGACCAGCAGGCCGACGATCTGCGCCTCGTTCTCCGTGAGGGAGTAGCCGGTGAAGTCGGTGGCGCCGGAGGCGTCGGCGATCTCGCGGTAGGCGTGCAGGTCGGCGTGGCCGGTCTTCTTGGCCCGGGCGTCGGCCTTGGCGCGGTCCCGCTGCTCCTTCATCAGGCGCCGGAAGCCGTCCTCGTCCACGGAGAGGCCCTGCTCGGCCGCCATCTCCAGGGTGAGGTCGATGGGGAAGCCCCACGTGTCGTGCAGCAGGAACGCCTTGTCGCCGGAGAGGACCTGGCCGCCGGCGGCCTTGGTCTCGGTGACGGCGGTGTCGAGGATGTTGGTGCCGCCCTTGAGGGCCTTGAGGAAGGCGTTCTCCTCGGCGAGGGCGACGGTCTCGATGCGCTTGCGGTCGGTGACGAGCTCCGGGTACTGCTGACCCATCGTGTCGATCACGACGCCGATCAGATCGAGGACGACCGGGCCGGTCGCGCCGAGCAGCCGCATGTTGCGGATGGCGCGGCGCATGATGCGGCGCAGGACGTAGCCACGGCCTTCGTTGCCGGGGGTGACACCGTCGCCGATGAGCATGGTGGACGTGCGGATGTGGTCGGCGACCACGCGCAGCGAGACGTCCGAGCCGTGCTCGGCGCCGTAGCGCACGCCGGTGAGCTCGGTGGCCTTGTCCATGACGACGCGCAGGGTGTCCGTCTCGTACATGTTCTGTACGCCCTGCAGGATCATGGCGAGGCGCTCCAGGCCGAGGCCCGTGTCGATGTTCTTCGACGGGAGCTCGCCGAGGATCGGGAAGTCCTCCTTGCCGTCGCCCGCGCCCCGCTCGTACTGCATGAAGACCAGGTTCCAGATCTCCACGTAGCGCTCGTCGTTGACGGCGGGGCCGCCCTCTTCGCCGAACTCCGGGCCACGGTCGTAGTTGATCTCGGAGCACGGGCCGCAGGGACCGGGCACGCCCATGGACCAGAAGTTGTCCTTCTTGCCCAGGCGCTGGATGCGCTCGGCCGGGACGCCGACCTTCTCGCGCCAGATCTGCTCGGCCTCGTCGTCGTCGAGGTAGACCGTGATCCACAGGCGCTCGGGGTCGAGGCCGAAGCCGCCCTTGTCGACGGGGCTGGTCAGCAGCTCCCAGGAGAGCGTGATGGCGCCCTCCTTGAAGTAGTCACCGAAGGAGAAGTTGCCGCACATCTGGAAGAACGTGCCGTGCCGGGTGGTCTTGCCGACCTCTTCGATGTCGGGCGTGCGCACGCACTTCTGCACGCTGGTGACGCGCGGCGCGGGCGGCTTGACCTCACCCAGGAAGTAGGGCTTGAAGGGCACCATGCCGGCGGGGACGAGCAGCAGAGTCGGGTCGTCCGCGATGAGCGACGCCGAAGGGACGACGGCGTGCCCGCGCTCCTCGAAGAAGCTCAGCCAGCGGCGGCGGATTTCAGCCGACTCCATCAGTGGTCCTCATTCCGGTTGTACGAGTGCGCCGGGTTCTCGACGTACTGCGTCTTCTTCGTGTCGTACTTGTTGCTGCTGTGGTTCTCGATGACCGCGAAACGTCGCGGTGCGGGGAGCTCGGCGTCGGGGTGGTCCTGCAGACCCAGCGCCTCGCCGAGCTCCGCCTCGCGCTCGGCCATGCCGTCGCGGATGTCGAGCGCGAAGCCCTTCAGGCGGTGGCCCGTCTCGATCGCCTTGTTCGCGGCCTGCGCGGCGAGGCTCTCGGGGGTCAGCTGCTTGAGCTTCCGGTTGACCTTGGTGGTGGCCCATACGCCGGCGGCTGCGCCCGCGGTGAACCAGAACGTACGGCGGAACATCGCTGCGTCAGTCCCTCTTACTCCGGTTGGCCCGCTTGGTCCGCCGCGCGGACGGGACGGTGCGACCCACGATCACCGTACGACGGGGCTGCTTGCTGGGCATTTCCTTCGCCTCGGGCGGCGCCTTGCGGCTGATGGCCCGGCGCACGCCGTAGCCGAACGCGGCCACCTTCACCAGGGGGCCGCCGAAGGTCGAGGCGACCGTGGTGGACAGCGCCGACGCGTTCGACGTGACCTCCTGGACGTCGGAGGCGATGGCGTCGACGCGGTCGATCTGGGTCTGCGCGGAGCGCACCGCGGTGGAGGCGTCGGCCAGGAGGGGGACCGCCTGCTCGGTCACGTCCGCGACGAGCTTGGTGGTCGCCCTGAGCGTCTGGGCCAGCCTCGCCAGTGCCACCGCGAGGAAGGAGACCAGGATCGCCCAGAAGACGGCCACCAGGACCCCGGCAACCTCTCCACCGGACACTTGGCACCGCTCCCTGAATCTCGTCCCTGAACTTCGTACCTGACTTCGTACCCGAACATCGAAAAGTCGTCCTCCGACCCTATCGCGCCGGGGGCGCCGCTCCGTACCGCATTCCCCTTCGCCGTCACAGGAGTTGCGCGAAGTGATTGTACGGACCGCATACGAATGAGTACGCTCCGTACCCCATGCGACCACTTCCGCCCGGGAATCTTCCCCTGGAACTGAACTCCTTCGTCGGGCGCGACACCGAACTCGCCGAGCTGGCCACGGCGTTGGAGGCCGGGCGGCTCGTCACCGTGACCGGGGTCGGCGGGGTCGGCAAGTCGCGCCTCGCCCTGCGGGCCGCCGCCCGCACCCGGCTGCGCGACGGCGCCTGGCTGGTGGACCTCACGACGCTGCGCGATCCGGACCTCCTGGAGCACGCGGTCGCCGAGGCCCTGGAGCTCACCGACCACACGCGCCGGCCGCCGCGACAGGTGCTGCTCGGACACCTCGCGGAGCGGGAACTCCTCCTCGTCGTCGACGGTTTCGAGCACCTCGTCGACGCCTGCGCCTGTCTGGTGCGCGAGCTCCTGACGCACTCCCCCGGGCTGCGGGTGCTCGCCGTGGGGCGCAGGCCGCTGGAGACCGGAGGCGAACGGCTCCTGCCGCTCGCACCGCTGCCGGGGCCGGACGCGGCGGCGCTCTTCACCGAGCGGGCGGCGGCCGGCCTGCCGGGCTTCGTCGTCGACGACGGCAACCGCGCGGACGTCATGGAGCTGTGCCGCCGCCTGGAGGGGATCCCGCTCGCCGTGGAGCTGGCCGCGGGCCGGCTGCGGGCGCTCTCCCCCGCACAGCTGCTCACCCGGCTCGACGACCGGTTCCGGGTGCTCACCGGCGTGCGGCGCGAGGCGCCGCCGCGCCATCAGACGCTGCGCACCGCCATCGGCTGGAGCCACGAGCTGTGCGCGCCGCGGGAGCGGCTGCTGTGGTCGCGGCTCACCGTGTTCGCGGGCCAGTTCGACTTGGAGGCGGCCGAGTACATCTGCGCCGGGGACGGCCTGCGCGCCGAGGAGGTGCTCGACGTACTCGACGAACTCCTCGCGCAGTCCGTGCTGACCCGCGAGGAGTGGCCCGCGGGGGTGCGCTACCGCATGCTCGACACGGTCAGGGCGTACGGCGCCGACTGGCTGGCGGCGGCCGGCGAGAGCGAGCGGATGCGGCGCAGGCACCGCGACTGGTACATGGGGCTCGCCACCTGGTGCGAGCTGGACTGGTTCTCGCCGCGCCAGCCCGAGGTCGCCGCCCTCATCGACGCGGAACTGCCCAATCTGCGGGCCGCGTTGGAGTTCTGCCTGACCGAGCCGGACGAGGCCCACCTCGGGCAGTACCTCGCGGGCACGCTCTGGTTCTACTGGGTGGGGTGCGGGCGGCTCGCGGAGGGCAGGCACTGGCTCGACCGGGCCCTCGAACTCGACGGCGGCCACGACGACTCGCGGCTCAAGGCGCTGTGGGTGCTCGGTTATGTGGCGGTGCTGCAGGGCGACGCGGTCGCGGCGCTCGCCGCGCTGCACGAGTGCCGGGAGGGCGCGGAGCATTCTGGCAGCGCGGTCGCCGCGGCGTACGCGGAGCACCGCATCGGCTGTCTGGCCCTGGTGACGGACGACCTGCCGCGCGCCGAGACACTGCTGCGCTCGGCGCTCGACCGCTACCGCACGATCGGCGAGCTGAACAGCAACGTCCTGATGGGGCAGGCCGAGCTCGCCATGGCGCTGGCCTTCCGCGGCGAACTCGGCGCCGCGGTGGAGCTGTGTGAGCACGTGCGCCTCGTCTGCGAGGACCACGGGGAGCGCTGGGCCCTCGCGTACGCCCTCTACGTCCTCGGTTACGCGGCCTGGACCCGCGGTGAGGCGCAGACGGCGCGCGAGCTGCTCGCCGACGCGCTCGATCTCGACCACCGCTTCCACGATCTGCTGGGCACGGTCCTCTCCCTCGAACTGCTCGCGCTGTTCACCGTGACGGAGGGCGATCCCGCAGAGGCCGCGGTGCTGCAGGGGGCGGCGGCCCGGGTGTGGCCCTCGGTGGGTCTGCCGCTGTTCGGCTCGGCCCATTTCGGCGGCCCGCACGCGCTGTGCGAGAAGCGGGCCCGCGCGGCGCTCGGCGACGAGCGGTACGAGGAGTGCGTACGGGCGGGCGCGGGCCTGGAGCTGGACGCGGCGGTGGCGCGGGCGCTGCGCACCGGCCCCGGAAACGACCGAACCCGCCGCCTGCCCCGCCCTGAGGGGCGGGGAGGCGACGGGCTGAAGCAGGGTGAGCTACGTCCGGGTCAGCGGGCGTAGTACTCGACGACGAGCTGCTCGTCGCAGATCACGGGGATCTCCTTGCGGTTCGGGTCGCGGTCCAGGCGGAAGGCCAGGGCCTTCAGGTTCACCTGGAGGTAGCGCGGGGTCTCGCCGTCGGCGGCGAAGCCACCCTCGCGGGCGACCTGGAACAGCGGCTTCTCGCGGCTGCGCTCGCGGACCATCACGACGTCGTCGGGACGGACGCGGTACGACGGCTTGTCGACCTTGCCACCGTTGACCTCGATGTGGCCGTGCACGACCATCTGGCGGGCCTGGTAGATCGTGCGGGCGATGCCCGAACGCAGGACCAGGGCGTCGAGACGACGCTCCAGCTCGATGACCAGGGCCTCACCGGTCTTGAGCTGCGTCTTGGACGCGCGCTCGTAGGCACGGACGAGCTGGCGCTCGGACAGGTCGTACTGCGCGCGCAGACGCTGCTTCTCGAGCAGACGGACCTTGTAGTCCGAGTTCTGCTTGCGCCCACGGCCGTGCTCGCCCGGCGGGTAGGGGCGGGCCTCGAAGTACTTGACGGCCTTCGGGGTCAGCGCGATGCCGAGGGCACGCGACTTCTTGACCTTGGGGCGGGACTGGTTCGGCATGAACCAACCTCTCTGTTTCTTGTGAATTCGGCTTCACCAGTGGTTAGGGGAGGTCGCATCCGCAGCCTGGGAAACCTTGCGAGCCAGGGGCTCGCCAGGCAGCCGCTCCCTGGTCTGGGCACTATGTGCAGCACGCGAGTGGCCCACCGACCGATTCCCGGAGTACGAGATGGTGGTGGGCTGCCCGCGACACCTTCGACGGTGCGCGACGCTCCTGGATCCCCGGTGCCTCGCGGCGGTGGGGTTCCGGCTGGATGTCCCGATCTGGTGGCGCCGGTACGGGACCGGCACGGGACGCAGCGCTTCGGGCAAGTGTACCGGGTCGCCGGGGGTGCCCCCACCCGGCCCCCGGCGGCGGGCTACGTCTCGGGCTGCTCGCCCTTGAGGCGGGCGCGGACCCGGTCGACCACGTCGGCGTACCGCGCCTCGGCGCCGTACCGCGTGGGCTGGTAGTAGCGCTTGCCCTCGATGGTGTCCGGTGCGTACTGCTGGGCGGCGATGCCGCCGGGGACGTCGTGCGGATACACGTACCCCTGGGCGTGGCCGAGCTTGGCCGCGCCCTTGTAGTGGCCGTCGCGCAGGTGGGGCGGGACGGGGCCGGCGAGGCCGCCGCGGACGTCGGCCTGGGCCTGCTGGATGGCGATCGTCGCGGCGTTCGACTTCGGGGCGAGGGCGAGGGCGATCGTGGCGTGGCTGAGGGTGAGCGCGGCCTCCGGGAAGCCGATCATCGCGACAGCCTGGGCGGCAGCGACCGCGGTGGGCAGGGCGGTCGGGTCGGCGAGGCCGATGTCCTCGCTCGCGGAGATCATCAGGCGCCGGGCGATGAAGCGGGGGTCCTCGCCCGCCTCGATCATGCGGGCCAGGTAGTGCAGGGCCGCGTCGACGTCCGAGCCGCGGATGGACTTGATGAGCGCGCTCGCCACGTCGTAGTGCTGGTCGCCGTCCCGGTCGTACTTCACGGCGGCCCGGTCGACGGACTCCTCCAGGGTCTGGAGGGTGATCGTCTTCTCGCCCTGGGCGAGGGCGGAGCCCGCGCCCGCCTCCAGGGCGGTGAGGGCACGCCGGGCGTCGCCGCCCGCGATGCGCAGCAGGTGGTCCTCGGCCTCCTCGGGCAGCTCGACGGCGCCGCCGAGCCCCCGCTCGTCGGCGAGCGCCCGGCGGAGCAGGCCGCGCAGGTCGTCGTCGGTGAGCGGTTCGAGGGTGAGCAGCAGGGAGCGCGAGAGCAGCGGGGAGATGATCGAGAAGTACGGGTTCTCGGTGGTCGCCGCGATCAGCGTGACCCAGCGGTTCTCCACGGCGGGCAGCAGGGAGTCCTGCTGGGCCTTGCTGAAGCGGTGGATCTCGTCGAGGAAGAGGACGGTCTCCTTGCCGTGGCCGCCCATCGCCCGGCGCGCCCCGTCGATGACGGCGCGCACCTCCTTGACGCCCGCGGTGATCGCGGAGAGCTCGACGAAGCGCTTGTTCGTCGCCTTGGAGACGACGTACGCCAAGGTGGTCTTGCCGATGCCGGGCGGGCCCCACAGGAATACCGAGGAGGGTCCCGCGGGACCTCCTCCGCCCTCGCCGACCAGGCGGCGCAGGGGCGAGCCCGGCTTGAGCAGATGCTGCTGGCCGACGACTTCGTCGAGGGTGCGGGGGCGCATCCGGACGGCCAGGGGACTGCTGGACGGGTCCTTCTCCTGGCGGTCTTCGGCTGCGGCGGTGAACAGGTCGGGCTCCACGTCAAGAACCCTATGTCACCCCACTGACAATCCCGCGGGGAGCCGGTTCCACCCGCTCGGAGCCTGCCCGGGCCCAGGCTCTCAGGCCCAGAGGTCGGCGCCCCAGCGCGTGAGGATCAGCATCGCGATGACGCCGGTGTGCATCACGGGGAGGGCCCAGGTGAAGTCCGCGAGGAAGCTCCTGGCCCAGGCGGGGGCGGGCAGGAATCCGGCGCGGATGTTGGACGAGGTGACGTACCAGAACATCACGAGCGTGATGACCCAGGCGAGCGTGCACCAGAGGCAGAGCGCGTTGATGTGGTAGAGCGACTGGATCATCAGCCAGGTGCAGAAGCCGACGCCGAAGAGCATGCCCGCGTTGAACGTGAGCCAGTACCAGCGGGGGAAGCGGGCGCCGGCGAGGAGGCTCATGCCGACGCAGATCACGATCCCGTAGGCGACCAGGCCGAGCATCGGGTTCGGGAAGCCGAAGGCCTCCGCCTGCTCGCTCTTCATGATGCTGCCGCAGGCGACGACGGGGTTGATGCTGCAGCCCGGCTGGAAATTCGGGTCCTTCAGGAGCTCGAACTTGTCGAGGGTGATGACCCAGGAGGCGAGCAGGCCGGCGGCGCCGGTGATCACCAGGAGCAGGGCGAGCGCGCGGCTGCCGCCGACGGCACCGGAAGCGCCCGAACGGTCCCGGTCGTCCAGGGCGTCGTCCTTCGCTGACATCGTTTTGCTCATCACGCCGTTCCGTCGCTTGTGGTGGCCGCGGGCACGCACATTGTGCCGCACGCTCCTGTGTGTCCACCGTTCGATGGACATAAGGAGGCACGTACGGGGGTCCCGATGTGTTCGGTTCGGCGGGAGGGTTGACGGCATGACGGACGACGTGGCGGGCGGCACGGCAGAGGCCACGCCGGAGAGCGTGGACTCCGGCGGCGTGAACTCCGACGTCTGGAACCGGACTTTCCGGCTCTGGGACACCTACTTCGCCGTGGTCTGGCTGGCCACGCTCGCCTTCGTCCTCGGCACGGCGGACGCGGACCGGCCCGTCCGCGGGGTCACCGCCGCGCTGCTCCTGCTGCTCGTGCCCTGGTACATCGGCGTCGGACGGCCGGTCCTGATGAGCGAGGGCAGCGACGCCCGGCGGGCGCACCTCTACGTCGCGGGCACGATCCTGCTGTTCCTGCCGCCCGGCACCCTGGTCGGTGAGACCCGGCTGATGGCCTTCGCGCTCATCCCCCAGTGCTTCATGGCGCTGCGCACGCGCCCCGCGCTGGTCGCGATCGTCGTCGTCAACCTCGTGCCGGTGACGCTCTGGGCGGTGCTGTGGCGGCCGACGTCGCAGGACGTCTTCTACAACGTCCTCTTCGCCGCGGTCACCCTGGTCTTCTCGGTGGCCGTCGGCGTCTGGACGCTGCGCGTCATCGAGCAGAGCGCCGAACGCGCCGGTCTGATCGCCAAGTTGCGGACCAGCCGTGCGGAAGTCGCCCGGCTCTCCGCCGAGCGCGGCGCCCTCGCCGAGCGCGAGCGCATGTCCCGGGAGATCCACGACACCCTCGCGCAGGGCTTCGCCAGCGTCCTCATGCTCGTCCAGGCCGTCGACGCGGAGCTGGACCGGAACATGCCCGCCGTCCGCCGTCACCTCGCCCTGATGGAGGCCACCGCACGGCAGAACCTCGCCGAGGCACGAGCCCTGGTCGCCGGGGGCGCCCCCGCCGATCTGGACGGCGGCCCGCTGCCCGAGGCGCTGCGCCGGCTCGCCGCACGGCACGGGGCCGATGTCGCCGTCACAGGCGAGGCGCGGCCCCTGCCGGCCGGCCTCGAAGTCGTCGCCCTGCGCTCCTGCCAGGAGGCTCTGGCCAACGTGCGCAAGCACGCCGGTTCCGGCGCCGCGGCGCACGTCACACTGGCGTACGGGGAGGGCTCGCTGACGCTGGTGGTGCGGGACGAGGGCAGTGGTTTCGATCCCGGGTGCGCACCGCCCGGCTACGGGCTGCGGGGGCTGCGGGCCCGCGTCGCCGAGGTCGGCGGCACCGCCGAGGTGACCAGCGGCCCCCGGGAGGGTACGACGGTCGCCGTGGTGCTGCCCGTCCCCGCCCCCGTACCGGAGAGGAGCGCCCCGTGATCCGTGTCGTGCTCTCCGACGACCATCCCGTCGTACGCGAGGGGCTGCGCGCCATGCTCAGCGCCGAGCCCGGTCTCGCGGTCGTCGGGGAGGCGTCGAGCGGCCCGTGCGCGGAGGCGCTGGTGGCCGAACTGCGCCCCGACATCGTCCTGATGGACCTGCGGATGCCCGGCGGGGGCGGCGTCGACTCCATCGAGCGGATGGCCGCCGCGGGGCTCGCGTGCCGGGTCATCGTGCTCACGACGTACGAGACCGACCGCGACATCCTGCGTGCCGTGGAGGCGGGCGCCGCGGGCTATCTGCTCAAGGACCTGGCCCGCGGTGAACTGGCCGACGCCGTGCGGGCCGCCGCGCGGGGCGAGACCGTCCTCGCGCCGTCGGTCGCGGCGCGCCTGGTGGACCAGTTGCGCGCCCGGCCCGAGCGGCCGCGGCTCTCCGGGCGGGAGACGGCCGTGCTGCGGCTCGTCGCCGAGGGCTGTACGAACGCGGAGATCGGGCGTCGGCTGTACGTCGCCGAATCCACGGTGAAGACGCATCTGCTGCGCGCCTTCGGCAAGTTGGACGTCGACGACCGCACCGCAGCGGTGACGACTGCTCTGCGCCTCGGCCTCTTGGACTGAGCCCCGCCCCCCCGGAGCGAGATCGCGAGGCCCTGGAGCGAGGTGCCGGGGCCTCTGCCCCGGACGGCCCCGCTCCCCAAGCGCCGCAGAGGCCCTTCTACTTGCCCAGCTTCGCCTTCAGCGTCGCCACGAGGTCGTCCACCGCGACCGCGTCCTGCTCCCCGGACTCCATGTCCTTGAGCTGGACGACGCCCTCGGCGAGGTCGCGCTCGCCCGCGACGACGGTGAAGCGCGCGCCGCTGCGGTTCGCGTTCTTCATCGCGCCCTTGAGGCCCTTGCCGCCGAAGCTGAAGTCCGCCGCGACGCCGGCCTTGCGCAACTCCGTCACCTTGGCGAACAGGACGCGGCGCGCCTCCTCGCCGAGCGGCACCGCGAACACGCTGGTGGACGCGGGGAGTTCGAGCTCGACGCCCTCCGCCTCCAGGGCCAGCACCGTGCGGTCCACGCCGAGCGCCCAGCCGACCGAGGGCAGCGAGGGGCCGCCGATCATCTCGGACAGACCGTCGTAGCGGCCGCCGCCGCCCACCGCGGACTGCGAGCCGAGGCCGTCGTGGACGAACTCGAAGGTGGTGCGCGTGTAGTAGTCCAGGCCGCGGACCAGCTTCTCGTCGTCCTCGAAGACGACGCCCGCCGCCGTGATCAGCTCGCGGACCTCCTCGTGGTACGCCTTGCAGGCGTCGCAGAGGTGGTCGCGCAGCGAGGGCGCGCCCACCAGCTGCTTCTGGACGTCGGGACGCTTGTCGTCGAGGACGCGGAGCGGGTTGATGTCGACACGTCGACGTGTCTCCTCGTCCAGGTCGAGCCCGCGCAGGAACTCCTGCAGCGCGGCCCGGTAGAGGGGACGGCACTCCTTGTCGCCCAGCGAGTTGAGCAGGATGCGGAAGTTGCGCAGGCCCAGGGCGCGGTACGCCTGGTCGGCCAGGATGATCAGCTCCGCGTCGAGCGCCGGGTCCTCGGCACCGATGGCCTCGGCGCCCACCTGGGAGAAGTGGCGGTAGCGGCCCTTCTGGGGGCGCTCGTAGCGGTAGTACGAGCCCGAGTACCAGAGCTTGACCGGGAGGTTGCCGGCCTTGTGGAGGTTGCCCTCCAGGGCGGCGCGCAGCACGGAGGCGGTGCCTTCGGGGCGCAGCGCGAGTTCGTCGCCGCCCTTGGTGGTGAAGGCGTACATCTCCTTGGTGACGATGTCGGTGGACTCACCGACACCGCGGGCGAAGAGCTCGACGTTCTCGAACCCGGGCGTCTCGATGTAGCCGTAGCCGGAGTCACGCAGCGGCGCCGCGATGGCCTCGCGCACCGCGAGGAACTTCGCGGAGTCGGGCGGCAGCAGGTCGTAGGTGCCCTTGGGGGCCTTGAAGGTGCTCACGGAATTTCTCTCGTCACATTCCTCGTCGCGGGGCGGACATGTCGTCCGCGCCCAAGCCGGCGGCCACCTGCCGCAGATACGGGTTGGTGGCGCGCTCCTGGCCGATGGATGTCTGGGGGCCGTGGCCGGACAGCACCACGGTCGAGTCGTCGAGCGGCAGGCACACGCGGCCCAGTGACTCGAGGATCTCGGTGTGGCTGCCGCCGGGCAGGTCGGTGCGTCCGATGGAGCCGGCGAAGAGCAGATCGCCCGAGAAGAAGACCGAGGGGACCTCGGACGTCTCGGGCATCCGGAAGGTCACCGACCCCTTCGTATGGCCCGGCGCGTGCGCGACGGAGAAGTCGAGGCCCGCCAGCTTCAGGTCGGCGCCGTCGGACAGCTCCCGCAGGTCGTCGGGCTCCCCCACGGTCAGCTCGCCCATCAGCGGCATCCCGATGGAGCGGCCGAGCGCCTTCTCGGGGTCGCTCATCATGTACCGGTCCGAGGGGTGGATCCACGCGGGGACGTCGTGCGCTCCGCACACCGGGACGACCGAGGCGACATGGTCGATGTGGCCGTGGGTGAGGATGACCGCGACGGGCTTGAGCCGATGCTTCTCGAGTGCGTCCTCGACTCCCTGGGCGGCCTGGTGGCCCGGGTCGATGATCACGCACTCCTCGCCTGCGGCGGGGGCGACCACATAGCAGTTGGTGCCCCAGGCCCCGGCGGGGAACCCGGCAATGAGCACGATCGTCCTTCGTTCGTCGTCCGGCGGGGGAACCGCGGCCCCCGGCGGGAGAACGCGGCAGATCAGAGCCTACCGGCGCTGCCGATTCCACAGGTAACCCATATACGGTACGGGGCACATTCAGGTGGTCCCGGAATGGGTCCCAGGACAAGGGGAGAGACCCGGTGGTCAGCAACGAGCAGCGGCGGCGGCAGCTCGCCCGGGAGAAGTTCGCGCGCCAGCAGGAGCGGCGGGAGGCCGCGCGGCGCCGGGCCCGGATGCGCAACGCGGTGATCGCGGGGGCGCTCGCGGTGGTCGTGGCCGGTGCCGCGGTGTCGTACGCGGCGGGCGCCTTCGACGGCGACGAGGCGGCGAAGGACGACGCGGCCGCGCAGCCGAAGGATCCCTGCAAGAAGGCGGCGCCCGGCGCCGTGAAGCCGCTGAGCTTCAAGAAGGAGCCGGCGCTCACCATCGACAAGTCGGCAAAGTACCGGATGAACCTCGCGACGACGTGCGGCGACATCGGCCTCGATCTGGACGCGGCGAAGGCCCCGCACACCGTCAACTCGTTCGACTTCCTGGTGAACAAGGGCTACCTCGACCACACCAAGTGCCACCGCCTGACCACCGGCGGCATCTACGTCCTGCAGTGCGGTGACCCCAAGGGCACCGGCGAGGGCGGCCCCGGCTACTCGATCCCGGACGAGAACCTCAAGGACAAGCGCCTGAAGGACAACGTGTATCCGGCGGGCACGGTCGCCATGGCGAACCAGTACGACGCCGCGAAGAAGAAGGGCCGGAACACCGGCGGCAGCCAGTTCTTCCTGGTCTACCAGGACAGTCAGCTGCCGCCCGACTACACACCGTTCGGGACCATTTCCGATTCCGGGATGAAGGTCCTGAAGAAGATCGCGGCCGCCGGCGAGAGCAGTGGTCGGGGCGACGGCGCACCCAACGCGACGGTCGTCGTGGACAAGGCCACCGTCACCAAATCCTGAGGCCCGGTGGGCAAACTTCAAACGCGCGGGATGCGGACAGCCGCCCCGCCGGTCGCCTATGTTGGCGGTGACGAAACTGTGGACGATGCCGGGGGCCCGAAGGCCCTGCGCAGGCATCATGTGGAGGAGGCGCTGTGAGCAGCGACCCGTGGGGCCGCGTCGACGAGACGGGGACCGTGTACGTGCGTACGGCCGACGGCGGCGAGCGAGTGGTCGGTTCGTGGCAGGCAGGATCTCCGGACGAGGCCCTCGCCTATTTCGAGCGCAAGTACGACGGTCTGGTCGTCGAAATCGGACTTCTCGAGCGCCGGGTGAAGACGACCGACCTGTCCGCCAAGGACGCCATGACCGCCATCGGCCATCTGCGCCAGCAGGTCGACGAGGCGCACGCGGTCGGCGATCTGGACGCCCTGGGCAAGCGGCTCGACAAGCTCGTGGAGAGCGTCGAGTCGCGCCGCGAGGAGCGCAAGGTCCAGAAGGCCAAGCAGTCCGACGAGGCGCGGCACGCGAAGGAGGCCCTGGTCACCGAGGCCGAGGAGCTGGCCCAGAGCGAGCAGTGGCGGGCGGCCGGCGAGCGGCTGCGGGCCCTGGTGGACACCTGGAAGGGTCTGCCGCGGCTCGACCGCAAGTCGGACGACGAGTTGTGGCACCGCTTCTCGCACGCCCGCTCGGCGTTCTCCAAGCGGCGCAAGGCGCACTTCGCGTCCCTCGACGCGCAGCGCGAGGACGCCCGCAAGGCCAAGGAGAAGCTGGTCGGCGAGGCCGAGGCGCTGTCGAAGTCGACGGACTGGGGTCCGACGGCGGCGCGTTACCGCGAGCTGATGGCCGACTGGAAGGCCGCGGGCCGCGCCCAGCGCGAGCACGAGGACGACCTGTGGAACCGCTTCCGCGGCGCCCAGGACGTGTTCTTCGCGGCGCGCAGCTCGGTCTTCGCCGAGCGCGACGCGGAGCAGGGCGAGAACCTCAAGCTCAAGGAGGAGCTGGCCGACGAGGCCGAGAAGCTCGTCCCGGTGACGGATCTGAAGGCGGCCCGTGCCGCGTTCCGTTCCATCAACGAGCGCTGGGAGGCCATCGGCCACGTCCCGCGGGACGCCCGCCCGAAGGTCGAGGGCCGGATGCACGCCGTGGAGCGGGCGCTGCAGGAGTCCGAGGAGGCCGAGTGGCGCCGGACGAACCCGGAGGCACGGGCTCGGGCCGCGGGCCTGACGGGGCAGCTGCAGGCGGCGGTGGACAAGCTGACGGAGCAGATCGAGAAGGCTCGCGCCGCGGGCAACGACGCCAAGGCCGACAAGCTCCAGAAGGAGCTCGACGGCCGCCAGGCGCTCCTCGACCAGGCCCTCAAGGGTCTGCACGAGTTCGGCGGCTGACACGGCCCGCACGGCACATGGGTCCGCCCCCGGCGCGAAGCGTCGGGGGCGGACCCATGTGTGACGGGCGGCAGGGTCCGCGCGTCGGCCTCAGGGCCTGCGCGTCGAGGTGACCCGGTAGACGTCGTAGACGCCCTCCACCCCCCTGACCGCCTTGAGGACGTGCCCCAGGTGCTTGGGGTCGCCCATCTCGAAGGTGAAGCGGGAGGTGGCGACGCGGTCGCGGGAGGTCTGGACGGCCGCCGACAGGATGTTCACGTGCTGGTCCGAGAGGATGCGCGTGACGTCGGAGAGCAGCCGCGAGCGGTCCAGGGCCTCGACCTGGATGGCGACCAGGAAGACCGAGGACTGGGTGGGCGCCCACTCGACCTCCAGGATCCGCTCGGGCTCACGCGAGAGCGAGTCCACGTTGACGCAGTCGCTGCGGTGCACCGATACGCCGCTGCCGCGGGTGACGAAGCCGATGATGGGGTCGCCGGGGACGGGCGTGCAGCAGCGGGCCAGCTTGACCCACACGTCCTCGACGCCCTTGACCACGACGCCCGGGTCGGCGTTGGAGCGGCGCTTGCTGCGCCCGCGCGAGGGCGGCGCGCTCTCGGCGATGTCCTCGTTGGCGGCCTCCTCGCCGCCCAGGGCCTGCACGAGCTTCTGCACGACGGACTGCGCGGTGACGTGGCCCTCGCCGATCGCCGCGTAGAGCGAGGAGATGTCGGGGTAGCGCATCTCGTGCGCGAGGGTGACCAGGGAGTCGCCGGTGAGGATGCGCTGGATCGGCAGGTTCTGCTTGCGCATGGCCCGCGCGATGGCGTCCTTGCCCTGCTCGATCGCCTCGTCGCGGCGCTCCTTGGAGAACCACGCGCGGATCTTGTTGCGCGCCCGGGGCGACTTGACGAAGCCGAGCCAGTCGCGGGAGGGGCCCGCGCCGGCCGCCTTGGAGGTGAAGACCTCCACCAAGTCGCCGTTGTCCAGGGTGGATTCGAGCGGTACGAGGCGGCCGTTGACCCGTGCGCCTATGGTGCGGTGGCCGACCTCGGTGTGCACCGCGTACGAGAAGTCGACCGGGGTCGCGCCCGCGGGCAGCGCTATGACGTCGCCCTTGGGCGTGAAGACGAAGACCTCGTTGCGCGAGAGGTCGAAGCGCAGCGATTCGAGGAACTCGCTGGGGTCTTCGGTCTCCTTCTGCCAGTCGAGCAGCTGGCGCAGCCACGCCATGTCGTTGAGGTGGTCGTCCTTGCCGGTCTTCTTCGGCACGTCGGTGCGCACCTTGGAGGCGCCGGCGACGGCCTCCTGCTTGTACTTCCAGTGCGCGGCGATGCCGTACTCGGCGCGGCGGTGCATGTCGAAGGTGCGGATCTGCAGCTCGACGGGCTTGCCGTTGGGGCCGATGACCGTCGTGTGCAGCGACTGGTACATGTTGAACTTCGGCATCGCGATGTAGTCCTTGAACCGGCCGGGGACCGGGTTCCATCGCGCGTGCACGGTGCCGAGGGCGGCGTAGCAGTCGCGGACCGTGTCGACCAGGACGCGGATGCCCACCAGGTCGTAGATCTCCGCGAAGTCGCGGCCGCGGACGATCATCTTCTGGTAGACGCTGTAGTAGTGCTTGGGGCGTCCGGTGACGGTGGCCTTGATGCGGGCGGCGCGCAGGTCGGCCTGGACCTCGTCGGTCACTATGGCCAGGTACTCGTCGCGCTTGGGGGCGCGCTCGGCGACCAGGCGCACGATCTCGTCGTACATCTTGGGGTAGAGGATCGCGAAGGCGAGGTCCTCCAGCTCCCACTTGATGGTGTTCATGCCCAGGCGGTGCGCCAGCGGAGCGTAGATCTCCAGGGTCTCGCGGGCCTTCTTCTCCTGCTTCTCGCGCTTGAGGTAGCGCATGGTGCGCATGTTGTGCAGGCGGTCGGCGAGCTTGATGACCAGGACGCGCGGGTCCTTGGCCATGGCGACGACCATCTTGCGCACGGTCTCGGCCTGCGCGGCCTCGCCGAACTTGACCTTGTCCAGCTTGGTGACGCCGTCGACGAGCAGGGCGACCTGGTCGCCGAAGTCGCGCTTGAGGGTGTCCAGGCCGTACTCGGTGTCCTCGACGGTGTCGTGCAGGAGCCCGGCCATCAGGGTGGCCGGGTCCATGCCGAGCTCGGCGAGGATGGTCGTCACGGCGAGCGGGTGCGTGATGTACGGGTCGCCGCTCTTGCGCTTCTGGCCGCGGTGCCAGCGCTCGGCGACCTGGTAGGCCCGCTCGATCTGGCGCAGCGTCGCCGTCTCGATCTTGGGGTCGTTGCTCCGCACTATGCGCAGCAGGGGCTCCAGGACCGGGTTGTACGGGTTGGAGCGCTGGACGCCGAGCCGGGCGAGGCGGGCCCGCACGCGGTTGGAGGAGCCCGAGCGCGCGGGCTGGCCGGTGGCGGGCCGGACGGCGGGGGCCGTCGGATGGTGGTCGGCGGGCGGCTTCGGGCGGGGCTGCTCGGCCGGTTTGTCGCCCCGGGAGACCTCTCCCTTGGCGCGCTGCGCGGACGTGCCGGCCTGCGCGCCGTCTGCCTTGTTCGCGGACGCGCCGGTGCCCGCCGAGGCCTGCTGGGCCTTCTGCGCGGCCTTGGCGGCGGTGAGTGGCTGGGACTCGTCTGGCAAGAGCGCTCCCTGTGCGCGATCCGGGTCCCCCGGTCAGGCCCCGAAGAACCCATGGTATCGATCCTGGGCCGCAGGGTCGCCTTCGGCCGGTGGGACGCCTCTGTACTGGAGAAACGTGCGGGACGATCGGTGGATTCCCGCGGTCACCGCCGCCGGCGTCCGTCGGTCCGCCCGGTGCGGTGCCCGTCGCGGTCCGGGTCCCCGCGTGGGCCGGGTCCAGAGCGGGAACCGGCCGAAACGGCGACGGGCGCCCCGGCAGGTACCGGGGCGCCCGTCGCGTCGTGCCGCGAGCCGTCTCAGACGGTGATCAGCGCCTCCAGCGGCGCCCCGGCGAGGGCGGGCTCGAGCCGCTGCCGGCCGTCGAGGAAACCGAGCTCCATGAGAACCGCGACCCCGGCCACCTCGGCGCCCGAGCGGCGGATGAGCTCCACCGAGGCCGCCGCGGTGCCGCCGGTGGCGAGGACGTCGTCGATGACCATGACGCGGTCGCCCGCGGCCAGGTCCTCGGCGTGCACCTCGATCTCGGCGCTGCCGTACTCCAGGTCGTAGGCCTGCTTGAGCGTCGCTCCGGGCAGCTTGCCCGCCTTGCGTACGGGGACGAAGCCGAGCCCGGCGCGGACCGCGACCGGGGCGCCGAGGATGAAGCCCCGGGCCTCCAGACCGACGATCTTCGTGGCGCCGTGCCGCACGCTGAGGTCGGTCAGCGTGTCCGTGAGCGCCGAGAACGCGGCCGGGTCCGCAAGGAGCGGGGTGATGTCCTTGAACATCACGCCCGGCTTGGGGTAGTCCGGCACGTCACGGATGCGGCTGACGAGCAGCTCCGTGACGTCTGCGAGCTCGGTCATCGGCGCTTCCCCGAGGGGCGGCCCTTGCCGCGGTTGCGGGACGGCGGCTGCGTACGGGGCCCGACGACCGCCGGAGCGGCGTCACCGAGCTCCTCGTCCCGCGCGTACTCGTCAGCGGCGGACTCCGGCGCCTCCGCCGACTCGCCCTTGGCCGCGGCCGCCGCGCGCTTGGCGAGCACCCGCTTCTTGAGGGCCTTCATCTGCGGCTCGCGCTCCTTGAAGTCGGCGACGAGCGGCGTGGCGATGAAGATCGAGGAGTACGCACCGGCCGCGAGGCCGACGAACAGCGACAGCGAGATGTCGTTGAGCATGCCGGCGCCGAGCACGCCGCCACCGATGAAGAGCAGGCCCGCCACCGGGAGCAGCGCGACGACCGTGGTGTTGATGGAGCGCACCAGGGTGCCGTTGATGCTGCGGTTGGCGAGTTCGCTGTACGTCCACCGGGTCTGCTTGGTGATGTCCTTCGACTGCTCCTTCAAGCTGTCGAAGACCACGACCGTGTCGTAGAGCGAATAACCGAGGATGGTCAGCAGACCGATCACCGTGCCGGGGGTGACCTCGAAGCCGACCAGTGCGTACACACCCACGGTGATGGTGATGTCGTGGATGAGCGCGATGAGCGCCGCCAGGGCCATGCGCCACTCGAAGGCGATGGCCAGGTAGATCACCACCAGGACCATGAAGATCGCCAGGCCCTGCCAGGCCTTGTTGGCGATCTGCTCGCCCCAGCTGGGGCCCACCAGGTCGGCGTCGATGTCGCCGGCCTTCACGTCCAGGTCCTCGGCCAGCGCCCGCTTGATCTGGTCGGACTTCTTGATGTCCACGCCCGCGATCTGGATGCGGAGCTTGTCGCCGCCCAGCTTCTGGACGATCGCGTCGTGACCGGACGCCTTCTCCGCCGACTCCTCGGCCTGCGCCACCGAGACGCTGGTCTTCGGGGTGTTGAAGACGGCGCCACCCTCGAACTCGATGCCCATGTTCAGGCCGCGCACCGCCAGGCCGACGATGGCCGTGATGGTGATCAGTATCGAGATGCCGTACCAGATCTTGCGCTTGCCGACGAAGTCGTAGCCGACCTCACCGCGGTAGAGCCTGGCGCCGAGATTGCCGAGCTTCGACATCTCACGCCTCCTTCGGGTCGACAGGGCCGGCGGGGGGAGCGGTGCGGCGGGACCGGCGCAGCGGGGGCTTGGCGCCGAGCCGCTTCGGGTCGAGGCCGGACCACTTGTGGCCGCTCGCGAAGAACTTCTTGCGCGCCATGAGCGTCATCAGCGGCTTGGTGAAGAAGAAGACCACCACGACGTCGAGCAGGGTGGTCAGGCCGAGCGTGAACGCGAAGCCCTGCACCTTGCCGACCGTGACGACGAAGAGCACGGCGGCGGCGAGGAACGACACGAAGTCGGAGACCAGGATGGTGCGCCGGGCGCGCGGCCAGGCCCGCTCGACGGCGGGACGCAGCGTGCGGCCCTCGCGGATCTCGTCACGGATGCGTTCGAAGAACACGATGAACGAGTCCGCCGTGATGCCGATGGCGACGATCGCACCACACACCGCGGGCAGGTTCAGCGCGAACTTAATGGTCGGGCCGAGCAGCGTCATGATCGTGTACGTCAGCGCCGCGGAGACCAGGAGGCTCGCGATGGCGATGAGCGACAGGCCGCGGTAGTACGCCACCAGGTAGATGATGACGAGCGCGAGGCCGATGGCGCCCGCGATGAGGCCGGCCTGGAGCTGCTCGCCGCCGAGGGCGGGGCTGACCGTCGTGACGCTCTGCTCGTGGAAGGTGAGGGGCAGGGCGCCGTACGACAGGATGTTGGCGAGGTCCTTCGCCGACTCCTGGTCGAAGCTGCCGGAGATCTCGGCGTTGCTGTTCAGGGTCGTGCTGACGCTGGGCGCCGAGGCCACTTCGCCGTCGAGGACGATCGCGAACTGGTTCTGCGGCGGCTGCTGCGTCTTGATCTTGCTGGTGACCTCGGAGAACTTCTTGGAGCCACCCTTCGTGAACTCCATGTTGACGACCCAGGCACCGGTCTCCTGCCTGATGGCCGCCTTGGCGTCGTCGACGTCCTTACCGTTCAGCTCGGCGGGGGCGAGGATGAACTTGTCCCACGTCTTGCCGTCGGGGCTCTTGCCGCAGGCGACCGTCGGGTCGGAGGGCTTCACGCCGCGGCCGGCCTCGGCGCGGGCCTTCTTGTCCGTGCAGTCGAGCTTGGTGAACTTCTCCTGCAGCTTGGCGGTGGCCGGGTCCGGCGTCGGCGCCTTGTCGTTCTTCTTGCCGTCCTGGCCGTCCTTGGCCTTGTCCGACGGCGTCGGGTCGGCCTTCAGGGCCTCGCTGACGGCGCGGCCCTGCGGCGACGGGTCGCCGGACGGGGAGTTCGCCTTGTCCGTGGCCTTGTCGGTGGCCTCGTCCTTGCCCTTGTCCTTGCCCTTCTCCTTGTCCGTACCGGACGAGGGGCTGGCGGAGGGGTCGGGCTGGGGCTGGCCGGGGGCCTGCGTGATCACCGGACGGAAGTAGAGCTGAGCGGTCGTGCCGACCTGCTCGCGCGCCTGCTTCTCGTTCGAACCCTTGGGGATGTTGACGATGATGTTCTTGTCGCCCTGGGTCTGAACCTCGGCCTCGGAGACACCCAGACCGTTGACGCGGTTGTTGATGATGTCAACCGCGGTGTTCATGTTGGTCGGGTTGATCGCGTCCTTCTGGCCCGGCTCGTTCTTGGCCTCGAGCGTGATGCTCGTGCCGCCGGCGAGGTCGATGCCCAGGCGCGGCGTGGTGTGCCCGGAGAGGAACATTCCCCCGGTCAGCGCCACGAGGGCGATCAGGATGAAGACCAGAGAGCGTCCCGGCTTGCCCGGGGCGCTCTGCCTTCGGCCCTTCTTCGGTGCTGCCACCTTCTCGTTCTCCCTGTCCAACCGCCCGGCGTCCGGTCTTCCCCCGTAAGCGTCGGAGGTCCGGGCGGGCGGCCATGAAGTGGTGTCGAGATTCGGCGCGAAATGCACGTGATCCGGGGCCCGAGGAGCGCGAGCGGCGCGCCCCACGGGCCCCGGTCGTGACTACTTCGCGTCGGACTCGCCGTCGGTCTTCTTCGGCTCCGCGTCGTCGGCCCCGGCGGCCGCGTCCTTCTTGCCGAGGTCGATGGGCGAGTCGTCGGAAGCGTCGGCGGGCTCGTCGGTCTCGGTCAGGGAAGAGGCGTCGTCCGGAACGACGGGGGTGTCCTCTTTCAGGTCGTCCTCGGTGCCGTGCACGATGCGGTTGTACTCGTCGTCGTCGAGGACGGCACCGATCGAGTTCTTCGCGTAAACGGCGTGGACACCGGGGGCCACCTCAAGGAGGACGGCTTCGTCGTGAACCTCCTTGACGGTGGCGTACATGCCCCCGATCGTGCGGATGCCGGTGCCGGGATGCATTTCGTTACGCATCTGCGCGGCGGCCTGCTGCTTCTTCTTGGCAGACCGGGTCATCAGGAACATGGCCCCGATGAGCACGATGAAGGGGAGGAGGGTCACGATATTCACGGGACGGAGTTTCCTTCGCAGACCGCGCAGGTAAGCGGCCATGGGGATGGGGGTGGGTACGCCACCCGCAAGGGCGGCATCGGCGGAGTCTAAGCGAGTCCGCACCTAACGAACAACGCTCAGCATGGCACCGCAGTTCCTGAGGGGTCGACTCTCCGCGCCGTTGCCTCTCGCCCGCGGTGCCCTACCGTCCTTATCACGTCCCGAACAGGTCCTGTTGTCCCTTTCCGCCCGCCTGACGCGGGGGGACGAGGCCGAGGTGCGCCCACGCCGCGGGGGTGCCGACGCGGCCGCGCGGGGTGCGGGCGAGCAGTCCTTCCCGTACGAGGAAGGGCTCCGCCACCTCCTCGACCGTCTCGCGCTCCTCCCCCACCGCGACCGCGAGCGTCGACAGACCGACGGGCCCGCCGCCGAACAGTTTGAGCAGGGCCTCCAGGACGGCGCGGTCGAGGCGGTCCAGGCCGCGCCCGTCGACCTCGTAGACCGCGAGGGCCGCGCCCGCGATGTCCCTGTCGATCGATCCGTCGGCCTTGACCTGGGCGTAGTCCCGGACGCGGCGCAGCAGACGGTTGGCGATACGGGGCGTGCCGCGCGAGCGGCCCGCGATCTCGGCGGCGCCGTCGGGGTCGATCTCCACATCGAGCAGCTGGGCGGAGCGGTGCACGACCCGCTCCAGCTCGGCCGGTTCGTAGAACTCCATGTGGGCGGTGAAGCCGAAGCGGTCGCGCAGCGGCGGGGGCAGCAGGCCCGCGCGCGTGGTGGCGCCGACCAGGGTGAAGGGCGGCAGCTCCAGGGGGATGGCGGTGGCGCCGGGGCCCTTGCCCACGATGACGTCGACGCGGAAGTCCTCCATCGCCATGTAGAGCATCTCCTCGGCGGGCCGCGACATCCGGTGGATCTCGTCGAGGAAGAGGACCTCGCCCTCCTGGAGGGAGGAGAGGATCGCGGCGAGGTCGCCCGCGTGCTGGATGGCGGGGCCGCTGGTAATGCGGATCGGGGCGCCCATCTCGGCGGCGATGATCATCGAGAGGGTCGTCTTGCCGAGGCCGGGCGCGCCGGAGAGCAGCACGTGGTCGGCGGTGGCGCCGCGCGCGCGGGCCGCGCGCAGGACGAGGTCGAGCTGTTCGCGGACCTTCTCCTGCCCGATGAACTCGCCCAGGTCCTTGGGGCGCAGGGCGGCCTCGACCGCCTGGTCCTCGCCGTCGGCGACGGATTCCACCAGCCGCTCCGCGGCGGGCCCGACGAGCCGGTCGGCCGTGGCGTCGGCGTCGTCGGTCGTGTCGTCCCAGTTCATGCGGTGTGCCTCGCGATGCGGTTCTAGGGGCTGGCGGGTGTGCGTGCCCGGGGCTAGCGGGTGCGGTTCAGGGTCTGGAGCGCGGCCTTGAGGAGCTGGCCGACCTGCGGGGTGCCTTCGGTGGCCTCGGCCTGCGGGGTGACGGCGGCGACGGCCTCGTCGGCCTCGCGCGTGGCGTACCCGAGGCCGATCAGGGCGGCGTGCAGCTGGTCGCGCCAGCCGGAGGTGACGGCGGTGCCGATGGCGGGGCCGCCGGTGCCGAGGGGCTCGCCGAGGCGGTCCTTGTACTCCAGGAGGAGCTTCTGGGCGCCCTTCTTGCCGATGCCGGGGACGGCGGTGAGCGCCTTCTCGTCACCGGTGGAGACCGCGCGGCGCAGGGCGTCCGGGCTGTGCACGGCAAGCATGGCCTGGGCCAGGCGCGGGCCGACGCCGCTCGCGGTCTGCAGCAGCTCGAAGGTCTGGCGCTCGTCGTCGTCCGCGAAGCCGTAGAGCGTGAGGGAGTCCTCGCGGACGACCAGGGAGGTGGCGAGCTTGGCCTGCTGGCCGACGCGGAGCGTGGAGAGCGTGTTCGGCGTGCACTGGACGGCCATGCCGATGCCGCCCACTTCGAGCACCGCCGCATCGGGGGCGAGGGCGGCGACCGGGCCGCTGACGAAGGCGATCATGGGGTACGGCCTTTCTGTGCTGTCGGGGCCGTGGCCCTGGGGTTCCGGGTGGGGGTGGTCGGCGCGGGGGTGGTTCCGGCGGTCTGTGCGGCGTGCCGGGCCACGGCCTGCTGGAGGCGGTTCTGGGCGACCGCCTGCTGCAGACGGCTCTGTGCGGGGGCGCGCCAGATGTGGCAGATGGCCAGGGCCAGGGCGTCCGCGGCGTCGGCGGGCTTGGGCGGCGCGTCGAGCCGCAGGAGGCGGGTGACCATCGCGCCCACCTGGGCCTTGTCGGCGCGGCCGCTGCCGGTGACGGCGGCCTTGACCTCGCTGGGGGTGTGCAGGGCGACGGGGATGCCGCGGCGCGAGGCGCAGAGCATGGCGACGGCGCTGGCCTGGGCGGTGCCCATCACCGTACGGACGTTGTGCTGGCTGAACACGCGCTCCACGGCGACGACTTCGGGCCGGTGCTCGTCGAGCCACTGCTCGATGCCCTGCTCGATGGCGACGAGCCGATGGCCCAACTCGGCGTCGGCGGGCGTGCGGACGACGCCGACGCCGCGCATCGCGAGCGGCCTGCCCGCCACTCCTTCGACCACCCCGACACCGCACCGGGTGAGTCCCGGGTCGACCCCCAGCACGCGCACGTTAGCCCCTCCCATCGCCTGTCCGTGCAGGCTATCGGGTCCCTCTGACAACGCGACGGGCCGACGGGGGTGTGTCCCGTCGGCCCGTTCGCACCCCGCACGGGGCGCAGGTCTGTGCGGAGCGCCTACGCGTCGACCTTCGCCATGACCTCGTCGGAGACGTCGAAGTTGGCGAAGACGTTCTGCACGTCGTCGCTGTCCTCCAGGGCGTCGATCAGCTTGAAGATCTTGCGGGCGCCCTCTTCGTCCAGCTCGACCTGCATGGTCGGGACGAAGTTGGCGTCGGCCGAGTCGTAGTCGATGCCGGCTTCCTGGAGGGCGGTGCGGACCGCGACCAGGTCGGTGGCCTCGCTGAGCACCTCGAAGGTGTCGCCGAGGTCGTTGACCTCTTCGGCGCCCGCGTCCAGGACGGCGCCGAGCACGTCGTCCTCGCCCAGCTCGCCCTTGGGCACGATCACGACGCCCTTGCGGTGGAACAGGTACGAGACGGAGCCCGGGTCGGCCATCGAGCCGCCGTTGCGGGTCATGGCGACGCGGACGTCGGACGCGGCACGGTTGCGGTTGTCGGTGAGGCACTCGATGAGCACCGCGACGCCGTTCGGGCCGTAACCCTCGTACATGATCGTCTCGTAGTCGGCGCCACCGGCCTCGAGACCGGCGCCGCGCTTGACCGCGGAGTCGATGTTCTTGTTCGGGACCGAGCTCTTCTTGGCCTTCTGGATGGCGTCGAAGAGGGTCGGGTTACCCGAGACGTCGGCGCCGCCGGTGCGGGCCGCGACCTCGATGTTCTTGATCATCTTCGCGAAGAGCTTGCCGCGCTTGGCGTCGATCACGGCCTTCTTGTGCTTCGTCGTAGCCCATTTAGAGTGGCCGGACATCTGCCTGTCTCCTTCGCGTTACCCAACAACCAGTAAGAACTCTCCCAGACCTTAAGGCCCCGGGACGGTCCCCGGAGATCCTACAAGGATCCCGCGCGCGCGTTCCCCCGCGCCATCTCCACGAACAGCGCGTGGACGCGATGGTCACCCGTCAGTTCGGGGTGGAACGACGTGGCGAGCGCGTTGCCCTGGCGCACGGCGACGATGTGGCCCTCGTGCTCGGCGAGCACCTCGACCCGGGCGCCGACCGACTCGACCCAGGGCGCGCGGATGAAGACGCCCTCCACGGGGGCGCCCTCGACGCCCGAGACGTCGACGGCCGCCTCGAAGGACTCGTTCTGCCGCCCGAAGGCGTTGCGCCGCACGATCATGTCGATGCCGCCCACCGTCTCCTGGCCCGAGCGCGGGTCGAGGATCTTGTCGGCGAGCATGATCATGCCCGCGCAGCTGCCGTAGACCGGCATGCCGTCACGCACGCGCGCGCGAAGGGGCTCCATCAGGCCGAAGAGGGTGGCCAGTTTGGAGATGGTGGTGGACTCGCCGCCGGGGATGACCAGGCCGTCGACCTCGGCGAGCTCCTCGGGGCGCCGGACCGGCCTGGCCACGGCGTCCGCCGAGGCCAGGGCGATCAGGTGCTCCCGTACGTCCCCCTGGAGGGCGAGGACGCCCACGACGGGGGTGGCTCCGGGAGCGGTCATCACCAGCCCCGGTTCGCGTAGCGCTCGGCCTCGGGCAGGGTGTCGCAGTTGATGCCGACCATGGCCTCGCCGAGGTTGCGGGAGGCGTCCGCGATGACCTTCGGGTCGTCGAAGAAGGTGGTGGCCTTCACGATGGCGGCGGCGCGGGCGGCCGGGTCGCCGGACTTGAAGATGCCGGAGCCGACGAAGACGCCCTCGGCGCCGAGCTGGCGCATCAGGGCGGCGTCGGCGGGGGTGGCGACGCCGCCGGCGGAGAAGAGGACCACCGGGAGCTTGCCCAGCTCGGCGGTCTCCTTGACCAGCTCGTAGGGGGCGCGGAGCTCCTTGGCGGCGGCGTACAGCTCGTTGTTGTCGTAGCCGCGCAGGCGGGCGATCTCGTTCTTGATCTGGCGCAGGTGGCGGACGGCCTCGACGACGTTTCCGGTGCCGGCCTCGCCCTTGGAGCGGATCATGGCCGCGCCCTCGGCGATGCGGCGCAGGGCCTCGCCCAGGTTGGTGGCGCCGCACACGAACGGGGTCGTGAAGGCGAACTTGTCGCTGTGGTTGACCTCGTCGGCCGGGGTGAGGACCTCGGACTCGTCGATGTAGTCGACGCCGAGGGACTGCAGGACCTGGGCCTCGACGAAGTGGCCGATGCGGGACTTGGCCATGACCGGGATCGAGACGGCCTCGATGATCTCTTCGATCATGTTCGGGTCGGACATCCGGGCCACGCCGCCGTCCTTGCGGATGTCGGCGGGCACCCGCTCCAGCGCCATGACGGCGACCGCGCCGGCGTCCTCGGCTGTCTTCGCCTGCTCGGCGTTGACGACGTCCATGATCACGCCGCCCTTGAGCTGCTCGGCCATGCCGCGCTTCACGCGTGCGGTGCCGGTCTCGGGCGTCTGGTTGCTGCTGGCGGGGGTGCTGGACACGGGGTTGACCTCACTCGACGGAGACGGCTGCTACGTCCACGAGGAAACGCCCGGCCACCAGGCCACAGCAAGGGCCAATGGGTCACCGGTGGCTCATTTTTTTGTGATGTGGCAGGTCAGGGGCGTGGAGGGGGTACGGGTGGGGGCCGCCGGGTCAGCCGCCCGCGCGGTCGGCCAGGGCCACCGGGGGTTCGTCGTCCATCTCGAAGGCCAGCGGGAACGGTGCGTGGCCGGCGAGCCGGAACCAGCGCACCGTGCGGTGGCGGCGCAGGGCGCGGGCGGCGCGTACGGCATCGTTGTGGAAGCGGCGGGCCATCGGGACCCTGCGGACGGCCGCGGCGAGCTCGGTGGCCGCCTCGTCGCCGCCCGGCGCATCGCGTACGGCCTCGACCTGCTGGACCTCGCCGAAGATGGCCCGCAACGCCTGGCTGAGCTCGCTCTCGGCGACCTCGCGGTGCTCCTCCTCGGACTGCCGGGCCGCGTGCGCCGCCTCGTAGAGCACGATCGACGCGGCGGGGTCGAGGACGCCGGAGGTGGCCAGTTCCTGGGCGACCGAGGCGCGGCGCAGCAGTTGCGCGTCGAGGGCGGCGCGGGCCGCGTCGATGCGGGCGTGCAGGCGGTCGAGCCGGCCGGCGGTCCAGCTCAGGTAGAGGCCGATCGCGAAGAGGGCGGCGGCGATCCAGATCAGTGTCGAGGTCACGGGCGGCAAGGGTATCGGGCGGGGGCGCGTTAGCGGGCGGGGGCGCCTTGGGGAGTCTCGGGGCGCGGTGGTCCAAGGTGCCGTCTTCGGGGGCCTCGCCCCCGAGCCCCCTGGCGCGCTCCGCGCGTGTCCTCAAGCGCCGGACGGGCTGACATGGTGCGCCCACCCGCCCCCGTACCGCCCATCGCGCTGCGCGCTCGTCCTCAAACGCCGGACGGGCTGGGACACGTACCCCGCACCTCCGCACCGCAGTCGCGCTGCGCGCTCGTCCTCAAACGCCGGACGGGCTGAAAAACCAAGCCGGCCGTCGAAGCCCCCTCAGCCCCTCTGCGCCAGCCCGAACCTCGCCCGCAGGCCCGCCCTGTCGTCCTCCGCGACCGACGCCGCGCCGTCCGTCACCGTTTCGTAGACCGCGAGGATGTCCGCGCCTACCGTCGTCCAGTCGAAGCGGCGTACGTGGGCGCTGCCTCGTTCGCGCAGGCCCTCGCGGCGTTCGGGGTCGGACAGGAGGCGGATCGCCGACTTGGCGAGGGACTCCGCGTCCTCGTTGGTGAAGAGGTCGCCCGCCGCGCCCTGGTCCAGGACCTGGGCGAACGCGTCCAGGTCGCTGGCCAGCACCGGCGCGCCCGCGGACATCGCCTCGACCAGGATGATGCCGAAGCTCTCGCCGCCGGTGTTCGGCGCCACGTACAGGTCGACGCTGCGCAGCAGCCGCGCCTTGTCCTCGTCGCTGACCATGCCGAGGAACTCGACCCGGGAGCGGAGTTCGGCGGGGAGTGAGGCCACCGCCTCCTCCTCGTCGCCGCGGCCCGCCACCAGCAGGCGGGCGTTCGGGCGCTCGGCGAAGATCTGCGGGAGGGCCTTCATGAGGACCGGCAGGCCCTTGCGGGGCTCGTCGATGCGGCCGATGAAGCCGATCGTCTCCCCCTGCCACTCGGGCCTCGGCTCGGCGTCGGCGAAGAAGTCGACGTCGACGCCGTTGGGGATGACGACCGCGTCACCGCCCAGATGTTCGACGAGGGTACGGCGGGCGTACTCGCTGACCGCGATGCGCGCGCTGATCTTCTCCAGGGCGGGCTGCAGGATGGGGTACGCGGCGATCATCGCCCGCGAGCGCGGGTTGGACGTGTGGAACGTCGCGACGATCGGGCCCTGCGCGGCCCAGCAGGTGAGCAGGCCGAGGGAGGGCGAGGCGGGCTCGTGGATGTGGATGACGTCGAAGGTGCCGTCGTGCAGCCAGCGCCGCACCCGAGCGGCCGACAGGAAGCCGAAGTTGAGGCGGGCCACGGAGCCGTTGTACGGGACGGGAACGGCGCGTCCCGCCGACACCACGTACGACGGGAGCGGGGTCTCGTCGTCGGCCGGGGCGAGGACGGAGACCTCGTGCCCGAGGCGGATGAGGTGCTCCGCCAGATCGCGGATGTGGAACTGGACGCCGCCCGGCACGTCCCAGGAGTACGGGCAGACGATGCCGATCCTCAACGGGACTCCCCCGCCCGGTCCGTCCCGGCGCGGGGCTCCAGGTCGTCGAGCCACAGACGCTGCAGCATGTGCCAGTCCTCCGGGTGGTCGGCGATACCGGTGGCGAAGGCGTCGGCCAGCGCCTGTGTCATGACGGACGTCTTCTCGACCCGGTTGCCTGTCTCGGGGACCTCGACGGGCGGGTGGACGCGGCCCTTCATGACGGGGGAATCGTCGTACCACAGAGTGACGGGGAGCAGCAGCGCGCCTGTCTGCTGGGCGAGCAGGGCGGGGCCCGCGGGCATCCGAGCGGTGTCCCCGAAGAACTTCACCTCGACGCCGGAGGACGACAGGTCCCGGTCCGAGACCAGACAGACCAGGCCGCCCGCGCGCAGCCGCCGCGCCAGCGTGCCGAAGGCGGCGCCGCCCTCGTGCGGGAGCACCTCCATGCCGAGGCTCTCGCGGTAGGCGACGAAGCGGTCGTACAGCGTCTCGGGCTTGAGGCGCTCGGCGACCGTGGTGAACGGGGTCTCCAGCTTCGTGGTGACCCAGGCGCCCGCGAGGTCCCAGTTGCCCAGGTGCGGCAGCGCGAGGATCACGCCCTTGCCGGCGGCGAGCCCGTCGGTGAGGTGGTGGACGTCCTTGACGTCGAAGCCGTCCCTGACGCGCTCCCTGCTCCAGGAGGGCAACCGGAAGGACTCCATCCAGTACCGCAGGTAGGAGCGCATGCCCGCCTTGGAGAGCTCCGCGAGGCGCTGGGGGCTCGCGTCGGGCACCACGCGCGCGAGGTTGGACTCCAGGCGCAGCACGCCCTTGCCGCGGCGCTTCCACGCGGTGTCGGCGATGGTGCGGCCCAGGCGCTCGGCGACCGGCTCCGGCAGCTTCTTGACGGTGCTCCAGCCGAGGCCGTACAGCGCGTCGGTGAGTCGGTCCTTCACTGCGCGGCCTCACTCTCCTGCGCCCCGGCGGCCGCGGCGGCGTCCGCCTCCGCGGACTCCCGGCGCACGGTCACGACGCGCTGGACGAGGGTCACCATGCTGCCGGCCGCGACGATCCACAGGGCGATGGGCAGCAGGATCTGGATGCCGGGCACACCGAACTTGTGCAGGCCCGCGAGGCCCGCGGCGACCAGGGTGATCACCAGGCGCTCGGCGCGCTCCACCAGTCCGTTGACGGCGACGGGCAGACCGATCGCCTCGCCGCGTGCCTTCGTGTATGAGACCACCTGGCCGCTGGCCAGACAGAAGATGGAGACGGCGCAGAGGATGTTGTCGTCGCCCGATCCGGCGTACCAGAGGGCGAGGCCGCCGAAGATCGCGCTGTCGGCCACCCGGTCGAGCGTCGCGTCCAGGAACGCGCCCCAACGGCTGGAACGGCCCAGCTGGCGGGCCATGTTGCCGTCGACGAGGTCGGAGAAGACGAACGACGTGATGACGATCACGCCCCAGAAGAGCTCACCCCGGGGGAAGAAGACCAGCGCTCCCGCCACCACACCGGCCGTGCCGATGAAGGTGACCGCGTCGGGGCTGACCCCGCGGCGGATGAGAAACGCGGCGAACGGCGTGAGGACACGCGTGAAGAATGCACGCGCGTACTTGTTCAGCATGGCCTTCCCGAGGGTTCGGTGCGCCGTGCGGCCCCGTTGGCCACCGGCCGACCCATCGTAGTCACGCCCCTGACCGCCCGGCTCGCCCCCTCACGATCGCGTACGACGTATGGACGCACAGTGACCGGAGTGGAAAGCTCGACTGCATGACGGGCGCCGCCGGTGCCGCCCCGCACTCGGCCCCCGCGCGTCCGCGAGCAGCCAGCATCCCCGAGGGGGCTGAGCCTCCTCACCGTGCACGTGACCGGGAGGCAAGGCATGGGCGACAAGGCGAACGCACACCCCGGAGCCGCCGGCAGGGCAGCATCGGCCGACCACCCCGCGTCCTTGCGGAATGTGGTGCTGGTCGGCCACAGCGGTTCGGGCAAGACGACCCTGGTGGAGGCCCTCGCGCTCACCGCGGGGGCGGTGAACAGGGCGGGCCGCGTCGAGGACGGCACGGCCCTCTCCGACCACGACGAGATAGAGCACCGGCAGCAGCGTTCGGTGCAGCTGTCCCTGACCCCCGTCACCTGGGGCGAGCACAAGGTCAATCTGTTGGACACACCGGGATACGCCGACTTCGTCGGGGAGCTGAGGGCCGGTCTGCGCGCGGCGGACGCGGCCCTCTTCGTCGTCTCGGCGGCGGAGGGCGCCGAGGGCATCACCGGCGCGACGCGCATGGTGTGGGAGGAGTGCGCGGCGGTCGGCATGCCACGGGCCATCGTGATCACCCACCTGGAGTCGGCGCGCGCCGACTTCACCGCGATGACCCGCACCTGCGCGCAGGCGTTCGGCGCGGACGACCCCGACGCCGTGCTGCCGCTGTATCTGCCGCTCCACGGCGAGCAGGGGCCGGACGGCCACGCCCCGGTGACCGGCCTGATCGGGCTGCTGTCGCAGCGGGTCTTCGACTACGCCTCCGGGGAGCGCAAGGAGTCCGAGCCGGGCGAGGACCATCTGCCGCTGATCGAGGAGGCGCGCAACAAACTGATCGAGGGGATCATCGCCGAGAGCGAGGACGAGTCCCTCATGGACCGTTACCTCGGCGGCGAGGACATCGACTTCACGACCCTCGTGGACGATCTGGAGCGGGCCGTGGCGCGCGGCATCTTCCACCCAGTGCTCGCCGCGGCCCCCGCCGCCGAGGGCGCCCGCCAGGGCATCGGCACCGTCGAGCTCCTGGAGCTGATCACCGGGGGCTTCCCGACCCCGCTCGAACATCCGGCGCCGGCCGTGACCACCCCGGACGGCAAGCCCAGGCCCGCGCTGAGCTGCGACCCGGAGGGCCCCCTGGCGGCCGAGGTCGTGAAGACCGCGTCCGACCCGTACGTCGGCCGGATCTCGCTCGTCCGGGTCTTCTCCGGCACCCTGCGCCCCGACGAGACCGTCCACGTCTCCGGGCACGGCCTGGCCGACCGGGGCCACGAGGACCACGACGTCGACGAGCGGATCGGCGCGCTCTCCTCCCCCTTCGGCAAGCAGCAGCGCCCGCTCACCCACTGTGTCGCGGGCGACCTGGCGTGCGTGGCCAAGCTGCACCGCGCGGAGACCGGTGACACCCTCTCCGCCAAGGACGACCCGCTCCTGATGGAGCCCTGGGACATGCCCGACCCGCTCCTTCCGCTGGCCATCCAGGCCCACAGCAAGGCAGACGAGGACAAGCTGTCGCAGGGCCTCTCGCGGCTCGTCGCCGAGGACCCGACGATGCGGCTCGAACAGAACCAGGACACCCACCAGGTGGTCCTGTGGTGCCTGGGCGAGGCGCACGCGGACGTCGCCCTGGAGCGGCTGCGCAGCCGGTACGGCGTACAGGTCGACGTGGTGGCGCACAAGGTGTCCCTGCGCGAGACGTTCGCGGGCCGGTCCGGTGGCCGGGGCCGTCATGTGAAGCAGTCCGGCGGGCACGGCCAGTACGCGATCTGCGAGATCGAGGTCGAGCCGCTGCCGGGCGGCAGCGGCATCGAGTTCGTCGACAAGGTCGTCGGCGGCGCCGTCCCGCGGCAGTTCATCCCGTCCGTCGAGAAGGGCGTGCGCGCCCAGGCGGCCAAGGGTGTCGCCGCCGGGTACGCGCTGATCGACGTGCGGATCACGCTGCTCGACGGCAAGGCGCACTCGGTGGACTCCTCCGACGCCGCGTTCCAGACGGCGGGCGCGCTGGCGCTGCGCGAGGCCGCGTCCGGCGCGCGGATCCATCTGCTCGAACCGGTCGCCGAGGTGCGGGTGCTCGTCGGCGACGACCATGTCGGAGCGGTGCTGAGCGACCTGTCGGGCCGCCGCGGCCGGGTGGTCGGCACCGAGCAGGCGCCCGGTGGGCGGACCCTGGTGCGGGCCGAGGTCCCCGAGATCGAGATCGGCCGGTACGCGGTGGATCTGCGCTCCCTGTCGCAGGGCACCGCGCGCTTCAGCCGTACGTACGCACGGCACGAGCCGATGCCCGCTCAGCTCTCCGAGAAGATCCGTGAACAGGCGCAGCGCACCCCGTAGTTGACCCACCGGCGCGGACCCGCCCGTCCCCTGCGCGGCGGCGGGCGGCATTCGGCCGTCCCCTGACGGATGTCGGTGCGCCCGGATACGCTGATGACCTGATCAACGGATGTGCCGGTCGGCAACAGGTGTGCCGGACAAGGAAGTCGGGAAGAGCCGCAGCAGCGAAGGCGTCGCGGCGATGGGGGCGGCAGTGGCGGACGATGTATTCGACTTCAGGCCCGGGGCCCAGGTCCCGCTCTCGGGCACCGCTGGGCAGACGGCGGCGACCCAGGCCCTGGCCTCGGCCGCGTACCGCGACGGCGATGTGGACAGCATCCTCGCGGCCAACACCGAGTGGCACACGTCCGAGGTGAAGCCCGGCCTCTTCAAGCTCTTCAAGCCGAATCTCGGCGAGGCCTTCGCGCGGACCGTGCAGGTGCGGATGCTGGGCGGCGGCCGCAGTCCGCTGATCCAGTCGTTCGGGACGGAGCCGCAGGCGGTCGTCGAGCACTGCCTCGCGGCGAGCCGCATCCGCAAGGAGCGCGACAGCTGGCTGACCGCCGTAATGGTCCTGTGCGGGGTGCTCTTCCTGCCGGGGCTGCTGCTGTGGCTGGTCGTCTTCACCATCAGGCGGCAGGTCGCCAAGAGCGACGACAAACGCGCGGGCGCGCTCGCCACGGCCGTGCTGGTCGCGGTGGGCGTGCTGGCCGCGCTCGCCCTGCTCAAGCTGCCGTTCGGCGGCTTCTGGGCCTGGTATCTGCGCGCGGCGATCGTGCTGCCGGTGGTGGGCTGGTTCTGGTCCAAGCAGATCGCCGAGCGCACCGCCCGGGACCTGCGGGAGCGCTGGTCGAGCCTGCTGGCGGGCGGCGGCATCGGCGCCAAGATCCCCGAGGCGGTGCCCGGCAGCCCCGGCGAGACGGCCGCCGAGCGGCTCCGCCAGGGGCTGGCCAGGCTCTCCGCGGAGCAGCAGAGCAACTCCGTGTTCTACGCGGGGCCCAAGGGCATATTGGGCATGGGCACGCGCTGGGGCAGCTGGCAGCTGGCCGAGGAGCTGGTGCCGGCCGACCCGGACAAGGAGATCCACCCCTTCCGCAGCTGGGATGTCATACGCGCGGTGCACGACCAGCTGCGCATGCTGGAGCGTGGCCCGCTGCACACCGGCGGCTTCCCCACCCCGGACATAAAGCACTGGATCGTCTCCCCCATCGGGGAGAACGCCAAGGCGGTCGCCCGCCCCACCGGCACGGACGTCGAGGCCTTCCAGATCCGCGGCCACGAGATACAGCGCATCTGCAACGAACAGCAGTTCGGCAGCGGCAACCGCCACTATCTGGGCGTGCAGTTCACGCTCTGGGACGGCCAGTTGGTCATCACCATGCTGATCACGGTGACCGTGCTGCACGAGACGCTGCGCATCGAGGTCACGGGCCACGCCCTCGGCCCGGTGCACTCGCTGTTCACCACCAAGCCCTCCCCCAAGACGAAGACGGTCGCCAAGCCGATCAAGTTCTGGGAGACCACCGTCCGCAATCTCCCGCTCATCGACGCGGACGAGGTGGTGCGGCTCGCGGTCCGCGCCCCCTTCACCTGGTATCCGCCGCTGCTCGACTACCTCGGCGGCCGGCTGGTCCTGCCCGAGCCCTTCGGGCTGCGGCACGCCTGGGCGGACAAGCCGTGGCGGCACCGCTTCATGGCCGACGACGCGCTGCGCGCCGCCACACCGGTGCTGCGCGTGGTGCACTCGGCCGCGATCAAGGTGCTCGACGAGAACGGCGTGAACACCGAGAAGTTCGGTGCCCGTTCCGGCTTCCTCAGCGGGGCGATCCAGGACCCGATGCCGCGGAAGGCGGACGTGTACGACGCCTGACGCGGGCCCGGCGCCGCCGCGCACGGCGAAGGGCGGCGGGCCAGGTGCGGCCCACCGCCCCGGGTACCGCACCGGCAGCCCCTGTCACGGCTACCGGTGCGGGCCTGCGATCAGATGGCCTGCCACAGGGCGGGCACGTTCGGCGGCTCCCAGCCCGGATAGGCGGTGTGGCCCTGGATGCAGCGGTAGCGGACGCCTTCGTAGCTGACCACGTCCCCCGCCGCGTAGGTGGCACCGAGCTGCCAGGTGGTCTCGCCGCCGCCCGGCACGGTGAGTGTGTACGTGGTGGTGTGGCTGACCTGCCCGTTGCCGGTGAAGGTCAGCGTGTAGGTGCCCGGCGCGGTGCCCGGACCGACCTCGACGGTGGCCGTCGCGGACTCGCCCGAGAGCACCGACTCCGGGCTGATGGAGACGCTCACGCCGGCCGGGGCGCCGGAGGCCGTGAGCCCCACCTTCTGCGCCGTACCACTGGTCGTGGCGGTGGCGAGGGTGACCTTCGCGGCGGAACCGGGCTCGACCGTGCCCGAGGCCGGGTCGGCGGAGAGCGAGAAGTCGTCCGTCGGGGCGGGCTTGTCGCCGACGGCCGTCTTCCAGAGCGCGTACGCGACGCCGTCCGCGCTGCGGTCGAGCGAGGTGGCGCTGACGTTGGCGGTGGTGTCGCAGGCGGAGTGGTAGCACGCGTCGTACGAACGGCCCGCGGTGCCGCCCCACTTCGCGGCCTCCGCCGCCGACTTCACGGCCGAGGCGCCGGTGGCGTAGCCGGAGGTGGGGATGCCCACGCGCTGGAAGGAGGCGTCGTCGGAGCGTCCCTGTCCCTCGACGTTCTCCTGGGGCGCGAGGTTGAGGGAGTTCCAGTAGTCCCGCAGGGGCACCGAGGCCGCGGAGGTCAGGTTGTTGATGAAGTACCCGGCGTTGCTGGAGCCCACCATG
Source organism: Streptomyces sp. NPDC041713 (assembly GCF_055591085.1). Lineage (NCBI taxonomy): Bacteria > Bacillati > Actinomycetota > Actinomycetes > Kitasatosporales > Streptomycetaceae > Streptomyces > Streptomyces sp. NPDC041713. Next base: position 178,152 of record NZ_JBVIZY010000012.1, read on the forward strand.
TCGAAGTTGTAGTACGCCTTGATCTTGGCGCGTTCGGTGGCCGAGAGTGAACCGGCGTAGTAGTCCGAGCCGTTCAGGCCCTGCTCCTCGTCGGTCCACCAGGCGAAGCGGACGCGGTTCTTCATGGCCGGGTTGTTCTGCGCCAGGGTCAGCGCGGCCTCCAGGATCGTGGCGGATCCGGACCCGTTGTCGTTGATGCCGGGCCCGGCGGCGACGCCGTCGAGGTGCGCGCCGAACATGCGGACGTTGTTCGCGTCACCCTGCGGCCACTCGGCGATCAGGTTGTTGCCCGCGCCCGTGGTGCAGCCGGAGGCGCAGCTCTGCTCGGTGACCTGGTATCCGGCGGCCTCCAGCTTGCCCTTGACGTACGCGAGGGACGCCCGGTAACCGGCGCCGGTGGAGCGGCGGTTGCCGCCGTTCTGCGAGGCGATGGTGTTGAACTGCGTGAGGTGCGCCCGCACCTTCTCCACGTCGATGTCCGGCGGGGGCGTCGGGTTGCCGCCGCCTCCGACGGTCAGCGTGTACTGGACGGTGTGCGTCTTGGTGCCCGCGGTGCCCGTGACGGTGATCGGGTAGGTGCCGGGCGTGGTGGACGCCGAGGTGCTGACCTTCATCGTGGAACTGGCGCCGGAGGTGACGGTGCCGGGGTCGAACGAGACGTTCACGCCGGTCGGCGCGCCCGCGGCGGTCAGCGTGACCTGCTGGGCGCTGCCGGTGACGGTCGTGGTGGTGACCGTGGCGGTGGCCGAGGAGCCCGCGTCGACCTGGCCCGAGGCCGGGCTGAGGCCGAGGGAGAAGTCGTTCTGCTGGCCGGAACAGCTCGGGTCACCGCTCTGCGCGGGGACGCTGATGGCGTCCCAGGCGGCCTTGGTGGCGTTGAACAGGTCGCAGCTCGCGTCCAGGTTCTTCGCCGAGGTGAGCGTGGCGGTGCGGTAGCGCTTGTACGTCATGCCGCTGGTCTTGAGCAGCATGGCGCCGTAGAAGACCTTGCCGGCGTTCTTGGCGCCCACGCCGGTGACCTGCTGGTTGTTGCAGGTGGGGCTGGAGGGCTTGCCGCCGCCGGGGTTCGAGCCCTCGGCGAGCAGATAGAACCAGTGGTTCATGGGGCCTGCCGCCTTGTGCTCCTCGGTGTTCGGGATCGAGGCGGAGTAGCAGTTGGGGTCGTTGTTGACCCGGCTCGGGTCGTACATGTTCCGGATCGGGCCGCGCCCCTGGAGGTTGATCATCTCGCCGACGGTGTAGTCGGGGGTGTCGTACGGGGCGGGCTCGTTGATGTACGCCTCGGTCAGGGCGCCCATGATGTCGCCGGTCGCCTCGCCCAGGCCGCTCTCGTGGTTCGCGCCGCCGGGGGTGAAGGAGTCCAGGCCGTGGCCGAACTCGTGGGCGACGACGTCCACTCCGGCGATCCACTGGTTGGCGCTGTTGTGGCCGATGGTGACGGAGGAGCCGTCCCAGTAGGCGTTGAGGTCGTTGAGGCCGACGCTCACGGGCCAGCTGCCGCCGTTGCCGTTGTGACCGTTGCGGCCGAGCCACTCCTTGAGCATGTTCGACTGCTTCTGCGCGGCGAACATCACGTCGACGCAGCCGGTCTCGCGGCTGCTGGGGTCGCCGGTGCCCCAGTCGTCGGTCGCCTTGGTGAAGACGCCGCCCTGGTAGCTGGAGCACTGCAGGCCCGGCCGTGTGGTGTCGCGCAGCACGTAGTTGTTGCCGGACCTGGAGGTGTCGATGGTCAGGGGATTGGGGCCGTTCCACTTGCTGTGGCCGCTGCCCGAGCGCACGTCGTCGTACGTGTCGATGACCTTGCCGGTGCGCGCGTCGACGAACACGTGCAGCTTGCCGGGGTCGCCCGCCTTGGTGCGGCCGGTCAGCCGGGTCTCCCAGGCGAGCGTGGGCGCGTCCTTCCTGACGCGGACCACGAGGCGCTTGGAGTCGACCTTCTTGACCGAGGCCAGCTTCGTACGGCTCGTCCTGACCGCCTTCGCGGCGCTCACCTGTGCCTTGGTGGTGACCGAGATCGTGGCGTCGGTCGCGGACTGCACGGACCGCACCTTGCCCGCCCCGTCGGCGAGCACCACCGCGTCGCCGCCGACCACCGGTAATCCGCGGTAGGTGCGTTCGTACGCGACCGAGTAGAGGCCCTTGGCCCACGGGGTGACCCGGTTCCGGTCGTACTGCTCCTCGGGCCCCTTGGCGAGCGAGTCGAGACCGCTGCGCACCGCCTTGTCGGCGGCGGCGACGGCTCTGGCGAGGGGGTCCGGCCTGCCCGCGGCGGGCGCGGTGTCGGCCGCCGAGGCGAGGGTGACCGGTACCGTCACCCCCGCGAGTGCCAGGGCCAGGGTTATCCCGGCCGCTGCGGTTCGTCTGAGCATCACGGCTCCTTGTGAGAGGTGTTGCGGCTCCGTCGGGCCAGGGGGAGCACGTGCGCGTCAGGCCGTACGGTCGTGCCCGCGACTCCGGTCCCGGACTGGCGGTGACATGACACCCTCATGGCTGGCGGAACCCTCACACCGGCCCGGCCCCCGGTCAACGGATTGCGGACCGTCGGCCCGCCCTGTCAAGAACTGGCAAGCGCGGCGGCCCCGCCACGCCTCACTCCGCGACGCCGCGCACCCGCTCCCGGTACTCCCGCACCTCCGGCAGATCGCCCCAGCACCCGGCCAGCCGGTCGTGCAGGCCGCGCAGCTCGACCGTGATCATCAACTCCCGTGCGCGCACCGCCTCCTCGACGACGGGGAGCGCCAGGGTGACCGCCGCGACCGGATCCCCCGCGCACGCCCAGCTGTCCGCGAGGCGCAGGGTGAGGAGCAGGCGCGTGGAGTGCATGACGGGCGGCAGCAGCGCGTACGAGCGGGCCGTGGCCTCGATCGCGCGCCGGGCCACCGCCCGCTCCCCCGTCGCCGCCGCGAGGTCCCGCAGCGCCCCGCCGATCGCCGACTCCAGCCGCAGCACGCCCTCCGCGCCCGAGAGCCAGGGCGCTTCGAGGCGGTCCCGGTCGTCGAGGCGGGCGAATCTGCGCCGGGCCATGGCGATGTGCCGCCTGCAGGCGTCGGCGTCGTGGCGCAGCGCGTACGCACGGGCCTGATACAGGTCGGCCAGCGTCGTCATCCAGCGCCGCTTGGCGTCCACCGCCCCGATGGCCTGCGCGTACCCGAGCATCGACGCGGCGTCCCCGTCGAGCCGGACCAGGGTGGACATGTCACTGAGGAGGGTCGCGCGGGCCTCGGCGTCCTGCGCGGCGTCCGCCCACCGCAGGCCGTGCCCGAACCAGGCCATGGCGACACCGCTCTGCCCGCGCTCCATCCGCAGCCGCCCGGCGACCTGGGCGTACTGCGCGGCGAGCCGCAGCTGGCCGTACGGCAGCCGGCCCGTGGCGTTGACCGCGTCGGCCCAGCGGACCACGCCCCGCAGCAGCCGTTCCACGGTGTGCGCACCGGCGTCGGTGACGTGGGCGAACGCCTCGCGGATCAGACAGGCCAGCGCGGCGGTCAGACCGTGCAGCAGCTCCGCCTCGGCGCCGCCCGCGCCGTCCACCCCGCCGACGCGCTCGTACGCCCCGGTCAGCCCGGTCAGCAGCTCCGCCACCGAGCTCCGGTCGGGCGTCGCACAGCCCACCCTGCCGTGCAGCGGGCAGGCGAGTCCCTCGGCGGGCAGCCGCGCGGGCCAGAGCCGCGCGTCCGGCGCCGCCTCGTCACCGAGGGGTCCCTCGCCGGGGACCTCGTCACCCGGGGCGTCCGCCCCGGGGATCGGGGAGAACAGCGTGGTCGCCGTCAGGCGCGGGCCGGGCGCCTCCGACGACGGGGACCGCGAGGCGACGGCCGCGGCGAGCCGACCGCCCGTCCCCAGGACCGCGTCGAGCCGGTCCACCAGGTCGAACGGCGGCTCCCGCAGCCCGCCCTCCAGCCGGCTGATGAAGCTGTGGTGGTAGCCCACCCGCCGGCCCAGCTGGAGCTGGGTGAGCCCGGCCCGCCGCCGGTGGAAGCGCAAGCACCGCCCGAACTCCGCCCACCCCGGGGTGACCGCCTCTGCCGTGCCGACGGCCATGACCCCTCCCGGACCGGGCGCTCCCTGGAAGGAGCGTGGCAGGAGAGGCCACCGCCTCCAACCCTCCTACGGCTTAGGGGGGTTGACGCAATGCAACGCCGTTACTGCTGGTCCGCGACGGTCGGCCAGGCGTCCGCGAGCATCTTCCGGGTGTCGCCGAGCAGCTGCGGCAGCACCTTGGTGTGGCCGACGACCGGCATGAAGTTCGTGTCGCCGCCCCAGCGCGGCACGATGTGCTGGTGCAGGTGCGCGGCGATGCCCGCGCCCGCCACGGCCCCCTGGTTCATGCCGATGTTGAAGCCGTGCGCGCCGGACGCGGTGCGCAGCGCCGTCATGGCCTGCTTGGTCAGCTCGCCCAGCTCGGCGGTCTCGGCGGCGGACAGGTCGGTGTAGTCGGCGACGTGCCGGTAGGGCACCACCATGAGGTGGCCGCCGTTGTACGGGTAGAGGTTGAGCACCGCGTACACCTGCTCGCCGCGCGCGATCACCAGGCCGTCCTCGTCGGACTTGGCCGGGATGGAGCAGAACGGACAGCCGTCGTCGGCCCCCGGGCCCGTGGGCTTGTTCTCGCCCTGGATGTACGCCATCCGGTGGGGCGTCCACAGGCGCTGGAACGCGTCCTGCGTGCCGACTCCGATCTGCTGCTCCGGCTCACTCGTCATGAGGTGAAGCATATGACTTGGCCCCGGGGAGAGGTCCCCGGGGCCCGAGCTCATCGCGGTGTCACCGTGCCGTCAGACCTGGACGCGGTCCTCGACCGCCTTCACGATCTTGGCGATGGCCTCGTCGACGGGGATGCCGTTCTCCTGCGAGCCGTCGCGGTAGCGGAAGGAGACGGAACCGTTGTTCATGTCCTCGTCGCCCGCGATGACCATGAAGGGCACCTTGGCCTTCTGCTGGTTGCGGATCTTCTTCTGCATCCGGTCGGACGACGCGTCGACCTCGACCCGCAGCCCCTGGGCGCGCGCCTTCTCGGCGAACTCCTGGAGGTAGTCGACGTGCCCGTCACCGATCGGGATGCCGACGGCCTGCACCGGCGCGAGCCACGCCGGGAAGGCGCCGGCGTAGTGCTCCAGGAGCACGCCGAAGAACCGCTCGATGGAGCCGAACAGCGCGCGGTGGATCATGACGGGCTGCTGGCGCGAGCCGTCCCCCGCGGTGTACTCCAGGTTGAACCGCTTGGGCTGGTTGAAGTCGACCTGGATGGTCGACATCTGCCAGGAACGGCCGATCGCGTCCTTGGCCTGCACGGAGATCTTCGGGCCGTAGTACGCGGCGCCGCCCGGGTCGGGCACCAGCGGCAGGTTCTGCTTCTCGGCGGCGAGCCGCAGCGCCTCGGTGGCCTCCGCCCAGTCGGCGTCCTCACCGATGAACTTGTCGGAGTCGTCGCGGGTGGACAGCTCCAGCTCGAACTCGGTCAGGCCGTAGTCGCGCAGCAGGTCGAGCACGAAGGTCAGGAGCGTGTCGAGCTCCTGCGGCATCTGCTCCTTGGTGCAGTAGATGTGCGAGTCGTCCTGGGTGAAGCCGCGCGAGCGGGTCAGACCGTGCACGACGCCGGACTTCTCGTACCGGTACACGGTGCCGAACTCGAAGAGGCGCAGCGGCAGTTCGCGGTAGGAGCGGCCGCGCGACTTGAAGATCAGGTTGTGCATCGGGCAGTTCATCGCCTTGAGGCGGTAGTTCTGCTCGTCGAACTCGATGGGCGGGAACATGCCCTCCGCGTAGTGCGGCAGGTGACCCGAGATCTCGAAGAGCTTCTCCTTCGAGATGTGCGGGGTGTTCACGAACTCGTAGCCGGAGACCTCGTGGCGGCGCCGCGAGTAGTCCTCCATGACCTTGCGGATCACGCCGCCCTTGGGGTGGAAGACCGCGAGGCCCGGGCCGAGCTCCTCGGGGAAGGAGAAGAGGTCCAGCTCGGAGCCGAGCTTCCTGTGGTCGCGCTTCTCCGCCTCGGCGAGGAACTCCAAGTGCGCCTTCAGCTCGTCCTTGGACGGCCACGCGGTGCCGTAGATCCGCTGGAGCTGCGGGTTCTTCTCGCTGCCGCGCCAGTAGGCGGCGGCGGAGCGCATCAGCTTGAAGGCGGGGATGGCGCGGGTGGAGGGCAGGTGCGGGCCTCGGCAGAGGTCCTTCCAGCACAGCTCGCCGGTCTTCGCGTCGAGGTTGTCGTAGATCGTCAGCTCGCCGGCGCCCACCTCGGCGTCGGCGCCGTCGGCGGCCTGCGCGGCGTTGCCCTTGAGGCCGATGAGCTCCAGCTTGTACGGCTCGTCGGCAAGCTCCACGCGGGCGTCGTCGTCGGTGGTGACGCGGCGCGAGAACTTCTGCCCCCGCTTCTGGATCTCCTGCATCTTCTTCTCGATGCGCTTGAGGTCCTCGGGGGTGAACGGCTCCTTGACGTCGAAGTCGTAGTAGAAGCCGTCCCGGATGGGCGGGCCGATGCCCAGCTTGGCGTCGGGGAAGAGCTCCTGCACGGCCTGCGCCATGACGTGCGCGGTCGAGTGGCGCAGGATGTTCAGGCCGTCCTCGGAGGAGACCTCGACGGGCTCGATCTCGTCGCCCTCGGCCACGGCGTACGCCAGGTCCCGCAGCTCACCGGCGACGCGGGCGGCCACGACGGTGCGCTCACCGGGGAAGAGCTCGGCGGCCGTAGTGCCCGTCGTCACCACGCGCTCTTCCCGCTCGGAATCGCGATGGATGATCACACGGACGTCTGACACCGGTCTCTCCTACCTGAAAAGGGGGTGCGGCGCTTTCCGTCGCGCACGCACTAGGGATCGTACCGAGCCGCGGGCCCCCGCCGCGAAACGGATCTTCCCGTGCCCCCTCAGTCGGCGCCGCACGCCCCCTCGAAGAAGTCCAGGTTCTCCTGGAGCGACTTCATGAGCCGGTCGCGCTCGGCGTCGTCCACCTGGACCGGCGCCACCCCGCTCGCCCCGGTGAGCCTGCGGAAGCCGCCCCGGCTCTCCAGCCTGCCGTGCACCCGGATCGGCAGGCCGACCAGGTGCGCGTGGCCCGCGACGCGGTACGACTCCTCGTCCAGGACCATCCGGACCTGCGGGACGTCGGCCCCCGCGATCACCCGGACCCGTACGGCGCCCGCCCCGCTCGGCGCCGACCGCCGCATCCGCACCACGGCCCCGGTGATCCGCACCGGCACCGGCGGCTCGTCGCGCAGGTACCTGGCGCCCGCCTCGCGCAGCACCGGCAGGTCGCCGGGCGAGAACTCCACCGGCTCGGCGCGTGCGGCACATCCCTCGGGCACCCCGGCGCCGGGCGCCCACTCCACCGCGACGCGCGCCCCCTCCGTACCGCGCACCAGCGCGACGAGGGCCTCGGTCAGCTCATGGCTGACGCCCGCCTCGACGGCGCCGTCGAAGGCGTCCATGCCGCCGGTGGCCCGCTGGTAGTCGACGGCCTCCCGGGCGGCGTACAGGGCCTGGTGCAGCCGGACCGCGAGCGGCCGTACCGTCGTGACGGGCGCGAAGGCGGTGAGGCTGCGACCGCCCGCGGCGGGCCCCACCAGGACGTTCTCCAGGGACGCGGCGGCGGGTCGGCGGTGCCGGGCGCCGTGGTAGCCGGCCCGGCCACGGGCGGCGAGCGCCCCGGCGAGCAGCATCTGCCGCGCGGCGGAGCGCAGTTGCTCCTCGGCGGGCCAGGTCGCGGCGCCCGCGGGCCCCGCGGGGACGTCGCGCCACCAGTGGATCTCGTCGCTGGGCACGGCGAGCCCCACCAGGACGTCGCGGGCGGCGGGCGCCGCGCTGCGGGTGAGCGCCACGAGTGCCTCGCCGATCAGGTCCTCGCAGTCGGGGAAGGCGCGGCTCTCGGGCACGAGCAGGCTGGTGCCGGCGCCACCGGAGCCCGGCGGGGTCCAGCGCGCGTAGCGCCCCGGGGCTCCGCCGCGGCGCTGCCAGCCGTGCCGGGCGAGCAGCGCGCCGAGCACGGCGGGGTCGACCTGGGCGGGCTCGGGCGGCCGTGACCACGGGCCGGCGGCCGGGGCGGGGTGCGGGCGGACGGGAGGCACGGGCTCGTCGTGGTCGAAGGGGCGGTGCATCAGGGTCTCCCTCCCGTCCCGACGCGCGTCATGATCTCGCAGAGCGCGCGGTCGTCGAAGATCCGCGAGGTCGGGACGCGCACGGTGGTCCTGCTCCGGCCGGTCACCGGGTGTCCGGCGAGGTTGGTCCAGTAGCAGCAGTGGCGCAGGTCGAGCCGGTCGTGGCCGGCGCGCAGCCAGTCGTCGCGGGAGCGGGGCACGAGCATCACGACGAGGATCTTGTGGACCGAGACCGGCGTGCGGGCGAGCTTCACCAGGTGCGCGTTGTCGAGCGTGAAGGAGAAGGCGGGCCCCGCGGGCTCGGGCGGTATCTGGTACGTGCACTTCAGCTGGACCTTGATGGTGACCTCGTCGTCGACCGTGTGCCCCGGGGCGCTGTGACTGACGTGCCAGTCGATGCCGTTGTCCGGAAAGGGCTGGGAGAGCGAGCAGCCCGCGGCCGCCGCGACGGCATGCAGATAGCCCACCTGAAGTGTCTCCATACAGGCGGTGGTGGCCAGTGTGCCGCGCGACGGTGCGATCCGACCGGGCAGCAGCCCACCCTGTTCGGGCTGCGCGAGCGCCATGTCCGACAAGCCTTCCGAAACCGGTGGTTCCCCGCTCGGGACGTCAATTCCGAGGTCCCGTACCTCTGTTGTCTCCGGGCCGCGTACAGCGCAAACGGCCCGGGTATCACCAGCGTGGGCAGGGGACCGAACGTCATCTGCCGGGACCGAACGAGGAGTTGCGTCACTATGACGTGCTGGTACGAGGGCCCCTTGGCCGCATTCGACACGGAGACCACGGGCGTCGACGTCGAGACCGACCGCATCGTGTCGGCCGCCGTCGTCGTCCAGCAGGGCGCGGGCACCCGGCCGCGCATCACCCGCTGGCTGGTGAATCCGGGCGTTCCGGTGCCCGCATCCGCCACCGCGATCCATGGACTGACGGAGGATCATCTGCAGCGCACCGGCCGCTGGCCGTCGCCGGTGATGGAGGAGATAGCCCGCGATCTGGCCGAGCAGAGCGCGGCGGGCCGGCCGATCGTGGTGATGAACGCGCCGTTCGATCTGACCATCCTGGACCGGGAGTTGCGCAGGCACCGCGCCTCGTCGCTGAGCCGGTACCTGGAGGGTTCGCCGCTCTGCGTGATCGACCCGCGGGTCCTGGACAAGCAGTTGGACCGCTACCGCAAGGGCCGCCGCACGCTCACCGACCTGTGCGAGCAGTACGAGGTGGAGCTGTCGGACGCGCACGACGCGGCGGCGGACGCCCAGGCCGCGATGGATGTCGTCCGCGCGGTGGGGCGGCGATTCGCGGGGCGTCTCGAGCGCCTCTCGCCGGCCGAGCTGCACACGCTGCAGGCCGTCTGGCACGCGGCGCAGGCCCGGGGCCTGCAGGCGTGGTTCGCCAAGAGCGGCACACCGGAGGCGGTGGACCCGGCGTGGCCGCTGCGGCCCGAACTCTCGGCGGCGGCCTGAGCGGACCGGCACGACCGGAAGAAACAGGCAAGAAAAAACCGGTCCGTCTGCTGACGGACCGGCATTCTCCGGGTGGGCGATACTGGGTTCGAACCAGTGACCTCTTCGGTGTGAACGAAGCGCTCTCCCACTGAGCTAATCGCCCGGGAACGCACCGAACAATACAGGTCCGGGCGCCCTTCCTTCAAACCGCGGTCAGCCGGGCCGCGAGGCCCCGCCGTCCGGCGCGCATCATCAGCGCGTGGTTCAGCAGGAACAGCGGCCGGCCGGGCACCGCGAGGCGCCGCATCAGGCGTCTGCGGACCACGACCTCCTGGTCGTAGGAGGCTCTGGTTCCGCCGGGCGCCACGCGGACGGTCCAGCGCGCCCACCCCTCCAGGTCGCCGGTCATGGCGATCTCCAGGACCCCGGCGGCCGGGTCGCGGTGCCGCTCCCGCACGGTGACGTGCAGGTCGTACGGCAGGAAGGACCGGAAGCGCGCGACGCCGCTCACGCCGTCGACGGTGGTCACCTCGCGCACCTGCGGCCACCACAGCGGGTACTCCTCCGCCCGCTCCAGGACGGCATAGACGTCGGCGGGGGCGCCGGGCAGATCCCAGACGCTGCGGAAGCGGTAGTGACACCAGTCCATGGGGGCAGTCTGCCGGAAACACCCGGGCCGGCGGGAAGCGACCTGAGTACGTCCTGAGTACCCGTACCGATGCCGTGCGGTGCGCCGCGGACCACACTCACCAGCCATGACCTACCTTCCGCCTCCCGCCGAGGAGCTCCGCATCCTCGACGGAGAGCTGCGCCAACTGGAGGCGCGCAGGGCACAGTTGCTGCAGCGCCGGGTGTGGCTGCTCGATGTGCTGCGCGCGGCGGGCCCGGCCGGGCCGCCCCCGCGTCCGGCGGGGCCGCCCGCCGCCGAGACCGCGCCGGTGAGCGCGCAGAACATCCTGCTGATGCTCGGCGGGGTGCTCCTGACGGTCGCCGCGATCGCCTTCACCGTGGTGAGCTGGGGCCACTTGGGCATCGCCGGCCGCAGCGCGGTCCTCGGCGCGGTGACGCTGGCGGCGCTCGGCGTACCGGCCGTGCTGCTGCGCCGTTCGCTGCGTTCGACGGCGGAGGCGGTGGCGGGCCTCGGGCTCGCGCTGACCGTCCTCGACTCGTACGCGCTGCGCCATCTGGCGCTCCCCGACGTCGACGCCCTCGCCTTCGCCGCGGTGACGTCCGCGGCCCTCGCCGCGCTGTGGGCGGGGTACGGCACGCTCCTGGGCGCGCTGCGCCTGCCGCTGCCCGCGGCCGTTGCGACGGCCCAGCTCCCGCTGGTCCTGGCGGCGGGCGCCGCGCACGCCGGTCAGCACACGATGACGGCCGCGCTGCTCGTGACGGCCGCCTTCGACACGGCGCTCGCGCTGTGGGCGGGTGTCCGCTCGGTGCGGGTCACCGCGGCGGCCGGGGCCGGTCTGCTGGGGCTGTGGGGCGCGGCGAGCGCCGGCTGGCTCTCCGCACAGGCCACCGATCCGGCCGGGGCGGCGCGCGCGGGTGCGCTGCTGCTGTTCGCCGGCGCGATCGCGGCGGTGGTCGCGTACCGGGTGCGGGGGGCTCAGGTCGCGACCGGTGCGGCGTGCGCGGGTGGTCTGCTCGCGGTGGCCGCGGCCGGCGGGGTGCTGCGCACCACGCTGCCCGCCGCCTGGACGGTGCCGGCCCATCTGGCGTGCGGCGTCGCACTGTTGGCGGCCCTGCGCGCTCCGCTGCCCCGGGCGTCGCGCCGCGGGCTGAGTGCGGCGTCGGGTGTGGTGCAGGGCCTCGCGGTGCTGTGGGCACTGCCGGCCGCCGCGCTCGCCCTGTGCGGGCCGCTCGGCTGGGCCACCCGCGCCTGGTCGGGAACGCCTGCGGACAGCCAGGCCGCACTGCTGCGCGAACTACCTCTGCCGCACCCGCTCCTGGCTCCCCTGGTACTCGCGACCGTGGCGGTCGTGGTGCGCGGGGTCCGTGTTGGTGCCGGTGCCGGTGTTGACGCCGGGGTCGGCGCCAGTGCCGGTGTTGGTGCTGGCGCCGGTGCCGGGGCCGGTGTTGGTGCTGGCGCCGATGCCGGGGCCGGTGTTGGCGCTGGCGCCGATGCCGGGGTCGGTGTTGGCGCCAGTGCCGGAGTCGGTGTTGGTGCGAGGGTCGGCGCCAGTGCCGGTGTTGGCGCCGGTGCCGAGGCCGGTGTTGGTGCCGGGGCCGGGGCCGGTGTTGGTGCCAGTGCCGGTGTTAGCGCCGGCGCCCGTGCCGAGCTCGGCGAACCGGTGCGGCGCGTGGCCCGGTACGCTGCGCCGGTCCTCGGCTGGGCCGCGGCCGTCACGCTGCCCGTCGCGCTGCGACTGCCGTACGCCGCCGGGTTGTCGGTACAGGTATTGGTCGCCGCCGCCCTCCTCCTCGTCGCGGTACGCGCGGCGTCGGCCGCCGCGGCGCTGACCGCCGTGATCCTGGCGCTGGTCACCGCGGTGAGCGCCGCCTTCCTCTCGCTCGCCACCCCGGCGGCCACGCTCACCACGCTCGGCGTCCTCACGGCGCTCTGCCTGGCGGCCTGCGTGCCCCTGGCCCGCGACACCGCGCCCGCTCCGGGTGCGGCCGCGGCGGCGTCCTGCGCGGCCGTCGCGTGCGCCGCCGCGCTGGCCTGCGCCGCGGGCGCCGCCGCCGGACTGCGCCTCGAACACACCGGGCTGCTCCTCCTCACGGTGCCGGCCCTGGCAGCGCTCGCCGCGGCCCGCCTCGGCGACCATCCGCTGACGCTCCCCGTCGAGATCGCGGCCGCCGCCTCCGGGGCCCTCGCGCTCGCCCTGACCGCAGGCGACGCCCCCACGCTCGCGCTCGCCCTGAGCCTCGGCGGCCTCATCCTGTCCGGCACCGCGCTGCGCCCGGACCGCCGGGCCCTCGGGTACGCGGCCGTGGCGCTGTTCGTCCTGGCGAGCTGGGTCCGCCTCGCCGCCTGGGGAGCCTCGGCCCCGGAGGCGTACACGCTGCCGGTGACGGTGCCCGCACTGGTCATCGGGGCGCTGCGGCGCCGCCGCGACCCGTCGGCCCTCTCCTGGACGGCCTACGGCCCCGGCCTCGCGGTGACGCTGCTGCCGAGCCTCGCCGCCGCCTGGAGCGACCCGCACTGGCCGCGTCCGCTGCTGCTCGGCACGGCGGCCCTCGCCCTGACGCTGCTGGGCGCCCACCACCGGCTGCGTGCCCCCCTGGTGCTGGGCGGCGCGGTGCTCGCCCTGGACGCGCTGCACGAGCTGGCCCCGTACCTCGTGCAGGTCGTGGACGCCCTGCCGCGCTGGCTGCCGCCCGCACTCGCGGGCCTGCTGCTCCTCGCCGTCGGCGCCACTTATGAACAACGGCTGCGCGACGCACGCCGGTTCCGGAATGCACTCAACCGAATGCGCTGATTCCAGGAACGGCCGAAAGGTGTCGCCCCGTCAATTCCCCGCAGGGGCACGGGAATACGAGAACGGCCCGGAGGCTTGAAAAGCCTCCGGGCCGTAATCCGGGGTGGGCGATACTGGGTTCGAACCAGTGACCTCTTCGGTGTGAACGAAGCGCTCTCCCACTGAGCTAATCGCCCCGGGCGCACGGAGAACATTACCGCATGTCAGCGGGTGCTCCGGACCGCCGGGGAGTCACCCGTCGGTCACTCCTTGATCTTCCACGGCATGACGATGCCGAACTTCCACACGTAGATCCCGACGAGCACCGCGATGATCACGAGCCCGATGGTCGTCAGGATGATGTTCCTGCGGCGCACCTTGGGGTCGAGCGCACGCTGTGCCGCCTCGGTGACCTTGCGTTTCGTCCAGCGGAGCACCAGCTGGGCCCAGACGAACTCGGTCGCCCAGATCGCCATGCCGCCGAAGATCACCAGCCAGCCGGGGCCCGGCAGGGGCAGCATGATGATGCCCGCCACGACCACGGCGAGACCCACGACGAAGACGCCCACCTGCCAGCTGAGGTGCAGCGCCCGGCGGGCCTGGATGAACTCCGGCGCCCGGGAGCCGAGCGGCTGTTCGGGCTTGACTCCGGCAGCGGGGTCCGTGACCTCCGCCGGTTCGTTACTCCCCGTATTCATGCGGCCAAACCCTACCGGACGGAAACCCGTCACCGGAATGGGTGCATCAACGAAGGGCACAATCCGCCATACGGGGCGTCTAAAGACACGCAAATCCCTCAGAGGGGTTTACAACGGCACCGTAGGTGGCATGTCGATTTCGCCGACGTGCGAATCCCCGAGCGCACACTGAGCGAAAGGCCCTGGCGCTTATGAACACCACGGTCAGCTGCGAGCTGCACCTGCGCCTCGTTGTGTCGAGCGAGTCCTCACTGCCTGTACCCGCAGGACTGCGGTATGACACGGCCGATCCCTATGCCGTGCACGCCACCTTCCACACCGGAGCCGAGGAAACCGTCGAGTGGGTGTTCGCCCGCGACCTCCTCGCCGAGGGCCTGCACCGGCCCACCGGTACCGGCGACGTCCGAGTCTGGCCGTCCCGGAGCCACGGTCAGGGCGTTGTCTGCATCGCCCTGAGCTCGCCGGAGGGCGAGGCTCTGCTCGAGGCCCCGGCGCGGGCCCTGGAATCGTTCCTGAAGAGAACGGACGCAGCCGTGCCACCCGGCACGGAACACCGCCACTTCGACCTCGACACGGAGCTCTCACACATCCTGGCCGAGAGCTAAGCGCCCCCAGGCGCGTCGAGAACCGCACACGCCGTCCGACTCGGGGCGACGGCGGCAGGCAGTCACGACACAACGACACAAGGCGAACAGATGCAGACACCGGCGCCGTCGCCGCGGGAAAGCCCGCGACGACGGCGCCGGTGCGTCTCAGGGGTAAGCGGCTAGCATCGGCCAGCATCGGCGGGCACAGGCCCGACCCCCAGGCCAGGGAGCGCATCGTGCTGATCACCCACGACACCCGGTGTTCCCTCGACGCCGTGGTCGATCTGGTGAACACCGCACCGGAGACGAACGGCGCGGACGGGCTCGCGAACGTGGCGGCACTCGGTGAATTCGTACGAAGGCACGACGTGAGCGACGTCGGGGAGCTGACGCGGCAGGATCTCGCCGACGTCCACCGCATCCGCGGCCGCTTCGGGGAGGTCTTCGCGCATCCCGAGCCCCGGGCTGCCTCCGCGATACTCAACGAGCTGATCGCCTCGGCGGGCACCACACCCCGGCTCACCGACCACGACGGCTACGACTGGCACATCCACTACTTCGCGCCCGGGGCGTCGGTCGCCGACCACCTGGCCGCCGACTGCGGGATGGCGCTGGCCTTCTTCCTCGTCGCCGGGGAGCAGGAGCGGCTGCGGCGCTGCGAGGCCCCGGACTGCCGGCACGCCTTCGTCGACCTCTCGCGGAACCGCTCGCGCCGCTACTGCGACAGCCGCACCTGCGGCAACCGTCTCCACGTGGCGGCCTACCGCGCCCGCCGCCGGGAGGCAGCGGGTCCGGCAGCGGGCTAGAGGGTCAGTGCCTGCCCGGCGGGTCATGGCGCGGGTCGCGGGGTCTGGCACGCACATCTGCGGCGTTGTCGTCGGTCGCCGACGCTCCGCGTCGACTCCCTCCTCCGCCTTGCAGCTGCACGCACCAGACCCCGCTCACCGGCACCGAAGGGTGCACGCCCCCTCACACGCCCTGACCCGGCGGACAGGCCCTAGAGCAGCAGCAGGTCGTGGAGCGAGGCCAACAGGATCAGGGTGCCGATCACCGCCAGAAAGATCATCAAGGGCGGTTGGGAGAGGGCGAAGAGACAGCCCTGCCGCTCCTCGTGCCCGGGGGGCCGCCCGGCTTCGCCGTCGGGGCCGTGCCGCTCTGCGTCGGCAGGTCGTCGCTCATGGGCCGGTGCCGCTTGCCTGCCGTCGTCCGGCGGGGCGGCATCGCCCTCTGTGGTGGTGTCCAGCATCTCGCGGTGATGATGACGCAGCTCCGCGGCCACCGCCGACCAACACGCCCGGTCGGAGCGGGAGTTCGCCGGATCCCGTGAACGGGCGGAAAGCCGGCCTCCGGCGTGCCCCGCCCGCGACTCGCCGGTGGCGGCCCGGACCGCGCCCGCCTCCCCGCCCGTACCCGAACGAGGGAGCGGCTCATGTCAGGGAAGGTACGTGCCTGTTGACGACCGCCCTCCTCCACGGGGCGGGCCGCCGTCAGAT
>NZ_JBVIZY010000013.1:0-186746 GCF_055591085.1 Streptomyces sp. NPDC041713
CGGTTACATTCCGAACCCGGAAGCTAAGCCTCACAGCGCCGATGGTACTGCAGGGGGGACCCTGTGGGAGAGTAGGACGCCGCCGAACTCCTTTTATAGCCGTGGTCCCTGGATTCAATTCCAGGGACCACGGCTTTTTTTGTTTTGCGGTGTGGTGCCGGCACCCCTCTGCACCGGCATGCGGCCACTGAGGGTAAGGTCAGGGGGCATCATTGGCTCTTTCCACACAGGAGGCCCCCGGGTGGAGGTCCAGGAGACACGCGTCCAGACGGACCGTGTCCTCACCATCCCGAACATCCTCAGCATGGCGCGCCTCGCTGGCGTGCCCCTCTTCCTGTGGTTGATCCTCAGGCCGGAGTTCGGGGGGCCCAACAGCGACGGATGGGCGCTGCTCGTCCTGGCGCTCAGCGGGGTCAGCGACTACCTGGACGGCAAGCTCGCCCGGCGCTGGAACCAGATCAGCAACCTGGGGCGGCTCCTCGACCCGGCGGCCGACCGGCTCTATATCCTCTCCACGCTGGTCGGTCTGACCTGGCGGGAGATTCTTCCGCTCTGGCTGGCCGCGGCACTTCTGCTGCGCGAGCTGGTTCTGCTGGTGATGGTCGGCGTCCTCAGGCGGCACGGCTATCCGCCGCCGCAGGTGAACTTTCTGGGCAAGGCCGCGACCTTCAACCTGATGTACGCCTTTCCACTACTGCTCCTCAGCGACGGAAGTGGCTGGCTGGCCACACTCGCTGCTATTTTCGGATGGGCGTTCGCAGGATGGGGTACAACCCTGTATTGGTGGGCAGGGATCCTGTATGTGGTTCAGGTCCGCCGACTTGTCAAGGTGGACAGACTGGCCGATTGAGCTCGCCGATTCGGCGGCTGCAGAGGCTCCACGGCCCGCATCTGACATACGCGGGCCATCCCTGGTGAGCTGGGTCGGCTAGGTCGTCTCTATTGAGGAGGACGTTTCCGACATGAAGGCCGTCGTGATGGCCGGTGGTGAGGGCACGCGCCTTCGCCCCATGACCTCGAGCATGCCCAAGCCGCTCCTTCCTGTGGCCAATCGGCCGATCATGGAGCATGTGCTGCGGCTGCTGAAGAGGCATGGGCTCACCGAGACCGTAGTAACAGTGCAGTTCTTGGCGTCGCTGGTCAAGAACTACTTCGGCGACGGCGAAGAGCTCGGGATGGAGCTCACCTATGCCAACGAAGAAAAGCCACTCGGCACCGCGGGCAGCGTGAAGAACGCCGAGGAAGCGTTGAAGGACGACGCCTTCCTCGTGATCTCCGGTGACGCTCTCACCGACTTCGACCTCTCCGAGCTGATCGCCTTCCACAAGGAAAAGGGCGCGCTCGTCACCGTCTGTCTGACGCGCGTTCCGAATCCGCTGGAATTCGGCATCACCATCGTCGACGAAGAAGGAAAGGTCGAGCGCTTCCTCGAGAAGCCGACCTGGGGGCAGGTCTTCTCCGACACGGTGAACACGGGCATCTATGTGATGGAGCCCGAAGTGTTCGACTACGTCGAGGCCGATACGTCCGTCGACTGGTCCGGTGACGTCTTCCCGCAGCTCATGAAAGAGGGCAAGCCCATCTACGGCTACATCGCCGAGGGCTACTGGGAGGACGTCGGCACGCACGAGAGCTACGTCAAGGCGCAGGCCGACGTGCTGGAGGGCAAGGTCGACGTCGAGCTCGACGGCTTCGAGATCTCGCCCGGCGTGTGGGTCGCCGAAGGGGCCGAGGTGCACCCCGACGCCGTACTGCGCGGGCCGCTGTACGTCGGTGACTACGCCAAGATCGAGGCGAACGCCGAGATCCGTGAGCACACCGTCATCGGCTCGAACGTCGTCGTCAAGGAGGGCGCGTTCCTGCACAAGGCGGTCGTGCACGACAACGTCTACATCGGGCAGCACAGCAATCTGCGGGGCTGCGTCGTCGGTAAGAACACCGACATCATGCGCGCCGCCCGCATCGAGGACGGCGCCGTCATCGGTGACGAGTGCCTGGTCGGTGAAGAATCGATCGTCCAGGGCAACGTCAGGGTCTATCCGTTCAAGACGGTCGAGGCCGGCGCGTTCGTCAACACCTCCGTCATCTGGGAGTCCCGGGGCCAGGCGCACCTCTTCGGGGCGCGCGGTGTGTCCGGCATCCTGAACGTGGAGATCACGCCGGAGCTCGCCGTGCGCCTGGCGGGTGCGTACGCGACGACCCTGAAGAAGGGCTCCACCGTCACCACGGCCCGTGACCACTCCCGTGGTGCACGAGCCCTGAAGCGGGCGGTGATCTCGGCGCTGCAGACCAGCGCCATCGACGTACGGGACCTGGAGAACGTGCCGCTGCCGGTCGCCCGGCAGCAGACGGCGCGAGGCAGCGCCGGCGGCATCATGATCCGGACGACGCCCGGAGTGCCCGACTCCGTCGACATCATGTTCTTCGACGGGCAGGGCGGCGACCTGTCGCAGGGGAGCCAGCGGAAGCTGGACCGGGTGTACGCGCGTCAGGAGTACCGGCGCGCTTTCCCCGGTGAGATCGGCGACCTGCACTTCCCGTCCAGCGTCTTCGACTCGTACACCGGCTCGCTGCTGCGGAACGTCGACACCACCGGCGTCGCGGAGTCGGGCATCAAGGTCGTCGTCGACGCGTCCAACGGAAGCGCCGGCCTCGTACTGCCGAGCCTGCTCGGGAAGCTCGGGGTGGACGCGCTGACCATCAACCCCGGGCTCGACGAGTCCCGGCCCACCGAGACCGCGGACGGGCGCAGGTCCGGGCTTGTGCGGCTCGGCGAGATCGTGGCGTCGGCCAGGGCCGCCTTCGGCGTGCGGTTCGACCCGGTCGGCGAGCGTCTCTCGCTCGTGGACGAGAAGGGGCGGATCGTCGAGGACGATCGGGCGCTGCTGGTCATGCTCGACCTGGTCGCGGCGGAGCGGCGCAGCGGGCGGGTGGCGCTGCCGGTGACGACGACGCGCATCGCCGAGCAGGTCGCGGCGTACCACGGCACCCAGGTGGACTGGACGACCACGTCGCCGGACGACCTGACCAGGGTCGGGCGCGAGGACTCGACGATCTTCGGCGGAGACGGGCGGGGCGGGTTCATCGTTCCCGAGTTCAGTGGCGTCTTCGACGCAACTGCCGCTTTTGTGCGGCTCATCGGGCTCGTGGCACGGACTCAGCTCACCCTGAGCCAGATCGACGCGCGGATCCCGCGGGCGCACGTCCTCAAGCGTGACCTGGCGACGCCATGGGCCGTCAAGGGCCTGGTCATGCGGCGCGTCGTGGAGGCCGCCGGGGACCGTTCCGTGGACACCACCGACGGTGTGCGGGTCGTGGAGGCCGACGGGCGCTGGGTTCTGGTGCTGCCGGACCCCGCGGAGGCCGTCACCCATCTGTGGGCCGAGGGGCCCGACGACGCGTCCGCGCAGGCGCTGTTGGACGAGTGGTCCACGGTGGTGGACAGCGCAGGTCGCTGACCCCTCGCGGAGCCGGGCGGCACCCACAACAGGTGCCGCCCGGCTCGCCGGTGGGGCCATTCGGAGGTAGCCCCCGCGACGTGCGACGATGTGCGGCATGCCGCAGCAGCCCCCCGTTCGGAGCACCCCCTCGCGCCCCCGGCGCCCGGACGCCTCCATGTCGCTGCTCACCACGGTCATGGACCACAGCCTCGACGAGGGATACGCGGAGGCGGCGGCCCGCAAGAAGGCCAGAGGGGACAGGGGTGTCCCTCGCCCGCTGCGGGCCAAACTCGGGCTCGCCGCCGGTCTGGTGCTGGCCGCCCTTGTGGTCACCGTGGGGGCCGCGCAGGCGCGCATAGAGGCCCCGGTGGTGGCCAAGGAGCGCGAGGAGCTCATCGACCGCGTCGAATCGGCCACCGAGGGTGCCGACCAGCTCGAGGACGACGTGGACAAGCTCCGCGACGACGTCGGGGAGCGCCAGGAGGCCGCGCTGAAGAAACACGGCGGCAGCCAGGGCGAGTTGCTGGGTCTCCTTTCGGGCGCAACGGAGGTCCACGGGCCGGGTGTGAAGCTCGTCGTGGACGACAAGAAGCAGGTCGACGCGGGTGGCGGCGGGCCGCGCGAGAGCGCGAGTTTCTCCGACACCGGCCGGGTGCGCGACCGCGACATGCAGCGTGTCGTCAACGGCCTGTGGGAGTCCGGCGCCGAGGCCATCTCCATCAACGACCAGCGGCTCACCGCCCTGTCGGCGATCAGGGCCGCGGGTGACGCGATACTGGTCGACAACAGACCGCTGGTGCCGCCGTATACGGTGCTCGCGGTGGGGGACGCGAAGCGCTTGAGCACCCGGTTCCAGAACAGCCGCGACGGTCAGTACCTGCACGCTCTGCAGGAGAATTTCGGCATCAGGACCAGCATTTCCGTGTCGGACGAGCTCAGGCTGCCGGCAGCGCCGAGCGTGACCGTACGTACAGCAGAGCCGAAGGCAGGAAAGGGCACATCGTGATCGCCGTACTGGGCCTCGTCGTGGGAGTCGTGGCCGGATTGTTGGTTCGGCCCGAGGTTCCGGCGGTGGTCGAGCCGTATCTCCCGATCGCCGTGGTCGCGGCTCTCGACGCCGTGTTCGGTGGTCTGCGGGCCATGCTCGACGGCATCTTCGACGACAAGGTGTTCGTCGTGTCGTTCCTGTCGAACGTCGTGGTGGCCGCGCTGATCGTGTTCCTCGGGGACAAGCTCGGCGTCGGGGCGCAGTTGTCCACCGGCGTCGTCGTCGTCCTCGGCATCCGCATCTTCTCCAACGCCGCCGCGATCCGCCGGCATGTCTTCAGGGCGTGACGCCGATGAGTTCCGACGACAGGCCCGGCCCCAACCCGCGCAGGGAGCTCCCCGCGGAGATCCCGAGCGCGCCCGAGCCACCCTCCGCGCCGCCCACATCCGAAGGGCCCGCGGCGAAGCCGCAGCTCACCGGCAGGCAGCGGCTGAGGCAAGGGCTGTGGCCGCCGCGGGTGACCCGGCCCCAACTCATCGTCGCCCTGCTGCTGTTCGTGCTGGGCCTCGGTCTGGCCATCCAGGTGCGGTCCAACAACGACAGCGGCGCGCTGCGCGGCGCGCGACAAGAAGATCTCGTACGCATCCTCGATGAACTGGATGACCGAACTCAGCGTCTGGAAGAAGAGAAGCGACGCCTCGAGGACCAGCGGACCGGGTTGGAGAACAGCTCGGACCAGGCCGAAGAGGCGCGCAAGCAGACGGTCGAGCGGGAACGCCAACTCGGCATCCTGGCCGGCACGGTGGCGGCCCAGGGGCCCGGCATCACGCTGACCATCGAGGACAAGAAGGGGGCGGTCGAGGCGGACATGCTGCTCGACGCCATTCAGGAGCTGCGCGCCGCCGGCGCCGAGGCGATCCAGATCAACGACGTACGCGTCGTGGCCAACACCTACCTGTCCGACGCCACCGGCGGCGGCGTACGGGTGGACGGTCACAAGGTGGGCGAGCCGTACCTCTTCAAGGTGATCGGCAAGCCGCAGGATCTCGAACCTGCGCTGAACATCCCGGGAGGTGTGGTGCAGACTCTGGAGAAGGAGCAGGCCACGGTGACCGTGGAACGCTCGGAGAAGATCGTCGTGGACGCCTTGCGACCTGCGAAGCGACCTGACTACGCTCGGTCGTCCTCCCAGTGAGGGGCGGACGCATGGGGGCCGCGAGGCGAGGGCATGAGGTTGCGGGGGGTCGGCGCACCGTAAGCGTGGTGCGTGGTGGAAACTGTTTGGTGGCCACAGACGTTGTGAGGATGTCTGGCTCACCGATGAATGCCGGTATGTGCAATCAGGGTTCGTCCTGCCCCACGGGCGGGTCTGTTTCGGTCAAGGGGAATCGCCCGTGAAGTTGTTTGCGAAGTTGTTCGGCAAGAGCGCACGAGAGGACAGCGGCAATCCGGCCACTGCCCGCCACCGTGCCCCGCGCCACGGAGATGGTGAGGAGCAGGGCGCCGAGCGTCCGATGTTCCGCGATCAGGTCGCTGGTCCAGGCGGTGACATTTCGGGCGGACAGGGCGCGTCGTCTGTTGACCCTGCCGGTCCCGGCCGCATAGGTTTCGGGGAACCTTCAACCTCAGGTACGGGTGGAGGGTTCACCCCCGGCCCGTACGCATCGAATGCCCCAGCGGGGCAGCCACGGCAGGAGGACCCGTCCATGCCCCTGGTGTGTACGAGGTGCGGGAACCGCAACGCCGAGGCGAGCCGGTTCTGCTCCAACTGCGGTGCGCCGCTGCGCGCCGGAGCCTCGCCGGAGCGTCCGTCCGAGACGACCTCGACGATCTCCATCTCGGGCCTCGAGGCCTACGACGCCGAGACGACGGGGCAGACCCCGACCCCCGCGCTCTCCCCGGAGGCGCAGGCGGCCGTCGACGCTCTGCCGCTCGGTTCCGCGCTGCTCGTCGTGCGCCGCGGGCCGAACTCGGGCAGCCGTTTCCTGCTCGACGGTGAGCTGACCACGGCGGGGCGTCACCCGCAGAGCGACATCTTCCTCGACGACGTGACGGTGTCGCGGCGCCACGTGGAGTTCCGTCGCGTCCAGGACGGTTCGTTCACCGTCGCCGACGTGGGCAGCCTCAACGGCACGTACGTCAACCGTGAGCGCATCGACTCCGTCGCGCTCTCGAACGGCGACGAGGTGCAGATCGGCAAGTACCGCCTGGTCTTCTACGCGAGCCAGCGGGCCATCTGAACCACCCCCAGACGCGGTCTGGGGGGCACACCCCCAGGGAAGGCCCATGCTTCAAACACCGAGGGGCGGTGCCGACATCGGCACCGCCGCCGCGGACCGTCGGCTGATGAGCATCGGTACCGTGCTGAACCAACTGCGGGACGAGTTTCCCGAGGTCACGATCTCCAAGATCCGGTTCCTGGAGTCCGAGGGGCTCATCGAGCCGCAGCGGACGCCGTCCGGGTACCGGAAGTTCGCCCCGGAGGATGTCGAGCGGCTCGGGCACGTCCTGCGGATGCAGCGGGACCACTATCTGCCGCTCAAGGTCATCCGGGAGCACCTCGACGCGCTGGAGAGGGGCGAGCGCCCTCCCATGCCGTCCCTGGGGCGTCAGCGGGACGGCGGCGACGCCCGGGGCCCGGACGAGGCCGAGGGGCCCACGGCGGCCCGTGTGGGCCGTGACGAGCTGCTGGCCGCGGCCGAGATCGACGAGGTCCAGCTCAGCGAGTGGGAGGCGTACGGTCTGGTCGCCCCGCTGCCGGACGGCGGATACGACGCGGAGGCGGTCACGGTCGCCACGCTCGTCGTGGAACTCGGCCGGTTCGGTATCGAGCCACGGCATCTGCGGGCCATGAAGGCCGCGGCCGAGCGCGAGGCCGGACTCGTCGACCAGGTGGTCGCACCACTGCGGCGGCACCGAAACCCGCAGACCAGGGCCCATGCCGAGGCCCGTACCAAGGAGCTGGCGGGGCTCACCGGCAGGCTGCATTCGGCGCTCGTGCAGACGGCGCTCGGGATCAGACTGCCCTGACCACGCGCGCGTCCGGCCGGTACTCGGCGGGTGCCCGACTACCCAAACCTGCCAGCCACGTCCTAGGGTTGCTGTGTGAACGAGCTCGACGTCGTAGGTGTCCGGGTCGAAATGCCCTCCAACCAGCCGATCGTGCTCCTGCGTGAAGTGGGAGGCGACCGGTACCTTCCCATCTGGATCGGACCAGGTGAGGCGACCGCCATCGCCTTCGCACAGCAGGGCATGGCACCCGCACGGCCGCTGACCCACGACCTGTTCAAGGACGTGCTGGAAGCGGTGGGCCAGGAGCTCTCCGAAGTGCGCATCACGGACCTGCGGGAAGGGGTCTTCTACGCCGAGCTGGTCTTCGCCAGCGGCGTGGAGGTGAGCGCGCGGCCGTCCGACGCCATAGCGCTCGCGCTGCGCACCGGTACGCCGATCTTCGGCAGCGACGGTGTGCTGGACGACGCCGGCATCGCGATCCCGGACGAGCAGGAGGACGAGGTGGAGAAGTTCCGCGAGTTCCTCGACCAGATCTCGCCCGAGGACTTCGGCACCAACAGCCAGTGAGCCGCTTCCGACGGGCCGCGTCGGACCATTCGGCTAGCCTTTCCCGGCTGCGAGGCACGGGAAACCACTCTCAGGGTGATTATCACTCGGCGTGCCGAGTGTGGCGATCGTTGACGAGCCCCTGGCGACTGCCTACCGTCGATGAGGCAGGTCAAGGAGGGAGGTCGGCGTGAGAAGCAGCGGCGACGGTACGGCGGTGGGCGGGCCGTATCCGCTCCACGGCGGCGGGACCGATCACTCTCCGAGTCGCCCCATGGCGGTCCAGGGGAGCGGGGACGCAGTGTCCGGGCACGAGCGGATCGGCTATCGGGGGCCCACCGCGTGCGCGGCAGCGGGCATCACCTATCGACAGCTCGACTACTGGGCCCGTACGGGCCTGGTCGAACCGAGCGTGCGGGCCGCGGGCGGATCGGGGACCCAGCGGCTCTACAGCTTCCGCGACGTGGTCGTCCTGAAGATCGTGAAGCGGTTCCTCGACACCGGTGTGTCCCTGCAGAACATCCGGACGACGGTCCAGCACTTGCGTGAGCGCGGGTTCCAGGACCTGGAGCGGATGACGCTGATGAGCGACGGCGCCACGGTCTACGAGTGCACGTCGCCCGGTGAGGTCCACGAACTGCTCCAGGGCGGCCAGGGCGTCTTCGGGATCGCCGTGGGTGTCGTGTGGCGCGACGTCGAGGCGGCGCTGTCCCAGCTGCACGGGGAGCGCATCGACACCGGCGAGACACTCATCGGACACAACCCGGCCGACGAGCTGGCCAGACGGCGCAACAAGGCCGTCTAGGCCGGGCTCCGGGGCGGTCCGCGGTCGCGTTGTCAGTGGCATAGGGCAGCATCAGAGACGTGAGAAGCGCGCCGACGATTCTGCATCTGGACATGGATGCCTTCTACGCGTCCGCAGAACAGGCCGCGAAACCGAGTCTGCGCGGAAAAGCCGTGGTGGTGGGCGGTCTGGGACCGCGCGGCGTGGTCGCGACCGCGTCCTACGAGGCGCGTCGGTTCGGTGTGCACTCCGCGATGCCCATGGGGCAGGCCCGGCGGCTGGCGCCGAACGCCGCCTATCTCGTACCGCGCTTCGGGCTGTACCGCGAGGTCAGCGAGCAGGTGATGGGGTTGTTGCGGAAGCTGTCGCCGCTCGTGGAGCCGCTCAGCCTGGACGAGGCCTTCGTCGACCTGGAGGCGGGTGGCGTCGCCGACGACGCGGAGTCGGCTCGGGCCGTGGGGGAGCGGCTGCGGACGGACATCAGGGAAGTGACCGGACTGACCGGTTCCGTGGGGCTCGCCGTCTCCAAGATGCTGGCCAAGATCGCCTCCGAGGAGGCCAAGCCGGACGGTCTCCGGCTGATAGCGCCGGGGACCGAGCGGGCCATGCTCGGGCCGATGTCGGTGCGCACGCTGCCGGGTGTGGGCCCGGCCACCGGGGACCATCTGCGGCGGGCCGGGATCATCACGGTCGAGGAGCTCGCGGAGGCCGGCGAGGACGAGCTCGTACGACTCCTGGGCAAGGCGCACGGGGGCTCGCTATACGCGATGGCGCTGGCGCTCGACGAGCGGCCCGTGGTGGCCGAGCGGGAGAGCAAGTCGGTGAGCGTCGAGGACACGTACGACGTGGACATCCACGACCGGGTGCGGATCCGCGGTGAGGTCGCGCGGCTCGCCGACCGGTGTGTGGAGCGGCTGCGGACGGCGGGGCACTCGGGGCGGACCATCGTGCTCAAGGTACGGCGGTTCGACTTCTCCACGCTGACGCGCTCCGAGACGCTGCGCGGGCCCACGGACGACCCCGGGGTGGTGCGGGAGGCCGCGGCGCGGCTCCTTGAGTCCGTGGACACCACGGGAGGGGTGCGGCTCCTCGGTGTCGGCGTCTCAGGCCTCGCGGACTACACGCAGGAGGACCTCTTCGCCCAGGCCCAGGCCCAGGCGCAGGCTCAGGCCGCCGAGGCGCTTGCTCGGGCGGCCGGGGCGGAGGCCGTCGTGGTCGAGTCGGCCGAGGCGGCGGGAGCGGCGCAGGGGGGCGTGGAGGGCGGTTCCGGGGGCGAAGGCGGCGATGCCGGGGCCGGTGACGTCGTGGCCGAGGAGTCGGTGGCGCTCGGTGAGCGGCGGTGGGTGGCTGGGATCGACGTACGGCACAGCGAGTACGGGCACGGGTGGGTCCAGGGGAGCGGGCTCGGGCGGGTGACGGTGCGCTTCGAGACGCCGTATTCGGCTCCGGGACGGGTGAAGACCTTCCGGACGGACGACCCGGATCTGGTGCCCGCCGAGCCGCTGCCACTGGTCGCCGCGGTGCCGCTGGGGGCGGTGGCCGGGGCGGAGCCCGGAAAGGGGCTCGAGAACGCCTCCGGTGTCGCTCGGGCGGAGGTGGGGGACCAGGGGGAGGGCTGAGGCCGCCGGCAGAAGGGATCAGGACGGGATCAGGACGGCGTCAGGGGGATGGCGTCAGGGGGATTCCGTGCCCGCGATGCGGCCGAAGGTCTGGTCGGGTGGAGGCGGCGTCCGCGGTGGTGTCGTGTCCAGGCCGTAGTGGTGGTAGAGCTGGAGTTCCTGCTCGGGGGAGAGGTGGCGGCCCACCCCGAAGTCCGGGGCGTCCTTGATCAGGTCGTGGTCGAAGGGGATCCGTACGGTGCCGTCCTCGCCCAGCTCGCTCGGCTCCAGCGGCACGAAGGCGTCGCGGCTGAACAGGCCGGTGCGTATGGCGGCCCACTCCGGGGCCCCGGTGGCGTCGTCGAGGTAGACCTCGTCGATCGTGCCGATCTTCGTCCCGTTCCGGTCGAACGCCTTGCGGCCGATCAGATTGCGCGGATCGATGTCGGTCTGCACGGGCCCTCCAGATGGTCGCGGGTTGTCGAAACCGGGCGTAACTCATCCTTATTCGTTCGTAGTCACTACGAAAGAGCACTTCGGGGCAGGTGGCCACTCGAGGGATCGGCCGTGGTCCTCGCTGGTAGGCTGGCGTTCGGCTGTTGACCCCGTGCGGGAGAGCTCTCCGGAACACGGTTCCCGGAGGCGCCGAAGGAGCAAATCCTCCCCGGAATCTCTCAGGCATCCAGTACCGCACGGACGAGGTCACTCTGGAAAGCAGGGCGGGCGTCGGGCGGGCACGTTCGAAACCCCTCCTCACCGACGGTGAAAGCAGATCTGTCGACATGACGGGACTGTGAAGCTCTCAGGTTGAGATGACAGAGGGGGAGGCCGTCCGGGTACCCGCGCCGTGGTACCCCTCGCAGGTCGTGCAGACCAGGAGGCCTCCGCCATGACTGCCACCAATCGCATCCCGCTCTCCGCGCTCGAGCAGGGCATCCCCTTCGAGGAGCGGCACATCGGGCCCGATGCGGAAGCGCGGGCCAAGATGCTCGCCCAGGTCGGGTACGGCTCGCTCGACGAGCTGACGGCCGCCGCGGTGCCGGATGTGATCAAGAACGCCGAGGCGCTGGACCTGCCCGGCGCGCGCACCGAGGCCGAGGTGCTGGCCGAGCTGCGCTCCCTCGCCGACCGCAACCAGGTCCTCGACTCCATGATCGGACTCGGGTACTACGGCACGTTCACGCCGCCCGTCATCCTGCGGAACGTGATGGAGAACCCCGCCTGGTACACCGCGTACACGCCGTACCAGCCGGAGATCTCGCAGGGCCGCCTGGAGGCGCTGCTCAACTTCCAGACCATGGTCGCCGAGCTGACCGGCCTGCCCACCTCCGGGGCCTCGCTCCTCGACGAGGGCACCGCCGCCGCCGAGGCCATGGCGCTGTCCCGGCGCATGGGCAAGGTCAAGAACGGCGTCTTCGTCGTCGACGCCGACGCGCTGCCGCAGACCATCGCCGTCATCCAGACCCGCGCCGAGCCCACCGGCGTCGAGATCGTGGTCGCCGACCTGAGCGACGGCATCCCCGCCGAGGTCGCCGAGCGCGGTGTCGTCGGCGTCCTCGTGCAGTACCCGGGCGCCTCCGGTGCCGTACGGGACATCAAGCCGCTCATCGACCAGGCGCACGAGATCGGCGCCGTCGTCACCGTCGCCGCCGACCTGCTCGCCCTGACGCTGCTCACCTCTCCCGGCGAGCTGGGCGCCGACATCGCCGTCGGCACGACGCAGCGCTTCGGTGTGCCGATGGGCTTCGGCGGCCCGCACGCCGGTTACATGGCGGTGCGCGAGAAGTTCGCGCGCAGCCTCCCCGGGCGCCTCGTCGGCGTCTCCGTCGACGCCGACGGCAACAAGGCCTACCGGCTCGCGCTGCAGACCCGTGAGCAGCACATCCGCCGCGAGAAGGCCACCAGCAACATCTGCACCGCTCAGGTGCTGCTCGCGGTCATGGCCGGAATGTACGCCGTCTACCACGGCCCCGAGGGCCTGAAGGCCATCGCCCGGCGCACCCACCGGTACGCGACGCTGCTCGCGGCCGGGCTCACGGCCGGCGGCGTCGAAGTCGTGCATGGCGCCTACTTCGACACCCTGACCGTGCGCGCCGAGGGCCGCGCGGAGGAGCTCGTCGCGGCCGCCCGCGAAGGCGGCGTGAACATCCGCCTGGTCGACGCCGACCACGTCTCCCTCGCCTGTGACGAGACCACCACGCGGGCCCAACTCGCCGCAGTGTGGGGCGCGTTCGGGGTCGAGGCCGACGTCGACGCGCTCGACGCCACCGTCGCGGACACGCTGCCCGACGGCCTGCTGCGCGCGGACGACTACCTCACCCACCCCGTCTTCCACCAGAACCGCTCCGAGACCGCGATGCTGCGCTACCTGCGCAGGCTCGCCGACCGCGACTACGCGCTCGACCGCGGCATGATCCCGCTGGGCTCCTGCACCATGAAGCTCAACGCGACCACCGAGATGGAGCCGGTCACCTGGCCCGAGTTCGGCCAGCTGCACCCCTTCGCCCCTGCCCAGCAGGCGCAGGGCTACCTCACGCTCATCCGCGAGCTGGAGGAGCGCCTCGCCGAGGTCACCGGGTACGACAAGGTCTCCCTGCAGCCCAACGCCGGCTCGCAGGGTGAGCTGGCCGGTCTGCTCGCCGTCCGCGGCTACCACCGGGCCAACGGTGACGACCAGCGCACCGTCTGCCTCATCCCCTCCTCCGCGCACGGCACCAACGCCGCGAGCGCCGTCATGGCCGGCATGAAGGTCGTCGTGGTCAAGACCGCCGACGACGGCGAGATCGACGTCGAGGACCTGCGCGCCAAGATCGAGAAGCACCGCGACGAGCTGTCGGTGCTGATGATCACCTACCCCTCGACGCACGGCGTCTTCGAGGAGCACGTCGCCGACATCTGCGCCGAGGTCCACGAGGCCGGCGGCCAGGTGTACGTGGACGGGGCCAACCTGAACGCCCTGGTGGGCCTCGCCAAGCCGGGTCACTTCGGCGGCGACGTCTCGCACCTGAACCTGCACAAGACCTTCTGCATCCCGCACGGCGGCGGCGGCCCCGGTGTCGGCCCGGTCGGCGTGCGCGAGCACCTCGCCCCGTACCTGCCGAACCACCCGCTGCAGCCCGCGGCCGGCCCCGAGACCGGTGTCGGTCCGATCTCCGCGGCGCCGTGGGGATCGGCCGGGATCCTGCCGATCTCCTGGTCGTACGTGCGCCTGATGGGCGGCGAGGGCCTGAAGACCGCCACCCAGGTCGCGGTGCTCTCCGCCAACTACATCGCCAAGCGCCTCGAGCCGCACTACCCGGTGCTCTACACCGGCCCCGCCGGTCTCGTCGCGCACGAGTGCATCGTCGATCTGCGCCCGCTCAGCAAGGCGACCGGCGTCAGCGTCGACGACATCGCCAAGCGGCTCATCGACTACGGCTTCCACGCGCCGACCATGTCCTTCCCGGTCGCCGGCACGCTGATGATCGAGCCGACGGAGAGCGAGGACCTGGGCGAGATCGACCGGTTCTGCGACGCGATGATCGCCATCCGCCGGGAGATCGAGAAGGTCGGCGCCGGTGAGTGGAGCGCCGATGACAACCCGCTGCGGAACGCCCCGCACACCGCCGCCGCGCTGAGCGGTGCCTGGGAGCACGGCTACAGCCGCGAGGAGGCCGTCTTCCCGGCCGGTGTCGTCGCCTCGGACAAGTACTGGCCGCCGGTGCGCCGCATCGACCAGGCGTACGGCGACCGGAACCTGGTCTGCTCCTGCCCGCCGCTGGATGCGTACGAGGACTGATCACCGCGCCCGTGTGGCGCGGGCATGCGGCGGGGCCGGTTCGGAGTTCTTCTCCGGGCCGGCCCCTCGTTCTTCGGGTGGTGCGGTGGTGCGGTCCTGCCGTGGTGCGGTGTGCCGGCGGTGGTCAGGCCGCCGTCATGATCCGGTCGGTGCCCAGTGGTCGGTGCGGAGCGATGATCTGTCCGTCCGGCAGCAGCTCACCGGTGTCCTCGAAGAGCAGGACGCCGTTGCACAGCAGGCTCCAGCCCTGTTCCGGGTGGCTCGCCGTGAGGAGCGCGGCTTCCCGGTCGGCGGAGTCGGCTGTCGGGCACGGTGGTTGGTGCTGGCACATGGAAGGGTTCTTTCGCTGCGATGAGATGGCTGTGACGTCGGTCCTGTGGCTCGATGCGGTGTTCATAACCGCCCCCCGTTGTAGTCGGTCCGGTCCCAGTGTTGCCCTCCGCGCCGCAATCCGCAGGGATTTTGCCGCAGCGGTTCCTACTGCTTGAGGACGTATCACCCGCGCGGACGGTTCAGCTCAACTCCACTGTCTTTTCGGGTGGTTAGGGGTGGCCCGAGTGGGCTAGTCCACCTGGGTGGGCAGCACTGTGCCCCGCGGCCGGGGCGGCGGGGCACAGTGCGGACGTACGGGCGACCTCGGCCGGGCGGCCTCAGGCGGGTGAGCTCAGCAGGGGTGCCGGGGTCAGGCGGTGGTTGAGCATCGGAAGGAGCTCGGCGACGCGGTGTGGACGGTGGGCCGCGATGCCGGGCGGTGCGGGAGCCAGGGGTACGAGCAGGTCGGTGGCGGCCAGCGTCCCCTCGGCGCCGTCGTCCGTGCAGTCGCGGTGCAGCCAGAGCGTGAGCATATAGAGCTCCGGCACCGACAGCAGCCGGGGCTGATAGGGCACCGGCATGGCCTCCGCGTGCCGCAGGGACCGCTCCGTGGAGGTGATGTAGGGCCCCTCGAAGAAGTGGGAGAACGCCCAGCCGTCCGGTGTGAGCATCGTGTCGGCCGCGGCGACGGAGCGCTCGCCGCAGCGGATCAGGAAGCGCCAGCCGGAGAGCCGGGTGGTGGGTGACGTCCCCTCGGGAGTGATGCGGTCCAACACGTGGACCGGCAGCGGGAGTTCGGGACTCGTCGGTCCCTGCGCGGCACGCAGGGACGGGGTGCGGGCCTCGCGTACGGCCGTGGGGGAACCGAGTGCCGCGAGGACGCTGCGCAGGGCGGGCGCGGGAGCCGGGGGGACATGCAGCGGCATGGTGGGTCGCCTCTCTCATTCGACAGGCACGGTGGAGCGGGGGCGGGTGCGTGACGGCGCTGTCAGGCTCTGGGTCAGAGGGGCGGGGGCTGGATACCGCGAGCGCCAACTCTCTGCCTAGATTGCGGAGTTTATACGAGGTGTGTTCGGACGGTGTTTCACCTAGACGCAGTGGATATTGCGGACAAGGTGCAAATGCGCCGTCCTTGTGAGACGTTTATCCTGATTTCGCAGGGGCGCTACCGCCGTGACCTCGGATTTCCGCCGGTACGCGGTCGGCCGATTCCTGCCGGTACTTTTGACCAGGTGGTTCGGAACGGAATCTTCACGGTGCCGCATGCCTGGTGAATGTGCCGGACGGCAAGGTGTGTCGAGCGTAGCGTCCGACGGCGGTGCGTGGGGCGTTATCGATCACATTGCCGGGGCATCATCCCCCGTACACAGCGGCCCGACCCACGGCCGCCCGCTCCAGGAGGGACGCTTCGATGGGGGAGAAGGTCGCGGCAGGCACGTTCGACCTGGCCGATCGGCACCACTACCGGGGCAAGCTCCGCGAGTGTCTTGCGGGGCTGGAGCGATTGCTGGCGGAGGAGCGATTCGACCGGCCCAAGAATCTGATGGGCATGGAGATCGAGCTGAATCTCGTCGGGCCCGACGGGTTGCCGAGGATGTTGAATGCGCAGGTACTGGAGCGCATCGCGAGCCGGGATTTCCAGACCGAACTCGGAATGTTCAATCTGGAAGTGAACATTGCCCCGCACCGGCTCGGCGGCCGGGTGCTCGACCGGCTCGCCGAAGAGCTCCGCACCGGCCTCAACTACGCCCACAGAAAAGCCAACGAGGTCGACGCCGGCATTGTCATGATCGGCATTCTGCCGACGCTGAACCGCGCCGATCTGGTCTCCGCGAACCTCTCCGACGTCGACCGCTACGCCCTGCTGAACGACCAGATCGTGGCGGCGCGCGGGGAGCGCTTCGTCCTGGACATCGAGGGCGTGGAGCGGCTGACCTGCACCTCCGCGTCGATCGCGCCGGAGGCGGCGTGCACGTCGGTGCAGCTGCACCTGCAGGTCACGCCGGGCCGCTTCGCCGACGTGTGGAACGCGGCGCAGGCCATCGCCGCGGCGCAGGTCGCCGTCGGGGCCAACGCGCCGTTCCTGTTCGGCCGTGAGCTGTGGCGCGAGTCGCGGCCGCCGCTGTTCCTGCAGTCCACCGACACCCGGACGCCCGAGCTGCAGGCGCAGGGGGTGCGGCCGCGCACCTGGTTCGGGGAGCGGTGGATCACCGGGCCGCTGGAGCTCTTCGAGGAGAACCTGAAGTACTTCCCGGCGCTGCTGCCGCTGCTCGACGAGGAGATCCCGCGCGAGGTCCTGGACGCGGGCGGTGTGCCGCAGCTCGGCGAGCTGGTGCTGCACAACGGCACCGTCTACCGCTGGAACCGCCCGGTGTACGGCATCGCCGACGGCGTCCCGCACCTGCGGGTGGAGAACCGGGTGCTGCCCGCGGGACCCACCATCACCGACGTCATCGCCAACGCCGCCTTCTACTACGGACTGGTGCGGGCTCTCGCCGAGGAGGCGCGGCCCGTCTGGACCCGGCTGCCGTTCGACGCCGCGGCCCGCAACTTCGACGTCGCGTGCCGCGACGGCATCGACGCCACGCTGCAGTGGCCCCGGCGCGGCAGGCTCGGCGGCACGGCGGAAGTGGCGGCCGTGGACCTCGTACGCGACGAGCTGCTGCCGCTCGCGGCCGCGGGTCTGGACGCGTGGGGCGTGGAGGCCGCCGACCGGGACCTCTACCTCGGGGTGATCGAGGAGCGGTGCCGGCTGCGGGTCAATGGGGCGTCCTGGCAGGCGACGACGTACCACCGGGCGCTGGAGGCCGGGATGGCGCGGGAGGCGGCGCTGGCCGCGACCACGCAGCGGTACGGGGAGCTGATGCACACGGGGGAGCCGGTGCACACGTGGCCCGTGGGGCTCAGGCAGCCGGCGGTGCCGCTCGGCGGGTGAGCTCGCGCGTGGCCCGGCGGGCGACTCCGCGTGCGACTCGGCGGCTGATGTCATGCGCGGCTCGGTGGTCAGCCCTGGTTGCTGCCCGCTTCCATGATCGCCTTGAGGATGACCGCGTGGATCTGCGCCGGGTCGTCGACCTGGTGGCCGGAGCCGCCGGTCGCCTCGGCGATCTGCTGGACCTCGTCCTTGTCGGCCTCCGGACCGACGGCGATCGCGATGACCGGCACCGGCCGCCGCGGGTCGGCTAGGTCCTCCAGCCGCGAGATGAGGGCGCTGCGCGAGATGCTGTCCGGGTCCTGGTTGGCGCCGTCGGTCAGGATCACCAGGGCGTTGAACTTGCCGCGCGCGTACGTCGACCTGGCCTCCTTGTAGGCGGCGAGCGTGGTGTCGTAAAGGCCGGTCGCCCCGCCGGGCACGGGCTGCAGCCCGCTGAAGGCCTTGGCCAGACGGTCCCGGTGGGTGGCGCCGCCCTCGCGCCCGCCGAGGCGCTCGGCCGGCTCCAGCTCCCGGTAGTCACGCGTGCCGTCGAGGCGGGTGGCGAACTCCCACAGGCCGATCTCGTCCTCGTCCGTGAAGCCCGCGAGGGCCCGCAGCAGTGAGGACTTGGTGACCTCCATGCGCGACTGGCCCCGGCCCGGCACCAACTGGCGCATGGATTCCGAAGCATCGACGACCGTGTTGAGCCGCGCGCTCTGCACGGTGATCGTCCACATCCCCAGGGTCTCCTGGAGCTGCTTGTCGGAGGGCGGGTCCAGGGACTCCGCCGCGTAGGGCTGCGGGGTGCGGCCTCCGGCGGCGGTGATAAGCCGCTCGGAGGGCCGCTCGAGGTCGGTCCGGAAACCGTGCTCGGCCAGGATCTTCTGGCCCTTCTCGTCGCTGAACATCGTCATGAAGCGCAGCGCCGCGCGGCTCGTGTCGGTGGACATCCGGTCGTCCTCGACGAGCGTGTACGGGTAGTCGAGCCGGGGTGAGCCGTCCTTGGGGTAGAAGAGGTCGAGGTCGTTCTCCTCGCCGGCGCTCTCGTTGTGAGCGAAGGCGGCCTGCTCGGAAATGATCAGGGCCTGGTTGCGGCGCGGGTTGCCCTGTTCGGTGCCGGAGTCGTCGCGGGCCAGGGTCTTCAGGATCCGGCCGTCGCTGTCGGTGGTGCGGGCAGACAGCGACTTTGCCAGTGCGGCGGCCTGGGTGTCGCCCTTGTCGCCGCCCTGTTTCTTCGCGGACGCGCCCAGTTTGGCGAGGGCGAGCAGACCGGTCGCGCTGCGCGCGGGATCGGCGGCGCCCAGCCGGAGTGTGTCGCTCTTCATGGCGGCCGCCGTCAACTTCGGCCAGTCGTACGTCTTCTTGGGCCAGCCCAGGGACTCCGCGGCGGAGGGAATCATGCCGATGCCGACGGGTGACGAGGCGATGTTGCCCGCGGGGGATATCTTGTGCTGCTTCGCGCCGAGGCCCACGCGCCGCACCCACAGGCCGGAGTCCGGCACCCATACGTCGTACTCGGGTTCGCCCTTGCCGGCGCGGAGTTCGGTGGCGACGTCGTACGAGTCGCGGGCGCTCACCCGTACGTCGATGCAGTGGCCGTCGGAGGTGAGCTCCTCCTCGCGGGCGGTGGCGGCGGCCTTGCGCAGGGCCGGGGCGATGGCGGGCGCGGCGACGACGTCGAGGTCCACCGCGTCGTCCGCGCAGGAACCGCCGAAGGAGAGCAGTCCGCTGCCGACCGCCGCCGCCGTGCCACCCGCGATCACCAGGACGAGCGCCGTGGCCAGGGCGACCGTGCGGCCGCGCGCACGCGGCCGGGGGTCGGACGCGGCCGTCCCGTGCTCATCGGGCAAGCTGTGACGTCCCATGGCGGTGGTGCCCCTCCTTGATCGATGAAGCAAGGAAAGAGGGGGCTGTACGCCCGAAACCGGCGTCCGTCCCCCTCGGCCTGTCGCGCACGATCTTCGTAACTTCTTTCGAGACCCTAGCGGGACGAGGATGGGGATGAGGCGGGATTACTCAACTGGAGGCGTCAGTGCAAGCGGAGCCGGGGCCGATGGCCGGTTCTTTTCCAGCGGACGGGCCCTCGCGGCGCACCCTCCGGGATGAGACGTTGCTCGTCCTGGCCCTCTCGCTCGGGGCGAGCGGAGTGTCCGCGCTGATCAGCTTTGTCGGCTCGGTCACCAAGCCGGGTGGTCTCAAGGACCAGGCCGCCACCCTGAACAGTTCGGCGGCGCCGGGGCGTCCCTGGCTGGATTTGGCGTGGCAACTGTTCGGAATCGCCACGGCGTTGGTACCGGTGGCGCTGGTCGCGCACTTCCTGCTGCGGGAGAGGGCGGGGCTGCGGACGATCGGGTTCGACCGGACGCGGCCGTGGCCCGACCTGGGGCGCGGCGCCGCGGTCGCCGCGGTGATCGGCAGCACGGGCATCGCCTTCTACCTGGCGGCGCGCGGGCTCGGCTTCAACCTCACCGTGGTGCCCGAGGACCTGCCGGACGTGTGGTGGAAGTACCCCGTCCTCGTGCTGTCCGCGGTGCAGAACGCGGTCCTGGAGGAGGTGATCGTCGTCGGCTATCTGCTGCGCAGGCTCGGGCAGTTGGGGTGGACGCCGATGGCCGCGCTGGTCGGCAGTTCGGTGCTGCGGGGCTCGTACCACCTGTATCAGGGCATCGGCGGGTTCTTCGGGAACGTCGCGATGGGCGTGGTGTTCGTGCTGCTCTACCGCAGGTGGGGGCGGGTCGGGCCGCTGGTGGTGGCGCACACGCTGCTGGATGTCGGGGCGTTCGTCGGGTACGCGCTGCTCGCGGGGAGGGTGGACTGGCTGCCGACGCCTTCGTGAGAAGGGGCGCGCGGCGGATCGACGGTATCGGTGGTGGGGGCGTACGAGTTGCTCGTACGTCCCCACCACCGTGTCCGTGGGTGCGGTCAGGCGAAGAGCTCGCCCTCGATGACCGTGACCGCGCGGCCGCTCAGCAGGGTGCGGTCGCCGCGCAGCTCCGTGCGGACCAGGCCGGTGCGGGGCGAGGCCTGCAGGCCGGTCAGCCCGGCGCGGCCGATGCGCTCGGACCAGAAGGGGGCGAGGGCGGTGTGCGCGCTGCCCGTCACCGGGTCCTCGTCGATGCCGACGCGCGGGAAGAAGCAGCGCGAGACGAAGTCGTAGTCACCGGAGGGGTTCTCGGCCCTGGCCGTGGCGATGATGCCGCGCTCGGAGTGGCGGACGAGGGCCTTGTGGTCCGGGGTGAGCGACCGGACCGTCTTCTCGTCGGCGAGTTCGACCAGCAGGTCGCCGACCTGCCGGCCCGTGTCGTACGCGGCGAGCGGTGTGGCTCCGAGGGCCTGGGCGATGCCGTCGGGGACGGCGGCCTCGGTGAGCGGGGCGGTCGGAAAGTCCAGGGTGAGGGAGCCGTCCTCGTGCGCGCTCGCCGTGAGGACCCCGCTGCGGGTGGCGAAGCGGACCGTGCCGGACGCGGCGCCCGTGGTGTGCAGGACGTGGGCCGTGGCCAAAGTGGCATGGCCGCAGAGGTCGACCTCGGTGGCGGGTGTGAACCAGCGCAGCGCCCAATCGGCGTCGGCGTCGGCGTCCTCGGGCAGCGGGTGGGCGAAGGCGGTCTCCGCGTGGTTGACCTCCGTGGCCACGTGCTGCAGCCAGGTGTCGTCGGGGAAGGCGTCGAGGAGCAGGACCCCGGCCGGGTTGCCGGCGAAGGGGCGGTCCGTGAAGGCGTCGACGACGCGGATGCGGTGGGATGTCGGAGTCGGAGTCGGCATGGGGTCGACGGTAGAGGGCCGCGCGGGGCGGAGGGTAAGGCCAATCGCGTGTCACTGGACTTGTCTTCGGCGCGGATTGGCTCCTGCGGTCGAGGGCTTCGCCACACCTGGACGGCCGGAAGCTCAGTCCTCGATACCCGCAGCGTGCAGGGCGTCGATGATGAGCGCGTACTTCTGTGCGGCCTCCGGCCACCGCTCGGCGCCTGCGCGGGCCTCGCTCAGCGCCTTCGCTGTCGGTGTCGCGCCCAGGGTGAGCAGTTGGCGCATCACCTGCACCTGCCCGAAGGCAGCCGTCCACTCAAGGGGAGTCTTGTCCTTCATCGTTCCGTTGATGTCCGCGCCATGACGTAGGAGCAAGGCCACGGTCTGCGGGCGCCCCTGCTCGCCGGTCGTCGCTGCCAGCACCAGCGGTACGTGGTTCAGCCTGCCCTGGGCGCCGGTGGGGGCGCCGGCGTCGAGAAGGAGTCCCGCTACTGCCGTGTGCCCGTGCATGGCCGCCACGCACAGCGGCGTCAACTCGCCGTACTCACCCGCTCGCTGCTGCGGATCGGCTCCCGCGGCAAGGAGCAGGCGAACAATCTCGGTATGCCCTGCATGCACCGCGAGATCCAGCGCGGTACGCCTCGCCGTGCTCAGGGCGTCCACCTCGGCACCGGCGTCCAGCCACTGGGCGACCGCGGCCGCGTCTCCGTCCTTGGCAGCTTGTGCCAGCCCATCCGCCATGTTCACGCCTCGATCATGCCCGGCCGTGCGACGTCGCCGAGGAGCGGTCCAGGTTCGATGGCGACGGAGAGACCGTCCCGTCCCGTCTCGGCGAAGGTTGATTAGTCTCAGCGAAGTTTGACCGTGTGAACCGGCGCGGCAGCTCGGCGGCTGGTTCAGTCGACGGAGTTCTTCGGTGGGGGCCACGGTCCGTCGAAGGCCGGGCCGCAGTCAGGGGGCAGGTGGGCCACTACCAGCGCGGCCGCCTCCTGCGGTGTGAGTGACTCTCCCAGGACACGCTGCGGCACGCCCAGCGGCGCGTACACGATGCACGATGTCACGCCCCCCACGATGAACGGCAGGTCGTTGCTCCACGGGTCCTGCGTGTTCCGGTGGAAGCTGAGCGCCCCGTGACTCGGAAAAGGGAACAAGGCCCGCAACCGCGGTTCGGCGTAGGCGGCCGCTATGACCGCCGGCTCCCCCCTCCGTGCCCCGGGATGCCCCTCCAATATCCCGCGCCAGGTCTTCTCGACCACCGTCTCGTCAGCCATGTCGCGATCATGACGTCCGCACCCGGCCAGGACAACCCGCCGCCTCGACGGCCGACATCCGAGCCCAGCTCGCGGGCGGGGGTTGTCGTGCGAGCTGTTCCGATATATCTTTGAGGCATCGCGACAGGTTCGCGACTGATCAAAGATCGGATCGTCCAATCGACTACACCAAGGAGTGATCGCTATGCGTTCCCACGGTTTTGAACACGAGCACGGACGCGGCCATGGACATGGTCGACACGGCGGCCCCGAGGGCCGTGAAGGATTCGGACGCGAAGGATTCGGCGGCTTCGGCGGCTTCGAGGGGCGACGCGGTGCGTTCGGTCCCTTCGGCCCCGGCTTCGGCGGACCCGGTGGACCCGGTGGTCCCTGGGGCGGACGCGGCGGGCGGGGCGGCCCTCGTGGGCGGGCTCGGCGCGGTGACGTACGCGCGTCGATCCTGGCCCTTCTGAAGGACCGGCCCATGCACGGCTACGAAATGATCCAGGAGATCGCCGAGCGCAGCGGCGGGGCGTGGAAGCCCAGTCCCGGCTCGGTCTACCCCACCCTCCAACTCCTGGAGGACGAGGGCCTGATCAGCAGCGCGAGCGAGGGCGGCAAGAAGCTGTTCTCCCTCACGGACGCCGGCCGCGAGGCTGCCGCCGAAGGTCCGGAGGCGCCCTGGGAAGAGGCCGGGCGCGGCGTCGACTGGGAGACGCTGAACGAGATCCGGCAGGCCGGCTTCGGTCTGATGGAGGCGTTCGGCCAGGTCTGGAAGACCGGCAGCAAGGAGCAGCGCGAGAAGGCGGTCTCCGTCATCAACGACGCCCGCAAGAAGCTGTACCTGATCCTCGCCGATGAGGACTGACGTGGTCGGGGCCGAAGGCCCCGCCGCGACGAGGCGCCCCGCACGTATGGTGCGGGGCGCCTCTTTCGTTCTGCCGGTGGAGGTGCGGGAGGGGTGCGGGGTGGGGCAGAGGCGACGGGTGTCACGTCACCAGGTCGTCCAGCTTCCGCAGTGACTCGTTGAGGGCGGCGATCGCCGAGTCCTTGAGCTTGCCCGCCATCAGGGAGACGGCGGCGCCGGTGAACTCGCCCTCGATGCGGACCACCGTGCCGGAACCCTCGGGTGCGAGGGAGTAGCGGGTGGAGACGTTGACGCCCATCGGGCCGTTGCCCGCGATGGCCAGGGTGCGGGCGGTCTCCAGCTCCTCGATGGTCCAGTTGACCTCGGCGGGGAAGCCCATCAGCTTCATGTTCTCCACGAAGGTGCCGCCCGCCTCCAGGGTGGTGGGGCCGCCCTGCGGAAAGCTGGTGTGCGTGGAGTTCCACTCGCCGTACGAGGAGAAGTCGGTGAGCTGAGCCCAGACCTTCTCGGCGGGCGCCTCGATCCGTGCTTCCGCGCTGACTTCGGCCATGCGGCCACCCCTTCCCGTCGGGCGCTGCGACGGCCGCAGCTACGGTGTCGCGGAACGTAGCCGCAGGGTCCGGAACATTCAATACTGATGAACCGTCAGGTTTGCTGCGCCGCGGGTCGGCGTCTGGCCGTGGGGTAGTGTGCTGATGCCCTGTGAGGGACACAGGCGGCGCGCTTTGGAGGTGAGACCCATTACCGCAGTGACAGGTCGGGTGCTCCCCCTTCGCGACCGCGCGGTTCACCCGGCATAGGTGACCGAGGGAGCCCCGTCGGGATCCCGAAAGGTTTTCTTCGCATGTCGGTTCCAGCTTTCTCTTCGGCCCACCCCTTCTCTCTCCCCTCGGCGGACCGCTCCGCCGTCGTCGGCACGCTGCGCGCCGCGGGCTGCGTCTTCGCCGAGGACGAGGCCGAGTTGCTTCTCTCCGCCGCCCGCACCCCGGCCGAACTGGCCGCCATGGTCGAGCGTCGTGCGGGCGGCCTCCCGCTCGAACACGTCCTTGGATGGGCGGAGTTCCGCGGTCTGCGGATCGCCGTGGGCCCGGGGGTCTTCGTGCCGCGCCGTCGCACCGAGTTCCTCGTCGGCCAGGCCGTCGCCCTCGCCGGGCGCGAGCCCGTCGTCGTCGACCTGTGCTGCGGATCGGGCGCGCTCGGCGCCGCGCTCGCCGCCGCCCTGGGCCCCGTCGAGCTGCACGCGGCCGACATCGACCCGGCGGCGGTCCGCTGCGCCCGCCGCAACGTCGCCGGTGCCGGGGGCGAGGTCCACGAGGGCGACCTCTACGACCCGCTGCCCGACGCCCTCCGCGGCCGCGTCGGCATCCTGCTCGCCAACGTCCCGTACGTGCCGACCGGGGAGGTCGGACTGCTGCCCGCCGAGGCCCGCGTCCACGAGGCGCGGGTGGCACTCGACGGCGGGGCGGACGGGCTCGACGTGCTGCGCCGGGTGACCAGGGAGGCGCCCGAGTGGCTCGCTCCCGGTGGCCACCTGCTCTTCGAGACGAGCGAACAGCAGGTGCCCGCCGCCGTCGACGCCGTCGAGCGGGCCGGGCTCGCGGCCCGCGTCGTCGAGGACGAGGAGCTGTACGCGACGGTGGTCATCGGGACGCGGAGCGTCTGAGGGGCTCAGGGGGTGAGGTCCGAGGGCTGCGCGGCGGACGAGCCGGCCCGCCTCACCCGACCCGTCGTATCACCGCCGCGTCGAAGAGGTCCGACGCCCGCGGGTACGGGCTCTCGTCGTGGCAGTGCCAGGCCTCCCAGAACAGGTCGGCGGGCAGCGCGTCGTCGGGTGCGTACACCCGGTAGACGTACTGCCTGCCGTCGACCGCCGGCAGGGCGACCATCCAGCACCTGTGCCCCATGCCAGTGAGACGTGTGGCGCCGGGCCGTGGTTGCGGACCGATGGGGGACGGGACGGCGCGCGGCAAGACGGCGCGCGCCCCGGAGGGCGAGAGGTCGGATCTCATCCGTAAGGAGGACAACCAACGCACGCTTGCCCAACCTGTGTCGGACGCCAAGATGCTTCCCGCCGCCGATGCATATGCCGCCGGGGGTTGATGGGGTGGGAGAGTGCAAAGCCGTACCCCGCCCGGCGCCGAACCCGGCCCGACCCGAGCAGAATCCGACTCCAGACTCAGCGCGGAGCTGGCGTCCGTCGTGGCCGGCGCGCGCCGGCGCGCGGTGCGGGACGGGGACCGGCAGATCGACACCGCGCACCTGTTGCACTCCCTGATGGAGACCGACCCCGAGGTGCGCGCCGTCTTCGAGAGCGGCGCGCAGGCGGTGCGGGTCCTCGGCTACCTCGTCCAGCGCAGCATCGGCTACGGCCTGCGGTGGCAGGGGACGGTGGAGGACTCCGGCGCGGTGCCGGTGGTGTCCTCCGTGGCGGAGGCGGGCTGGTCGCCCGCGGCCGGTACGGCGATGGACGTGGCCCTGGAACGGGCCGAACTGCGCGGCGAGGCGCGGGCCATCGGCATGGACCTGCTCGCCGGCCTCGTCGCCGACCCCGACTGCCGCGCCGTCGAGGTCCTCGGGCGGGCCCGGGTCGCCGTCGACGTGCTGCTCGGGCGCATTGAGGCGGGGTGCCGGCAGTACGCGTCCGGCGGCCATGGGTTCGCCGGGGGGCGGGCGGAGCCCGAGGGGCGGGACGGCGGCTGCTGAGCGCGGCCGCGGTGTGCGGCACCGGTGCCGGCGAAGTTCTACGTGGATGAGGGTCGGTCCTGGTGAGGGGCCGGCCTTTCGTGGGTTCGGGGCGCCTGCGGCGAGCTCGTGGCGTCCGCACCGTGAGACAGGGGTCTAAGAGGGTGACGGTCATGACGTCGCCTGCCATGATGTGCCGGTGCAAGCGTCTGACGGGATACAGGAGAGCCGGGCGAGCCTGAGGAGCCACGGCGATCGGGCCGACCGAGGCGGCCGGGGCAGCCACGACGGCCGAAGGGCCCAGGGCGGTACGGGCGACCGCGGCGGCGAACCGCGCGGCGGCGAACGGAGCGGTGGCCAGGGCAAGAGCGGCCGGGGCGTCGGCCTCGCGCTGGCCCTGGTCTCGGCGGTCGCCTTCGGCGGCTCCGGTGTCGCGGCGAAACCGCTGATCGAGGCGGGACTCGACCCGCTCCATGTGGTGTGGCTGCGGGTGGCGGGCGCCGCCCTGGTCATGCTGCCGGTGGCCTGGCGCCACCGCGGGCTGTTGCGGAGCAGGCCCGCGCTCCTCGTCGGGTTCGGCCTCCTCGCCGTCGCGGGCGTCCAGGCCTGTTACTTCGCGGCCCTCTCCCGTATCCCCGTCGGCGTCGCGCTGCTGATCGAATACCTCGCCCCCGCGCTCGTCCTCGGCTGGGTGCGCTTCGTGCAGCGCCGCCCCGTCACCCGGGCCGCCGCGCTCGGCGTCGTGCTCGCCGTCGGCGGGCTCGCCTGTGTCGTCGAGGTGTGGTCGGGGCTGAGCTTCGACGCCGTCGGGCTGCTGCTCGCACTCGGCGCCGCCTGTTGCCAGGTCGGCTACTTCGTCCTGTCCGACCAGGGCAGCGACGCGGGCGCGGACGCCCCGGATCCGCTGGGCGTCATCGCGTACGGGCTGCTCGTCGGCACCGCCGTACTGACCGTCGTCGCACGGCCCTGGGGCATGGACTGGTCCGTGCTCGCGGGCGACGCCGACCTGGACGGCTCGTCCGTTCCGGCCTGGGCGCTGCTCGCGTGGATCGTGCTGATCGCCACGGTCGTCGCGTACGTCACCGGTGTGCTGTCAGTGCGCAGGCTCTCGCCCCAGGTGGCCGGCGTCGTCGCCTGCCTGGAAGCGGTGATCGCGACCGCGCTCGCCTGGGTCGTCCTCGGCGAGCACCTCTCCGCGCCGCAGGTCGTCGGTGGCGCGATCGTGCTCGTGGGTGCGTTCATCGCCCAGTCGTCGGCGCCGTCCGAACCGGTCGTGCCGGGGGTGGTCCCGGACTCCGAAACGGAGTTGTCGCGCAGCGGAGGCCCGGCCTAGGGTGCCGGACATGCATTCGCGCGCACTCGTTCTTCCGCCCCCCGCCGCTTAGCGCGGGGCGCTCACGGATCTCGCCCGGGCCTGTGACGGCCGGGGCGGAACGGTGCTGCCCGCAGACGGAGCCAGTCATCCCTCTCTGCTGCGGAGAATTCACGTGTCACATCTGCCGAGTACGTCCGGCGTGCCTGTCGGCTCGCCTTCCGTTTCAGCTGTCTCAGCCGTCTCTTCTGTCCCATCCGCCGTGCCCTGCGTGCCCGTCGCGCCCGGGCTGTCCGTCGGGCGGGGACTGCTCTTTCTGATCGTCGCCGGTACCGCTTGGGGCACCGCGGGTGCCGCCGCCGCGCTGGTCTTCGGGGCCGGCGACATGGGGCCGATCAGCCTCTCCTTCTGGCGTTGCGCGGGCGGGTTCGTACTGCTGCTCGCGGCCCGCGCTGCCGGGCGGTGGGGGCGTCAGGGGCGTCGTGGGCGGCGGGGGCCCGGGAGGACGGTGCCGGGTGCGGCGGCCGCTCGAGTGCGCCAGGTCGTCGTGACGGGCGTCGCCCTCGCCGTGTTCCAGACCGCCTACTTCGCGTCCGTCGAGGCGACCGGCCTCGCGGTCGGCACCGTCGTCACGATGGGATCGGGTCCCGTCCTCATCGCGCTCGGCGCGCGGCTGACGCTGGGGGAGCGGCTCGGGGGCGGCGGTGCCGTCGCGGTCGTGGGCGCGCTCGCCGGCCTCGTCGTGCTGGTGCTCGGGGGCGCCGACGGCGGGGCGGGCGCGACCGTGCGGCCGGTGGGCGTGGTGTGGGGGCTTCTCTCCGCCGCCGCGTACGCCGCGATGACGCTGCTCACGCGGCGGTGGGGACGGTCCGGCGGTGCCGACTCGTCCGACACCACGGTCTGGGCGTTCGCCGTCGTCGCACTGCTCCTGCTGCCGCTCGCCTCGGTGGAGGGGCTGCTGCCGCACACCGCCGAACCCCTCCGGGTGGGCGGCTACTTGCTGTACATCGCCGCCGTACCGACTGCGGTCGCCTACGCGCTGTACTTCGCCGGGGCCGCCGTCGTGCGCTCCGCGACCGTCTCCGTGATCATGCTCCTCGAGCCCGTGGGCGCGGCGGTCATCGCGGTCGTCCTGCTCGGCGAGGCGCTGACGGCCGCGACCGTGGTCGGCACGGCGCTGATGCTGGCCGCGGTGACGGGCCTCGGTGTCGCGGAGACGCGGAGCGCGGTGGCGGAACGGCGGGGGGCCGCGCCCGCGTAGGGGGGGAATGGGGCCGCGCCCTCCCGCGACGGTGTGACGACGCGAGGGCGCGGCGCTCCCAGGAGCCGATCGGTGTCAGCTCAGCGCTCGGTCAGGTAGGCCGGTACGTCGATGCCCGGGGCGAGGTCCTCCGAGGGGATCAGGGCGTCGTACCCCTTGCGGAGGGGGACCACGCCGGCCCAGTAGGGGAGGTCCATGTCCTCCGGCTCGTCGTTCGGGCCGCCCGTGCGCGCCTTCGCCGACACCTCGTCGAGGTCGAGGCGCAGGACGGCGGTGGCCGCGAGCTCCTTGGCGTCGGCCGGGCGCGAGTCGGCCGCGCGGCCCGGCACGACGTGGTCGACGAGGGCGTCCAGGGCGGCCCGCTTCTCCTTCGGGTCCGTGACCTGGTGGGCGGTGCCGTGGACCACCACGGAGCGGTAGTTGATGGAGTGGTGGAAGGCGGACCGGGCGAGCACCAGGCCGTCGACGTGGGTGACCGTCAGGCACACCTGCAGGCCCGGGTCCTCCTGCTCGGCGGCGGGGGCGGAGCCCGCCATCCGCAGCGGCCGGGACCCCGTCGAGCCGTGCACGTAGAGGCGGTTGCCCACCCGCGCGTAGAGCGTCGGCAGCACGACAGGGGCGCCGTCCCGCACGAACCCGAGGTGGCAGACGTAGGCCTCGTCGAGTATCGCGTGCACCGACGCGTGGTCGTACGCGGCGCGCTCCCGCGAGCGGGTGGGGACGGTGCGGTCGGTGGGCGTGTAGGCGGCGCTGTCCTCCGGCCCGGG
Source organism: Streptomyces sp. NPDC041713 (assembly GCF_055591085.1). Classification (NCBI taxonomy): domain Bacteria; kingdom Bacillati; phylum Actinomycetota; class Actinomycetes; order Kitasatosporales; family Streptomycetaceae; genus Streptomyces; species Streptomyces sp. NPDC041713. Next base: position 29,257 of record NZ_JBVIZY010000013.1, read on the forward strand.
GGCGGTGCTGCTCGGCGTCGACGTCTGCATGGTGCTCTCCCTGTACTGGTACTTCTTGCTGCTGCTGAAGCCGTCGCTCCCACCCCGGGCTGGTCCTGCTCGGTACTGCGCCCGCTTGCGAGGAGCTATTGCATTAGTGCATAATCTGCTTTGTGCTAGGAGAGTATCGGATCGAAGGTCGGCGCGCAGCCGAGATTGCGGCCAGCGTCGAGCGGGCCGTGGGGGAAGGCGGCCTCGAACCGGGGCAACTGCTGCCGCCCATGCGAGAGTTGGCGGCCAAGCTCGGGGTGAATCCCAATACCGTCGCGGCCGCCTACCGCACGCTGCGGGAGCGGGGCGTCATCGAGACGGCCGGGCGGCGCGGCAGCCGCGTGCGCCCGAAGCCCGCCACCACCACGCGCGAACTGATCCGGGTGGACGCGCCACCCGGGGTGCGCAACGTCTCCCAGGGCAATCCGGACCCCGAGCTCCTGCCCCCGCTCACCGCCGCCTTCACGGCCGCCGCGGCCCAGGCCGACCACCACCCCGTCCTCTACGGGGAGGCGGCGGTGGACCCGGAACTCGAACGCCACGCGCGAGCCGCCTTCGACGCCGACGGGGTGCCCCGCGCACCGCTCGCCGTCACCTCCGGATCGCTCGACGCCATCGAGCGGGTGCTCGCCGCCCACCTCAGGCCCGGCGACGCGGTGGCCCTGGAGGATCCGGGCTGGGGGAGCCTGCTCGACCTGGTCCCCGCACTGGGGCTGCGCCCGGTCCCGGTGGGCGTGGACGACGAGGGGCCGCTGCCCGCCGACATGGAGCGGGCGCTGGCCTCCGGCGCGCGGGCGGCCATCGTGACGGACCGCGCACAGAACCCCACGGGCGCCGCCGTCACCGCGCCGCGCGCGCGTGCCCTGCGCGAGGTGTTCGCCGCGCACGCGGACGTGCTGCTCATCGAGGACGACCACGGCCACGGCATCGTCGACCTGCCGCTGCACCCGCTGGCCGGGTCGACCCGCAGCTGGGCCCTCACCCGCTCGACCGCCAAGGCGTACGGGCCCGATCTGCGGCTCGCCGTCCTGACCGGCGACCCCGTCACCGTCGACCGGGTGCAGGGGCGCCAGCGGCTCGGCCCCGGCTGGGTGAGCCGGCTGCAGCAGCGTGCCGTGGCGCGGCTCTGGGCCGAGGGCGCGGTCGACGCGCGCGTGGTGGCGGCGTCCTACGCGCGGCGCAGGGACGCGTTGATCGCCGCGCTCGCCGAGCGGGGCGTGGTCGCGTACGGGCGCAGCGGCATGAACGTCTGGGTGCCCGTCCCGGACGAGACGGGGGCGGTCGCGCGGCTGCTGCACGCCGGCTGGGCCGTGGCGCCGGGCGCGAGATTCCGGCTGGGTACGCCGCCCGGGGTGCGGATCACCGTGGCGGCGCTCGGCGACGACGACATCGTCGCGGTGGCGGAAGCCGTCGCCTCCGCCACCGGGCCCGCTCCGGCGCGCCGCTACGACTGACGTGGTGCGTCGCTAGGGCTGGTGCGGTGCGTCGCTACGACTGGTGCGGTGCCGCCCGGTCGGTGGGGACCGCCTCGGCGCGCGCCCGCGGCCTGGACTGGGTGAGCGCCGCGCCCGCCAGGACGATGACCGCGCCCACCGGCGTCGACCAGCTCAGCGACTCGCCGAGCACGGCGACGCCCGCCGCGGTCGCGATGACCGGGACGAAGTACGTGACCATCTGGGCGGTGGTCGGGCCGACCTCGGCGACCAGCGCGTACTGCAGGAGGAAGGCGACCCCGGTGCCGAGGGCGCCCAGCGCCGCGATCGCCAGCAGCGGCACGACGGGGAAGTGCGTCGGGAAACTCGTGAACAGCGGGGTCACCACGGCCAGTTCGACGGTCGCGACGAGGAGCTGGGCGCCGGCCAGTGCGAGGCTGGAGTGTCCGGAGCCGGCCAGCGTGCGGCGCACGTAGATCCAGCCGACCGGGTAGCTGAGCGAGGCGAGCAGCGCGAGCGCCGTACCGCGCAGATCCAGCCCGCTGAAGCCCTGCCACGCGCCGAGCACCGTGAGCACCCCAAGGAAGCCGATGCCGAGGCCCGCGACGCGGCGCCGGGAAGGCCGGTCCTCGGAGAGCGCGACGACGGAGAGCGTCATGCCCCACAGCGGCGACGTCGCGTTGCAGATCCCGGCGAGCGTCGACGGGATGGTGAGCTCCGCGTACGCGAACAGCGAGAACGGCAGGGCGTTGAGCAGGAGGGCCGCCACCGTCAGATGCAGCCAGGTCCGTGCGTCGCGGGGCAGGCGCTGCCGCTTCACCGCGAGCACGGCGACGATCACGACCGTGCCGAACGCCAGTCTCCCCAGGGTTACTTGGAAGGGCGCGTACCCTTCCGTGCCCACCTTGATCAGCAGGAAGCTGAAGCCCCAGATCAGGGAGAGGGCGCCGAAGCGGATGCGCCAGTCGAGGGCGGGGGAGGCGGGAGGGGACGCGGGCGTCGCGGAGAGGTCGGCGGCTGCGGCTGTGGCTGGCGCTGGGGCTGCGACTGCAGCTGTGGCGTGCGGCGATCGGGGAGGCGGGGGCGCGGTGGTCATGCGTTCACGATGGACCCCGGCGATCTCGTAGCACAAGCGAGATTCTGTGCCCGGTATCCCGTAGCATCGCTTACATGTTGAATCTGGAGCGGCTGCGTACGCTCGACGCCCTCGCCCGGCACGGTTCCGTCAGCGGAGCGGCCGCGGGCCTGCACGTCACGACGTCCGCGGTCTCCCAGCAGATGACGAAGCTGGAGCGCGAGGTGGGGCAGCAACTCCTCGCGAAGAACGGCCGGGGAGTGCGCCTCACCGATGCCGGACGGCTGCTCGCCGAGCACGCGGCCCGGATCCTCTCGCAGGTCGAACTGGCCCAGGCGGACCTGGAGGAGCAACGCGGCAAGGTGGTCGGCGAGCTGCGGATCTCCGCGTTCCCCACGGCCATGCGCGGCCTGATGCCCGCCACGCTGTCCGCGCTGCGCGCCGAGCACCCCGGGCTGCGGGTGGGCTGCCACGAGATGGAGCCGACGCCGGCCGTCGCCGCCGTGGTGCGCGGTGACATCGACATGGCGATCGTCCTCGACTGGTACAACAAACCGTTGCCGATCCCGGACGGACTCGTCAAGGAGCCCCTCCTCGACGACCCCGCGGACATCGCGATGCCCGCCGCGCACCCGCTCGCCGACCGCGCGGAGGTGGATCTGGAGGAGTTCGCGGACGACGAGTGGATCACCTGGGCCGAGGGCGAGTTCTGCCACGAGTGGCTGATGTTCACGCTGCGCGGCAAGGGCATCGAACCCCGTGTCGCGCACCGCGCGGAGGAGCACCACACGCAACTCGCGCTGGTGGCCGCCGGGTTGGGCGTGTGCGTGGCGCCGCAGCTGGGCCGCGACCCGATGCCGGCGGGCGTCCGCACGGTCCCGGTGCGGCACCGGGTGCGGCGTCATGTGTACGTGGTGTGGCGCGCGGACGCCGACCGCCGCCCGTCGATCAGGGCGGCGGCGGAGGCGCTGAGAGGGGCGGGGGCCGGGTTGCGGTAGCCGGTGGGGGAGGGGAGGCGGGCCGGAAGGGTGGCCGCGCTGGGGCGCGCCTCAGCTCGTCTCGCCACGCCCGATCGAGGCCAGTTTCCGGAAGTCCCAGGACGCGACGGCGTCCGGTGTCAGCCGGATCCACGCGTGGCGGCCGTCGTGCGGCATCTCGGTCAGGCCGAAGACCTTCTGGGCGAACAGCCGCTCCGGCGCGTCGAGTTCGGGACACGGTTCGCCCGTGCGCGGTGCCTCGCCGACGAACTCCACCGTGCCCGAGAGCTCCACGCCGCGCAGCTCCCCGTACTCCTCGCCGGTGTCCACCACCACCGCGATCCGCGGCTCCTTGCGCAGGTCGGACCAGCGCTTGCTGCGGGTGATGGAGTACAGCCACATCGAGGTGCCGTCCCACGCGAACCACAGGGTGCTGACGTGCGGGGCGCCGTCCGCGGACACGGTCGCCACCCGGCAGGTGCGTTCCGAGGCGAGGAACGCGTCGAGCTCCTCCGGCGTCATCATGATCCTGCGGCCCCGGCGCTGCGTGACGGCCATGTTTCCTCCCAAGTCCCGGCTTTTCCAGGCATGCTGACTACGCGTCAGGAAATGATGCGGGGTCTTCCTTCGTGACGCAATGGCCGTTAGCCTCGCGCGGATTCCGCGACCAGGAGGAGCCATGCCGTCGTACGAACAGCTCAGGGAACTCCTCGACCCCGCCACCACGGCCTTGCTGACCGTCGAGTGCCAACAGGGCGTCGTCGGCACCGAGAGCGCCCTGCCCGAACTCGCCGCGGAGGCACGGTCGTCGGGCGCGCTCGGTAACGTCGCACGGCTGGTGACCGCGGCCCACCAGAGCGGTGTCCAGGTCCTGCACGCGGTCGCCGAGCGGCGGCCCGACGGGCGGGGCGCCAACCACAACGCCCGCCTCTTCCGCGCCGCCGAACGGCTGCCCGTACAGCAGCTCTCGGGTACCGCGGCCGTACGGATCGCGCCGCCCATCGAGGTGGCCGACGAGGACTTCGTCGTACGCCGGCTGCACGGGCTCTCGCCCCTCGCGGGCACCGACGTCGACCCCCTGCTGCGCAACCTCGGCTGCCGCACGCTGCTGGTCACCGGGGTCTCCGCCAACGTGGCGATCCCGAACGCCGTGTTCGACGCCGTGAACCTCGGCTACGCCGCCGTCGTGCCGTCCGACGCCATCGCCGGTGTCCCCGCCGACTACACACCCGTGATGATCCGCAACACCCTCGCGCTCGTCGCCACCGTCACCACCACCGAGGAGGTGCTGGCCGCCTGGAAACGCCCGGGCCGGACCGGTTAGGCGCTAGGCGTTACACATCAGGCAATAGGCGTCAGGCATCAGGCCTCAGGCGTCAGGCCAGCTTGATGGAGCCGCCCGTCACGGTGATCCGCGCGGCGGGCAGCGGTTTCGGGGCGGGGCCGTCCTTCACGCTGCCGTCGGCCACGTCGAACTTGCTGCCGTGGCAGGGACAGTTGACGGTGCCGTCCGAGACGCTCGACACCGGGCAGCCCTTGTGGGTGCACCGGTTCGAGAACGCCTTGAACTTGCCCTCGGTGGGCTGGGTGACCACCACGCCCGCGTCCTTGAAGATCTTGCCGCCGCCCACCGGGATGTCCGACGTCGCGGCGAGCACGGACCCTTCGGCGGCCGCGTCACCGTCCGGTTCCTGCGCGCCCGCGGGTTCGGAGGCGTCCTTGTCGTCGCCCGCTCCACAGGCCGTGAGGGCGGCGGCGAACCCCGCGGCGCCGAGCGTGGCCACGACGGTACGGCGACAGGGCCCGCAGGCCGTCTCTTCGGAAGTCGTCATGGCCATGGGTACGGAGCCGCGGGCCCCGATGTTCACCCGCTCAACGTTTTCCGTCCGCTTCCGTCCGCGTTCACCCGCTCACCCGCTCACCCAGATGCGCGTCCAGGAAGTCCCGTTCGAGACGGAGCAGGTTCGCCACCTGGTCCTCGCCGCTCACCCGGTGGCTCGCGCCGGACAGCGGCAGCACGGTGTGCGGGCGGCCCGCGGCCAGCAGCGCCGAGGAGAGGCGCAGCATGTGGACGGGGAAGACGTTGTCGTCGGACAGGCCGTGCACCAGCATCAGCGGCCTGCTCAGCCGGTGCGCGTGCGCGACCAGCGAGCACCTCTCGTACGCGTCCGCGCGCACGTCGGGATGGCCGAGGTAGCGCTCCTTCCAGTGCGTGTCGTAGAGGCGCAGGTCCGAGGGGGCCGCGCCCGCCACCGCCGCGTGGAAGACGTCGGGCCGGTGCAGCACCGCGCCCGCCGCCAGATAACCGCCGAACGACCACCCCCGGATCCCCACCCGCGCCAGGTCCAGGTCGGGGTACAGCTCCGCGGCGGCGTGCAGCGCGGCCACCTGGTCGTCGAGCACCGGCGTCAGCTGGTCGCCGTGCACGGACGTCTCCCAGTCGGCGCCGCGCCCCGGCGTACCGCGCCCGTCCGTGACGAGCACCGCGTACCCCTGCTCGGCGAACCACTGGGCCACGACCGTCCACCACGCGCGCGCGTGCACCACGATCTGCATCCCCGGACCCCCGTAGGGGGAGAGCAGTACGGGCAGCTTCCCGGAACCCGGCTCGTGCCAGGACGGCAGGTACAGCGCGCTGCGCAACTCCCGCGCGCCGAGCGTGAGATGACGGGGGCGCGGGGTCACGACCGGTTCCTCGGCGTGCACGGCGATCCGTCCGACGGGCTCGCCCTCGCGCAGCACGGTCACCGTCTGCCCGTCGGGAGTCCTGCTGTCCAGGACCACGGTGCCGCCCCCGACGGCCGCCGTGTGCACGCCGGGCCCTGCACTGATCTGTCGCGGGGCCCCGGTCTCCCGCGCCCCGAGCCCCAGGTCGAGCGACCAGACATGGACCTCCGTGGGCTCGGTCGACGCGGTGAACCAGAGGCGTTCGTCCGTGACGGCAAGCACCTCACGTATCTGCAGACCGCCGGGCGTCTCCGTCCCGCCGGCCCGGAGGCCACGCGTGCCGCCCGCCACGTTCCGGGGCAGCACGAGAGCGCCGCTTCCCAGGCGTACCGGCGTGCCGGGCAGCAATTCCAGCCAGGCGGGGTCGTGTCGGTCCCCGCACCGCCGGGTCTCGCCGGTCTCCGGGTCGACCGCCAGGACGTGGATCGTGCGCTGGTCGCGGGTCTGCACCGTGACCAGCGGGCCGTGGCCGTCCCAGTGCGCCGTCGGGACGTAGTCGAAGGCGTCATCCGTCCAAGCGTCGTCCAGCCGCGCGTCGTCCGTCCGCGCGTCGCCCGTCCGTGCATCGTCCGTCCGCGCCTCGGCACCGTGATCCGCCGCGCGCTCCGGAAGGTTCACCCGGACCCGGGTGCCGGCGCCGGTGCCCGCCGTCCGCACGATGTGCAGCGACGTCTCGGCGTTGGCGGTGCCCGCCGCCGGATAGCGGACCGCCCGCGGCGGCGACAGCGGCTGAGCCGGGTCCGAGAGCCACCAGACCTGGACCGGTGTGACGTCCACCCGCGCCACCAGCAGCGCGTCGCTCCCGGGCGACCACCAGAAGCCGCGCGACCTGCCCATCGACTCGGCGGCCACATGGTCGGCGAGCCCGTACGTGACCTCCTCGCTCTCCGGCTCCGCGAGCGCCCTGTCCCCCGTGCCGTCGACGCCGACCACCCGCAGGGCGCCCCCGGAGACGTACGCGACCAGGGACCCGTCCGGCGAAGGGCGCGGGTCGACCACCGGGCCCGCCGTACGGATCCGACGCGGCACCCCACCGTCCGTGTCCACCACCCACAGCGCGCCGCCCAACGCGAACGCGGCCACGCGCGCCTGCCGGTCGGTCGCGAAGGACGCGACTCCTTGTGACGCCTCCCGCGCCCGCTCCCTGCGGACGCGCTCCGCCTCGGGCACCGGCCCCGTCGCGCCCAGGAACAGCGGGTCGGCCAGCAGGCGCTCGGCCCCGTCCTCGTACACCCACAGCCGGGCCACCGGATCGTCCCCCGCGGTCGACCGCAGGAACAGCACGCGGGCGCCGTCCGGCGAGACCGTGAAGCCGCGCGGCACGCCCAGCGAGAAGCGGCGCGTGCGCGCGAACTGGCGAGGAAGATCCAAAGCGTCCATGGCGGGCACTGTAGGCAGCTCCGCGCGTGATCGAACAGGGTGGAACCCGCAGTAATCTGGGGCGATGCTCAGCGAAGTCACCGCGGTCCGCTACGTCACGCCCCTGCGGGAGGGCGGCTCGCTGCCGGGGGTCGTCGAGGCCGACGACCACGGCACGTACGGGACGTACGTCATCAAGTTCACCGGCGCGGGACAGGGGCGCAAGACGCTCGTCGCGGAGGTGATCTGCGGCGAACTCGCCCGCAGGCTCGGTCTGCGGGTGCCGCGGCTCGTGGGGATCCGGCTCGACCCGGTCCTCGGGCTCGGCGAGCCCGACGAGCGCGTGCAGGAGCTCCTCAAGGCGAGCGGCGGCCTCAACCTCGGGATGGACTTCCTGTCGGGCGCCCTCGGCTTCGATCCGCTCGCCTTCCACGTCGGGCCCGCCGAAGCCGGCCGGATCGTCTGGTTCGACGCCCTGATCAACAACGTGGACCGCTCCTGGCGCAACCCCAACCTGCTGCGCCTGCACGGCGACCTGTGGCTCATCGACCACGGGGCGAGCATGATCTGGCACCACAACTGGCGCACCGCCGCGACCGCCGCCGCCAAACCGTACGACGCGTCGGACCACGTCCTGGCCCCCTACGGGCCCGACATCGAGGCCGCCGCGGCCGAGCTCGCCCCCCTCGTCACCGAGGAGCTGCTCACCGAGGTCGTGGCCGAGGTGCCGGCGCCGTGGCTGACCGACGAGCCCGGCTTCGACACGCCGGACGACGTGCGCCGCGCCTACGTGGCGGCCCTGCTGCCGCGCGCCGCGACCATCCACGAGCGGATCACCCTGCCGGACACGGAGCCGAAGACAGGGCCGGAGACCGAGTCGAAGACCGAGCCGAGGGGCGCCGCCAAGTGACCGAGCAGACCACGCCCGCACGGGACGTCTTCGAGTACGCGCTGGTGCGCGTCGTGCCGCGCGTGGAGCGCGGCGAACAGATCAACGCGGGGGTCGTGGTCTACTGCCGCGCCCACTCCTTCGTGGCCGCCCGCACCCACCTCGACGAGGCCAGGCTGCGCGCCCTCGACCCCGCGGCCGACGTGTCCGGGATCCGGGCCGCGCTCGGCGCCGTCGAGCGGATCTGCGCGGGCGGCGAGGGCGCGGGGCAGGCCGCGGGCGACGACGCCGGACGGCGCTTTCGCTGGCTGATCGCGCCGCGTTCCACGGTGGTGCAGCCCGGCCCCGTGCACACCGGCCTGACCGCGGATCCCGGGGCCGAGGTCGACCGTCTCCTCGACCTGCTCGTGAGGTAAAGCGTCACACCTGTCCGGTGGGCCGTTGACACCCGGTGCCAGGGCTTCTAGCGTCTCGTCCAGCTGAAGGTACTAAGCGGTCGCTCACCATCGGGGCGTACCGTGGGCCGCACCCCAAGAGCCGTATCCAAGGGCGAGGAGAACCAGCATGTCCACCACTGAGCAGCGCGTCGCTGTCGTGACCGGTGCAGCGCGAGGCATCGGAGCGGCGACCGCCGTACGGCTCGCCGCCGAGGGCCGCGCCGTGGCCGTCATCGACCTCGACGAGGCCGCCTGCAAGGACACCGTCGCGCAGATCACCGCGGCCGGTGGCAAGGCGATCGCCGTCGGCTGCGACGTGTCCGACGAGGCCCAGGTCGAGGCCGCCGTCGCCCGCATCGCCGAGGAGCTCGGCGCGCCCACCATCCTCGTCAACAACGCCGGTGTGCTCCGCGACAACCTCCTCTTCAAGATGAGCGCGACCGACTGGGACACGGTCATGAACGTGCACCTGCGCGGCGCCTTCCTGATGTCCAAGGCGTGCCAGAAGCACATGGTGGACGCCAAGTTCGGCCGCATCGTGAACCTCTCCTCGTCCTCCGCGCTCGGCAACCGCGGCCAGGTCAACTACGCCGCCGCCAAGGCCGGTCTGCAGGGCTTCACCAAGACCCTCGCCAAGGAGCTCGGCAAGTTCGGCGTCACCGCCAACTCCGTCGCCCCCGGCTTCATCGTCACCGAGATGACGAAGGCCACCGCGGAGCGCGTCGGCATGGGCTTCGAGGACTTCCAGGCCGCGGCCGCGACGCAGATCCCCGTGCAGCGCGTCGGCCGCCCCGAGGACATCGCCAACGCCATCGCCTTCTTCACGGGCGACGCGGCCGGCTTCGTCTCCGGTCAGGTCATGTACGTCGCCGGCGGTCCGCTCAACTGACCCGGAAAGCTGGAAGGCGAAGATCATGGCTGTGCAGGACAGTGGGAAGGTCGCGCTCGTCACGGGCGCGAGCCGCGGCATCGGATACGGCGTCGCCGAGGCGCTGGTCGCCCGCGGCGACCGGGTCTGCATCACCGGGCGCAACGAGGACGCGCTCAAGGAGGCCGTCGAGAAGCTCGGCTCGGAGCGGGTCATCGGCGTCGCGGGCAAGGCCCACGACGAGGCCCACCAGGCCGTCGCCGTCGCGCGCACGATGGAGGCGTTCGGCCGGGTCGACTTCCTGGTCAACAACGCGGGCACGAACCCGGTCTTCGGCCCGATGGCCGACCTCGACCTGAACGTGGCCCGCAAGGTGTACGAGACCAACGTCATCTCGGCGCTCGGCTTCGCCCAGCAGACCTGGAAGGCCTGGCAGAGCGAGAACGGCGGCGCGATCGTCAACATCGCCTCCGTCGCCGGCGTCGCCCCCTCGCCGTTCATCGGGGCGTACGGAATGAGCAAGGCCGCCATGGTCAACCTCACCCTGCAGCTGGCGCACGAGTTCGCGCCGAAGGTGCGCGTGAACGCCATCGCGCCCGCGGTCGTCAAGACCAAGTTCGCCCAGGCGCTCTACGAGGGCCGCGAGGAGGAGGCGGCCGCCGCCTACCCGCTCGGCCGGCTCGGTGTGCCGAAGGACATCGGGGGCGCCGCGGCGTTCCTCACGTCCGTGCAGTCCGACTGGATCACGGGCCAGACACTCGTGGTCGATGGCGGCATCTTCCTCAATGCGGGCGTCGGCTGACGAAGGCCCCACACCCGTGCAGTACGCCGCTTTCGGTGACGTACACACACATCAAGTGCCCTGTCGGCGTCCGTAGTTGGGCCGGCGGGGCACTGCGATATTGTCTCCCGATTCCATGGCATGGCCGATCGAGGAGCGTGCGCGTGTTCAGTGAAGTTCCCGCAGCCAGGCGGACCAGGGGTCTGCGACCGGTGGCGGCGATCGCGTCCATATCCCTGCTGGCCGGGTGCGGCGTGCTGTCCTCCGAAGGATCGGACGACGAGGAACAGATCACCGTCGGCACGATGAGCGCGCCCAGCACCCTGGACCCGGCCAAGGCCTGGGACAGCTCCTGGGAGCTGTACAGGAACGTCTTCCAGACCCTCCTGAGCTTCCCGTCGGGGGCCACCGAGCCCGAGCCGGACGCCGCGGAGTCCTGCGAGTTCAAGGACGCCACCAGCACGGTCTTCGTCTGTGAGCTGCGCGAGGGCCTGACGTTCTCCGACGGGGACAAGCTGGACGCGGCGGCCGTCAAGTACTCCTTCGACCGGATGCGGACCATCGCGGCCAAGGGCGGACCGACCGGACTGCTCGGCTCGCTCGACAAGGTCACGACCAAGGGCGACCGGACCGTCGTCTTCCGCCTCAAGAAGGCCGACGCGACGTTCCCGTTCGTGCTCGCGACGCCGGCCATGTCGATCGTCGACCCCGGCGAGTACCCGGCGGACAAGCTCCGCGAGGGCGCCGAGATCACCGGTTCCGGCCCGTACACCCTGCAGTCGTACGCCGCGAACGACAAGGCCGAGCTGGTCAGGAACGACCACTACGAGGGTGCGGCGGACATCAAGAACGACGCCGTCACCATCCGCTACTTCCAAAAGTCGTCGGCCATGATCGACGCCCTGAAGAACAAGCAGATCGACGTGACCTTCCGCGGCCTCGCCTCCGAGGACATCGTCGCGATGCAGGGCCGCGGCCGACGTGAACAGGACATCGAGCTCGTCGAGGGCTCGGGCACCGAGATCCGCTACCTGGTGTTCAACACCAAGGACCCCTGGGCGCGGAAGCTGCCCGTCCGGCGGGCCTTCGCGCAGCTCATCGACCGGGGCGCCATCGCCCACAAGATCTACAAGGACACCGTCGAACCGCTGTACTCGATGGTCCCGCGCGGGCTCACGGGCCACGCCACCGGCTTCTTCGACAAGTACGGCAACCCCAGCGTCACCAAGGCGAAGAAGATCCTGAACGACGCCGGCATCCACCAGCCGGTACCGCTCACCCTCTGGTACACCACCGACCGCTACGGCTCGGCGACCGAGCCGGAGTTCGCCGAGATCAAGCGGCAGCTGGAGAGCTCGGGCCTGTTCAAGATCACGCTCAAGAGCCGCCCCTGGACGCAGTTCCAGGAGGGGTACAGCAAGGGCGAGTATCCGGTGTTCGGCCGGGGCTGGTTCCCCGACTTCCCCGACGCGGACAACTTCATCACGCCGTTCGTGGGCCCGAAGAACGTCCTCAACACGCCCTACCCGTCCAAGGAGATCACCGACGAGGTGCTGCCGCGCGAGCGCAGGGAGGCCGACAGGGGCGCGGTGATCGACCAGTTCGAGCGGGCGCAGGAGATCCTCGTCGACGACGTCAGGCTGCTGCCGGTGTGGCAGGGCAAGCAGTACATCCTCTCCAGCGAGGAGATCGCGGGCGGCGAGCGCGCCCTCGACCCCTCGGCGATCATGATGATGTGGGAGCTGCAGCGCAAGACCAGCTGGTAGCGGGAGGGCACGGGGCGGGGCGAGCGGCGGCCGCCCCGCCCGCGGTGGGTCGGGCGGCCGAGTGGATTGTCAGTGGGCGCCGGTAGGTTCTGGGGTGAGAAGTGATCGCACCCCGGAGGTTGTTGACGTGACCGACATCGCCATGCTGCCCGCGTCCTGGCGCGGAGTCCTCGGCGAAGAGCTGCAGAAGCCCTATTTCAAGGAGCTCACCGACTTCGTCGAGGAGGAGCGGGCGAAGGGCCCTGTCTATCCTCCGCGCGAGGAGGTCTTCGCCGCGCTCGACGCGACGCCGTACGACCGCGTGAAGGTCCTGGTCCTCGGCCAGGACCCGTACCACGGCGCGGGCCAGGGGCACGGTCTCTGCTTCTCCGTGCGCCCCGGCGTGAAGACGCCGCCCTCGCTGCGGAACATCTACAAGGAGATGCGGGAGGAGCTCGGCCACCCGGTGCCGGACAACGGCTATCTGATGCCGTGGGCCGAGCAGGGCGTCCTGTTGCTGAACGCGGTGCTGACGGTCCGCGCGGGCGAGGCCAACTCCCACAAGGGCAAGGGCTGGGAGAAGTTCACCGACGCGGTGATCAGGGCGGTGGCCGACCGCCCCGACCCGGCCGTCTTCGTGCTCTGGGGGAACTACGCGCAGAAGAAGCTCCCGCTCATCGACGAGGAGCGGCACATCGTGGTCAAGGGCGCGCACCCCTCGCCGCTCTCCGCGAAGCGGTTCTTCGGCTCGCGCCCCTTCACGCAGATCAACGACGCCGTCGCCGCGCAGGGGCACGAGCCGATCGACTGGCGGATCCCGGACCTCGGCTGATCGGCCCGTCACCGGCCTGGCCCAGCGTCACGCGTGAGCGCCCCGCCCCCGACCGAGCCTGACCGTGATTGTCGGCGGGGGCGGCTAGCGTCGTGGGGGAGGGGGCGATGGCCGTACGACCACGGAGGACCCGGTGACGGAGCAGCAGGAGCACACGGCGGAAGACGCGATGATGACCCGGATCGGGCAGGCGGTCATGCTGCACCACGGCGGCGACCGCGAGGAGGCGCAGGACCGCTTCCTCGGCCTGTGGGGGGAGATCGGCGAGGACGGCGACCCGCTGCACCGCTGCACGCTCGCGCACTACATGGCGGACACCCAGCTCGACCCCTCCGACGAACTGGCGTGGGACCTGCGGGCGTTGTCGGCGGCCGACGAGCTCACCGGCGCCCGGCTCACCGACACGCGGCTCACCGAGCACCACGGGTCCCTCGCGGTGCGCGGGTTCTACCCCTCCCTGCACCTCAACCTCGCCGCCGACTACGTGAAGCTCGGCCGCCCGGAAGCGGCCCGCAGCCATCTGCGCCGGGCGCGCGGCGCGGTGGGAGCGCTGGAGGACGACGGCTACGGGCGGGGCATCAAGCAGGCCATCTCGCGCCTTGAGGGTGAGGTGGGGGAGGGCAGCGAGGTGGAGTAGGGGAGGCGGGGCTGGGCTGTGGGGCTGGGGTGTGGGAGGGGGTCCCGTGCCGAGGTCGCGCGGGTCAACGTCCGTATGTCTTGCGGCAGATGACGGCCTGCGGGCTGTCGGGGTGCCAGTTCCCGTACGCCTCGCCGAGCGCGCACACGTCGGCGCCCGACACGGCGGGGGTCGTCTTTGGTGCGGGGCGGGTGGCGCCCGCGTCCGGGCGGGGCGCGGGGGGCTTGCGCGCCGGTGCCGGAGGTGGGGGCGGGGACGGCGGGTGGTGGCCGGGAGCGGGGGCGTGGGCCGCCGGTGCGGCTTCGGGGGTCGCTGCGGTGCGGTGGACGGGGCCCCGGGGCGGGTCCATGCGTTCCAGGGCCTCGCGGGCCGGGGCCTGCACCACGCGCGGGCGGCCGCTTCCGTCGGCGCGGGGTGCGGGAGGTGAGGCGGTGGCCGCGGCGGCCCCCGACCTCGTCGGACGCTCGACGCTCACACACCCGGAGGCGGTGGCCGCGACGGTGGCCGAGACGGCGACGGAGACGAGGAGCGCGGTGGTGGTCGATCGATGCACCCGCGCAACTCTGCTGCGTCCGGCCCACGTTGGCGTACGAAGAGGGTGAGGTTGCCCCGCACGGGTGAGGGCGGGGAGGCCGACGTGGACCCGCTGGGCGGGGAGGCCGACGTGGACCCGCTGGGCGGGCGTCGGGGCGGGTGCCGGGGAGGGAGCCGGCGTGGGTTCGGGCCGAGCGCTGAGGGCGGGACCGAACAGGGCGGGGCCGAACAGGCCGGGGCCGGCGGCGATCCTCGCCACCCGGAGAGGCGGGGCCGTGCCGCGCCCGGCGCGGCTGGGCTCAGTCGTCCAGCATCCCCCGCAGCAGCTCCCCCACTCCCCGGCGGAGCTCCTCCCGGGTCGGCACCGTGGAGTGGTACGACCCCGCCACGCACGAGAACATCAGGCCGTCGCACCACGCGACCAGCGAGAGCGTGTGCAGCTCGGGGGTGGCCGACCCCGCGGCCCGGAGCAGGGCTTCCAGGGGCTGCCGGAACTGGGCGCCCGCCGCGTCGTAGTAGGCGCGCAGCTCCGGCCTGCGGGTCGCCTCCAGCGCCAGTTCGTAGCGCGCGACGAGCAGGCGGCGGTGGTCGCCGGTCAGATAGCGGTGCAGGGCGAGGGCCAGACCCGCGGCCAGCTGGTCGCGGCCGGCCGCCGGGGCCGGCATCTCGGCGGGGTTCAGCACCTCCGCCTCGCGTTCGGCCAGCCGCCGTACCGCCGTCTCCAGGAGGGCGAGCCGGGTGCGCGCGTGGTTGGACGTGGAGCCCTGCGGCAGCCCCGCCGCCTCGTCGACGGCGCGGTGGGTGAGGCCGCGCATGCCGCGCTCGGCGAGCAGGGCGAGGGCGGCGTCGGCGATGAGTTCGGTGCGGGGGGCTCCCGTGCTGCGTGCGGCCATGACGGAAACCCTACCTCCTTCACTACGGATGTAGTACGGTCGTTCCGTCGCCTACTACAGTTGTAGTGAGCGCGTCTCGCGGGGCGCCTCCCGCAGGGCGCGTCGGGCACGGCACGTTGGAGGAGGACCCATGAACCAGCAACCCCACGCGGTCGTCATCGGCGGCGGCATCGGCGGGCTCACCGCGGCCATCGGGCTGCACGAGGCCGGATGGTCCGTCACCGTCCTCGAACGCGCCGCCTCCCTGGAGCCGGTGGGCTCCGGCATCGGACTCGCGCCCAACGGCCAGCGCGCCCTGGACGTCCTCGGCCTCGGCGACCGGGTGCGCGCCCTGGCCGCCTGGCAGGGCGACGGCGGCATGCGGGCCCAGAACGGCCGCTGGCTGGTCCGCACGCGCGCCGACGACGCCGAGGCGGCGCACGGCGGGGCCCTGGTGATGCTGCACCGCGCCACCCTCGTCGACCTGCTGGTCTCCGTGCTGCCCGAGAAGGCGCTGCGCACCGGTGTCCGGGCCCGCCTCGCGGATCCCGGCACCGCCACCCGGCGCGCCGTGGTCCGCACCGACGACGGGGACATCGAGGCGGACCTCGTCGTGGGCGCCGACGGCATCAACTCCGCGGTGCGCGCGGCCCTCTTCCCCGCCCATCCGCGGCCCGTGTACGCGGGCTTCACCGCATGGCGGTTCGTCGTGCCCGCCCCCGCCGAGCCCTTCGCGCCGCACGAGACATGGGGCCGCGGCGGGGTATGGGGCACGCAGCCGCTCAAGGACGGCCGGGTGTACGCGTACTGCACCGCGCGGCTGCCCGAGGGCGGCCGGGCGCCCGACAGCGAGAAGGCCGAACTGGAGCGGCGGTTCGGCGACTGGCACGACCCGATTCCCCGGCTGCTCGCCGCCGTGCGGGACGAGGACATCCTGCGCAACGACGTCCGTCATCTGACGGCGCCCCTCGCCGCACACCACCGGGGCCGCGTCGCCCTGGTCGGCGACGCCGCGCACGCCATGACGCCGAGCCTCGGCCAGGGCGGCAACCAGGCGATCGAAGACGCCGTCGTCCTCGCCCACCACGCGGCCCCGGGCGCCGACCTCGGCGCGGGGCTCGCCGCGTACAGCGCGGCACGGGTTCCGCGCACCACGGACATCGTCCGCAGGGCGGCGCGCGCCGCCCGCGTCACCCACCTGACCTCGGCCCCGATGATCGCGGCGCGCAACACCTTGGTCTCGACGGCGGCGAGGATCGCCCCGGGTTCCGTACTGCGCAGCTTCTCCGCCATCACGAACTGGCGTCCCCCGCAGGCCTCTTGCGCCTCGAACGCCCAGTAGGCCGACGGGCGCCGGCAGAGCCGGTCGCTTCTGCGGGCAGCGGGTCCGCCCCTCGGGGCAACGGGGTCTGCCCCACGGTCTCCTGACGGGGTGATCGCGGCCTTCTACGGTCGAGGCGTGAGCCTTTGGACCTCCCTGGAACCTGCCTCCTCGACCGTCGACCCCGGCAGCAGCACCACCGTGCGGCTGCGGGTGCGCAACACCGGTGACATCGTGGACGAGTACCGCTTCGAACCGGTCGGGGATCTCGCCCCGTGGGCCAGAGTGGAGCCGCCCCTGCTGCGGCTCTATCCGGGGACCACCGGCACGGTGGAGGTGACGTTCGCGCCGCCGCGCACGCCGGACGCGGTCGCGGGCCCCCACCCGTACGCGCTGCGGATCACGCCGGCGGAACACCGCAGCGCCGTCGTCGTGGCGGAGGGGAACGTCACCGTCACCCCCTTCACCGAGGTGCGCGCCGAAATGGTGCCGCCGACGGTGAAGGGCTGGTTCCGCGGGCGGCCGCAGCTGGCCGTGGACAACCTCGGCAACACCCAGGTGACCGCGTCGCTCAGCGGCAGCGACACCGGCGACCGGATCTCGTACGACCTGCAGCCCGGCAACGTCCAGATCGAGCCGGGCCGGGCCGCGTTCGTGAAGGCGACGCTGCGGCCCCGGCAGATCACCTGGTTCGGCTCCAAGCAGGAGCACCCCTACTCGGTGGCCGTGCGGCGCTCGGGCAGCGAACCGCTCCCCGTGGACGGTACGTTCGTCCAGCGCGGGGTGCTGCCGGGGTGGCTGGCCGCCGTGGTCAGCGTGCTCCTCGCGCTGACGATCGCGTTCGTGGCGATCTGGATGACGAACCGGCCACAGATGCGCACCCAGGCACAGGAGAAGCTGGAACAGGGCGGAAAGCTCAAGCCGGACAGCCCGCCCCCGCCCAAGGAGGAGGCGCCGCCCGCCCCCGAGAAGTCCGAGGAGCCGCCCGCGAAGCCCGAAGGGGACGGCGACGGCGACGCGAACGGCGACGGCGGAGGCGGCGGCGAGGAGAAGCAACCCGAGGAGAAGACCGCAGCCGACGCCGTGCGCGAGCTCTCCGAGGGCAACGAGGACCGCCACATCTGCTACCGCGCCTACGTCGGCGACAGCTGGCAGGACCCCGTCTGCGACGGCGAGGAGGCGGGCGAGGCCGGACAGGGCACGCCCATCAAGTCCCTCAACATCGCGGTGACCAACACCCAGGGCGTCACCGGCACCGGCGCCTTCGTGGGGGAGGGCTGGCGCGAGGAGATCCCGTGGTCGAACGCGGACGACGGCAAGGACATGTACTTCGGTAGCACCGAGGAGGCCGACCCCGCCCTGGAGGGGTTCACCTACAAGGTCTTCGACGGTGCCGTGTGCAGCGACGCGTACGTACAGGACAAGCAGTGGCTGGGGGAGGTGTGCACCGACCCCGGGCAGTTCAAGTACCACGGATCGCCCATGGAGTTGAACCTGCCGCTGGAGGCGGTGCGGCTCACGGTCTGACGGCGGGCCTCGCCGGGCGGCGGCGGGCCCTGTCGTACGCGCGGTCGTACTCCCGGCGGGCACCCGCCAGCAGATCGTCCGCCCCGACCGGCTCGTTGCGGCCGGCCGCGCGGTACGCGGCGGTGGCCACCGCCCGACGGATCGCGCCGCCGGCCAGCTCGAACTCCCGGGCGAGCAGGCCGACATCGAGGTCTTCGGCGTGCGGTACGTGGGCGAGGCCGTGCCGCCACAGCGCGAGGCGCTGCTCCGCTTCCGGGAAGGGGAAGTCGACCACCTGGCCGATGCGGTGGACGGCGCCGTCGTCCAGGGCGGCGCGGCTCGTCGTGGACAGCAGCGCGACGCCGTCGAACGAGGCCAGGCGCGGCAGGACGTCGGCGTCATGGAAGAGGAGCACCGCGTCCGTGCGCTCGGCCTCCGCGAGAATCCGTTCGAGGTGCGACCCGTCGAGGTGGTCCGCGGGGCGGTTCTGCGGCCGGACCACGTGGAGCTCCACGCCGAGGTCCGCGGCGATCACCTCGGCGGACAGGGTCTTGCCGGTGCCGGGCCCGCCCGCGAACAGCCCGAGGACCCCGCGGGCGCCGAGGCGGGCCCGCAGGGTGAGGTCGTGCAGCCGGGCGAGGGGCGCGGCGGGCAGGACCAGGTCGTGCCAGTCCAACGAGGGCAGGATCCGGCGGACGTGCCCGCGGCCGGGCGCGAGGGGGCTCTGCCCGGGAACGCCGGCGCCCCGCGGCCGGCCGGCCGCGGGGAAGGGGGCGAAGTGGTCCTCGTCGAGGAAGGAGACGCTCACGGTCCGGCCCCCGTCGTCAGCGCGGAGAGCCGGAACCACGGGAGGGCGTGCAGACGGACGGCTTCGGAACGGGGCATCTCAGATGTAGCCCTCGCGCAGCGCGTACGCCACGACGTGCGCCCGGTTGCGCAGGTGAAGGCGGGTGGTGAGGCCGTGCATCACGTTCTTGACGGTGCGTTCGGAGTACGAGAGCTTCGTCGCGATCTCCGAGGTGTCGAACCCCTCGGCGACCAGCCGGACGACGTCCACCTCGCGCTTGGTGAAGCTCAGGAAGAACCCCGGCTGCTCGTCGCCGCCCCGGTGCAGCCGCCGCACCTGGCCGATGAGCTGGCCCAGCAGGTCGGCGGGCAGCTCGCCGCCACCCTTCGCCGCGGTGAGCACGGCGTGCACCAGACGCTGGGCGGTGGCTTCGCGGCGCCAGACGATGGCGCCGACCCCGCACTCGATGACGTCGAGGAGTTCGTGCTCGCGGACCGAACCCGCGATGAGGACGGCGCGGGCACCCTCGCTGCGCACGGTGCGGCGCAGCCGGGTGAGCGCGGCGTCGTCGAGCTGGTCCTCGATGATCAGGGCGACCGTGGCGGGACCCGAGTCCTCGCACAGTTCGACCTCCGGGTGCCGGCGCAGCTGGCTGAGGACACCCTCGCGGCTGATCGGATCGGGGGCGCTGACGGAGACCCGTACCCGGTTCGTCCTCGGTACGGGCGGTGCGGCGGGCGCGGGGAGAGCGGCCGTCGCGGAGACGGGGGCGGTCAGGACGGCCGGGGACGGGCTGGGCAAGGGATCTTCCTTACTTCTGTGAGCCGGGCGCCGCCCTGTAACGGGGGTGGGCGGCGCCCGGCGGTCAGGTGGTCCTGAGGTACGAGGTGCGCACGGCCTCGCGATTCGCGCGGCGACGCGGTGCGCGCGACGACGCGGTCAGGAGCAGGACGTGAAGAAGTGCTTCCAGCCGTCGGCGGGCATGGCCGGCGGCTCGGCCGGGGTGCCCGTCTCGCCGTACTTCTGCTGGGCGTCCTGGTCGTAGCTTCCGGGGCCGTCGCCCTGCGCGGACAGGCGTACCTCGCGCTCCCACACGCCGTCACCGGCGTTGCTGAGGAGCGCGAGGTCGGGGTAGGCGTCGCCGTCGTAGTCGGCGATCCGCGCCTCCTTGACCTCGCGGGCGTCACCGATGTCCAGGTGGCGGGCGTGGGCCGAGCCGAGATCGGCGCGCTTGAGCGGGCCGGGGCGGAAGTCGGCGACGCGCGCGGTGTTGGGGTCGTCCACGCCGGACGGCTCGACGATGTCGACGACCATGTCCAGGGTGCCGTCGTGCCGAAAATCGGCGACGGCGGCGGTGGCGACCTCTCCCCGCTTGGCGCCGAGCAGCTTGCCGACGGACTGCTTGGCGCCGAAGGTGCCGCTCGCGGTGCCCCACTGGACGGTCATCTTGGTGCCGGTGTGCCCGGGGTTCGCGATCTTGTCCGGGTTGCCGTCACCGTCGAGGTCGCCGACCAGTGTCGTGGCGTCGGCCAGACACGCGCCGGTCGCCCGGGCCGCCGCGGCGGCGGATCCGGCGCCGTTCGAGTCTGCTGATCCGGCCGCGCTGGCCTGGTAGCCGGCGACCGTCAGGGTCAGGGCGACGGCCGCGACGGGTGCGGCGATCAGACGTGAGCGCTTGCGAAGCATCTGCGAACTCCAATGTCGTTGCTGCTGAGCCGTGCCCGAGGCCGGGCTCATCCGGCTCGCCCCATGCGGTGGTGGTCTCGCTGTGGGGCGCGGAGAGGTCCCCGATGGGCACGGATCGAGCTTGTGGGCAGAGCCGTCCCGACGGCCAGGAAAGTCGGTGACTTGGGGACGCTGGAATGCGGGAATGGCCTCTGAACTGGGGAAACATCGGGTGCCTGGAACGCGGAACTGGAACGCGGAACGGGAACGCGCCGGGTCACGGGAACCACCGGGAGGGCCGGGGAAGGACGCGCGCGGGCCGACGATCCGCCCGCTTCCCGCCGACGCTCGGCCCGCGCGGCACGGCCCGCACCGCACATGGCAGAGTTGCGTGAGAAGACCATAGCTCCGCGCAAAAGACGAATGACGAGGTCAAACCGGTGGACACCAGCGGAAAGCGGGCCCTGAAGGTCGGCTGCATCGGACTCGGCGACATCGCGCGGAAGGCGTACCTCCCCGTGCTCACCACGCAGCCCGGCGTCGAACTGCACCTGCAGACGCGCACGCCGGCCACCCTCGCCGAGGTCGCGGCCGCCCACCACATCCCGGACTCCCGCTGCCACACCGACCTGGACGCGCTGCTCGCCCAGGGCCTCGACGCCGCCTTCGTGCACGCGCCGACCACCGTGCACCCGGAGATCGTCACCCGGCTCCTGGAGGCGGGCGTCCCGACCTACGTCGACAAGCCCCTCGCGTACGAACTCGCCGACTCCGAGCGTCTCGTGGACCTCGCGGAAGAGCGTGGCGTCAGCCTCGCCGTCGGCTTCAACCGGCGCCACGCGCCCGCCGTCGCCCAGTGCGTCGAGCACCCGCGCGAGCTGATCCTCCTGCAGAAGAACCGCGTCGGCCTGCCCGAGGACCCGCGCACCCTGGTCCTGGACGACTTTATCCACGTCGTCGACACGCTGCGCTTCCTCGCGCCGGGACCGGTCGACCACGTCGGCGTGCGCGCCCGTGTCGTCGACGGCCTCATGGAGCACGTCGTGCTGCAGCTCGCCGGCGACGGGTTCACCGCGGTAGGCATGATGAACCGGCTCAGCGGCTCCACCGAGGAGATCCTGGAGGTCTCCGGCCAGGACACCAAGCGGCAGGTGTGCAACCTCGCCGACGTCGTCGACCACAAGGGCCAGCCCAGCGTGCGGCGGCGCGGCGACTGGGTGCCGGTTGCCCGTCAGCGCGGCATCGAGCAGGTCGTCCTCGCCTTCCTCGACGCGGTGCGCGCCGGCGAGGTGCTCAGCGCCCGGGACGCACTGGCGACCCATGAACTGTGCGAACGGGTGGTCCGAGCAGCCCAGGAGCAGGCCGCCTGAGGGCCCGCGCCCCCTCGGCCGCGCACAGGGCCACGAGGACCATGAGCGCGCCGTGCACCGGCCAGTCGCCCCATCTGACGTACGCCGTGGTGCCGGTGGCCAGCGGGACGTCGTACACCGCCGCGGCGCTCGCCGACGTGCCGAGCCACGAGCCGACCCGGGAGCCGTCCGGGCCGTAGACGGCGGAGACGCCGGTGAGCGTGGCGTGCACCATCGGGCGCCCCGACTCGGCGGCCCGCACGGCGGCGAGCGAGGCGTGCTGCGGGGGCGCCCAGCTGTGCTGGAAGGACGAGGTGGCCGACTGCGCGAGGAGCACCTGGGCGCCGTCGCGGGTGAGGCGGCGGCTCATGTCGGGGAACGCCGACTCGAAGCAGACCAGCGGGCCGATCCGCAGATCGCGTCCGACGTCCATCACCACCCGCCGGTCGCCGCGCCTGCGGTCCTCGCCCGCCGCCTTGCCGACCGACGTGGCCCAGCCGAGCAGGGAGCGCGCCGGTATGTACTCGCCGAAGGGCACGAGTCGCATCTTGTCGTAGCGGTCGCCGGTCGGACCGTCCGGTCCCACCAGGACGGAACTCTTGTATATGCCGGGCCGGTCGGAGCGGCGCGCGTCGACGTTCACCAGGATGTCCGCGCCGACCTCCCGGGAGAGCGCGGCGATCCGGCGCGCCACGTCCGGCCGGTCGGCCAGGTCGAAGCCGACGCTGCTCTCGCCCCAGACGACGAGGTCGAGGTCCCGGCCCGCCAGCGTGCGGGTCAGCTCCTCCTCACGGGCCAGCCGCCGCTCGGGGCCCTTGACGCCGTCGATGACGCCGGGCTGCACGACGGCGATCCGGGTGCGTCCCGCGGCCTCGGGGCGCGGCGCCCACGCCCACGCGGCCGTGGCGGCGGCCGCCACGGCGAGGATGCCCGCGACGGCGGGGACGGTCGCCGCGGAGGCGGTGCCGAGGGAGAGGGACGAGAAGCCCCGGACCCCGGCCGGTCCGGTCACGGGCAGGGTGGCCGGACGCGGGCCCGGCACGGCCGAGCGCGGGCGGGCAGGGACGGACCGGGACCCCGCGAGCCACGGCGACGCGGACACGGTCAGGAGTGACGTCGGCGTCCGCAGCGCCGTCCGGGACGTCGAGGCGCGCACGGCGACGACCAGCAGCGCGACCCCCGTGTTCACGACCACGACCGCCGCGCTGACCAGCCACACCCCGCCCACCGACGCGAGCCGCAGCGCGGGCGCCACCTGCCACTGGCTGGACCCGAGCAGGCCCCACGGCCCGCCGAGCCCCTGCCAGGACCTGACCAACTCGACCATCAGCCAGGCCGACGGCAGCACCACGAGCGCGGCAGCGGCACGCCGCCAGGACGTCGGCGCCCCGCCGATGAACCGTCGTACGAGCCACCCCCAGGGCGCCCACAACAGGCCGAGCAGCGCGGCTATGACGACCGTGAACACGTGCAGGCTCGGCAGCAGCCAGTGGTGCACGGCCACCATGAAGCCGAGGCCGCCGAGCCAGCCGTCGCGGGCGGCGATCCGGCCGGTCGGGGCCGACGCGGCCAGCAGCATCCAGGGCGCCAGCGCCACGTACCCGAACCACCACAACGACGGTGCGGGGAAGGCCAGGGCGGGCAGCGCACCGGCCGCCACGGCGACGACACCGCGCCACCGGCCCGAGGCGAGCATCCGCGCGGCGCGCCGCCCGTGCCGCTCCCAGCGGTCGTCGCCGTACAGATCCATGCAGTGCTCCCTCGGTCCCCGAACCGGTCGTGCCTCGATGCCGGCCGTGCCTCCAGTGTGCGCGCCCCGGACGATCTAGGACAGTGGGCGGGAGTGGGAGCGGGGGCCGGGGTGAGGGGGCGTCACGCGTCGGAGGCCGGCTCCCGGCGTCGCTGCTCACCGGCCAACTGGCGCCACTTCTCCGTGACGACCACCCGGCGCAGCCGCCAGCCCGTGTGCGTGCGCAGGACCGTGAAGGCGTAGCGGCCGCCGCAGACGAAGTCCGGTGCCGTGGACGGCTCCCCCGAGGCGGAGGCGGAGGTGGAGGCGGAGGCGGGGGAGGAGGCGGAGGCGGGGGAGGAGGCGGAGGTGGGGGCGGCGCCGGGGCGCTCGGCGAACCGCATGGGGTTCACGTAGTCGGCCTGGACCCGTGCCGTGTCGCCGGTGTCCTGCTCCAGCGTGCCGAACTCCAGCCTGCGGTTGGTGATCAGGTGCTGGCGCATGGGGAACATCCGCATCGTCTCGGCGAGCCACGCGGAAATCTCCTCGGCCCCTCCCTCGATGCCGCCCGCGGAGCGGTAGTCGGCGTTGCCTCCGGGGGCGAAGAGCCGCCGGTAGGCGTCCCAGTCGCCGTCGTCGACGGTCACCGCGTACTCGGTGATGAGGGCATCGATGGCCAACCGGTCCATCACGGCGGCGAGTTCCACGCGCTGCGTCATCGGCTCAGTGTTGGGCACGGGCGGTGCCGAGCCAAGGGGCGTGCAGGGCCCGGAAGTCGCCGCGGGCGAATACGGCGTGTCCCTCCCTGTCCCCTTCGGTCACGATTGAGCACGCCTTCAATGAACCTGCACATCGAATGTGCACCCCGGTCACGGAATTCCGTCCGCGAGGCCCCGGAATTTCGATGCACGAACCATCGGGTCGGCTCTTTCAGGACGGAGTGTCCGTTTTGTTGGAGGGAGTCGCTCCGCTTCCTTGATTTCCTTCTGTGAATCTTGTGAAGGAGCTGCCGCCACGCGGTGAAATCGCCTGCACGCAGCGGTGATTCAACGCCGCAACCGTGACCGGGGGGCGTGACGTCGATTGGATGTACGAGCTGCGAACGTGCTTTGATCCTGGCCGACGCGGAATTCGCCCCCCGAGTTCCGCGGAGTTGGAAACACCTTTGCAACATTCATGAGAAGGGCAGCTCACACCATGAACAACACCCCCCAGGTCGAGACCCTCGAGATTTCCGACGCTGACCTCGACAACGTCTCCGGTGGCCTCGTCGCCGGCGTCACGAGCAACGTCACCAGCACCGTCGACTCCATCGCCCCCGTCTCGGGCGTCGTCGGCGGCGTCGTCGACACGGTCGAGGGTGTCACCGGCCTCAACACCGGCGCCGTCACCGGCCTGGCCTCCGGCCTGACCGCCGGTCTCTGAGCCTCCCGCTCACCGAGACGCCATGATGCGTGAGCCCCGGAACCTCAGGTTCCGGGGCTCACGGACGCTCAGGCACCGTTGCCCCAAGCGCCGTTGCCCCAGGCACAGTTGCTCCAGTCTCAGTAAGGGAAGCGTTCCGTGCAGTTCCGCCAACAGGCCCTGTCCAAGCTGCAGTCGCCCGAGGAACTCGACCTGCCGGTGCGCTACGCCCGCCCCCAGGGCCTGCTCGTCCTCGCCGTCACCCTCGTGGTCATGGCCGCCGCGGGCGTCTGGGCGGTGACCGGATCGGTCGCCTCGACGCTCCGGGCGCCCGGCATCCTCACCCACGGCCAGGGCAGTTACGTCCTGCAGAGCCCCGTCACCGGACAGGTGACCGCGGTCCTCGCCGAAGAGGGCAAACGCCTGTCCGCGGGCGCCCCCGTCCTCAAGGTCCGTACCGAGCGCGGCGACAAGGTCGTGCGCGCCATCGCCGCGGGCCGGGTGACCGCACTCGTCGCCAGGATCGGCACCGTGGTCACCACCGGCGCCGACGTCGCGACCCTGGAACGCGTCGCGGGCGCCGACGACCCGCTCCTCGCCATGCTCTACGTACCCGCCGACAGCGCGGCCGGCGTCCCCGTCGGCGCTCAGGTCGACCTCACCGTCCAATCCGTGCCCAGCCAGGAGTACGGCACCCTGCGCGGACGCGTGAAGGCCGTCGGCCGGGCCGCGCAGACCCGGCAGAAGATCACCGGCTTCCTCGGCGACAAGGACCTGGCCGGGCAGTTCACGAAGGACGGGCCACCCGTGGCCGTGCTCGTACGACTGGAGAAGTCCGCGGCGAACAAGTCCGGTTACGCCTGGTCCACCGCCGGCGGACCGCCCTTCACGCCCGCCTCCATGACACCGGCCACCGGCGCCCTGCACCTCGCCGAGCAGCACCCGATCGATTGGCTGTTCCCGTGAGCGCACCGCACCCCTCCCCGGCCCACCAGCAGCAACTCCCGCCCCCCGGCGGACGCCGCAGGCACCGCCCCGAACCCCAGCGACGCGGCCGCCGCAAGCCGCCGCCCCGCCCCGCCTCCAAGGGCAGCCGCCCCGGCACCGTCCGCACCCCCACCGTCCTGCAGATGGAGGCCGTGGAGTGCGGCGCCGCCGCCCTCGCCATGGTCCTCGCCCACCACGGACGCCACGTCCCGCTGGAGGAGCTGCGCATCGCCTGCGGCGTCTCCCGCGACGGCTCACGGGCCAGCAACGTCCTGAAGGCGGCCCGCAGTTACGGCCTCACGGCCAAGGGCATGCAGATGGAGCCCGCCGCGCTCGCCGAGGTCAAGGCGCCCGCGATCCTGTTCTGGGAGTTCAACCACTACGTCGTGTACGACGGCACGGGGCGCCGCCTCGGCCGCCGCGGCGTCTACATCAACGACCCGGACAAGGGCCGCCGCTTCGTGCCCGCGGAGGACTTCGACACCAGCTTCACCGGCGTCGTCCTGGTCCTCGAACCGGGCGAGGACTTCCGCCCCGGCGGCCGCAGGCCCGGCGTCATGAAGGCCCTACCGGCCCGGCTGCGCGGCACCACCGGCACGATGCTCGCCGCACTCCTGGCCAGCCTGCTGCTCGTGGCCGTCGGCGCGGCGCTGCCCGCGCTGAGCCGGACGTACATCGACCTGTTCCTGGTCGGCCATCAGACCTCGCTCCTCGGTGCGCTGTTCACCTCGATGGGCGCGATGGTGGCGCTCACCGTGGTGCTGACCTGGCTGCAACAGGCGAACCTGCTGCGCGGCCGCATCATCTCCTCCACCCTCGGCAGCGCCCGCTTCCTGCGCCATCTGCTGCGCCTGCCCGTCACGTTCTACGCCCAGCGCAGCCCCGCCGACCTGGTGCAGCGCCTCGCCTCCAACGACGCCGTCGCCGAGACCCTGGCCCGCGACCTCACGGCCGCCGGCGTCGACGGCGTCGTCGTGCTGCTCTACGCGGCGCTGCTGTGGACGTACGATCCGCAGCTCACCCTCGTCGGCGTCGGCATCGCCCTGCTGAACATCGTGGCGATGCGCGTCGTCATCCGGCTGCGCGCCACCGGCACCCAGAAGCTCCGCGCGGACAGCGCCAAGCTCACCAACACCTCGTACACCGGCCTGCAGTTGATCGAGACCATGAAGGCCACCGGCGGCGAGAACGGCTACTTCCGGCGCTGGGCCGGGCAGCACGCCACCACCCTGGAGGAGCAGCAGCGCCTCGGCGTGCCGAGCGCCTGGCTCGGGGTGGTCGCGCCGACCCTGGCCACCCTGAACAGCGCCCTGATCCTGTGGATCGGCGGCCTGCGCGCGGTCGAGGGCCACCTCTCCATCGGTCTGCTCGTCGCCTTCCAGGCGCTGGTCACCCGCTTCACCGCACCGATCACCCGCCTCAACGGCGTCGCCGGACGCATCCAGGACTTCGCCGCCGACGTCGCCCGCCTCAAGGACGTCGAGAACTTCCCCGTCGACACGCTGTACTCCCGCCCCGAACCGGCCGCGAGCACCCGCCGCCTCAAGGGTCACGTCACCCTGGAGGACATCACCTTCGGCTACAGCCCCCTCGACAAGCCGCTCCTGACCGGCTTCTCGCTGTCGGTCGGACCAGGACAGCAGGTGGCGCTCGTCGGCGGCTCGGGCAGCGGCAAGTCGACGGTCTCCCGGCTGATCTCGGGGCTCTACAGCCCCTGGGAGGGCACGATCCGCATCGACGGGCAGCGCCTGGAGGACATCCCGCGCGGCGCGCTCGCCGCCTCCGTCTCCTTCGTCGACCAGGATGTCTTCCTCTTCGAGGGCACCGTCCGCGACAACGTCGCCCTCTGGGACCCCTCGATCACCGACGACGCCGTGGTGGCCGCCCTCAAAGACGCCTGCCTGTACGAGGTGGTGGCCCGCAGACCCGGCGGCATCCACGGCCGCGTCGAGCAGGACGGGCAGAACTTCTCCGGCGGGCAGCGCCAGCGCCTGGAGATCGCCCGCGCCCTGGTCCGCCGCCCGAGCATCCTCGTCCTCGACGAGGTCACCAGCGCCCTGGACGCCGAGACCGAGCAGGTCATCATCGACAACCTGCGCCGCCGCGGCTGCGCCTGCGTCGTCATCGCCCACCGCCTGAGCACCGTGCGCGACAGCGACGAGATCGTCGTCCTGGACCACGGCCAGGTCGTGGAGCGGGGACGCCACGAGCACCTCGTCGCCGCCGGCGGTCCCTACGCCGACCTGGTCAAGGAGCACTGAGGTGACCTCGCCACCGGAGAGCCACGGATACTCCCACGACACGGCCGACACGGTCGCCGCCGCGTTCGGCGCCCTCGGCACACCGGTGGACTGCGCGGGGCTGCGCAGCGTGCACCTGGAGGGCCCGCAGGTGCTGTGGCTCGTGGTGGCCGGGGCCCTCGACCTGTTCGCCGTCGACGCCGTGCAGCAGGGCCACTGGCACTACCTCGGCCGCCTGGAACCCGGCACCCTGCTCCTCGGCCCGGTCGAGGGCCCGCAGCACACCCTCGTCGGCCGCCCCCTGCAGGGCTGCGTGCTGCGCCGCGTCCCGCTGCGCGAGCTGTACCGCCCCGACTACGGCGACACCTGGTCGTACGAGCAGCAGCACCCCAGCCAGTACGACACCCAGGACGCCGCCCTCAGCATCCTGGAGCACGCCTTCGCGCTCGGCATCGGCCGCGGCCACCGAGTCCTGTTCGAGGCGCCGCTGGACGGCCGCACCGTGGGCGACGAGGTGGTGGCCGACGACGACATCCTCTGGATGCCGGTGGCGCCGGGCAGCGTGCAGTACGGGTCCGCCTACAGCGCGGAGGCCGCCGGCGACCTGCTCGTCGACGCCGCCATGTGGCAGCGGATGGTCAACCAGCAGTACCGGCTGCTCGCCACCCTCGACCGCTGGATCGAACGCCTGGAGCGGGCCCACGAGGACCGTACGGCGGCCGGCATCAAGGCGGGCGAGAGCGTCCGCGAGCAGGCCGACCGGACCCTGATCGCCTCCATCGGCCGCTCCGGCAGGCGTGGCCCGCGGCGCGCGGAGGCCGCGGGACACGACGCGACGTACGCCGCGTGCCGACTGGTCGCCGAGGCGGCGGGCATCACCCTGGCCGGCCCGTCGGCGGGCGGCGCGGTGAGCGAGCGCATCGATCCGGTGGAGCAGGTGGCGGTGGCCTCACGGGTCCGCAGCCGCGCCGTCCGGCTCGACGGCCGGTGGTGGCGCGAGAACGCGGGCCCGCTGGTCGGGCACCGTGCCGCGAGCGGCGCGCCGGTCGCACTGCTGTGGCGGCGCGGCGGTTACGAGTCGGTGCACCCCACGTCCGGGCGGCGCACCCGCGTCGACGCCTCCAACGCCGACGAGTTCGAACCACAGGCCGTCATGTTCTACCGGCCGCTGCCCGACCGGCCGTTGACGCCGTGGCGGCTGTTCCGCTTCAGCCTGCGGGGCACCGGCGGCGACGTGCGCAACCTCGTGCTCGCCGGTCTGGTGACGGTCGCGATCGGCGCCCTGGTGCCGATCGCGACGGGGCAGGTGCTCGGGGTGTTCGTGCCGAACGCAGAGAAGAGCCTCATCGTCCAGGTCTCCCTGGCCGTCATGATCACCAGCATCGTCTCCGCGGCGTTCATGCTGCTGCAGAACCTCACCGTCCTGCGGATGGAGGGCCGCATGGAGAGCGCCCTGCAACCCGCCGTCTGGGACCGCCTGTTGCGGCTTCCCACCCGCTTCTTCGCGTCCCGTTCGACCGGCGAGCTGGCGAGCGCGGCCATGGGGGTCAGCGCCATCCGCCGGGTCCTCTCGGGGATCGGCCCCGTGGCGCTGCAGGCCGGTTCGGTGGGCGCGATGAACCTGGTCCTGCTCATGGTCTACAGCGTCCCGCTGGCGCTGGCCGCGCTCGGCATGCTGGCCGTCATCGCCGCCGTGTTCCTCTCTCTCGGGCTGTGGGAACTGCGCTGGCAGCGGCGGCTCGTGGAGCTCGGCAACAAGCTCAACAACCAGGCGTTCCAGACCCTGCGCGGCCTGCCCAAGCTCCGGGTGGCCGGGGCGGAGAGCTTCGCGTACGCGGCCTGGGCGGGGGAGTTCGCGCGCAGCAGGGAGCTGCAGCAGCGGGCCGGCCGCGTCAAGAACCTCACGACCGTCCTCAACTCCGTCTATCTGCCGCTCTGCACGCTCGTCATGTTCGTCCTGCTCGCGGGCCCGGCCCGGGGCAGCCTGACCGCAGGCGAGTTCCTCACCTTCTCCACCGCCGTGACCATGCTCCTGACCTCCGTCACCCAGCTGACCGGAGCGCTCATCTCGGCGGCCGCGGTGCTCCCGATGTTCGAACAGATCAAGCCCGTCCTCGACGAGGCGCCGGAGGTGCGCGCGGGCAGCACCCAGCCGGGCGAGCTGCAGGGCGAGATCGAGGCCCGCTCCCTGTCCTTCCGCTACACCGACGACGGCCCGCTGGTCCTCGACGACGTGTCGCTGGCCATCCGGCCGGGCGAGTTCGTGGCGGTCGTCGGCCCCAGCGGCTGCGGCAAGTCGACGCTCCTGCGCCTGCTGATCGGCTTCGACGAGCCGGTCTCGGGCAGCGTCCTCTACGACGGCCAGGACCTGTCGGCCCTGGACCAGTCGGCGGTGCGCCGCCAGTGCGGCGTCGTCCTGCAGAACGCGCAGCCGCTCACCGGCTCGATCCTGGACTGCATCTGCGGCGCCGAGTCGTTCACCCAGGAGGAGGCGTGGGAGGCCGCCGCGATGGCGGGCCTCGCCGAGGACATCAAGCGCATGCCGATGGGCCTGCACACGATGATCTCCGGCGGCGGAGCGGTCTCCGGCGGCCAGCGCCAGCGCCTGATGATCGCCCAGGCGCTGATCCGCCGCCCCCGCGTCCTCTTCTTCGACGAGGCGACGAGCGCCCTGGACAACGAGACGCAGCGCACGGTCATCGACAGCACCCGCGCCCTGAACGCCACCCGCGTCGTGATCGCCCACCGCCTCTCCACCGTCATGGACGCCGACCGGGTGATCGTGATGTCGGAGGGCCGCGTCGTCCAACAGGGCCCGCCCGCGCAACTGTTGGCGGACACGGGCGGCCGGCTGCACGAGCTGGTGCGGCGCCAGATGAGCTGAGGAACCGGACGGCCCGGAGCGGCTGATTCCGGCCGACTCGTCGGGCCGGTGGACGCGGTTCCCAGCGCTTTCCGGCTATTTCACCGACGGATAAACGGACGCGCGGCCTCGGGCGGTGGACACGACAAGATATCGTTGACGAGCCGTAACCAACTGGCTTCTTTCCGATGCCAGTTGGCCGAAAGTGTGCCATGCAAGCTCGTCGTGAACCGAGGGAAGCCAGAAGTGCTGATGCGTACGGTCAGACAGGTCGGGCCTCGCGGGCTGCCCCGACGCGCCCACCGGCGCGGCGCCCCCGCGACGCCCCGTCCCCGGGCCCACGGCGTCCTCCGCCGCCCACCCGTGCGGCACCTCCCCTAGCCGGCGCGGGACCGCGCCGCGGCGGATCCCCCCCCCCCGCCGATCGCGCGCGACCCACGCGCCACCCCGGACGGACGGGCGGCCGCACCGCGGCCCGCCCGCTCCCGCCGCAGTCACCCCGTCCAGCCGGCGGCACCAGCCGCCTCGCCCCCTTTGACACCTGTAGAGGACGTGATGACAGACCTGATACAGGCCACCAGCGTGGTGCCCTCGGTTCTGGCCCTGGCCGCCGGCGGTGCCGCCTGGCGGTTCTGGGACCAGTACCGCGGTGAGCGCGCCACCAGCGGCCGCCTCCGTGCCCAGGCCGAGGAGATCGCCGTCCGGCAGCGCGCCACCGAGGCCGTACTGGCGCAGCTCGCCGAGGGCGTGATCCCCCGCCTCGGCGCCGAGGCCGAGCGCCAGGGCACCGGCCACGGCGTCGACATCGAACTCCCCGAAGCCCTGGCCGACACGGCGCTCGCGGGGCGGCTCGCGCAGCTCGCCGACTCCGCCGCGCACACCGTGCGCAAGGCCCAGTACGACACCCAGGCCACCATGACCGCCCAGGTCACCGAGGCACGCGAAGCCGCGGCCGAGGAGGGCGCCCGCGCCCGGCAGGCCGCCGAGGAGTCCACCCGTGCGGCCGTCCGTGCCGTCTCCTCCGCGATGGTCGGCATGGCCTCCAAGCTGAGCCAGCGGGTCAGCCAGGGCGTACGGCGGCACGAGGGCGACGAGGCGTACGAGACGCTGGTCGGCATCGACCACCCCACCCAGCAGATGCTGCTCGTCGCCCAGAACTACGTGGTCCTGTCCGGCGGCAAGCTGTCGCGCCGGTGGCCCGCCACCCCGCTGACCGACGTGGTGCGGGCGGCCATGGGCAGCATCGAGGAGTACGAGCGGGTCGAGCACCAGGAACTCGGTGTCACGGTGACCAGCCGGGCGGTCGGACCCATCGTCCACGCCCTGGCGGTGCTCCTGGACAACGCGGTCCGCTACTCGCCGTCCTCCGCCCGGGTGCACGTGGCCTTCCAGGAGGGCCACCACGGCGTCTCGGTCATCGTGGACGACGCCGGACTGCGCATGAACGAGGAGCAACTGACCTGGGCCCGGCGCATCCTGACGGGCGACCAGCGCGACGACATCAACCAGCTCGGCGCGCACCCGCAGACCGGCCTGCGGGCGGCCGCCGCCCTCGCCGGCGACTACGGGTTCCGCATCGACCTGGAGGCCCCGAACCCGTTCGGCGGCACCCGTGTCTACATGTTCATCCCCAAGAGCCTGCTGACGGCGTCGGCGCCGACGCCCGCCCCCCGGTCCGTCCCGGCGCCCGCCCCGACCCAGGCCCAGGCCCCGGCTCCGGCCGCCGAGCCGGCCCCCGCACGGCGCACCACCGCCAGCGGACTGACGGTCCGTTCGCGGGCGACCGCGGGCGCCCCGCCGGCCGGCCGGGCACCGGCGGCCCGCACCCCGGCCGCCGACGGCCAGGCCGCGCCGGGCCGCCCCTCGATCGCCGCCGCCTGGGCCAAGGGGACGCGCAGCGCCCGTACCGAAGACCCGACCACCCCGCACGAAGGAGCCTGACCGTGACCACCGGCAACGAACTTGGCTGGCTGCTGGACCAGTCACTGGGGTCCCTCGACGGCGTCCGGCACGCGGTGCTGATGAGCTCCGACGGTCTGCTGCACTCCCGTACGGCCGGGATCGGACAGGACGACGCGGAGAAGTTCGCCGCGATCACCGCGGCCGTACGGGCCGCCGCCCTCGCCTACGACGAGGAGACCGGCGGCGGGGGCACCCGGCAGGCCCTGATCGAACTCACCAACCACGTGGGCCTGATCACCCAGGCCGGCGGCAACACCATGCTGTCGGTGCAGACCACGGGCCCCGACGCGGACATCGGCCTGATCACCCATCACATGCTGGAGCTGGCGCAGCGCGTCGGCCATGAGATGAAGGTCGCCCCGCGGCAGCCTTCCGGTCTCGGCCTGCCGACGACGTGAGCGGGCCGCGGCGAGACCCGGACCTGGTCAGACCCTACGTCCGTACCGACGGGCGGGTCCGCGCCGACCCGGACGTGCGCCTGGAGACCGTGGTGCTCGCCGCGAGCGGCCCGACCGAGGGCCTGGGCGCGGACGCCCGGCGCGTCATGGGCCTGTTCACCCACGCCCAGGGCGGCGGACTGGCGGTCGCGGACATCGCGGCCGCCCTGGAGTTCCCTCCCTCCACGGTGCGCATCCTCGTCTCCTCCCTCATCGACGAGGGCCTGCTGGCCCGCCCGGTCGCCGCCGGTGACGACCAACCCCAAACCGATCTGCTCCAGGAGGTACTGCGTGGTCTCCGCGCCCTCGTCTGACGGCCTCATCTATGTGCCACCCGGCGTCACCCGGTCCGCGAAGATCGTGATCTCCGGGAGCTTCGGCGTCGGCAAGACGACGTTCGTCGGCAGCGCCTCCCAGATCCCGCCGCTGCGCATGGAGGAGCGGATCACCCAGGCCAGCGCGGGCGTCGACGACCTGGCGCGCACCCCGCGCAAGACCACCACGACCGTCGGCATGGACTTCGGGCGCCTGCACCTCAGCGACGCCCTCGTGCTCTACCTCTTCGGCACCCCCGGCCAGGGCAGGTTCCGCCCCATGTGGGCGGGGCTGACCGAGGGGGCGCTCGGCGCGCTGGTCCTGGTCGACACCCGCAACCTGGAGGCGTCCTTCGAGATCCTCGCGCTGCACGAGGAACAGGGCACCCCGTACGCGGTGGCGGTCAACCTCTTCGACGGGGCACCCCGCTACGACCTCGGCGAGATCCGCCAGGCCCTCGACCTGGACGCGCACACGCCGCTGACGACCTGTGACGCCCGTGAGGGCACCTCCAGCGTCCTGGCCCTGATCACCCTCTGCGAGTACCTGTCCGACCTGCACGCACCCGTCTTGGAGCCCCGCCCGTGACCAGCCCGACCACGACCGACGCGACCCCCGAGCACCGGGTCGCCCTGTACGAAGCCGAGTTCGCGGCCGACCCGCACGCCGCCTACGCGCGGATGCGGGCCACGTACGGCCCGTTCGTCCCGGTGGACCTCATCCCCGACGTCCCGGCGACCCTCGTCATCGGATACGCCCAGGCCCGGCGCATCCTCAACGACCCGTTGCGGTTCCCCGCCGACCCGCGCACGTGGGAGCAGTCCGTCCCCGAGAGCTGCCCGGTCCGCCCGATGATGGAGTACCGCCCCAACGCGCTGCGCTCGGCGGGCCCCGCGCACACCCGCTACCGCTCGGCGAACACCGCCGCGATCGACGGCGTGGACCAGCACGCGCTGCGCACGGTCGTCGAGCAGGTGGCCGACGCGACCATCGCCGAGTTCCGCGACGCCGAGGGCGCCGACCTGCTCACCCAGTACGCCTGGCCCATCGCCTTCCGCGTCCTGAGCGCCCTGCTCGGCTGCCCGGACGAGATGGGCCGCCGGATCGCCGACGGCATGGCGAAGATCTTCGAGGGTGTGGACGCGGCCAGCGGCAACCAGATCCTCTCGCAGGCCGTCGCCGACCTGGTGGCCCTGCGGCAGCGCCGGCCCGGCGACGACGTCACATCCCGGCTCCTCGCGCACACGGCGGCCCTCGACGATGTGGAGATGGCCCACCAGCTCGTCACGCTCTACGGCGCCGGCATCGAACCGCTGACCAACCTCATCGCCAACACGGTCCTGCGGATCCTCACCGACGACCAGTTCTCCGGCGACCTGCACGCGGGCGGCTCCTCGGTCCGCGAAGCGCTCGACACGGTGCTCTACACCGACCCGCCGCTGGCCAACTACTGCATCAGCTACCCGCCGCACCCCGTCGACGTCGACGGATTCCTGCTGCCCGCGCACCAGCCGGTCGTCATCTCCATGGCCGGCTGCAACAACGACCCCGCCCTCGGGGACCAGCGCATCGCCAGCAACCGCGCCCACCTGTCGTGGAGCACGGGACCGCACGCCTGCCCCGCCCGGCCGCACGCGTATCTCATCGCCGAGACGGCCATCACCCACCTGCTCGACGCGCTGCCCGAGATGGATCTCGCCACCGCCCCCGAGGACCTGGTCTGGCGCCCCGGACCCTTCCACCGCGCGCTGACCGCTCTGCCCGTCCAGTTCCCCACCGCCGCGTCCGTCTGAAGGGACCCGCACCATGGACCTGTCCACGAAGCCGATCATCCTCGACCCCACCGGCGCCCGCGCCCACGACGAAGACCGCCGGCTGCGGGAGCACGGGCAGGCGGTCCGTGTCGACATCCTCGGCGTGACCGCCTGGTCCGTCACCGACCCCGTCCTCCTCAAGGAGCTGCTGACCAGCCCGAGCGTCTCCAAGGACGCCCGCGCCCACTGGCCGGAGTTCGCCGACGCGGTCCAGCGCTGGCCGCTCGCCCTGTGGGTCGCGGTGGAGAACATGTTCACGGCGTACGGCGCCGACCACCGGCGGCTGCGGCGCATGGTCGCCCCCGCCTTCAGCCACCGCCGCGTCACCGCGCTGCGGGCGAGCATAGACACGGTCGTCACCGACATCCTCGACCGGCTCGACGCCCTCCCGCCGGGCGAGACCGTGGACCTGCGCGAGCACCTCGCCTATCCGCTGCCCATCGCCGTCATCAGCCGGCTCATGGGCGTGCCCGCCGAGCGGCAGGAATCCTTCCGCCGGGTCGTCGACGGAGTCTTCGACACCACGCTGACCGCCGAGCAGTCCGAGGCCAACACCAAGGCGCTGTACGCGGCCCTGCACCAGCTCATCGCCGACAAGCGCACCGAGCCCGGCGACGACATGACCTCGCTCCTCATCACCTCGCGCGACGAGGACGAGGAGGGCGGCCTGACCGAGGACGAGCTCCGCGACACCCTGCTGCTGATGATCAGCGCGGGATACGAGACCACCGTCAACGTCATCGACCAGGCGATCACGCAGCTGCTCACCCACCCCGAACAGCTCGCGCTGCTGCGCTCGGGCGAGGTGGACTGGGCCGACGCCGTCGAGGAGACGCTGCGCCTCGAACCGGCCGTACGGCATCTGCCGCTGCGGTTCGCGGTCACCGACATCAAGCTGGCGGACGGCCAGACCATCGCCCAGGGGGAGGCGATCCTCGCCTCCTACGCGGCCGCCAACCGCCACCCCGACTGGCACGGCGAGAGCGCGGACGCCTTCGACGTCACCCGCACGGTCAAGGAGCACCTCGCCTTCGGTCACGGGGTGCACTTCTGCCTCGGCGCGCCGCTGGCCCGCCTCGAGGTCAGCACGGCCCTGAGCCTGCTCTTCGATCGTTTCCCGCAGATGGAACTCGGGGTGCCCGCAGGGGAGTTGCAGCCGTTCGGCTCGCTGCTCAGCAACGGTCACCGGACCCTGCCGGTGCGTCTGCGGCCCGAGTCCGCCTGAGGGAGACCGGGGCTGGCCGAGGGGCCCCGGGGGCTGTTCGAGGTGCCCCCGGTAGTCCCCGGCCTTCGTGGAAAGCCGCGGTTACGCGGCTTTCACCATCTCCTCGCGGACCGCGGCGGCCCACTCCGTCACCAGGTGCTCGTACTCCCGGCGTTGTTCAGGAGTGAGCCGGCCGCCGGTGCGCAGCCACAGGTCGCGGATCCGCTCGTTCAGTTCGACCGAAGACCGCGCGGAACCAGGGGGTGGAGGGGTTAAGGGCATGCCTCAACCCTAGGGGATGCCCACGACAATCGGAACTGTCAGCTACCACACACCTCCGCCACGTGATCACCGCGCCCGGTCGCCGGGCGCGGGCCCCTGTGGAACGGTGGAAACCGGCAGGAATCGCCTGTTCTCCACAGAAAGGGGTGGCGGCATGTCCTCGAAGCGACGCCGCAAGAAGAAGGCGCGCCGCAAGCACGCGGCCAACCACGGAAGCCGTCCGCAGTCCTGAGGCGGGGCCGTGGGGGCGCCGGGAGGCGCCGCCCGGCACGCACGCTGGACACCGGCACGCACGCCGGACACCGGCACGCACGCCGGACACCGACACGCACGCCGGACACCGGCGCGCGGCTACGAGGCCGCCGCCGGTGTTCCGCATGTCCCGCCGTCGCTCCGGCCCTCTTGGCCCGTGCCGACCTCGGTGTAGACGACGAGCGTCAGCTCCGGCTGTTCGGCCAGGTGGAACGCGGTGTAGGTGTACTCGGTGACCGCGCGCCCCGGTGGCCGCAGCCGTTTGCGTCCGCTCTGCCGGACCTGCACGTCGTACCGCGGCCACCAGTCACGTACGTACGCGCTGCCCGCGTGCAGCTCGTCGATCAGCCGCGCCCAGCGGGCGTCGCCCGGGTGGCGTCCGTGCAGCGTGCGCAGCCGGGCGAGCAGGCCGCGCGCCTCCGGCTCCCAGTCGACCACGACGTCCCGGGCGGCGGGTTCGAGGAACACCCAGCGGGCGAGGTTCGCGGGCCGGTCGGCGGTCGGGGCGAGGTCCGGGAACAGGGCGCTTGCCGCCTCGTTGCAGCTGAGCATGTCGTAGTCGCCGGCGATGAGGTAGGCGGGCCGCGGGTGGAGCAGGTGCGGGATCTCCGCCACCTCGGCGGCGAGCGGGGCGGGCTCGTGCGGCGCGGGCGCGGGGGCGTGGCCGGCGAGCCGGAGGAGGTGCTCGCGTTCGTGGCGGTCGAGACGCAACGCCGACGCGAGCGCGCCGAGCACCTGCGGTGACGCGCGGATGTCCCGCCCCTGTTCGAGATACGTGTACCAGGTGGCGCTGATCCCGGCGATCAGTGCGAGCTCCTCCCGGCGCAGGCCCGGGGTCCGGCGGCGGCCGGTCGTCGGCAGCCCCACCTGCTCGGGTGTGAGCAGGGCCCTGCGGCTGCGCAGGAAGGCGCCCAGTTCGCGGCGCTGCTCGGCGGTGTGCTGCGGCACGGGGTACCACCTTCAGTTCCAGAATAAACCGTCTCTGTATACCAGGCTGAGATTCCCGCAGGCTGGATCGGCAGGCCGCACGGGGAATCCCGGCGCGGCCGGTGCGACAGGTACGCCAGCGAGGGAGAACGAGCCGTGACGCAGACCGATGAGGCGAAGAAGAAGACGACGACGGACGGGGCGGGGGAGACCGGGACCGTCCGCGGCAAGGTGGTCGCCGTGACCGGCGCGAGCAGCGGCATCGGCAGGGCCACCGCGCTGGCCCTGGCGGAACGCGGTGCGCGCGTCGTCCTCGGCGCACGGCGGCAGGACCGTGTGGAGGCGGTGGCCGCCGGGATACGAGAACGGGGCGGCGAAGCCCTCGCCGTACCGACCGACGTACGGCGCCGCGCGGACCTGGTCCGGCTCCTCGACGCGGCGGTCACCGCGTTCGGCCGACTCGACGTGCTGGTCAACAACGCCGGCATCGGCCCCATCTCCCCTCTGGAGGAACTGCGGGTCGAGGAGTGGGACGACATGATCGACGTCAATCTGCGCGGCGTCCTGTACGGCGTCGCCGCGGCGCTGCCCGTCTTCCGCGGGCAGGGGGCCGGGCACCTGGTCACGGTGGGGTCGACCGCCGCGTACCGCACCGTCCCCGGGCAGGCGGTGTACGCGGCGACGAAGACGGCGGTGCGCACCGTCTGCGAAGGGTTGCGGCAGGAGGCGGGCGACGTGCGCGTCACCGTCGTGTCGCCGGGCTTCGTGCACACGGACTTCGTCGAGGCAGTGCCCGACCCCGAGGCTCGCGCGGCGCTGCGGGCCCGCCGCGACGCCATGGCGTTGGACCCCGAAAGGATCGCGGACGCCGTCGTGTACGCCATCGGCCAGCCGGACTCGGTGGACGTCAACGAGATCGTGGTCCGGCCCACGGCGCGGCGCTGACGGCGACGGGCGGGTGCGGGCGGCGTAGCGGCTCCGCGGCGTCAGTGGCGGGGCGCGGGACGCACCCCGTCCTGTGACGTCCCGGGGGCCCGACGGCCGCCTTTCGCGGGGCCGTTGAGACGATGGGGTGGCCGTCGCGCTTCCGGTCGTCCGCCGGGCGGCGGACGACCGGCGTCCGCGCGGGCGGTAACAATATGCGGGTGCCCTGCCCCCGTACGCCAGGAGTTGTTCAATGTCCGACAGTGCCCGCAGCCCCGACCCCTACGTGGAGCAGTATTCCAGGGACGGCAGTTGGGTCGTCGTCGCGCGCGGCGACCTCGACATGCACACCGTGCCGCCCCTGCGCCGCGCCATGGAGACGGCGGCAGTGGCCCTTCCGGTCCTGGTCCTGGACGTCGCCGAGGTGACCTTCGCCGACTCGTCCGCGCTGAACCTGCTTCTGGTGATCCATCAGTCCACGACGCTGCGCATCGCCGCCCCCCAACCGCAGCTGCTGCGCCTGTTCGAGACCACGGGTGCCGACGAGATCCTCAACATCTACCCCTCCACGGACCACGCCTGCGCCGCGACGGCTTCGTGACCCCGCTCGGCCCGGTCTTCCGTGGCCCACCGGCTCTGTGCCAGGTCGATCAGCCGGCGCATCGCTTTCGGGGGCAGTGCAGGGTTGCCCGCGGCGGCGGACGCGCTGTGCGGGAGAGTGAGCCGGCGCAGCAACTCGGCCCCGGGCAGCCGCGGGTCGCGTACCGCCCACTCCGTCACCTCCGGATCGTCGGCCAGCCGCAGCACCAACTCCGGGCCGGCGTCCGGGTCGTCCAACGCGGCACGGCGCAGCCGGGGGTTGGGGTCGTCCGCGTACCGGGCCAGGCCGGGCACGGCGAAGTTCCGGTGCAGCCGCGCCGCGGACCAGTCGCGGTCCTGCGCCGTCGCGTACCGCTCCAGGAGCAGCGCGTGCGGCGCGTCCGCGCAGAAGTCGCACAGGGCGCGCCGCACGCCCGGATCCTCGTCCGCGGCCAGCCGCGTCACCACGTCGGCCGGCAGGCGGGGTTGCGCGGCGAGGGCCCGCCGCAGTCCGGCGTGCGCCGACGCGGCGATCCGTCGTGCCGTCGCCGGATCCGTCGCGGTCCGCCGGATCCAGGGCGGCCACTGAATCGCGCCCGGCACCTCGTCCGCGTGCCGGACGGACGCGCGCTGCTCCTCGGTCAGGTCCTCCCGCAGGGAGAGGGCGAGCCGCACGGCGCCGTCGGGATCGTCGGCGAGCTACAGGGCGAGTGAGAGCGGTACGGACGGGTCCTCGGCGGCCCCGCGCCTGACGCGCGGATCGGTGTGCCGCACCCGCGCCTCGGCGTGCAGGGTCTCCGGCTCGGTCTCGGCGCGACACGGCTCGGTGAGTTGGGCGCGCACCTCGGGCGACGGATCGGCGCGCAACCGCTCCCTGACCGGCTCCGCGAGCCGCTCCCACAGGGCGGGGCCGAGCACGCGGGCCCGAACGCCCGGATCCTCGTCGCGAAGAAGACGGTCCTGCGTGGCCCGCGACAGCTCCGGCCGACCCGCGACCCCACGCCTCACCTTCGCGCCGGCGTCCCGCGCCAACACCTCTGCCACCCCGTCGGGGACCCGCCGCCCGAACTCCCCGAGCAGCACCGCGTACACGGACCGCACCCGTGGTTCCACGTCGTGCGCGAGGGCCGCGAGCACCTCGACGTCGGCGGTCGGATTCTCCGCGACGTCCATCCGGTACCGCATCCGCGACGACGCCACCGCGACGGCCGTCGCCTCCGCGTCGAGCTTCCGCCAGACGAGCCACGATCCGTGCACGGGCAACTCCGGGAGGGAGAGCAGCCGTTGCAACACCGGCGCCGGAAGGCCCGGATTGCTCGCCAGCCCCCGCAGCCACTCCCGTACGACACCCTCATCCGCACCGGCTCGCGCCAACCCGTCGTCCACGCCGGGTATCCGACCATCGAGATCACGACCGGTCAAGCGGACCGGGGGTGCGGTTGGCCCCGGTTTCGTACCCGGCGCCGAATCCGTCCCCGCGCCAAACTCACAACATGATGAGCAACCGCGTATTCGGCTTGAGTTTCCTGTTCACCGAGCGGCTCTGCACGTAGACCTCCAGCTTGGGATTGTTTCCCGCCTTTACCGAGACCGTGCCCTGAATTCCCGTACCGAAAAGGAGACTCCGTGCCGCGTCGCCCGTGTAGGCGCGGTCGGTGTCCTTTTCGACCACGATGACTTCCTTGTTGGGCTGGACCTGGGCGCGGGCGCCCAATTGGTAGTAGCAGGAGCCGCGTTCGTACGTCACGCCCGGGTGGGAATCGACGAAGGGGCGGATCTCGGCCTCCTTGTCGACCTTCAGGAGCCGGTACATGTTCGCCGGAATCGGTTCGAGATTTGCCCGCACCTCGTCGATGGATATGTCCTGGCCGACGGCGAACAG
Organism: Streptomyces sp. NPDC041713; assembly: GCF_055591085.1. NCBI lineage: Bacteria > Bacillati > Actinomycetota > Actinomycetes > Kitasatosporales > Streptomycetaceae > Streptomyces > Streptomyces sp. NPDC041713. The sequence continues at coordinate 70,882 of NZ_JBVIZY010000013.1, forward strand.
ATTCTTCGTGCCGCGCACGCCCTGCTCGCGGGCGCGCAGGAAACTGGTGGCCGCGGCACGCACCGTGCCGATGGCCTCCTCGACGCCCTCCTGGGAGTCCGCGTCCCAGATGGCGATGTTGCCCGCCGGGAAGCCGTAGTTCTGGGCGGTGCGCTTGGCCAGGGAGTTCGGCACGAGGATCGCGGACGTCCAGTGGCCGGGGAGGCCGCCCATCTTCGCCGTGATCCGGTCGAGCCAGGGGCCGAGGATGGTCATGTCGCCGTCGTGCCTGCGGTCGCCGCCGGAGGCGTTCTCCTCGCCGTCCGTCACGACGATCTGCAGGAAGCTGTGCTCGCCGTACTCCTCCCATATGTGTCCCAGGTCGTCCAGGGACTTCAGGGAGGCCTCGATGAGAGCGGTCGCGCCGTTGTTGACCTGATACAGGCCCCGCATGGACGGGAGGTGTTTCACGTCCATGTCCCACACCAGGTTCTCCACCCGGTGGTCGAAGGAGTAGAGGCTTATCCGGGTCTCGTGGCCGAGGCTGTCCGATTCGGCTTTGAGACCCGCCACGAACTCGTCCACGACACGCACGAGTTGATGCTGATGCGGACGCATGGAACCCGAACAGTCCACTACCAGCGCGACGTGATTCACCTTGTGCTGGATCCTTTTGGCGGACATGCTGCTGCTCCTTCTCCCGAGACTTGCCGAGTGATTTCACTCTATGGGGAGGCACTGACAACGGCCCTTGATGAGCCGTCACCGGCGCCTCCCCACCCGGCAGAAGCCGCGCTAGGCGCGGTCGGAGTGGGACCCCGGCTGCAGGATCTCGTCGAGGACGACGCAGATCGAGCGGAAGACCCGGGCGTCCACGTCCGCGTCACCCGCCTCGGTCTGCCGGTCCTCGCTCCGCAGGGTCCGGGTCAGGTCGGTCTTCCGCTCCGCCTCGCGCGCCGCCCAGTCGCGGGCTCCGCGCATGCGGGTCAACAGTTCGTCAGCGTCCACAGGTTGCGTCATGCGCGCTGTCTACCCCGACGTTCCCCGCCGCACCCTCGGCGACTTGCCCCTGGTCCCCGAAGCAACGGCGGGCGGCGAGGGCGACATGGACCAGGCCGATCAGCACCGGCACCTCGATCAGCGGACCGACGACACCGGCCAGGGCCTGTCCGGAGGAGGCGCCGAACGTCGCGACGGCGACCGCGATGGCGAGCTCGAAGTTGTTGCCCGCGGCGGTGAACGCGAGGGTGGTGGCCCGGGGATGGTCCAGGCCGACGGCCCTGCCCAGGGCCATGGAGCCGGTCCACATGACGGCGAAGTACACCAGCAGCGGCAGCGCGATCCGCAGGACGTCCAGGGGCCGTGACGTGATCGCGTCGCCCTGCAGGGCGAACAGCACGACGACGGTGAACAGCAGTCCGTAGAGGGCGAACGGGCCGATCCTGGGGATCAGTTCCGCCTCGTACCAGGTGCGGCCCTTGGCCCTCTCGCCCAGTCTGCGGGTGAGGAACCCGGCGGCCAGGGGGATGCCGAGGAAGATCAGCACGCTGCGGGCGATCTCCCACACCGACACGTTCAGGCCGGTCGTCTCCAGGCCGAGCCGGCCGGGCAGGACGGAGAGATAGAACCAGCCGAGCAGGCTGAACGCGACGACCTGGAACAGGGAGTTGAGGGCGACCAGGACGGCCGCGGCTTCGCGGTCGCCGCAGGCCAGGTCGTTCCAGATGATCACCATGGCGATGCAGCGGGCGAGCCCGACGATGATCAGGCCGGTCCGGTATTCCGGCAGGTCCGGGAGGAGGAGCCAGGCCAGCGCGAACATGAGGGCAGGCCCAAGGACCCAGTTCAGGACCAGGGAGGGGATCAGCAGGCGGCGGTCGCGGGTGACGGAGTCGAGCCGGTCGTAGCGGACCTTGGCCAGCACCGGATACATCATCACCAGCAGGCCCAGCGCGATCGGCAGCGAGACGCCGGTGACCGTCACCTTCGCCAGCGCGTCCCCGAGCCCAGGAATGAGACGGCCCAGGCCGAGACCGGCGGTCATCGCGACGAGGATCCACACCGCGAGGAACCGGTCCACGAGCGAGAGCCGGCCCGCGACCGGCCCCGTCGCGGCGGAGGTCGTTTCGCTCACGAGGCCGTCCCCGCCGGAGTCTCCACGGACGCATCGGGTCGGACATCCGGGGCGCCCGGGCGGGTCAGGGCCTGGGCCAGCCCGTCGGTCATCGCGGGCAGCAGCCGGTAGTACACCCACGTCCCGCGCCGTTCGGAGGCGATCAGCCCGGCCTGCCTGAGCAGCTTGAGGTGGTGGGAGATCGTGGGCTGGGACAGGTCGAAGGCCGGGGTCAGGTCGCACACGCAGATCTCCCCGCCCTCCCGCGAAGCGATCATCGACAGCAGCCGCAGCCGCACCGGATCACCCAGGGCCTTGAACACCTTCGCCAGCTCGACGGCCCGGTCCTCGTCCATGGGGGCGGTCAGCAGGGTCGGGCAGCACCCCTCGGCGCCGTCCTGGCCGAGCACGACCAGCTCTTGTTTCGACATGCGTCTATGTTGACATTCTTCGATTCAGGTCGCAACGTTGCATCGATAAACGTCAATGCAAGAAGCATGGACGCAAGTCGATCCGGGCCCCGCCGGGCCCTGTCATCGAGAGGTGAAGGTCATGACCGAGCAGACAGACGACCTGCGCGAAACCGTCCGTAGGCGCTATGCCGCGGCCGCCGTCCAGGTCACCGCGGGCGGCACCACCTGTTGCGGACCGGCCGCGATCGAGGTCGACGAGAACTTCGGCGGCACCCTCTACGCCGCCGACGAGCGCGACCAGCTGCCCGCCGAGGCGGTCGCCGCCTCACTGGGCTGCGGCAACCCCACCGCCGTCGCCGATCTGCGGGAAGGCGAACGCGTCCTGGACCTCGGCTCCGGCGGCGGCATCGACGTCCTGCTCTCCGCCCGCCGCGTCGGCCCCACCGGCAAGGCCTACGGCCTCGACATGACCGAGGAGATGCTCGCCCTGGCCCTCGCCAACCAGAAGAAGGCCGGCGCCACCAACGTCGAGTTCCTCAAGGGCACCATCGAAGCGATCCCGCTGCCCGCGAACACCGTCGACGTGATCATCTCCAACTGCGTGATCAACCTGTCCACCGACAAGCCCGCCGTCTTCGCCGAGATGCTCCGCGTCCTCGCCCCCGGCGGCCGGATCGGCATCTCCGACGTCGTCGCCGACGACACCCTCACCCCGGCCCGGCGCGCCGAACGCGGCGACTACGTCGGCTGCATCGCCGGCGCCCTCTCCTTCGCCGAATACCGCGAGGGCCTCGCAGCCGCCGGATTCACCGGCATCGAGATCAGCCCGAACCACTCCGTCGCCGACGGCATGCACTCCGCCATCGTCCGCGCCGTCAAGCCCGCCGCCGCCAAAAGCGTGCTCGCCTCAGAGGCTCCATCGAGTACCCGCTCTGCGCGGGGGTGACCGGGCGGAACTGGCCCAGTCAACTGGACCGCCATTGGCCCACGTGTCCGGGCCGCATCACCTCTAGGGTCGGATATGCACCGGCAGTGTTACCTCGTCAGCAAATGTCCGCCCTCCCGAGGAGCACCGGCATGCAAGCCATCACCGTCCGCGACCGTGAAGCCGGCATCTCCGGTCTCGCCCTCACCGACCTTCCGGACCCGCACGCCGCGGAGAACGACGTCATCGTGCGCGTCCACGCCGCCGGATTCACCCCGGGCGAGCTCACGTGGCCCGGCACGTGGACCGACCGGGCAGGCCGGGACCGTACGCCCAGCGTGCCCGGTCACGAACTGTCCGGCGTCGTCACGGAACTGGGCTACGGCACCACGGGCCTGAGCGTCGGGCAGCGCGTGTTCGGCCTGGCCGACTGGACGCGCAACGGCACGCTCGCCGAGTACGTCGGCGTCGAAGCCCGCAATCTCGCTCCGCTGCCGGCCGACATCGACCACGTCACGGCCGCCGCTCTGCCGATCTCCGGACTCACCGCCTGGCAGGCCCTGTTCGACCACGCCCACCTCACCACCGGTCAGACGGTGCTCATCCACGGGGCGGCAGGCGGCGTGGGCTCCCTGGCCGTGCAACTGGCCCGCGAAGCCGGGGCCCGGGTGGTCGGTACCGGCCGGGCCGCCGACCGCGACACCGCCCACGGCCTGGGCGTGGACACCTTCGTGGACCTCCAGGCCGAGCGCCTCGAAGACGTCGGAGACGTCGACGTGGTGTTCGACGTGATCGGAGGCGAGGTCCTCGACCGGTCCACCGCCCTGGTACGCCCCGGCGGCACGCTGGTCACCATCGCCGGTCCCGTCACCGTCCACCCCGCGGACGGGCGAGCGATCTTCTTCGTCGTCGAGCCCGACCGCGCCAGGCTGGCGGAGCTCGCCGCCCGCGTCCGCGACGGCCGCCTCAAGCCGATCATCGGCTCCGTACGTCCACTCGCCGAGTCCGCGGACGCGTTCGCGCCGGGCCGGCGCACTCCCGGCAAGACGATCATCCGCGTCACGGAGGACTGAGCCTGATCGGGCACCGTGCGGCCGGCGAGGTCCTCCAGGCCGACGCTGTCCCGCCCGGCGAGTTCGCGCCCGCTCCAGACCGCCAGCGCCCGGCCCTCGGTCAGCAGCACCGGGCCGACGGTCAGATCCGGCTCGTCGACGGGGAGCCAGAGGAGCACGAGGTCGGCGGAGCCGTCGCGCGGCGGCCCGAACGGATCCGACAAGTGCACTTCGGAGAAGCGGACTTCACGGCCGGGGTGCTCGGCGCGGAATCGGTCGACCACCTCGCGGATCTCGTGCCCGAGCGCGCCGATGACGCCGATCGACAGCGTGCCCGACAGGCTCCGAACGCGCCGCAGTCGCAGGCCGTCTCCCTGGCCCGGTACCGGGCCGGGGGCCGTGCTCCGGGCGGTCGCCTCCCGCCCGTTTCCTCCGGCCGTATCCGGTCCGCCCTTCCACGAGCACGCCCATGTCCACCACCGCAGTCGTCCTCACCGTTCTGACCGCCGCCTGGGTCACCTTCTCCGGCGTATCCCTGCTGGAAATGGACGACCAGGCCGATCGCGGCCACCAGGCCGACGGCGGTCACCGCCAGGCCGGCCAACAGGCCCGCCGCGCCCCGGCTATCCCGCCGACTCACCCGCATGAGGGCTCAGCGAGCCCGCCCCCACCAGGGCGAACAGCACGATTCCCAGCAGAATCCGGTAGTACACGAACGGCATGAAGCTCTTGGTGGTGATGAACTTCATGAACCAGGCGATGACCACGTAGCCGACGATGAAGGCGATGATCGTGGCGAAGATCGTCGGGCCCCACGCGACGTGCCCTTCGCCCGCGTCCTTCAGCTCGTACGCACCGGACGCGAGGACCGCGGGGATCGCGAGCAGGAACGAGTAACGGGCCGCGGACTCGCGGGTGTAGCCCATGAGGAGGCCGCCGCTGATGGTGGCGCCCGAGCGCGAGACGCCGGGGATCAGGGCCATCGCCTGGCAGATGCCGTAGATCAGGCCGTCCTTGACGCCGAGCTCCCGCAGGTCCTTGCGGCGTCGTACGGCGCGGTGCTTGCCGCCCGTCTCGTCGCGCGCCGCGAGCCGGTCGGCGACGCCGAGGACGACGCCCATGACGATCAGGGTCGTGGCGATCAGGCGGAGGTCGCGGAAGGGGCCCTCGATCTGGTCCTTGAGCGTGATGCCGAGGACACCGATGGGGATCGAGCCCACGATGACGAGCCAGCCCATCTGCGCGTCGTGGTCGGAGCGCGGCACCCTGCCGACCAGCGAGCCGAACCATGCCGACAGGATGCGCGCGATGTCCTTGCGGAAGTAGATCAGCACGGCGGTCTCGGTGCCGATCTGCGTGATCGCCGTAAACGCGGCCCCGGGGTCGTGCCAGCCCGCGAACGCCGCGGTCAGCCGCAGGTGTGCGCTGGAGGAGATCGGGAGGAACTCGGTCAGTCCCTGGACGAGTCCGAGGATGAAGGATTCAAGCCAAGACATGAAACTGCGCCGTCCAAGTACTGATCATCGGACCGCGGATGCGGTCGAAGCGGTCATAGCGGGGCGTGGCTGAGGCTGGCTGAGGCGTGGGAATGCTGGCTGTGGCGTCGCCGGGATCGGGGGCGGAACGCCGGAGTTCGAGGGGTGATCATGTCGATCATGTCCCTCGTCGGGGGGCAGCGTAGCGGGCCCGGGTTACGGGACGGTGCGAGGGCCGCCGGCCGGGCACGGCACCAGCGGTCAGACCGCACGGTCACGGTCGCGGTCCTGCTCCCGGTCCCCGTCCCGCCCTTGCGCTCGGTCCCTGTCCCCGTCCCGCCCTTGCGCTCGGTCCCTGTCCCTGTCCCGGAAATGGTGGCGCTTGAACCACGCCACCGCCGCCCCGCCCACACCCGTCACCACGATGAACCCCATCGCGATCAGGAAGACCGGCGACGTCGGCGTCGAGGCGCGGGCGCCCGCGATGACGTACGCGGCCGTGTTCGGTATCGAGCCAAGCCCCGTGGCGATCAGGAACGGCAGCCAGCCCATGCGCGACACCGCCGCACAGTAGTTGGCCGCCGCGAAGGGCACCCCGGGGAAGAGCCGCACCGCCAGCATCGAGCGGAAACCGTGCCGGCTGAGCTGGCCGTCCGCGGCCTTCAGCCAGCGGCCGCGCAACAGGGGCCGCAACGCGTCCTGCCCCAGCATCCGGCCGAGCCCGAACGCGATCCCCGCGCCGAGGACCGTACCGGCGATCGCCGCGACGAGCCCCGCCTGCGAGCCGAAGAGCGCCCCCGCCCCCAGATTGAGCAGGGGACGTGGCACGAACGCCGCGGTGCACACGCCGTACGCCGCCGCGAACAGCAGCACCGCCGTGACGCCGCCCAGCTGCGCGGGCCAGCCGTCGGAGAGGATCCGCTGCGGCTCGAAGACCAGCACACATGTGCCCGCCGCGGCCAGCAGCACCACGAGCAGCGAGAGCCGCGACCACGGCGAGAGCAGGGCTCTGGCGCAGCGCATGGCGAGGCCCTGCGGACGGGTGGCGGCGGTTTCGAACATTCGGGCAGCGTAACCGGGTCAGGTGTCTGATCGCCGTATGGTGCGTCTCATGAGCGTCACAGTCCCGCGCCGGGCGCCGCGCAGTGCGCTGGCCGACACGGTCCTCGAACGGCTCGTCACCGGCTACGCGGAGGCGGCCGATCCGGAGCGGTCCGCGCAGATGAGGGCGTACATGAAGGACGTCGCGCCCTTCCTCGGCCTGACCTCTCCGGTGCGCCGTGAACTGTCCCGCACCGTCCTGGCCGGCACCCCGCTTCCCGACGAGAACGACTGCACGGCGATCGCACTGCGGTGCTGGGAATTGCCCGAACGCGAGTACGCCTACTTCGCCGTCGACTATCTGCGCCGCCACGTGAAGCGCTGCACGTCCGGCTTCCTGCCCGTGGCCCGGCACCTCGTCACCACACACCCCTGGTGGGACACGGTCGACGCGCTCGCCGCGCACGTGGTCGGCGGACTGGTCGCGGCCGACCCGGCGCTGCGGCGCGACATGGACGCGTGGATCGAGGACGAGAACCTGTGGGTGGCCCGCACGGCCCTCCTCCACCAGCTCCGCCACAAGTCGGCGACCGACACGGAACGGCTCTTCGCCTACTGCGTACGGCAGTCCGGGCATCCCGACTTCTTCATCCGCAAGGCGATCGGCTGGTGTCTGCGCGAGTACGCCAAGACCGATCCGGCGGCCGTGCGCGCCTTCGTCGAGAGGGAGCGCGGGCGGCTCTCACCGCTGTCGGTGCGCGAGGCCCTCAAGAACCTCTGAGCCCGTGCCGCCGCGCTGCGTCGGTAGCGCGGCCGGCCGCGCAGGCGGGGGGGGGAGGGGGGCAACTCCGCCGCACGGCCGTACCGTTCGGCCCGCGCCCTATGCCGGGTTCGCGCCCATAAATCATTCGACGTGGGGCTTTCCTTCGGTGAGGATCGGACCCATGTTCCGGTACGCCTTCCTCGCAGCAACGCCCGCAGTCGCGGGCGTTGCGAAGGCTGCCGTCCTCGCACCCGTCGCCTTCGACGGCGCCCGAAGCTGACCCTCCCCGGACACCCCGGCGGACCCCCGAGGGGGAGGGTCGGTCGGATCCCGGGGTCCCCGTCCCGGCCGCGCGCGAAGCGCGGGCCCGTGACCACAGCTTCGAGTTCCGGAGAAGGAACCACCATGTCCAAGATGGCTTACGTCCGCACGAAACCGCACCTGAACATCGGCACCATGGGCCACGTCGACCACGGCAAGACCACCCTGACCGCCGCCATCACCAAGGTCCTCAGCGAGCGCGGCACCGGCGGCGCCACCCAGTACGTGTCCTTCGACCGCATCGACCGTGCCCCGGAGGAGGCGCAGCGCGGCATCACCATCAACATCGCGCACGTCGAGTACGAGACGGACACCCGGCACTACGCGCACGTGGACATGCCGGGCCACGCCGACTACGTCAAGAACATGGTCACCGGCGCGGCGCAGCTGGACGGCGCGATCCTCGTCGTGTCGGCGCTCGACGGGATCATGCCGCAGACCGCCGAGCACGTGCTGCTCGCCCGCCAGGTCGGCGTCGACCACATCGTCGTCGCCCTCAACAAGGCCGAGGGCGGCGACGAGGAGCTCATGGACCTCGTCGAGCTCGAGGTCCGCGACCTGCTCTCCGCGCACGGGTACGGGGGCGACTCGGTGCCCGTCGTACGGGTCTCGGGGCTCAGGGCGCTGCAGGGCGACCCGCGGTGGACGGCGGCGATCGAGGCGCTGCTCGACGCGGTGGACACGTATGTGCCGATGCCCGAGCGCTATCTCGACGCGCCGTTCCTGCTGCCCGTGGAGAACGTGCTCACCATCACCGGGCGCGGCACCGTCGTGACCGGCGCCGTCGAGCGCGGCACCGTCCGCCTCGGGGACCGCGTGGAGGTGCTCGGCGCGGAGACGGAGACGGTGGTCACCGGCCTGGAGACGTTCGGCAAGCCGATGGAGGAGGCGCAGGCGGGGGACAACGTCGCGTTGCTGCTGCGCGGGCTGCCACGCGACGCCGTACGCCGCGGGCATGTCGTCGCGGCGCCCGGCAGCGTCGCCCCGCGGCGGCGGTTCACCGCGCAGGTGTACGTCCTCGCGACGCGCGAGGGCGGGCGCAGGACGCCGATCGCCACGGGGTACCGGCCGCAGTTCTACATCCGCACCGCTGATGTGGTCGGCGACGTCGACCTCGGTGCGGCGGCCGTTGCTCGCCCCGGCGACACGGTCACGATGACGGTCGAACTCGGCCGTGACGTACCGCTGGAGACGGGGCTCGGCTTCGCGATCCGCGAGGGCGGCCGCACCGTCGGCGCGGGCACGGTGACCCGGGTCGCCTGACGGGACGTTCTCGGCCTTGTCCGCCTTCGGGGGAGTCACCTCCGGGGGCGGCCGGTGAGTGCGCCGGTCGGCATCGTCGCCGACCGGCGCGCTCGTGTGGCACGGACGTACGCAACGGCGCAGTGCCGCCGCACACCGAAGCCGGCTGTCCCGCCGCCGACCGGCCACGGGCAGTGGACGTGGGCAGCGCCCACGGGCGGGCGGGCACGGGCGGGCGGGCACAATGGACGGCGTGGACGAGCAGGAGTTCGAGGACATGCCGGAGCCGGTCGCGGTGATCAGGGAGGTCGATCACGGCACCGCCAAGCTCATGCCCGACGTCGACCGGCCGCGCGCCTGGCTGCTCACCGTCGACGGGGCGCCCCAGTCCTACGTCGACCTGGACGAGCCCACCCACCTGGAGTTCGAGTACGCACGCAGGCTCGCGCACGTCCTCGACGTCGCGGCCGACCCCGAAGCCCCGCTCGACGTCGTCCACCTCGGCGGGGGAGCCCTCACCCTGCCCCGCTACGTCGCCGCCACCCGGCCCGGCTCCCGGCAGCACGTGGTCGACGCGGACCGGGGGCTGCTCCAACTGGTCGCCGAGTGCCTGCCGTTGACCGAACCGAGCGGGATCGAGGTGCACGGCGCGGACGCCAGGCAGTGGCTCGACGCGGCGCCCCGGAACAGCGCCGACATCCTGGTCGCCGACGTCTTCGGCGGCTCACGCGTCCCCGCACACCTCACCACCGTCGCCTACGCGCGCGCCGCCGACCGGGTGCTGCGCCCGGGCGGGCACTACGCTGCGAACCTCGCCGACGGCGCGCCCTTCACCTTCCTCCGCTCCCAACTGGCCACCTTCGCCGAGGTGTTCGCGGAGGTCGCGCTGATCGCCGAGCCGTCGGTACTGCGCGGCAGGCGCTTCGGGAACGCGGTGCTCATCGCCGGGCACGCCCCGATCGACGTCGCCGCGCTGGCCCGCCGTACGGCCTCCGACGTCTTTCCCGCCCGGGTCGAGCACGGCGACGCGCTGCGCCGCCTCATCGGGGGTGCGCGTCCGGTGCACGACGGGGACGCGGTGGCCTCACCCGAGCCGCCCGACGGCGCCTTCTCCATCGGGTGAGGGCCGCCTGGGACGGCAGCGTCCGCGCGGCGGCCGCGCGTCCCGAACCGTGTGTCGCCGTGCCCCGGGCGCGGCGGCTCAGTCCTCCGACGCCGCTTCGCTCCAGCGGACCGTGCCGAGGATCTTCTTCACCGTGGCGTCGGGCACCTCTTCCTTGACGCCCTTGGCGCCGTAGAGGGTCCAGGCCACGTACTCGCCGGACTCGTTCTTGAAGCCGAACGTGGTGGCCTTGCCCTCGGAGTCGCATTTGGCCGAGGTGGCGGCGCCGGACGTCGTCGACGTCACGAGACTGCCCTTGACACCGGACTTGGTGGTGTAGTCCTCGACCTTGCCGATCTTGATCTTTTTCTTGTCGGCCTTGGTCTGCTCGGTGTAGCCGCCGTAGACCCACCAGGCCGAGTCGTTGCGCGCGACGTCCTGGGTGTTCTTCGCGCCGTTCTGGCCCTTGGTGCCGACCGCGGCGAGCGAGGTGTCGTCGGGCTCGCCGTCCTTGTCGTCGTCGGACGTGCACCACTTCTCTTTGAGCACCGCGGGCGCGGACATGATGATGATCGACTTCGCGCCGTCGTCCTTGCGGTCGTCGAAGCCGATGAGGGTGTCCGGCGTCTTGACCTGCCAGTCCGGCGGTACGTCGAAGGCGGTGCCCCACTTGGGGTTCACCACGACCTGCCAGCCGGGGATCGTCGGCTTGTCCTCGCCGCCCTCACCGCGCGCGTTGCCGTCGTCGCTGGGCTTCGGGCTGGGCTTCTCGGACTTCGACTTCGACGCGGACGGCTTCGCCGGGCCCGCCTCGTCGTCCTTGTCGCCGCCGAGGACCAGGAAGCCGGTGACGCCGGCGGCCGCCACCACGGCGAGCGCGGCCACGATGGCGGTGATCTTCGTCTTGTTGCCGTTGCCGCCACCCGGGCCGCCCGTCTGCTGCGGCGGCGGCATGGGCGGCGGCGTCGGGGTCGACCACTGCGACGACTCGGGCTGCGAGAAGCCGCCCGAGTGCGGCTGCTGGTAGCCCCCTGGAGACGGCGGCGTCTGCTGGTAGCCCCCCGCAGGCGGTGTCTGCTGGTATCCCGGCTGCTGATACGGGTTCGGCTGCTGGTACCCCGGCTGCTGGTACGGGTTCTGATTCTGGTCCTGCGGGTTCTGCTCGCCCCCGGGCGGCTGATTTTCTGGCCACATGGCCAGTAACCATAGAGGTGCCGGGGGCCCGGTGCCATGCGCGCCCCCTGTGGCACGGGCACCGGGCCCCCGGCGGTGTGGAGATCGTGCGGAGAAAGCGGCGATACGGGTCAGGACTCCGTCGGGTCTTCGTGCGTACGCACCGTGCTGAGGATCTTCATCACGGTCTTCTCGGGGATCTCGTCCGGTACGCCCTTGGCGCCGTAGAGGCTCCAGGAGACGTACTCGCCTTCCGCGTTCTTGAAGCCGAACGTGATCGCCTTGCCGTCCGTGGCGCACTTGCCCTGCTGCGGCGTGTTCGTGGACCGTGCCCGGGCGATGCTGCCCTTGATGCCGGACGCGGTGGTGTACGGCTTGGCCTTGTCGTCGTTGGTGAAGCTCTTCTTGTCCGGCTGGGTGTAGACGCCGTAGACCCACCAGCCGACCTGGTTGACCGCGACCTCGGCGGTGTTCCGCGCGCCCTTGGCGCCCTTGGTCCCCACGGCGGCGAGCTCGTGGTCCTCGGTCCTGCCGTCCTTGTTGTCGTCGGCGACGCACCAGGCGGGCTCCAGGTACGCGGGCGCCGACATCGTCATCATCGGCTTGCCGGTCTTGATGTCCTCCAGCGCGATCGCCGAGCCCGGGTTCTGCACCTCCCACTCCGGCGGTACGTCGAAGGCGGTGCCCCACTTCGGGTTCACCACGACGCGCCAGCCCTTGATGGTCGGCTTCAGATCGTTGCCCGCGTTGCGTCCGCCGTCGCTGTCAGCGGTGTCGGAACCGTCGGAATCGTCGTCCGCCGTCGCACTCGGCTCGTGACGAGCGGGGCGCTCCGGGGAACCCGCCGCCGTGTCCTTGTCGCCCCGGCCGCCCTCGTCGTCCTCGCCGCCCAGCAACATGAAGCCGGTCACTCCCGCGGCCACGACGACGGCGGCCGCCATCACCAGCGAGACGACCTTCGCGCTCCCACCGCTCCCACCGCTCCCGCCGTCACCGCGGGGCGCCGGCTGCTGGTACGGGTTGGGTGCCTGGTATCCCGGCTGCTGATACGGGTTCGGCTGCTGGTATCCCGGCTGCTGGTACGGGTTCTGACTCTGGTCCTGCGGGTTCTGCTCGCCCCCGGGCGGCTGCGTTCCTGGCCACATGGCGGGAAACGATACGGGGGCCGGTCGTACAAGATCACAGCCGCCCCGAGCGGCCGCTCAGTTCTTGTCGGCGTCGTACTCGCGCACGGTGCCGGCCATCTTCTGGACGGTGGCGTCCGGGAGTTCGTCCTTGACGTCCTTGGCGCCGTGGAACGACCAGGAGAGGAACCGCCCTTCGGAGTTCTTGAAGGCGAAAACCGTCGCCTTGCCGTCCGAAGCGCACTTGTCCGTCGTGTCGGCGCCGGACGAACTGGCGCTCACCAGGCTGCCCTTGAGGCCCGACTTCGAGGTGAACGCCTCGGTCGGCCCAGTGGTGACCCGCTTCCGGTCCGGCTGCGTGTACACGCCGTAGACCCAGTTGGTCGCGTCGTGCCGGGCGGCCTCCTCGGTGCTCTTGGCGCCGCGGTTGCCGCGTGTGCCCGCGACCGCCAACGGCGTGTAGTCCTCGACGCCGTCCTTGTCGTCGTCGCTCGCGCACCACTTCTCCTTGAGGTAGGCAGGGGCGGCGACCGCGGCGAGGAACTCCGCGTTCTCGTCGTCGGCGTCCTTTTTGTCCACCACGCCGCCCGCCCAGTCCCGCGACTCCAGCGACCAGTCGGCGGGCGCGTCGAAGGCGAGGCCCAGCTTGGGGTTCACGACCACCTTCCAGCCCGGCACGGTCGGCTCGGGCATGCCGTCGCCGGTACGGGCGTGGGCGTCGTCGTCCGCGGGGTCCGCCGAGGCGGAGGCGGACGTCGTCGGGTCGGGTGCGGCGGCGTCGTCCTTGTCGCCGCCGAGGAGTACGACGCCGGTGACGCCCGCGGCGACCACGACGGCACCCGCGGCGGCCATGGCGATCAGCTTGGTGCGGTTCCCGCCGCCGCGCGGTGGCTCGGGCGGCGCCTGCGGCGTACCCCCGGCCCCGCCGGGCATGGTCGGCGCGTTCCACGGGGCCTGCTGCCCGTAGGGGTTGGGCTGTTGGTACCCGGGCTGCTGGTACGGGTTCGGGCCCGGCTGGTTCGGGCCCGGCTGGTTCTGACCCTGCTGGTTCGGGCCCTGCTGATTCTGCTCGCCCCCGGGCGGCTGCTGTCCTTGCCACATGGGCGTCAACCCTAGGTGACGGTGATCCGCGCGGAGACAGGTCCTGGCCAAGGAACGCTACCGGTGGGTAACATCTCGGGCATGAGCGCAGACCAGATGTCGATCGGCGAGATGCTCGCCGCCACGGTTCCGATGGCCAGGACCCTGAACCTCGAGTTCCGGGAGACCGCGCCGGACAAGGCCGTGGTCGCCCTGCCCGACCAGAGCGAGTACCACAACCACGTCGGCGGCCCGCACGCCGGCGCCATGTTCACGCTGGGCGAGTCCGCGAGCGGCGCCATCGTCCTCGCCGCGTTCGGCGCGGAGCTGTCGCGTGCCGTGCCGCTCGCCGTCAGCGCCGAGATCGCGTACAAGAAGCTGGCGATGGGCCCGGTGACCGCCACGGCGACGCTCGGCCGCCCGGCCGCCGACGTGATCGCCGAGCTCGACGCGGGCGAGCGCCCCGAGTTCCCGGTCGCCATCGAGATCCGGCGCGAGGACGGCGCGGTGACCGGTGAGATGACCGTCGTATGGACGCTGCGGCCCAACAACCCCAGCTGACCCGGGCCCGGCGGGGGCCGGGAGCGCGAACGGAGCGGGAGAGGCCCGCGGTTGTGTCCTGAGGACACCGCCGCGGGCCTCTGCCGTGCGTCCCCGTGCCCCCGCTGTCGTGCGTCCCGTGCCCCCGCGGGGTGCACCGTCCTTCCTCGTGCCGCGTGCTGCCGATTCCCGCTTCTTGTTCAACTCATTGACACGAGTCATCCCCGGCCATAGTTTTCCCGCCGCCACACGTGGTGTCTCACGGTGTGTCAAGTCCGTCCTGGCGCATAGTGCGTTCAAAGGCCGAACGACGATCCACCAGTGGCACGTGTACACGCTTCGCTTTGCACAGTCGTGTTCGCGCACCAGGCACAGAAGGAAGTGACGGCTCATGTCCGACTCCGTGTCCCGGCGGTCAGCCCTCAGACTGGTCGGCGGTGCGATCACCGTGGCCGCCGCGGCCACCGCCGGCGTGGCGGTGCCCACCTACGCGGCCGGCCGCGCCAGACAGGGGCCCGGCGCCGGCCCCCGCGTCGAATCCCTCATCGGCAGACTCACCCTCGACGAGAAGATCTCCCTGCTGCACGGCGCCACCGACCCCAAGAGCCTCGGCCAGGCGGGGTACGTCCCCGGCGTGCCGCGCCTGCGCATCCCGCCGCTGCGGCTCGCCGACGGACCCGCGGGCGTCCGCGTCACGGCCCGCGCCACCGCCCTGCCCGCCCCCGTCCTGCTGGCCTCCGCCTTCGACCCGGCGCTCGCCCGCCGCTACGGCCAGGTCATCGGCCGCGAGGGACGCGCCCTGAAGCAGGACGTGCTGCTCTCGCCCATGGTCAACCTCATCCGCACCCCGTACGCGGGCCGCAACTTCGAGACCTTCGCCGAGGACCCGCTGCTCGCCGCCGACCTGGTCGCCGCGGAGATCGAGGGCATCCAGGGCGAGGGCCTCATCGCCACCGTCAAGCACTTCGCCCTGAACAACCAGGAGAAGGACCGCATGTCCGTCGACGTGCGGGCCGACGAACGGACCATGCACGAGACGGAGCTGCGCGGCTTCGAGGCCGCCGTCGGCGCCGGAACCGGCGCCGTCATGGGCGCGTACAACAAGGTCAACGGCACCTTCGCCTGCGAGAACAAGACGCTGCTCGACGACATCCTGCGCGAGCGCTGGGGCTTCGACGGATGGGTGATGACCGACTGGTTCGCCCAGCACAGCACCGCCGCCTCGCTCGCCGCCGGACTCGACATGGAGATGCCCGACGACGCCTACTACGGGGCCGCGCTGAAGAAGGCCGTCAAGAACGGCAGCGTCCCCGAGGCACACGTCGACCGTTCGGTGCGCCGGATCCTGCGCGTCATGGACCGGTTCGGGCTCCTCGACGGGAGCGCGCCGCCGCGTCCCCGGCGCGACCCCGAGGCCGGCGCGGCCGTCGCACGGGAGGTCGCCGAGGCGGGCGCGACCCTGCTGCGCAACGCGCACGGAACCCTGCCGCTGACCGGCCGCGCCGCCCGCGACATCGCCGTCATCGGCCCCACCGGCCGCTACCCGTTCGTCAGCGGCGGCGGCAGCGCCCACGTCGTCCCCGACCACGCCGACAGCCCGCTGCACGCCATTACCGCACGCGCGGGCCGGCACGCCGACGTCCGTTACGCGCTCGGCGAGGACCTCTACGGCAAGGCCATCCCGAAGCGCGCCCTCACCCCGGGCCTCGACGCGGAGGGCCAGCGCGTCGGCGCGGGGAAGACCTGGACGTACGAGGGGACGCTGACGCCCGGGGAACCGGACGAGTGGACGCTCGTCATCCACTACTCCGGCGAGCGGCCCACGGTGGAGCTGGACGGCACCGAGCTCTACCCGAAGCTGCCCGGCGTGGGCGAGTACTTCTCCGGCGGCCTCGTCTCCACCGCCCCCGACGGACTGAACGTGCGCCGCGCCACCCTGCAACTCGGCCCCGCGGGACACCACCTGCGGATCACCGCCAAGGGCGGGGACACCGGCCAGACGTTCCGGCTCCGCCGCGTCACCGGGGCCACCCGCGCCGCCGATGTGGCCAAGGCGGTGCGCACGGCGCGCGGCGCGCACAGTGTGGTGCTCTTCGCATACGAGGACGCGACCGAGGGCCAGGACCGCACGACCGTCGCGCTCCCCGGCCACCAGGAGGCGCTGATCCGCGCGGTGACCGCGGCCAACCCCCGTACGACCGTGGTCCTCAACACCTCGTCCGCCACCTCCATGCCGTGGCTGGAGCGGACCGCCGCCGTGCTGCAGATGTACTACCCCGGCCAGGAGGGTGCGGCCGCCACCGCCGCCGTCCTGTTCGGCGACAGCGACCCCGGCGGCCGGCTCACCCAGTCCTTCCCGGTCGACGACGACCGCCACCCGATGGCGGGGGACCCGCGCCGCTACCCCGGCCTCGACGGCGTCGAGGAGTACTCGGAGGGCATCCACGTCGGCTACCGCTGGTACGACGCCGAGGACGTGCGGCCGCTCTTCCCGTTCGGGCACGGCCTCTCGTACACCACGTTCTCCTACCGGGACCTGACCGTCCGCAGGTCGGGCCGGGGCGTGGACGTCGGCTTCACCGTGCGCAACACCGGCAGGCGGGACGGCGTCACCGTCGCCCAGGTGTACGTCGGCCCCTCGCCGGACCTGGAGCTGTCGCAGGCCGAGCGGGCGCTCGGCGGCTACCGGCGGCTCGCGCTGCGCGCGGGGGAGCGGCGGCGCGTCACCGTCCACGTCGAGGGCCGGGCCCTTTCGGCGTGGGACGTCGAGCGGCACGGCTGGGTGCGCGGCACCGGGCGGCGCGGCGTGCACGTGGGCACCTCGGCACGTGACGTGGTCCTCTCCACGACCACCGTCGTCGAGGGGGCCGGCTCATGAGGGCGCGCGGCGGGAGCCGTCGCGGGCGGGGGAGCGGCAGGGGCGTCGGCGGTCCGATACGGCGCGCCGCGTCGGTCGCCGTCGTCCTCGCGGCGGCCGTCGCGGCAGCCCTCGTGCCGCTGCCGGCCCAGGCCACGGGCGGGCCGGCCGGCACGGGCGGCGCGAACGGCACGCTCGTGCGCACCGACGCCGGCTGGATCCGCGGCCAGGCCACCGCCGAGGGGCGCCAGTTCCTCGGTGTCCCCTACGCGGAGCAGCCCGTGGGCCGCCTCCGCTGGAAGGAGCCGCGGCCCGCGAAGGCCTGGCACGGGGTGCGCCGGGCGACGGAGTTCGGCAACCGCTGTGTTCAGACGTCGAGTTGGGACCCCGGCTACGAGAAGCCCTCGCACACCGAGGACTGCCTGGACCTCAACGTCTATACGCCCGGCGGTCGTTCCGCGCAGCGCCCCGTGATGGTGTGGCTGCACGGCGGCGGGCTCACCGCGGGCGCGGGTGAGGACGTCGTGCCCGACACCTTCGCCCGCCGCACCGGCACCGTCGTCGTGACCGTCAACTACCGCCTGGGAGCCATGGGGTTCCTCGCCACCGGTGGGCTCGACGGCGAGGCGTCCGACGGGGTCTCCGGCAACTACGGGCTGCTCGACCAGCAGGCCGCGCTGCGCTGGGTGCGGGCCAACATCGCCCGGTTCGGCGGCGACGCGCGCCGGATCACCGTCGCGGGCGAGTCCGCCGGCGGCCGCTCCGTGTGCACCCAGCTCGCCTCGCCGACCGCGCGCGGCCTGTACCGCGCGGGCATCGTGGAGAGCGGGGCGTACGGCGACTGCGCGGCCCGCGAGCGGCGGCAGGCGGTCACGGACGGCGCGGCCTTCGCCGAGAAGGCGGGCTGCCCCGACCCGAAGGCCGCCCTCGCCTGTCTCCGGGCCAGGCCGGCGAAGGAGATCCTCGCGGCGCAGGCAGGCTTCGACTGGGCCCCGGTGGTCGGCGGCGCGTTCCTGCCGGTCCAGCCCGAGGAGGCGTACGAGAACGGGAGCGCGGCCCGCGTACCCGTGCTGAACGGCGCGAACAGCGACGAGGGGCGCCTCTTCGCCTTCGGCCAGTTCGACGGGCAGGGCGAGCCGCTCACCGCCGAGCGGTATCCGGCCGCGCTCACCGAGGCGTACGGGGCCGAGCTCGGCCGCCGGGTGCTCCGGCGCTACCCGCTCGCGGCGTACTCCTCGCCCACGCACGCCTACGCGGCCGCGCTCGGGGACCGTATGTTCGCCTGCTCGGCCCTGCGCATGAACACGGCGCTGGCGGGGCGCGGCCCCGTCTACGCCTACGAGTTCGCGGACCGCACCTCACCGCCGTTCGCGTCGCTGCGCGACCTCGGCACCGACTTCGACTTCGGCGCGACCCACGTCAACGAGGTCCAGTACCTGTTCAAGCACTTCGGCCTGGTCACCCCGCTCGACGCCGAACAGCGGGCGCTGGCACGGCAGATGGTCCAGTACTGGGGTTCCTTCGTCCACGGCGGGGCGCCGCGCGCCGACGGCGCACCCACCGCTCCCGACCAGCGCACCCAACCGGGGCGTGTGCTGTCCCTGCGCACCGCGTCGGCGGGCGGCACCGGGATCAGCGCGACGGTGCACGCCGAGCACCGGTGCGGGCTCTGGGACGCCGTTCCGGCCGGGTGAGCCCGTCCGGGTAGGCTGCCCGGCGTGCGCGTCCGTGGGGGGAGCGCGCGCCGGGCACACACACTTGGACCACGGGAGGAACCGGCGTTGCACGTTCAGGAGTGGCTGGAGCAGGTACCAGCCGTCAGCATCTACGCGCTGGTGGGCCTCGTCATCGGACTGGAGAGCCTGGGCATTCCGCTGCCCGGTGAGATCGTCCTGGTCTCGGCGGCGCTGCTGTCCTCCCAGCACGGCGACCTCAACCCGGTGATCCTCGGGGCGTGCGCCACCGTCGGCGCCATCATCGGCGACTCCATCGGGTACGCGATCGGGCGCAAGGGCGGCAGACCGCTGCTGGCCTGGCTGGAACGGAAGTTCCCCAAGCACTTCAGCGCCGCCCACGTGGCGAGCGCCGAGCGGTCGTTCCAGAAGTGGGGCATGTGGGCGGTCTTCTTCGGCCGCTTCGTCGCCCTGCTCCGCATCTTCGCCGGGCCGCTCGCGGGCGTCCTGCGCATGCCGTACTGGAAGTTCCTGATCGCCAACGTGCTCGGCGGCATCGTCTGGGCGGGCGGCACCACCGCCGTCATCTACTACATCGGCGTGGTCGCCGAGGACTGGCTCAAGCGGTTCTCGTACGTGGGACTCGGCATCGCCGTCCTGATCGGCATCGGCTCGATGCTGCTCGTCAAGCGCCGGGCGAAGAAGGCCGCGGCACAGGCCGAGGCGGCCGACGCCACGGCGTCCGAGCCGCGGGCCGTACCCGCGGCCGACTGACCGGGGCGCGGGGGGTCGGGGGGTCGGGCAGGCTGTCAGCCCGCCGCGTGCGCGTCGCGGTGGGCCTTGGCCAGCTCCACGTACATCGTGCCGTTCAGGGAGATGCCCGCCCGCTCCTCCTCGGTGAGCGGCCTGCGGACCTTGGCGGGCACCCCCGCCACCAGCGACCCCGGCGGCACCCGCATGCCCTGCGGCACCAGGGCCTGCGCGGCCACCAGGGACCCGGCGCCGATCACCGCGCCGTTGAGGACGGTGGCGCCCATGCCGACCAGGCAGTCGTCCTCGACGGTGCAGCCGTGCAGGACGGCGTTGTGGCCGACCGAGACGCGCTCGCCGACCGTGATCGGGAACCCGGGGTCGACGTGCAGGCTGCAGTTGTCCTGGATGTTGCTGTCGGCGCCCACCACGATGGGCCCGCAGTCGGCGCGCAGCACCGCGCCGTACCAGGCGCTCGCCCCGGCGTGCAGCGTCACGTCGCCGAGCACCACGGACGTCGGCGCGGTGAAGGCGTCCTGATCGATCTGCGGGTCCTTGCCGCCGATGCCGGTGATGAGTGCCTCGTGGCCCATCGACTCGCTCCCTCTTCGTCACATCCGTGTGGTGTCGCGCCTGACGGCACGGTACGGGACGCGGGTGCGGGAGTCGCCGCGTGGGGTGAAGATCACAGGCCGGGGGTGCCCGGGGCCCGGTGCCACTGAGTAACGTGAGCCCGTGCCGAAGAACAGGAACACGTTCTCATCCCTCGCCGCCGCGCCGCGCCGGCTGGCGCAGCGCGCCGTCCACGCGGGCTGGGAGTGGGTGCAGCGCACCGGCGCGGTGACCGCCGCGCACCCCGGACGGCTGCGGTTCGGCGCGATCGGCGAGGGCACCCGGCTCGCCTTCCCGCAGGGCACGGTCTTCGGTGAGCCGTGGATCAGGCTCGGCGACCACTGCATCGTCGGCCAGCACGTCACGCTCACCGCCGGCATGATGCCGGACCTCGACCTCGGCCCCGACCCGATCCTGCGCATCGGCAACGGCGTGGTGCTCGGCCGCGGCAGCCACGTCATCGCGGACACCACGGTCTCGATCGGCGACGACTGCTACTTCGGCCCTTACGTGTACGTGACGTCCACCAACCACTCCTACGACGACCCGCACACGCCCATCGGCAAGCAGTGGCCCCGGATGGACCCGGTGGAGATCGGCCCCGGCTGCTGGATCGGGACCGGCGCGGTGATCCTGCCGGGCGCCCGGATCGGCCGCAACGTGGTGGTCGCCGCGGGCGCGGTCGTCCGGGGCGAGGTCCCCGACCACGCCGTGGTCGCGGGCGCGCCCGCCCGGGTGGTCCGCACCTGGGACGCCGACCAGGGGTGGCAGCCCCCGCTGCGCACGCCCGCACCGGTGCCGATACCCGACGGCGTCACGCCGGAACAGCTCATCGCCCTGGGCGAGTTGGGCGAGGTCTGACGGGCGGGGTCCGGGGCCGCGCGCAGGGCCGCGCCGACCGCACCCCGCGCAGTACAGTGTGGTGGACCGTCTGGGATGATCGGGTGCACCTCACCCCAGTTCAGTGCCGTGAACCATGTCATCCGGAATATTGGACGGAACGTGTCGGACCTCGACCAGCTGACCCAGTCGCTCGCGCGCAATCTCAAGCGGTACCGCACCGAGCGGGGCTTCACCCTCGACGCCCTGGCCGCCCGCGCGGGAGTGAGCCGAGGCATGATCATCCAGATCGAGCAGGCCAGGACCAACCCGAGCGTGGGCATCACGGTGAAGCTCGCGGACGCGCTGGGCGTCAGCATCACCACCCTCCTCGACCACGAGCAGGGACCGCATGTCCGGCTCGTGCCGCCGGAGCAGGCGGTGCGGATGTGGTCCACCGAGGCCGGCAGCAGCACCACGCTGCTCGTCGGCGCCGAGGCCCGGGGACCCTTCGAGCTGTGGTCCTGGCGCCTGGAGCCGGGTGAGGGCACCGACTCCGACGCGCACCCG
Source organism: Streptomyces sp. NPDC041713 (assembly GCF_055591085.1). NCBI lineage: Bacteria > Bacillati > Actinomycetota > Actinomycetes > Kitasatosporales > Streptomycetaceae > Streptomyces > Streptomyces sp. NPDC041713. The sequence goes on from NZ_JBVIZY010000013.1 coordinate 92,506, forward strand.
GCGGGCACCGTCGAGCTGCTGCACGTCTCGCGCGGCGCGCTGACGCTCGTCGTGGACGGCGTCGAGCATGTGGTGCCGGCCGGGTCGGCCGCGTCCTTCGAGGCCAATGCGGCGCACGGCTACCACAACAAGGGCGACGAACCGATGGAGATGACGATGTCGGTGTCGGTGCCGCCGGCCCACGCGGCCTCCCACTGACGGCAGTCGGTGACCCACGGGGTTCGCCGACCGGGGGACGGCGGCTGCTAGCGTGCCGCCATGCGCGCTCCTCTCGGTGATTTCGACGTCGTCCGCCCCGCCCCCGAAGCCCTCGACCTGCTGGTGCCCGCCGTCGTGGACGCCGTACGCGGCTGGAGCGGTCCCGTACCGGCCGACGAGCTCGTCCATGTCGACACCGAGCCCGAATGGGCCGACACCGCGAGCTTCTTGGAGCACTACGGCCCCGAGCTCCTGGAGCAGTCCGCCAACTGTGTCGTCGTGGCCGGCAAACGCGGCGGCGAGACCACACTCGCCGCGTGCCTCGTCCTGTCCGGCACACGTGTCGACGTGAACGGCGTCGTCCGCCGCCAACTGGGCGCCCGCAAGGCCTCGTTCGCGCCGATGGAGACGGCCATCGGCGAGACCGGCATGGAGTACGGCGGCATCACGCCGATCGGACTGCCCGCCGCGTGGCCGCTCCTCGTCGACGCCGCCGTGGCCGATCTGCCGTACGTCCTGGTGGGCAGCGGCAGCCGGCGCGGCAAGCTCATCGTGCCCGGCAAGGCGTTCCCGGGGCTGCCGAACGCGGTCGTCGTCGAGGGGCTCGGTGTCACCGCCGACGGCTGACGGATTCCGGCGGCACCGGGGCTTACCGGTCACTCCTCCAGGCCGCCCCGCGCGATGAGTTGACGCACGATCACATCGCGCTGGATCTCGTTGGTGCCCTCGCCGACGATCATCAGCGGGGCGTCGCGGAAGTAGCGTTCGACGTCGAACTCCGTGGAGTAACCCTGGCCGCCGTGCACGCGCACCGCGTCCAGGGCGATCCGCATGGCGGTCTCCGACGCGAACAGCTTGGCCATGCCCGCCTCCATGTCGACGCGTCGCCCCGCGTCCGCCTCGCGGGCGGCGTGCAGGGTGAGCTGGCGCGCGGCGGAGAGCGAAGTGGCCATGTCGGCGAGGTAGTTGCCAATGGACTGGTGCCGCCAGATCGGCACGCCGAACGACTCGCGCTCCTGGGCGTAGCGCAGCGCGTCCTCGAATGCGGCGCGCCCCACGCCGAGGGCACGGGCCGCGACCTGCAGCCGGCCCGTCTCCAGGCCCTTCATCATCTGCCGGAATCCGCGACCCTCGACGCCCCCGAGCAGCGCGTCGGCCGGGGCGCGGTAGCCGTCGAAGGTGAGCTCGCAGCTCTCCACACCCTTGTAGCCGAGCTTCGGCAAGTCACGCGAGACGGTCAGGCCGGGACCGTGCTCGACGAGCAGCACGGAGATCCCGCGGTGCCGCGGCTCGGCGTCGGGGTCCGTCTTGCAGAGCAGCGCGATCAGGCCGGAGCGGCGGGAGTTGGTAATCCACGTCTTCGCGCCGTCCACGACGTACCCGTCGCCGTCCTCGGCCCGCCGCGCGACCGTGCGCAGCGCCTGCAGGTCCGAGCCGCCCTCCGGCTCGGTCAGCGCCATCGTGGCGCGCACCTCGCCGGTGGCCATCCTGGGCAGCCAGCGGCGCCGCTGGCGCGGGGTGCCGAAGTGCACGAGCAGCTTGGCGACGACCGTGTGGCCGCCCATCGCGCCCGCCAGACTCATCCAGCCACGCGCCAGTTCCTCGGTGACCAGGACGTAGCAGGGTGTGGAGACGGGCGTCCCGCCGAACTCCTCGGGCACGGCGAGACCGAAGACGCCGAGGTCCTTCATCCGCGCGATGAGGGCCTCGGGGTAGGTGTCCGCGTGCTCCAACTCCCGTACGACTGGCCGTACTTGACGGTCGACGAAGTCCCGTACCGTCATGACGATCAGCCGCTCCTCGGCGGTGAGCTCGTCGAGGGCGCTCACCGGCAGACCCCGTCCGCGCAGAGCCGCGCGATGGCCTCCGGGCCGTGTCCCAGCTCGGCGAGGATCGACGCCGTGTGCTCACCCGCCTCCGGCACCGGCCCCATGCGCGGGGTGACACCGGAGAGCACGGCGGGCGGGAGCAGCGCCTGTACGGGCTCGGCCGTGCCGGGCACCTCGATGTCCTGCCAGCGCCCGCGCTCGGTGAGCACGGGGTGGTCCAGGAACTCCTGGACCGAGTTGACCCCGGCGTTGGCGATGCCGGTGCGGTCGAGCAGCTCCATGGCCGCGGCGCTTCCGAGTTCGGCGAAGCGTACGGAGATGATCGCGTCGAGCGCGTCGCGGTGCACCACCCGGTCGGATCCGGTGGCGAACCGCGGGTCGTCGATCAGCTCGGGGCGGCCGATGAACTCGCGGCACAGCGCCGCCCATTCGCGCTCGTTCTGCACCGAGAGCAGGACGTCCTTGCCGTCGGACGCGGTGAACGTGCCGTACGGCGCGATCGTCGCGTGGCGGGCGCCGACGCGCGGCGGCTGACTGCCGCCGTACCGCGTGTAGTAGGCGGGCTGGCCCATCCATTCGGCCAGCGCGTCGAAGAGGGACACCTCGACCGTCGGCGCGCGCCCCGTCGTCGCGCGCGTGAACAGCGCCGAAAGGACGCCGCTGTACGCGTACATCCCGCCCGCGATGTCGGCCACCGAGATGCCGGCGCGCGCGACCTCGTCCGGCGTCCCGGTGAGCTGGAGGAGCCCGGTCTGGCACTGCACCAGCAGGTCGTACGCCTTGCGGTCGGCCCAGGGCCCGTCTGTGCCGTACCCGGTGACGGTGCAGGGGATCAGCGAAGGGTGGCGCTTCTGCAGCGCGTCGGCGCCGAGGTCCAGGCGGGCGGCGGCGCCCGGGGCGAGGTTCTGCACGAACACGTCGGCGTCCGCCAAGAGTTGCTCCAGGATTTCCCTGCCCTCGGGCGACTTGAGGTCGAGGGTGAGCGATTCCTTGGACCGGTTCAGCCAGACGAAGTAGCTGGCCTGTCCGTGCACGGTGGTGTCGTAGCGGCGGGCGAAGTCACCGCCGCCGGGACGCTCGACCTTGATGACGCGGGCGCCGAGATCGGCGAGTTGGCGGGTGGCGAAGGGCGCGGCGACGGCCTGCTCCAGGCTGACGACGGTGATGCCTGCGAGGGGGAGGGGCGAGGGTGAGGGCATGCCGCGTTTCTACGGTCCGTGGCCGGGGGCGTCAATGAAGCCCCTGGTACACGGCGGGGGCGCGGACTCGTTTTGAGCGGACCGGAACGACCTGCTGAGAAGCGGACCGGAACAACCTGCTCAAGAAGCCGCCCGCTGCTCGGCCCGCTGCTCCGTCCGCCGCTCCGCCCGCCCGGACCCCGTGGAGCCCCGCACCACCAGCTCCGGCATGAAGACGAACTCGCCGTGCGGGGCCGGGGTGCCGCCGATCTCCTCCAGGAGCGCCCGCACCGCCGCCTGGCCCATCGCCTGCACCGGCTGGCGGATCGTGGTCAGCGGCGGGTCGGTGAACGCGATGAGCGGCGAGTCGTCGAAGCCGACCACCGAGATGTCCCGGGGGACGGCGAGCCCCAGGTCGCGGGCGGCCCGGACGGCGCCGAGCGCCATCATGTCGCTGGCGCAGACGACGGCCGTGCAGCCGCGGTCGATGAGGGTGGCGGCCGCGGCCTGCCCGCCCTCCAGGGTGTAGAGGGAGTGCTGGACCAGCTCCGCCGACTGCTCGTCCGTCAGCCCGAGCCGCTCGCGCATCCCCAGCCGGAAGCCCTCGATCTTGCGGACCACCGGGACGAACCGTTTGGGTCCGACCGCGAGCCCGATCCGGGTGTGGCCGAGCGACGTCAGATGCGTGACCGCGAGGCGCACCGCGGCGCGGTCGTCGGTGGAGACGAAGGGGGCCGCCACGTCCGGCGAGAAGCCGTTGACCAGGACGTACGGGACGCCCTGGCCGCGCAGCGCCTCGTAACGCGACATGTCGGCGGTGGTGTCGGCGTGCAGCCCGGAGACGAAGATGATCCCGCTGACCCCGCGGTCCACGAGCATCTCGGTGAGCTCGTCCTCCGTGGAGCCGCCCGGCGTCTGGGTCGCAAGCACCGGCGTGTAGCCCTGGCGGGTCAGCGCCTGAGCGATCACCTGGGCGAAGGCGGGGAAGATCGGGTTGTCCAGCTCCGGCGTGATCAGCCCGACGAGTCCCGCGCTGCGCCGGCGCAGCCGCACCGGGCGTTCGTACCCGAGGACGTCGAGGGCGGCGAGCACCGCCTCGCGGGTGGCCGCGGCCACCCCGGGCTTGCCGTTGAGGACGCGGCTCACGGTCGCTTCGCTGACCCCCGCGTGAGCTGCTATGTCGACAAGCCGTGCGGTCATGGCACTGGACTGTACCTGTCCGCCCGGGGATTGCACACCGCCCGTGACGGCTTGCGGAAAGTGCTGTCCTGCAAGAGTCTTGCAGCCGGATTCCAGGCCGACCGCGGTGCCGTCGTCGCAGGACCGCGCTGGTCGGGAGGGCGAGGGGCGCCGCCGAGGGTGGTGTCAAGCGCGGTGGCGGCAACGGTCCGGACACGCAGATGTAACGATCACCAGGACTTGCAGAAATTTACCGCAAGCTCTTTCGGTGGCATTCCAACGCTGTTACGTTCCTGGCAACCCGGCGCCGCGTCCAGTGCGGCCAGCAGGAGGCACCTCTGCGTCTCCCCGTGATTCCGGGATCAGTTGAAGGAGTTCACATGCGGCGTGGCATAGCGGCCACCGGGCTGATCGCGGCCCTGGCCCTGACAGCGGCAGCGTGCGGGGGCGACGACGGGGGCAGCGGTGGCAAGAAGGGCTCGGGGGAGCTCTCCGGCACCGTCACCTTCTGGGACACCTCGAACGACGCCGAGAAGGGCGCGTACGAGAAGATCGCCAAGGGGTTCGAGAAGCTCCACCCGGACGTCGACGTCAACTATGTGAACGTCCCGTTCGGCGAGGCCAACGCCAAGTTCAAGAACGCCGCGGGCGGCAACTCCGGTGCCCCGGACGTGATGCGCACCGAGGTCGCCTGGACCCAGGACTTCGCCTCGCTCGGCTACCTCGCCGCGCTCGACGGCACCGTCGCGCTCGACAAGCCGGACGACTACCTCCCGCAGGCCGCGGCCAGCACCAAGTTCAAGGGCAAGACCTACGCCGCGCCGCAGACCATCGACACCCTCGCGCTCTTCTACAACAAGAAGATGCTGAAGGACGCGGGCGTCGGTGTCCCGAAGTCCTTCGACGAGGTGAAGTCGGCCGCGAAGAAGATCAGGGCGAAGTCCGGCAAGACCGGCCTCTATCTGCGCGGCGACGACCCGTACTACTACCTCCCGTACCTCTACGGCGAGGGCGGTGACCTCCTGGACACCAAGAACAAGAAGGTCACCGTCGACGACCCCGAGGGCGCCAAGGCCTTCTCGGTGATGAAGGACCTGGTCGACTCCAAGGCGGCGGTCACCGACGCCAGCGACGGCTACAACAACCAGCTCAACGCCTTCAAGGACGGCGACGTCGCGATGGCGCTCGACGGCCCCTGGTCCATCGAAGGCGCCCTGAAGGGCAAGGAGTTCAAGGACGACAAGGGCAACCTGGGCGTCGCCCCGGCCCCGGCCGGCAGCGCACGCCAGGGCGCACCGCAGGGCGGCTGGAACCTCGCCGCGTACGCCGGTTCCGGCAACCTCGACGCCTCGTACGAGTTCATCAAGTACATGAGCTCCGCCAAGGTGCAGCAGCAGACCACCGAGCAGCTCAGCCTGCTGCCCACCCGCACCTCCGTCTACGACGCGAAGTCCGTCAAGGACAACCAGATGGTGCAGTTCTTCAAGCCCGCCGTCGCCAAGTCCGTGCAGCGCCCGTGGATCCCGGAGGCCAACGCGCTCTTCGAGCCGATCCGGCTGCAGTTGGAGAAGGTGCTCAGCGGCAAGTCCTCGCCCGAGGAGGGCGCCAAGGGCATCGGTGACGCCTACCGCAAGCTCCTCAAGGGCTACAAGTAAGAGGGAGGGCCGACCGACCCATGGCTGTCGAGACCGGCCGGGCGGTGGCGAAGGCCGCGGACGCGAACAGCGTCCGCGGCCGGGGCCGCCGGCCCGCCAAGAACCCGGGCAGGCTGCGCAGGGCGCTGGCCACCCACTGGTACGCGTGGGCCATGGTCGCCCCCGTGGTGATCGTGATCGGCGTGATCGTCGGATACCCGCTGGTGCGCGGCGTGTATCTGTCGACGACGGACGCCGACGAAGCCAACGTCGAACGGCACATCGGCGTCAACGACATCCCGGCGACGTACAAGTCCGTCGGCCTCGACAACTACACGTCGATCCTCTCCGACGGCGTCTTCTGGGACCGGCTCACCTGGACCGTGGTGTGGACCGTCTCCTGCGTCGCGCTCTCCTTCGCGCTCGGCCTCGCCCTCGCCACCATGCTCAACCGCAGGATGGCGGGCCGCTCCCTCTACCGGATGGCGCTCATCCTGCCGTGGGCCGTGCCGGCCTTCGTCTCCGTCTTCACCTGGCGGCTGCTCTTCAACGAGAAGAAGGGCCTCCTCAACAAGATCCTCGAAGGCGGCGGCATCGACGCGATCCCGTGGCTGAACGACCCCACCTGGGCCAAGATCTCGGTGATCACCGTCAATGTCTGGCTCGGCGTGCCCTTCATGCTGGTGGCGATGCTCGGCGGCCTGCAGTCCATCCCCGGTGAGCTGTACGAGGCCGCCGAGATGGACGGCGCCAACGCCTGGCAGCGCTTCCGCCACATCACCCTGCCGGGGCTGCGCACCGTCGCCGCCACGGTGATCCTCATCAGCGGCATCTGGACCTTCAACATGTTCCCGGTGATCTTCCTGCTGACCAGGGGAGGGCCGGGGGACGCCACCGAGATCCTGGTGACGTACGCCTATCGCCTCTCGTTCGTCGTCAGCCCCCGCGACTTCGCGGGCTCCGCCGCCTGGGGCGTGCTCATCCTCGCCCTCCTGTCGATCATCGCGGTGGCCTACCGCCGCGCGCTCCGCAAGCAGGGAGAGGTGTGGTGACCGCCGTGCCGAACGAACGCAAGGACGGGCAGCGGAAGACCAGGGGGCGCGACGAGCGCGGACCGCTCGCCTCGGTCGCCCTGCACCTGACGCTGCTGCTCGCCAGCGCCGTCGCGGTGCTGCCCCCGCTGTGGCTCCTGGTCACCTCGTTCAAGCCGGAGAGCGAGGCCTTCTCCACCGACCTGGTGAAGGACTTCACCCTCGGCAACTACGACCACGTCCTCAACGACACCGAGTTCCCGAACTGGCTCCTCAACTCCCTTGTCGTGGTGGGCCTGACCACGGTGATCGGCGTCGTCATCGCGGCGACGACCGGCTACGCGGTGAGCCGCTTCAAGTTCCCCGGCATGCGGCCGCTGATGTGGCTGCTCCTGATCACCCAGATGTTCCCGGTCGCGGTGCTGATCGTGCCGCTGTACAACCTGCTCGCCAACCTCGGCCTGCTCAACCAGCCCATCGGCCTCGTCGTCACCTATCTGACGATCGCCGTGCCGTTCTGCGCCTGGATGATGAAGGGGTACTTCGACACCATCCCGGTCGAGATCGACGAGGCGGGACGGGTGGACGGGCTCAACCCGTTCGGCACCTTCTGGCGGCTCATCGTGCCGCTCGCCAAGCCGGGCCTCGCCGTCACCGGGTTCTACAGCTTCATCACCGGCTGGGCCGAGGTCGCCTACGCCTCGGCGTTCATGACCGGCGAGGAGAACCTCACGCTCGCCGGCGGCCTGCAGACCTTCGTCAACCAGTACACCAGCGACTGGGGCTCGCTGACCGCGTCCGCGGTGATCGTCGCGGTGCCCGCCGCGATCATCTTCGGCTTCGCCCAGCGCCACCTGGTCTCCGGCCTGACCGCGGGCGCGACGAAGTCCTGAGGCGTCCCGTCGCCACCCCGCACGATCCCCAGCACCACACACGATCCCAGGGAAGACATGACCCAGCATCTCGCTGCCCCTGCCGCCCCCACCACCGAGACGCAACCGGACTGGTGGCGCGGCGCGGTGATCTACCAGGTGTACCCGCGCAGCTTCGCCGACTCCGACGGCGACGGCATGGGCGACCTGGCGGGCATCCGCAGCCGGCTGCCGTACCTCAGGGACCTCGGCGTCGACGCCGTCTGGCTCAGCCCCTTCTACGCGTCCCCGCAGGCCGACGCGGGGTACGACGTCGCCGACTACCGGGCCATCGACCCGATGTTCGGCAGCCTCTTGGACGCCGACGCCGTCATCCGCGACGCCCATGCCCTCGGCCTGCGCATCATCGTGGACCTGGTGCCCAACCACTCCTCCGACCGCCACGACTGGTTCCGCCGCGCCCTCGCCGAGGGGCCGGGGTCCCCGCTGCGGGAGCGCTACCACTTCCGCCCCGGCAAGGGCGTCGACGGCGAACTCCCGCCCAACGACTGGGAATCCATCTTCGGCGGCCCCGCCTGGACCCGGGTGCCCGACGGCGAGTGGTACCTGCACCTCTTCGCGCCCGAGCAGCCCGACTTCAACTGGGAGCACCCCGCCGTCCGGGACGAGTTCCGCTCCATCCTGCGGTTCTGGCTCGACATGGGGGTGGACGGCTTCCGCGTCGACGTGGCGCACGGCCTGGTCAAGGCGGCCGGGCTGCCCGACATCGGCAGCGGCGACCAGCTCAAGCTGCTCGGCAACGACGTGATGCCGTTCTTCGACCAGGACGGCGTGCACGAGATCTACCGCAGCTGGCGGCAGGTCCTCGAGGAGTACGAGGGCGCCCGCGTCCTCGTCGCCGAGGCATGGACCCCGACCGTCGAGCGTTCCGCCCACTACGTGCGCCCCGACGAGATGCACCAGGCCTTCAACTTCCAGTACCTGGGCACCTCGTGGGACGCCGATGAGCTGCGCGCGGTCATCGACGTGTCGCTGGCCGCGATGCGTCCGGTGGGGGCGCCCGCCACCTGGGTGCTCTCCAACCACGACGTCACCCGGCACACCACGCGGTTCGCCAACCCGCCCGGTATGGGCACCCAGTTGCGGACGCCAGGCGACCGCGAGCTCGGCCTGCGCCGCGCCCGCGCCGCGACCCTGCTGATGCTGGCGCTGCCCGGCTCCGCCTATCTGTACCAGGGCGAGGAGCTCGGCCTGCCCGACGTCACCGACCTGCCCGACGAGGTGCGCCAGGACCCCTCGTTCCTCCGGGCCGCGGGGCAGGACGGCTTCCGGGACGGCTGCCGGGTGCCCATCCCGTGGACCACCGACGGCTCGTCGTACGGCTTCGGCACGGGCGGCAGCTGGCTTCCGCAGCCGGCCGGCTGGGGCGAGCTGAGCGTGCAGGCCCAGACCGGCGACCCCGGCTCGACCCTGGAGCTGTACCGCAGCGCGCTCGCCGTGCGCCGCACGGAGCCGGGGCTCGGCGCGGGCACCGCCGTCGAGTGGCTCGACGCCCCCGCGGGGGTGCTCGCCTTCGCCCGCGAGGGCTTCGTGTGCACCGTGAACACCACCGGCGAACCCGTACGGATCCCTGCCCCCGGCAAGGTCCTGCTGGCCATCGAGGAGCCGGAGGTCGTGGACGGGACGGTGGTCCTGCCCGCCGACTCCACCGTCTGGTGGACGGTGTGACGCTGCCCGGCACGTCGCGGGACGCCCACCGGGGCGCCCCGCGGCTCCGGGACATCGCCGCCCAGGCCCAGGTCAGCGAGGCCACCGCGAGCCGGGTGCTCAACGGCAAGGCGGGGGTGGCGGCGGACACCCGGCGCCGGGTCCTCGCCGCCCTCGACGTCCTCGGCTACGAGCGCCCCACCCGGCTGAGACGGCGCAGCGCCGGCCTGGTGGGCCTGGTCATCCCCGAGCTGACCAACCCGATCTTCCCCGCCTTCGCGCAGGTCATCGAGCAGGTCCTGGCCGGCCACGGCTACACCCCGATGCTCTGTACGCAGATGCCGGGCGGCGCCACCGAGGACGAGCTGGTCGAGCAGCTGGAGGACCGCGGGGTCAGCGGCATCATCTTCCTGTCGGGCCTGCACGCCGACCTGACGGCCGATCCCACGCGCTACCGCGAACTGGCCCACCGCAAGGTGCCGTTCGTCCTCGTCAACGGCTACAACGAGGACATCCCGGTCTCCTTCGTCTCACCCGACGACCGCTCGGCGGTGCGGATGGCGGTACGCCACCTCGTCGACCTGGGGCACGAGCGGATCGGCCTGGCCATCGGGCCGACCCGGTACGTGCCCTCCCTGCGCAAGGCGGAGGGGTTCACGGCGGCGCTGCACAGCATGCTCGGGGTGGCGCCGGCGGCGGCCGAACAGCTGGTGCAGCGCACGCTGTTCACCGTCGAGGGCGGCCAGGCCGCGGCCGGCGCGCTCCTCGACCTGGGCTGCACGGCGATGGTCTGCGGCAGCGACCTGATGGCGCTGGGCGCCGTCAGAGCGGTGCGCGCACGCGGCCTCACCGTGCCCGGTGACGTCTCCGTGGTCGGCTTCGACGACTCCCAGCTCATCGCCTTCACCGATCCGCCGCTGACCACCGTGCGCCAGCCGGTGCAGGCGATGGCGACCGCCGCGGTGGGTGCGCTCCTGGAGGAGATCGACGGAAATCCCGTGCAGCGCACGGAGTTCGTCTTCCAGCCGGAGCTGGTGGTGCGCGGGTCCACCGGGGTGTGTCCAGAGGGTTGACCTCGCCCTTGAGGGGCCATACGGTCCAACCCGCAACAACTTGTGCAGACTTGCTGCAAGAAGTTGCCGCAGGTTCCCCCAACGCGCAGGAGGCCCCCATGACCGGTCGGATCGTCAAGCGCCGCAGGCCCCTCGCGGCCGCGGTCGCCCTGATGGCGGGGGTGGCGGGCGGCCTCGTCGCCGGGGCCCCCACCGCCCAGGCCGCCCCGCCCGGCACCAAGGACGTCACCGCCGTCCTCTTCGAGTGGAAGTACGCCTCGGTCGCCAAGGCCTGTACGACCCAACTCGGCCCGTACGGCTACGGATACGTGCAGGTGTCGCCGCCGCAGGAGCGCATCCAGGGTGACGCCTGGTGGGCCGCCTACCAGCCGGTCAGCTACAAGATCGGCACCCGGCTCGGCAACCGCACCGACTTCGCGCGGATGGTCGACACCTGCCACTCCGCCGGGGTGAAGGTCCTCGCCGACGCGGTCATCAACCACATGACCAACGCCTCGGGCACCGGCTCGGCGGGCTCCCGCTTCACCAAGTACGACTACCCCGGCACCTACTCCGCCGCCGACATGGACGACTGCAAGGCCCCCATCGGCGACTACCAGGACCGGTGGAACGTCCAGCACTGCGAACTGGGCGGTCTGGCCGACCTGGACACCGGTGAGGAGTACGTGCGCGGCCGCATCGCCGGCTACCTGAACGACCTCCTCTCCCTCGGCGTGGACGGCTTCCGCATCGACGCGGCCAAGCACATGCCCGTCGAGGACCTGAAGAACATCAAGTCGCGGCTGAGCGACCCGGGCGTCCACTGGAAGCAGGAGACCCTGTACGGGGCGGGCGAGCCGATCTCGCCGAGCGAGTACACCGCCACCGGCGACCCCCAGGAGTTCCGCTACGGCTGGGACCTGAAGCGGGTCTTCAAGGACGAGAAGCTCGCCTACCTCAAGAACTTCGGCGAGGGCTGGGGGTACCTGCCGAGCGGCTCGGCCTCGGTGTTCGTCACCAACCACGACACCGAGCGGCACGGCCAGACCCTCTCCTACAAGGACGGCGCCGACTACACCCTCGCGCACGTCTTCATGCTGGCCTGGCCCTACGGCTCGCCCGACGTCCACTCCGGATACGAGTTCAGCGACATCGACGCCGGGTCGCCCGACGGCGGGTTCGTGAAGGCCTGTTACAGCGACGGCTGGAAGTGCCAGCACGCGTGGCCGGAGATCCGTTCCATGGTCGGGCTCCGCAACACCGCGCGCGGCGCCGCCGTCACCGACTGGTGGGACAACGGGAACGACGCGATCGCCTTCGGCCGGGGCAACAAGGCGTACGTGGTCATCAACCACGAGGGCTCCACGGTCGAGCGCACCTTCCAGACGTCCCTGGCGGCGGGCACGTACTGCGACGTGCAGAGCGGCAGGAAGGTCGGCGTGGACGGCTCGGGCCGGTTCACCGCCTCGGTCGCGCCGAACACGGCGCTCGCGCTGCACACCGGCGCCAAGAGCTGCTGACCCCGCCCCGTCGGCGTATGCCCCCGACCCCCTCCCCGACCCCCTCAAGGAGAAGCTGACGTGACCGGCTCCCCGCGCCGCACCGCCGTCACCGTGGCCGTCGCCCTGCTCGCCGCCTGCGTGCCCCTGAGCGCGTCGGCGGCGGCCCTGCCGCTCGCGCCCGCCGCACCGAACGCACCGAACGCGGCGGCCGAGCCTGCCGACGGCCTCGACCTGGCGAAGTCCAGGGCCCAGTGGATCGACCGGTCCACACTGGTCTGGGGCGGCGCCACGGGCACCGAGCACGAGCTGTGGTACGCGCGGCACGGGGGCCTCACCCTCAAGGACGGCGAGCTGAGCGGCGCGGCCCAGCGGCTGCGCCTCACCGCGGTCGAGGGAGGCCTCACCGACGCCCAGAAGGCACGGTTCCCGCACCTCAAGGACTACGCCGCCTTCACCGTCGATCGCCGGGACCGCGACCGGGTCCGCGCCGCCCTCACCGGCCAGCTCGTCGCCGCCGGGCGCGCCGCCGACGGCAGCCTGCGCGCCGCCACCGGCGTCCAGACCCAGGGTGTCCTCGACGACCTGTACGCCGCCTCCGCGGGCACGGCGCGGCTCGGCCCGCGCTTCGCTCACGGCCGGGTCACCCTCGCGGTCTGGGCGCCCACGGCGCAGCACGTCGCGCTGGACATCGGCGGCCGCACCGTCCCGATGCACCGGGACCGCGCGTCCGGGGTGTGGTCGGTGACCGGCCCCGGCAGCTGGCAGGGCAAGGCCTACCGGTACGTCGTGCGGGTGTGGGCGCCGAGCCTACGGAAGGTCGTCACGAACGAGGTCACCGACCCGTACTCGACCGCCGTGACCAGCGACTCCCGGCGCAGCCTCGCCGTCGACCTCGGCGACCCGCGGCTCGCCCCCAAGGGCTGGTCGGGGTTGCGCAAGCCGAAGGCGACCCCGCTGCGCGACGCGCAGATCCAGGAGCTGCACATCCGCGACTTCTCCGTCGAGGACCGCACGTCGGACCATCCCGGCCGGTACCTGGCCTTCACCGACGAGAACTCCGACGGCATGCGGCACCTGCGCGGCCTCGCCCGCGCCGGAACCTCGTACGTGCATCTGCTGCCGGCCTTCGACATCGGCACCATCCCCGAACGCGCGGCGGACCAGGCGACTCCGGACTGCGACCTGCCGTCGTACGCGCCCGACTCCGACGCACAGCAGGCCTGCGTCTCCAAGAGCGCGGCCGGGGACGCGTACAACTGGGGCTACGACCCGCTGCACTACACCGTCCCGGAGGGCTCGTACGCGAGCGACCCCGAGGGGACCCGGCGCACCGTCGAGTTCCGCAGGATGGTGCAGGGGCTCAACGGCGCGGGACTGCGCACGGTCATGGACGTCGTCTACAACCACACCGTCGCGAGCGGCCAGGCCGACAAGTCCGTGCTCGACAAGATCGTGCCCGGCTACTACCAGCGCCTGGACGCCGACGGCACCGTCGCCACGTCCACCTGCTGCGCCAACACGGCCCCCGAGAACGCCATGATGGGCAAGCTGGTCGTCGACTCGATCGTCACCTGGGCCAGGGAGTACAAGGTCGACGGCTTCCGCTTCGACCTGATGGGGCACCACCCGAAGGCGAACATCCTCGCCGTCCGCAAGGCCCTGGACGCGCTGACCGTGGCGAAGGACGGCGTCGACGGCAAGAGCATCGTCCTGTACGGCGAGGGATGGAACTTCGGGGAGGTCGCCGACGACGCGCGCTTCGTGCAGGCCACGCAGCGGAACATGGCGGGCACCGGCGTCGCGACCTTCTCGGACCGCTCCCGCGACGCGCTGCGCGGCGGCGGCCCCTTCGACGAGGACCCGCGCGTACAGGGCTTCGCCAGCGGCCTCTACACCGACCCCAACTCCTCGAAGGCGAACGGCACTCGGGCTGAACAGAAGGCCCGGCTCCTCCACTACCAGGACCTCATCAAGGTGGGCCTGTCCGGTAACCTCGCCGGCTTCACCTTCCGTGACTCGGCGGGAGCGACGGTCACGGGCGCGGACGTCGACTACAACGGCGCGCCCGCCGGTTACGCGGCGGCCCCCGGCGACGCCCTCTCCTACGCCGACGCGCACGACAACGAATCCCTCTACGACGCGCTCGCCTTCAAGCTGCCCGAGGGCACGTCGGCGACCGACCGCGCCAGGATGCAGGTCCTCGCGATGGCCACCGCCACCCTGTCCCAGGGCCCCGCGCTCTCCCAGGCCGGCACGGACCTGCTGCGCTCGAAGTCCCTGGACCGCAACTCCTTCGACAGCGGCGACTGGTTCAACGCCATCCACTGGAACTGCCGGGCCGGCAACGGCTTCGGCCGCGGGCTGCCACCGGCCGCCGACAACCAGGCCAAGTGGCCTTACGCGAAGCCGCTGCTGGCGTCGTCACCATCACTGACCCCCGGCTGTGCGCAGATCAACGGCGCGTCGGCCGCGTACCGGGATCTGCTCGAGATCCGCACCACCGAGCCCGCGTTCTCCCTCGCGACGGCCGGACAGGTCCAGTCGGCGCTCTCCTTCCCGCTCTCCGGCACCGAGGCCGAGACGCCGGGCGTCATCACCATGAAGCTGGACGACCTGGTCGTCGTCCTCAACGCGAGCCCGCGGACACAGCGGCAGCGCGTCACCGCCGTGCATGGCGCACGGTACGCCCTGCATCCGGTGCAGGCGTCCGGGGCCGACGCGAGGATCAAGTCGGCGTCCTACGACCGGGGTTCGGGCGACTTCACGGTCCCGGCCCGCACGGTGGCCGTCTTCAAGCGGCGCTGAGCGGGGGAGGGGCACCGGCACCGCTCAGCACAGCAACAGCGCTGCCTGCCACGGTAGTTCGCCGCGCGGCGCGTCCGGATCCCTTGCGTCGCGCAGTGCGGTGATTGGGCAGGTTCCACTGGTTCCACAGGGTTTCCAGGTTCGACTGGTTTCCGAGGAAGGAATTCCCATGTCCGAAAACACGTCGCAGGACCTCTTCGACATCGACCTCACCGAAATGGCCATCCAGGACGTCGACGCCGACAGCGCCGCGGGCGGCTTCTCCGACGACACCTGCTTCCGTACGTGTACGACCTGCGCCGTCTGCTGACAGCGGCCGGGCCCGGCAGGCGCCGTGTCACGGGTGCCCCCGCCGACGGCGCACATGGCCCTTTCGGGCAACGCCGTTTGTGCGGTCGGGCAGGATCGCGGCGATAGATGGCGACATTGACGCGGCGCGCGTTTGCGGGTCACGCTTTCCTGACGGACTCCGTCGAGTCGAATTGATACGAGCTGGTCTTCATGCGGCCTGGTCTTCTTTCGGACCTGAAAAGCGAAAAGCCGACGCCTGTGGAAGAGGATTCCGGGCGTCGGCTTTCAGAAGATGGGCCGACCGGCTATGTGAGCCGGCCGAAGTTGTCCCCGAAGGTCCACCCCTTCGAACCGTCCCAGTTGATGGACCAGGTCATCAGGCCCTTGAGGGCGCCGCCGTAGTGGTTCCAGGCCTGGGCCACCAGGCTCGGGGACATGTAGCCGCCGCCGGCGCCCGGCTGGGCGGGGAGGCCCGGAACCTGTTTGTCGTAGGGGACCTTGATCGTGGTGCCCTGGATGACCAGGCCCTTGTTGAGGCAGTCGGTTTGCGCGGTGAAGCCCTGGACGGTGCCGGCCGAGTAGGAGTCGCCGGAGCAGCCGTACATGCTGCCGTTGTAGTACTGCATGTTCAGCCACCACAGGCGGCCGTTGTCCGCGTACTTCTTGATGATGGGGAGGTACGCGCCCCAGATCGATCCGTAGACCACGCTGCCGCCGGTCACGTACGCCGTCTCGGGCGCCATCGTGAGGCCGAAGCCCGCGGGCATTTTCGCGAGCACTCCGTCGATGATGCGGATCAAGTTGGTCTGTGAGGGGGAGAGTTGGCTGATGTTTCCGCTGCCCACCAGACCGGTCTCGATGTCGATGTCGATGCCGTCGAAGTTGTACTTCTTCAGGATCGGCACGATCGTCTCGACGAAGCGGTCGGCGACCTTGCTGTTGCTCAGGTCGATCCCGGCCGCCGCGCCGCCGATGGACATGAGGATGGTCGCGCCGTCCGCCTTCGCCTGGCACATCTCGGCCGGGGTGGCGACCTTCACGGTGGCGTCCATGCCGTCCTCCCACAGGACGGTGCCGTCGGAGCGGATGACGGGGAACGCCGCGTTGATCACGTTGTAGCCGTGCTGGCGCATCCGTGGGTCGGTGATCGGGGTCCAGCCGAAGGGCGGGTGCACGCCGTTGGACGCGCCGTCCCAGTTCTCCCAGTACCCCTGGAGCACCTTGCCGGCCGGTTTCGGCTTCAGCGCGCAGGTGTCTGCTCGGGGCGCGGCGGCCGCCGAGGCGACGGCCGGCAGTTGTGCGACACAGGCCAGTGCCAGGGCGGACCCCAGCAGGCGTAACGTCCGACCGATCACGCTGTGCTCCCTGGGTGCGGAGGGGACCTGGAGGCGTGCCTGGTGCGGTGCGTCAACTTAGGCTGGACCAGACCAGCCGTCAATAGGTCTGTACCAAAGGGGAGTTGGCCGGACGGCGAGCGGGAACGGTCGCCGTCAGCCGTCAGCCGTCACCCGTCACCCGTCAGCCGTCAGCCGTCACCCGTCACCCGTCACCCGTCAGCTCTGAGCCATCAGCCCTCAGCCGTCCACCGGCAGCCCCTGCGGCTCCTTGATCCGCTTCATGATGATCTGCGAGTTGACCTCCGTGACCCCCGCGAGCGCCGTGAGCCGCTCGATCCAGAGGCGCTCGTACGCGGCGAGGTCCGCGACCGCGATGCGCAGCAGGCAGCCGGGGCTCCCGAACAGGCGGTACGCCTCGATGACGTCCGGGATCTCCTGGAGCGCCGCCTCGAACGCCTCGACCGTCTCGCGGTCGCGCCGCACCTCGATGGAGACGAGCACCTCGAAGCCGCGGCCGACCGCCTCCGGGGCGACGACCGCGCGATATCCCTGGATCACCCCGTCCAGCTCCAGCTGCCGCACCCGCCGCATGCACGGCGACGGGCTCAGGCCCACCCGCGCGGCCAGCTCCTGGTTGGTCAGCCGCCCGTCGTTCTGCAGCTCGCGCAAGATGTTGCGGTCGATCTCGTCCATGGCGCAATTATCCACCACGTATATTGCGAGAGCGCCTGAATTTGGCAAACACATTGCGCTCTGTTCGACCTATCCTTGCGCCGAGGCTGCCCCACCACTCGGGGGCTGATGGTCCTCAGGATCCCCGGGAGGTACGCAGACGTGGAAGCACAGGCGCGACGGATCGTCGTCATCAGCACCGGCGGGACGATCGCCAGCCGCTGGCAGGGGGCCGGCTTCGCCGCCGACGCCCCCGGCCGCGAGGTGCTCGCCACCGCCTCGATACCGCACGGCATAGCCTCCGAGGTCATCGACCTGTTCAACGTGAACAGCCCCCGGCTGACCTCCGCCCAGCAGCTCACCCTGCTGCGCACCGTGCGCGAGGTCTTCGCCGACCCCGCCGTCGACGGCATCGTCGTCACCCACGGCACGGACACCCTCGAGGAGTCCGCGTACCTGCTCGACCTGCACCACGACGACCCCCGCCCGGTCGTCTTCACCGGCGCCCAGAAGCCGCTCGGCGCCGAGGGCGGCGACGGCCCCGGCAACCTCTACGACGCGCTGCTCACCGCCGCCACCGTGCGCGACCTCGGCGTCCTGGTCGTCTTCGACGGCAAGGTGCACGCCGCGCGGGGCACCGTGAAGACCCAGACCCTCGCCGCCGACGCGTTCGCCGACCCGTCCCGGCCGCCCGTCGGCAAGGTGGGCTTCGGCAAGGTGTCGGTCCTGAACCGCCCGGTGCGCCCCGAGCCGCTGCCGCTGCCCCCGGCCGTGCCCACCGGATCGCTGCCGCGCATCGACATGGTCATGCACCACGTCGACGCCGACCCGCTCTTCCTGGAGACCGCGGTCGAGGCCGGCGCCGAGGGCATCGTGCTGGTCGCCACCGGCGCGGGCAACGCAACCCCCGAGTTCGTCGGCGCCGTCACGGCCGCCATCGAGCGCGGCGTGGTCATCGCCCTCACCACCCGCGTCCAGGCCGGCCCCGTCACCGAGATCTACACGCACGGCGGCGCCGTCGACCTCTCGGCCGCCGGGGCGGTCCTCACCGGTACGCTGCGCGCCGGGCAGGCGCGGAGCGCGGTGCTCGCCGCCCTGCTCTCCGCCACCGGACCGGCCGAGCGCACGGCTCAGCTGCGTCGCATCGTCGGTGAGCCGGCACCCGCGGTCACGGGCGACGCCTCCGGCCGGGCCGCCTGAGGCTGCCGCCCGAGCCTTCAGCCTCGAAGGACCGATGAAGATGCTGCGGGCCGGCTGTGGCTGGTCGCGCAGTTCCCCGCGCCCCTGACGGGGCGCCCCGCGCCGGAAGAGAACAGCACCATGAGCCCCACCCCTCCCCCTACGCCCGCCCCCGACCTCACCTCCACAGCCGCCGTCCGCCGCGAACACGATCTGCTCGGTGACCGGGACGTCCCCGCCGACGCCTACTGGGGCATCCACTCCCTGCGCGCCACGGAGAACTTCCCCATCACGGGCATCCCGATCTCCGTGTACCCGCAGCTGATCGACGCGCTCGCCGCGGTCAAGGAGGCCGCCGCCCGCGCCAACGAGGAGCTGGGGCTGCTGCCGAAGGCCAAGGCCGACGCGATCGCCGCCGCCTGCCGGGAGATCCGCGCCGGACACCTGCACGACCAGTTCGTGGTCGACGTCATCCAGGGCGGCGCGGGCACCTCCACCAACATGAACGCCAACGAGGTCGTCGCCAACCGGGCGCTGGAACTCCTCGGGCACCCCAAGGGTGCGTACGACCACCTGCACCCCAACGAGGACGTCAACCTCAGCCAGTCCACCAACGACGTCTACCCGACGGCCGTGAAGATCGCGACGGTCAGCGCGGTGCACGGGCTGCTGCGTGCGATGGCGGTCGTGCAGGACGCGTTCGCGGCGAAGGCGCTGGAGTTCCGCGACGTCCTGAAGATGGGGCGCACCCAGCTCCAGGACGCGGTGCCGATGACGCTGGGGCAGGAGTTCTCCGCGTACGCCGTGATGCTCGACGAGGACCGGATGCGGCTCGCCGAGGCCGTCGAGCTGGTCCACGAGATCAACCTCGGCGCCACCGCCATCGGCACCGGCCTCAACGCCCCCGCCGGGTACGCCGAGACGGCTCGCCGTCACCTCGCCGGGATCACCGGGATGCCGCTGGTGACCGCCGCGAACCTGGTCGAGGCGACGCAGGACTGCGGGGCGTTCGTGCATCTGTCCGGCGTCCTGAAGCGGATCGCGGTCAAGCTCTCCAAGAGCTGCAACGACCTGCGGCTGCTGTCGTCCGGGCCGCGCGCGGGGCTGAACGAGATCAACCTGCCGCCGGTGCAGGCCGGTTCGAGCATCATGCCGGGCAAGGTCAACCCGGTCATCCCCGAGGTGGTCAACCAGGTCGCCTTCGAGGTGATCGGCAACGACGTCACCATCACCATGGCCGCGGAGGCGGGCCAGCTGCAGCTCAACGCCTTCGAGCCGATCATCCTGCACTCGCTCGCGAAGAGCATCACCTCGCTGCGCGCGGCCTGTCTGACGCTCGCCGAGCGGTGCGTGACGGGCATCACCGCCAACACCGAGGTGCTGCGTGCCTCGGTGGAGACGTCCATCGGCCTGGTCACCGCCCTCAACCCGCACATCGGCTACACCGCCGCCACGGAGATCGCACGCGAGGCACTGGCCACCGGGCGCGGCGTCGCCGAACTCGTCCTGGAGAAGGGCCTGTTGCCGCCCGAGCGGCTGGCGGAGCTGCTCACCCCGGAGCGGGTGGCGGGCGCGGCCTGAGCGGACCGGGTCGCCCCTCCTACTGGGGCGCCAGGAAGTCCAGCGCCGCCTGGGCGGTGAACGCGTCGTGGCCGCCGGGGAACAGGAGCTCGGCGGCCGCGAACGCGGGGTCGTCGGCGTGGGCGGCCACGTACGGGATGGCCACGCACCGCATCCCGGCCGCCCGCGCCGCCGTCGCGCCCGGTGCCGCGTCCTCGAAGACCACGCAGTCCGCGGGCTCCGCGCCGAGCAGCGCGGCCGCGGCGAGGAACACGTCGGGGGCGGGCTTGCCGCGCGGGACCTCCTCGGCGGAGACGAACGTGGTCAGCCGGGCGTCCAGGCCCGTGCCGGCCAGGACCGCCTCGATGGCCGGACGGGACGACCCGGACGCCACGGCCATCGGCACCCCCGCCTCGTACAGCCGCTCGACGAGCTTGCGCATCTCCGGGTAGACGTGGGTGCCGGCGCGGGCGAGCGCCAGATAGCGGCGGTCGAGGTCGGCGAGCAGCTCGGTCACCGGGGCCTCGATCCCGTACTCCGTCTTCCACAGCGCCAGCGTCTCGTGGGAGCTGATACCGACGAACCGCTCGTTGTCTGCCCAGGTGTACTCCCGGTCGGTGCGGTCCGCGAGCAGCGCCCGCGAGGCCTCGAAGTAGTGGGGCTCGCTGTCCACGAGGGTGCCGTCGAGGTCGAAGACGACCGAGGTGCTGCCGAAGGTGCTCATGACCTCCAGCATGCCAAACCGCCAGGTCACCCCGGTCCGGCGGCCGACCTGCCCACCGACTCGACCAGCGGGAGCAGCCGGTGCGGCACGCGCTCGCGCAACGCCATCTCGGTACGGGTGCGGACCACGCCCGGCAGGTTGATGAGCCGCTGGATGACGTCCTCCAGATGACCGTTGTCCCGGGCGGCGACCCGGGTCAGCAGATCCCCGCCCCCCGTGATCGAGTGCGCTTCGATGATCTCCGGCACGGCGGCGAGCGCGTCCCCCACCTCGTCCAGATGCCCCTGGGTGACCTCGATGTGCACGAAGGCGAGCACGGGGTGCCCGAGCGCGGCGGGCGACAGGAACGGCCCGGTCCCGGTGATCACCCCGTCCCGCTCCATCCGGTCGAGCCGCGCCTGCAGCGTCCCGCGGGCGATCCCGAGGATGCGCGCGTACTCACGCAGACTGGTACGCGGCTGCTCGAGCAGCAGCCGAAGAATACGGGTGTCGAGTTCGTCGACGGCCATGGTCCGAGGTTCTCCCAGGTGAGCGGGGGCGATCGCAGGCGACTGTAGCCGTTGGCCCACGACCGCGACGGCACCCCCCGGACCACGCCCGCCGGACCGGGCGCGGGGTCCTCTTCCGGTCGACCGAGCACGGCTCCGGGCGGATCCTGGAACCATGAACGGCATCCGCATGTCCGTGGCGGCCCGCCTCGCGGCCACCGCGATGACCGCATGCCTCCTTGGCACGGCCGGCACCCTGGCCGCGGCGGCTACCGACAAGGCCAACGCCTAGGGGCCCAAGAAGTGGGGAGACGGGCTGACCGTCACCGTCTCACCGGGCTCGTCCGGCACGGCCGTCTTCGGGTTCGACGTGCCGCGCGGGCAGTTGAACAAGGTCGACCTCGAAGTGCGACCGAATCTGGACGACCACGGCGAGCACTGGGTCGGCAAGGTCACCTAGAGCCGAGCGGAGGCTGCTCCCCGTGAGGATGCCGCCCCCGCCCGGCCGCGTGATGCCCCTTGGTACCGCTACCTCGGCGGTGTTACTTCGGCGTCACCCACACCTGGCGCTTGTACGTGTTCGCCGCGTGCAGTTGGACCTTCGTGCCGTTGGCCGTCGAGCCGCCCGTCACGTCGAGGACCTTGCCCGTCGCCACGTGCACGATCTGGCCCTTCGCGTTCACCGACCAGCGCTGCGACGCCCCGCCGTTGCAGTCGTAGAGGCTGATCTTGTTGCCGTCGGTGTTCGCGTTGCGGTAGTTGTCCAGGCACTTGCCGAACGCCCGGAACTGGCCGTCCTTCTGCAGGATCCAGGACTGCGCCACGCTGCCGTTGCAGGTGTACAGCTGGATCTGCGTGCCGTTGGCCGCCTTGCCGCCCTTGACGTCCAGGCACTTGCCGCCGATGCCGGTGACCTTGCCCTGCGGGGCGAGCTTCGCGCCGGCGCCGCGCGCGAAGTAGCGCAGGCCCTGCATGTCGTACTGCTGGACGTAGTTGCCCGCCCGCTTGTCCTGGTAGGCGCTGATGGGCGTGCACATCACCGGGGTCTCACCGGAGTCGGTGCCCTTGACGCAGTCGCCGCGGGTCGCACTGCGGTTGGCGTGCGTGAGGCCCATCGTGTGGCCGAGCTCGTGGCTGATGTGGCTGCGCATGTACGTCTCGCCCATGGACTCCACCGGCTTGCCGGCCGCGGTGAAGAACTCGTCGTCGATGTACGCGTGCCCGCTGGTCACAGTGTCCGGGACGGACGCGGAGAAGAAGCCGCAGCTGAGGTTCTTGCTGCCCGAGCCGTCCCGGACGACCTTCCAGCCCTGGCTGCCGCCGTCCGCGGGCGGAATGCACGGGCGCTTCAGCAGGCCGACGACGATCTCGCCCTTGGGCCGCACGTAGTCCCAGCCGACCGGATTCGTGTCGACGGAGATCGGCAGGTTCGTCACCCGGTGCAGGTCCGCGGCCGACCGCTTCACGTACGGGCCCAGCCAGTCCGCGGCCTTCTTGTCGTAGAACTTGATCGTGTAGCCGGTGGCGAGCGACTTCGACATGCCGCCCGACTTCCAGCCCTCACCGTGCGGCGCCTCGGCGGCGGCACTCCTCGACGACGCGGCGGAGGGCGTCGACGGGGCCGGCTTCTTCAGCGTCATCACGCCGTTCTCGAACGTCGTGCCGTCCACGCGGGAGGAGCCGTTGTCCTCCGTGTCGGCGTGCCGCGCCGCGACCGGCACCGCGGGCCCCGCCGCCGCACGCGCGGTGGTCCGCGGCTCCGTGTCGTCGGTGCCGAACGCGGCAGGCGACAGCTGTACCCCCGCCACGACGGCCGCGGCGGCACCCACCGCTGCCATCGTGATGCGGCGCTTGCGCGCGCCGCGCTTCCGTATGGAACTCAATTCCCCGTTGTCCTCTCACTGAACAGCATGTGTCGGCCCCGGGCAGCGCGACCGCGTGCCGGGGCCGAACAGATGATAGGCGTGAAGTGACGTAACGGTAGCGCCAGTTGGGACGGGAGAGGTCAGCGCGCCGGCCCGGACCCGCTCGCCCGCTGCGCCGTCGAACCCCGCACCACCAGTTCGGGCTCGAAGAGCAGCTCCCCGGGGTGGTTCTGGTTGCCCTGGATCTGGGCGCACAGCAGGTCGACCGCCGCGCGCCCCATCGCCTCGATGGGCTGGCGCACCGTCGACAACGGCGGCTCCGTGCAGGTCATGAAGGCCGAGTCGTCGTACCCGACGACCGACACGTCCGAGGGGACGGCGAGCCCGCGGCGCCGCGCCGCTCTGATGGCGCCCAGCGCGAGTGGGTCGCTGGCGCACACGATGCCGGTGACGCCGCGCCCCAACAGCCGGGTGGCGGCGGCCTGACCGCCCTCCAGGGAGAAGATCGACCGCTCGACGAACTCGTCGGCGAGGTGCATGCCCGCCGCCCCGGCGATCTCCCGCGCGGCCGCCAGCTTGCGCAGCGACGGCACATGGTCGGCGGGGCCGAGCAGCAGGCCGATCTTCTCGTGCCCGAGCGAGGCGAGGTGGCGCCAGGCCTGCTCGACGGCGACGGCGTCGTCGCACGCGACGCAGGGGAAGTCCAGGCCCTCGATCGAGGCGTTGATGAGGACGACGGGGATGTTGCGCTCGGCGAGCTGGTGGTAGTGCTCGTGCGGGGCGTCGGTCTCCGCGAAGAAGCCGCCCGCGAACACCACGCCGGAGACCTGCTGTTGCAGCAGCAGATCCACGTAGTCCGCCTCCGAGACGCCGCCCCGCGTCTGTGTGCACAGCACCGGGGTGAGCCCTTGCTGGGCGAGAGCGCCGCCGATGACCTCGGCGAACGCCGGGAAGATGGGGTTCTGCAGCTCGGGGAGCACGAGTCCGACGAGCCGGGCCCGCTCACCGCGCAGCTGGGTGGGCCGCTCGTACCCGAGCACGTCCAGCGCCGTCAGCACGGACTGGCGCGTGGCCGCGGAGACACCGGGCTTGCCGTTGAGGACACGGCTCACCGTGGCCTCGCTCACCCCCACCTTCTTCGCAACTTGAGCAAGTCGTCGCGTCATATGCGCAAGAGTATCGCAAGCAGCGCAAGCCAGTTACGGTCCTGTGCGGCCTTCCTGCCGTGGGACGACAGGAAGGCCGCACCGGGGTCGGTCAGGGTTCGATGTTCAGCTTGAAGGTGGACGTGGTGTTCTTGATGTCCTGCGCGTTGTCGCTCAACTTCAGGTTGTGGAAGGTGGCTTCACCCACCGCGGGTCCCTGCCCCGGCTCGGGCATCTCGTTGGCCCAGACGCCGAAGCCCGACTTGTGGTCGTAGGCGTCGCCGCTCTTGTGGGCCCCCGTGATGGTGATGTCCCGCAGCACGGTGTCCTTGACGGGGAACTGCGGCTGCCCGCCCACGTAGTTCGTCTGGAACATGATCCCGTGGTACGTCGGGTCCGTGATGTCCACGTCGTTGATCCGGATGCCCTGGAAGACCTTCGACGCGGAGAACAGCCAGATGCCGGGGAAGGTCTGGCCGTTCCAGAAGTGGCCGCCCGCCCGCTCGATCGAGATGTTCTCGAAGGTCGTGGGATCGGTGCCGAAGCCGTTCATCGGATAGCCGAAGTCCAGCGAGCTGACCGTGATCCCGGAGTAGACCAGGGTGTCGGCGATGCGGATGTTGCGGAAGGTGTTGTTGTAGCCGCCGTAGACGGCGACTCCCGCGGCCCGCCAGGTGAGCAGCGAGGTCAGGTTCTCGTAGACGTTGTTCTTCATGTCCGCGCCGCCCGCGTCGATGGCGGAGAACAGGGCGAAGCTGTCGTCGCCCGTCGCCCGGGCCTCGTTGTTCGCGACCAGATTGTCCGTGCTGCCGTTGGTCATGTTGACTCCGTCGGCGAACAGGTTGCGGATCCGCGAGTTCTTGATGGTCATGCGGTCGGTGTTGGCGCCCCAGTACAGGCACACCATGTGCTCGTTCCACACGTCGTCGATGGTGATGTCGGAGACGTTCTGGAAGTCGAAGACCTTGCCGGGACCGTCGATCCGCGACGTGTAGTTGCCGAAGTAGGCGAACCCCGAGAAGGACGAGCCCTTCGCGCCGGCGTCGGCCCTGAAGCCCACGTCGGTGTTGGCCTGCGAGCGCGGGGCGTGGAAGCGGGTGTACCAGGGCCCGGCGCCCGTGACCTGCACGGACTTTCCGTACACCTGGAACTTGCTGCTCGTCTCGTAGTCGCCCGGCGGCAGATAGACGCCGATGAGCTTGCCGGTGGTGTCCATGCGGACCTTGTCCAGGGCGTTCTGCACGTCCTGGTGGGCGAATCCGGCGGGGACGGTGTACGCGCCCGGGTCCGGGTTCGCCTTGGGCGCGGCCTTCTCCAGGTCCACGAAGTCGATCGCGTACTTGGCGGTGTTGGCGCCGTCCTTCTGCAGCTTGATCTTGCTGCCGGCCGGAACCGTCTCGCCGAGCAGGACGTTGGCCTCGTCGTAGATGTGTCGGGCGGGCCCGTCACCCGGTGAGTTGCCGGGGGAGGCCTCCGCGCCGTACAGCCAGGCGTACTTGGAGGTGAGGTCGATCGCCTTGCGGAAGACCCCGTCGACGTAGACGTTCAGGGTCGCGTCGGTGCCGCCGCCGCCCGGGGCGTCCGGGATGGAGAAGCGGGTGACCAGGGTGTTGGTGGGCTGCTGTGCGGTGAACTCCACCGAGGCGCCGGTGGTGTCGAGCGTGACCGCCTTGCGCCCCGAGGCCTCGCCCGCCAGGTCGCCGATGGTGCGGTTGGGCCCGACGGTCTTCGCGCCGCCCGCGAGCACGCCGTCCTCCGCCTCCAGGGTGTCGTACGGCATGGCGGCGCCGCGGCCCACGAACAGCGGCCGCGTGCTGGTGTTGTTGGCGCGCCTGGCGGGGATCTCGTTGGCGTCGTCGGCGAGGACGACCTTGACCGTGTACCGGCCGTTGGCCGCGGTCCACGGGCCGAGTTTGACCGGTGCGGTGGTGTCACCCGCGCCGATGGCCCCGTTGGCGGCGCCGGTCAGGGTCTTCACCGTGTCGCCCTTGGCGTTCTGCACGGTCAGCGTGACGCCGTGGCCGCCGGACGCGGAGGCCTGGATGCCCTGGTTCTTGATCGCGACGCCGAAGGTGACCTCCTTGCCTGCGGTGGGCGCGCTCGGCGTCCAGCTCACCGCGGACGCGATGAGGTCGGAGCTCTGCACGGCCTTGACGGTCAGCGGTTCCGGACTGGTGTAGGTGTTGTTGCCCTCGTCCTGCTCGATGACCTTGTCCGCCTCGTCCACGGTCGCGGCGAACGGGTACGAACCCGCCCCGCGCGCCGGGGCCTTGACGCTCACGGTCGCCGATGCGCCCGCCGCGAGAGCGCCCACCTGCGCGGTGCCGGCCTTCTCGCCGCCGAGCCGGAACGTGACGTCGGACGCGGCGGACGTCTCCTTGCCGGCGTTGTGCACGGTCGCGCCGAGGGTCAACTCGTCGCTCTCGTCCGGCGCGTCGGGGGAGTGGGTGAGCTTCGTGACCTCCAGGTCGGGGTTGGCGGCGGGCGTGCCGATGACCTGGAACTCGGCGACCTGCCCGGCCGTCGCCCCGCTGTTCGCGGTGAACTTCAGGCGGACGTCGGCCACACGGGCCGAGACCGGGACGGTGACGGTGTTCTGGTTGCCCGAGGGGCTGAAGGAGTAGCTGTCGGCCGCCTTGAGCGTGGTGAAGTCTTCGGCGTTCTGTTCGCGGCCGAGGACCTCCACGGTCTGGGTGCGGGCGCCCCAGGAGGGGTCCGGGTTCAGCTTGACGACGACCGCTCGGACATCGGCGTTGGCCCGCAGCCGCACGGTCAGGGAGTTGGGGTAGCTGCCCGCCGCGCCCTCCCAATAGGTGGACGTCTGGCCGTCGTTGGCGTTCTCGGCGACATAGGTGTGGATCACCGAGGAGGCCGTGATGGGCTTGCCCTCGGCCAGGTTCTTCCCGTCGCCGGCGCCCGGCCGGGTCACGGTGGCGCTGAAGGCGGAGACGTTGCCCGCGGCGTCGCGGGCGCGCACCGCGTAGGCGACCGTGTCACCGGCGGCCCGCCGGTCGGTGTAGGTCGTCTCGTCCCCGCCGACGGTCTTCAGGAGCTTGCCGTCGGCGTACACGTCGTACGCGGTGACCTTCACGTTGTCCGTGGAGGCGCCCCAGGCCAGCTTGATCTCGCCGGAGGAGGGCTGCGTGTACGCGAGGTTCGCGGGCGCCGTCGGGGCCTGCGTGTCGCCCGAATCGCCCTTGCGCGTCACGGAGTTGCTGTTCGGCGAGGCGTTGCCCGCCGCGTCGCGCGCCCGGACGTGGTAGGTGACGGTGGCGTCGGTCGGCTGGGTGTCCGTGTAGGTGCGCACGTCGCCGTCGACGCTGGTGCGCAGCTCGCCGTCGGCGTACACGTCGTAGGCCGTCACGCCCTTGTCGTCGGTGGCCGCGTCCCAGGTCAGCTTGGGCCGGCCGGGTTCGGACTCGGTGTAGGCGAGGTTCTTCGGCGCGGTGGGGGCCTGGGTGTCGCCGCCCGTCGGGCCGTAGATCTCCAGCTCGGACAACTGCCCTGCCGGGCGGCCGGTGTTGGCGCTGATGAGCACCCGTACGTAGCGCGTGGTGGCGGTGTCGAAGGAGAGCGTGGCGGCGTGGTCCGTCGCGTCGCCGAAGGGGTGGTCCTCGGCGGCCGACAGATCGGTGAAGTCGCTGCCGTTCGTGCTCCCCTGGAGCTTCAGGTGCTGGCTGCGGTCCTCCCAGCCGTCGGGCACCCGCAGGACCACCTTGTCGACGCGTACCGAGGCGCCGAGGTCGGCCTGGATCCACTGCGGCAGCTTGCCGTTCTCGCTCTCCCAGTAGCTGTCGCGGTTGCCGTCGGCCGCGTGCTCGGCGACGTAGCTCTCGGTGTGGCTGGAGGCCTTGAGGGTCTTGCCGAGGGCCAGGTTGGCCGAGGTGTCGTCGGCGGCGTGTACGTGCAGCTCGGCCAACTGGGCGGTCGGCCAGCCGGAGTTGGCCGTGATGTGCAGCCGGACGAAGCGGGTCTGCGCGGCCGGGAACCGGACCGTCACGGTGTTGGCGTCGCCGGGCTCGAAGGAGTGCGCGGCCGAGGGGGCGAGCGTGCTGAAGCCGGTGCCGTCCGGGCTGCCCTGGACCGCGAAGGTCTGCTTGCGGGCCTGCCAGGACGGCGGCAGCGCGAGGACCACCTCGTCGACGCGCGCGGTGCCACCGAGGTCGACCTGCACCCACTGGGGCAGGTCGCTTCCCGAACTCTCCCAGTACGTGGACGCGTTGCCGTCGGTGATGTTCTTGGCGGTGTACTCGCCCTTGGCGCTGCCGGCCTTGGCGGGCTTGCCGGCCGCCAGGTCGGGGCCGCCGGCCGCGGTGGCGCTGGTGGCGGACAGGGCAGGTAGGCCCAGCAGGAGCAGGGTGGCGGCGACGGCGGCGGCGAAGGCCCGCCACCTTCGGCCGATCGCGCTGCCTCGGCGGGGTCTTCGCGGCGTCGTCACGGCCTGAGCGGCCCTGATGCGGTTCATGGCTCTCGCAGCTC
This sequence comes from Streptomyces sp. NPDC041713, assembly GCF_055591085.1. Classification (NCBI taxonomy): domain Bacteria; kingdom Bacillati; phylum Actinomycetota; class Actinomycetes; order Kitasatosporales; family Streptomycetaceae; genus Streptomyces; species Streptomyces sp. NPDC041713. Next base: position 121,233 of record NZ_JBVIZY010000013.1, read on the forward strand.
CCTCATGGGCTCGGTGTGCTCCGTGCACTCGGTACGTCCGGTACGTCAGGTGCGTCCGGCACGTCCGGTGCGTTCGGTGCGCAGAATTTGGCGCGGAGAAGTTGGAGAGTTGCAGAGAACTGTCGATCTGACCACAGCCGCGACGGAAGTTGTGACGGCCTGTCGCGGCCCCGCACGGGCGGTACGGGGAGAGGGTGGCCGCCCGCTGTGCCCGCCCAAGTCCCCCCGCCAGCAAGGGAAATCAGTTTTTTGCAATGTATGCGCGAGATATTGTGCCGCGCTGTCGCCGGTGGTTGAGTGTGCGCCGCACCCGACAGCCACAGCACCGCGGCGGACCGGCCGGGCCCGAGAGGGCCGGCCGTGCGCCGCCGACGCGGCGCGCCTTCGCGCCGTGCAGCACGACCCGGAGGGGGTCTCCCGATGTCATCGACGAGCAGCCGCACGCTCGCGCTAGCCACCGTCACCGCTCTCGCACTGGTCTCCGCGTCCGCCTGCGGCACCAGCAGCGACGCGTCCGACCAAGACTCGGGCGGCACGGTGAAGCTCGACGTCAACGGGCAGCCGCCCAAGACCCAGGCCTTCGAACGCGACCTCTTCGACCGGCACGTCGCACAGTTCGAGAAGGCCAACCCGGACATCGACATCGTGCCGCACGAGGGCTTCATGGACCCGAAGACCTTCAACGCCAAGCTGGCCGGCGGCAAGCTCGAGGACGTCTTCTACGTCTACTTCACCGACACCCGCTCCCTGATCGAGAAGAAGCAGGCCGCGGACATCACCGAGGCGGTCAAGGACATGCCGCGCCGCGGCGACATCCAGGACCCGCTGATGAAGATCTTCCAGGACGACCAGGGCCGCCAGTACGGCCTGCCGACGTCGAACTACTCGATGGGCCTCGTCTACAACCGCGCCCTGTTCGAGAAGGCCGGACTCGACCCCGACAAGGCGCCGAAGACCTGGGCGGACGTCCGCAGCGCGGCCAAGAAGATCGCCGGACTCGGCGACAACAACGTCGGTTACGCCGACTTCTCCAAGAACAACCAGGGAGGCTGGCACTTCACCGCGGAGCTGTACTCCCGCGGCGGCCGCATCGCCGAGGAGAGCGGCGGAAAGTGGAAGGCGGCGTTCAACACCGCCGAGGGCAAGGCCACCCTCCAGGATCTGCACGACATGCGCTGGAAGGACGACTCGATGGGCAGCAAGCAGCTGCTCCAGGTCGAGGACGTCCAGCGGATGATGGGCTCGGGCAAGCTCGGCATGTACATCGCCGCCGCGGACAACATCACCGTCATCGCGAAGCAGTTCGGCGGCAAGTACGCGGACTACGCCCTCGCCCCGGTGCCCGACGCCAAGGCAACGCTCCTGGGCGGAGAGGGCTACATGTTCAACCCCAAGGCGTCCCCGGCGACGATCAAGGCGGGCGTCAAGTGGGTGCAGTGGCGCTACCTCAACCCCGACCTCATCGAGAAGAACGTCGCGGACTACGCGAAGGCGAAGCTGCCCGTCGGCATCCCGATGCCCACCGTCCCCGACGTCTTCGAGGGCTCCGTCCGCGACCGCGTCGAGAAGGCCAAGCAGGACAAGGCGAACATGCCGACCGGCAACTACCAGGCCTTCATGGACTCCGCGCCGCACGTGCCCGGCGTGATCGAACCGCCCAGGGCCCAGGAGGTCTACGCCGTGCTCGACAACGTCATGCAGGCCGTCCTCACCAAGAAGGACGCCGACATCGACGCCCTGCTCGACAGCGCCGAGGACAAGGTCGACGCGCTCTACGACGCCTCCTGATGAGCATGTCGCTGAAGGCCCCCGCCCGGCCGACGGCCCCGCTCCCGCCGCCGCCCCCACCCGGCGGACGGCGGGCAGCCCGGCGCCGCGCCCTGCGGGAGCACCTCACCGCGTACGGGTTCCTCTGCGCCGCCGTAGTGATCTTCGCCCTGTTCTCGTGGTGGCCGATCGTCCGCAACGTCGTCCTCGGCTTCCAGCACGTCAACTTCGCCACCGGCAACACCTGGGCCGGCCTCGCCAACTTCGAGAAGCTCTTCGACGATCCGCTCTTCCTCACCGCCTGGAAGAACACCGGCCTGTTCACCCTGTACGCGCTGGCACTCGGCTTCGCCGTGCCGTTCCTGACGGCCGTGCTCCTGAACGAGTTCCGGCACGCGCGGGCGTACTTCCGGATCCTCGTCTACCTGCCGGTGATGCTGCCGCCCGTGGTGGTGGCGCTGATGTGGAAGTGGTTCTACGACCCCGGCCCCGGCCTGTTCAACGAGATCCTGCGCACCCTGCACCTGCCCACCTCGGCCTGGCTGGACTCGTCGTCCACCTCACTGGTCTCCCTGGTGATCGTCTCCACCTGGGCGAACATGGGCACCACCACCCTGATCTACCTGGCCGCCCTGCAGACCATCCCCGGCGAGCTGTACGAGGCCGCGGAGCTGGACGGCGCGGGCCTCTGGCAGCGGCTGCGGCACGTCACGATCCCGCAGACCCGCTTCGTCCTGCTCGTCCTCCTGCTGCTGCAGATCGTCGCGACGATGCAGGTCTTCACCGAGCCCTACGTGATGACCGGCGGCGGCCCCGAGGACTCCACGGTGACCGTGATGTTCCTGGTCTACCGGTACGCCTTCGTCTACAACGACTTCGGCACGGCCAGCGCGCTCAGCCTGCTGCTCCTGCTCGTCCTGGGCGCCTTCTCCGCCCTCTACCTGCGGGTCACCCGCGCCGCGAAGGAGTGAGGGGATGTCCGCCTCGACGCGCACGCTCGTACGCCCCGCCGTCCTGAAGACACGCAAGGGCCGGGTGGTCTACTGGTCGGCGCTGGCCGCCGCGCTGCTGCTCTTCACGGTCGCCTTCGTCGTGCCGCTGTACTGGGCGGCGACCGGCGCCATGAAGTCCTCGACGGAACTCGCGCAGTCCCCGCCCACGTACGTCCCCGATTCCTGGCACCCGGAGAACTACGCCAAGGCGTGGCGCGAGATGGACCTGACCGGCTACTTCCTGAACACCGTCGTCCTGGCCGGCGGGGCCTGGCTGGTGCAGCTCGCCGTGCAGGTGCCGGCCGCGTACGCCCTGTCGAAGCTGCGCCCGCGGTTCGGCAACCTGGTGCTCGGACTGATGCTGCTGACCCTGATGATGCCCGCCACCGCGCTCCTCGTGCCGGTCTACCTCACCGTCGTCGACGTGCCGCTGTTCCACCGCAACCTGATCAACAGCCCCAGCGCGGTGTGGCTGCCGGCCGCCGCCAACGCCTTCAACATCTACATCCTGAAGAACTTCTTCGACCGGATCCCCGACGAACTCCTCGACGCGGCGAAGATCGACGGCGCCGGAACGCCCACGACGCTGTGGCGCGTCGTGCTGCCGCTCTCCCGGCCGATCCTCGCCGTGGTCTCCATCCTCTCCATCGTCACGGCCTGGAAGGACTTCCTCTGGCCACTGCTCGTCCTGCCGGATCCGGCCCGGCAGCCGCTGAGCGTCTTCCTCCAACGGGTGGCACCGGACACCCCGCTCAACTCCCTGGTCGCGGGGCTCGTGATGGCCTCCCTGCCGCTGATCGCGCTCTTCCTCGTCTTCCAGCGCCACATCGTCGCCGGGCTGAGCGCCGGGAGCCTCAAGGGCTGAGTGGCGCCCCCGCGCGTCCCGTACGAAAGGACTCCCTCTTGTCCAGCACGGAGTGGTGGCGCAGTGCTGCCATCTATCAGGTGTACGTCCGCTCCTTCGCCGACGGGAACGGCGACGGCACCGGCGATCTGGCCGGCGTCCGGGCCCGCCTCCCCTATCTGGCCGAACTGGGCGTGGACGCGCTGTGGTTCACCCCGTGGTACCGCTCACCCCTCGCGGACGGCGGCTACGACGTGGCCGACTACCGCGCCATCGACCCGGCCTTCGGCACCCTCGGCGAGGCCGAGAAACTGATGACCGAGGCGCAGGAACTGGGCCTGCGCTGCATCGTCGACGTCGTCCCGAACCACGTCTCCGACCAGCACGAATGGTTCCGGGCGGCCCTCGCGGCGGGACCCGGCTCCCCGGAGCGGGACCTGTTCCACTTCCGGCCGTACTCCGAGGAGCCGCCCAACGACTGGGTCGGCGAGTTCGGCGGCGTGCCGTGGTCCCGTACGCCGGACGGCGAGTGGTACCTCCACCTCTTCGCCCCCGAACAGCCGGACCTCAACTGGAACCATCCCGCGGTCCGCAGGGAGCACGAGGACGTGCTCCGGTTCTGGTTCGAGCGGGGCGCGGCCGGCGTACGGATCGACTCCGCGGCGCTGCTCGCCAAGGCCGACGGGCTGCCCCCGATGGACCCCGCGGGCCCGCACCCCTTCCACGACCGGCCCGAACTGCACGACATTTACCGTTCCTGGCGGCGGATCGCCGACGCGTACGGCGCCGCCCTCATCGGCGAGATCTGGCTGCCGGACGCCGAACGGTTCGCCCGCTACCTGCGCCCCGACGAGCTGCACACCGCGTTCAACTTCGACTTCCTCTCCCGGCCCTGGGACCCGGCGGAGCTCTGGCGCTCCATCGACCTCACCCTGTCCACCCACGCCCCGGTCGGCGCGCCCGCCACCTGGGTGCTCGCCAACCACGACGTGACCCGCACGGTCACCCGCTACGGCCGGAGCGAGGACACCGGCTTCGCCTTCGAGCGCAAGCGCTTCGGCGTCCCCACCGACCTCACGCTCGGCACCCGCAGGGCCCGGGCCGCCGCCCTGCTCACCCTGGCGCTGCCCGGCTCCGTCTACCTCTACCAGGGGGAGGAGCTGGGGCTTCCGGAGGCGGAGATCCCCCCGGAGCGCATCCAGGACCCGATGCACACCCGCTCCGGCGGAGTCGACCCGGGCAGGGACGGCTGCCGGGTGCCGCTGCCCTGGGACGGCGCCCCCGAACCGAGCTGGTTGCCCGTGCCGCCCGACTGGTCCGCGTACGCCGCCGAACGGCAGACGCACGACCCGGACTCGATGCTCTCCCTCTACCGCACGGCCCTGCGCCTGCGCGGCTCCCTCGGCGACGCCGGGCCGCTGCGCCGGCTGCGCGAGGACGAGCCCCGCGTCCTCTCCTTCGCCCGCACCTGCGAACGGGACGGGACCACCTGGATCACGCTCGTCAACTTCGGCCCCGAGGACGTGGCGCTGCCGTCCGGCTCCGAACTCCTGCTGGCCAGCGGCCCTTTGTCCCCGCTGGGGCTGCTCCCGCAGGACACGGCGGTCTGGCTGCGGGCCTGAGCGCCCGCGGCCGGACCGCCTCGCACCCCCACAGATCCCCGCCCCCCACCCACGGAGCTCCCGCTCCACGGAAACAGAGGATCCGCCATGAGACATCGACCAAGAAGCCGCCGCCTGCTCGCGGTGGCGCTCGGGGCCGCCCTCACCGCCTCGGTGCTCCTGCCCGCTGCCGCTTCCGCCGCCGAGGACGGACCGCGGACCGGCACGGGCAAGGCGTCCGCGTCGCGCCCGCACGCCGACCGGCGCGGCGCGCCCCTGCCGTACGTGGAATACGAGGCCGAGGACGGCACGTACGACGGCACACTCCTCGAAGCCGAACCCACCCGCCCCTTCGGACACACCAACTTCGCGACGGAGTCGTCGGGCCGCAAGTCCGTGCGCCTCAACTCCACCGGCCAGTATGTGCAGTTCACCTCGACCGGAGCCACGAACTCGATCGTGGTGCGCAACGCGATACCGGACGCACCGGACGGCGGCGGCCAGGAGAAGACGCTGAGCCTGTACGCGAACGGCACGTTCGTGCAGAAGGTGACGCTCTCCTCCAAGCACAGCTGGCTGTACGGCAGCACCGACAGCCCGGAGGGCCTGACCAACCGGCCGGGCGGCGACGCACGGCGCCTCTTCGACGAGTCGCACGCCCTGCTGAAGGACTCCTACCCGAAGGGCACGACGTTCCGGCTGCAGCGCGACGCCGGGGACGACGCCGCGTACTACGTCGTCGACCTGATCGACCTGGAGCAGGTCGCCCCGCCCGCGGCCAAGCCCGCCGCATGCACGTCGATCACCGAGTACGGCGCCGTCCCGGACGACGGCAAGGACGACACCGCGGCGATCCAGGGCGCCGTCACCGCCGACCAGAACGGCGACATCGACTGCGTGTGGATCCCGGCGGGGCGGTGGCGGCAGGAGCAGAAGATTCTCACCGACGACCCGCTGAACCGGGGCGAGTTCAACCAGGTGGGCATCCGCGACGTCACGATCCGCGGCGCCGGCATGTGGCACTCCCAGCTGTACACGCTGACCCCGCCGCACGAGGCGGGCGGCATCAACCATCCGCACGAGGGCAACTTCGGCTTCGACATCGACGACAACACCAAGATCTCCGACATCGCCATCTTCGGCTCGGGCACGATCCGCGGCGGAGACGGCAACCAGGAGGGCGGCGTCGGCCTCAACGGCCGCTTCGGCAAGAACACCGAGATCAGCAACGTGTGGATCGAGCACGCCAACGTCGGCGCGTGGGTGGGCCGCGACTACAGCAACATCCCCGAGCTGTGGGGCCCCGCCGACGGCCTGCGGTTCACCGGCGTGCGGATCCGCGACACCTACGCGGACGGCGTGAACCTCACCAACGGCACGCGCAACTCCTCGGTCACCGACTCCTCGTTCCGCAACACCGGCGACGACGCACTGGCCGTCTGGGCCAACCGGTACGTGAAGGACCCGGCGGTGGACGTCGGCCACGACAACGCCTTCCGCGGCAACACGGTCCAGCTTCCGTGGCGTGCCAACGGCATCGCGATATACGGGGGTTACGGCAACAGCATCGAGAACAACACCGTCTCCGACACGATGAACTACCCCGGCATCATGCTCGCCACGGACCACGATCCGCTGCCCTTCTCCGGGCAGACGCTGATCGCGGACAACGGTCTTCACCGCACCGGCGGCGCGTTCTGGGGAGAGGCGCAGGAGTTCGGCGCCATCACGCTGTTCGCGCAGGGGCAGAGCATCCCCGGTGTGACCATCCGGGACACCGACATCCACGACTCGACGTACGACGGCATCCAGTTCAAGTCGGGTGGTGGCGCGACCCCGGACGTGCGGATCAGCAACGTGAAGATCACCAAGTCCAACAACGGGGCGGGCATCCGCGCCCACGGCGGGGCCCGCGGCAGCGCGACCCTGTCGAACGTGACGATCGCCGACTCGGCCGACGGCGACATCCTGGTCGAGCCGGGCTCGCAGTTCGTGATCAACCGCGCGCGGCGCAGGTAGTGCCCGGCCGCCGTGCCGCCCGCCCCGGTCTCGGGGCAGGCGGCACGGCGGCGTGGCGGCGGACTAGTGCGCGTCCTCCGTCGGGCGGAGCCCCTTGGGAATCTTCGTCCAGGTGAGCGCCGCGGCGGCCAGCGGAAGCGCCGCCGCCATCAGGAACGTCGGCGTCATCCCGGCCGTGAACGCGTCGGACGCCCGGGTCAGCAGGGCGGCGCCCGCCGGACCGGTGAGGTCGGAGGCGATCCGCGCCGCCTCGCCGATCGAGTCGCCCGCGGCCGCCGTGGCGTCCGCCGGGAGGCCCAGGTCCGGCAGGTTCACGCGGTACAGCGCTGTGGCGACGCTGCCGAGGATCGCGACGCCCATCGCGGCGCCGAGCTCGTAACAGGTCTCCTCGACCGCCGCGGCGCCGCTGACGTCCCGCGCCGGGGTGGCCGCCATCAGGGTCACGGACGCCGCGGTCGTCGCGACGCCGACCCCGCAGCCGAGCACCCCGAGCGCGACGGCGATCTCGGCGTAGCCCAGCGGCCCCGACCGTTGCAGCAGCCACGGCAGGGCGAGCCCCACGGTCATCAGCACCAGACCACCGCCCATCACGTGCCGGATCGGCAGCCGGTGCATCAGCACCGGCGTGACCAGCGACGTGACGACAAGGCCCAGCGGCGCGGGCAGCAGCCGGACGCCTGCCTCCAGCGGGGTGTAGCCCTGCCCGTACTGGAACCACTGGGTGATCAGGAACAGCGCCGAGCCCAGCGCGATCATGCCGAGGAAGATCGAGGCCGCGGCGATGGCGAACGGACGGGACGCGAAGAGGCGCACCCGCAGCAGTGGGTGTTCCAGGCGCAGCTGGCGACGGACGAAGACCGTGAGCGTCACCGCGGCGACGACGAGGAGCGACCAGGCCACCGGGTCGGCGGGGCCGCCCTTGCCGAGCTCCTTGATGCCGCCCGCGAGCGCGAGCATGCCGACGACGGACTGGCCGACGCCCCACCAGTCCCAGCGGCCCTCGCGGGGCTGGTGGGACTCGGGCAGCAGCCAGAGGCCGAGCGCGATGACGACCAGCGCGATCGGGATGTTGATCAGGAACGCGGAGTGCCAGCCGTCGTGCTGGACCAGCAGCCCGCCGACGACCGGACCGAGGGCCATGCCGCCGCCGAAGACGGCCGACCAGACGGCGTAGGCGAGGGCGCGCTCGCGGGCGTCGGTGAAGACGTGCCGCAGGATCGACAGGGTGGCGGGCATGATCGCCGCGCCGCCCGCGCCGAGCAGCGCGCGGGCGGCGATGACCTGCCAGGCGGCGGTCGCGAAGACGGCGAGCAGCGAGGCGATGGCGAAGACGGCGAAGCCGATCAGGAGCAGCCGTTTGCGGCCCCACCGGTCGCCGAGCGCGCCGGCGGTCACGAGGAGTCCGGAGAGCACCAGCGCGTAGACATCGATGATCCACAGCTGCTGCACGGAGCTGGGCCGCAGATCGGCGACCAGGGACGGGAAGGCGACGTTCAGGATCGTGGTGTCCATGGCGATCAGCAGCAGGCTGCCGGACAGGATCGCGAGGACGGCCCAGCGCCGTGGATCAAGTGGCGGGGTCATGGGTGTAACACCTCAATTTCGAATGAGACAACAATGTCTCACACGAAACGTGGAGGTGTCTATCGGGAGCCGTTGGCCGGGCTCATCCCACGCGCCGCAGCGCCTCCGGTGTGAGGTCCGCGAGGGTCGGATAGCCGTCGACGGCCATCAGCAGATCGGCCTCGGCGAGGAGCGAGCGCAGTACGTGCGTGACGCCGTCGGCCCCGCCGATGCCGAGGCCGTACGCGTACGGGCGGCCGACCCCGACCGCGGTGGCACCGAGGGCGACCGCCTTGACCACGTCCGCGCCGCTGCGCACCCCCGAGTCGAAGAGGACCGGCAGCCCGTCGGCGGCCTCGACGACCGAGGGGAGTACGTCGAGCGCGGGGAGTCCGCCGTTGGCCTGGCGGCCGCCGTGGTTGGAGCAGTAGACGCCGTCCACGCCGCCGTCCCTGGCCCGGCGGACGTCCTCGGGGTGGCACAGGCCCTTCACGATCAGCGGCAGGGTGGTGAGCGACCGCAGCCACGGCAGGTCGTCCCAGGTGAGCGGGTTGCCGAAGACCTGGACCCACTTGAGCACGGCGGACTGCGGGTCCTGCGCCGGGTCCGCGCCGAGCTGGGCGCGGAAGACCGGGTCGCTCGTGTAGTTGGCCAGGCAGTGGCCGCGCAGCTGGGGGAAGTTCGACGTGCTCAGGTCGCGCGGGCGCCACCCGGTGATCCAGGTGTCCAGGGTGACGACGATCGCCTTGAACCCGGACTTCTCCGCCCGGTGCACCAGGCTCTCGGCGAGCTCGCGGTCGGTCGGCGTGTACAGCTGGAAGAAGCCGGGTGTCTCGCCGAGCTCGGCGGCGACGTCCTCCATCGGGTCGGCGGAGAGGGTAGAGGCGATCATCGGGACGCCGGTCCGCGCGGCCGCCCGCGCGGTCGCCAGGTCACCGTGCCCGTCCTGCGCGCAGATGCCGAGGACGCCTATCGGCGCCATGAACAGCGGCGAGGGCAGCGTCATGCCGAACAGATCGACGGACAGGTCGCGCTGCGCGGCGCCGACGAACATGCGCGGGACGAGCCCCCAGCGCTCGAACGCGGCGACGTTGGCGCGCTGCGTGTGCTCGTCGCCCGCGCCGCCGGCGACGTACGAGACCACGGAAGGCGGCATCGCGGCCTCGGCGCGGGCCGCCAACTCCTCGTACACCATGGGGTATTGGGGGACGACGCCGCGCAGCCCGTCGAGGTAGATCTCGTCCTGGTAGTCCTTGAAGGGGCGGGGCGTCGGATTCATGCGCAGTGGCCTTCCGGCGTGGAGGGGGCGGGACCGGCGCCTTCGACGCCGGTGCCGACGGATGACCGCTCAGTCTCGACGTCGGGGGCAATGCGTGGCAAGGGAAGCCGAGGTGAACGGGATTGCCGATCAGCCTGCGGGGGCATCACCGTGGGGCAGGACCGGTCGCGCACCACATGCGGCGACCCCGGTGGCGACAGTGATCGCGGGTGGACGCCGGTCTGTCTCAGGGAGGGGAGTGAGCCATGCGTGCGCACCAGCGCGCCCATCGGCCGACGGAACGGGTGGAGTACGCGCTGCCGCAGGAGCTCGCGTCGGCGAGCCGGGCACGGAGGCTGGCCTCCGGGTTCCTCGTCGGATCCAGGCGCCGCAAGACCGAGGTGGACGCCGACCGCGTGGACGACGCCACGCTCGTCGTCTCCGAGCTCGTGTCCAACGCCGTGCGGCACGCCGACGGCGGCTGCCGGCTGAGCGTGGAGGTCTCGGGGGCCCGGGTGACCGTCGCGGTCACCGACGCCAGCCCCGAGCGCCCCTGCTTCCAGAAGCCGAGTGTGGACCGGGAGGGCGGACGCGGCCTGACGATGGTCCGGGAACTCGCCCATCGACTGGAGGTCGTGGGGGCGCACCGGGGTGGCAAGACGGTGCGGGTGGTACTGGCCTGACCGTCGGCCGCGCCGGGCACGGGCGGGCCCCGGGACCCGGAGGCTCAGAGGCTCGCAGGCCCGGGGATCAGCCGGACCCCTCGCGCCCGCCCGGCTCGTCGCGCCGTTTCCGGTGGTTGGCCACCAGCAGGACGACCGCCGCGAGGACCAGCACGGCGGACACAGCGATGCGGGCGACGCTGTCACCGTCGACGATCCGCCACACCAGCAGGCCGACACTCACGCAGAGCAGGGGCCAGTACACCCGTGGCCCCCAGCGGCTGCCGGGCTGTGCCCATGCGGGCGGTTCGCGGGTTCCGGCACGTTCTCTCATGACAGCCTCCCCCGTCAGATCTGCTGGACCAGCATCCAGGTGGCGAGCGCCAGGACGAGCACGCCCGTCACCCGCTGCACGGCGTAGCCCTTGCCGGTGGGCTCGGTCGCGTCGGGATCCTTCACCCAGCCCCGCTGGAGGTTCCTGTTCATCCTCCAGAGCAACTGCGGGCGTACGACCTGGACCAGCGCCATGGCGAGCACGAAGACCAGGATCGGGATGAGAACCGCGCTGTTGCCGCCGGATGCGGCCAGTGGTGCCCCGTCTTGATTCATGTGTTCCCGATTGCCCTGACGCGGGCTCAGGAAACGGCTCGGGGCGCGTGCCGCGTCGACTACTGCGGCACGTTCAGGACGAAGTCGAAGTCCGCCTCCTTCGCGTTGCCGACGCTCCGTACGTTCATGAGCAGCCGGGCGTCGAAGATCGGGTCCGTGTTGTTGCGCGGTTCGCCGGGGAAGTACAGCTGCGTGGTGAGGATCGGGCGGCCCGGCGCCTGCACCTTGACGTGCAGGTGGCGGGTGCGGCCCGGGTAGAGGCCGGGCACGATCGTGGTGAGCTTGAACGCGCCGTTGGTGTCGGTGAATTGGTGACCGCGGAAACGGAAGCCCGTGTTGTCGTACGTTCCGTAGGTGTCCGCCTGCCAGAAGTCCAGCAGGACCCGGGATATCGGCCTGCAGGCGAGCCCGAAGACGTACCCCGTGACCGTGAGCCGCACGCCCGGTGTGCCGGGCTGGACGAGCGAGGTGCGCTGCGGGGAGTTGGGCTTGAAGTAGGGGCCTTCCATCTGTGGGATCGTCGGGTCGTCCCCGTCGTCGCAGGTCGGGGTGGTCGCCGGCGCCTCGCCGCGCTCACCGGCGGTCCGGGCGAGCGCGGGCACGCCCATGAGGGACACGGGCACGGCCATGCCCATCGCCGCGGCGGCCCGCAGGACGGTCTTGCGGCTCGGGCCCCGGTCGCCGTTGACGGCCGGGCCGGGGGTGGTGTCCCTGGTGGGGGTGGGGTCGTCTCCCGCGGGGGTGCCGGTCTTGGGGGTGCCGGTCTCGTGGTCCATCGCTCCTCCTGGAGTCCAAGGGGTGGGGTGGGTTCCGGATCGGCTATGAAGCTATGCGGGGGAGTCGGGCCCGGCGATGGACTCAAGCCGGTGGTCGTGGTGAATATCGCCGACGCCCCGACGGAAGTCCCCGGGGCTCGCGCCGGTCTCGCGGCGGAAGAAGCGGCAGAAGTACGCCGGGTCGTCGAACCCGACCCGCTGCGCGACCTGACGTACCGACAACTCCGTGCGCAGCAGCAGTCGTTTGGCCTCGTGCACCCGTGCCTGCCGGATGAGCTCACCGGGCGTACGGCCGGTCGCGGCCTTCACCGCCTCGCTGAGATAACTCACCGAGACGCCCAACTGTTCGGCGCACGCCCGCACCGACCGCACGGCGCCCGCCGGAGCGCCCAGCAGCGTCTCGAACTCCGAGGCCACGGAGCCGGGCCGGGAGTGCGGTGCGGGGGGTATGCGGTCGTGGACAGGGGGCGGGGGCGCGGACGCCGCCGGACGGGGCGGGGGGAGCCGGGCCGACCGCACCACCAGGATGTGCAGCAGGGCCCGCAGGACGCTCTGGAATCCGGCGGCCCCCTCCCGGTACTCGGCGTCGAGATCGGCGATCAGACGCGCGGTGTCCCGCGCCGCGTCATCGGTCAGGTCCAGCCAGGAGCGGCGGGCGAGCGTCCGTAAGACGCACCGGTCGGCCGGGTGGTCGACGAGGAAGTCGTCGGTGAAGAGGATGACCCGCCCCTCAAGACCCGTGACGCCCTCCCAGTGGTGGACCTGGCCGGGCGCGATGAAGCAGAGGTGCGGCGGCCGCAACGCGAACCGGCTCAGGTCGACCACGTGCCCGCCGGTGCCGCCGGTCACGTGGACGATCTCGTGAAAGGTGTGCCGGTGCGGGAACGGCGCCCGCGACATGGGCCCGATGGTGTCGAACGTGCCGATGGCGAACGGCAGGGCATTGGGCATCGGCACCTGCAGTCGGTGGGTGGGCATGCCGTCCTCACCCGGCTCGCCGTTGTTCCCCTGACCCGGAAGGACCGTCGAGCCGCGCATGCGCACACTCCTCATCGGAGGACGGAGGCGGGTCCGGTCGACGGGCCGCGGGGCCCTCGAAGGAGTCTGGTCCGGACCAGCCGGGCCTCCCACCATGGCACGCCCCTGCTCCCCTGGGGACTCACCGGGACCCCGGTCCGTACGGGGCACCCACTCGACGACGCGACTTAGGAGCGATCGCGCCTACCGTCACCTCGCATCGCTCCCAGGGCGTTGGCCACCGCGAGGACGGCCATGGTGCCGCTGGTGAAATACGTGCTGGACGACTTACTTCCGGGACCGACCAGAAGAAGAATGCCCAGTACGAGAGAAACGCCCGCGAACAGCCACATCAGGGTCCGTGTCTTCAACATTGTCCTCCATCCGTACGTCTCTGAGTCCGCGTCGCCCAGGAGAATCTTCCGGGCTGGGTGCTCATAATCGCGGCAATACTGGTCTTCGGGTACCTGGCCGCCGTGATCGCACGCAAGAACAGGCGAGGGTAACCAGCCCGAAGAAGGCAAGTCCTGCGCCACACGGACCTCGACCCACGATCCATCGACACTTCGAATTGCAGCTGTACCCCGCCGTCGGCGCCGTAGCTGCAAAGGCGGGCGGGGCTTCCGGCGTGAGACGCACGAGGATCAGTGCCCCGGTGCCGCGGGACAGGGCCAGGTGCAGGGCTCGGCCTGCGCCGGGAGTGTGTTCTGTCTCACTGGGTCAACTGTCCCACTGGGACAGTTCAGGAGTACCGTCGGAGACATGAGCCGCAACGAGGGCCGCCGCACCCGCAAGGTCCAGGAGAGTCGGGAGGCCATGGCGAACGCCGCCGTGGACCTGGTTCTCGCGCACGGCCTCGACCAGGTCACCGTCGAGACGATCAGCGAACGCGCCGACGTCTCGCGCCGCACCTTCTCGCGCTACTTCTCCGGCAAGGAGGACGCCGTGGTCGACGCGCTGCGCGCCGACTTCGCGCGGATCAACGCGGCGCTCGCCGGACGCCCCGCCGAGGAGAGTCCGCTCACGGCCTACTACCGGGCCCTGCGGAGCTGGCTCGACGACGAACCGACCGCCTGGCACCGCCTGCCCCGCACGGGTGACCTGCTGCGACTGCTCCACGAGGAGCCGTCGCTGCTGCCCGCCTATCTGCGGGTGCAGGACGAGGCGGAGACCGAATCGGTGGCGATCGTCGCGTGCCGGCTCGGCCTGGACGCCGAGAACGACCTGCGCCCCGCGCTCGCCGTCTCGCTGGCGGTCGGGGCGTTCGGGACCGCCGTGCGGTTCTGGATCGCCCCCGGCGGGCGGCGCGCGCTCCCACAGCTCATCGACGAGGCGTTCGCGGCGCTGGCCGCCGAGCCCGCACCCCGGACCCCGCACCCGACCACGGGAACGACCTCCACCAGTAAGACACCCACCATCACGTGAAACCAGGCACGACCATGAGCAACAGCACCCCCAACCACACCGGCACGACCTCGCCCGCCACCGCGGAGTTCGCCGGGAAGACCGCCCTCGTCACCGGCGCCGCGTCCGGCATCGGCCTGGAGGTCGCACGCCGGCTCGCCGAGGCGGGCGCGGCCGTCGTCGTGGCCGACTTCAACGAGCAGGGCGCGCAGGACGTCGCCCGGACGCTCACCGAGGCCGGCGGCCGCGCCGCCGCCGTCCGCGTCGACGTCACCGAACCCGAATCGGTGCGCCACGCCGTCGAGTTCACCGTCGCGACCTTCGGCGGCCTCCACCTGGCCGTCAACAACGCCGGCATCGCCGGTGCGTCCGCCCCGACCGGCGCGTACGCGGTCGAGGACTGGCAGCGCGTGATCGACACCAACCTCAACGGCGTCTTCTACTCCCTCCGGTACGAGCTGCCGCAGCTCCTCGCCGCGGGCGGCGGCGCGGTCGTCAACATGTCCTCGATCCTCGGCACCAACGGCTTCGCGGGTTCCGTCGCGTACTCCGCCGCCAAGCACGCGGTCGTCGGCCTGACCAAGACCGCCGCCGTGGAGTACGCGGCCCGCGGCGTGCGCGTCAACGCCGTCGCCCCCGGCTTCATCGACACCCCGCTGCTCAAGGGGGACGCGACGCAGCGCGACGCGCTGATCGCACTCCACCCGCAGGGGCGTCTGGGCACCGCCGACGAGGTCGCCGAACTCACGCTGTTCCTGCTGTCGGACCGCGCCTCGTTCATCAACGGCAGCTACCACCTGGTCGACGGCGGCTACGCGGCCCGCTGAGTCTCCCCATCGACAAGGCAAAGCAACAGAAACACAGAAACACAGAAACACAGGAACACAGGAACCGAAGAGGCACCCCCGATGTCAGGACAACACCAACCCACCGACCCGGCGCGCGAACTCGCGGGCCTGCCCGCCCAGATGAAGGCCCTCCAGTACCGCGGGGCCGGCGCCGCCCCGGAGGTGGTCACCGTCCCGCGCCCCGCCCCGGGCCCCGGCCAGGTGCTCCTGAAGGTCACCGCCGCCGGTGTCTGCCACTCCGACATCGCTGTGATGAGCCAACCGGACGAGACACTGGGCTTCCCGCTGCCGCTCACCCTCGGCCACGAGGGCGCCGGCACCGTCGCCGCGCTGGGCGAGGGCGTCACCGGACTCGCGCTCGGCGACTCCGTGGCCGTGTACGGGCCGTGGGGCTGTGGCGCCTGCCTGATGTGCGCACAGGGCAAGGAGAACTACTGCACCCGCGCCGCCGAGCTGGGCATCCGCCCGCCCGGGCTCGGGGCGCCCGGCGCCATCGCCGAGTACCTGCTCGTCGACGATCCGCGCCACCTCGTACCGCTCGGCGGCCTCGACCCGGTGACCGCCGTGCCGCTGACCGACGCGGGCCTCACGCCGTACCACGCGATCCGCACGTCGCTGCCCAAGCTGACCCCCGGCAGCACCGCCGTGGTCATCGGCACCGGCGGCCTCGGGCACGTCGCCATCCAGCTGCTCCGCGCGCTGACCCCGGCACGGGTGATCGCCCTCGACGTCACCGAGGAGAAGCTGCGCCTCGCCCGCGAGGTCGGCGCCCACGAGGCCGTCCTGTCCGACCCGGCGGCGGCGGACCGGGTCCGCGAACTGACCGGCGGGCTCGGCGCCCAGGCGGTGTTCGACTTCGTCGGGGCGCCGCCGACCGCGGCCACGGCGATCGCCTGCGCCGCGGTCGAGTCGGACGTCAGCATCGTCGGCATCGGGGGCGGAGCCGTCGCCGTCGGCTTCGGCACGACCCCGTACGACGCCGCGGTCCGCTCCCCGTACTGGGGCAGCAGGGCCGAGCTGATCGAGGTCCTCGACCTGGCCAGGTCCGGGGTGCTCGACGTCCACGTGGAGACGTACGAACTCGACGACGCGCCCCGCGCGTACGAGGACCTGCACGCGGGCCGCGTCCACGGCCGCGCGGTCATCCTGCCGAACGGCCGGTGACGCGACCGCCCCCTTCCACGGTCCGCCTGATCCAGCCCGCGTACGCGGGAGCGCTGGTGTAGAGGCCCGGCCCCCGCGAACACGCCACGTCCGGGGCGCCGGGCCCCGACGTGACGCCGACGAGTTCCCACCGCCCGCCGCGGCCCCTGCGCAACTGCGGTCCGCCGGAGTCCCCGAAGCATGCCATGGCATCGGGCGTGCGGCTGATCGTGCACAGCCTGGTGCGGTCCGCGTAGCCCGGCGCGCACTCGGAGCGGGCGCCCCGGCGGCTGTCCAACTCCTGCAGCCGGTCAGGGAATGTCAGCGCGGTGTCGTCCGTGGTGCCGAAGCCCAGGAGCCGGGTCGGAGTGCCCGGCCGCCCGGCCCGTTCCGCGATCCGGACGGGCTTCTCGGGGACCGGGTGGGCGAGACGGATCAGCGCGATGTCGTCCTTGTTGGCGGCCTTCCCGTCACCGTTCACGTAACCGGGGTGGACGACGACCTCGTCGATGGCCCGGACCGTGCCGCCGGACTTCCGCCGGTCGCTGCCGACCCGTACGGTGCCGTCCAGTTGGAGTCCGTCACCCCGTACACAGTGGGCCGCGGTCAGCACCCATTGCCGGTCGACGAGGGACCCGCCGCAGGTCCCGTCGTACAGCCCCTGCTCCGGCGCCGACTCCGGGATCGTCGCCATGAAGGGGTAACTCCCGGTGGAATCATGGCCGTTGACGATCGCTCCGGAACTACCGGTCATAAGCGTGGCGCAGACCGCGGCGGCGAGTCCCGCGACGGCGGCGGCACGCGCCGTCCGACGGCGCACCGGCGGCACGCCGGACTCGGACTGTTCCTTCTGCTGCTTCTGGTCCTTCTGGTCTTCCTGGCTGAACACGAACGCTTCCTTCTGCTCCGGGATCCCGTACGTGTTCAGCTTGCTCGGCCATGATTCACCGGGCCATGGAGCAAGCAGGCGGAGACTTCCTGCGGGCCGTGGGACCGCGGCGGGTAGGGGTAACCCCCGGCGGACGTCCCTCACCGGCCGCGACCCGTCCCGCCTCGACCACCACCTCGGCCGACTCCTCGGCCACCGACTCGCCCCGTACGCAGCCCCGAGCCGCCGCCCGCCACCGCCGCCCGGCGCGCGGCCGGGACGCCGCGGGAGCGGTAGACGACGTAGGGGCGGGCGAGATAGGCGACGGGCGCGGTGAAGGCGTGTACGAGGCGGCTGAACGGCCACAGGGCGAACAGCGTCATGCCGAGCACAGCGTGAACCTGGTAGGCGAGCGGCGCGTCGGCCATGGCCGTGACGTCGGGATCGAGGGCGAACAGCGAGCGGAACCACACCGAGACGCCGAGCCGGTAGTCGTAGGAGTGCGGTCGCAGCGTGGTGGCGGTCGCGGTGAGACCGGCGAGGATCACACAGACCAGGACCGGGTAGACCACGCGGTCGCTGCGGCTGGTCCCGGCCCGCACGGCCGGCACCCGCGCCCGCCGGTACAGCAGGACGACCAGGCCGGCCAGGGTGGCCAGGCCCGCCGTGCCGCCGACGAGCAGCGCGTTGGCGTGGTACAGCCACTCGTGGACGTGCAGGCTCTCGGTGAGCGACTCGGGCACCAGGAGTCCGATGACGTGCCCGGCCACCACGAAGAGGAGCCCGTAGTGGAACAGCGGGCCGCCGATGCTCAGCAGCCGGTGCTCGTGCAGCTGGCTGGATCGGGTGGTGAAGCCGAAGCGGTCGTAGCGGTAGCGCCAGGCCGTGCCCATGATCAGGACGGCGAGGACGAGATAGGGCAGCACGCCCCACAGGGCGATGTGCAGATGGTTCACCGGGAGGTCTCCTGGGCG
The DNA here is from genome assembly GCF_055591085.1 of Streptomyces sp. NPDC041713. NCBI lineage: Bacteria > Bacillati > Actinomycetota > Actinomycetes > Kitasatosporales > Streptomycetaceae > Streptomyces > Streptomyces sp. NPDC041713. Next base: position 139,578 of record NZ_JBVIZY010000013.1, read on the forward strand.
TGCGGAGCGTCGGGAACGGTACGGAGCCGGGGGACGGGGAGCGTGACGAGTCCGACCGACTCCGCGGGCGGCCCGGTGCGGGCAAGACGCTGGGCCGCCTCGCGGGTGGCCGGGCCGGGCCCCGGCAGGGTGTGGCAGACCGCCTCGACGACGTCGGCGTACGGGCTGTGGTGTGCCGCGAGACCGAAGCGGAGCAGTTCGAGTGCGGGCCGGTGCTCGGTGAGCAGCCGCGCCCCGGCGTCCGGGACGCGGGCGGCGAACTCCAGCATCAGGGGCAGGAAGTCGGGCAGCTCGTCCTCGGGCGCCTGCCAGCCGTGCTCGCGGTACAGGGCCTTGAGTCCGGCGAGCGCCGGGCCGCGCCTGCGGGTGTCGCCGTCGGTGTAGTACGTCAGATACAGGCAGCGCCGACGGCTGCGGTCGAAGGTGGCGACGTACCGGGCGGCGAGGGTGAGCGGGGCCGTCTCCTCGACCTGGGTGATGAAGCGCCGCAGGAGGCGGATGTCGGCGCCCGGCACCGGCTCCAGCGCCGTGCGTACGGTGCGCAGCCGGTCGGGCCAGCCCAGGTCGGGGTAGCCGAGCAGCAGCGACGCGGCCTGGTGGACGACGGCGCGGCTCACCGGGCGCCGCCCTCGGCGCTCGGGAAGAGGCCGTCGGGGCGGCCCCGGCCGTTCCAGTTCAGGAGGTTGACCCGGTCGCGCAGCGACGTCCCCGCGTGCTCCGGCTCCCGCCCGGGGGCCGGGGTGGCGTGGAAGGTGTCCGCGTCGTACATGCCGGGCCCGCCGTCGCCCTCCAGGCTGCAGCCGGCGTCCAGATCGTCCGCGGGGAGCTCGGCGGTGTAACTGGTGGGGATGACATAGCGCTCGTCGTACTTGGCGAGGGCGAGCAGCCGGTACATGCCCTCGATCTCGTCGGCGCTCATGCCGACGGCGCCGGCGATGGCGGGATCCTGCTCCTCGCCGAGGTTGACGCGCCGCATGTGGGAGCGCATCGCGGCGAGCCGGCACAGCGCCGCCTCGACCGGGGCGGGATCGCCCGCGGTGAAGAGCTCCGCGAGGTAGCCGACGGGGATGCGCAGCGAGTCGATGGCCGCGAAGAGCTTGGCCGGGTCCTCGCCGTCGTGCCCGGTGGCGGTCAGGGACTCCACGACAGGCGACAGCGGCGGGACGTACCAGACCATGGGCATGGTGCGGTACTCCGGGTGCAGCGGGAGAGCCACCTTGTACGTGCTGATCAGGGCGTGCACGGGGGAGCGCCGGGCGGCGGTCACCCAGTCGTGCGGGATGCCGGCCGCCTCGGCGGCCCGCGCCACCTCCGGGTCGTTCGGATCGAGGAAGCAGTCCAACTGGGCCTGGTAGAGGTCCTGTTCGTTCTCCGTGGCGGCGGCCTCGCCGACCCTGTCCGCGTCGTAGAGGATCACGCCCAGATAGCGCAGCCGCCCCACGCAGGTCTCCGAGCACACCGTCGGCTGGCCCGCCTCGACGCGCGGGTAGCAGAACGTGCACTTCTCGGCCTTGCCCGACCGGTGGTTGAAGTAGACCTTCTTGTACGGGCAGCCGCTCACGCACATCCGCCAGCCGCGGCACCGGTCCTGGTCGACGAGGACGATGCCGTCCTCGATCCGCTTGTACAGGGCACCGGACGGACACACCGCGACGCACGACGGGTTGAGGCAGTGCTCGCAGATCCGCGGCAGATAGAACATGAACGCCTGCTCGTACTCCAGGCGCACCTGCTCGTTCATCTTCTTCAGCATCGGGTCGCCGGCGATGTGCTCGGGCCCGCCGCCCAGGTCGTCGTCCCAGTTGGGCCCCCAGGTCACCGCGGTGGGCTCGCCGTCGACCTGGGAGCGGGGCCGCGCGGTGGGCACGTCGTCGCCGAGCGGCGCCGAGATGAGGGTCTCGTAGTCGTACGTCCAGGGCTCGTAGTAGTCCTGGAGCGAGGGCAGTTCGGGGTTGGCGAACAGCCGCGCCAGCCGGCGGGCGCGGCCTCCGCTGCGCGGCACCAGACGGCCGTTCTTGAGCTGCCAGCCGCCGCGCCACTTGTCCTGGTCCTCGTAGCCGCGGGGGTAGCCCTGGCCGGGCCGGGTCTCGACGTTGTTGAACCACACGTACTCGGTGCCCGACCGGTTGGTCCAGGTCTGCTTGCAGGTGACCGAGCAGGTGTGACAGCCGATGCACTTGTCGAGGTTCATCACCATCGCCACTTGCGCCATCACGCGCCCGATCGGGGCTCCGTCGCGGGGCATCAGTACTGGACCTCCTGGGTGCGGCGCCGGATGACGGTGACCGCGTCGCGCTGGTTGCCCGTCGGGCCGTAGTAGTTGGGGGCGAAGCTGAGCTGGGCGTGGCCGCCGATCAGATGGGTCGGCTTGATCAGGAGCTTGGTCAGGGCGTTGTGCACGCCGCCGCGCCGACCGGTCGCCTCGGACTTCGGCACGTTCACCAGACGTTCCTGGACGTGGTACATGAACACCGTGCCGGGCGGCATGCGGTGCGAGACGACGGCGCGGGCCACGACCACGCCGTTGTTGTTCTGCGCCTCGATCCAGTCGTTGTCCGCGACGCCGATCGCCTCGGCGTCGGCCACGCCGATCCAGATGACCGGACCGCCCCGGGCCAGCGTCTGCATCAGGAGGTTCTCCTGGTACTCGGAGTGGATCGACCACTTCGAGTGCGGCGTCAGATAGCGCACCGTCACCGAACGCCCGCCCGCGCCGTCGCCCTTCGGCTGCTCACCGAGCTCCGCGAGGTCCAAGGGCGGCCGGTAGACCGGGAGTTGTTCGCCGTACTCGGCGATCCACGGGTGGTCGAGATAGAAGTGCTGCCGGCCGGTCAGGGTGTGCCAGGGCTTGAAGTGCTCGGTGTTGATGGTGAACGGGGCGTAGCGGCGCTCCGGGCCTTCCTTGCCCGACCACTCGAAGCTCGCGCCGACCTGCACGGGCCGTGCCTGGGTGTCGGAGAACGTGACGCGCCGCTCGGCCACCGACGCCGCGAGCTCGCCGAGCCCGGTGTCGGCGCCGCACCGCTCGGCGAGCCGCTCGAACCCCTCGGCGGCGAGCCGGCCGTTGGTGGTGCCGGACAGCGCGAGGATGGCCTCGCACATCTTGACGTCCGTGTCGAGGAGCGGGCGGCCGCGCACCGGTGCGCGGACGGCCGTGCCGCAGCGGCCCGCCAGCCAGTCGATCTCCTGCTGCGGCTGCACGGTCACGCCCTTGACCGTGATGCCCTCCTCGCCGGTGAGCGGACCGAGGGCGGCGATCTTGTCGCCGATGGCGGTGTAGTCCCGCTCCACCAGGGTGAACTGCGGCCCGGTGGGGCCGTCGGGCGGTGCCTCGCCGGGGGTGTCGTGCTGCAGCGGGGTGGCGATCAGGTCGTGGGCCACGTCGAGGCGGCCCTGCGCGAGCCTGCTGACCTCGGCGGCCAGGCCGTGGAAGATCTCGAAGTCGGTGCGGGCCTGCCAGGGCGGGTCGATCGCGGGGGAGAAGGCGTGCACATAGGGGTGCATGTCCGTGCTGGACAGGTCGTGCTTCTCGTACCAGGTCGCCGCGGGCAGCACCAGGTCGGCGAAGAGGCCGGTGGACGTCATGCGGAAGTCGAGTGAGGTCAGCAGGTCGATCTTCCCGCGCGGCGCCTCGTCCCGCCAGGTCACCTCGCGCGGCCGCTGGTCCGGCCCGGCCTCCTCGGCGCTCGCGTTGTCGGAGGCGCCCAGCAGGTGCCGCAGGAAGAACTCGTTGCCCTTGGCGGACGAGCCGATCAGATTGGCGCGCCAAACGGTGAGCACCCGCGGCCAGTTGACCGGATCGTCGGGGTCCTCGCAGGCGTACGACAGGTTCCCCGCGTCGCGTTCGGCGGCCACCCAGCCGGCCGGGTCGGCGCCGGCCTCGTGCACGCGCCGCCCGAGGTCCAGCGGGTTGGCGCCGAACGTCGGGAAGGAGGGCATCCAGCCCTGGCGCACCGAACGGGACACCAGGTCGGCGGTGTGCAGACCCGCCAGGCCGCCGGGCGCGGTGGGCGCGGCGAGGGTGTCCGCGGTGAACTTCTCGTAGTGCCACTGGTCGGTGTGCAGATACCAGTACGGGGTCCCGGCCATCTGCCGCGACGGGCGCACCCAGTCCGAGGCGGTGGCCAGCTGCTGCCAGCCCGCGTACGGGCGGACCTTCTCCTGCCCCACGTAGTGCGCCCAGCCGCCGCCGTTGACGCCCTGGCACCCGGTGAGCAGCAGCAGGGAGAGGAACGACCGGTAGATGGTGTCCGAGTGGAACCAGTGGTTGGTGCCGGCCCCCATCACGATCATGCAGCGGCCCCGGGTCTGCTCTGCGGTCCGGGCGAACTCCCGCGCCGCCCGCACCACCGCCTGCGCGGAGACCGAGGTGACCGCCTCCTGCCAGGCGGGGGTGCAGGGCGTGGCGGCGTCGTCGTACGAGACCACCGGCTGCTCGCCCAACCCCTCGCGCGCCACGCTGTACTGAGCGAGCATCAGGTCGAAGACGGTGGTCACGAGGCGCCCCTCGACGCGCAGCGCCGGGACCGTGCGCCGGATCGTCGCGCCCTCCTCGTCGAAGCGGGGGAGCACCACCTCGACGGCCTCCGCGCCCGCATGCCCGTGCAGCGTCAGCAGGGGGTCGATGTCCCCGAGGTCGAGGTTCCAGCGTCCTTCGCCGACCTTGCCCCAGCGGTCGCCGAGGGTGCCGTTCGGGACGGTCGGCCGGTCGGCCCGCGCGTCGTAGAGGACGGGCATCCAGCGCCGCGACTCGGCCGCGGCCTCCTTGGCCAGGTCGAGGTCGCGCGCGGTGACGAACGCGCCGGGCGTGCGGTCGCCCGTGCCGCGCTCGTCTAGCCCCACCAGGAAGGGCAGGTCGGTGAAGCGCTTGACGTAGTCGGTGAAGTACGGCACCTGCCGGTCCACGAAGCACTCCCGCAGGATCACGTGCCCCATGGCCATCGCGAGCGCGCCGTCGGTGCCCGGATGCGGGTGCAGCCACTCGTCGGCGAACTTCGTGGCGTCCGCGTAGTCCGGCGAGACCACGACGACCTTCTGGCCGCGGTAGCGCGCCTCGGCCATCCAGTGCGCGTCCGGCGTCCGCGTCACCGGCACGTTGGAACCCCACAGCATCAGATACGCGGCGTCCCACCAGTCACCCGACTCCGGCACGTCGGTCTGGTCGCCGAAGACCTGCGGTGAGGCGATCGGCAGGTCCGCGTACCAGTCGTAGAACGACAGCATCGGGGCGCCGATCAGGGAGTGGAAGCGCGCCCCCACCGCGTGCGAGGCCATCGACATCGCGGGGATCGGCGAGAAGCCGGCGATGCGGTCGGGGCCGTACTCCTTGAGGGTGTGCACGTGCGCGGCGGCCGCGATCTCCAGCGCCTCGTCCCAGCCGATGCGGACCAGACCGCCCTTGCCGCGCGCCGACTGGTAGCGGTGCCGCTTCTCCGGATCGCCGGTGATCTCCGCCCAGGCGGCCACGGGATCGCCGGCAAGACGGCGCTTGGCGTCGCGGAACATCTCCACGAGGACGCCGCGCGCGTGCGGGTAGCGCACCCGGGTCGGCGAGTACGTGTACCAGGAGAACGAGGCCCCGCGCGGGCAGCCGCGGGGCTCGTAGTCCGGCCGGTCGGCGCCCGCCGAGGGGTAGTCGGTCGCCTGCGTCTCCCAGGTGATGAGCCCGTCCTTGACGTACACCTGCCAGGAACACGAGCCGGTGCAGTTCACCCCGTGGGTGGAGCGGACCACCTTGTCGTGCGCCCAGCGTTCGCGGTACGGCTCGTCGTTGACGCGCTGGTCCGTGCGGAACACCGCCCGGTTCTCGGGCGTGGTCGGCGCCCGCTGCATCAACTGCCCGGCGGCAAAAAGGCGTTCGGCGGCATCCGCCGCGATCCGCTCCGCCTTCGCCCTGCCACGTCCCATGCCACGGACTCCCCTCGGGGGACTGGCCTGCCGGTACGGTCACCTCCGGCACGCATCTCTCGACGAACGTGGATCAGACTCCTCCGCTCGCCGCCGTGATGTGGATCTCAATCCGGCCAGTTGGTTGTGCCTAGAAGTTATTTTCCTTCCTCTTGACATTGGGGCTTGCGTCTGGTGGGCGAACCGGTCAGGTTCCTTTACCGCGGAGGCCGTGTCCCCTCCCGTCAACCCGTCAGGAGGAGGCCTCGATCCCCCATGCCGCCGCTCGGGCGGCCGCCGCCGCGCGGTTGGGGAGGTCGAGTTTCGCGAGGATGTGCTCGATGTGGGTCCCCACGGTGCGCGGCGTGACGTACAGGCGCTGGGCGATCTCCCGGTTGGTGCGGCCCGTGGTCAGTTCGGCGAGGACCTGGAGCTCCCGCGGCGAGAGCCTGCCGGAGGGCGCGCCGCACGGCGTGGCCGTCCGGGAGTCGAGGATCGCCGCGAGGGACTCGGTGAGCAGGGTGACCGCGGCGCGTGCCGGGTCGGGCGTGCGCCGGGGCCGCCGGGTGCTGACGTTCAGCATGCCCACGTACCGGCCGTCCGCGGCGAACAGGCACTGGGCCACCCCGTCCTCGATGCCGAGGGGGGACAGGACGTCGCGGAACCCCGGTGAGGACGCCAGCAGTTGGCCCGGCACGTCCCCGAGCCAGAGGCCGCCCCGGGACGGGCCGCGGAGCACGGCGAACACCGGGTCGTCGTGGAGACGGGTCTCGATGTAGACCGTGGCGTCGTCCGGGTAGCTCCCGGCGAGGGTGATGTGGCACCCGCGCACCGGGTCCCAACGGGCCAGCGACGCGTGGTCGTACGCGACCACGTCCGCCAGCGCCGCCAGGACCGTGTCGACGCCCGCCGCCCCGCTCGTGACGCTTCTGGCCGCCGCGCGGACCTGGACGGCCGCGTCCAGGATGTCCGCCGTGCTCCGCTCCGCTGCCATCGCCCCAGAATGATCATCGTCCGGGAACGCGTCAAACCCGGAGCCCGGCACACCCGAAGCCCGCCGAACCCGACGGCTCGGCACACCGGACGGCTCGCCCCCCCCGGGGAGGGCCCCGTTCAGCCGGCGAGGGCGTCGTGCACGATCTGCCCGTCCATCACCGTGAGCACGACCGGCATCGTCGGGATGTCGTGCGGATCGGCGCCGAGCAGATCCCCGTCGAGCACGCACAGGTCGGCGACCTTGCCCGGTTCGAGCGAGCCCTTCCAGTCGTCGGCGAAGTCCTGCCACGCCGCGTCGATCGTGTACGTACGGATCGCCTCGACCAGCGTGATGCGCTGCTCAGGACCGCTGACCCGGCCCCCGGCCTTCGACTCGCGCAGCACCATCGTGGCGATCCCCTGGCGCCAGTCCGGGTCCGTGACCGGGGCGTCGGACCCGCTCGCGACCCGTACGCCCGCGTCCAGGGCGTCGCGGTAGGGCCAGGCGTAGGCCGCGCGTTCGGCGCCGACGAACTCCTCCTCCATGTCGGCGACGGTCCACTTGATGGTGGGGTTCATGTTGACGCCGAGACCGTGCGACGCCAGCACCTTCATGCTGTGCGCGGTGAGGAAGTCGCCGTGGATGGCGTAGTGCCGGGCGTCGGGCCGCGGGTGTCCGGCCATGGCCGCGGCGAAGGCGTCCGCGACGGTGTCGCAGGCCCGGTCGCCGGTGACGTGCACGCCCACCTGGTACCCGGCGGCATGCGCGTGCCGGATCATCGCGTCGATCTCGGCGGTCCGTTCGGCGTCGGTCCCGCCGCCGACGCACAGGGCGCCGCAACCGCCGCCCACGTACGGCTCGTTCATCCACGCCGTCCGGTTGGGGACGATGCCGTCGGCGAAGATCTTGGCCCCGTGGACCGCGAGGCGGCGCGGATCGACCCGGCCCGACTCGCCGGGGCGGTCGGGGCCGCTGGAGCCACCGAAGCCGCCGGAGCCACCGAAGTCGCCGGCCTCGTCGAGCTCGTCGAGCGTCCGGGCGAACTCCTCCGCCGTGCCCGCCATCCCGGTGGGCAGGAGCAGAACGCCCAGCCGGGCGGTGAGTTCGCCGTCGGCCAGCAGCCTGCGGTAGACGTCGAGGGTCTCGGAGCCCAGCGCGCCCCGCATGATGCCGTCGCCGCCGGGGCCGAGCCCCGGCTCGGTGTAGCTGGTGATGCCGAGCCGGGCCAGCGACGCGAGGGTCGACCGGATCGCGGCCGTCCGCTCCGGCCGGCTCAGTGGCGGCAGCGCGTTCTGGACCAGGGCCTGCGCCCCCTCGTGGAGCAGCCCGGTCGGCTCGCCGGCCGCGTCCACGACGACGGCTCCGCCGGGCGGTGCGACGGTGTCCCGGTCGATCCCGATGAGTCGCTGCGCCGCGGAGTTGATCCAGGTGGCGTGCCCGGAGAAGGAGTACAGGACGACGGGGTGGTCCGGGCTCACGGCGTCCAGGTCGTGCCGCGAGGGCTGCCGCGACGGATCGGCGGCACACTCCGCGAGATATCCGGTGTCCCAGCCGTGCCCCGTGACCCACTGCCCGCGCGGAGCGCGCCCGACCGCCTCCCGCACCGCCCCCGCCACGTCCGCGATCGACGCCACGGCGGGGTGGCCGAGGTCGACGGAGAGCGGCGGCGACGCCATCCCGTAGGCACATCCGTGCAGATGGGAATCGTTGATCCCGGGAAGGAGCGTCGCGCCCCGCAGGTCCACGACGCGGGTGCCGGGCCCGATGAGCGGTGCGACGTCCTCCCGCCCGCCGACGGCGGCGATGATCCCGCCGGTCACCGCCAGGGCCGAGGCGACGGAGAACTCCGCGTCCACCGTGACCACCTGGCCGCCGACGAACACCAGATCCGCATACGTGTCCACAGAAGGGTCCTTTCGAAAACCGGGCGGGCCGGGCACGGCAACCGGGTGGGCCGGGCACGGCGCGGCCGCCCGCGGAACGATCTCCCGAGGACTATGTCGGCGCGCCCGGTGTCCGCACATCGGTCATCTCACCGATGCGGCCGCGCTCTTGGGGACGGCCGGGGCGGGCGGGGCGGGGGACGGGCACGTCAGCTGTCGTCCTTGATCTTCTTCATCGTGAGGTGCGACTCCAGGCGCAGCACGGCGGGCAGGCCGCTGAGCTTGTCGGTGAGGAACGCCTCGTAGGAGGCGTGGTCGGAGACGGCGACGCGCAGGAAGTAGTCGGGGCGCCCGTACATCCGCCGGAACTCGATGACCTGCTCGTACGAGGACACCGTCTTCTCGAACGCGGTGACCGTCTTGCGGTCCTGCGCGTAGATCTCCACGTCGATGAGGACCTCCAACTCGCGGCCCAGCGCCACCGGGTCGACGACGGCCCGGTATCCGGCGATCACCCCGGCCTCCTCCAGGCGCTTGATCCTGCGCAGACACGGGGGAGGGGTCAGGCCCACCCGCTTGGCCAACTCGACGTTCGACAACCGCCCGTCACGACGGAGGTGAAACAAAATTTCGTAGTCCGTGGCATCGAGGCTGACTTCATTGCTCATACAGAGATCATAAGGTCACTATCGGCAACCAAATGAGGCGGCTTTCCCAATAAAATGTCGGCATGCGAATAAGCACCACCGCTGCCGCCGTCGAGGCCGCACCCACCCGATGTGAGCCCCGGACGGCGGGCGAGGCCCGCGCCGCCTTCGGCGACTGCGCGTCGGTGGGCCTCGGCATGCTCCCGCTCGGCCTCGCCTTCGGCGCACTCGTCATCCAGTCCGGGCTCGACTGGTGGTGGGCGGCGCTGTCGTCCGCCCTCATCTACGGCGGCTCGTTCGAGTTCCTGCTGATCGGCATGGTCGCCGCCTGTGCGCCGCTGACCTCCGTCGCCGTGGCCGCCTTCCTCGTGAACGCCCGGCACATCTTCTACGCCCTGTCCTTCCCGCTCCACCGGGTGCGGGGCCGGTTCGCCAAGACGTACAGCACCTTCGCGCTCACCGACGAGGCGTACGCGCTGACCGCGTCCGAGCAGGCCAGGAGCCGGTCCGGCCGGCGCATCGTGTGGATGCAGTTCTTCATGCACCTGTACTGGGCGGGCAGCGCCACCGCCGGAGCGCTGCTCGGCTCCCTGATCCCGGACGGCGTCACCGGCCTGGACTTCGCCCTGACCGCCCTGTTCACCGTCCTCGCCCTGGACGCCGTGCGCGACCTGCGCGGCGACCTTCCCACCCCGCTCCTCGCGCTCGGCAGCGCCCTGGCCGCCCGGCTCCTCTTCCCCGGCGAGATGCTCCTGGCCGCCTTCGCCCTGTTCGCCGCGGGACTCCTGGCCCGCCACCGCACCACCGCCGAGAGGCCCGCCCATGTCTGACACCGGCTACGCCGTCGCCGCCGTCCTCGTCGCCGCCGCCGTCACCTGGGTCCTGCGCGCACTGCCGTTCGCCGCCCTCGCCCCGCTGCGCTCCAGCCCCACCGTGCGGTACCTCAGCACCCGCATGCCCGCGGGCGTCATGGTGATCCTGGTCGTCTACTGCCTGCGGGACACCCCCCTCACCCAGCCGCGCGCCGTGGCTCCCGTCGCGGCCCTCGCGGTCACCGCGGGACTGCATCTGTGGCGCAGGAACGCCCTGTTGAGCATCCTCGGCGGCACGACCGTGCACGTCGTCCTGGCCAGCACCGTCTTCCCGCACTGACGTCCCAATTGATTCACTGGCACCCGAGTCGCGCCGTTCCACCGGAGGTACGCACCCCTTGAACACCGGCAGTTACTTCGAGCCCATCGACGAACACCGCTACAAGCCCACCGCGCACGCCGGCGGCGCCTGGAGCACCGACGAGCAGCACTTCAGCCCGCTCGGCGGCCTCCTCGTGCACGCCATCGAGCGCGACCGCGCCGCGCGGCCGGACACCGGCCTGCTGCTCTCCCGGATCAGCTTCGACATCCTCGGCCGGCTCGCCCTCGACGAGTGCGAGATCCGGGTGGAGACGCTCCGCCCCGGCCGCACCATCGAACTCGTCGAGGCCGTCGCCCTCATCGCCGGCCGGCCCGTCGTCCGCGCCCGCGCCTGGCTGCTCGCCGCCGGCGACACCACCGCCGTGGCCGGCGGCGGCGCGGACCCGCTGCCCGCACCCGAGACGCTCACGCCGTGGGCGATGGACGCCCTCTGGCCCGGCGGGTACGTCGCGTCCGTGGACGTCCGGCCGGTGGGAGTGCCGCAACCGGGCCGTACGACGGCGTGGATCTCCACCCCGCTCGACCTGGTCGCCGGGGAGCAGGCGGGCCCGCTCGCCTCCTACGTCGCACTCGTCGACACCGCGAACGGCATCGCCGCACGCCAGCCGCCGACCGCCTGGATGTTCCCCAACGTCGACCTCACCCTCCACCTGCACCGGCAGCCCACGGGCCGGTGGACGGGACTCGACACCACCGTCACCTTCGGCCCCACCGGGCAGGGCATCACCAGCACCGTCCTGCACGACGTGACGGGACCGGTGGGGTACGCGCAGCAGATACTCACCGTCCGCCCCGCGGCACCGGAAAGCCCCTGACCGTCACTCGTCGGCGGTGTCCTGGAGGACGTCGCAGGTGTTCTGGAACTCCTCCATCAGACGGGTGGCCTCGACGACGAGGACGCCGTACGGGCGGGAGGCGTTGGCCAGTGGCAGGTCCTGGTCGCGTGCCGCGGTCAGCACCTTCTGCAGGGCGTCCTGAGCGGTCTTGGCCAGGCCGCACATCTTCTCCGCCTGTTCGGCGAGGGTGTCGCTGTCGAGCTCCGCGACGACGTGGGCGATGTCGCGCAGCGTGCCGGCGAAGTCGGCGTAGGCCTCCAGGACAGGGGCGTACGAGTAGGTGTCCTCGGTGTCCTGCCAGCGGCTGAGGCTCCGGGTGAGCGAGGCCAGCTGGTAGACCGCGCGCTCCAGGGCCTCCAGGGACTGGCGGTAGCGGCTGAAGGTGAGATAGCCGCGGTGCTTGGGCAGCAGCCGGCGCGGGTTGAAGGGCAGGCTGCTCTCCGCCGCGTCCAGGCCGGCGCGGGCCTGCCCGACGGCGGACTGGGCGCGTGCCCCCGCCGCACGCCACTGCTCGGCGCGCTCGGCGTCGATGTCGCCGCTGGCCAGGCCGTCGGCCATGTCGTCGAGGAGGGACTCCATCTCGGCGGCGAGGATGTGCAGGCCCTGTTCGGCGCTGCGGTAGCGCAGCGGGGGAGCGATGCACAGGTTGACGATGAGGCCGATGCCGCAGCCGATGCCGACGAGCAGGATGATCTGCCCGAGTTGCAGGGCGCGGTCGCCGTTGGTCGTGGCCGCCGCGTAGGTGGAGAAGGCGAAGAACGCCGCTGTGCCGATCTGCGACCGCTGTTCGCCGAGCGCCGACCACTGGCCGAGCGCCAGCGCGATGGCGGCGACCACGACGAAGGCGAACAGGTCCGGGCCCGCCGTGAAGCCGATCGCCGCCTGCACCGCCACCCCGAGGACGACCGCGGCGATGTAGCGCAGCGTCTGCCACACCGAGCGGTGGATCGTGACGTTCATCGTCAGGACCGCGGAGAACGGCGCGAACGCGGGCGACTTCGCGTGCAGGAGATCCTGCGCGATCCACCACGCCAGCGTCGAGGCCAGCACACTCTTGGCCACCAGAAGAACCGTGTTGCGCTCGTGCCCGGGGGAACCCCACGCCCGCGCCAGCCACGTCCACCCGCTCCGTACCCGATTCACCACGTGCTCCGACTGCCCTCTCCGTGCCCGGCCCCGCGAGTCGTGGCCGGAGCACGACAGGTAACCACAACAAACACGTTGAAACAGGGAGGAAGCAGCTCTCCGACGCCGGGGCGTCCGCGCGGATCCGTGCGCGGGCATGAAGCTGCCCCCGTACCGCTCGGCACGGGGGCAGCGCTCAGCCTCTATGGGGCGGCTGGGTCACTCGGTGGTCAGCAGGCCGGCGCGGAGCTTGCCCACCATGCGGGAGATGAGCCGCGAGACGTGCATCTGCGAGCAGCCGAGGACGTCGGCGATCTGCTGCTGGGTCTGCTCCTCGACGAAGCGGAGGTGGATCAGCGTGCGCTCGCGGTCGTCGAGCTCCGCGATGAGCGGGGCGAGGGAGTGGAAGTTCTCGACGAGTTCAAAGGACTCCTCGTCGACGCCGATGAAGTCGGCCAGCATCGTGTCGGACTCGTCGTCCGCGCTGTTGACCGCGGCGTCCAGCGAGACGGCGTTGTAGCCGTTGGACGCCTTCATCGCCTCCGTGACCTCGGCCGGCTCCAGCTGCATGAGCTCCGCGAGCTCGGCCGTGGAGGGCATGCGGCCCAGGCGGGTGCGCAGCTCCTCGGTGGCCTTGGAGAGCTCGATACGGGCTTCCTGCAGCCGGCGCGGCACATGGACGGCCCAGGAGGTGTCGCGGAAGAACCGCTTGATCTCACCCGTGATGTACGGGACGGCGAACGACGTGAACTCGACCTCGCGGGTCAGTTCGAACCGGTCGATCGCCTTGATCAGGCCGATGGTGCCGACCTGGACTATGTCCTCCATCTCCTGCTGGCCCCGGTGCTTGAACCGGGAGGCCGCGTACTGCACGAGGGAGAGGTTCATCTCGATCAAGCAGTTGCGAACGTACTGGTACTCGTGCGTGCCTTCCTCGAGGTGGGTCAGGCGGTCGAACAACCGCTTGCCGACCTCTCGCGCGTCCTTGGGCGCGATGGAGGAGGGGTCCGTGTACGCGCGCTCGACGAGATCTTCCCCGGCCCTGGTGGTCTGGGCCTGTTCCCGCGCCGTCACGGTGATCATTGAGTCCCGCCCTTTCGATTCGAGCTTGGCTGATGTTCCCCGTTGGGCGGCGGTTACCCGCGAAACAGTCCACTACACCCGCTGATTTCGAATGTGATCCGCCATGTTTGCCGGACGGTTGAGTGGCCACACGAACGAACAGCACATGATGTCGATGCCAAGGAGCGTGAGCGGAGCATGAGCGCCAACGAGAAGGCGAAGGCCAAGGGCGAGCAGGCCAGCGGCGCCGCAGCCGAGGCGGCCGGCCGGGCCGTGGGCAACGAGAGTCTCACCGCCAAGGGCCGTGCCCAGCAGATGAAGGGCGACGCGCGCCAGGCGAAGGAGAAGACCAAGGACATCGGCAAGCACTGACCGCGCGAGCGCGAGACGCCGTTGGGGCGGCCCCTGGACAGGGGGCCGCCCCAACGGCGTTGTCGGGTACGGACGGGCGGCCTGCGGGGGGTCACGAAGAAGGTCGGACGCCTGCGGCGGGCTCGGTGGCGAACCGGCGCATCGCCGCGATGTTCGCCTCGGGGGTCAGGGGCCGCCCTTCGGACAGCGAGTCGCGCAGTTCCCGGAAGTACTGGACGTACAGGTCCGGCGTGAAGGTGCTGAGCATCACGGCCGGTTGGCCGGTCACGTTGGCGAACGTGTGCGGGGCGCCGGCCGGGACCATCACGAGCGTGCCCGGTGCAGCGTCGTGATCCGTTTCGCCGACCGTGAACCGCACGGTGCCGGCGATGACGTAGAAGCCCTCGTCGTGCTGGGCGTGCCGGTGCTGGGGCGGTCCCGCGGTGTGCGGCGCGATCACGGACTCGGCCATTCCCAGCCGGTGCCCGGTGTTGCTGCCGTCCTCGAGGACGCGCATGAGGGTGGTGCCGAGCACGATCCTCTCGCCGTCGTCAGGACCGACGACGGACACGGCGGGGTCGGCGGGCGACGCTTCGGTGGTCTTGGGGGTGGCTTCGTTGCTCATGTCCTTGATTCCAGCGCGGGTGCCGGGCTCCCGTCCAAGACCTCTTCCACCCCCTCGATACCGCATCGGTATCGTGGCGGCATGGAGCTCCGTGCGCTGCGGTACTTCGTGGCGGTCGCCGAGGAACTGCACTTCGGCCGGGCGGCCACCCGGCTGCACATGAGCCAGCCGCCACTGAGCCGGGCGATCAAGCGGCTGGAGGCGGAGCTCGGCGCCACGCTCTTCGACCGTTCCTCCGCCGGCGTCGCGCTCACCGCCGTGGGCACCGTCCTGCTGGAGGAGGCGCGCGACCTGCTCGACCTCGCGGACCGGGTCCGGGTACGGGTGAGTGCGGCGGCCGGCACCGCGACGCTCACCGTCGGCCTTCTCGCCGGGGGCGCCGACCGGCACGCGGCCCGGCTGGCCGACGCCTATCGCCGGCGGCACCCGGACGTGGAGGTGCGGATCCGCGAGACCGACCTGTCCGACCCCACGTGCGGTCTGCACGCGGGGTCGGTCGACGTCTCGCTGACCCGAGGGCCGTTCGAAGAGACCGGCCTGACCGTGCGCGAACTGCGCGCCGACCCGGTGGGGGCGCTGTTGCGCGCCGACGACCCGCTGGCGGGCCGCGCCACCCTGACGCTGGCCGACGTGGCCGACCGCCGCTGGTTCGTGTTCCCGGAGGGCACCGACCCCCGTTGGCAGTCGTACTGGAACGGCGGGCGGTCCCGCACCGGTCCGGTGGTGCGCGCGGTGCAGGAGTGCCGGGAGGCCGTCCGGTGGAACGGCACGGTCGGCCTGACACTCCTGGACGACGAACCGGCGGAGGGCCTCACGGTGGTGCCACTGACCGACATGGAGCCGAGCCGCGCGGTGGTGGCATGGAGCGCGGCCGACAGTAACCCCCTGGTCCACTCATTCGTCCGCACGGCACTCACGACGTACCGAACCTGAAGATCCCGCACGCGGTCCTCGACGGTTCCGCGGCTGTTGGCACGATGGGTGCCCATGACTGACCGAGAAAGCCCCGCCGCTCAGGCGCTCCGCCTGGTCACCACTCTCTTCCCGCACGCCGTGGGCGCCACGCTCGGCGGCTCGGCGGCCCAGGGACGTGCCACGCCGACGAGCGACCTCGACGTCGCCGTACTCCTGCCGGACACGGACACGGACACGAGCCGGCGTGAAGTGATCCGGCACGAAGGCCGGTTGGTGGAGCTGTTCCTCAACACCCTCGCCGACATCCCGGAGTTCTTCGCCTGGGACCGCGCCCGCCGCCGTGGCACCGTGCTCTTCGTCTACGACCAGGGGCTGACCCTGATGGACCCGCACGGTCACCTCGCCCGTACTCGCGAACAGGCCAGGACAGTGCTCGCCGCCGGACCGCCCCCGCTGCTCCCTGCGGAACGGGAACGGGGCCGCTACAGCCTCACCTGCTACCTGGACGACCTGGTGGACACCCCGCCGGACGAGCCGTACGAACAGCTCGCCCTCGCCGACTTCGCCCTGCGTGAGGCGGCGCATCTGCTCACCGCGTACCACCGCGCCTGGACCGGTATCGGCAAGTGGCTGCCCCGGCGGCTCCTGGACGCGGATCCAGTGCGGGGCCGGGCCCTGCTGGACGGTCACCGGGTCGTCGCCGCGCACGCCGACCCCGCCCCGCTGGCCGCCGCGGCCGGGCAGGTGCTCGATCTGTACGGGGGACCGCTGCGCGAGGGGTACGCCCAGCCCTGGCCCCCCTGACCTGCGCTCATCGGATGAAGCGCCACCCCGTGTGACGCGAGGGACGTGGGGGTACCCGCTGCCTGCGAGTACGCGGCCGCCGTTCACCCATCGGGTCCGCCCAGTGTGTGGCGCACCGCGCAGTACGTGAACCTGTGCAAGGGACTACGTGAACCTGTGAAAGGGATCCCCAGGACCCATATGGCCCCACGGACCCCTATGAAGGAGCGCCACGCGCGATGACCGTCTACGGATACTTCCTGTCGTGCGAGGAGTTCGGCCCCGCCGAGCTGCTCGCACAGGCCAGGGCGGCCGAGCAGGCCGGGTTCGAGGTGCTCGCCATCTCCGACCACTACCACCCCTGGAACGACGAGCAGGGCCAGAGCCCCTTCGTGTGGTCGATGATCGGCGCGCTCTCGCAGGCCTGCTCGCTGCCGGTGACGACGCTGGTCACCTGCCCCACCATCCGTATGCACCCCGCGGTCAACGCGCAGGCCGCGGCGACCTCCGCCGTGCTGACCCAGGGCCGGTTCCGGTTCGGCGTGGGCACCGGCGAGGCGCTCAACGAACACGTGCTGGGCGACCGCTGGCCCGACGCCGAGGTGCGGATGGAGATGCTGGAGGAGGCCGTCCAGATCATCCGGCAGCTCTTCACGGGCGAGCAGGTCACCCACCGGGGGCGCCACTACACCGTGGAGAACGCCCGGCTCTACACCGTCCCGGACGAGCCGGTACCGATCCACGTCTCCGGCTTCGGCCCCCGCGCCGCCGCGCTGGCCGGCCGGATCGGCGACGGCTTCGTGACCATGACGCCCGACAGCGACCTGGTGGAACAGTTCCGCAGGGCGGGCGGCGGGGGCAAGCCGGTGATCGGAGGGCTCAAGGTGTGCTGGGGCCCCGACCGCGAGCAGGCCGTCGACACGGCGCACCGGCTGTGGCCGACCGACCATCTGCCGGGAGAGCTGGGACAGCTCCTGCCGACACCGAAACACTTCGAGCAGGCGAGCGAGCTGGTCACACGGGACATGATCAGCTCCGCCGTGACCTGCGGCGACGACCTGGAGGAGCATGTGAAAGCGGTACGCGCCTACGCACAGGCGGGATTCGACGAGGTGTACGTCAACCAGATCGGCCCCGACCAACAGGGCTTCTTCGACTTCTACCGGACCAGCGTCCTGCCCCGGCTCCGGAGCGGCTCATGAGCGCCCGGCGCGCCGGGCGCGCGGCGCTCTTCGACGTCGACGGAACGCTCGTCGACACCAATCACCTGCACGTGACGACCTGGTGGGAGGCGTTCCGCCAGGCCGGCCACCGGGTCTCCACGCACGCCATCCACCGGTCCATCGGCCTCGGCTCGACCGACCTCATCGAGCACCTGCTCGGCGAGGACCGGGACACGGACCAGGACGAGCAGATCAGCTCCGCCCACAAGGCGCTCTACGGCGCCTACTCCGACCGTCTGGCGCCCCTCGACGGCGCGCACGACCTGCTGCACGCGCTGGCGGACCGGGGCTGGCGCAACGTCCTCGCCACCTCCGCGGGCGGCCGGGAACTCGACGCGCTGCGCCGCGCCATCGACGCGGACGAGGTGATCGTCGGGACGGCGAGCGCGGACGACGTGGCCGACGGCAAACCGGCACCCGACCCGGTCCACCGGGCGCTGGAGCTGGCCGAGGTGGCGGCCGACGACGCGGTGTTCGTCGGGGACACGGTCTGGGACATGCAGGCCGCGGTGCGCGCCGGGGTACGCCCCGTGGCGCTGCTGTCGGGCGGCATCCCGCGGGCCGACCTGACGGAGGCGGGCGCGGAGGCGGTCTACCGGGACCCGGCCGACCTGCTCGCACGGCTCGACGACAGCGTCTTCGCCCGGCTGGAGGACCGCTGAGCGAGGGGGGCGGACCACGCCCGGGAAGACCACGGACACCATCGGCACGAAGGAGACGGCCGCATATGAGCCCCACCCAGGAGCTGCGGGTCGGCCGACGCACGGTCGAGATGAAGCGGGCCGACAAGGAGCTGTTCCCCGGGGACGGCATCACCAAGGCCGACCTCGCCGAGCACTACCGGCGCGTGGCACCGCGCATGCTGCCCGAGCTGCGCGGCAGGCCGCTGATGCTGGAGCGGATGCCGGACGGGATCGACGGGAGCCGCTTCTACCAGAAGGAGATCTCCGACTACTTCCCCGACTGGATCCACCGCGCGGCGGTGGCCAAGGAGGACGGCGAGGTCACGCACGTACTGTGCGACGACACCGCCACCCTGGTGTATCTCGCGAGCCAGGCCTGCATCACCCCGCACCGCTGGCTGAGCCGCGCGGACCGGCCGCGCCGTCCCGACCGCCTGGTGTTCGACCTGGACCCGTCCGGCGACGACTTCGAGGGGGTACGGAGCGCGGCGCACTGCCTGCGCACGCTGCTCGACGAGCTGGGGCTGGCCTCGGGCCTGATGACCACCGGCTCACGCGGCCTGCACGTCGTCGTACCGCTGAACCGGCGCGACGACGTCGACGACGTCCTGGCCTTCGCCCGCGCCGCCGCGGACGTGCTGGCGGCCCGGTACCCGAAGGAGCTGACGACCGAGCCGCGCAAGGACGCCCGCAAGGGACGCCTGTACCTGGACGTCGCGCGCAACGGATACGCCCAGACCGCGGTCGCCCCGTTCGCCGTACGGACCAGGCCCGGCGCCCCCGTCGCCGTACCGCTGGCCTGGGACGAGCTGGACGCGCCGGAGCTCACGGCCCGCCGCTGGACGGTGACCGACCTCGGCGACCGGCTCGACACCGACCCCTGGGCGGGGCTCGCCCGCCGGGCGCGCGGGGTGGGCCCGGCGTCCCGGCGGCTGGAGCGCCTGGCGGCGGGAACGGAGTGACCATAGAGGCATGAGTGAAAAAGGTATGAGCGAGAAGGGCGCGAGCGAGAGCGCGGTCATCGTCATCGACATGATCAACACGTACGAGCACGAGGACGCGGACGTGCTCCTGCCCGCCGTCCGCGAGATCGTGCCGCCCATGGTCGGGCTGCTGAAGCGGGCCCGGTCCACGGGGATCCCCGTGATCTACGCCAACGACAACTTCGGCGAGTGGCGCTCGCACCACGGAGAGCTCGTCGACACCGCGCTGTCGGGCCCGCACGCCGACCTGATCGAGCCGATCCGGCCCGACGGCGACTCCCTGTTCGTGGTCAAGGCCCGGCACTCGATCTTTTACGAGACGCCCCTGTCATACCTCCTGTCCCAGCTGGGCGTGCGGCGCGTGATCCTGTGCGGCCAGGTCACCGAGCAGTGCGTGCTCTACTCGGCGCTGGACGCCCACATCCGGCACCTGGACGTGGTCGTCGCCGAGGACGCCGTCGCGTCCATCGACGCCGAACTGGCGGACGCGGCGCTGCGGATGATGCGGCGCAACATGGACGCGGAGGTCGCGGCCGTGGAGCACATCGAGTGGTGAGAGCGATTGGTGAGAGCGAGTGGTGAGAGCGAAAGGTGAGAGCCTGAGCGCGGGTCGCGTCGGACCTCAGGACGTCGCCTTGTGCCGCCGTCCGTCGCGCAGGGCGTCGACGAGCTCGTCCCGGTTCATGCCGGAGCGGCCCGGAACCCCGGCCTCGGTGGCCCGTTCGTAGAGCTCGGCCTTGGTGAGCGTGTCGAGCGACCGCCCTTGCGCGCTCTTCTTGCGGCCCTTGGAACCGCCGGCCCCGGACCCACCGCCCCTGGCCCGGCGCTTGGCGGCGGCTTCACTGATGTGCGTGGGCGGCCTGACGCCGTCGGAGGACGCCTTCTTGCCGCTCTCCTTCTTGCCGGCACCCTTCTTGCTGTCGTCCTTCTTGCCGCCGCCCGACGGCTTCTTCGCCCGGTCGACGCTCGCCTGCAACGCGTCCATGAGGTCGACGACGTTCGTGGACTCGGCCGGCGGCTCCGCCTTCTCGACCGACTCGCCGGTCCGTTTGGCCTCGATGAGCGCGGCCACCTGCTCCTGATACGTGTCGTGGAACTCCTCGGGGTTCCACTCGATGTGCAGGGTGTCCACGAGCTGCCGCGCCATCTTCAGCTCGCGGTCGGTGACCTTGGTCTGCTTCGGCAGGTCGTCGATCTCCTTGCGCGGGTCACGGATCTCGTCCGCCCAGTGCAGGGTGTGCAGCGTCAGCAGCCCGTCCTCGGCCCGCAACGCGACCAGGTACTGGTGGTTGCGCATCACGAACGTGGCGATGCCGGCTCGGTCCGCCTCGGAGAGGGCCTTCTCCAGCAGGGCGTAGATCTTCGTGTACTCCTTGCCCTTCGGGCCGAGGTAGTACGTCTTGTCGAAGAAGATCGGCTCGACGTCCGCCAGGTCGACGAAGCCGGTGATCTCCACCGACTTGGAGCGGCCGGGCGCGATGTCGTCCAGCTCGTCCGGTTCCACCAGGACGTACTCGTCACCGGCGTCGTACGCCTTGACGATCTCGTCGTAGGGGACTTCCTCGCCGGTCCGCTCGTTCACCCGTTTGTTGCGGACCCGATCGGACGTACCGCGCTGCAGCTGGTGGAAGCGGATGGTGTGGCTGTCCGTTGCGGTGAACATCTGGACCGGCAGCGACACGAGGCCGAAGGTCACGGTTCCGCTCCACACTGGACGCGCCATGCCGGTGCCACCCTTTCCCGTCACTCCCCGTGTCACCGCGGGGACTCTTGGCCTCTCCCCATGGCACCCCGGAGTCCGGCCCGGCGCATCCCGGGCCGGTCCGTTCCGCTCACCGGCCCACGCGACTCAGCGGCCCTCGCGGCTCACCGCCCCCGCGGCTCACCGGCCCGCGCCCCTCACCCACCGCTACCGCGCGTTCACCACGAAGAGCGCCCCGTCCGGGTCCCGCAGGACCGCCTCGGCCGAGCCCTCGTCGCGGAGCAGGACGCTGCCACCGTGGGCGCGCGCGGCGCGGGCGCAGGCGTCCACGTCGGCGACCGTGAAGTGGATCTGCCAGCGCGGGCGGATCGTCGGGTCGGGCGCGGAGTCCACCGCGCCGGAGTGGATGCGGGCCACCACGTCCCCCATGCTGCGCAGGACGACCTCCTCGTCCTCGTAGTCGACCTCGCACGCGCCCGGCTCCGAGGTCGCCCAGCGGAGCACCTCGCCGTAGAAGATGGCCGCGTCGAAGGCGTTACGGGTGTGCAGCTCGGCGAAGGTCGGCGCCGCGGCGCGCCACTTCTCCCAGCCGACCACCAGCTCGCCCTCCCAGATGCCGAAGACGGCGCCGTCCCGGTCGGCCAGCAGCGCCGCCCGGCCCGGCGGGAAGGAGATCGGGCCCACGGCGGTCGTCCCGCCGCGCTCGTGGCTGCGGGACACCGTCTCGTTCGCGTTCGCCACGGCGAAGTAGGGGGTCCAGGCGACGGTCATCTGCCCGAGGGTGTCCATGGCGGAGACGCCCGCGACGGGCACCCCGTTCACGCTCGCGAACCGGTACTGGTCGCCCAGCCTGCCCGCGCGCCACGTCCAGCCGAGCACCGCCTCGTAGAACCGCTCCGCGGTCGGCAGATCGCGTGCGGTCAGACTCACCCAGCAGGGCGCGCCATGGACCGAATCCGTGCCTGTGACCTCGCGTGCGACTGCTCCGTGGCTGTTCATCTTCGTACCGTCCTGGGGTATCCGTGCCGTACTGCCGCCGGGAAGGCCCGCGGGTCCGTCATCGTGGCGGGTCAGGGTCAGGGCGAGGGGGAGGAGGTGGGGAACGGGGAGGGCTCGGGACCCGGGTCCGGCGTGGGGTCGGGGCCGGGGGTCGGGACGGGGCCGGGTCCCGGGTGCGGGCGCGGGGGCGGTCCGCCCGGGCCGGGGCCGGGCGTCGGGGCGGGGCGGGTATCGGGGTCGGGCGGGACCGGCACGCTCATGAGGCTCTTCCTCTCGACGACGTCACCCTGGCAGCACGCGGGCAGGTCCGCGCGCGGGTCTCCTCATGGTCTCCGTGATCGCTCCCGTACGCGAGCGCGCGCCATGAAACGGTATGGCCCAGTTTATTCCAATCCGTTTTGGGGTTTTTGTCGCTTATATTTCGGGTAGTCGAATCTCATGATCATGGCAAGCGGCGAACCGTACGTCCTGGCTGCTTCCGGCGCGGAACTCGGGGCGATCGGCGCCTTCATCGGCGGACTGATCCTCGTGGGCGCGCTGCTGTGGGCCTTCTGGCTCGGTAAGCGGGTCCGCCAGCGCGAGTCCGCGCCGCCGCGCGCGGACGAGCAGACCAAGATGCCCGAGTCCGGGCCCGTCCACGAGATTCGGGAGATGCGCGAGCCGGACGAGATGCCGCACGCGAAGGACGAGAGCGAGCGGCTGCGGCCGGAGAACATGCACCCGGGCGACAAGCGCAGCGACGACCAGGACCCGCGCCGCTGGAAGCCGGGCTCCAGCGGCTCCTTCGGGAGCGGCGGCCCCGGGGCGTAACACCGCCCCGTAACACCGCCCGATTTCACGCGGGCCGCCATGACCATGCATGGCTGGCCCACTCGGGGGACACCCGTGACGAGTCCGGCGCCACAGCTACGGAAGGAACACCCGAGATGCGTGCACTCACCTGGCACGGCAAGCGAGACGTCCGTGTGGACACCGTCCCCGATCCGCAACTGAAGGACGCCACCGACATCATCGTGCGGGTCACGTCCAGCGGCATCTGCGGATCCGACCTGCATCTGTACGAGGTGCTCGGCCCCTACCTCGACCCGGGCGACATCCTCGGCCACGAACCCATGGGCATCGTCGAGGAGGTCGGCGCGGACGTCACCGAGCTCTCGGTGGGCGACCGGGTCGTCGTGCCGTTCAACATCTCCTGCGGGCACTGCTTCATGTGCGACCGGGGCCTGCAGTCGCAGTGCGAGACCACCCAGGTCAGGGAGCGCGGATCGGGCGCCGCGCTCTTCGGGTTCAGCAAGCTCTACGGCCAGGTCCCCGGCGGCCAGGCGGAGTTCCTGCGGGTGCCGTTCGGCAACACCCTGCCCATCAAGGTGCCCTCGGGCCCGCCGGACGACCGTTTCGTCTTCCTCTCCGACGTGCTGCCGACCGCCTGGCAGGCCGTGGAGTACGCCGACATCCCGCAGGGCGGCACCGTCACCGTCCTGGGCCTCGGCCCGATCGGCGCCATGGCCGCCCGCATCGCGCTGCACCGGGGCGCGAGCCTCGTCGTGGGCGTCGACCTGGTGCCCGAACGGCTGAGCCGCGCCCACGCGGACGGCGTCAAGGCCCTCGACCTGCGCCGGCACGGCAAGGACCTCGGGGACGTGATCCGGGACCTGACCGACGGCCGCGGCACGGACGCCGTCATCGACGCCGTGGGCATGGAGGCGCACGGCGCGCCGGTGGCCAAGGCCGCCCAGTGGGGCGTGGGCCTGCTGCCCGACGCGCTGGCCGAGAAGCTCATGGACCGGGTCGCCGTCGACCGGCTCAACGCCCTCTACTCGGCGATCGACATCGTCCGGCGCGGCGGCACGGTCTCCGTCATCGGCGTCTACGGCGGCGCGATCGACCCGATGCCGGTCCTGACGATGTTCGACAAGCAGATCCAGCTGCGCATGGGCCAGGCCAACGTGAGGAACTGGGTGGACGACATCCTGCCGCTCCTCACCGACGAGGACCCGCTCGGCGTCGACGGCTTCGCCACCCACCACATGTCGCTGGAGGACGCCCCCGAGGCGTACCGGATGTTCCAGGACAAGGAAGACGGGATGATCAAGACGCTCCTCAGGCCCTGAGCGGAAGGGACGTCAGGCGATCATGCCGCACTCAACCGAGTCACTCACCGGAGCGACCGCACTGGTCACCGGCGGCTCCCGGGGCCTCGGCCTCCTCATGGCCGACCGCCTCGCCGCCCGCGGCGCCACGGTCGTCGTCGCCGCCCGCGACGCCGACGAACTCGCCGCCGCACAGCAGAAGTTGCGGCACCGCAACCCCGATGTCGACATCCACACGGCGGTGTGCGACGTACGGGACCAGGAGTCCGTCCACCACATGTTCAAGGCCGCCCACGACAGGTGCGGCGGCCCCGACATCGTCATCGCCAACGCCGGGATCATCCAGGTGGCCCCGGTCGAGGCGATCGGCGCCGCCGAGTTCCGGGACGCCATGGGCACCCTGTTCATGGGGGCCGTGCACACCTCCCTGGAGGCTCTCCCGTACCTCCGGGAGAGCGAGCGGGGCGGCCGCCTCGGGCTGATCTCGTCGGTGGGCGGCCTGCTGGGCGTCCCGCATCTGTTGCCCTACGCGAGCGCCAAGGCCGCGACCGGCATCCTGGCCGAGGGGCTGAACGCCGAGGCGGGCCCCACCGGCGTGAGCGTCACCGCGGTCTACCCCGGGCTGATGCGCACCGGCTCGCATCTGCACGCGCAGTTCGGCGGGGACCGCGGCAGCGAGTACGGCTGGTTCTCCGCCGTCGCGGGCGCGCCCGTCGTCTCGATGAACGCGCAGCGTGCGGCCGAGCGCATCGTGAAGGCGGTGGTCCGCCGCCGCACCCGGCTGGTCCTGACGCCCCTGGCCCGCGCCGCGGACCTGGCCCACGGGGTGGCGCCGACGGCCACGACCCGGCTCAACGGCGTCCTGGCGCGCCTGCTGCCCGCGGCGCCCGGCGGCAGGCGGGGCATGCGGCCCGGGGCGGACGTCGAACCGCCCCACGGCGCCGTGAGCGGCAGGCTCCAGGCGTGGGGGAGCGCGATGAACGAGACGGCGGCCGACGCGTACAACGCCCGCCGCACCTGAGCCGAGGGTGCCGGTGCCGGCATTCCGGCGCCGGTCCCTCGCCCGGGGGACGGGCGTTTCTCCCACCTGACACGCGTCACCGCTGGTCAGAAGGGTGTCGTGACTGAACGGGCCGATCAGGGGCAGGTCAATGGGACGGTACCGCTTCCTTTGACAGGCGTACGAGCCATACTGGTCGGGCCCTGATCACTCACAGAACGACTCCATGACCAAGAACAGCACCCCCACCGCCACTGTCCCCGACACCGTGTGGCTCGCGCGCGGCAGCCATCTCGGACCCGAACCCGAGCAGGACGTCCGGCGCAACCTGATCGCCCTCAAGGCGGCTGGGGTGCTCGACGACTTCCTGGACCTCGACCCCGTCGAGGCGGCCCGCTCCAGCGTCCTGTATCCGCGGGACGAGACGGCCGACCCGGGCCCGACCGCGCGCCGCCTCTTCGAGGCCCGCTGGCGCGTGGCCGACGACGTCACGGTGCGCGCCCAGCTGATCACGTATGACCCCGGGACCCGCCGCAAGGAGGGCGAGGGCGTCACCTGGATCCTCGCCGCCGAGGCGGAGGACGCGTGGGACATGCGCTGGCCCTCGCCCGCCACCATGTTCTGGCCCGACAGCGACCGCATCCCCTGGGACCACGACGTGGTCCCGGACGTGCGCCTGCGCTCGGCGAACCAGCTGCCGAAGGACGACGACGAACTGCGCCACCGGCTGCGCGACTGCATCCGGCAGAGCTGGTTCATCCACGTCGTCGTGCACGAGGCGATGACGCCGGACGCCAAGGGCCAGCAGCCCGTCTCCGTGTACCTGCCGCCCAGCCTGCGGCACCAGATCGTGGAGCACCGGGGCACGCCGGAGCAGGCGCAGATCGTCGACTTCGCGATGAAGCGGGAGCTCGGCGCGCGGATGCCGCGCGGCGGCGGCGTCGTGCTGCCCACCGAGCCGAAGCTCCCGGAGTACGACGCGGACCGCTTCACGGTGCGCAGCGTCTTCCTCGACGGCTCGGAGCCGGTCGAACTCCTCGACAGGATCAGGGAGTTCGCCGCGCTGCCGCGGCCGATGGACGAGGAGGCCGAGCGGGCCCTCGCGCGGCTGCGCCAGGGCTGGCACCTGCTCACCCCGGAGGAGGAGCTGGCGCACGCCCAGGGCATGGTCGTCCGGTACGCCGAGGCGCTGGAGGCGATGACGAACTCCTGCGACCTGTACCGGGAGGCGGCCGAGGCCGCGCAGGCGGCGCTCGCCGAGGCGACCGGCGGGGGCGGGGTGCGCATCCCGGGGCCGCTCAAGCCGGCGGCGCCGAAGACGGACGGCTCGCTCCTGAACAGCCTCACGAAGACGTTCGGCCGCTTCCGGGACCCGAACAAGTAGGACCCGCGCTCACCGGCCCGACGCCGCCCCGCACCGGAGCACTCCGGTGCGGGGCGGCGGCTTCCGGCGGGGCCCGCTAGGTCTGCGGGGGCTGGTCCTGGTCCCTGCCGAACTGGTCCTTGAGCTTGTCCTGGGCGGTGTCGACCTGGCCGCTGTACTTGCCCTCGGTCTTCCCGTCGACGAAGTCGCCCGCCTTGTCGATACCCGTGCCGGCCTTGTCCTCGTGGCCCCCGAGCATCTGCTTGAGCTTGTCCATGACTGACATGGGTGCCTGCCTCTCTGCGTTGCCCCCCACACCAGGCTTGCAGCGCCCGGCCCGGTTCGCATCCGGTGGCCGGTCCGGCCGGAAAAAGCCGAGGTCAGAGCCGTTCTCGTAGGTCAGGCGTGCGCAATACGGAGCGGGGCATGCGGAGAGGGACAGTCGTGCCCCTGCCTACCCGAGGAGCAGCCCCGCGTGGGAACCGCCGTCCGCGTCCCGCAGACCCGGGACATGATCGGAGAAGAACTCTCCGGTGACGAAGCCTTCACCGCACTGCGCCACTACGGGGGGCTGCGCCTGCTGGTGGATTCCTTCAGCCGGTTCCGCTACGCGGACGGCTTCACCAACGCCCGTGCGCTCGCCTTCCAGATGGTGCTCGGCCTGGTCCCGTTCACCGTCGTCCTGGTGGGCCTTGCGACCAGTGTGCACACCGAGGGCGTGGGCCGGGTGGTGGAACTGACGCTGGCCCGCATCGTCCCGGGCGCCAGTTCCGACGTCGTGGAGAAGGCGTTCGACGGTACGCGGCGCACCGCCGACAGCGACCTGTGGAGCACGGTGGCGCTCTGGCTCGGCCTTGCCTTCGCGGTGCTGAACCTCGCCTCGGCCATGGGCCAGATCGAGCGCGGGGCGAACCGCATCTACGGCATCGAGCGCGACCGGCCCGCCCCGGCGAAGTACGGCCGGGCCCTGGTCCTGTCCGTCACGGCAGGGCTGCCGATGGTGCTCGGGTTCGTCGTGATGGTGGCCGGTACGGCCGTGGGGGACGCGGTCGCGCGCACCACCGGGGACCACCACGGCGGCATCGGCCGGTGGGGCGCGCTGGAGATACCCGCCGGTCTCCTGCTGGCCTGGATCGCGTCGGCGGTGATCCTGCGCAGGGCCCCGCGTCGCGTACAACCCGGTTATACCTGGCTCGCGTTCGGTTCGGCGGTCCATCTGGCGCTCTGGGTCGCGGCCACCTGGCTGCTGGCCCTCTACGTGGGCGAGAGCGGGGCGTTCGGCGCCATCTACGGGCCGCTCACGGCGTTCATCGCCCTGTTGCTGTGGGCGAACCTGACCGCCGTGGCACTCTTCCTCGGCATCGCCTTCGCCGCCCAACTGGAGGCCGCCCGCGCCAAAATCAGCGAGCCGGTCCACCCCGATCCGGAGGCGGAGTGCCGGTAGCCCGCGCGGCGGAGGCGATATGAAAAGCTGGCGGCTGCCGCTCGCGGACAAGGGGTCATAGGGGCGGCCGAGAGGAGCGACGCGTGCGACAGGACGGCTTTTCCGGTCCGCCCGGTTCCCCCGGTCTTCCCGCCGGGGCGATGGACACCAGCAGGCCGCACCCCGCGCGGATCTACGACTACCTGCTCGGCGGCAAGGACCACTACGAGGTCGATCAGCGCGCCGCCGACGAACTCGCCGCCGTGGCCCCCGAGGTACGGATCGGCGTGCGCGCCAACCGGGCCTTCCTGCAGCGCGCCGTCCGCCACGTCGTCGGCAGCGGCGTGCGCCAGATCCTCGACATCGGCACCGGGCTGCCCACCTCGCCGAACGTCCACGAGACCGCGCAGGAGATCGACCCCGACGTGCGCGTCGCGTACGTCGACAACGACCCCATCGTGAAGACGCACGGCGACGCGCTGCTCGGCGGCTCCGGCACGACCAGCATCGTCCTCGGCGACCTGCGCGACCCGGACGCCGTCCTGCACCACCCGGACGTGCGCCGGGTCATCGACTTCCACGAGCCCGTCGCCGTGCTCCTCGTCGCCGTCCTGCACTTCCTCACCGACGCGGAGCAGCCCGGCCGGATCGTCGCCGCCCTGCGCGACGCGCTCCCGGCCGGCAGCTTCCTCGTCCTCTCCCACGCCACCGGCGACTTCGCCGACCGCAGCGACGCCCAGGCCGTCTACACCAAGGCCACCGCCACGCTGAACCTGCGCTCCCGCGCCGAGGTCGAGCGGTTCTTCGACGGCTTCGAACTGGTCGAGCCCGGC
Source organism: Streptomyces sp. NPDC041713 (assembly GCF_055591085.1). Taxonomy (NCBI): domain Bacteria; kingdom Bacillati; phylum Actinomycetota; class Actinomycetes; order Kitasatosporales; family Streptomycetaceae; genus Streptomyces; species Streptomyces sp. NPDC041713. Next base: position 168,159 of record NZ_JBVIZY010000013.1, read on the forward strand.
CTGGCCCAGGTCCCGTTCTGGCGCCCCGACGGCACACCGCCGGAGCGGTCCGGTGAGATCGGCTTCTACGGCGGCGTGGCCCGCAAGTCCGGCTGACGGCAGCCGTCGGGCCCGGTCAGGGATCGAGGCGGGCCCGGTCCTCGTCGTCCCACGCCCGGGTGTCGCGCGGCTCCACATACGGCTCCTGGTCGGGCGGGAGGCCGCCCGCGACCGCGCGCTGGCGGGCCATCTCGGCGTCGAACTCGAGGCCGAGCAGGATCGCCAGATTGGTGATCCACAGCCATACCAGGAAGACGATCACGCCGGCGAAGGTGCCGTACGTCTTGTTGTACGAGGCGAAGTTGGCCACGTACAACGCGAAACCGGCCGAGGAGACCATCCAGATCAGCAGGGCCAGCAGGCTGCCCGGCGTGATCCAGCGGAAGCCGCGGACCTTCGCGTTCGGCGTGGCCCAGTACAGCAGCGCGATCATGACCGTGACGAGGATCAGGAGCACCGGCCACTTCGCGATCGACCACACCGTGAGCGCCGTGTCGCCGAAGCCCAGCAGGTCACCGGCCTCCTTGGCGAGGCCGCCGGTGAACACCACGATCAGCGCGCTGACGACCGCAAGGACCATGAGGATCACGGTCACCCCGAGCCTTATCGGAAGGACCTTCCACACCGGGCGGCCCTCCGGCATGTCGTAGACGGCGTTCGCGCTGCGGATGAACGCCGCGACATAGCCGGACGCCGACCACACCGCGAGCAGCAGACCCACGACCGCCATGACCGAACCGGTCCCGGCATTGCCCTGCAACTGCCGTACGGCGCTGCTGAGAATGTCCCGCACCGAGCCGGGCGCGAGGTCCTCGATGCCGTCCAGGACCTTCTGCGACGCCGACTGCCCGACGATCCCGAGCAGCGAGACGAGGGCCAGCAGCGCCGGGAACAGCGAGAGGATGCCGTAGTACGTCAACGCCCCGGCACGGTCGGTGAGTTCGTCGTCCTGGAACTCTTTGACGGTGCCTTTGAGCACCGCCCCCCAGGAGCGTTTGGGCAGCTTCGTGGGGGAGTCCGGAGCCTGCCGCTCCACCTGTTCATCGGGCCCGACGGTCGCCCCCGCCCGGTCGTCGTCCGGGTGCCCCTCCGGTGCGTCGCCGCCGTGCTTTCCCTGCCGTTTCGGTGTCCAGACCATCTCCTACGAGTATCCGGAAGAGCGCGGTCCATCCCCGGAAATCCGCATCTTCCCCGGTGTGGGTCAACGCGGCCCCGGCGGACCGGCCTTGTCACCGCCTCAGCGCACCGCCTTGTACCTGACGACGGTGCGCTTGCACGGGCCGGAGCCGAAGACCGCGAGGGCGTCGAGCTCGGCGGGGTCGGCGGCCAGGTCCCAGCGGAGCTTGGTGGCCACCCATTCCGACACGTAGCGGCAGTGCGCGGAGGGCTGCGGCGGCAGCCAGTGCGCCGGGTCCTTGGCGCCCCGGGCGCGGTGGGTACGGGAGGTGACGGCCACCAGGGAGGCCGGGGCGCCCAGGTCGTTGGCGTAGGCCTCACGGCGCGCCGCGCTCCACTCGGACGCGCCGGAGTCCCAGGCCTCGGCGAGCGGCACGAGGTGGGCCACGTCCAGCTTGCGCGTGCCCTCGACCTCCTGGGCGTCGAAGTACGAGAGCCATTCACCACCGGTGATCCTGCAGCGGCCGCGGACGGCGGGCGCCTCGCTGGCCTCGGCGATCAGCACCTCGGCGCCGGTGTCGCAGCCGTCGGCCTTCGCTCCGGCGTTCCAGTGCCTGAAGCGGGCGCGGGCGTAGCCGTCGCGGTTCTCGTCGGCGGCGGGGACGCGGTGCACGGCGTCGGCGAGGGTGGTGGTCTCGGTCGGCGCCCCGGGGGCGGCCGGTGCGGGCGGCGCGGCGAGGAGAGGGGTCAGAGTGAGGCTGAGCGCGGCGAGGCCGCGGACGATGTTCTTGATCACCTCGCCAGATTTGCCGTCTGCGCGGGGGCGAACCGGTGGTTGGCCCGAGTGGCGCACGAGGTTCACCGCAGAAACGTTGCGGCATGGGGTGCGGGGGAGCCGGACGGGGGCAGAAGAACGCCTGTACCGACCACGCACGAGCCGATGGGTGCGACGACACGACGACGGGGATGGGGTGCCGGCCTTGTTCGAAGGCTTCGAGACCGAGCGGATCGAGGTCGACGACGCGTCGATCTTCGTACGGCACGGCGGGGAGGGCCCGCCCGTGGTGTTGCTGCACGGTCACCCCCGTACCTCCGCGACCTGGCACCGCGTCGCCCCTCTCCTCGTGCGGCGCGGCTTCACCGTGATCTGCCCCGACCTGCGGGGGTACGGCCGCTCCACCGGCCCGGCACCCACCGCGGACCACACCGGACACTCCAAGCGGGCCGTCGCCGGTGACGTCGTCGCCGTACTGCGCTCCCTCGGCCACAGCCGGTTCGCGCTCGCGGGGCACGACCGCGGCGGCGCGGTCGCCCTGCGGCTGGCGCTCGACCACCCGGACACGGTCTCGCGGGTGGCGCTGCTCGACTGCCTGCCCATCTCCGAGCACCTGTCCCGGATCACGGCCACCTTCGCCACCCAGTGGTGGCACTGGTTCTTCTTCGCGCAGCCGGACATCCCCGAACGCGTCATCAACGCCGACCCCGACCGCTGGTACCGCGGCGATCCGCGGACCATGGGCCAGGAGAACCACGACGAGTGGCGCGCGGCCATGCGGAACCCCGATGTGGTGCGGGCGATGCTGGAGGACTACCGGGCGGGCCTCACCGTCGACCGGCGGCACGAGGAGGAGGACCGCGCCGCCGGGGTACGGATCCAGTGCCCGGCACTGGCGCTGTGGTCGCTCCGGGACGACCTGGAGGACCTGTACGGCGACCCGTTGGAGATCTGGCGGCGGTGGGCGCCGGACGTCCGGGGCCACGGCATCGATTCCGGGCACCACGTGGCCGAACAGGCTCCGGAGGAACTGGCGTCCGCCCTGGGGGACTTCTTCGCGGGCTGAGCGGGGCTGACTCGGGCTGACCCGGGCGGCCTCCGGCTGACCAGGAGGGGCGGCATAGGCTCACCGCATGGATCTTCGTAGCGTCGACCCCCGGGACATCAAGTGGGAACAGGACCACGCCACCTACCGGGTCTGCTTCTGGGACCGTTCGACCGGCTGGGCACACGAGTACGAGGTTTCCGGCGCCGGTGACGTCGATGGCTCTGGCGGGGGTGGGAGCGAGGGCGACGGCGGGGGCGGGGAGGGCGGTGTCGACGTCGGTGAACTCCTGGCGTGGACCGAGGCGCACGCGGCCGAGCGTGGCTGGCTCTACACCCTCTACGCCGTGACGACCGACGACGGCCGCCGGGGCCTCATCCGCCTCGCCGGGGTGCTGGGCGACCCGTTCGCGGCGAGCACCGACGTGGAGAAGTAGGCCACGCGCGACTTCGCCGCCCACCTCGTGGGCACCCCGCCGGCCTGCGACGGTACGGGCATAGCAGCGCCGCCTGACACGTGCGTGTCCCGGTGTGCCTCCGCACGACGAGCGCCACGTCGGCGGGCAGAATCGCGCGTGTGGAAGGACACCGCGCACCACCGCAGAAGACCCCTGACGGACACTTCGTCGTCATCAAGGGGAGGAAATGGCGGGCGACGGATCCGCTGATCCCGGAGGACGTCGCCGCCCGGCTGCGACATCACCTCATGGCGGCCCGCCGCGCGGTGCGTTCCGCGACGACCGCGACGACGACTGCGAGGGACGCGCAGGCTGAGCGGGCGGCGCGGGCACGTGTGAACCGGGCGAAGATCGCGCTCGGCGAACGGGGCACGCCTTGGTGGGAGCAGTCGGAGGCCGAACGCCGCCGGCGCTGGGAGGAGGGTCTCGCAGGCCTCGACGCGGAGGGGTGAGGGGCGGGCCGCCGGTGGCCGTCGATCTGGGAGTCGGTCTGGGCGCCGATCGTGGGGGCATCGGCTCCTGCCCCCGGGTGACCGTGCAGGGAGCCTCTGCGTCGGTGGCGCGGTACTCGGCCAGTATCAAGAGATGACCGAGGCGAATGCGAATGCGAACCCGGATGGGGACTCGGATGCGAACCGTGGGACGGCTGCCGGCGAGGCCACCCCTGCGCAGCGGTACGTGCCCGCTCCGCCCGTTCCAGACGAGGCCCGTGCGGACTTGCTCGCGCTCGCCGGTACGCAGGACGGCAGCGGGCGTGCCGCAGCGGCACTGTCCTCGCTGCTGGGGCGGTCCGACATCGACGACGTCCTGGCCGGGGCGTTGGCCTCGCACCCGCTGCGTTCGGCTGCTCTGAGGGTGGTGCGGCACAAGGTCCGGCGCTCCGTCGACGCGGATGCCGCCTGGCCGCGGGAAGCGGCGCATTGGCTGGGTCTGGCCGGAGCCGACTGGTCCACCAGCGCCGCGTTCTGCGCCCCGCTCGCCTGGTACGCGCGTGCCCGCCGCAACAGCGCCGTGCGTCATCTCGCCGATCCGCCGCGAGCAGCGCGGAGCGGCGGTCCGGGGCGCAGCCACGACACGGTCTTACGGCATCTGCATCTCGTGGGTCTGCGATACGACTTCCGGTGTCGGACGATGCTGGACTCACTCCGCCGGATGCCGGCCGGTGACGCGTACTCGGATCCGTACACCCGTTCCCTGAAGGCCTTCGCGCTCCTCGCGCGGTCCGACCCGAGCGGTCTGGCCGCCGCAGAACGCAGCCTGGCCGAGGCGGGTGACAACCTGCAGGTCTGCCACGCGCTGCTGCACGGCATGTGGCTCGGCCACGACCTGCCGGAGCAGGCGCGGCACATGCTGGACCTGGCTGCCCGGCCCGCCTTCCCTCGGGGCGACCCGATCATGCTCTTCCGCACGGCCACGGCCTTGCGGAAGCTCGGACGCCGCAGGGAAGCCCTGGCCGCGATCGACGACGCGGTGGAAGGCCTGGACCCGTGCCAGCCGGAGGTCCACGCCGACCTGGTGCGGGAACGGACCCTGATCACGGCGTGGGACTGACGGGGAACCCGGAGCGCCGGGCGACCCTGAACGCGACGGAGTCGCGGTTTCCGCGCTGCAAGGTCTCCTTCACCTGCGCCTGAGGCCGCCGCTCACTGGTACTTGTAGGAGACGTGGGCGACGCTGGAGGTCGGCCACGAGAGGGCGCCCTCGCCACGTCTGCCCCGTGGTGCGCTGCCATGGGGACGACTTGGCCTGGGATGTGGCCCCTGCCCGCGTGGACACGGTCGTCTCGTCGCTCCTGCATGGCGTCATGCTGGCGCCTGCCACACGGCAGCGCACCCGCTGCGTGACGGATGACGTCACGACCTGGCCGTGCGTGTTCTCGCGAGGGGCGGGGTAGCGCTCTGCTGGGCGCTGAGCCGTGTGTGTGGGTGGGGGAGTGGTGTGGTGCGCAGGCTGTGGGTGGGCAACTGCAACAGCGAGTACATGGTCGACCGTCTGGATCTCCTGGACCCCGCGGAACGCGAGGGAACACCGGCCGTGGGCGCACGGATGGTGTGGCTGCTGAGGGATGGCGACGCGCTCGTACTGCCGCAGCCCGTCGACCCCACACACCTCGGCGAGGTCGGGGCGGCCATGGGCTTCGATCCGGCGCGCGTGCACATTCCCACCCCCGAGGGCAGCACGACCCGATACCTGAGCCAACGGGACCTGCACCACCCCGGCCTCCTGGCCCGTCTGCGCCGCCTGGTGAGTGACCCTCAGGAGTGGGGGATCCGCGGCTACCTGCCCGATCGTGGGCTGAGCAGCCTGGCCCGCGCTCTGGACATCCCCCGACCCTCAAGCTTCGAGGAGGCAGGCGGAGCCGAACTCTTCAACAGCAAGGTCGTCTTCCGTGCCCTGGCGGCCGGCTCAGGGGTGCGGGTTCCCGACGGAGCGGTGTGCGCCACCCGCGGGGATCTGATCCGTTGCGTGCCCCGGCTGCTGAGCGCCACGGGGGCGATCATCGTCAAGGCCGACCGCAACTCGGGCGGGACCGGAAACCTGCTGTGCCGCACCGACCGGACCGTGCCGGCCGCCGGTGCCGCCCGGACCCTTGACCTCGACCACCCCGAGGACCTGGCCCCTCTCGTGGCGGCGACGGGCCTGGAGGAAACCCACGCCCCCCACGGCCAGTTCGTCGCCGAGGTCTACCACCCCCACTGCCGTTCCCTCTGCGTGGAGATCGACTGTGCCCCGGCAGGCGGTCCCCAGCCGACCGTGCTGAACGTGGGCGAGATGCTGATGGAACCCGTATGGAACGGCTTCCTCATGCCCGCCCCCCTGGCGCCCGCCCTGGAGCAGGCCTTCATCGAGGGAGCCCTGCGGCTGGCCACGGCAATGCGCACCTTCGGATACCGCGGCCTGGTCAACATCGACGCCATCGTCTCCCCGGCGGGCAAGGTGTACTTCAACGAGGTCAACGCCCGCCTCGGCGGCTGCACCCACCTGCACCACCTCGCCACCCGACTACTCGGCCCGCACTGGGCCCGTACCCACACCCTGCGTGCCCGCAACGATCTGCCCGCCATCAGCCCCGAACGCGCCACCCACCTCGAACACCACCTGCGCGCCATGCAGGCCCCCGCCCCGACAGCGACCCTGCCGTCGAGCGTGCCGGAACGGACTGCGTCTGACCGCGAAGGGGGCCCTGTGGGTTCGGTGGTAGGAGGAGGGCGTGGTCCATTGGTTTGTTCGTGGATCGAGGTGACGGGTTCGGGGTGGGCCAATGGTTCAGTGGGGCGGGGTCGAGTTGAGCCATAGGGGTGGTAGATGGTGTGATGGTTCTGTCGATGGCGCTGCGGATCTCCGCGGCGCCTTTTTCATGCGGGCAGGCCGAGCAGGCAGAGCAGGCCGAGTAGTCCGAGCAGGTTGAGTTGAACGGGAAAGGGGCGGGGAAGCCGTGCTGAAGAGGGTGTTCGTGGCGCCGGATCCGGGGCGGATGCGGTTGCGCTTCGCTTCGCGGGCCGTGCTCGGCATCGCGTTGGCCGTGGCCGTGTGCGGGGCGGCCGGGCATTCGCTCGTGGCCGCGATCACGGGTGGGCTCGCCGCGTTGCTCGCGCTCTTCACCGTGGGCGACGTGACCGTACGGGGTCAGGCCGCCACCACCGCGCTGCTGCCCGTCGTCGGATTCCCCGTACTGGCGCTCGCGGCTGTGCTGCACGACGTACCCGTGGCGCGGGACGTCGCGTTCCTCGGCGTGATGGGCGCCGGGGTGTACGCGCGGCGCTGGGGGCCGCGTGGCCACTCGCTCGGCGTCTTCGCGTTCATGATGTTCTTCGCCACGCAGTTCCTGCACACCACCCCCGGTCAGCTGCCCGAGCTGTTCGCCGCCGTGCTGCTCTCGCTCTGCGCGTCGTCCGCGGTGCGCTTCGGCGCGTGGTGCTACGAGCGTCGGGTGGCCGGCATCACCGTGCCCACGCCGCCGAGCGCCCGTGGTCTCGCCCGTACGACCACCCGGCAGGCCGTGCAGGCCGTCGCGGGCGGCGCCTTCGCGCTGGCCGTGGGGCAGCTGCTGTCCGGCGAGCGGTGGTACTGGGCCGTCGGCGCCACCTGGTGGGTGTTCGTGAACACGGCGTCCCGTGGGGAGACGCTGGTACGGAGTTTCCGGCGGGTACTCGGCACCGTCATCGGCATCGGTGTCGGCTTCGTCGTCGCGGTACCGCTGCACGGGGCGCCCGTCCCCTCGGCGATCGTCGTCGCCGTCAGCGTCTTCGGGATCTTCTACACCGCCGCCGTGTCGTACACATGGATGATGCTCGCCGTCACCGTCATGGCCGGGGTCCTGTACGGCCTCCTCGGCGTGCTCGACCCGGGGCTGCTCGCGCTGCGCGTCGCCGAGACCGGCGCGGGGGCGCTCGGGGCCGTTCTCGCGGTCCTGCTGGTGCTGCCCGTCACCACGCACGCCACGACCAACGCGTGGATCGAACGTGCCCTGCGGTGCGTGCACTCCTGCACGGCGGAGGCCGCCGCGCGACTCGCCGGGTCCGACACCGCCGATCCCGCGCCGCGCGTCGCCGAGCTGGAGCAGCTGCTCGGCAAGGTGCGGCTCTCGCTCGCGCCGCTGGTACACCCGGCGAGCCCGTTGCGGGCCCGCAAGGAACGTGCCCGTCAGGTGCTCGCCCTGCTCGACGCCTGCGCCCGCGAGGTGCGTGGGCTCGCCTCGATCGCCGCGGATCCCGAGGCCTCGCACGACGACCGGCTCGCCGCCGCGTGCTGGCGGGTGGAGGCGGCGGTGGAGGCGCTCACCGCGCCGGAGGCGGCGCGCCGCCCGGCCACCGACACCCTCACGGCGCCGCAACACACCGCCGTGGCCCACCCGGCACTGGCCCACCTGCACGACCTGGAGAAGGCCCTCGCGGAACTCGCCCACCCCTTGAGCGTCTCGACGAGGACTCCGCAGGGGGCGTGACGGCGTGAGGCGCGGCCCGGTGGGGGAGGAGTGTCGTGCGCGCCGGGACGGGGTCGCGTCGGGGGCGGATGTACGTGTACGGGCCTGGGGCGGGGCCCAGGGCGACCACCTGGACGGCGACGTGCCCGTTTCCGGAGCTGCCCGGCGCGGTGCTCGCGCAGGTCGGCCTGCGAAACGCCTGCCCGGCAGCCTGCCGTCGACCGCGGTGCCCGCCCCGCTGCCCGCCCCCCCCCGCACCCTCACCGCCCCACCAAGCCCCTTTGGTCTAGACCGGGCTGCTAGCGTCGGTCGCAACTGGTCGTGTGGCGTCGCAGAGGCGGCGTCGGGGTGAGAGGGGACTGGCGTGGGCGTCGGCAAGCAGGCGGGGCAGGCGGGGTGGACGGGACCGGTGGGGCGGGCCTATGTCGGGTCGTTCACCGCGGCCGGAGGCCCCGGCGTGGTCGTCGCCGACGTGGACCCCGGCACGGGCGCGCTGACGCTCGTCGGCGCCACGGACGCCGTTCCCGACCCCTCCTACCTCGCGCTCTCGCCCGACGGCGAGACGCTCTACGCCGTCAGTGAGACCCCTGACGGCGCCGTCGCCGCGTTCCGGACCACGCCCGGCGGCGTCGAGCTCGCGGGGCGGCCCGTCCCGGTCGGCTCCGCGCCGACCCACCTCGCCCTGCACGCCGGCCACGTCCTGACCGCGAACTACCGTTCGGGCAGCGTCACCGCCGTACCGTTGCGCGCCGACGGGACGCTCGCCCCGGCGCCGTCGAGCGAGCTCAAGCACACCGGCTCCGGACCCCACCCGCAGCGCCAGCAGGCCCCGCACGCCCACCAGGTCCTCGCCGACCCGAGCGGCCGCTGGGCGGTCGGCGTCGACCTCGGCACCGACTCCGTGCGCGTCTGCGCGCTCGACGGCGGCGAGCTCACCCTGCACCATGAGGTCGCGCTGCGCCCCGGCTCCGGCCCCCGGCACCTCGTCTTCCACACCCGCGGCGACCGCGCGTACGTCCTGAACGAGCTCAGCCCCACCCTCACGGTCTGCGCCTGGGACGCCGTCGACGGCACGCTCAAGCCCCTCGGTGAGCTGCCCGTCCTCGTGGACACCCCGGACGGCGACGCATACCCCTCGGAGGTCGTCGTCGCGCCCGACGGACGGTTCCTGTGGACCGCGACGCGCGGCGTGGACGTCATCTCGGTCATCGCCCTCGACGAGGCCGGCGACGCGCCCAGGCTGACCGCCACCGTGCCGTGTGGCGGGCACTGGCCGCGCGACCTCGCCATCGACCCGGCGGGGCGGCACCTGTACGCGGCCAACGAGCGTTCCGGCGACGTCACCTGGTTCACGGTCGACCACGAGACCGGCCTGCCGAGCCGCTCGGGCTCCGTCCCGGTGGCCGCCGCCTCCTGCGTGGTCTTCGGCTGAGCCGGGCCCGGACGCGGCGAAGGGCCCGCCCCCACATCGGGGCGGGCCCTTCGCCGTACGTACGGGAGTACAGAAGTACGGACGCGCTCAGTGCACCGGCGTGCCCGAGGGCTGCTGCGGCGTGATGCCGAGCGTCGTCGTGTACTTGGCGAGCGCCAGCTTGCCGATCGCCGGGTAGGGGCCGAGCGGCTCGGCGACGGAGCAGCCCGCCTCCTTCGCGGCCGCGTCGAGCAGCCCGGAGTCGAGCTCGGGGCCGATCAGATACGGCGCGAGCGCCAGCTGGGCCGAGCCGGAACCGCGCAGCTGCTCGGCGGTCGCCGCGATGGCGCCCTCCTCGTCCAGCGCGGCGGCCATCACCGGCACCGCGAGGCGCGCGGCGAGCAGCATGCCGGTGATTCCGGCGGCCTGCACGGCCTCCTCGCCGCCGACGGTGGCGAGCACGATGCCGTCCGCGGCCGTCGCCACGGTGAACAGGCGGGCGCGGTCGGCGCGGGCGAGACCGGCCTCCGACAGGCGCACGTGCAGCGCTTCGGCGAGCAGCGGGTGCGGGCCGAGCACATCGCTCAGCTCGGCGGCGGCGCGGCTGTCCATGACGGCCTGCCGGATGCGGCGCATCAGCGCGGCGTCGGGTCCCGCGAGCAGCGGCACGACGACGGCCACCGGGCCGTCGGGCTCGGCCACCTCGGCGCCTGCGGCACGCGCGCGCTCGACACGGGCGGTGCGCTCGGCGGCCGCGTGCGCCAGCACGGAGTGCAGCGAGGGGAACTCGGGGAACGACGTGACGGTGGCGTCTTCCACACCGTCGAGGTAGCCGATTCTGGCGTCGAGGCCGGGCAGCTCGGAGCGGGCGATGCTCACGACTTCCTCGGCGAGGCTGCGCGTGGTGGTGCTGGGGGCGCCCGGCACGGCGAGAACCAATGCGGGCGCGCCCTCAGGAGCCGCGACGGGCTCCGGACGGCGGTGCCGGCCCGGCTGACGGGGGCGCGGCATTCGTACAGGCAGGCCGGATGCGGGCCCAGTGGGGGAGCTCATGCGCCCGCATGCTACTGGCTTGCGGGCGCCCGCTGTTCGGGGAGGGTGCAGGTGGGCGGTATAAGTCCGTTTTTGTCTGATGAATTACGCAGAGGTCAACTGTCGCTTTCTCCATGGTCTCCATCGGGTGGCTCCGCATAGATTCCTCGCCGGACTCCTCCGTGAGCTTCGCCGTGAACGGAGAGCATGCGGCCGTCGCGCGGAAGGCGCAGGCGGCCCGCGGCGACGTCGGCCGCTATCCGCAGCGCTCCGTCCAGCGGGTCGCCGGCCGCGGCAACTCGCCGCGCGTGCGGCAGTTGGTCCGCCAGCTCCTCGGACAGGGGGACGAGCAGCGGATCGCCCACGTGGAACAGGCCACCCGTGAGGGCCACTTCGCACTCCTCGGTGCGGGGGCAGACGGCGGCCGCCGCCTCGGCGATGTGCCGCGCCGCCTCCCGCAGGATGCCCCGCGCGACGGGGTCGTCCGCCGCGCAGCCGGCCACGTCCGGCGCGAAGGAGGCGAGGACCGCGGGCCGGTCCGGGCGGGGGTAGAGCTGCGCGGGCAGCTCCGGCAGCGGACCGAACCGCTGTGCGGCGCGGGCGAGCAGCGCGGCCGAGCCGCCCCGCCTGCCGTCGTACGCCCGCAGCGCCGCATCGAGTCCGGCCCGGCCGATCCAGGCGCCGCCGCCGCAGTCGCCGAGGAGATGGCCCCAGCCGTCGGCGCGGTGCCAGGCCGTCGGGTCCATGCCGATCGCGATCATGCCGGTGCCCGCGGCGACGACGGCGCCGGGGCGGTCTCCGAGCGCCCCCGCGTACGCGGTGACGGCGTCCGCGGCGAGCGCCGTGCGGTGGACGCCCAGCTGCTCCGCGAGCGCGGCCGGCAGGTGGGCGCGCAGGTCGTCGCCGAGGCTGGCGAGGCCCGCCGCTCCGACGCAGACCGCCGTGATCCGTCCGCCGCCCGCCTCGTCCAACAGGGCCCGCGCCATGGGCAGGAGCTGCTTCAGGAAGTGGCCGGCGTCGATGCCGCGTGGGCCGGTGTGTACGGGCTCCGCGGAGCGGACGGGTTCCGTGGAGCGGAGGGGTTCCGTGGAGCGGAGGGGTTCCGTGGGGCGGCCAGGGCCGGGCCCGCGCGGATCGGACAGGGCGGCCCGCAGTCCGGAACCGCCCGAGTCGACCCCGAGGACGTACTCCCGCTCGGTCACGGCAGCCGCCAGTCCACCGGCTGCGCGCCCTGCCGGACCAGCAGGTCGTTGGCCCGGCTGAACGGGCGCGAGCCGAAGAAGCCGCGGTCCGCCGACATCGGCGAGGGGTGCGCGGACTCCACCGACGGCGACTGCCCGAGCAGCGGCCGCAGATTGCGCGCGTCACGCCCCCACAGGATCGACACCATCGGGGTGCCGCGTGCCACCAGCGCCTTGATGGCCTGCTCGGTCACCTCTTCCCAGCCCTTGCCGCGGTGCGCGGCCGGCTTGCGCGGTGCGGTGGTGAGCGCCCTGTTGAGGAGAAGGACGCCCTGCCGGGTCCAGGGCGTGAGGTCGCCGTCGGACGGCGGGGGCACGCCGAGGTCGTCGCCCAGCTCGCGGTAGATGTTGATGAGGCTGCCGGGCAGCGGCCGCACCTCGGGCGCGACCGAGAACGACAGGCCCACCGCGTGACCGGGTGTGGGGTAGGGGTCCTGACCGACGATCAGGACGCGGACGTCGTCGAAGGGCTGCTGGAACGCGCGCAGCACATGCTGCCCCGACGGGAGATATGTGCGTCCCGCGGCGATCTCCGCGCGCAGGAAGTCGCCCATCGAGGCGATCCGTTCGGCCACCGGCTCCAGGGCCTTGGCCCAGCCGGACTCGACGATTTCATGCAAGGGTCGTGGTGCCACGGCGTCACCCTACTGCCGTAACGGCGGCGTCGATCAACCGATGGCCGCGGCCCGTACACAGAGCACGTCCGGCAGGTGCGAGGCGAGCAACTGCCAGCTGTCGCCGTCGTCCGCCGAGGCGTACACCTCGCCGTTGCGATTGCCGAAGTAGAGGCCGGCCGGGTCGCAGTCGTCGCTCCACATCGCGTCGCGCAGCACCGTGCCGTAGTGGTCCTCGTCGGGCAGGCCCGCGCTGAGCGCCTCCCAGCTGCGGCCGGCGTCGGCCGTGCGGTAGACGCGGCAGCGGTGGTCGGCCGGGACGCGGTCGCTGTCCGCGGTGATGGGGAAGACGTACGCCGTGTCGCCCCGGTGCGGGTGGGCGACGGCCGCGAAACCGAAGGTGGAGGGGAGGCCCTCGCCGATGTCCTGCCAGTGCCCGCCCGCGTCGTCGCTGCGGTAGACGCCCCAGTGGTTCTGCAGATAGAGCCGGTCCGGATCGGCCGCGTCCCGCGCGACCTTGTGCACGCACTGGCCGAACTCGGGGTTCGGATCGGGCAGGAACACCGCGGCCACGCCGTTGTTCGCCGGGTCCCAGCTCGCGCCGCCGTCCGCCGTGCGGAACACCCCTGCGGTGGACACCGCGACGGTCACCGCGCGCGGGTCGCGGACGTCGGTCAGCACGGTGTGCAGGCCCTCTCCGCCGCCGCCCGGCACCCACTGGGAGCGGGTGGGATGCTCCCAGAGGGGGCGGACGAGCGAGAAGGACTCGCCGCGGTCCTCCGAGCGGTACAGCGCGGCGGGCTCCGTGCCCGCGTACACCACGTCCGGTTCGGCGGCCGCCGGGTGCAGCTGCCACACCCGCTCCAGCGAGGCCCCGGTGTCCTTGGGGAACTTCACCGCGGGCTTCGACGGTTCCGTCCACGTCCGCCCCAGGTCGTCGGAGTGGAAGACGGAGGGGCCCCAGTGCGCGCTGTCGCCGCCGACCAGGAGGCGCGGGGTGGGGCCGCGGGTGTCGATGGCGACGGAGTACACCGCCTGCGCGTTGAAGTACGGGCTGTCGTCGAACTCCCAGGCGCCGCCCCGCCTGCGTCCGATGAAAAGGCCCTTGCGGGTGCCTACGGTCAGGATGATGTCGGACATGCCGACCACCTCCGGGACGTCGTTGTCTCAGGTACCGGCCAGTCTGCACCCCACCACTGACAGCCACCCCCGGAGACGGTTTCCGCGCAGGTCAGCGCCCGTGTCCCAGGCGTGGCGCGGGCGACCGCTCAGGGTCCTGGCCGCCCCGCTCCCAGCTCCCGCGCGACCTCCGCGATCGTCGCGGGCCCCACCCGGCAGCACCCGCCGATCAGCCGCGCCCCCGCCGCCCGCCACGCCTGCGCCTGGCCGGCCGAGAAGCGCGTGGGCCCGCGCCAGGAGCGGGTCGTGGCGTCCCAGGTCTCGCCGCTGTTCGGGTAGACCACGACCGGCTTGCCGGTGATCCGCGCCGCGAGCGCCACCGCCGGTCCCGCGTCCTGCGGGGAACAGCAGTTGACGCCGACCGCCACCACCTCGTCCGCGTCGGCGGCGAGCGCGAACGCCTCGCGCAGCGGCTGCCCCGCGCGGGTGCGGTCGCCGGCCACGCTGTACGACAGCCAGGCCGGCACCCCGAGTCCGCGGACCGCCCGCAGCAGGGCCCGCGCCTCGTCGGTGTCCGGGACCGTCTCCAGGGCGAGGACGTCGGGCCCGGCCGCGGCGAGCGTCTCCAGGCGCGGCCGGTGGAAACGCTCCAGCGCGTCCACGGACAGTCCGTACCGGCCCCGGTACTCGGAGCCGTCGGCGAGCATCGCTCCGTACGGTCCCGCCGACGCCGCCACCCACGTCTCCCGCCCGAGCCCCGCCCCGGCACGCCGGGCCAACTCCACGCTCTGGGACAGCAGTTCGCGGGTGCGGTCCGCGTCGATGCCGTGCCGCGCGAACCCCTCGTACGTCGCCTGATAGCTCGCCGTGACGGCGACCTCGGCGCCCGCCTCGTAGTACGCGCGGTGGGCGGCCTCGACGGCCGCGGGCTCGTCGGCGAGCAGCCGCGCGGACCACAGGGCGTCGCTCAGGTCGTGTCCTGCGGCCTCCAGCTGGTTGGAGAGGCCGCCGTCGAGCACGAGGGGGCGCTGGGCAAGGGCTTCGGCGAGTCTCACGGTCTCGACGCTAGCCGAGACGCGGGGAGGTTTCCGGCCACCCTCGGAAGGACGCTTCCCTCGTACTCCCTCACACTGTTAGTCTCGTATCTAACAGTGTTAGAGACATCTTGCGGGACAACGCGAACAGGACGGTGTGCGATGGCGGCGGATTCCCCCGCCCGGACTGGCCCGAGCCCCTACCGGACGCTCCCGGCGCTGTGTGTGCCGCTGGCCCTGACGATGCTGCAGAGCACGGTGCTCAGCACCGCCCTGCCGGACATCCAGGACGACCTCAACGGTGGCATTCAGGACATCCAGTGGGTCATCAGCGGCTATTCGCTGGCGTTCGCCGCGCTGATGCTCACCGGCGGCGCCGTCGGCGACCGCTTCGGGCGCAAGCGGACCTTCCTGGCCGGGCTCGGCATCTTCCTCGCGGGCTCGGTCTTCTCCGCGCTCGCCGGTTCGGTGTGGGTCCTGGTGTCGGCGCAGGCAGTGCTCGGCGTCGGGGCCGCGCTGCTCATGCCCAACACGCTCTCGATCATCCGGCACGTCTTCACCGACAGCGGCGAGCGCGGCACGGCCATCGGCATCTGGGCCGCGGTCGCGGGCGCCGCCGTGGCCTTCGGGCCCGTCGTCGGCGGGCCTCTGGTGGAGAACTTCGGCTGGTCCGGCATCTTCTGGATGTACGTGCCCATCGCCGTCCTCGGCTTCGTCCTCGCGGTGCCCGCGGTCCCCGAGTCTGCCAACCCCGAACGGCGCCTGGACCTGGCCGGGTTGATCCTCTCCATCGCCGCCATGTCGGCGATCGTGTACGCCACGATCGAGGGCGGCTCGCGCGGCTGGGGCGACGGCCTCGTGGTCGGGGCCTACGCGGCCGGCGGTGCGCTGCTCGTGGCGTTCCTGGTCACGGAGCGGCTGGTGCGCGAGCCGATGCTCGACCTGTCGTTCTTCCGCGACCGGGTCTTCACCGGCTCCGTACTGGCCGGATTCGTCCTGTACTTCGGGCTGTTCGCCATCACGTACTTCCTGATGCTCTGGCTGCAGACGGTTCTCGGCTGGTCCGCGGTCGGCGCCGGGCTCGCGATCCTGCCGGGCATGCTCCTCGCCATGGTCTCCGCGCCGCTCGCCGGCTGGATGACCACGCGGGTGGGCGGTGCGGTGCCGCTCGGGCTCGGCATCCTGTTCGCCTCGGCGACGATGTTCGGGGCCTCGCTGTACGGGACCGGGGCGCGCTACGCGGAGTACTGGTGGGTGATCCTGCTGGTGGGCCTCGGCATCGGTCTCACGCTCACCCCGATCTCGACGCTCGTGATGATGCGGGTGCCGGCGGCCCGTTCCGGCATGGCGTCCGGCGCGAGCAACGCCACGCGTCAGCTCGGCAGCGTCTTCGGGGTGGCCGTGCTCGGCACGCTGCTCACCACCCGCATGACGGACAGCGTCCGGGACCGGTTGGTCGACGCGCAGGTGCCGGGGCCGGCCCGCGCCGAGGTGCTGCGGGCCGTCGAGGCCGGCGGCGCCCACAGCACGGGGTCGGGCGGCAGCGCGCGGATCACCGGGATCGTCAACGCGGGCTTCGTGGACGGGTTGCACCTGGCCGAACGGGTGGGCGGGGCACTCCTGTTGGTGACGGCGATCGCGGCGTACTTCCTGGTGCGGGGGCGGGATCGGGAGGACGTCGACGCGGGCGCGGCCGGGGCCGCGGATACGGCTGACACCACCGACTCCGCTGATGCCGCCGGTGATGCCGGGGACGTTTCCGAGTCCGGCTCCCACGGTGACGGTCCCGGCGCGGCCCCGGCCCCCGGCGTCTCCGCCGACCGCACCACCTGAGACAGCCGGGCGGGTCCGGCCATCAATCCCCCGCTGGTCGCACCCGCCCGGCGCCGTTCAGATCGGCCGGCGCCGTTCAGGTCCGCCCGATACGGGCCGTCACCCCACCCGCACGGGCAGTTCGCGGACACCTCGCATCATCAGGTTGTCCCGCCAGCGCAGTTCGTCCGGCTCGATCGCGAGCCGGATGTCGGGGAAGCGGGCGAACAGGCGCGACACCCCGACCCGCCCCTCCATCCGGCCGACGGCCGCGCCCATGCAGTGGTGGATCCCGTGGCTGAACGCCAGATGCTGCTGCGCCGCCGCGCGACCGTTGTCGGAGCGACCACCGTCGAAGCGACCACTGCCGAAGCGGCCGCTGTGGAAGTGGTCGGGGTCCGGGAATCTGCTCGGGTCCCGCCCGGTCGCGCCGAGCAGGACGAGCACCGGCTCGCCGGCCCGCAGCCGCCTGCCACCGAGTTCGGTGTCGCGTACCGGAAAACGCCAGGTGGGGACCTTGACCGGACCGTCGACCCGGAGTACCTCCTCGATCAGCGGGTCGATCAGCTCCGGATCCGCCGCGAGCGCGGTGCGTTCGGCGGGGTGGCTCAGCAGTCGCAGCGTCGCGTTGGTGATGAGGTACGCGCTGGACTCGTGGCCCGCGAAGAACAACTGGTAGACCAGCGAGATCAGTTCGTAGTCGTCGAGCTGGTCCGCGCCGTGCGCGTCGACCAGCGCGCTGACCAGGTCATCGGCGGGTTCCTTGCGCCGCGCGGCGAGCAGCGGGACGAAGTACCCGGCCATCGCGTCGGCCGCCTCGTCGAAGGACGCGTCGTCCTGCAGCTCCGCCTGGACGAGGAGTTGACCCCATTCCCTGAACCGCGGCCGGTCCGCGGGCGGGATGCCGATGAGCTCGCAGATCACGTCGACGGCGAGCGGCAGGGCGTAGTCGGTGAGCACGTCGAACCCGGGGCGGCCCGCGAGGCCGTCGAGCAGTCCGTCCGCGAACACGCCCACCGGCTGGCGTAGTTCGAGCATGCGCCGCGCGGTGAGCGCGCGCGACATCAGGCGCCGCATCCGCGTGTGATCGGGTGGGTCCACGCTGAGCAGATGGCGGCCGAGCAGTGCGGTCTTTTCCTCGGCGCGGCCGGCCGCGATGGCCTCACGCACGGAGGGGTCGGTGCTCGCGGGATCCACGCTGAACAGCGGATCGGAAAGCACCGCCTTGGCCTGCTCGTACCCGCTGATCAGCCACGGGGTCAGGCCGGGGCGCAGGTGGACGCGGGTGAGGGGCACCGTCGCGTGGAGGCGGGCGTAGCCGGGGCCGGGGTCGGCCATGAATGCGGGGTCGAGGAGATCTACCGGAGGTGCCTCATCGCTGCTCATGAGCTTGTTGGTAACAGCAGTCGGGGCAGGCCCGCAATAATCTCCGACAATTGCCTCATTAAAGATTTCGCCAAATGGAATACCTGTCGCCGTTTGTGGGTTCGGGCATTCCTCGAACGTCTCTTGCTTGACTGGACAAACACTGTTAGGTTGCGTGGCTGCGAGGCTGAAAGATAGGGCTCGCCGGGGCTTTCCGGGGAAAGTGTCCGGAAGACCTCGTGTGCAACGTGGACCGAATCACTCTTCGTATCCGAACGAGAGGAGACAGCCATGAAGCTGCAGTCCGAGAAGGTGACCGAACACCGCAACAGCACGCCGCAGGCCGCCCTGGAGCCCTTCGGCGCAGGTCGCGACGAGGCCGTTCTGGTGCCTGGCGCCTGTTCCTGCTGCTGTGGAGCGGTCGTCCGCAAGTAACCGATGACGCCGGCGTGGGGGGGGGGGGGGGGGGGGCGCCCCCCCCCCCCCCCCCCCCCCCCCCCCCCCCCCCCCGCCGCCCCGCGCCGCCCGACGCCCCGGCGCCGACCGCGACGCTGAGGAGGCGGCGGCCCCCAAGAGGGGCAGACCGGTAAGGTGGCCCGGTTGT